>NZ_JAHBGI010000019.1 GCF_018500185.1 Litoribacter ruber | reverse complement strand
TTTCTTACGGCTCCCCTCTCCGGTCTCCGGTCTTCCGTCTTCGGTCTTTTTCCATCCAACATCCGACACCTAATACACGTATCTCTCCCGGAAGTACTCCAAAAAACCCTCCTTATACGTTCTCCCTATAGGTATCTTATCATAATAGCTCTGCTGGAAATATACATGCTCCTGATCGACAGACTGAATTTTCCTCAGGTTTACCAAATAAGACTTATGAATCCTTATAAAATGATAATTCCTAAGCTCCTCCTCCAGTAGGTTTAGGCTCTTATCGCTGTAGTATTTTTCATTTTCCACCATAATTTCCGGCCTGTCACCTGCTCCCACGATGAAATCAATTTGACTCACATTCAGCTTGGTAAATCCCTTGTATTTAAAGTGCCTTACCATAAGAAATTCATCCTGGTTGGGTTTGACACGAGTAGCAGTAGTCTCTTTCAGCTGGCGAAGCTCCACCCACTCCTTGGCTTTGTGCAAGGCCTTGGTAAGCCTGCCAATTTTGACAGGCTTAGCCACAAAGTCCACCACCTCCAAGTCAAAGGGATCCTGGGCTTCGAGCTTTTTGCCACTTACCAAGATCACCGGAATATGCATGGCCTGCAGTTCGGCCGCAAAGGCCAGTCCGTCCAGTCCTGCCATCTGCACATCCAATACCATGATATCAGGCGCTGCCTTTTGTATTTGCGACAAGCTTGCTACAGGGTCAGTGCTGCTGAGGCACACCGAAAAATAGGGCAACCTGCCCACCAATGTCTCCAATAATTCCAGGGAGCCGATTTCATCATCAACTATCCCTACCTTCATCACCTTTTCCATAATAAATAATTAAATCCAATACATATAAATCATTTTCAACCCGTTCATTTAACCTAAAATTCTCCTTAAAATGATACTGCAGAATCTTTCTACAGGCCTTTAGCCCAAGGTAAAAAGACTTATGCTTTTGACCTTGTTTCAACTTATTGGTAATCCCAATTTGCAATACACTATCCCATTCCTCTTCAATATTACAAGATATGGAAATATGTGCACGGTCTGCAGGGTCACTTAATAAGCCATGCTTAAAAACATTTTCAACTAAGGTGGGCAGCACTCTCTTTGGAAAAAACAACTGCTTGCTCAGGTCTTTGTCTACCCCATTTACCAAGTTTATATACAAGGTCCCCCGTTGGGCATATCTGGCTGTCTTGATAAGTTTCTTGACCAGCTTGATCTCATGCCACAGATAGGACTGATGCCCCTGTGCCTCCACAGCATACCTGAATATTCCGGCCAGATTGGTCATCTTCTTATACAGCCTTTCCGAAAAAGGAAGCAACTCAGCACCAAATGATTGCAGGGAATTGAAAATGAAGTGCGGGTCCAGCCTGCTGCACAACAGGTCTATTTCTATCCGCTTCCTTTCCTCTATCATCTCAGCCATGTGATAATCGGCCACAAAGATGATCACCGCCAGGGTGATTCCTCCTGCCCATCCCACCAACTGCTGAAACCTCCAGTATTCGTGGACACAAAGCGCCCAAAAGCCCTCCTCTAAACCCAGGCAAATTTGGTCCACCCACACTTTGCTCATGATAAATATGGTGTAGAAAATTATGGTACCATACAGTTTCTTGAGTGGAGGGCACCTTACGCAGAGCCATATAAATACGATAAAACTGATCCCATAGAAAAAAACAAACAGGAAGGCAAGATTGAGCAACACATAATCGAAGGGCAGATACTCCTCCCCAAAATATGGCGTACTGAGGTAACTGCTCACGATATAAAACATCCAACCCAGAATATGTAAATACCAAAACTTAACATATAGCAGATACAGCATGTCGTTGACCCGGTGAAACCCGTAGTTGACAGATCTCGAAGAAATTCCATTGATTAAATCCATATACTTGAGGACAATTAAAATTTAAAAATTATGATAACTAATTCACAAGCAAAACAATTCTCCATTACGAGAAAAGACACCAGAAGCTCCACATTGATCAACATGATTGCTGAAAGCCCCACCCAAAGGCACAAAGTAGCCTATAGTCTTTTTACTCTATGCAAACCCAGTATAATCAGGTAACGGATCTAAAACAGTAACCCATGGTTCATCTTAGGATGGTCGTGGACCTTTCCAAACACCGGATATTCCTCCGGTTGGGTTTAGCAACCCAATAGCAAAAAAGTGCAGCCTTGGAGGTAAGCTCTCCACCAGCTGCACTTTTCTTTTTATTTACTCATGTAACCCTGTAGTGAAGCCAGAGACACTCCATGGTATTCGGCATAATCTTCAAAAGTAACCACCTGATGGGGCAACTTCTTGAAAAATTCCTTTATTTTTCTTAACAGGTCATAGGCGTAAGTTCGGCCCTTACCCGTTATTTCCATGATGTCCTGGGCGTGGATTACTCTACGTCCCATACCCTCCAATCCAATCCATTTTAAAATCCAGATTATCAGCCAAGCCTAATCGCCCAGCAGTAGAATTCATCAATGCAATTAAATCTTTCTTCATATTATAATGTAATGGTTTATATCTACAAATTAAAATTTAAGTCTTATATCTCCAAACAATTAGTCAATAATTTTGTTACCGGTCAAATTACCGGAATTATCACCATCCTGCTTGGCAAACTGGGCCACTGCTGACAATACTGTGCCTCCAGTGAGTATATATCCACCCACCAGTGTGATCGAGGCCGGCAAACTCACGGGCGCCGCCAATATTGCAGTACCCACTCCCATTAATACCATACCCACCTTCTGTATCCTCTTGAAAAAAGGAGGCGTAGGCGCATTCCATCTTTGTTGTATTTCGTTCATATCTAGTTTGTTTAAAGTTTCTGATTACGTGGTTGTCATTGTTGTCCGCTGTTCCGATGCTGCGCATCGAAAGGCGCTGTTGTCATGGTTGTCAGATCGAGCATCTTGGCGGGCCATTGTAGCCAATTTTGCCCATTCGGTTTTTTAACCTTCAGTACTAGTGCACAGCGCACAATACTCAGTGCTCAGTGCTCAGTGCTCAGTGCTCAGTGCTCAGTGCCCAGTGCTCAGTGCCCAGTGCTCAGTGCTCAGTGCTCAGTGCCCAGCACACCGTTGTAGGAACGTCTCCGACTTCGCACCCGTTTTATGGACTCTCCCACTTCGCTGCTCCGTACTCATGGTTCAGATGGTGTCAGTCGCCCCTCTTTCGTCTTGACGGCGCACCCGCTCAGGGCGGAGCCATTCTTTGATAATGCGCTGTTCGGCTTTGAGCCACACACACAGGTCCCTGAGCTCCCTTTGCTCCTCCCGCATCTTCCTGAAATCCAATATCAGCAGATGGAGAAAATAAGCAAGGACAGAAAGGAGGAGGGATATAATCCCCCCTACCATAATGGACAGATTTATTCCATCCATGACAGCTCATACTGCGACAGATTGAGAGCAGCGTCTGGATAGCTCCTTATCTCCAGAATCACCTCCTCTCCCCCGTCTATTGCTGCATAAACCATCTCCTTAAACTTCTCAAAAGCAACCCGGCTTTTGCTCCCCTTTCCCTCCCCGGTGATCTTACTTACCGGAGCCAAGCACCCCCTCAGGTGCTGCAGCGCATCATTGGCAGGATGGATGAGGATCAGCGAGCGGTTGGGCACATCCTTCACCTCGACATGCCAACCCCACTTTTCGCTATACCGCTTTGCCAGTTTATACACCCCTTCCGGGATACAGCTCATATTGGGCCGGTTGCGCCGCCAGGGCAGCTCTATAAACTTGCCCAGCTTATAGTCTTCCACCGTCAGCGTGCCATTGGTACCGGCCGGCCAATACTCCCTTTCCAAATGAAGTTGCAGCGCCATTAGATTACCTGGATTATTTTGGCCGCATTGTGTGCGCCGTTGTTCAGCGTATAGGTTTTGCCGTTGACCTCCTGGAGAAATTCCACTCCAAGGGCAAAGAACTGGAAATCACCGCCTCCCTCACTTTTGGCCACGGTGAGCTCCAAGCCCTCCAGGGCATCAATACTCAGCTTATGTACCGGGCTGATCATGATTTGGGAAGAATTTTCACCATTTTGGAAGTTCACTCCCGTACCCACCAAAAACATCCGGAAATCAGTGGCCCCATTGGGTCTTGATAGATACTTCCTCGGGGAAAACGCGTCGAAGGCTACTTTCAGGTCAGCCCCTTCGTCCTCCACATTGAATTTGGCGTAGATGGTGGCCTCAAACATACAGTTGTTGCTGAACTGAAACCCTGTGAAGAGTCCCATCTCCCCGTTTTCAATTCTTCTTTCCCCTCTATCCGATAGCGTGTCGGTCTTCAGTACCTTCAGCGCCTGGCTATATAGCCTATTGTGCGTCCGAAGGTCACGGGCCCTCACGGTAATCTCCCTAAAGGCATCTTTGAGAAGTTTGGCTCCAGAGGCGGCTCTGGCAAATTCCGCCAAATTTTCGCGGGTCCTTTCAAAAGCATCATCGTTCATGATTCGCTCCTTGCTGATACCACCTTTCTGACGGGCGTGGTATCCGTTTTTCCCCTTAAAAAAAGTAACATCCCCGATGGTACCTTCCAACTTTATAAAACTCGATTGTCTTGCCATTTATTTATGGTTTTATTTGTTTAACATGCCCAAAGATTACCCTAAATAATTGACCGTCAAAATGTTGGCGGACTATACGGACTATACGGATTCTTAGGTACAATTAGGACAGACATAAGTATTAATCACCATTAAAAAGTAATTATTTCAAGCCCCCTGTCCACTACCTAACCTATATCAAAGTTACAGTTACCCTGGGGTAAAGTTGGGGTAAAGCTGGGGATAAGCTGATTACCCTTCTTGGTTTATGGCTTACTTTTTCCCTTCGGGGAAAGTTTATGGTTTACAAAAAACCGAAATCCTAAAACCTTAAACCATACGCGCGCAGCAAGTAAACGGCGAAGCCAGAACCGGCGCAGCCTTTTAAACCATAAGCGGCGAAGCCAGGACCGGCGAAGCCAAGTCCCCCTCCGGTTTATGGCTTACTTGGGCCCCTGCGGGGAAAGTTTATGGTTTATGGGTTCACGGTTCAGTGTTCAGTGATCAGCCCTGGATCCAACTGTGAACGATTAACCCTTAAGCGGCGCAGCCAGGACCGGCGAAGCCAATTCCCCCTCCGGTTTATGGCTTACTTTTTCCCCTGCGGGGAAAGTTTATGGTTTATGGGTTCACGGTTCAGTGTTCAGTGTTCAGCCCTGGATCCAACTGTGAACGATTAACCCTTAAGCGGCGCAGCCAGGACCGGCGAAGCCGTTAAGCGGCGAAGCCAAGTAAACCATAACCGGCGCAGCCATTTAAACCATAAGCGGCGAAGCCAGTAAACGGCGAAGCCAAATAAACAGCGAAGCACGCGAAGATACGTTCACCCCCCAAAACCCGTCGTTTGGCGGATTTGGAAGCGTGGAAATTTAATAATCCATAACTTTCTTAAAAAATCAATAGCGCTCATTATCAGCTATATAGATGCAAAAATTATGAACAGGATTCAAAACTTTCTTCCCTTGGCCGCCTCTCTCCTACTTATCATACTTTTGGGATATACCGGCATTGCCAAACTCACCGACTTTGCCAGTTTCCGCTCAGCCATGCAAAACCAGGAGATTCCGTTGGATTGGGCGAGGCAACTGGCTTGGGCGATTCCAATGGTCGAGATGCTTCTTGTGGGATTATTACTTTGGGAGAAAACAAGAATCTGGGGATTCATAGGTTCACTGGCTTTACTCACAGTATTCAGCACGTATGTTGGCCTTATCTGGATCGGCAGCTTTCCCAGGGTTCCCTGCGGTTGTGCAGGCATCTTCGACTCCATGAGCTGGGGGGCGCATTTGGTAGTAAACCTGGTCTTTGTAGCCATCAGCGCTGTAGGAATCTACCTCTCCACCACAATGCCTGGTGAAGGTCATCAGGAAAGTGGGGACAGGTTTAAAGGTTTAATTTCCGCCTCCCGCATGAGGTAAACTAAGCGGAAGATGAATGGATTAACGCAAAGCAATGAGTGGGTTTATGGTTTATGGTCCGCTAAAGCGGACGGTTAAAGTTTAAACCGAGGCACGTAAACCATAAGCCATAAACGTCCTCGAAGAGGACAATAAACTATAAACAAAATTCCGCCTCTTCCAAAGTGAGGATAGGAAGCTCACTAATTCAGGCGGAACAAAGGGGCCGGTCCGGCTCCTACACGAGACAAGGCCTCGCGCAGCCAAAGCTCTATCGGACCAACCGCATGCATGCATTAAATCGATTAGTTAACCCAACGGTAGTACGCTACTGTTACAACATTTTAAAACAATGAAAAAAATCGTAAAATCGCTCCCAGCTCTAGGATTGGCGCTGGCAGCAAGCATGGCATTTGCTTTCAATATGCCGAGTTCGACGCAAGACCTTTATGGCCTTGATCCCGAACATGGATGGATTAATATCAATGAAATGCCTCCAGGTGCAAGCTACTCCTGTGATAATTCAGGCGACTGCCTGTATGACGGTGTAAACGGAACCCCGGTTACATCCGGTACTTTCAGGTATATTCCACCTACTCTTAAGTAGAGTGCCAAAAATGGGACAACCCTCGGGTTGTCCCATACATACTTTTATAATTCGGGATTCATTTCCGTCTCCCGCTGTGGCAAAGGAAAAGCATAACGCCCGTCATTTGGCGGTAGATTATACATAGCCTCTTCCACCTCCCTTGTTAGGGCTTTTTCTAGGTTTTCATGTCTGTTCAGCCTTTTAAGATCCATGAACCTTTGCCCCCGAAATGCAAGTTCCTTCCTTCTTTCAATCATTATGCTTTCCAATAAATCCTCAGTTCCTAGGTCCAATGGATCTACATAGGAGCCAGCTTCGTATCGGTTTTCCATAAGTAATGCAAGCTGGCCTGCCGCTTCCGAAATATTCCCCAACCTTGCCTTACACTCCACCAAGATCAATAGGACTTCCGCACTTGTGATACCTGTAAACAATCTATTGGTCCCGGTATAATTCCCACTGAAAATATAAAAACCGTTACCCCTATCCTGAAGAAAAGCCCTTCTCCTATAATCATTCTCACCAAACAGGTTAAATAATTCAGGACTAACCTGACCTTGAAGGGAGGATAGGAAAAAATACGAACTTGCCCTGCTATGGTATATTACCTCCTCACCAAAAATCATAAATGGATTGGGCCTATCTAAATCAATTTCCGCAAAATCCATAATGTATGGATTCGTAGTCCATGCCTTTTCAGCATAGCTTAATGCCGCTTCATAATCCCCCATTGCCAAGAACACTCTGGCCAATAAGGCTTCCGCTCCTGAAGTAGTAGGTCGTGAAGGAAATACTTCAGTGCGGGGCAATAACTCCAAAGCCATCTCAAGATCTCCGAGTATCTTATGATAGGCTTCATTAACCGAAGACCGGGAAAATCTTTGGTTCACATTTGAGGAAGTCACCAACGGGATCCCCAATGATGCCTGATCTGCCTGAGCAGAATAGACAGGTGAAAACATCGATACCAAGTTAAAAAAGGCATAGGATCTGTAAAACAGTGCAGCACCTCTGAGCCCTTCATCAACAAGCCCCAGCTCATCCATCCGGTCCAGTACCAGGTTGGAATAGAATATTTGTTGGTACGGAGTAGACCAGCAAGGGATAATATCCACATCCGCAAGCGGATTTTCAGCCCAAGTATAGACTGCCTGCTCCATGGCGTTCAATGCCCGAAACCCCTGCTCCGCAAAATAAATATCATCCGTAGCCAACAGGGAAAGGGACGGCGTTTCATTCATGATATTTCCATTGTCCAAAAGAGCCCTCAACTCTTCCACGCTTTCGGGCACCACCAACGCTAAGTCCGGTTTTACATCCAGAAAATCCTCACACGAGGTAATCATGAGTGTTCCAAACATCCAAAGAAATATATGTTTCAAGTTTTTCATTTTATTAATTTTTAAGAGTTAAAGGCTTCCGGAATCATTTGATAAATCAATAAACCTTATGAAGAAAGTGATCCGGAAGCCAATGTTTTTATTAGAAATCTGCCCTTAACCCCAAGGAAACCGATGTCAAAGGACGCATGGTCCGAAAATCCGGATCCAATGGATCATCCGAAGCCTTCCAAAGCACACCAAGATTATTGATGTAACTGTATATTTCCAATCTGGAAATGGAGTGCCGCTTGAAGTTTACATTTGGAAAGGTATAGGAGACGTTTATATCCTGAAGCCTTACGTGGTCGCCCCTTTCCACTAGCACCGAAGAAAGCTGATAAAATGTATCCCTGTTGCCTATTGCCGTCAAGGGCATGGAGGGTATATTGGTGAACGCCTCATCCCCAGGTGCCTGCCATCTCTTTGAGAAATCACCATGCCCTCTCATACCGGAAAATAAAGGCCCGTAAGAAATGCTTTCCCTCTTATAAAAATACCCTAGCCTATAGCTGATGTTCATCGATAAGGTCAGCCTTCCATAAGAAAAATTGTTTCTTACCGAACCAAAATATGTAGGTCTGCCAGAGCCATGAAAGTTGATATTATCCCGGTTTGCAGAAGCAAAAATAAGGGCATAATCCGAAGATGCTTCCCCGTTTACATATCCCATGGGGTCACCGGTGTCTGGATCAAGACCTGCCCAAGGATAACTGTAAACTCCAAACAGCGGTCTCCCCTCCATCGGTACGGCCTGACCCAATGAGGTACCGTAACGGAGATAGTTTTGAAGGTTGACTTCAGTCCCGTACGAAGTTACCTTTTCGTTGACATGACTCGCAATTAGATTGGTAGTCCAATTGACTTTTCCCCGGAGGTTAACAGTGTTTAATGCTAGGTCAAACCCATAAGTTCTGGTATCCGCATAATTTCCCCTGAAATTCAACACACCTGAACTTGGAGGGAAAGGGGTATCCCCAATCAGATCAAGCCCCTCTTTTTTATACAGTTCTAGGTGGCCTTCCAATATCCCGTTTTTAGACTCGAAATCAATCCCAAAATTTGATATTTTAATCCTTTCCCATCTAAGCTCCGGATTCGGCGGATTTACTATCTGAGCGTAGGGCAAAGGAATGCCTGCCAACAGATTGTTTGTACCCGCAGCAAAATATCGGGCAGTGGTATAAGCAGATAGGGTCCGGTCTATATTTCCATTATACCCATATGTGTATCGAAACTTCAAGTAAGGAAGGGATTCCAAACCGTAGAATTTTTCGTTACTTACAATCCAGCCACCACCCACAGACCAAAGCGGCACCCTCCTTTGATTGGTTTCCACGCCAAAGAGGTTGGAGGCATCCATTCTTGCTGATGCTGACAACATTAACCTGTGGTCATACATGTATCCCAAGTTGGTATAATAAGATAAAAACCTGTCCGTCCTTCCAATATGAGACACATTGTTGGGTATATTTTGCTGCATCACTGGATTGTAATACATTCTGAACCTGTTGACAAAATCAACTGGAGAACTCACGCCTATCCGGCTGTCATATCCATAATACCGCATTCCATTGCCTGACAGATTTAAATCCTTCACTTCATATCCAGCCAAATAATTCAATTCATGCTTTTCATTAAAAACGGTATTGCCTTTCAGCTGGGCCCTCAAACTATGGCTGATAGATGAACTTTCTGAAATATCCAGCATCCCTCCTTCCGGGATGGCCCTTGAAAGACTGCCATCCGTTCCAGTCTGGGTAAACCTATTGATCATGTTTCTAACAAAATAGGATTCCAATGGCCGGTGATGGCTTCTGTCCGTATTGTTTGACCAATATTGATAAAGAACCTCTCCGGTAAGCCCCGGCAGGATGTTATAATTCAGCGCCAAATTGGCCCGGTTGTCGTTTACAGCAGTCCTGTTTTCGTAAATTCCAATTTCAGCTAAGGGTACAAATCTCCAATCCATTAATCCCTGACCCGCAAGTCCGTCAATATACCCCTGCCTATGATCCCTGATGAGAGGCAGACCTCTTCCCTCAGCATCTGCCAATCTATCGTACGCATATCCGGCGTAGGCTCCTTCAAAAGGAAGTTCTGTGCTTAAATTAGAAGACGACCCAGTATGGAATACCATCAGATCAACATTCAACCGGTTGTTTAAAAATCTCCAATTGTTCCTTGCTGAAAAGGTCATCCGGTTATCCCTGTTGCCAATGACTTCCTGGTTACTCCTGTCATACCCCAGGGAAATGTTGTAGGAATGGTTGGTAGATCCTCCCGATACTTGCAGGGATTGTTGAAGGTGGACAGGTCTTCTATAATAATACCTTTCCAGGTCGGACCGGACATCATGCGTTGCCAATTGGCCCAAGAGTGTATTTGTCTCTCCAGGGCTAGAGATACCATCTCTTTGCCTAATCAGTGCCTCAACCACTGGTGAAAGTGCCGGCCTGTTTACATTGTTTTCGGCATTGTTAAAGACCCCCCGTTGAAACAACATGGACTCCACCCCTATTACTTCTCCGGAACTCATAAGAGGTCTATAAAATAGATCTGGAAATTCTGACACCGTCGCATTCGAATTCAAGGAAATTTTGGTTGGTGTGTTGAATCCCCCTTTTTTGGTGGTGATCACGATCACCCCGTTCCCTGCTTGAGCCCCCCAGATGGAAGCTGCTGCAGCATCCCTGAGGACGGTAATGCTTTCTACATCGTTGGGATTTATATTTTCAATCGGCCCGTCATAAGGGAAATTGTCAATGACAATCAAAGGCATCGTGTTGGCAAACAGGGAACTTCTTCCCCTGATGCTTAAAGGGTCTCCAGCGGAGCCTGCATCACGGTTAAAAACCAGGCCCGGCGTCACATCCTCAAGCCGTTCAAGAATATTGGGGCTCACCCTCCTGTTTACCAATTCCTTGTCCACCTGTACAAAAGAACCCGTCAACCTTTCCTTGGGCAATTCCTGATATCCCGTGGATACCACCTCGACTGTCTCCAGATCAGCACTGGCTTCTTCAAGGTATACTTCAAGTGAAGCATTTGCAGGCATCCGGATTTCGATTTCTTGCGTCACATACCCTAAAAAACTGATCGAAAGGTTATGAAGACCTCCGGAAAGCAAGAGTGAAAAATTACCGTTTTCATCAGTTACGGTACCGTTTTTTCTGTCATCCGACATCACAGTTGCCCCGGGCAATCCAGTGTTGTCTACTTTTAGCATTACAGTTCCCCTTAAGGTGAACGTCTCCGATCCGGCCTCCTGGCCGATGGCACTCCCACAGATTAAGTAGGCAAGCCAAATCAGTAATGTTTTTTTCATAGGTTTTATTTTTGGGATTTATTGTTGGTATTTATTGATTGTGCATTTTCTATCTCCCTTTTAAGAAGTTCTTTCCGCATGGGAAGCCCCTCGGCCTTGTATAGCCGCCCACTTTCATCAAGGATCAACTGATGGGGGAAACTATAGACATTGAAGTGTTTCAGAATAGAGTGTGAAAGCCCACCTGTATTGAGATGCTTGATGTTGCTGCCCTCAAAGGGGGCAGAGGTGACCATGTTTTTCCAATATTCCCCGTTGTTTCCGGCCTCTACGGTCACCAGTAAAAAATCAGCATTGCCTTCCAGGCTTTTTGCCAATGGAAAAAGCTCCTCTTTCATCAGGTTTAAACTAGCCTTGCAGCCAGCTGTCCAAAACTGCAGCAATACAGTTTTGCCCTCAAAGGAGGAAAGGGCCACTGATTCACCCTCAGGATTTTCAAGATGGAAGTCGGGAATGGGTGCCCCGGGGGTATTTCTGTGCAACAATACGGACAGATAATCTCTCACCCCTTTCTCCTTAACTTCCGAAAGAGATTCAGACAGTCTTTCGGCAGCAAGGGGCATGCGGGTAAAGTTCCGTGCAAAATACATCCCCAGGAGGCGGTCCCTCACTGGTCCTTTCTCGAGTTTGAAAATCAGTTCATATGGATCTTTCTTTTCTACAACCGCCCGGGCATGTTCCAAGTCAAACCTGTGCTGAAGGTACCCAAGGGAAAAGATGCCGATATGTGCAGGTACAAAGTCACTCGGAATTGAATGGATATACCGATAGTAAAAGCTGTCTAGAGCGGGAATGAACTCAGGGTCTTCCACCAGCGGAGAAAAAGAATAGACATACTTATAAAAGGACATGGTAATTGCCGAGTATTCCCTGCCCCTAATGTCCGCTTCCAAAATCCGGAAGGCTTTATCTGATAGCTTCGGTTTGTAGAATTTCAATATTTCCTGGGCGCCCGAAGGGTTGCCCAAAGTCTCCATCTTTTTTATCAACAAGGCAAGTTCATCTTGGCCTCTTTCGATGATTTCCAATCCACGCTTAAAAGTGCTATTGGCAGCTTCATATACTTTTCTGTCCTCCTCATTAGCCAATGCTTTTTCACGGTGCGAAACCGTCATTTTTTCCGGGTTAGAAAAATATGTCTCTTGTATGGCAAGGTCAATGGCATATTGACAGCGGAACTTATCAGAACTTGGCCCTCCAAACAGCACCCTGTTCATTTTCATATCCAAATGGATCATGATACTGTCACCGGGCTCCACCAGATACCTGTCCAGGATTGCTTTATCCTTGTAAATCAAAGACAGCCGGGCGGGAGAGGATATCTCAGGGATATCAAAATTAAACACACTGGTCCTGGGTGCCCCTGCAAACAACTTCCCCTGTTCAGGGATCATTTCAAATATTAAAGGAGATGGGTCTTTAAGCGATTCATCTATATAAGAATCCCAGAATTTCAGCACCACCTTTTCTGGCTCACCATGAGTCGAAATATGTCCATACACCACCACCGGCGCCCCGCCGACCTTTTCGGCGGAGCTTTCAGGGTGGCCGGCAACTTCCTGCCCTACTACTATTTCTACTCTCCCAAAAAGACATACCAGTCCCAGGAAGAAAAAGATCATTCTTTTTTTCATCGTATTATTCGTTAATATTTTCCGTAAATAATTCCCCCGTTGGAAGCGCTTGTCCCGAGAGCGTAGCGAATCGGGAGGGGCAGGGGGGATGTTTTTCGTAATCGCATCCCCCATTATTTCTCCTTAATCCTATAATCAGTCCCCGCTGGGCATTATGCCCACGGGACGATCAACCATTAATCCATAACCGGCCCAGCCAAATAAACCATAAACGGCGAAGCCCATAAACTAGACTGCGCAGCAGTCGATAACCCATAAACTACTTCGTCCCCGGCGGCTCCTTCCCCAAAGGCCTCACCTCTACACGAACGTCCAGCTGATTCTTCATCCCCTCCTCCCTCAGTATCACTCCTATCGCCTTGCACAGCAATATCGCCTCCTGCTGCTCCCGGGTATAAGGCTTCGGCTTGGGGTCAGGTACATAGGTGCAGTTGGGTTTCCCCTTACTGAGCATCCCACACTCCAGCCCCCGATCCCCCACCAGCAGCCACAGGATGCCATCAAATAGTTTCTTTATATGTTTCAT
The DNA here is from genome assembly GCF_018500185.1 of Litoribacter ruber. Lineage (GTDB taxonomy): Bacteria > Bacteroidota > Bacteroidia > Cytophagales > Cyclobacteriaceae > Litoribacter > Litoribacter ruber. The sequence goes on along the minus strand of NZ_JAHBGI010000019.1, from coordinate 24,829 downwards.
AGTTATTGTGGTTTAAAGTTTACTTTTTCCCCTGCGGGGAAAGGTTAAAGTTTATAAGTTCAAGGTTCAAAGTTCAGTGTTCAGTGTTCAGTGTTCAGCCCTGGCTCCAACCGTGAACCATTAAGCGGCGAAGCCAGTAAACGGCGCAGCCAATAAACGGCGAAGCCCATAAACAGCGAAGCCACGTAAGCGGCGACGCCAAATAACCGGCGAAGCCCATAACCGGCGAAGCCAAATAAACGGCGAAGCCAATAATCGGCGAAGCCAATAATCGGCGAAGCCACGTAAGCGGCGCAGCCCATAAACCATAATCGGCGAAGCCACGTACGCGGCGCAGCCCATAAACCATAATCGGCGAAGCCACGTACGCGGCGCAGCCCATAAACCATAATCGGCGTAGCCACTTAAGCGGCGAAGCCCATAAACGGCGTAGCCAAATAAAGGGCGATGCCATATAAGCGGCGAAGCCTATTATCGGCGAAGCCACGTAAGCGGCGCAGCCCAAAAACCATAAGCGGCGAAGCCACGTAAGCGGCGAAGCCAAATAACCGGCGAAGCCATTAATCGGCGAAGCCAATAATCGGCGAAGCCACGTAAGCGGCGCAGCCCATAAACCATAATCGGCGAAGCCACGTAAGCGGCGAAGCCCATAAACGGCGAAGCCAAATAAACGGCGAAGCCATATAAGCGGCGAAGCCAATAATCGGCGAAGCCACGTAAGCGGCGAAGCCCATAACCGGCGAAGCCAAATAACCGGCGAAGCCAATAATCGGCGAAGCCACGTAAGCGGCGCAGCCCATAAACCATCATCGGCGAAGCCACGTAAGCGGCGAAGCCCATAACCGGCGAAGCCAAATAAACGGCGAAGCCAATAATCGGCGAAGCCAATTATCGGCGAAGCCACGTAAGCGGCGCAGCCCATAAACCATAATCGGCGTAGCCACGTAAGCGGCGAAGCCCATAAACGGCGAAGCCAAATAAACGGCGAAGCCATTTAAGCGGCGAAGCCAATAATCGGCGAAGCCACGTAAGCGGCGAAGCCAAATAAGCGGCGAAGCCCATAACCGGCGAAGCCAAATAAACGGCGAAGCCAGTAAACGGCGAAGCCAAGTAACCGGCGTAGCCAAGTAACCGGCGCAGCCAAAAACGCATACCCCTCCCCCGAAGAATTGATGCATTCTTTTTTTCATGTTCAGGGTTCACAGTTCAGCGTTAAGAGTTCAGAAAAACGTCCCTCTTAAACCTTAAACCATTAACCTTTAAACTGCGAAGCAACGCGTAGCTCGCTTCGCTCAGTCCGGTGACTTAATCAGATTCTTTTGTAATTGCTTATTGGTTCCTAGGATTTGATAAGGGGAAATGAGGCAGCAGCATACGGGGTATCCCCATGGTCCGTAGCGCAGATGTGATAATGAGAAATGCACAGCAACTTCCCTGGTGGAGAGAAGGTGACAAATGGAATTGTATGTGTGGCTTAGGATTCTCATAACTAACTTGTATGCAAGTTCTTAAAACTTTCAAAACCTTTACCTATTTTCTCAGTAGTTTAGCCATTGTATTTTAGTAGTTTAACACTACTTTCTGTGATTTGGAGCATTAAACTACTCAGGAGAGTATTTATTATCCCTTAAAATGCGTAAATTGTAGAAGCAAAATTCATAAGACATGAAGGATTCAGAAGACACAAACTTTACTGTTTTGGAAAACAAAAACATTGGTAGAAACTTTTCCACCTTTAGAAAGCTGCGCGACAAGAAAGCAGTGGAAGTTGCCGACTACCTCGGCATCAAGGAGGCTACTTACACCAAATATGAGCGCGGGGAAAGCAAGATCACCGTGGACCTCATCCAGCAGGTAGCTGAGTTTTTAAATGTGGATCCCCTGCAGATAATTGCTTCCCAACCAGGGCATGTTATTGAGCACTTAACAAATTCAAATGTTGCGTTTGGAGGTGGTAAGGTTAAAGCGAATTATGCAGACAAGAGTCAGACTGAAGTTATGATGAAGATGATGGAAGCCATGATGGACATGAACCAGGCGATAAAAAAGATATTGGAAGATAAAAAGTAGAATAGTAAATATGCTGTGATTAAGTTGTTTGATACCCAGTAAGTGAGTAATCAATAGGCCTCCGAGAGATCGGGGGCTTTATTTTTTTAATCTTCATTCTAGAAAGTCCTGCCTATTCTTTGTAGCAAAGGCCCTACATTCATCGGCATATTTCAATAAGTTTTGGGTTTTTGTATTTGTAGGTATGATAAAGGTATGATCAAATTGGGTTGTACATTCTTTAAATATCTCCTGAAGGTCATCAAGTAGCTCCCTGCATTCTTCAATCTCCATTATGTTAAAACTACGAAAAGAAAGGGGGCCACCGTTCTGATTCTCATCACTATGTGCCAAATTTGTATCTCTCATGTCCTTTATTTTTTCATAAATACCATTAAGCTCCAATTCAGAAATTCGTCTTTCAAGTCTATCGCCAATTTTTATAAAGTTAGGCTTGTGAAAAGCAGATATTTCCCCTATTAATCTCTTTATGCTTGCATAATTCGCACTTCCACTAATATTCTTTGCCTGCATTAACTTACAGACCTCCATGGCAAACATGTAATGGAGTGAATAATTATAAAACCTAAAAGTCTCCGAATCAACAATGGACTTGTCAAACTCCTTATCATGCAGCAAGATTGATGTTATCTCATTGAGGGATTTATAGCTTAAATGTAAAGCCATCAGACAATATTGAATATTCTTAAGGTGCATATTCATATAAATTAATTCCCAAATTATCCCTTTCCTTTTCCCACTATGTTTTTCTTAAAAGTAATCCAATTTTTCTCGCTATAAAATACCGTGATTAGGGTATTTTTATGGATGATGTTGAAGGGTTAATGCGGCCTGTGGCCTAGGTTAAGGGCTTAACGTTCCGCTCACTTCTTCATTCGACGTTCCCGCCACGCGGGCAAGCATTATTCATTATTCATCATTTCCATCACGGAAAAGCATTCCCCATTCCTCTTTATCAATTCCTAATTCCTTCACACCAACGGCACCCTAAAATTCAGTCCCTCCTCCTCCATCGTCTTCACTAGGTTCCCTACCCTAAACAGGACATCTTCTTGGAAGGCGATTTGGGCTTCTTTGATTAGTTTGAGTAGGGTTCTGGCTTTTTCGAGGCGATCGAATAGGAAGGGATCGAGATTTTGGGAAAGGATCCGGTCTTGTTTTGCGGATATCTGAACCTGTTTTTCTTCAAGTTCCAGCTTTACTAAAGCTATATCTAACATGTTTATTATTTTGACACTGTCATGTTTATAATAGAGACAATATTTTTGACTTTCGTTTTGGAATGGATTTTTGTTTTTGAGAATACACTCTCTATCGAAACTTTCACCATGAATTGGTGAAAAATACCGTGATCGGGGTATTGTTTCTTTAGCCTTATGGACTTAGGTTTGGAGTTTAACCATGACTTCCATTTTATATGCAGACAATTGAGATTACACCAACGCCAGAAGTGACCAAAGACAAGGGAGACTCCCTAGAGCTTGCTGTTGAACATATTTTTAGGGCTGCAAAATTTGTCACTGAGAGGAATGTGATGATGGCTACCTATGAAGTAGATATCAAGGCGACCGTTGGAGACAGAACCATTGTAGTGGAATGCAAGAATTATCAAAACAGCAATCTCACAGTAAGAAACCTAATCCATCAATGGTCAAGTAAGAACCAGCTGATAAGAGCCCATAAGGTAATCTTGGTATTGGCAGGTGTTTCAGTCAGCAATGCCGATTATGATCTTGCTCACTCCCTTGACATGGAAATCTGGAACCAGGATGTTATTTCAGAATTATTCACCCTTTCCCTCAGGCCTGAGGAACTCCGTGAAAAATTATTGACCAAAATAGCTCTTCAGCCACTCACAATTGCCGAGCGTTATAGGGATGAGATAATATATTTAGTAATAAAACCTATGCTATCGCATATCCATGTGGATCATGAAAAAATATACTGGCACTTCAACAAATGGCTACGGGCCCATATTCTTACCGAACTCCAAATGGAAAAAACGACAAGGGAGGAAAGGATAAAGCATATTCAACTTTTTGAAAAAAGTAAGACCAAAAAGGGGTTCTTGAACATAACCACGAAGAGAAAAGAAATCGACTATTGGAAGATAGTCTATGAGGAATTAAAGGAGAAAAACATTTTAAATCCTGAAAGGCAAGAGTCCTATTTGGTTTACATGAATGATCTGACTGAAGAGTATTCAAGACAATTTGATTTCTTCCAATCTGGGGACCACTTACTAAAAGCGGAAAAACTCATAAAATCCCGTCTTTATCAAGCAATCAATGCCGGTGAGGAATGCCACTTTCATACCTCAGAAGGTTTGATTAAAGCCTACAGTAAAAGTGAAATGTATGTCATCCATGTTCCAGACATTACTGAAAAAGAAGGCAACATTCTTAATTGGATCCTAACTTCAGAATATTTTGAACAGGTTAATGATAAGACTCAAATCAAGGAATACTTTTGGGTGACCAGTTCATTTAATGAGCTTGCGGATAAAGTATATAGGATTTTCACCGAATATTTTAATGAAGCTAATCTAGGAACATTAAAAGATGCTAATATAAAATAAGGGGCAAGCTACCGTCATTTTTAAATAAAACATACTTATGAGTTTCTCCACTGATTTCCAAAGTCTAGTAAAAAGATCTGTACATCAATCCACCGAATTATATTCCGATGAGAAAAATAAGGATATTGCCAACCCCTATTATATCGGCAAAGGAAATCCAAACGCTGACATTCTTTTGATAGGCAAGGAATTGGCTATTGACCCTGTTAAAAATCCAATAGCTTTCCGTAATGAATCCATTAATAATCCTAATCAATGGGGGAAGATAATTAAAGGTGAGTTAGAAGTGGATGAATTTGATCCAAGGTGGCCCTATAACAAAGATCTTCCTAAATCCGCCGGTGCCACATGGAACCAGTACCAAAGGTTGAACAACCTCCTATTCGAAGAAAACAAAAGCGAATCTGAATCAACTTTCTTCCAAAAATTCTTTCTGACCGAAATCAACACCACACCTTCCAAATACTCCCCGGGAAGAAAAAATATCCTGGGAGAGCTGCACCAAGACAGAATGGAGATGTTCAGGCAAGAAAAGTTCTTCCAGAATTTCCTTATTGTGATTGTGGCTGCGGGAGGATACTGGCATATTGAGGACATTCAGTCGATTTTCGGGAATGAGCTAGTTCCTGACAACCAAACCTGGCATCAAAACAAGTTCATCGTCTTTACCCATCCAGAGCAAAAAAAGCTGATCATCAGCATGAGGCAGCTAAGTACTTCGGTATCGGGAGAGTTGATGGGAAGGATTGTGGAGGAAGTTGAGAAGTTTAGATTAATTCAGCGAGAGGAGAAAAGCTTTTAAATAAGGGAATATCCCACGAGAGTAAATCATAATAACCTAATTATTATCTGTGAAATTTTTGAAATCGGTGTGAGGATAAATACTTGATCAGTGAAATCCTTTAAATCCCTGACTGCCGTCAGGCCGGCGCGAGAGGAAACCCTCACCACAAATCTTTATCTGTGAAATCCGTGCAATCTGTGTGAGGCAACTTTTCCACCGCACCACCCTTTGGGATTTCCGTGCCGACACCTTTGACGGCCGGCCGGTCAACCAGGATGAGGTTGTGGTGGGGTATATTGAGGAGGAGGTAATAAGAGGGAAAAGGTGAGCAATTTTCTTGACGCGAAACGGTCCAATCAATGAAAGGTACAGGGATTACCTGAAGATGGGGTTTTATAAGGAGCGGGAGAAATAGTGAAAATGATTCAAAACTAACCTTCATTATAATTAGTCTCCTAATATTATACTATATAAATATTACTCTCATTAAAATCATCAATTTCTGATTTAATACTTCTATGATATTTAAACATACTCACGTAATTACTCTTCCTACTAAGATTTTCATAAAAATCAGTACCCTTTAAAATATTTTTAACTATAAAGTCGAAAAAAATTATTGGAGAAATAATTTTATTAATGGGAACCCTAATTTCATTAACTGCTCCCACTTGAATTTCGCATTTATTATGAGAACTAACTCTTGAATCAAAGTCTATCCTTATATGTGATGAATTAGTGAGTTTATATTTAAAATCAAACCTCGCCATAAGCAAATTTTCAAAAGACTCATTATTACCTAAACTTTGTGATTTCAAAAAAATTTCCTTTAAATCTTTATCATTAATATTTAATTCAAATTCGTGATTGAAAATTTCCCAAATATCATAGTAATATTCAAGTAAAGTTTCATCATAAGATTCATCAAGAAAACTTTCAACTTCTGTAACATTTTCATTTAAGACTACAGGATAAGGATAATATGCCATTTTTATTTTCAAAACCTCACCGTTATTAAATTCATAAAAAAATTGAATACACCCAAGATTATCCTTTAATAAAAAACTATATTGTCTGTTTTTAACTATAAATTCATACTCTTTACTATAAATATTTTTAAAAATACCTGGCTTATAATTTGGCCAACTTAAGATATTTTCAGATATTTTTTCATAGTTAGTACTAAGAATAATATCTTTAAACACAGTTTTAATTTGATCTAATAACTCTTTTATTTTATCAATATCCATACTTACTCCTTATCTCTATTTTCTCGTAATTTATTAAGAAACTCTGGATCTTTTAAAAGCTTCTCTATTAATAATGCATTCAAATCCTCATTCTTTAAAATCTCATCGATTTGAGAATCAAATTTTTCAAGATTTTTGCTACTAGTTAAAATCGAATATCTCCTTTTAATAGAATCAATTGAAGGAAAAACAAATTCAAATTTTGGATAGTCATTTAATATTTTATTAATTTCAGTTTTTAACTTAGAATTATTTTCACCACTTGAATAAATATAACACCATCCTCTTGATCTAGTTATAGAAACAAACATTGAATTCCTTAATCTAAAAGTATTATCATCCAAAACTTTATTTCCATTAATAATTAAAACTATATTTGTTTCATTACCCTTAGCTCTAAATGGGGTAGTAAGTGTAACAAATCCAGGAACTTTAAATGAATCATTACTTTCAATAAACCCAGGAGTTATACATTTAATATTTTTATAATCTAATTTATGTCTTATTATTTCAAAATTGGATTTAGAGTTTTTTGTATCAATATCAATAACTAAAATCTCTTCAGGCTCAACATTATGTTCCTTTACAATATTTTCAATTTTACAAGCGACATTATCTAATTGAATCATTAAGTCGTGAGTTGGAATAAATTGAATTAATTTATTCTCATTATTTCTTTCTTGAAGCAAAATTTCAAGGTTGTTTTTACTATTTGCTTCAGGACGTTCTAAAATCACGTTATCACCTTCATTGAAGACCTGCTTATCGGGTGAAATTAAATTATACCCCCGTGCTTCCCAATCATTTTTATACATCATTGGAACCTTGGTGTTTGTATATAACCCTAAAGCTAATCCGTGTGCCACCATCAATGTAATTCTCGGGTTTCTATAAGAGTTCGGTAGTACAAAATCCTTTTTAATGTTGCCTTTATACATTCCTTCAAGGGTGTCATTTGGAATATTTGGAAGTCCTTTTTCATTAACACCAAACAAATCTTTAGGTTCCTTAATTTTAATATCAGTAAGAGATTGAAATTCATCATACGCCCAAATTATCCTCTTAAGACTGGAGCCACTGCTCTCCTTAGTTAAGTAAAAAATAGTTTCAAAAAATGATGCTGGAAAGTCTTGTGCTTCATCAATAAGGACCATATCATAAGATTGCTGTATTTTATCTTTATGGTTTTTAATTAAATCATTGAAAATTGCATCTAACGGATCAGGTGATTTTCTAACGTTCATAAAATTTAATGGCTGAATTCCGATTCCTTTTGCAGTGTTATAATACAAGCCAGGCTTGTTACTTCCACCCCACGCATGAAGAATATTTAGCTTATTAAAATCTGGCATTTTTCCAGTTTCATTAAAGTAATACCTTGTAATGAGTTCCTCAACCTGAGCATACATACTTTGAGTATTAAATACAAATAAAATTTGTAATTGAGGGTGAAACTTATGAGCTAAAGCAGCTTTCATACATAGAATAATTGTTTTACCAGTTCCTGCCAAACCTCTTATGCGTTGTGGTCCATTCGGAATTTGTAAAGCAATTTGCCTTTGCGTTGAATCTAGTTTAAAAGTGTTACTTAATGACTTTTTAATATAGTCATTCATAGTTTTTAATTCAGTTTCAATTTTCTTTCTATGCTTTTTCTCATAAATATTTGAACCATCTAAAATAGAATCAATTTTATCAATATATTGAGACTCTATTAAAGTCTTTCTTGTAAACACATTATCAAAATATTTTTCCCAATTATCATTACCTATATAATCATTTGATAGCTTTATATCTGCTTCATCATTTAATTTATTAATTTCCAACATACTGTTCTGGGAAAATATAAGTAATTTCTTTATCTGCAGATCAAAATTAAATTCGCCTTTCCGAAGATTGTACAGTAGCCGGTCATCTTTCAACTTATTAATCAGTTCTTTTTCAAACAAATCGATAGACAAATCCTTTGAAAAAATAAATTCATCATCGGAAAACCTCCAATATTCATTATCTTCATCAAATTCTTTTATATAATAATTTACAAAATCAAGTAATATAATACCATACTCTTTACTACGTATAATAATACTTGGTGTTTCATCTAGTTCTCGACCTAATGAAGGAGTTTTATAACCTATAATCAAGTCATATTCACTTAACTTAGAAGAAATATCACCCCATATATTAAGTAATATTTCATCCCTTTCGTTTTCGATATTTCCCGCTATAAATTCCATTTTTTATTTATTTAAAAATTTTAATTTAGATACACACAAATCCTTGACCACCTTCTTTTCCCCCAATGACAGGAAATTTGGCGCTACAATATTCTGATCAACAGTTATAGCTTATCGCTAGGACAAATTTAATTCTTACTTGAATAGACCAAATTAATAAACTCGGTGCGTATGTACTTGATTTTTTATCATAAAATTACCAAGATCAAATTTATCTTTGTAACCGGTGAGGCATTTTCGAATTAAATTCTAAGATAATAGTAAATTTGCCGTCATACAATTCATTTAGTAAAAGAGAAAAATCAGCTCCATTCCCTAAAATACTTTTTTTTCCAATCGATTATTCCAAAGAGACCAATTTCACCAAAATTTTCCTCTCGCCATCCGATATCCCAATTTTCTCCCAAAATAACAAAAAAGAAGTTGTAAATTTCCGAATTTAGAAGATTACCACTCTTTATTGGCACACTAATTAAACCCTACCAAAACTTACCCGAAAATATCACAAAAAAACACCCTGATCGGGGTGATTTCAGCAAACAGGATATTGAACCCAGAGAGTCATTATAAGACAGGAAAAGACCTGATAAACATTGTATTCAGATCCAATAAACCCTCTCCCTATGCTACTCAAGGTTCTCCTGACTGGGATAAAATTTCTTCTCCCCAGGAAGATTTATCTGCTTACCCTTGAGTTGCTCCAGGCTGTAAGGATGCCCTTCATCCTCCACCAGCTGATCGGAAACCAAGATCCTGTAATCTCCATCAATGCTGACCATGCCCCTATCGAATGCTCTATGCAAATTAGGGCATAGAGAAAGCCCGTTCGTCACCCTGTCATCCTGGGAGACACTGAAGGGAATAATGTGGCAGGCATCTACAAAGTTGAATCTATAGGTGGATGTTAGATTCATGCCGGTAAAGCTGCAGGTGTTCTGGTAGACCTTTGGTACGAGTTTCTTGAAGAGCCCGTTCCGGACATATACCTCCTCCTCTACCCCGATCTTGATTCTTTTGAGCGGGACTATGGGTTCGTTGAGGATATAATCCTCCAGTTCCAGGACATAGCCTTTTCTGCCTTTTGCCCTGCCTGCCTGGTACCGCTCCTTTGTTTCGGGGAAATTAAGTATCCAGCAAAGTCTGCCGTAGCAATTCCCTTGACACCTGATCTAGCATCAATTCGTACAGGTCATCGGCAAAACAACCGTAATCCAGCACCTCCTGCAGGGTGTTGACGCTTTTGATGTGGGCATTGATGGAGTAGCCGGGTTTGGGTACAAGCTTCCAGAACGCCTGCTTGGCTGCCTTGTCATTTTGCAAATAATAGAATGGCTGTGTAAAATCCGCTTGATGGAGTGTTTGCACCAGCAGTTCCCACATATTCTGAAAAGCCCCGACCAGATCCGCATCCACACTTACCCGATTTTCTACCATCATCCCCTTCTCCACCATCTCCAAAAAAGCCATCAGCAACACCGGCTTGTGCGGTGCCATGCCGAACTTGGTGGAGCCCCGCTTGAGGGAAGAGAAGGCTTGGAGGTATTTTCCAAGAGATATCATGGACAATAAAGTTAGGCGTGAAAAAATAGGAACCCAAAAACAATGAGATAATAAGTAATATTTAACACCCTTAATGCTATAAATACCCTAATGTAGGTATTGGTTTCTAATTCAAAGCCACTTAGGTTTATGGCTGGAAACGAACACCCATTATTTATTTATTATTTGATGGCAAATTCAAGCAAGTTTTCAGCTGTACCTATTAGAACCCTTTTTTGAATATGAGCCAAACAGATAGCCCTTTAGACTTGCTAGAAAACCATGATTGGAGTACAACCATTATTAAATTATCCGCTTATGCCGTTAGTATTTGTCGGATTATGAGAAATCAACTTCCAAAAGGACTTGAACCTGAGGACTTAGCTATGGATGCAATTGATAAAGTGTATGCTGGTGAAAGAAAATGGGACCCTCAAAAAGATCCTAACCTTTTAAATTATTTAAAAAGTGTAGTAAAAAGCTTGATCAGCAATCATTTCCGATCCGAAGAAGTAAGAATTAAAGGTGGAGAATATTCTTCAGAAACTCCTCTCCTAGGACATGATAATATAGAAGAAGAAATGTATTACCAGCAACTTGACCAGGAAATAGCTGCTGCAATGGAAGGTGACCCTGAGCTCTGCCTAGTCTACAAAGCCCTTAAAGAGGGTTATAAACCAGGGGAAATAGCTGAGGAATATGCCATGGAGGTTAAAAAAATTAGAAATGCTCAGAAGAGGCTTCATAGAGTGGTCCTTAAGATAATAAACATTCTTTCAAAAGAGATTACAAATGCCAAAAAATAAGAACCTTATCGACAAAATAGCTAACCTAGCAGAGAGTTTTGCTGATCTCGCAGCAAGTGACTTGGTTGAGGCCAGAGCAGTATTAAGTGCTGCTGGAAAAAACCCTGACACAATCCTTGATAAGGGGATGAAGAGAATTGAAAAAATTAGGTCAAGCAAAAAAAACAATTACAAAAATAATCCGATGCAAGAAGAAAATGTAAATTTGGATGCAAGAGATGACCTAAAATTTTTGACACAAGAGGCTGAATCAGCAACTATAATTATTGAACACGATAAATATGACTCAGAAATATTGTCTGCGGAAGAAGTCTTTAGTACATTTATTAAAAAGCAACCTTTTAGAAATAGCTCTTACCAAAATCTCAAAGTAAGTGATGAAGTTAAAGCTTTAAAATTTCATAAAATAACTAAAGAGCTATGTTTTATAATAAAGATGCAGGCGGAATATGCGAAAGTTGTCCCAGTAATTAAAGGCAGACAAGAAAACATCTTTTTAAATAATAATACTATCCAATTAACAATTAAATCTGGTTATTATATTCATAAGGAGGTATGCTTTTTTTTAGACAAAGAATCTCTTGTTTTTGCAGAGAGTTTCCTAAAAGATCAGGATCAGAGCGGACAAATGGCCTTAGGGAAAGCACTATCATACTTTTCAAAAAGAAACTGCTTGAGATGGATAACATTCAATCCTGATATTCTGGATATTAAAAAGATCACAGGGTCCAATGTTTACTCAAAAGAAAGCAATTTATTCATCAGAGATTTATATGGCTATCAAAAAGAAGGTCTCCAATGGCTTCAGTATTGCTGCATTAATAGAATTGGAGGTATATTAGGGGATGATATGGGACTTGGTAAGACAGCCCAAACCATTGCATTAATTGCTTGGCTCACAGAAACAGATGTCTTTAAAAACATACTTATTGTTGTACCAGGCACACTCATTGAAAACTGGAGAAGGGAATTCGCCTTCTTTACTCCGGACATAGTTCCCTATATTCACCATGGTACTCTTCGTACTGGATCTGTAAAACTACTTGAAACACAAAGAGTGGTAATTACATCCTACTCCATGATTATTAATGACCAATTCCTTTTCAATAAGATTAACTGGGGACTGGTACTTCTTGATGAAGCAAGTCATATAAAAAATCCAAACTCCGAAAGAAGAGTTTCGCTTAAAAATATTTCTGCAAATGTAAGAATCGCAATGACAGGCACACCAGTAGAAAACTCCCTTGTTGATCTTTGGTCTCTAGTAGATTATGTAAACCCTGGATATTTGGGAACAAAAGAAGCTTTCTCAGAACGGTATATCCGAAAGGACATTGAAAAAACACTTCAAGAATCTTCGCTGTCAAACTTGAGAAAGGATATTTCACATATAATGCTTAGAAGGAAAAAAGAAGATGTGCTTGATTCTCTGCCTATAAAAATTGATATACATCAGGCTTTGGAGTTGTCATTTCCTGAGGCACAACTGTATGAACAACAGAGAGAAAGTATATTATCACAGGCATCCGCTGGAGAAAAGGGCCACATTCTTAAACTTATCCAGGATTTGCGGCAATATACAACCCATCCATTACTTTCGGAGCCTAATAAACTTCATAATAGTGATATTAAGGATCTAAGTTCTTCCAGTACAAAATTCAAAAGAGCCCTCGAAATCCTTGATGAAATAAGAAGTAGCCAAGAAAAAGTGCTAATATTTACTGAATACCTCAATATGATTGATGTATTTAAAAGAACCCTTTCCAGCCATTATGGAATAGAAATTTTTAATATAGATGGTAGAATGGAAATCAATGAAAGACAACAAAGTATTGATCGCTTTACTGAATCTAAAGATTTCGGAATAATGGTTCTTAACCCTAAAACTGCAGGAATGGGATTAAATATTACTGCAGCCAACCATGTTATACATTACACTAGACAATGGAATCCGGCTTTGGAGGAGCAGGCAACAGCAAGAGCATACAGAAATAAGCAGACCAAAGGAGTAAATGTATACTATCTGTTTTATACTAATACCATTGAAGAAATTATTGATAACAGGCTTAAGGCCAAAACTACCCTATCAGGTGAGGTAATTTCCATTACCGATACTGAAACAAGTATGCAAGAATATCTTAATGCCTTATCCAAATCGCCTTTTAAAAACCCATAAATAACATGTTAAACGAAAAAAAAGAATTAAAAGAAATTAAACCTTCAGCTGCCCGGCTGATAGAAAGTTTGAGAGATACAGGTTATACCTTTACAACTGCCGTGGCAGATATCGTGGATAATTCTGTAGCTGCCGAAGCCACTTCGGTGGAAATAAGGTTGGAGCTTGAGTTTGGGGGTTCAACCATTTTAATGATTGCCGATAACGGTCATGGAATGACAGAGGAGGGACTTGAAGCTGCTATGATGTACGGTTCTCCTCTTAGGCCAAGCCCTAAGTCATTAGGTAAGTTTGGAATGGGACTTAAGACAGCATCGACTTCATTCTGCAGGAAACTTACTGTAATATCAAAAAAGAGTAGTGTTTACAGCTTAAGGCAATGGGATCTTGATGAAGTTGCAAAGCTTGATAGATGGGTGTTGTTAGAGCCTGAGCAAGTAGATTATGATGAACAGATTAGCTTTTTAGAAGAGGTGACAGGAGGAGGCAGCGGTACATTAGTTATTTGGGAAAATATTGACCGCCTTGTAAGAACCAACACTGAAGGTACTGCTAAAACCCAGATTGATAAAATTGCTGAAGAGCTTGAATATCATTTGTCAGGGGTTTTTTACAATTTTCTGGAACCCAGTAACGGGCATCCTAACCTTATAATAAAAATAAATGGAAGGCAGATTGAATCTTGGGACCCGTTTTGCAGATGGCTCAACGCCGACGGTGATGCAAGAGTGGAAATTCATAAAAATAAACCTTTTAACTTTACCAGAGAAACAAACGGAACATCCGAATCCATAGGGACATTTTTTGTGAATGTATACATACTTCCCAATCGAATAGACCTTACTGAAGAGGAACAGAAAAGAATGAGGTATGGCTTGGATAATCAGGGGTTTCATGTTTTCAGAGAAGGCAGAATGATTTCTTCTGGAGGTTGGCCAAATAGATTATTTGTTAAAGAACCCCACCTTAATCTAATTAGGGTTGAACTTTTATTTGATCATACTCTGGATGATTATTTCCAAATTGATATAAAAAAGTCAAGAATAGATCTTCCTAAGGAAATACGGGATTTACTTAAAAAGGTAATTACTCCCGCCAGAAATGAAGCAAACAAAAGATACAGGACAGGAAATAGAAATGGAAAAAAAGGATCACTTATAGACCAGCATGGAAAGTCGAGTAATGCAATAAAAAAACATCATGATACAGCTACTGCAGGTTCAATGATTAATTCATTAGATAAAGATAGTGGAGAAGCAGAAGTTAAAAACAAATTTGGAACAACCAAAGTCAAGCTTCAGTTTGATGATAATGTGGACAGATTAGTACAGCCTACAATTAATCTTCAGGATGGTGTACTTTGGATGCCAGGCTTAGCTGACGGTAATAAACATGCGGTTTTCATCAATGAATCTCATGAGTTTTATAAAAAGTTTTATTTTGCAAATAAGGATAATTCAGCTCTTGTTCTCGCAATGGATGCACTACTCTGGAGCCTAGCCGAGGCAGAATTAAGTGTTTTAAGTGATTCCGTCAGAAGGAATGTTGAGGATTTTAGGATAAGTGTATCCAGATCTCTTCGTTCACTTGCAGAAGAATTGCCTGAAGTGGATGAGATAGATAGGGATAGTGAAGAATAGTTTTATTATGGAAGAAGTTTTACTTCACATGAAGCAGAAATATCCCTCACAATGGGAAATCTCTGCTTCTGATCAGAATGAAATTTATTTGCGGGACAGTTCAGTAGAAAAAGGAAAAGGGTATTTTGTTTGTATTCAGCAGTTTTCCTCATCTTTAATTGCTACAATAAGATTTGAGGATTTTGCTTCGGAACTAAGCTGTTACGCTGAAAACCGATTAACCTGCAAGGATAGCCACTTACTAGCAATTTTGAGTAAAAATAGTGGGTTGAATTTTAAAATTTACAGACAGACAGTTGAAACTAACTTTAATCCAAAATCTACAAGGGCAGATGGCTGGTGGCTTTTAATTGAATATAAACAAGAAAAGTCTGAATCTTTTGATGAAGACTTTTGCGACTTGCTGCTGTCTGTTATTCTGTTACTTTTCCCATACAATGCTCAAGCCGAGGAAGAGGGTACTCAGGATGAGATTTTACTAAGCAAATATGAACGCAGTCGAGTAAATAGGACGCTGTGCCTATCATTTCACGGATATGACTGTAAAGCTTGTGGCGAAAATTTACGGGAGAGGTATGGGGAGGCAGCACGTAAGTTTATTCATGTTCATCACCTTAATCCAATGGCTTTAGTGGGAAAAGCTGTGCCAGATCCTGTGAGGGAGATGGTGCCGCTATGCCCGAATTGTCATGCAGTGGCTCATCGTCGCAATCCTCCCTATACTTTAAATGAATTAAAAAATATGTTGAAGAAATAAGATGACAATTTATACTCTAAATAAATACGATTTTAAAAAATACCTTCTTGCAGAACTTCCAGATACCCGTCAAGAAGAGCTTATTTTTTGGAAAAAAACAATACCTATGCCTGTAGATCTTATATACAATATATTTGATTTTAGGGGTGAACTATTTGCCAAATATATAGATCACATAGGAGCAGCATATCTTTATATGCATATGCTGAAAAGTACCGGAAAAGCCTATCGTACTGAGATGGAGACGCAGCCAACGAAATCAAACCGGGTAAAGGAAACTTCCCTGAGAAATCATTTCATTGAAGGTCTTAAGGATACCGACATTCGACGTATGATGGGAGAAATGGCCGATATTCTTATGTTGAGTGGATACAATCCAGAGCCAGAAAGATTTTTGGAAGCTATATGTCATGAGGGGAAAAAATATAAAAGATTATATCTGCCAAAGCAAATGAGGGAGATAATCACTAGATACAATCCTGAGTTATTAGAATCAATAGGACTTAGTAATTGGGATATGTACTCTAATGTTGTAGCTGATGTTCTCAAAATCTACAGGATGGGTTTTGCTGATGCATTTTCAGGAATTTTCAATAAATTGCTTGAATTTATAATCAGACATTCTGGATCCTCAACAGCACGGGGTAATTATTCAAGCGCAGCGGGTTTAAAAATTATTCAGGATGATGCTGGACATGCTCTTAATGAACCAGAGCCAATATACGGAAGGATAAGCGATGGAAGTATTTGGGAGCCACGTTATTCGAATGCTAAGTCTGCATACATTATTAATAAACACCATCCTTTTATCCATCTCTTAAAATCAAATAGTTATAATTCCGAAGAGATTATTAGAGAGTTTATAAGTTCTCTTGCAGAAATTGAGAATGAAACAATTAGAGATACTGAAAGACTAATCATTGAAAATCTTAGAAATGACCTATCTCGAAAATTAAGGATTAAAGCAGAAGAATTTATGGGATCTTTAAGTAAATAATATAAGCAATAATCAAAGACTTATAAAATCAGAAGGACAAGTAAGAAAAGCTAAAGTTTTTATAAAATCATTTAAAGCACTTGGCGACCACTTACAATTTCCAAAAACTCCTCCAACACAATTATTTCCTCTTGCTGAGCTTCTGAATATGTAAATAGAATAGGCTTTGGAATAACCAATTGAACATGTTTTATCCTCATCTCCTCAGTCTGGTTCTTACTGATGGCAGGCTCTAAGGTAATGAGGTGCTTTTTGTCAATTCGGTCTGCCTCAGGCAATACCTGTCTCCATCTGTCTTTTGCAGTTGTCTTCAACCCAAGCATTGTGAGCAGTTCAGATGAAAATCCGGCATTTAAATACTCCTCTATTCCTGGAAACAGGAAGTCAGGTTTATTATTTCGGTCGGTTTTGACTCCTCTGGAATATTTTAGGCCATGCTCATCAAAAATGACAGCCAAATGGTTTTCAAAAGCATATCCCGCCCGGGATTTTCTCCGGTTTTGTACACTGAGGGAGAATTTGATAAAATCGTCAACATCAAGACCATCCTTACCAAATCCTTCACCTAATTTTTGGGCTACCAGATACCTTTCGAATGTTTTGAACAAGATCTCCTCCCATTCCAGCCAAGCCATTAAGGTTTCATCCGGCGCTTCTAGAGGGGATACTTTCTCTCTATAAGTTCTACGTGCATACTCGGAAAAAATAGCTGTAGTAGGTAATATTGAGCCAAATAATTTCAACATCTCCTCCAAATAATCAGGCTCATCCTCCTCTACCTCGAGTCCTAGGCTGGAAATAATAAGTTTTCCAGCAAAACCCAAATCCCCTTTTTGATCTTTATATTCTTTGACTACAAACCTTTTTTCAGATTCCTCAAGACCAAACAACCATAAAAGCTGGCTTTCATGTGTAGAGCCGTTAGGACACACCACCACCAAAAGGGTATCATCTGTCGATTGTGAAATAATGACTAAGTCAGACTCTTGGGCTTTTTTAATTACCGAGTTTGCAGTGTAGTAGAATCGAAATTCTGGACTTCTGGTTTCGTCATCCTTTCGTGAATCATACCACGTCATATTAACATCTTCCACCAACTGCTCATCTTCTTCATCAGCCAGATAAAGAAATTTTGTTTGAAAAGTCGCTTTTTCTGTACCGAAAATTTCCCTAAATCCCCTTACGCCATTAAACTCATGTTGATTCGATTTCTTAGGATTAATCTCAACTTGGCGGAGCCTTTTAGCTCCCGCAGCCACAAAATATTTGGATAGCGGATTACTCATGTGCAGATTGGGAATCTAAAACCTTTACGATTTGCTTCCCCACATCCTGCATCAAAGTTGTTACTACTGAATTTCCAAATTGCTTGTACGCTTGAGTATCTGAAACCGGAATCCTAAAATTCGGTGGGAAACCTTGAAGTAAGGCACATTCTTTAGGTGTAAGCCTCCTAGGGTTCTTTCCTTCTTGTGGAATAAGGATTTCGGAACCATCCTTATAATATCTAGCACTAAGTGTTCTTGAAATTCCGTCAAAATTCACTAATCCAAACCCGAACCCATTACCTTTGGCTTTATGTTTTTGGGCATATTTCTGAAGGTAGTCCCACAGTTTTTCCGACAGAGTATATTTTGCCAAGACTTCTTCTTCGAGGATTTCCTCAATTACCATAGGAGGATTGTCCGGCATTTCGGGAAAGTTGAAGTCTTCCTTGCCATGAAAAACGTTGTTATTGAATCCGACAATTACGATACGCTCCCGATGCTGAGGAACGTAATATTTCCCATCCAAAACACGGAAATGTATGTTGTACCCAAGCTCCTTCAGAGCATGAGTAATGACTTTAAAAGTTTTGCCTTTATCATGCGAAACCAAGTTTTTCACATTTTCCAAGAGAAAAGCCTTTGGTCTTTTCTCTTTCAAAATTCTGGCTACATCAAAAAACAAAGTGCCTTGAGTTTCATCCAAGAAACCATGCTTTTTACCTAACGCGTTCTTTTTTGACACACCTGCAATGGAAAAGGGCTGACAAGGAAATCCTGCAACCAAAATTTCGTGATCAGGGATTTCCTTTTCATCGATTCTGGTAATATCCCCAAACGGCACCTCCCCGAAATTCGCTTCATAGGTTTTCTGGGCATAATGGTTCCACTCACTGGTAAAGACACATTTGCCCCCTAGGTTCTGGAATGCCAATCTAAAGCCTCCGATTCCTGCGAACAGGTCAATGAATTTAAATTTGGGATCTTTCGGGGGAGGAAATGGGACATCCCATTGGATAGGAAGGTATCCTTGGTACCAAGGTTCCTCAACTAAGCCAATGTCTTCATTGAGCTTTGCAACATACTCCTTCGCCCCTTCCTCAAAATGGTGAGCAGCCCCATTGCCTATAGTATGTAGGAAGTGGGTCAGATGAGCCAGTTCGGATTGCTCCGGCTTCTTCACATCAATGTTCAGGTTCTTCTTAAGGTCAGAGTAATTGGGCATTCTAGAGTGCTTAACGTCAATAACAAAATGGATTTCCAAAGATAGAAAAATTGGGGAAAGAGAGCTGCATTATTTTAATCGTATTGAGACACTTGGTGTCGCAAATTAAATTTATGTAGTAGACGATAAAACTCACTAGTACGACAATCACCCATTACATATTGATTACCAGCACAAAAAACTTCTAACACTATGAAAAAATAAAATCGGAATATCCTTTTCTTGTTTGGCTCCTATACTTTGTTTAGGTCACTCGAATTAGGAAAGGAAAAATAAAAATCATAATAGACTTTCTACCCTTAGAGATAAAAGCCCTGCCCTTCAGAAATCTGCCTTACCATAATCTCCCTCCCCTCTTCTAGCGACATGACATTCCCAAATTCATCCATGGAATCCTCATCATTATAAACCCCATTGGGATCATTCCAGCTGAGCCAATCAATCAGCTCTTCTCTGGAAAGTTTGTTGACCTCATCGACTAAGATATCTTTTGGTAGGTCGATATAGAATCGGTAATGTTTGGGTTGGGAGGTTTGTTCCATGATATAAGTGTGAAGTAAAAGATTTTAAAAAAGTATTGTTCTGGATTGTCAATTTTTAACATCATAAAAATAACACACAAAACACTTTAAATCAATTTATTAGGCTCTTTTCACGAATCAAAAAATCAATAATTTTTCGAACACAGATTCCAAGGTCTTTCTTCACTTCAAAATCCCAAAAACGAATTATAGTCCATCCATTAGCTAGATAAAAGGCATTGATTTCCCTATCCCGCTGCATGTTTCTTTCGATCTTGGGAATCCAGAAATCCCGATTGGATTTAATGGCTTGTTGTCTGTGTTCCCAATCGTGACCATGCCAAAAACTCCCATCCACAAAAACGACCAGTTTATATTTTATGAATGCTATATCAGGTTTGCCAGGCAGCTTCCTTTTGTTGCTCCTATACCTAACCCCTGCATCCCATAAAGCCTTTTTCAACATTTTCTCCGGCTTGGTACCACTGCCTTTGATCCGCGACATATTGTATGACCGCATTATGATCAAATAAAATGCATTTACTTTACTGAACTTAGGTAATCATATCAGTCTGAAAATCCGGTTCGATACTTATTGCCCCCCCTTAATTAGGAGTCTATAAGATTTCACAACTAAATGAAACACCATTTAATCTACAAAGATTTCCTCGTTCTCCCAAACAATCTTTGAGGTCCCGATTTAGAAAAAAATTAACGTCCAGAAGCCCGTTCACAACCTTTTTCCCTTGTCCTTAATTCCAAAGATTCTTGTTGAGCCCCACTATTTAGATCCACCATATTTCTCTTAAAAGTTTTACGGCTCCCACAAAAGAGACTATTAAGGCTATTTTAGATACTAAAATCTTATTTTTCAGAAAGGTAAAGAGTCATCCATTTCTTCCGCGGTAAACCTGTGCGAATATTTACCTAAAAAGTCAAAAAGCATTTGAGGATTACAATCATATTCTTCAATTTTTCTCATAGTTGACCAAACTCTTTTTCCTCTTAAGTCTTCTGCCCAAAGTCTAATGGCCCCCTTAAAACCTATTGGAACTGAAAATTCTGCCTCACAAAATTCTCCATTATCCATTATAAACTTTACAGAGGTAGCTTGAAATTTAAAGACATTTCCATGGTTACCTTGAACAGACAATGTTCTATGCCCTGTTCTTTTTAAATTTTTTGTGGAAATATAGGTATGTAATTTTTCAGCTTCATTCATTGCTTCTCTTTCTATTTCTGAATCAAAATTAGAATTCTCTTCAAAATTATTCCCTAATGAATACCCAAATGCTTTTTCAATATTATCATTTGAACCTGCCATATCTTTTTTTATTAAATTAATTGAATCATGGTTTTCATCAGTAAAAATACATTTTTCCTTTTACCCTCACAATACCGCAATCGCGGCATTTTATGGATATTGGATAAATGTATACTGGGTGGGTGGCGGATAAAACGGAGTTAAAACTGCAGAAAAGTATGAAAAAACTATCGAACGTCTACACATGCTAAGCAGTTATATAACCGCTTATTGTATAAGTCAACACCCATTGTCATACAATTTGAAGCCAACTTGACTTCTTCCCATCGGTTGTGATAATGCATACAAGTTATACCCTAGCGCCACATTAAGTAAGAGTACAATGTAAATTAATTCAAAATGAACCCCTTAAATGCAATAATCTCCCAATTCCATCTTCTGGAAGAGTTTAATATTTGTTCACTAAAAAGGCATACCAGATTCTTGTGTTGCTTCCCGCAAATTAGTTATCCCAAAAAAAAAGCGCATGGTTCATACTTTTACTAGGGATTACCAAGTCTTTAAGGAAGCGTATCTACTGGTTGCTTAAAATTTACAATCTGTTTTAATATATTCATGGTGTCTGATCCAAGTTGCTCAAAGTGCATTAAGGACTTCCAATTCCGCAAACGAGTGTAATAGGCTGTTTTTCTCTTAAGATTGGCAGGTAATATTTATAAACTCCACAATTTTCATTTGTTGAGGATTGGATAGTCTTGATATGAAAAGAAAGCCCAAGGGCATTTCACAGTAATTTAAAACGATAAGTGAGATTGTCACTAGTTATACTTAGCTTACTTTTTCCTGCTATTGAAAAATAAACCCTTTCAATTGATTTATATTATCAAATTAAATAAATTAAGTGAAAATAAGATAAACCAGTAAATACGTATGGATGCTTTTACTGAAAATTTCATTAAACACCACAAACTGCCCAAATTTTACTTTTTCAATGCAAAAGGTAAAACGGTGATTGAAGTAAGGAAGAAAATGAAGAAAGAGGGTGCTTATTTTGCCTACAATACTACCCCTTGCAAAAATGGAGAACACAGAATAAGGGACAGGAAAGGGCACTGCGTTGTTTGTAATACAGCATACATCACTTTTATGCTAAGATTCAATGAAAGTGGTTATATATACATCGCTGGTACAATTGATGGAAAGATGATGAAAATTGGCTCGACAAACAATGTTGCAAGAAGGGAAAAATCTTTGAATAAAAGTAAATATGCAAACTGTACAGACTGGGAAATTATTTACTATTTTTTTTGTACGAAAATAGGATTATTTGAATATAAAGCTACTTGCAAATTATCTAATCATTCTACTAAAATACAGTATAAGCATGATGGCGTTTTTCACATGGCACAAGAAATTTATTTGTGCAGTTTTAAAACAGCTTATTCAGTAATTAAATCCCTACAGGAAAATATTGAAATTAAGGAGGAAACTTTTTTTACCTATAAAGCAAAACGTTACAATTTTAGAAACCTTATTTACTACTCTAAAGGTGAAAATTCAGCCCAGTCCCTTTTACCAAGAAATAATAGCAAAAAGCAATAATAAATATCTTTTCTCCTCCAAGTTTATTTTAGTATTGGCATAATTATAAAGCTTCCGCCGACAGTTACCCGGTCCTGAACAGATTCAACCCGAAGGTGCTCTTAGGCCTTACGGCTACTCCCGAAAGGATGGACGGGGCGGATATTTTGGAAGATTTCTGCGGAAGGATCGCGGCTGAAATTAGGTTGCCCGAAGCCATGAATAAGAAACTGCTGACGCCTTTCCATTACTTTGGTATCACTGATGTGGTGGATCTATCGGCCGTCACCTGGGCCAGGGGAAAATATGTGGCGAGCGAGCTGAGTAAAATCTACACCAGCAATGACCAGAGGGTCAGTCATATTTTGCACAACCTCGACAAATACCTGCGGGACATGTCGGATGTGCGGGCACTGGGATTCTGCGTCACCCAAGAACATGCCCGCTACATGTCCGAGAAATTCACACTGGCCGGCTTGAAAGCAGATTACCTGGTAAGCTCATCAAACAACGGCAACCGGGATGCCGTAAGGGAAAGGCTGGCAAGCAAAGCCATCAACTACCTCTTCGTGGTCGACATCTTCAATGAGGGCGTGGATATTCCGGAGATTGACACCGTATTGTTTTTGCGGCCTACGGAAAGTTTGACGGTGTTTTTGCAGCAGCTGGGGAGAGGACTGAGGCTGCATGATGAAAAGGACTGCCTCACGGTGTTGGACTTTGTGGGCAACGTACGCCCGGAATATGATTTTGAGGGAAGGTTTCGCGCCATGATTGGCAAGACCCGTACCTCCATCAAGAAGGAAGTGCAGGATGATTTTCCCCATGTGCCCCTGGGCTGTTCCATCATCCTGGAACAAAAGGCCAAGGAAACCATCCTACGCAACATACAGCTGGCCACCAACCCCAACCGGAACCAGCTCATCCAGAAAATCCAGAACTTCGAGCATCAGTATGATCTCCCGCTGACACTGAAAAACTTCACCGAAGTCACCCATATTCCATTGGCCGTTATATACAAAAAAGGTTCTTGGAGAAGGCTCTGCCAGGAGGCCGGAAAGGAAGCGGCATTTGGAAAGGAAAATGAGAAGGCAATCAGCAGCTGCATCCTGCGAAAGTGGCTCTCGACCTCGGCCCCCTCCTACTTCAATTTCATACTCAAACTCGCCCGGAAAGAATTCAGGGTCCGACTGGCAGACCTCTCTCCCGTGGAGCAGCAGATGTGCCTGATGCTGCATTACGATGTATGGCAAAGTGAGGAAGGTTTTCCTTCTCTGGAGGCAAGCATACAGGCCATCGGCCGGAATCCGGTGATGGTGGCCGAAATCATTGAGGTACTTGGAATCCTGTGCGAAGGGGTTTCCTTCCTGGAAATTGAAGTCGACCTGCCCTATGTCCAGCCACTGAAGCTGCATGCCCGCTACACCCGGGACCAGATGTTGGCGGGGTTTGGTCTGAGCACCTTTGCCAGTAAGTCCTCCAACCGGGAGGGTGTGGCAGAAAACAAGGAGCTGAACACCGAGCTGCTGTTTATCGACCTGATCAAATCCGAGGAGAACTTCTCCCCCACCACGATGTATAATGATTATGCCATCCGTGAGGACCTGTTCCACTGGCAGTCGCAGAACGCCGCCCGCCCCGACACCGGCAAGGGCCTGAGCTACATCCGGCACCAGGAGGACTGTAAGCACATCCTGCTGTTTATCCGCGAGCAGAAGAAGGACGAGTTTGGCAACACCATGGGCTACGTCTTCATCGGCGAGGGCAATTTCCAAAAATCCACCGGCTCCAAGCCCATGAACATCCAGTGGGCCCTGGCGGAACCGCTGCCGCATTACCTGTGGAATGCATCGGCTAAATTGGCGCTGGGGTGATTGTAGGGGTGATGGTAGGGGGCGAAAAATTTTCGCCCCTACCATCACCCCAACCACGTTATTATCATCAATAATTCTTATTTTTATACAAGGTATTGCTAACTATTTTTCACCACATCGGCTATTTTTTTATGAACCGAAAACAGCGAAAGTCCACGAGATTAAAGGGATTTGATTATGCCAATCCCGGTTATTATTTCCTAACCGTCTGCACCTACCAGCGCGAACACCTATTTGGGCGCATTGAAGATGGGCAAATGAAATT
>NZ_JAHBGI010000018.1 GCF_018500185.1 Litoribacter ruber | reverse complement strand
GAACTTACTTCATTATTCATCATTCGACATTCATCATTCATTATTACCCAAACGTGGCTGCACATTGAACTTTTTCGTACTTCTAATTTCGTTCTTACGTATGGGTACAAAGTACTAGGTACCAAGTACAAAGAGTACACCGCAGGACATGGCGCTTTGAGGAGCACTTTTGAGGCTTTTTTGTTATCCAACGTTCTTACTCTCGTGTCCCTTCCTCAGAGCTTCACTCTTCGGATGGGGCATCAGTGTTACGAGAACTTACTTCATTATTCCCGCCCCGGCGGGCAAGCATCATTCATCATTCTCCATTCATTATTCCGGTTACTCCTCTCCGGTCTTCCGTCTTCCGTCTTAACCTTCGTACTTCGCTAAATCCTCCTCTTATTCGGATTCACCACCGTGTACCCTATAAGCTCATCATACCTTGACCCCATGTCACGGTAATAAATGAAAACCTCGTACTCGTTCTCTGTCTGAAAATGGTTGCCTTCGATGGACTCCATGTCATACCCTTTGCCTGTCGGAATGCCATATTGATAATCGTACCAGCCTTGCTTAAGCAATAGAGTGGCCTGATAGGTATTGGTCTTGGTATTCAACTCCATCTGTGCCTCTGGCTCCTGCCCCCAATTGCTCAGGGCGCCAAGGATCACGGGTGGTGTAGGAAGTCCGTCAGCAGCCAAATTAAATGTGACCAACATGTATTCACTTTCTAGGTGGTGGTTTTGGCGCTCCACATTGATGATTCCAAACTGCCCATTGATATCCATGTACTCCACATAGGCCAAGCCTTTTCTCTTCTTGTCTACCCCCGCCTCGGCAAAAACCACATCCTCTTCCATTTCAACTTTGGCGACATTTTGCCCCCGCGTCCGCACATACCTCAAGTCAATGAACCTAAATTCATTCCCAGCTTCAAAAACATTGCTCCCGTCAAACAGCTGGTATTCAATCATCTTCTGATCTTCTCTGATGAAGGTCGGAGTCAAACCATAAATAGCATTATCCCACCGCTGGTTTTGGCGGATCACCACTTTAATATTGGACCTTGGGTCTACCAGTTCACGGTTATTGAAATTTACATTGATGTTGAGTTGCTGTCCCTCTCTCCTATCCTCTGTCCGGCTTGGAGGCACGATGCTGGCACCTACTGGCAGCTGGTTATTGAAAACCATGAAACGCTTGGTCAATATGGCCTCCTTTTCATTTCGCCCACGGTAAACCTTCAAGACATAATTTCCCGAACGTTTTAATCTTGGGACCTGGAAGGTGTAATGAATGTAGGGGATCCTGGTATTGATGGAATACTCGTAATCGTTGACGTTAAACTCATTGTACTGGTCAAGATAGTCATTGTCTCTTAAGTTGGACGGCGTCCAATCTGCATCGCAATGGATGATCTTGGCCGAATACATATCCGCATCATAGGCCAAATCATCAAACTCCAAGACCAGAGGAACAGGGTTGTTCATGGAAATTACGGTTGAATTGAATTGGCTGGAAAAATCCTGGGTTCTGGGATAAAGCCTCACGGACTGTATGTTCTCCTCAAATACCCGATCCTCCAGCTGCTGGCCGAAAGCTGCGCTACTAAAAAGGAAGAGGAATAGTAGTATGTAGTTTTTGATCATTATTTATTTTTTAAAGACCGAAGACCTGAGACCGAGAACCAAGATTTCCAAAAATTTTCGCTGCGAAGAGGCCTCCCGATACGCAAAAGCTACTCGGGACAAGTTCTGCGAAACTCCATTTGAACTCTGTGAAACTCTGCGTCTATTTTTGTCTCGGCATCGCGGTTATACCTGATCCTGAAGCTGCTCAATTTTCTCGGCGAGATTTTCCCACTCGGTGTTTAATATGGTTTCCTTTTCCACCACGGCGTGATATTCTTTATTCACCTTTTCCATCTCCTCAGGGCGTTCGTATAGGCTTTGATCTGCCAAAACATCCTCCAAACTGGCCTTTTGGATTTCTATTTCAGCGATCTGGGCCTCCACATGTTCAAGCTCTTTCTCCAGTTGACGGACGATTTTCTTGATTTCGTTTTGCTCAAAGGTGGACGCTGATTTTTTCTTTGGGGCAGGTTTTTCCTTTTGCGCAGCAGGGACAGTTTGAACAGTCTGCTTTTCTACCTGGGTTGATTTCCACTGCACATATTCCTCATAAGTACCTAGATACTCTTTGATTTGATGATTTTCGATATACCAGATCTTGTTAGCCACCCCTCTGATAAAATGCCTGTCGTGAGAAACTGTGATAAAGGTACCCTCATACTGCTGCAGGGCTTGTATTAAGATATTTACGGATTGCATGTCCAAATGGTTGGTCGGCTCATCCAAAAGCAAAAAGTTGGCTTCTGAGATCAGGGTTTTGGCCAAGGCCACCCGGCTTTTTTCCCCACCCGACAACACCTTGATTTTCTTAAAAACATCATCATTGGTAAAAAGAAAACAGCCAAGCACATTCCTCAACTCCATTTCCGTTTTCTTGCTGCCGGCCTGAAGCATTTCCTGCAAAATCTCATTATTCACATTCAGGGCTTCCAATTGGTGCTGCGCAAAAAAGGACTTGATCACATTGAATCCTTCTTTTCTTTCCCCTTGGATGGGTTCTGTGCCATCGATGATTCTTAGCAAAGTAGATTTACCTTTTCCATTGGCTCCTATCAGGGCAATTTTATCCCCTCTCTCGATTCTAGCTGTAGTGTTTTTCAAAATCTGAATGTCACCATAGGCCTTTGACACTTCCTCAAGAACCACAACATCCCTACCCGACTGTTGGGAAAACTTAAATTTAAAATTGACCGCCAGATTATCATCTATCACCTCATGAACCTTATCCATTCTTTCCAAGGCTTTTACCCTGGACTGCACCTGGTTGGATTTGGAGGCTTTTGCACGGAAGCGCTCGATAAAGCGCTCCGTCTGCTTGATCATCTGCTGCTGATTTTCGTAAGCGTTCTGCTGGATTTCCTGCCTTTCCTTTTTCTCAGATTTGTAGAACGAATAATTCCCTGCATAGGCTGTCAATGTGTGCTGCGACACCTCCACAGTAGTTTCAATACAATTATCCAAAAAATCTTGGTCGTGGCTGACTACAATCACGGCACCTTCATAAGTCTTGAGGTAATTTTCCACCCATTGGATGGAAGGTAAGTCCAAGTGGTTGGTAGGCTCATCGAGCATCAGCAAAGAAGGTTTTTCCAAAAGCAGTTTTGCCAGCATTACCCTCATTCTCCAGCCCCCTGAAAATGTCTTCAATGGCCTGCTTAGGTCTTTTGTAGAAAACCCAATCCCCTCGAGCACCTCTTCCGCTTTTGCCTTGATGGTATAGCCTTCATTGGCTTCAAACCTATCCTGCAGATGGGCAAGTTTATTGATGATTTCCTCAGAATAATCCGTTTCCATCTGTTTCAGCACCCCATCAATCTCAGCCTGCAAAGCCAAAGTTTCCTTAAAAGCTTCCAAAGCAACCTCCAAAATACAGTCTTCGGACTGATAGCTGAGCAAATCCTGATTTAGAAAGCCTATGGTACAGTCCTTCGACTTTTGAATTTCACCACTGGAAGGCTGGTAATCTCCGGAAATGATTTTGAGCAAAGTAGACTTGCCCGTTCCGTTGAGACCTACCAGGCCTATCTTGTCCTTAGGCTTGATATGGAGAGAGGCATTTTCATAAAGGGCACGACCGCCGATGAAATAAGATAAATTGTTAATTGAAATCATAATGTAAAAATAAGGATTCTTCCGCTTATAAAGGAAAGCCGCCAAGTTTTTCGCTTTTTTCTTATATTGAACCTTCAATCAGAAAAGAAAAAACCATGATCAAACCAAAACTATGGCTCGCATCGCTGTTGATAGCCGGTGTGGCTGTAAGTTGTGATAGCCCTCAAAAGTCTACCCGAGTGACTGCAGATGAAGGAGATAATCGGGTGACTATTACTGATGCAGAAGCTGAAGTTTATCTTGACAAGATAAAGCTTCCTGAAAATTTCAAAATTGAAGTATGGGCTGCAGACGTACCCAATGCCCGTTCTTTGGCCAAGAGTGACAATGGCGTCATCTTCGTAGGTAACCGACAGGGAGACAAAGTATTTGCGCTTTTGGATGAGGATGGTGATGGAAAGGCAGACTACCGCTATACCTTGGCTGAAGACCTCAACATGCCCAACGGCGTGGCATTCAAAAACGGGGATCTTTATGTCGCTGAAGTAAGCAGGGTATTACGCTTTAGGGATATTGAAAATACACTCGCAAACCCCTCGTTTGAAGTGCTTTTTGATCAATATCCTACAGATAAGCACCATGGCTGGAAGTTTATAGCCTTTGGCCCTGATGACAAACTCTACATTCCAGTAGGCGCTCCTTGTAACATTTGTAATCCTGAGAAAGAGATCTATGCCTCTATAACCCGGATTGATGTAAATGCGGAAAATATAGAACCGGAGGTTTTTGCACATGGTGTTAGAAACTCCGTGGGCTTCGATTGGCATCCCGAAAGCGAGGAATTGTGGTTTACCGACAATGGCCGTGACATGATGGGAGATGATATTCCAGATTGCGAGTTAAACCACGCTCCTCAGAAAGGCATGCATTTCGGTTATCCTTTCTGGCATGCCGGGGATGTGAAAGACCCTGAATTTGGCAGTGAGGGAAAGGGCAAAGAAGATTATACCAAGCCCAAGGTAAACTTGGGTGCCCATGTGGCTCCATTGGGAATGCGATTCTATACAGGAGATATGTTCCCGAGCGAATTCAACAACACCATTTTCCTGGCCAAGCACGGTTCCTGGAACCGAAGTAAAAAGGTTGGTTACAACGTAACTACTGTATCCCTTAATGGAACAGATCAAATAGATAGCCATGAGGTTTTTGCAGAGGGTTGGCTGGATGATGCTACCCAGGAAGTATGGGGCCGTCCTGTAGATGTGCTTCAGCTAGAGGATGGCAGTCTGCTGGTTTCTGATGACATGGCCAATTGCATCTATCGAATCAGTTATCAGAATTAGATTTAAACAACGCTAACTAAAAGCCTGTTCTGTAATGGAACAGGCTTTGTTATTTTATGCCTACCACTAAACCACACATTTATGCAAAAAAGTCATTTAATTGTCACCCTATTTCTCCTATTGACCTTTGGGTCTTGTAGAACGGCCACAGAAGTTACCGCTTCGTGGAGAGATACCGACCGACCTACCCAGCAATACAACAGTATATTTTTGGCCGCAATCGTGGACGACCTTTCCTTAAGACAGAATCTGGAAGGAGAATTTGCCAATCGACTTGCAGGACGAAATGTGAATACCACCAAAAGCATTGACACCTTCAAGCCAACATTTTTTGACGAGGGTCAGCCAGAAAGAGAGCAACTCGTCGAAATCATCAGGGAAACGGAGTGTGAAAGTATTCTGACCATCACTTTGATAGATGTGGATGAGGAAGAAAGGTTCGTGCCAGGCGGTGCGGGCGGCCGCATGTATCATCCCGGAGGGACATTCAGGCATTACGGTTCCTTTCCCGGCTATTTTGATCACTGGTATGGCACTGCCTGGAATCAGGGATATTATCAGACTGACAGGAATTATTTTATTGAAACCAATCTCTACGACGCGGCTTCCCTAGAACTGGTATGGAGCGCACAATCCAAAACCTTGAACCCCTCCACCGATGCCCGCTTCGCCCGTGAATATGTGGATGCTATAAAGGCTCAACTTAGAGAGGAAGGTTTGGTGCAGTAATAGAAAAAATCCCTTCAGATAATCTGAAGGGATTTTTTTTTCCTCTACTTCACCAACCACTCCGGCTTGGTGGTTTTGATATTAGCTCCCAGCTGGTGTAGCAGGTTATAAATCCCAAAGTAAGTCCGGTTGATATACAACCCGTGACGGGACCCGCGGGCCTGCCGGGATTTCTTGAACATCTTGTCGTTGCCGATTCTGTCGCCCATCTCAAAGATCTCCATGAAGTAGCTTTCGTCAGCAAAATCAAAGCTCTCCGAATGAAAAGGGCGTCCCAACAGGGAAATCATGGCTCTAAATACCCCTTTGAAATACTTTTGCTCATCTTCGGTATCCTTGTAGCTGATAAAGCCCAAATCAAAGAAGATTTTATCCAGTTCCTCTTCTTTAATCAACAGGTCGCTTTTGATCAAAGAAAAATAACCTTGATAGAAATCCTCTGGAATTACTTTCACACAGCCAAAGTCAATGATGCCTAACTTTCCATCCTTTTGAATGATGAAATTACCTGGATGCGGGTCGGCATGCACTTTTTTGAGATTATGGATCTGATGGTTATAGAAATCCCATAGCGCCTGACCTATCCGGTCCCTTTCCTCTTGGGAAGGGTTGGTGAGCATCCATTCCTTGATGTGCTTGCCATCAATCCAATCCATGGTGATGATCCGGTCGCTGCTCCATTCGGGATAATAATTGGGAAAGTATAGATCTGGAATATGGCTGCAGGCCTGACTGATCTCCTCGGAACGCTGTACCTCAAGCACATAATCCGTTTCTTCAAGCAGCCTTTCCTCCACCTCTTCCATATAGTGGTCGAGCTCCTTTTCATTCATGTTCAGCAGCCGGTAGGCAAATGGCCTAACCATTTTCAGGTCTGAACTCACGCTTTCGGCCACACCCGGGTACTGAATTTTGACCGCATATTTCTTCCCTTCTTTTTCAGCCTGATGCACCTGCCCCATGGAGGCGGCGTTTACCGCTGATTTGGTAAAGGATTCGAAAAGAGCCTCTGGGGTGGTTCCCAAACTTTTCTGAAAAGTTCTTACCACCAAGGGATAGGATAATGGCGGCGCACTATACTGGGCCATCATAAATTTATCCTGATAGGCTCTAGGAAGGATGTTTTTGTCCATAGACATCATCTGCGCCACTTTCAGCGCACTTCCCTTAAGTTCGCTCAAGGAACTGTAGATATCCTCGGCATTGCTGGCATGAAGGTCTTCCTTGGTGAGATTTGGGTTGACCATTTTTTTTGCGTAATGCTTCACATAGTTTCCTCCTACCTTGGCGCCTGTTTTAAAAAACTTGGTCGCCCGTTGCACCTTGGAAGTGGGAATATGTTCTTGTTCTCTGTAATTCTCGCTTTTATCGCTCATCTTTATTTGGACTGGTAAATAAACTTGGCCAGATCCAAAAAGGAATCCAGCGCACTTTTGCCCATCAGGTCAAAAGCCAGGCTCACCGACTTCTCGATGGCCACATCGGTTTTTTCAAAACCCGGTGAAGTATCCTTCAACCAATATTGCAAGATAAACAGGGTTTCAAGCCACAAGGCATCTTCATAGCGGTCTGAAATAAATGAACGGTCTGCTATCTCCTCATTTTCTTTCCCCTCCAAGATCACATCTGCGGAAAACGCCTTGAACTTCTCCTTAAAGCCCTTCAGCTCCATAGGCACATTTCTTTTGAAACTCAAATGCCCCTCATACATGCTTAGCAGGTAACTTCGGTGTTTTTTAAGCTCCTCCACTAGGGTAAAGTAAAAAGATAGCATTTTCTCTCTGGCGGAATATTCCTGATACACCTCCTGAGACTCCATTCCCCGCACCGTGTCATCAATTATCTTTTCCCAAACGGCTGATTTGATGGAAGCAAAGGAGGTAAAGTATTCATAAAACTCTTCCTCTTTCATTCCGAGACTTTTGACAAACTTGAAAACCGAAACAGGTTCGCGGCCATGCTCAAGCACATAATGCACATAGGCCTCCACGATCTCAGTTCTTCTGTCCTTTAATTCAACTTTATTCTCTTCTTGATTTTCCATAAGTGTTTGATTCTTCACATGCTAAACAGGATTACACACCCAGAAGTTTGTCGTGTGAAGGAATAAATGTGGTTAAATATGTTATCGTTAGTTAATCCCCACCATTTTCTATCTCCCGTCTCCTGCCTCCCTCCCGTCTTCGGTCTTCGGTCTTCAATCTCTATACCCCAAAGTTTATTTTACAACAGCAACTAATCATATTTTTTTCATACATTTAATGACTTTATTCGTTAAGAATATCAACCCCATTATTTTCTTTTGAAATAGTATGAAAACATGGATAAATAAATGGAAGTTCTTCCTACCAATCATCTTTTTGGTAGCTTCCTGTACGCCCGAAGTAGATGATCCCCAGATGATGGAGGACAGGGTCAAAACGGCTATATTCAGAAGTATGCAGGAATGGTACTTTTGGAACGACAAATTGCCCCAGGGGACAGACCCAACCCAGTTTTCTTCCAATGAGGACCTTTTATCCTCCATCATCCATGCACCCTTGGACCGCTGGTCCTATCTGACCACACCCGATGCCTTCACCCGCGCCTTTACGGGACAAAATGCCGGACATGGCTTTGGTTGGGGCTTTGATGAAAACGAGCATCTTTACTTACTTTTTGTTTACAAGGAAGCACCTGCCGGAAAGGACAATTGGCAAAGGGGCTGGCGAGTACTTGAAGTAAACGGCAAGCCAATTTCTTCCTATAAGCAATCCAATGGAAGCTATAATTTCCAGTTGGGGCCAAACGAAACGGGCATCACCAACACCTTCAAATTTTTGCTTCCTGATGGTACGGAAGTAGTCAAAACTCTGGGAAAAGCAGAATACCAAAGCAACTCAGTCCTTCACCGATCCGTGGTTTCACTGGATGGAAAAAATATAGGCTACTGGGTCTACAACAGCTTTAGGGCTACCGCTGGCACCACGCCAGCTTCCAGCGTGGAAGTGGATCAAACCCTCAACTATTTCATCAGCCAAAATGTGGATGAACTTGTCCTCGACCTCCGGTACAACGGAGGCGGGTCCGTGGGCGTGACCG
The DNA here is from genome assembly GCF_018500185.1 of Litoribacter ruber. GTDB lineage: Bacteria > Bacteroidota > Bacteroidia > Cytophagales > Cyclobacteriaceae > Litoribacter > Litoribacter ruber. Next base: position 30,931 of record NZ_JAHBGI010000018.1, on the reverse strand, counting down.
AACAGATTCTTAATTACCTGGTGCCCTCCCATGCCAATGGCCAAACCATGTACACCAACACCCTGAACAATTCAAAAAGCAGTCAAAACAGCAGTAAAAAATTTGAGAAAAAGGGCAACCTGAATCTGAACAGGCTAATTGTGCTTACATCACGCAGTTCGGCCTCAGCCAGTGAGTTGCTGATCAACTGTCTGACGCCCTATATGGAGGTAGTACTAATTGGGGCCAATACCTATGGTAAACCTGTGGGATCTTTCCCCCTATCAAGCTACAACAAAACACTAAAAGACAACAACGTGGAATTAGTCCCCATCACCTTTGCTTCGGCAAATGCGAATGGAAGGGCGGAATATTTTGACGGTTTCCCGGTAGACTTCCAAGTGGCAGATGATCCCTCAAGGGATTGGGGCAACCCGCAGGAAAGAAGGTACAAGGCAGCCATAGACTACATCCGCACCGGCAGTGTGCATTCCCCTGGGGCCAGGATCATCACCTACCAGCCAACATGGGAAATGATTGACTCCTTCACCGGCCTTCAAAAAGAATTCCCAGCTTATTAAACTCGCTCTAAAACCAAACACCCTGGCGCTATTGCCAGGGTGTTTTCATAACATCAACTCTTATGCCTCGCCATCAGCACCTCCATTACCTCATCAAGGCTGTAGCCTTTAGCTTCCAGCAAAATCAGGTAGTGAAAAAGTAAATCCGCTGCCTCACCCATGAACAACTCCTTATTATCATCCTTGGCCTCAATCACAATCTCTACGGCTTCCTCCCCTACTTTTTGGGCCACTTTGTTGATGCCTTTTTCAAACAGGGAAGAGGTGTAGCTTTTGTCGTTTGGGTTTTCCTTGCGGTCTTTGATTACCGTTCTTAGGTGATCGATAAAAGCCGTTTTGGACCGGTTTTCTTCCTTGAAGCAGGTATCATCTCCCGTATGGCACACGGGTCCCACAGGGTCAACTTTTACAAGCAGGGCATCCTGATCACAATCGACCTCCATGCTAACAAGGTTGAGAAAATTCCCAGAGGTCTCCCCTTTGGTCCAAAGCCGTCCTTTTGTCCGGCTAAAGAAAGTCATCTTTCCCGTTTCCACCGTCTTGTCAATGGCCTCCTGGTTCATGTATCCCAACATCAGCACCTTGTTGCTGAAAGCATCCTGGATTATCGCCGGCACCAGCCCGTTTACTTTTTCGAAATCTATGTTTAGTTTCATTTTTATCGGTTATTTCATTATTCATTATTCATCATTCTTTATTCATTATTCTATCCTATATGACAGCATCATTAAATAATAATGAATGGTGAATAGCGAATGATGAATGATGAAGTAGCTTTCGTTAAAATGTAGTCCTCACACTCACCCCTCTACCACTCAAATACTCCTTCAATTCCGGGATGCCTATCTCCTTAAAGTGAAATATACTAGCCGCCAGAGCCGCATCAGCTTTGCCAGCGGTGAAGGTATCCCAAAAATGCACCATTTTCCCCGCTCCGCCTGAAGCAATAATTGGAATCGGCAGCATAGAGGAAAGTTCACTGGTGATTTCATTTGCAAAGCCGTTTTTTGTCCCATCATGATCCATGGAGGTCAGAAGAATCTCACCCGCTCCTCTATCGGAAACCTCCTTGGCCCAGGATTGAGTTTTCAAAATCGTCGGCTTTCTACCGCCGTGGGTATGCACAAAATCAATCCCATCGATATTCTTGGTGTCGATCGCCACGATAATACATTGGCTACCGAACTCTGCCGCCATTTCATCAATAATTGCAGGGTTTTTAACAGCTGCTGAATTGATGCTTATCTTGTCGGCACCAGCTCCCAACAGCATTTTTACGTCCTCCACCGTACTCACTCCCCCACCAACAGTAAAAGGAATATTAATCGCCTTGGCCACCTTTTCCACCAGCTCCAACAAGGTCTTGCGCTTGTCCACGGTGGCGGTGATGTCTAAAAAAACCAGCTCATCGGCTCCCTCATCAGAATATATTTTTGCAAGCTCCACCGGATCCCCGGCATCTTTCAACTCCACAAAATTCACCCCCTTTACCGTCCTGCCTTCTTTGATATCCAGGCACGGTATTATTCTCTTAGTCAACATGTAACTTCATTATTCATCATTTACCATTAATTATTCATCATTTCGAAAAGACAGTCTGAAAATGGGTCTAAGTACCAGATACCAAGTACTCCCATCAGCTGAGGTTAATCTTAGCCAATCTACTCGGCAAAAGTAATTGAACTAACTACAACCAGCTGACATCGGTCAGTCCACAGTCCACTGTTTCAAAATGGTTACTAGATTTCCTTTTTCGCCCCCCCCCCCCTACAGGGGGAGCTTAACTGACTTTAAGTACGCTAGTTAGTCCCCCCTTTAGAGGGCGGAGGGGGCAAATTTCGCAAAAAAGCCTTTGTGCTCTTCTTTTTCTTTGTGTCCATTGTGACCGTTTTCCGCTAAGAGAAACTCTGTGTCCCTTTTCAAAACGTTACTCCATCCGTCATCCTCACTTCCCGAAAGCTGCAAGCTCCTCCAACGTCACCTTTCCTTCATAATAGGCCTTTCCTACAATAGCCCCATAAACGCCGACTTTCTCCAGGTCTTCCAGGTCTTTCATGGAGGAAACACCGCCGCTGGCGATCAGCTTGACCCCGGGCACTTCTTCCATAATTTCTTCATAAAGTTCCAAGGAGGGGCCCTGAAGAAGACCGTCCTTGGCTACATCTGTACAAATGACGTAGCGCAGTCCTTTTTTCATATATGATGAAATAAATTCCACTACATCCAATTCGGTACTTTCCTCCCAGCCGCCGATGGCTATTTTTCGGTTCTTGGCATCTGCCCCCAATATGATTTTTTCAGTCCCATATTCACGGATCCAACGGTCAAAAAGGTCAGGTTTTCTTATGGCCACACTTCCACCGGTCACCTGGCTCGCCCCTAAACGGAAAGCCAATGCGATATCCTCATCAGACTGTACGCCTCCCCCAAAATCAACTTTCAGGGAAGTGTTTTGGGCAATATCTTCCAAGACCTGTTTGTTGACAATCTGCTTTTGCTTGGCCCCGTCAAGGTCTACCAAATGCAGCCTCTTCACCCCGGCCTGCTCAAAGCGTTTGGCCATTTCCAAGGGGGAATCGTGATAGGTTTTCTGTTGGCTATAATCACCTTGGGTTAGGCGCACGCACTTGCCCCCGATGATATCAATTGCGGGAATGATTTCCATTATAATAAATTAGAGTGCTAAGAAGTTTTTCAAGATCGTTTCGCCCACCTTACCGCTTTTCTCGGGATGGGCCTGCATGGCATAGAAGTTATCCTTATGGATCAAAGCCGTAAAATCATGCATATAATGGGTAGTAGCAATAGTATAGGGAGAAAGCTCCGCATAATAACTATGCACATAATAAGTATAGGGATCCTCTTCCAGATCTTTGAATAGGGGTGAATCCATGTTTTCCAGAGAATTCCAGCCCACATGTGGGACCTTGTCAAAGGCCGGGAATTTTTTCACTTTTATGGGAAAGATGCCCAGGCATTCGGTATCATTTTCCTCGGTATGTTCGCAGAGCAACTGCTGGCCAAGACAAACCCCAAAAAAGGGCTGCCTGAGGTCTTTGATTAGCCGGTCGAGATTCCTTTGCTTGAGATACTTCATTGCCGAGCTGGCTTCCCCCTGACCGGGAAAAATTACTTTGTCGGCCTTTTGGATGGTTTCAAAATCATCCGTCAGAACAGCCTCCACCCCCAGCCTTTCCAACGCATACAGCACCGACCTCACATTGCCGGCGTTGTATTTTATTATTGCTACTTGCATTTATTTACGTTATTTTTTGGGTACAAAGTACCAGGTACCATGTACCAAGTTGATCTAGATTTTACCGCCTTTTTATACCCACTTTACCTTATTGCTTAATTAAGCGGATTTTGCTTTAATTGTTTTCTAAGATTCAAGGCTAAAATTTTATTCAAAAGAACCCTTATCTTCCTATTCTAGTAAATACTTCACCCATCACCCTATTTGCGCCTCTCTGTGTCTTTGCGGTTAATTCTCTTACTAAAAGAACCTCGAAGTTGCCATCACCTCGAGGTTCCTTTTGAGCCAAGTGCCTAAAACTTCCTTTCTTCTTCAGGTGTTTCGGCGAGCATTTTTTCGAGTACCCGCTCGATTTCCGGCAGGGATTCATAGAGTTGCTCGTAACCTTCAATGATAAAGTATTTGTCCTGGAATTTATCTTTCCAATAAGCGGTGCTCATGATTTTCTCCACATCGTATTCGTAGTGGGCTGGCTCATCGGAAAGGCTGAATTTGGTCTCACCTGCTGAACTCAGGATACCAGCACCATAGATTCTCAATTCCCCGTTTTCACGGATCAAACCAAACTCAATGGTAAACCAATAGATCCTTGAAAGCAGCTGTATGGCCCAAGGGTTGTCAATATGCTTTAGCGCTATTCCGCTTAGTTTTTCCAAAAAGTCCACATACGGCTGGTTGGTCAACAGCGGCATATGGGCAAAGGCATCATGGAACATATCTGGCTCTTCCAAATAATCCAGCTGCTCCATTTTTCTCAACCAGGTGGAAGAGGGAAAACGTCGGTTGTTCAAAAGCCCAAAAAAAAGATCGTCGTCGATCAGCCCCGGCACCACCTGTATGGCCCAGCCGGTGGATTTAGCAAGTCTTTGATTGGCCTCCTCAAAGTTGGCAATCTTGTCAGCCGTAAAGTTGATTTCCTTGATACCCTCCAGATATGCTTTGGAAGCAGCCTGGGGTAGGTTGACGATCTGTCTATCATAAAGAATCTTCCAGACCTTAAAATCCTCCTCGGTGTAGGCATCGTAATCCTGCCTCATGTCTTTTAACCTTGAGTCAGTAAAGACCCAGTCTTTCGGTTTTGCAGTCATTTCTTAATTGGGTTTATGTTCATATTAATTCAACGTTCATCCAATAGCTAAGTTTAAATAAAAAAAGCCCAATCCATACAAAGAGGGATTAGGCTTGATATTTTCACTCACAGGCAATAGCAAACATTCATCCCCAAAAGGAAGTATGATAATGGCTATAGCTGTGATAGGTCTGATTCATGTCCCTAAAGTAAGAAGTTATTGCAATTAATGCAAACTTTTGAGTATCGGAGATTACGTATTTCGGTCAAAAGCGACGTGGTTGTCCGCCCGAATGCGCCTCCCGGGGGAGGCGCATTCGGGATGTTGTCCCGGCCTGCTGCGCAGACCTGGGTTGTCATGGTTGTCATTGTTCTATTCTCGCGCCCAAGTACGAAAGTGTTCTCGTTGATCGGCCTTCATCCCCGCCCGTGATAACCCGTACATAGAACAATGACAACTCCGACAACCGAGCCGGCGAGGCGAAGCCGAACCACGGCGGGACAACCCTGACAACCACGCTGCACTTTCGTAAGCAACCTCCTGCCGGGCGCGAGAACCNTAGAACAATGACAACTCCGACAACCGAGCCGGCGAGGCGAAGCCGAACCACGGCGGGACAACCCTGACAACCACGCTGCACTTTCGTAAGCAACCTCCTGCCGGGCGCGAGAACCTGTCACGTCCTAAATTTACTTGACACTTTTTTCTCAAACTTTTAAATTTTTCTACGCGAAGTGGCCTTTCCCGATTCGCTACGCTGCTCGGGACAAGTCGTGAAACTTCGTGAAAACTTGGTGGCCTTTGTGGCCCATTTACAGCCACTTCGCACTTCGTACCTCGTCCCTCGTACTTCTATATAAACGATTTCCTCAACTCAAACGCATCCTTGATCTGCTTGACCAGCTTAGTGCTTTGATCAAAATCCAGGGTCTGCTGCCCATCCGAGTAAGCCAGGTCAGGCGTCTCGTGGGTTTCGAAAATGATCCCGTCGGCACCGCACATCACACCGGCCAAAGCCATCTGAGGCACAAACTGGCGAATACCAATCCCGTGAGATGGATCCACTACCACTGGAAGATGGGATTTATGCTTGAGTATCGGTACCGCATTCAGATCCAAGGTATTCCGGCTGGCTTTCTCATAGGTTCGGATGCCACGCTCACACAGGATAAGCTTTTCATTCCCTCCTGAAAAAACATATTCTGCCGACTGTAAAAGCTCCTCAATTGTCCCTGAAATCCCCCTTTTGATCATCACCGCCTTGTCCACTCGTCCAAGTTCATCCAACAAGTTAAAATTTTGGGTATTTCTTGCCCCTACCTGATAAATATCCACATAGTCATACATTTCCTCAATTTGGGATACCTGCATTACTTCGGTCACTATCTTGATTCCTGCCGCCTTGGCATGTTGATACCACAGCTTGAGGCCATCAATGCCTAACCCCCTAAAGGCATACGGACTGCTTCTTGGCTTGTAAACCCCTCCACGCATGATCTGGATTCCCGTAGCTTTTAAGTGTTCAATGGTTTTGACGATCTGTTCTTCGGTCTCGATCGAGCAAGGTCCGGCCATTAGCGCCATATCGCCATCCTTTATTCTGACCCCATCCCCGAGGTCAATCGAGGTAGGCTTGGCTTTCCATTTCTTGGAAACCAGCTTGTAATCATCCGAAACAATATGGATATCCTGAATCCCTTCCTGCAGTCCGAGTTTCCTGATGTCAAAATTTGCTTTGCCGATACCGATTAGGTAGGTGGAAAGCTGGGTTTTGACTTCCGTAATCTTATATCCACTCTGGTTTGCCTCCTGAATGATCCGATCTTTCTGAGAGTCAGAAATATCAGGCTTTACTTGTATAATCATATTCTCCGTTCTTAATTCCTTTGATAAAAATTCCTATGTCGTTATTTAGACTCTCTGGGCTGGCATTGTTTAAAACCTTGATAAAAGCACTTCCGATAATCGCCCCATGGGCATGTTTGGAAGCCTTTGTAAAGGATTCGTGGTCGCTTATCCCAAATCCAATAAGCCTTGGGTTCTGGATGCCCAATTGCCCTACCCTTTCAAAATACCTCTCCTGCTCCTGGGTGATGCCGGATTTGGCACCCGTGATGCTGTGGGAAGAAACCATATAGATGAAGCTATCAGAATGCTCATCTATGGCTTTAATCCGCTCATCGCTGGTTTGGGGTGAGATCAAAAAGGTGTTTCTCAGGCCAAACCTTGAAAAAACCTCCTTGAATTCATCCAGAAACTGTTGCATGGGCAAGTCAGGCAAAATCAGCCCGTCCACGCCCACTTCCTGGCATTTTTGGCAGAACTTTTCTACCCCAAACTGTATAATGGGATTCAGATAGCCCATCAGGATTACCGGAAGGCTCACCGTTTTTCTCATCTCGGCCAATTGCGCAAAAAGCTTCTTCAGGGACATGCCGTTATCCAATGCTATTTTATTGCTCTCCTGAATGGTCGGTCCATCGGCCACGGGATCCGAAAAAGGCATCCCTACCTCAATGATATCCGCTCCCCCAGCCTCTATGGCCTCCATCACCGGCACCGTATCCTCCAGCTTCGGGTATCCGGCCGTAAAGTATATGGAAAGGACGTTCTTTTGCTTGTTTCTAAATAGTGTATCTATTCGGTTCTCCGTTTTCATAATTCATCATTTTGGGTACTAGGTACCAAGTACCAGGTACAAGGTACAAACACACACAATAATTACAGGTGCCTTGATTGCACAGCAATCAAGCACCTCCCTCATCTCGCCGCGAAGCAGCTACTTTGTACTTAGTACTTAGTACTTAGTACTTAGTACTTAATATTCCCCCCACTTAATATACGTCTCCAAATCCTTATCTCCCCTGCCGGAAAGGTTGATCACAATTACGTCATCGGGTTTGTATTCGATCTGGTTCAAGGCATGGAGGGCGTGGGCGGATTCGATCGCGGGGATGATCCCCTCCAGCTTACTCAACTCCACACCGGCCTTCATGGCATCCTTGTCTTCCACTGCCACAAATTCTCCCCTACCCACATCAAACAAATGGGCATGAACTGGCCCTATACCTGGATAGTCAAGTCCTGCGGAAATGGAATGGGGCTCCACCACCTGTCCATCCTCCGTCTGCATCAGCAAAGTCCTGCTGCCGTGTAGGATGCCAAGCTTGCCTAGCGCTGTAGTGGCCGCTGACTTGCCACTGCTGACTCCCAAGCCCGCTGCCTCGGCAGCTACGAGTCTCACCCCAGGGGTGTTGTAGTAATGATAAAATGCACCCGCTGCATTGCTGCCACCACCAACACAGGCAATGACAATATCCGGATTTTCACGTCCTTCTTTTTCCTGCAGCTGTTTTTTGATTTCTGCGCTGATCACCGACTGGAATTTGGCTACCATCTCAGGGTAAGGGTGCGGGCCGACCACAGAACCTATTATATAATGCGTGTCCACAGGGTTGTTGATCCACTGCCGCATGGCCTCGTTGGTGGCGTCTTTGAGCGTCTTGCTGCCGGATGTGGCGGGCACCACCGTGGCACCGAGCAGCTTCATCCGCTCCACATTGGGCTTTTGCCTCTCCATATCGACCTCGCCCATGTAAACCGTGCACTCCATTCCCATCAAGGCGCAAACAGTGGCTGTCGCTACCCCATGCTGCCCGGCACCGGTTTCGGCGATGATCCTTTTCTTGCCCAGCTTTTGGGCCAGGAGGATTTGACCAATGGTGTTGTTCACCTTATGGGCCCCGGTATGGCAGAGGTCCTCGCGCTTGAGATAGATTTTGGCTTTGTATTTTTCAGATAGCCTGGCGGCAAAATATAAAGGGGTAGGCCTTCCCACGTAGTCTTTGAGCAGGTCATAAAACTTCTTCTGAAAATCCTCATCTTCAATGATGCCCAGATAGCTATCCCTCAACTCTTCTATATTGGGATACAGCATTTCGGGGATGTAAGCCCCACCAAATTTGCCGTAAAACCCATTCTTATCTATTTCAATTTTCATTTTCTTGTGCTCTAAGTTTTTCTACAAAAGTCTTTACCAGCTCCACATCCTTGATACCCGGCTCCAGCTCAAACTTGGAATTGATGTCAATCCCTGCCATTTTGGGATGCTTTTTCTGCAGTTCAACCAGTTCACCCACATCATCGGAGGCTATTCCGCCGCTCAGGAGATAGGGAGTCTGAAGGTCATAGGCTTCTAAAAGCTGCCAATCAAACCTTCTTCCCGAACCTCCAAAAGAGCTCGTTTCGGTATCAAAAAGGAAGTAATCGGCCAAGCCATCAAACGGCCTCAAATCCTCCATGCGCAGCTCTTTGCCGATTCTGAAAACCTTGATCACCTTTACGTCCAATGCCTCTTTGATATTTTTGACAAAATCGGCATCTTCATTCCCATGGAGCTGAATGACATCCAATTGAAATTCCTGAACAGTTTTCAGGATCTCAGAAAAGGCACTGTCCACAAATACCCCCACTCTATCCTGCCCTTGGGAACTGAAAAAATTGCTTTTATGAACACTTTCTCCAATAAACCTTGGCGATTTGGAATAAAAAATCATCCCCAACATATCTGGGCTGCAGCTTTGCAGCAAGCTGTTCACGTTTTCAGTGTCTTTTAATCCACAGACTTTTATGATCATTTTGTTATGGTTTGGTTTTTAAGTAAACGTCTGTATTGTTTCATAAACTGGTAAGCAGCTTCCTGCGGGTTGGAGGCCTTCATGAAGTTTTCCCCGATCAGAAACCCATCAAACCCGGCCTTTTTCAGCTGTAGCATTACCTCAGGGTCAGAAATGCCGCTTTCGGAGATCTTGACAAATTTATCCGGAATGACATCCACTAGGGAAAGAGAGTTTTCCACTGACACCTCAAAGGTTTTCAAGCTCCTGTTATTCACCCCCACCAAGTCCAGGTCATCGCAAATTGACCTTTCCAGCTCCTCGGCATCGTGAACCTCCATCAGCACTTCCAGCCCCAATGATTTGGCGGTTGCTGCTAAGCTCTTCAACCTATTTGGCTCCAATGCCGCTGCTATTAGCAACACACAGTCAGCCCCAATGGCCTTTGCCTCTACCAACTGATATTCATCAATCACAAAATCTTTTCTCAGAATAGGGCAAAAGTTGAATTTCCTGGCCATGGTCAGGTCATCATTCTTTCCACCAAAAAACTCCGTATCCGTCAGGATGGATAATCCCGAGGCTCCGGCTTGCATATAGCCAATGCTCGTGGCCTCCACCTTAGCAGAATCATTGATTATTCCTTTGGAAGGAGATTTCCTTTTGAACTCAGCGATTATGCCCGTTTTTTCGGGATTGCACACGTACTTTTTCATGGAAACCACCTGGTTGGGGAAAAAGATGCTTTGTTCCAAAAACTTCACGGGAACAAGACTCTTGCGCTCCTCAACTTCCTTTATTTTGTGTGATATTATTTTGTCTAAAATATTCATAGGTAATAGGTTTATGCTAAAGAGATACTTGTTTTGGGGTTGATGAGACTTTTGAATGCCGTCAGGGCCTTTCCGCTCTTTAGGGCTTCAGATGCTTGGCTTACTGCTTCCTCACGGGAAAGTTCTGGTCTGCCTGTCATTAAGGCTAAGGATGAATTGGCTATAACAACCGCATTTTGTTCCTTTGTTCCTTTTCCTTTTAAAATGCTTTCGAAAATCTTGGCAGACTCCTCAATCGTTTCTCCTCCTTTGATGCTGGAAGCTTCCAGCTTTTCAAAGCCCAAATCCTCGGGAGTCAGCACTTCCTCTCCCCGATTGGAAATCACCTTGAAATCCCCCGTGAGGGAAACTTCATCGTAGCCATCCAAGGCATGTAGCACACTGAACTGCACTTGGTTGTTTTGATAGAGGTAGCCATAAAGCCTGGCCAGTTCAAGGCTAAATACGCCTACCAGTTGCTTTTTAGGAAAACTGGGGTTCACCATGGGGCCCAGCATGTTGAAGAATGTTTTCACCCCCAGTTCCTTTCGGATTGGTCCCACATTTCTCATGGCTGGATGAAACAAGGGCGCATGTAAAAAACAGATACCGGCCTCGTCCAGATTTTTTCTCAAAAGCCCCTGATCTGCCGTAAATTCATACCCAAAATAGGCCAGCAGATTGGACGAACCGCAAATGGAGCTCACCCCGGTGTTGCCATGCTTGGCAACTGGCTGCCCACAAGCCGCCACGATAAAGGAGGAAAGGGTGGAAATATTGAAGGTATCCTTCCCGTCACCCCCCGTGCCGCAAAGGTCTATGGCATCATATCCGTCCAAGTCCACGGGATTGCATAGCTCCAACATGGCCTCACGGAAACCCATGAGCTCTTCCACGGTGATGCTTCTCATCAGATAAACGGTCATGAAAGCGGCCATCTGGCTGGGATTATACACCCCACTGGTAATGTTTTTCAATACATCCCTGGCCTGCTCCTTGGATAGGGTCCGGTGCTCAAAAAGTTGATTCAGTATTTGTTTCATTTTTTTTAAATATTGTACAAAGTACTGGGTACTATGTATTAAGTATATAATTGCGTTTTTGACCGGTCCTACTTGGTACCTGGTACTTGGTACTTGGTACTCTGAATCCAATTTTCCATCACCTCTCTCCCCCACTCCGTCATAATGCTTTCTGGGTGAAACTGGACGCCGCGCAGCCTATATTCTTTATGCCTGATGGCCATCACCTGGCCGTCCGGGGTCTTGGCAATTACTTCCAGTTCAGCGGGCAATGTGGATTCATCGATCACCCAACTATGATATCTCCCTATCTTGAATCGCTGAGGCAAACCAATAAACAAACTGTCTTCCTGAACTTTAACTTCAGAAGCCACCCCATGTACTACTTCAGAAAGATTGGTTAGGGAGGCGCCGAAAGCCTCGCCGATGGCCTGATGGCCGAGGCACACCCCTAGAATATCTTTTGTTGAGGCATATTGTTTAATGACTTCGGGCATGATGCCGGCTTCAGAAGGAATGCCCGGACCTGGAGACAAAAGGATCTTATCATATGCCTCCACATCGGCAAGGCTGATTTTGTCATTTCTATACACATCCATCTTCGGTCCCAAACCCAGTTCACGGAGGATGTAGACCAAGTTGTAGGTGAAGGAATCGTAATTATCTAATACGAGTAGTTTCATAGTTTATACTTCTTCAGCCATTTTAAGAGCCGTTCTCAAGGCTTCCAATTTATTGTTCACTTCCTGCAATTCGCTTTCAATGGAGGATTTGGCAACCACGCCCGCCCCAGCCTGATAGCGGAGGTGGTTGTTTTCCGACACAAAGGACCGGATCAGGATGGCGTGGTTGAAATCCCCATTGAATCCCAGATATCCGATGGCACCCCCGTAGAATTTCCGGCTGGTGTTTTCCAGTTCATCAATGAGCTGCATGGCTTTGTATTTTGGTGCCCCCGACAAGGTGCCGGCGGGAAAGGTGTCTGCTACCAACTGAAGCGGGTTGGCACCTTGGGGCAGCCTTCCGGTAACTTTTGACACCAAATGGATCACATGGCTGTAGTATTGGATTTCCTTGAAAACCTCCACCTTGACCTCTTCGGAGCTTCTGCTCAGGTCATTTCTGGCAAGATCAACCAACATCACGTGCTCCGAATTTTCCTTGGGATCATCGTAAAGCTTACGGGCCAATTCCGCATCTGCCAAATCATTCCCTGTCCTCTTGAAGGTTCCGGCAATTGGGTATATGGTGGCCGTGCGACCGTTGACCACGATCTGGGCTTCGGGAGAACTGCCAAAAACCTTGTAGGAGCCATAGTCGAAATAGAAAAGGTATGGAGAGGGATTTATGGAGCGAAGCGCCCTATACACATTGAATTCGTCACCCTTAAAGGCTGATTTGAACATCCTGGAGAGCACGATCTGAAACACATCCCCCCTAAAACAATGCTCCTGGCCACTTTTGAGAATCTCCAAAAATTCCGCATCAGTATAGTTGCTGCTCTCCTCGCCTTCCAGCCTGAAGCTGTAAGAGGGAATGTTGCGGCTTTCGAGAAGCCTTTCGATCTCCGGTATCCTGCTATCCTGTCCGTTTACGGAATGTTCAAAGATGTAAAGTTCGTTTTTGAAATGGTTGACCACGATCACAAAGCGGTAAACCGCATAGTGCAGGGTGGGGATACTGGAAGGCTGTGGGTTTTCCAGTTGGATATCCTCAAACTGGCTCACCGCATCATATTGGGAGTATCCAAAAAGGCCGTTGCTGATAAATTTGAAGCCCAATTTTTCGGCCTCAAACTTTCCGGAAAACTCCCGGAGTTTGTCCATCAGCCGTTGGCCTTTAGGTAGCTCATACGTCACTTTTTCATCTTTGGGGAACCTTTCGGTTACTTTACCTCCCGAGAAGGAAAAGGAGGCCAAGGGATCAAAGCAGATGTAAGAATAACTGTTTTCCTGCCCGTGGTAATCCGAGCTTTCCAGCAAGATGGGGTTGGAATACCTGTCCCTCACCTGCAGGTAGAGGCTCACCGGTGTCAGGGTGTCGGCAAGCAGTTTTTTGTAACGGGTATGGATGTGTATTTTTTTCATATTGGATTAAAACAAAATAAAAAAGGGCTTACTGTTAGCCAGCAAGCCCTTAATGGTAAATATCATTAATCACTCAAATACTATTGGGTATAGCATGCCGGTCTCCTTCTTTAGAAAGCAGATGATGCCACCACCAATATTGAGTTTGATTTAAAAACATATGAACAATAGTTAAGGCAAATGTAAAAAACCTTTTAATTTTACTAAAATAATTTACATTAAAATTTCAAATAAAATGTCACAACCTATTTCTCAGTACTTTAAAAGAACTTTTGAAGATTACAAGGTCTTGGTTAAAGTCAATCCTGCTGACTGGACCGGCACCGAGCTCATCATCCACCCTGACGGCAAAGTTGAAAAAACCGAAATGGAGTTTGACGATGAAGTGCTCGAAGATCTTGCCGAGGACGAGTTTGAAAGCTGCAGCCCGCTGGAATTTAACCTCCATTTGAAAGGCCTGGCTTAACCATTATTGGTCGGGCTGCTCATTGTTGCGGTGCCATAATGGGGCTACTTCTCTTTCTTCCACGTTGGTCAGTTCCTGATTTACAAAAGTGGCCAACACATAAAAGCGCTCATCCCGCTGCACCCTGTACACTTTCGTTTCGCCGTCAAGTTGGCTGATGACGGCATGTGGGTTTCTTCTTAGGAATTGGTTTTCCGACATTCCCAACCGGTATTCATCGCGTTGGGCAAAAATAGCACAGGAGCTTACAAGGGTTACAAAGCTGAGGAGAATGAGTAGTTTTTTCATAAATGCATTTATAACAATTTTATTGCCATTTTTTGGCCTTGATTTATAATACGTTAGTTGTTTACCTGAAGTTATTTTCGCCCTTGCGTTTGGAATAGAAGGCTTTTTATCTACCTTTGTACTCAAGCGGCACGACCAGCTCCCGCTGAATCCCCCAGGTCCGGAAGGAAGCAAGGGTAGGCGGTCGTAGCGGTGCGATGCCGCTTACTTTTTTGTTTATAGTTTATTCGGCCTTCGGCCTGGTTTATGGTTTACTTGCCCTTTTTTTCACTTCACCATTCATCATTTAATTCCGTGGCTGACCCGAAATCACCTTCGTACCTCGTACTTCTAATTTCGTACTTACGAATGGGTACAAAGTACTAGGTACCATGTACAAAGTACTCCTAACATTATACGCTGGCTTCTAGCCATTTTGACCAAATGATGTAATCTATCGTTTCTACTATCGTTGCCCTCCCTCCGAGCATCGCTCTACGGCTGGGGTAACAGTGTAACGAAAGTGATTTCATTATTCATCATTCATCATTCACGATTCATCATTTAAGTCCGTGGCTGACCCGAAATCACCTTCGTACCTCGTACTTCTAAATTCGTACTTACGAATGGGTACAAAGTACTAGGTACCATGTACAAAGTACTCCTAACATCATACGCTGGCTTCTAGCCATTTTGACCAATTGATGTAATCTATCGTTTCTACTTTCGTTGCCCTCCCTCCGAGCTTCGCTCTTCGGCTGGGGTATCAGTGTACCGAAAGTAACTTCATTATTCATCATTCATCATTCACCATTCATCATTTAATTCCGTGACTGACCCGAAATCCACTTCGTACCTCGTACTTCTAATTACGTACTTACGAATGGGTACAAAGTACTAGGTACCAAGTACAAAGTACTCCTAACATCAATACGCTGGCTTCTAGCCATTTTGACCAATTGGTGTAATCTATCATTTCTACTTTCGTTGCCCTCCCTCCGGGCTTCGCTCTTCGGCTGGGGTATCAGTGTACCGAAAGTGATTTCATTATTCATCATTCATCATTCACCATTCATCATTTAATTCCGTGACTGACCCGAAATCCACTTCGTACCTCGTACTTCTAATTTCGTACTTACGAATGGGTACAAAGTACTAGGTACCAAGTACAAAGTACTCCTAACATCATACGCTGGCTTCTAGCCATTTTGCCCGGCTGAGACCATCTAACCTTCCAAGTCTTCCTGTTTTTTTCATCGGACCTGAAAGGTTTTTACCGTCAATTATTCATCATTCATCATTCACCAGTCATCATTTAATTCCGTGACTGACCCGAAATCCACTTCGTACCTCGTACTTCTATTTACGTTCTTACGAATGGGTACAAAGTACTTGGTACCAAGTACAACGTACTCCTACCATCATACGCTGGCTTCTAGCCATTTTGCCCGGCTGAGACCATCTAACCTTCCAAGTCTTCATGTTTTATTCATCGGACCTGAAAGGTTTTTACCGTCTATTATTCATCATTCATCATTCACCATTCATCATTTAATTCCGTGACTGACCCGAAATCCTATCTTCCTAAACTCCTACCCCTTGCTGCAGGCAAAATAACCTCCTAAACCAATACGCCAAAACCCTACTTATTTTTCTGACAAAATCTGTTTACCTTTACGCCCTTTAACACAAAAAACCTTTCTCAGATGAAATTCTTTATTGACACCGCTAATTTGGACGAAATCCGTGAAGCCTATGACTTGGGCGTTTTGGATGGCGTGACTACCAACCCTTCATTGATGGCCAAAGAAGGCATCACAGGAGATGACAACGTAAGAAACCACTACAAAGCCATCTGCGATATCGTGGACGACAAAGTGAGTGCGGAAGTTATCGCTACCGAATTTGACCAGATCATTGCTGAAGGCAAGGAGTTGGCAAAAATCGACGACAAGATCGTCGTGAAGGTTCCAATGATCAAAGACGGTGTCAAGGCACTCAAATATTTCAAAAGCGAGGGAATCCGCACCAACTGTACACTTGTATTCTCCGCAGGACAGGCTATCCTGGCAGCCAAAGCCGGAGCTACCTACCTTTCTCCATTTATCGGAAGACTGGACGACATCTCTTATGACGGACTTGAATTAATCCAGCAGATTGTCCACATCTACCAGACTCAAGGATATGAGACTGAAGTATTGGCAGCATCCATCAGACACACCATGCACTTGGTGAAATGTGCCGAAGTCGGCGCAGATGTGGTTACCTGCCCATTAAAAGTGATCACTGGCTTGTTAAAGCACCCATTGACTGATTCCGGGTTGGCTACATTCCTGGCTGACCACGCGAAAGCAGCGGGGAAATAAGACGAAGTACGGAGTTCGAGGCTGTGAGAAGTAAAAAGTCAGAGGTAAGAGGTAAGAAGTTGACCTCTTACCTCTCACTTCTTACCTTTTACTCTGGTACTATTTTAATCAATTAAGTATCCGCTTCCCCACGTCTCTGATCCGCTTCATTGAAGGGTTTGGAGGATTTGTTTAGCTTTTCATCCGGCCGACCTTTGTCGACCATCTTTCTCTTTTTCTGATAGCCTATCCATATAAATATGGCCAGGACGAGCAATACGAAGAAAATAATCAGTTCTAAGCCCATAATTTTGTAGGTTAAAGGTTAATTAATTCTAACAATTCTACAGCCTGGATGTTTGGCTAAGTGAATTCTCAAAAGCCTTACTATGGTAAAGCAGGAGTCTTTTTGAAACAAAAAATTTTTATACCACTCCCTTTTGATTAAATTTCGAACCTGTAGCACCTAATCTCATTCCATGTATATTATTAAAGTAAAAGGCAAAGCCAAGATTCCTGATTACATCCAGATCCGGGATGAGAATTTTGTGCTGGTGGCGTATTTCCGCGCCGACCGGCCTTTAAAAAACATCGAAAAGTTTGGCTTGGAAGGAAAGGAAGAAGCCCTGGAACAATTAATCAGAGATCTGCCATTTGGCAAACTCCAAAAACTTGACCTTTAAGCATGTTTACCAGCGACCCCATAGTAAGCGTAAAGAATGCCTGCATTTTTCAGGGAATCAATGCCATCTTGCAGGATGTGAATTTTAATATTGAAAAGTACGAGTTTGTATTCCTCATCGGCCGCACCGGCAGCGGGAAGAGCTCCCTACTCAAAACCCTGTATGCCGATCTTCCCCTTCAGATGGGACAGGCGCAGGTGGCTGGATACGACATCGAGAAAATAAAAACCAAGGACATCCCCTATCTCCGCAGAAAAATCGGGATAGTCTTTCAGGATTTCCAGCTTTTCACCGACAGAACAGTATCGGACAACCTCATGTTTGTCATGAAAGCCACGGGTTGGAAAGACAAAGCCAAGATGAAAACCCGGATGGCAGAGGTGCTGATGCGGGTTGGTCTGGGCGGAGCGGCCTCCAAGATGCCCCACCAGCTTTCCGGCGGGGAGCAGCAGCGGGTCGTGATCGCAAGGGCATTGTTGAACGAACCTAACATTCTCCTGGCCGATGAACCCACCGGAAACCTCGACCCTGAGGTGGCGGACGGCATATTCCAGCTTTTCCAGGACATCAACAAGCAGGGCACCGCCATCCTGATGGCCACCCATAATCATGAATTATTAAAGAAACATCCCTATCGTGTTCTTAAATGCGACAAGGGCCAGGTATTGGATAGCAAGACTTCGGATTTTAATCTTAGTACTTCTTTGTGATTTTTGGTACCAAGTACCAGGTACCATGTACCAAGTACACCGCAGGACAGATGCGCTTTGCAGGGAAAATAGAAGGCTTTTCTGTTAATCACCGTCTTTACTTTCGTATCCCTCCTTCGGAGCTTCGCTCCTCAGATGGGGGTATCTATTAACTCCGCAGTTTAGATGGTTATTTCCCGATCATCCCTGCGGGGATCGGGAGGTTTAGAAGGTTAGCGCGAGGCGACGCGATACGTAATCTAACCTTCCAGGTCTTCCTGATTTTTCATTGGAGCTGGAAGGTTTTACCGTGTATTACTTTATTATTCATCATTCATCATTCGACATTCATCATTTTACATCCCTAAACCCCTAAACCTTGCCGCAGGCAAATTAACCTTCTAAACCAATTCCCCCGTCTTCCGTCTCCCGTCTTCTGTCTTTTTTCTATGCATTTCAGACTTTTTTTCTTATTTTTCAGCCTACGATGAACAGTTTGGCAAGATATAGGATTATACAAATAAAGCTTAAACTGTTTAAACTTTACCCCAATAAAATTTCAGTATGAAAAAGAAACCAATTACCCTAAAGCATTTCTTTTTTCTACCCCTGCTAGCTTTGGTATTGCTGGCTTCCTGTAGAGAAGAGGAACAACCCGTGGTAGTGGATGATGATGATCCGCCGGCAGTGGAGAGGAATCCTAACGTGGCCATCAATGAATGGACACAGGATGTGATGGATGAGGTGTATTACTGGCTGGAAAATATGCGTGCGCCAACTAGCTTGACCGCCAACCCCAGAGATTATTTTGAAGCCCTGCTATATAAGCCTACCGACCGTTTTTCAGCTATTTATGAAAATGCCGGTGCCCTTCAAGATGGACTTGGCGGCGTAAACCAAGAGGCGGGTTATGAATTCCAACTCTATTATTGGAATAGTGAAGAGAGAACTGTTGCTGCGGTGGTCTCCTATATCAAAAAAGGAAGCCCTGCACAGGGAAAAGACCTGAAGAGAGGTGATATAATTTTAGGCATTAATGGTACCCAGATCACGGACCAGAACTATGGAGAATTGATCCGTGAGATGCGTAGCCAGCACACCATTACCTATAGAAGAAGGAATTTGGAAACAGGTAGCATCGAACAAATGCCTGACATTGAAATGGAGGTAACACGTGTAGCCGAAAACCCGAACTTTATGGACACTGTATATACGGTTAATGACCAAAAGATCGGATATGTGGTCTATCACTTCTTTGCCCCCAGCCCAAATCCAACTCAACAGGGCGCCCAACCTATATACGATGATGAAATGGATCAGATTTTCAGCAGGTTCAAATCAGAAGGGATAAGCCACCTGATCATTGATTTCCGCTACAACGGAGGTGGGTATGTGAGCAGTGCTGTCAACTTGGCCAGCTTAATAGGCGCAGGGGTTACATCCAGCGATGTATTCTCCAAGACAAAATATAACAGCTTCATTATGAGCTTTCCGCAATTCCAAAATGTGCAGACCAATTTCAGAAACAAACCTGAGAACATTGGTAGCCAGCTTTCTGGAAATAGGGTATATATATTGGCAAGTGGTAATACAGCCTCAGCAAGTGAACTCATCATCAACAGTTTGAGGCCATACATGGATGTGGTCATCGTAGGTACCAAAACTTATGGTAAAAATGTGGGATCCATTGTGGTTGAGGATGAGGAAAACGAGGACAATAACTGGGGGTTAATGCCCACTATTTCCAAAAGCTTCAACAGCCGGGATGAGTCCGAATACGGAACAGGATTTCTACCTGATATTGAAATCAATGAAGCAGATGAGCATTTCCGTCCCTTTGGCGACGTGAATGAAGCCTTATTGCGCACCGCCATCACCGCAATCACCGGCACCTCCCCTGCCGGCCGCCAGCAGTTTGAAAAACTCAACCGCCGTGAAATTGCCAACACGGTTGAATTCAAAGTGCGCCATGGCGTCATGATTGATGAATATAATCCGATAAAGGAACTGAAATAGGTTTATGGGTTATGGCTCCTGCGGAGCGTTTATGGTTTAAAGTTTAAGAATGAAGGCCGTGCCGTTTTGGTGCGGCTTTTTTTTGCACATACATTTTATAGGGACTCGGTGATTTTTAGATAGATTACTGGGTATCATATAGTTACTTAAAGTATTGTTTTGTAATTTTATAAAGGCAAATAATTATAATATCTTTTCACTGTAAACATCTTAATCTTCACACGCAAGCTAAGCGGCCATGGAAACTACAGCACAGTTTGACCCGGCAAAAGCGGAACAGTTTGCCGGAAATCTAGCGGATGCCTTCAACAAGGCCTCCCTGACGATGATGATATCTCTGGGGCATAGGTCAGGCTTGTTTGATAGCCTGGCAGAAAACCATCCCTCCACTTCCTCCCAAATAGCCCAAGCTGCCAACTTACACGAGCGGTACGTCAGGGAGTGGCTGGGTGCAATGGTAGCTGGCGGGGTCATCGAATATGAGACCACAAATGGAACCTATCGGCTACCGGCTGAACATGCCGCCTTCTTAACGCGTAAAGCCGGTCCGGAAAATTACGCTGTGTTTGCCGAGTTCATTTTCTCTTTGGCAGCCAATGGGGACCAAGTGCTGGATTGTATGAAAAACGGGGGCGGCATTTCCTATGACGCATACCACCGATTTTATCATGCCATGGATGAGGACCAGTCAATTATCGGCACATTTTTCCAGCAGCTCCTTCCTTCAATCCCTGACTTGACTGCAAAGTTGCACCAGGGGATCTCGGTATTGGATGCGGGTTGCGGCACGGGCGGCTTGCTGTTACGATTGGCCTCGGAATTTACCAACAGCCATTTTACCGGAATCGACCTCACAGAGTTTGCGATTAATATGGCCAGGTCCCAAGCAGAGAAATCGGGCTTGGCCAATGTGGAATTTATCTGCAAGGACCTCACCGAATTCCATTCGGAAGCTATAGAGAACCGGTATGATTTAGTCATGAGCATTGACGCCATACATGATCAGAAAAGCCCCATGAATGTATTAAGGGGAATCTATAAAACCCTGAAACCGGATGGGACTTACCTCATGGTGGATATTAACGGTTCAGGTCATCTCCATCAGGATAAAGACAACCCCTTTGCCCAGCTGCTTTATGCCATTAGCTGTATGCATTGTGTTCCCGTATCATTTGGACAGGGTGGCGAGGGATTAGGCGCCATGTGGGGCGAGACTAGAATCAGGGACTACACCAGGGAAGCCGGATTTTCCTCCATCACCCCTTATCAATTTCAATCGGATCCTTTAAATACCTATTTTATTATTGGGAAATAACATTATAAGAATTTACATCATTCAGGTTCCGTGGCGGGCTTGACATATTCTTCGTACCTCGTACTTCTAATTTCGTACTTATTATTTGGGTACCAAGTACCAGGTACCAAGTATTTTTAGGACAAGGCGCTTTTCGGAGTAGTTTGGAGGTCCTTCTAATATTAACCGTTTTTATTCCCGTGTCCCTCCCTTGAGCTGCGCTCTTCGGATGGGGTATCAAAAGATGTCTCGAGGCTGTGCCTCGGGACGATAGAATTGGAGGCCTACCATTGCCTGTAGGTAGGCTGTGCCTCCCAAACGTGCACCTCTGCCGCGAATACCTGGTACCAGGTACTTCGTACTTGGTACCCTTACCGTGACTGACTTAACACAAGTGACCAATTTTGTTTGCTTCTTACTTCATCTTCCCCTCACCACAAAGTACCCCATCATCCCCAGAAACAAAAAACTAAAGGGCAATGCGAAAAGGATCAGCAGGTTGCTCACAGCGTTGAGCAGCTCATCTTTGCCTAATATGATTACAGTCACTGTCACTGCCACCAGGGTTATGGCCCAGAAAACCCGCAGGGACTTTCGGGGTTCGGACCGGCCATGGTCGGTAAACATGCCCAGCACATAAATGGCCGAATCCACCGAGGTGACCAGAAAGGTGCAAACCAGGAAAAGGGACAACCAGCTGGTGAGTTCCGCCTGGGGAAGGAAGTCAAAAAACCTGAAAATTGCCGTGTAAAGGCTGTCAAACTCATTCCCCTGCAGCTGCCCGCTTCCCAGAAGGCGGAAGGCGGAGCTGCCAAATACTGAAAACCAGAGAAAGGTACCCAGCGAAGGGACCAAAAGTGCACCCAAAATAAACCCACGGATTGACCTCCCCTTGCTGATTCTGGCTATAAAAACCCCGGTAAACGGTGCCCAGGCTAGCCAGAATGCCCAATAGAAATAAGTCCAGTTTTTGAGAAATGGCCTCCCCACTTGGAATTCACCAAGGTTTAAACTCATGGGAAAGAAACCTATGAGGTATTCATATAGGGCAAGAAAAAAGTTCTGGAATATTTGGCCAACATTGCCCACCCAAATAGTAAAAAGCATCAACAGCAGCGCCAGGGCAATATTGAGGTTGGAAATTATCCGAATGCCTTTGCTCACGCCTAGGTAGGCCGACATCCCTGCAATTATCCCAATTGCCAATACTACCCAAGTCGCCGAGTGGGAGTCGAAGGGTTCAAACCCGCCCAAAAAGGACAACCCCTCCAAGACCTGCCTGCTCCCCAACCCCACTGCTGCCACCACTCCCAGCATGGTGCTGATCACCGTCACGCTGTCGATGGGCGCTGTGAAAACAGGTTTTTGGAATCTGTCTCCCAGAATGGAAGAGCTCAAAATTGTTTTCTTTTTACAAAATAGCTGATAGCCTACTATCAAACCAAACATGGTATAAAATGCCCAGGGAGTGAGGCCCCAGTGAAAAAAGGTATATTGAAGGGCGAAAACCTCCAAAGCATAGTCACCTTCCCTGGGTGGATTTTGAAAATAAAAGGCAGGTTCCTGCACCGCCCTAAGCAGCAGCCCCGCCCCCATTCCGGTGCTATACATCATGGCTATCCAGGAATACCAGGAATAGGCGGGCTTATCCTGACCGAACCTGATTTTCCCGAAGGGAGAAAAGGCCAAAACCAGCAGGAGCAGAACCGTAAGCAGTCCCAAAACAAGGTAAAACCCTCCAAACCAAGTCAGGACCACATCGGTGCTGGCCGCCAGCATTTTCTGAAGATTATCGCGCTGAATCCCCGCAAGCACCAGAAAAACCAGGCAGGTCGATCCGCTCAGTAAGAGGGTTGGGTTGGCGAAAAGTTTTGGTGGTAGTTTTGGATTCAAATGTTTTGATGTTAGGGTGTCGGATGTCGGATGACCGATGTCGGATGGAAGACCGGAGACCGAAGACCGAAAACCGGAGACCGAACTGAATAATGGTTAAACAATTAAAGTGTTAAGCTGTTCTAATAGCAACTTTAACTATTTTAAAACCACAAACCAAAAAAATTATGGACACTTCGAATCCAAACCCAAAAGTGATGGTTTCCAGCTCGGACGTAGTAGGCACCGACGTAAGAAATCTTCAGGATGAAAGCGTGGGGTCAATTGACCATTTGATGTTTTACAGTGAGACAGGCGAGATTGCCTATGCAGTTTTGAAGGTGAACACCGGCTTTTTGAACATGGATAGCAAGTATTTCGCCATTCCATGGAGAGCGTTGTCATTTACCAGAGCTTCCAGTTCCGGTGAAGACGTGATCACCTTGGATGTAGACAAGGAAAAACTAGAAAACGCCCCTGGCTACGACACTGACAATCCTCCATTGGGTCCGCAAACGGAGTTTGTCAACGAGATCCACCACTATTACGGAATCGAGTCGCATCACAGAATGTAACCCCAAAAGCCTCCGAGAAATCGGGGGCTTTTTTTTTTTGGAAAGGGATCACACCACTCCTCCCGTCATTTCGAGGCACTATATTTTGCAAACTCACCCAATGCTATGACGATATGATTTCTCGCGGCGGCGCTGCGATAATCGCTGCGATCGCTGCGAGAACTTTTACTCGTCAATAATACCGGAGCGAAGCGGAACGGAGAAATCTAAACACGTACAACCTTCGGTAAATTCCGTGGTTGTCATGGTTGTCCGCACCGAGGGTCAGCCTCGGATGTGTAACGGGGATAAAGATTCGTCCCGACATCCCCCTAACCCCTCCCGATCCACTGCGCTACTCGGGACTGTAGCTTCAAAGGGGGAATTGCTCACGTCCTTTGCAGCGAAATCCCCACCCTGACCCAAAAACTTCGTACTTCCAACTTCGTGCCTCGTACTTACCAAATCACCCCCTATACGCCTCCCACAACACCTCCACAGGATGCAACGCCTTCCTTCCCGTGCCGTCGGCGATTTGATGCCGGCAGCTGGTGCCAGGGGCGGCGATGATGGTCTCCTCTGTGGCTTCCCTTACGGCAGGGAAAAGGACCATCTCCCCAATCTGCATGCTCAATTCGTAATGCTCCTTCTCATAGCCAAAAGATCCGGCCATCCCGCAACAGCCCGAAGGAATGGTTTCCACCACATAATTCTCCGGCAGGGATAACAGTTTGTGGCTCCAACTCACGGCAGAAAGTGCTTTCTGGTGGCAATGCCCGTGAAGCTTGATGGTCTTGGGCTCGGAGGTGAAATCTTCCGTCTTGATGTTGCCGGCCACTATCTCACGGCCAATGAACTCGTCCAGCATCAGGGTATGGAACTTCAGTTTTTTGGCATCCTCCACCAGGCTTTTGTCCACCAAGCGGGGATATTCATCCCTGAAACTCAAAATCGCTGAAGGCTCAATCCCGATCAAGGGATGCTCCCCGTCCACCAAGGGTCCAAATACCCTCACATTGGCTTCCGCATGCTTTTTGGCTTTGTCCAACAGCCCTTTCGACAGGGCAGACCGCCCGCTTTCTTCATGCTCGGGCAAGACTATCTCATAACCAAGTTTCTTAAGCAGTTGCACGGCCTTGATCCCTATCTCCGTATCGTTGTAGTTGGTAAATTCATCGGCAAAGAGGTAAACCGTCTTGATGGCCTTCGCTTTTCCCGGCAGGGAATCATAATTCTTCTTAAACCATGCCCTCAAACTCACCTTGCTGATCGCAGGCAGTTCCCTCTTTTCGGCCACCCCTAAAATAGTCTTCAGGGCCTTCCCTGTAATTTTATTGCCCAAGAAAAAATTGGACAGCCCGGCCATCTTTCCTCCCAAATCATTTAAGGTGGCAATATTGGCAAAGGCTTTTGACCTGAGCGGAACACCGTGGGTTTTATGGTATTGATGCAGGAATTCAGCCTTCATGGAGGCCATGTCCACGTTGGAAGGGCACTCAGCGGTGCAGCCCTTGCAGGAAAGGCAGAGGTCTAAGGCTTCTTTTATTTCCGGATGGTCAAAAGGATTTGGCTGGGTATCCTTGGTCAAGAACTCGCGCAAAGTATTGGCCCGGCCCCTGGTGGTGTCCTTCTCGTTGCGGGTGGCCTGGTAACTCGGGCACATGGTGCCACCTGAAGCAGGTAGCTTGCGGCAGTCCCCAGACCCGTTGCATTTTTCGGCCATGCGAAGGATGCCCCCTACCTGGCTGAAATCCAGTTCGGTCTTATGCACAGGGGTTTCCATATCTTCTTCATACCTCAAAAAGGTATTCATGGGAGCAGCGTCCACGATCTTGCCGGGATTGAAAATGTTTTTCGGATCCCAGGTGGATTTTACCCTTCGGAAAAGCTGATAATTGGCCTCTCCTACCATCATGGGAATGAATGGCGCCCTTACGCGCCCATCCCCATGTTCCCCGGAAAGGGATCCGTTGTATTTTTTGACCAGCTCAGCTGATGCTTTTGATATCTTGTAAAACTCCTCCCTATCCCCTTTCTTTTTCAGGTCCAATATGGGCCGCAGGTGTATTTCCCCCGCCCCGGCATGGGCATAATGCACAGGCTCCTGCTGGAAGGTTTCCATGGTGCGGTCAAATTCGTCAATGTAATCCGCAAGGTCCACGATATCCACGGCGGTATCCTCCACACAGGCCACCGCTTTTCTGTCTCCTGGGATATTGGCCAGCAGGCCTAGGCCCGCACTTCTCAAAGACCAAGCGCTGGCCGTTCGGTCCGGCTCGATAATAGGATAGGCATATCCGAGTCCAGCTGCCTTCAGGTCATCGACCAAGGCCTTTCCCTTGCCCAGGGCCTCTTCCAGACTCTGCCCCCTAAACTCTATCATCAGCAGGGCCATGGGATCGCCCTCTACGAAATAGCGGTTTTTGCTGTACTCAATGCTCTCCTTGGTGCAGTCCAAAATGATTTTATCCATCAGTTCCACCGCCATGGCCGGATGCTTCATGGCCACTTGGGAGGCCTTCATACTCTGGTGTATGCTCTCAAAATGGGCGGCAACCACAATGTCCACAGGTTCGGGAAGCGGATCCAGACTGATCTTGATCTCGGTGGTAAAAGCGAGAGTCCCCTCCGATCCGGTCAGCAATTTACAAAAATTGAACGGCTGCCCGGAGTCGGCAAACACCTCCGACTCCACCAAATAGTCCAGGGCATAGCCTGTATTTCTGCGGTGGATGGATTTTTTGGGGAAATGCTTATGGATATTCTCCTGGTTCTTTGGATCTGAAAGTTCCTTTTTGACCTGTCTGTAAAGGTCCCCCTCCAAACCGGTCAGGGTACACTTTTCATCAAATGCTTTCTTATCCAGCTGCCCAAATACAGTAGGTTTGCCATCACTTAATAGCACCTTGAGCTCGAGCACTTTTTCCCTGGTGGTGCCATATACGATGGAAGTTGTCCCGGAGGAATTGTTTCCCACCATGCCCCCGATCATAGCCCGGTTGGCTGTGGAAGTGACGGGGCTAAAAAACAGTCCGTAAGGCTTGAGAAAGCGGTTGAGTTCATCCCTCACCACGCCAGGCTGCACGCGTATCCATTTTTCCTCGGCGTTGAACTCGAGGATTTGGGTGAAATGCTTGGAGACATCCACCACTATCCCGTTGCCCACGCATTGTCCGGCCAGGGATGTTCCTGCCGTGCGGGGAATGAGGGAGGTCTGGCAAGCATTCGCAAAATCGATCAGGAGCTGTATGTCCTGTTCGGTCTGTGGAAATGCCACGGCCAAAGGGATTTCGCGGTAAACGGAGGCGTCGGTGGCGTAAAGGGTCTTGGAAAGGGAATCGAATTTCAGCTCCCCCTGCATGCGGGCAGCGAGTTTTTCCAAGTCAGGGATTAGGTTTGATGAACTCATATCCAAAATTAACCAATATCGCAGGACTTAGCCTCACCAGTTTCAGGGAATTTTTCGGATAAGATTTCACGCCACGCCGCAACGAAGGCGCGGCGATCACAGCGGTTTCTCACTTCGTATTTCGTACTTCGTCATTTCGTACTTTAGCAACGTGGTTGTACGTAAGTTGTTACGTGGTTGTCATGGTTGTCCGTCCCGTGGCCCTGCTACGCAGGTCCGGGACCGTTGTCGTGGTTGTCATTGTTCCGTGTCAGGTCAGCCACGTTCATTACTGAGAGCAGCTTAACGGGAACAGCTGAAAGTCCATTAACGACAACAATCACGGCTGTGCTATCGGTAAGGATTAACGTAAGTAATTCTCGGTTCTGCCGAAGGTCCTTTGCTAAGCGCAGCTTTGCAAAGATGCTCGTAAATGTTTCCGTTAAGGTACTTTCAACCCACCCGTGACTGAAAATAGATAGAACAATGACAACAATGACAACTGATTCCGCGAAGCGGAAGAGACAACCAGTCCCGGTGAGCGGAGCGAACTCGGGACGGACAACCCTGCCGGCCTTGCCTGGGCAGGCGGGCACGCCGCACTTACGCAGGTAAGCTCCTGCTGGGCGCGGACACCCTCACCTTAATCCTCACTTTTTCACATTCACCTTAACGGAATTATAATACAGCTCCGTGAGGCCTTCAAACCCAGAATCAGTACCAAAAATAAGCCATAGGGAACCTTGATCGTCCGTATAGACACGCAAAGGGCGGTTGATGTTTTGGCGGGAGATGAGGGTGTAGGCAAACTCCTCCCCTTCTATGCCAACCGTCCCCATGTCGTACATATCCGCGCCATCGGCGGCCTGGTTGCCTTTGTCGAGATTCATCTGGAGGTAACCGTCGGCATCGGGTTCGGCGAGGGGCTCATAGTTTACCGCCCCGGCCTTGAGGAAGACCGATCCGCCTGGACTGCCCCCAATTCCGAAAGACTCCTCGGGATACTGGCTGGCGAGTTCGATTTCAAAGCTCACCTCATATTGGGTGTTGGGCTGGAGGCCGTTGATTTGGCGTTTGAAAAACATGAAAAGGTCATCGCTCCTGTTGTGCCCCTGAATGAAGAGGGCATTACCCTGCTGGCCCGTTTCCTCGGGAAGCGGTCGGTGGCCGTAATCGAGTTCATAGATATCCTGTCCCTCGGTAGGCAGGTCGGAAAAGCCGCCCTGCCAACCCTCCATGTCCTGTTCAAAAGTATAATTCAGTTCCATCCTCTCCTCCCCCTCCGGCACGGGAGTCTCCGTGCAGCCCACTGCTGCCAATAACATAAATACACCAATCATGCTTTTCATATTGAGTTCTTTAAGCATATGTATCAAAAATTGGGCTAAGGAATTTGGGTACTAAGTACAAAGTACCAGGTACCAAGTACAGTACAACAACAGCATCGGGTCAGTCACGGAATTAAATGATGAATAATCCACGGTAAAAACCTTTCAGGTCCGATGAAAAAATCAGGAAGACCTGAAAGGTTGTATGTGGTGTTGCGTCGCCTCGCGCTAAACCCCTAAACCTCCCGATCCCCGCAGGGATGATCGGGAAATAACCTTCTAAACTGCGGAGTTAATAGATACCCCATCTGAGGAGCGAAGCTCCGAAGGAGGGATACGAAAACAAGAACGGTGAATAACAGAAAAGCCCCCAATCTTCCCCGCAAAGCGTATTGTCCTGCGGTGTACTTGGTACTTGGTACCTAGTACTTGGTACCCATTCGTAAGTACGAAGTTAGAAGTACGAACATGGCTAAGGGCAGCCACGGGTTGAAATTAAGAATTAAGAATTAAGAATTGAGAATGGAGAATGATGCTTGCCCGCCGGGGCGGGAATGATGAAGTAAATTCTCGTTAAACTGATACCCCATCTGAGGAGCGAAGCTCCGAAGGAGGGATACGAAAACAAGAACGGTGAATAACAGAAAAGCCCCCAATCTTCCCCGCAAAGCGTATTGTCCTGCGGTGTACTTGGTACTTGGTACCTAGTACTTGGTACCCATTCGTAAGTACGAAGTTAGAAGTACGAACATGGCTAAGGGCAGCCACGGGTTGAAATTAAGAATTAAGAATTAAGAATTGAGAATGGAGAATGATGCTTGCCCGCCGGGGCGGGAATGATGAAGTAAATTCTCGTTAAACTGATACCCCATCTGAGGAGCGAAGCTCCGAAGGAGGGATACGAAAACAAGAACGGTGAATAACAGAAAAGCCCCCAATCTTCCCCGCAAAGCGTATTGTCCTGCGGTGTACTTGGTACTTGGTACCTAGTACTTGGTACCCATTCGTAAGTACGAAGTTAGAAGTACGAACATGGCTAAGGGCAGCCACGGGTTGAAATTAAGAATTAAGAATTAAGAATTGAGAATGGAGAATGATGCTTGCCCGCCGGGGCGGGAATGATGAAGTAAATTCTCGTTAAACTGATACCCCATCTGAGGAGCGAAGCTCCGAAGGAGGGATACGAAAACAAGAACGGTGAATCACAGAAAAGCCCCCAATCTTCCCCGCAAAACGTATTGTCCTGCTGCGGTGTACTTTGTACTTGGTACCTAGTACTTTGTACCCATTCGTAAGTACGAAGTTAGAAGTACGAACATGGCTAAGGGCAGCCACGGGTTGAAATTAAGAATTGAGAATGGAGAATGATGAATGGAGAATTGAGAATGATGAATAATGAATGAAGTAAAAACACGGTAAAAAGTATAACTTTGCCCACGACCAAAATTGAGAAAAAGAAGCAAATAAAGGTGAGTGAACAGGTAAAGAACAAATTGAAGCTGATAGTCAAGCTGGCCGTGACGGGGCTGGCCATGTGGCTGGTGTCCACCAAGGTGGATCTGGGCGAGGTGGCGGTGGCCATCACCAAGGCCCATCCGGGGTACCTGCTCCTGGCGCTGCTCTTCTTTGTGCTTTCCAAAGTCGTCTCCGCGGTCAGACTGCGATACTTCTTCCGGGAAATCGACGTGCACCTTTCCCATATCTACAACTTCCGCCTTTACCTGATCGGCATGTTCCACAACCTCTACCTTCCCGGCGGAGTAGGCGGGGACGGATACAAGGTTTACCTCCTGAACAAGGAAAGCCAAAAGCCCGTCAAAAAACTGGTTAGCTCGGTGCTTTTTGATCGCATCAGCGGTCTGGTAGCCCTATTGTTTCTGGCCCTGGTGCTTTCCTATATCAGTTCCATCCGGATGATTTTCAACGAATTTGAAGTTTACGCCCTGATTCTGCTCATTCTAGCCTATCCGGGCTATATCATCATCACCAAAAAGCTTTTCCCCGGGTATCACAAGAACCTCTACAAAACCTCAGCCCTCTCCCTTTTGACGCAAAACATGCAGCTGGTCTGTACTTATTTTCTTCTGAGGAGCTTGGGAGTGGAAAACCAAATTCTTGAATACCAGGCCCTATTCATGCTGGCCTCTATTGCCACCATTGTACCGATTACTTTCGGCGGCATAGGCGTACGTGAGATGGTCTTTATCGCAAGTTACCAAGTCTTGGCCCTTGACAAGGGAATCGGCGTCAGTTTCAGTCTCCTCTTCTTCGCTATCACTGCCCTGGTTTCTTTCTCCGGCGCCTTTCTGAGAGCCAAGACGAAGGGGAAGTACGAAGTACGAAATCCGAAGGACGAGGTAGAACTAAGTTAACCCCGCGTCATTGCGATCCCGACTATCCTGTTCTCCCAGAAAACAAGTCGGGAGAAGCAATCTGAAACGCAAATCAAACCGTCCAGCTCTCGTGATTTTCGAGAGACCCCGCGTCATTGCGATCCCGACTATCCTGTTCTCCCAGAAAACAAGTCGGGAGAAGCAATCTGAAACGCAAATCAAACCTTCCAGCTCTCGTGATTTTCGAGAGACCCCGCGTCATTGCGATCCCGA
>NZ_JAHBGI010000017.1 GCF_018500185.1 Litoribacter ruber | reverse complement strand
TCGGGGAGGTTTGGGTTAAATTGGTAGACGGGCATGGCATCCACAAAAAAAGCGGAACCGCTAAAGTTGGTAGGCATGCCCTGCTGGCCCCATGACTGGGAGCGCAGGCTGTTTGGGTTTAGGCTTCCATTGGTGCCAATAAACTGGTTGCCCATGGTTGCCCTCAGGTCCCATTTGTCGGCAATGTCCCTGCTGTAATCAAAGGTAAATACCGGCAGGAGTCGAAAGTCTAGGTTCCGGTATCCCATTTCGTTATCCATATATACAAACGATGGCCCCACGCCAAACGCTACATGGTCACGGATGTGCTGGGCTTGCAGGGAAAGGCTTAAAAATAAGCCGAGGAGGAACACTAAAAGTGATTTTTTCATAAAAGTGATGATTAATCAATCTATAAAGTAATGTCCTTTTAGTTTAAGAAGCAAATCGGTTTAGGAGGTTATGTCCCGACGCTGCGCGAATCGGGACGGTTTAGGGGTTTAGTTATTGAAGGCCTGCCGGGGGGGATCTTTATGTTTTCTCTTGCGCTCATACCTTAACGCTTCAGGCAGTTGTAGCGGGCATTGCAGCGCGCTGAGCCCTGTGCACTGAGCACTGAGAGGGGATTCCGCAGTTGATGAGGTGTATACTTCAAAGGTGCAATCCTGCCATCTTCCCGTTAGCTACCTTCATCCCGCTCAGCGCTCCGTGCCCAGTGCTCAGCGCTCCGTGCCCCGCGCTCGCCATCAATACCTACCGATATACCTTCTGACCACCACCTGAAACTGCAGTAACATATCTGGTCGGATTCTTTTATTTTTAACATTGTTTCCATCTATATTGGTATTGGTGGTGACCATGGTGGTGCCTTCGAAGGCTACGTCCCATTCTTGTTCGAGGTTGGTGCTGATGCCAAATCTAAGCGGGACATATAATGAAGTAGCGTTGTTATTTTCCTCGACCAACATACCTTCCCCTTCATTTGAGGGGCTATCAACCAAAAATTCATCCTGTCTTGCAGTATGGATTATCCCCAGGCCGGCACCCATGTAATAGTTTACCACATTGCCCACTCGTCCCCGGACGTTGGGATTGAGCTGGAACACGGGCATAAGGTCGGCATAAATAGCTGTGCCGTTGAAGTTAATTGCCTGGTCATTTTCTGCCCAGGCTCTTACTCTTCTACTGGTCAGTGGATCAAATTCCCCGCTGGAAATCCATTGGTTACCCACCGTGGCTCTCAGGTCCCATCGGTTTGAGAGTTCGTAATTATATCCAAAGGAAATATTGGGCAGCACTTTAAACTTGAAATCACTATATATGCCCGCATTATCGGCGTACATCATTGCTGGTCCGGCGCCGATGAAGAAATGGTCGCGGATGGTGCTTTGGGCTAAACTTGTAAAAGAAAACAATAATAAAAACGCAAAGCTGAAATAGTACTTTTTAATCATGTTAACATTATAAAATTCACCGGTTTAGGTGATGGTTTAGAACTAAAAGAATTGATGGGATGAATTAATGAAAACTTGGATGGATTTCCTAATAATTTCTGGAAATATGGTATTGGTGAGTTTAATGGTTTAACGGATGAAGGGATTAACGACTGTTGCAGGGTTTAAGGATTAAAGTTTAAAGGTTAAGAATGGGTGGCTCTGGCTCTACCTTCATCCCATGGGCAGCCATCAGCTGTCAATCCACGGGCCACGGGCGAAGCTCCTTAATCCGTTAATCCTATACCATTAAACTCCATCTTGTTTAAAAGTTGAACGGATGAAGGGATTAACAACAGCTACAAACCCCTGGCGTAGCTCCTTAATCCATTAATCCTTTCAACCCTGTCTGCCGCGAGGCAGGCCCTAAACCAACCATAGTAAAGGCGGGTAGAAACTAAGAAGAACGCTGAGTATGCAGTAGCGTAAAGAACCCCAAACCCCGACTCTTCACGTCACCAACTTCGTACTTCCCTTTATATTCTTTTTCTGATAAAAAACTGCCTTTTCTATACATTTATATGATATATACACGAAAATAAATGAAAAAATACCGTGATCGCGGTATATGAATTGCCAAAAGTAAGCCTCATCTTTGTGGTCGCTTAGTTAAAACCACTCACTCAAAGTACAATAATTACTTCTTCTGGGATTGCAGGAGTAACGCTAGGGGCCTTCAAAGGTCCTGACGGGAAATGTTTATTTCTCAGCATTTCTGTACTCCCCAATCCATCTGCCTGCTAAGTTCATTGGGACTGACCGGGCGAAGCTGTGGAAGGCGCGTAGCGCCGGTTAAGGTTTATGGTTTAAAGGTTATGGGTAACACCTACTACGTAAATTAAAACACCTACTACGTAAATTAAACTGTCATCCTTAAACTTTAAACTTCTCAAAAACTTATGAAATCGTTAAAAGACACTAAAATCGCCATCATCGGCCTCGGCTACGTAGGACTTCCATTAGCAGTGGAATTCGGAAAGAAATTCCGCACGGTAGGATTTGACATAGATCCCAAGCGGGTCAAGGAACTCAATGAGGGGCATGACCGGACAAGGGAAGTGGAGGATGAGGAGCTGAGGAGTGTTTTGGTGGACGGGTGCATGGCGCTGGACAGGGAAAACCTGGGGCTTTGTGTGACTGATGCGGTGACGGCGATACAGAGCTGCAATGTGTATATCGTGACGGTGCCGACACCGACGGACAAACACAACCGCCCGGTGCTGACGCCGATGCTGAAGGCTTCGGAGATGATTGCCAAGGTGATGAAGAAGGGTGATACCGTGATCTATGAATCCACTGTGTATCCGGGTGTGACGGAAGAGGAGTGTGTGCCGGTGCTGGAGAAGGTGTCGGGCATGAAGTTCAACGAGGATTTCTTTGTGGGCTACTCCCCAGAGCGGATCAATCCGGGGGACAAGGAGCATACGGTGACCAAGATCCTGAAGGTGACTTCGGGTTCTACTACGGAGACTGCCGATTTTGTGGACGAACTATATAAAACCATCATCGTGGCCGGAACCCATAAGGCTTCCAGCATCAAGGTGGCCGAAGCCGCCAAGGTTATCGAAAATTCCCAGCGGGACATCAACATCGCCTTTGTCAACGAACTTTCCAAGATCTTCAACCTACTGGATATAGATACCCAGGAAGTACTGGAAGCTGCGGGCACCAAATGGAACTTCCTTCCCTTCAAACCGGGACTTGTGGGCGGACACTGCATCAGTGTGGATCCCTTCTACCTGGCCCAAAAAGCCCAGGAAGTAGGCTACCATCCGGAGATCATCCTGGCAGGAAGAAGAGTTAATGACAGCATGGGCAAGCATGTAGCTACCCAGACCATCAAGAAGATGATGCAGAAAAACCTGCCTGTCCTTCATGCCAAGGTTTTGATCCTGGGCTTTACCTTTAAGGAGGACTGTCCTGATGTGAGAAATACCAGGGTGATTGATATCTATAACGAACTACGTGCCTTTGATATGAACGTGGATGTATACGATCCTTGGGCAGATCCTGCAGAGGTGAAGCATGAATATGGAATTACCATCAATAAATCAAAGAGCGAAAATGTGCTGGTGGGAGCTGATGGGGAGATGTCCTTTGAAGATAATACCGAAGAAACCCAAACCCCTGATTTGAGCCAATATGCTGCTATTATTTTGGCGGTGGGGCATAAGGAGTTTAGAACGTTGGATTTGGTGAAGTCGGATGCGCAGGTGATTTATGATGTAAAGGGAATTTTAGATAAAGATACAGTAGATGCAAGACTTTAAAGCTAACGATCAATTTCGAACACTGGAATCCAAAAAAGTATTGGTAACCGGTGGCGCCGGATTTATCGGGTCCAATTTATGTGAAGCCCTTTTGGGATTAGGTGC
The DNA here is from genome assembly GCF_018500185.1 of Litoribacter ruber. Taxonomy (GTDB): domain Bacteria; phylum Bacteroidota; class Bacteroidia; order Cytophagales; family Cyclobacteriaceae; genus Litoribacter; species Litoribacter ruber. The sequence continues at coordinate 36,767 of NZ_JAHBGI010000017.1, read as the reverse complement.
TGAGGTGATTTGCTTGGATAATTTTGCAACTGGGCATAAGCATAATATTGAGCCATTTTTTGAAAATCAAAACTTCACATTTATAGAAGGTGATATTAGAAATCTTGAAACCTGTAACGCAGCTTGCGAAGGGGTGGATTTCGTATTACACCAAGCAGCATTGGGTTCTGTACCAAGATCTATTAATGATCCTATAACCTCAAATGAGGTTAATGTATCTGGATTCCTAAATATGCTGGTTGCGGCAAGAGACAATGGCGTGAAGAGGTTCATCTATGCAGCCAGCTCTTCCACCTATGGCGATTCTGAGAAACTCCCAAAAGTAGAGCATGAAATCGGAAAACCCTTATCTCCATATGCCATCACCAAGTATGTGAATGAATTATATGCCGATATTTTCCATAAATCATATGGTTTAGACACTATAGGTTTAAGGTATTTTAATGTATTTGGTAGGAGACAGGATCCTAATGGGGCTTATGCAGCAGTTATCCCTCTATTTGTGAAGAAATTCATGAACCACGAAAGTCCGGTCATTAATGGGAATGGTAACTACTCCCGCGACTTTACTTATATAGATAATGTTATCCAAATGAATTTGCTAGCCTTAGTGACCGAAAATAAGGAAGCCGTAAACCAGGTTTATAACACTGCGGTTGGGGACAGGACAAATTTGTTGGAATTAACTACTTTGTTAAAACAATACATGACCGAGTACGATGTATCAATAGGGGAAGTGGAGATAAAGCACGGTCCAAATCGGGCGGGAGATATCCCGCATTCTTTGGCATCTATTCAAAAAGCGAAAGAAAAATTAAATTATCAGCCAAAATTTAAAATTAACGCTGGCTTAAAAGAAGCTGTGGTGTGGTATTGGAGGAATTTGAAGTGATTGTAATTTTTATAAAATAAAATTATATAAGTTTTATAGAATTAATTAAAAAAAAACTATTTACACGTTAGTTTGTCCGATAAGACAAACTTTTGCTATTCCCAAACTTTTACTATATAATATCCTCTATTGAGTTTTGATTTAGCAAACAAGTTTATACAGTTTCCCATATTTTGATGGTAAATTACTAAATAACCTTGTATAACCTCTAGCAACTCATATCTGTTTCAGCTTAATTGTTTTTTGCCCAAGTGATTTCTCAGCTACCTAGACTACTACGTAATTTTCAAATAGTAAGCCAGCTATTACACTTCTTAAAACAAAAGCTTTTTAATCCATGAAATCTTTGATTAAAGATTTTATCCCCTGTGTTAAGTTTTCGTTTTCTATTAAAAAGCTTAATATTGTTATTTATAAAATTCTTTATTAATGTCAGTAACCAAAAGGATAACATTAAATACTGTTGCGATATACAGTCGATCAATATTATCGGCGGGGCTTACCTTGTTTAGTAGTAGATGGGTTTTAGAAGCATTAGGAGTATCTGATTTTGGACTTTTTTCTCTAGTTGGATCAATAATTATGGCTATAATATTTTTTAATGCTATTATGTCAACTAGTGCAAGCAGGCATTTTTCTTTTTCTATTGGTAAGGAGATCGAAAATGAAACTAATAAATGGTTTAATACGGCTCTAAGTATTCATATAATTATCCCTCTTATTCTAATTATACTTGGCTATCCAATTGGAATATATTTAATTGAGAATATATTCAAAGTTCCCTTGGAAAAAGTTGGTAATTCTATTTTAATTTTTCAAATATCTTTGATTGCTGCTTACATAAGTATGATATCTGTTCCTTTTGTAGCAATGTATATCGCCAAACAAAGATTTGTCGAACTTGCAGTAATTGGTTTTATACAATCGGTACTTATTTTTTTTGCTGCATATTCTTTGCTAATTCTCCCAGGGGATAAGCTTATTTTACATGCTACATTAACCGCTAGCATTCAAATTACAATTTTCAGTATTCAAATTTGGAGAGCGAAAGTTTCGTTTCCTGAATGTAGAATACAGTTTTCAGAATGGTTTAATAAACAAAGGTCATTTGAGTTAATTTCTTTTGCTTTTTGGAATCTTATTGGGAATTTCGGGCACTTAGTTCGTTCTCAAGGGCTTGTGTTTGTAACTAACATGTTTTTTGGAACAAAAGGGAATGCCGCTTTTGGTATATCACATCAATTATCAAATCAGACTAGTTCCCTTACAAACTCTCTGTCCTCCTCAATAACACCAGAAATTATTAGAAATGAGGGAATGGGAAATAGGGTAAATGCTATAAAATTAGCCTTTCAGGCTACAAAATTAGGTATATATCTAATATTAATTCTTACAATTCCCTTACTCATAGAAACCTCTTATGTACTTAATTTATGGCTTACATCTGTTCCGGAACATTCAGTAATACTATGTCAGCTTATGATAGTTGTTTTTTTATTAGAAAAAACAACTATGTCCCATATGGCTTTATTACAAGCTGCTAATAAAATAGCTAAACCTCAATTATCATTAGGGATTATTTTTTCTTTAACAATTGTTGTTGCCATTATTATGATAAAAATGAATATTGGCATTGAGAGTATTGGATGGTCGGTTGTTATCTCAATGGGGATAAGTCGGGTTTTTTTAGTATATTGGACAAAAATTTTTTTAGATGTTTCAGTCCTTATATGGCTAAAAGAAATTTTACTACCCTATGTTATTATTGTATTTGTATTACTGGGGATTTCCTTTTCATTGTCTATAATAACACATCCCAGTTTCGGTAGATTTGTTAGTAATATTTTCATTAATTTTATTATAACAACAATATTATGCTGGGTAATGATGTTTTCGAAAGCGGAAAAATCTTTTATAAAGAAATGGATACAAAAATAAAATGAATAGCATAAGTACAATTTTAAGGTTTTCGGTTTTTACATCGACATATAATAGAGCTTCTTTTTTAACAAAGGTATATGAGAGTTTATTAAGGCAAACTTACCAAAATTTCGAATGGGTTATTATTGATGACGGATCTACAGATAATACAGATTCACTTATTCAAAATTTTATTGATAAAGGAAAGTTAAAAATTAGGTATATAAAAAAAGAAAATGGTGGTAAACATACGGCGTGGCGAATAGCAACAGAAATGTTTAGGGGAAAGTATGTGCTTTCAATTGATAGCGATGATTCATTAACTCCACAAGCCCTAGAAATTTTCAATAAACATTGGAATGAATTAGAAAACTCGAATGTGTATGATGAATTTTGGGAAGTAAAAGCGAGGAATATGTATGAAAATGGTAGAATCGTTGGTAACGCATTACCAAAGGATATCTTTGATACTTATGCTCATATACTAACCTATAAATTCAAAGTTACTGGAGATTTACACGGTTGTAGGAAAACAAGTGTTCTGCGTAATGAAGCAAAAGTACCAGATAATTTTATGTTTGAAGATAAATGTAGCAACTTTCAAGAAAGTATTAGATGGTTTAGAGCTGGGAAAAAATACAAAACCAGGTATGTTGAAGAAGTAACTTCAATTGTGTCATTAGCTGCTGAAGATCGATTATCATCGTCGGATAATAAAAAAATAAAGAAAAATTTTTATAATTCATTAGTTAATGTTATTTATAAACTTCACGAAAGTCGAGAAGACATTCTAAGATGGGATAAAAGAACCTATTTTGAATTGATTGCCAAAACATTATATGTTTCTTTTCGTCTCAGAAAAAATCCGTTTAAACTACCTTTTGAAAAATTCTATATTCTTGATCATTTTTTTTTAATTTTAGGTTTTTTTCCTATATATATCCTTTATAAAATTAGAGGTTAAACAAACTATGAAAATTGCAATACATAATAGAGAAGAAAGTTTTTCTGATCGGTGGATTGAATATTGTAAATCAATCAACATTGATTATAAAACAGTTAATGCTTATGATACAGACATTATTGACCAGATAAAAGATTGCGATGCTTTCCTGTGGCATCATCACCACGCAAACATTAAGGATGTATTAGCCGCTAAACCACTCTTATTTGCTTTAGAACACGCTGGGATAAAAGTTTTTCCCAATTTTAAAACCGCTTGGCATTTTGATGATAAAGTTGCCCAAAAATATTTGTTAGAGGCTATTGGTGTTCCGCTTGTACCAAGTTTTGTTTTTTATGATAAACATATAGCATTGGACTGGGCAAATAAGACGACATACCCTAAGGTTTTTAAACTGAAAGGAGGTGCTGGTGCTGCCAATGTTAGGCTTGTTCATAATAAAATGGAATGTACAAATCTTATTAATACTGCTTTTGGGAAAGGGTTTCAACAATTTGATGGTAGAAGATATTTTTTAGATACTTTTAAAAAATTTAAAACTAATACAAAGTCCTTCCCAGAAGTAGTAAAAGCATTTGGCAGAATGCTGATCTCAACCCAGTATTCAAAACAAGTTGCGACTGAAAGAGGATATATTTATTTCCAGGAATTCATCCCCAATAATGATTCAGATATTCGCATAATTATAATTAAAGATAAAGCATTCGGAATTAAAAGAATGGTACGAAAAAATGATTTTAGAGCATCCGGAAGTGGAAAAATAAAGTATGATAGTGCTTATATTAATAAAAGCACACTCGTACTTGCATTTGAAACCGCTCGGAAATTAAATGCCCAAGCATGTGCAATTGACTTTATTTATAAAAATTCGCAACCTTACATAATTGAGGTAAGTTATGGTTTTACCCAAAATGTTTATGAAGATTGCGAAGGTTATTGGGATGAGGATTTGACATTTCATGAAGGAAAATTTAATTCCCAGTATTGGATGATTGAAAATCTTATTAATATCTTGAAAAATCAATGAATATTTTAAGTATCATAAGAAATTTATTATTATCTCTATTTTTAGTATATTATTCTCAAGGATCTTTTTATCCTAGCGGATCAATAATTTCTCAAGGGGCATTAGTATTAATATTATGCATTTCTGGAATTTTTTTTTTTAAGACATTGTTATTAAACCATCCTAAGTCTTTATTTTTTAAAACTTGGACTTTTCTCTTGATTTTAAATGTTATTGGGTTCGTATTTACTGGAGATCACTCTAATCCGCATCATTTTAGTATGTTTAAAGGTATATTAGTATGTTCATTAACTTTTTACCCTTTTTATCATCTCAGCAAAAAAGGAATTTTTAGAACTGAGCATTTAAAATGGTTTTTCATTATACTATTACCTATTACTATTATTCAATATTTCTTTACTTCTACCCAAATTCTTTCCGAACAGTTAAATGATAATACTGATGTGGTTAATAATTTGTCCTACTCATTCGTTTCGCTTATTCCTTTTGTTTTTCTTTTCAACAGAAATAAAATTATTTCATCATTATTGATGCTTATTTTAATCTTTTTTATAATTCAAGGAGCGAAGAGAGGAGCTTTTATTGCTGGTATTATAGGATTACTTTTATTTATTTATTATCAACTAAGAACTGTAGCGTATAAAAATAAATTAAATGGATATATAATTTTAATCATTAGTATTTCAGGGCTCACTTATTTTGGTTATGAGTTTATAATAAGTAATGAGTTCTTAACTTATCGGATTCTCAAATTATTTAATAGCGATGGATCTAGTGGCCGGAATATAATATATGCCAATATTTTTGAAAGTTGGTACGACAGTCATAATTTCTATAATATCCTATTTGGGTTTGGATTTGCTGCATCCCTAAGACTTAGTGGCACTGGAAATTTTGCTCATAATGATTGGTTGGAATTACTTTCAAATTTTGGTTTATTAGGAGTCTTCGTTTACTCAGTATTAATATTTTCAGTTTTAAGATATCTGTTTAAAAATTATTTGTATGTTGATAGTAAATTATTATTGATAACAATACTATTGATTTGGTTGTTGACTTCAGCTGTTTCAATGTTTTATACCTCAATGAGTGGATATTTAACCTCTATTTTTTTAGCTTATCTATTTGGAGCCAAAGAAAAATTATTGGGTTTTAAGCTTTAATTATTATTGATTAAATGAAAATTCTCTGTGTTATTGATAGTCTTGGTTCTGGTGGGGCACAAAGACAAATGGTAGAATTGGCCATAGGTTTTAAAAAGAAAGGTAATGAAGTTTCTTTCCTGATTTATCATGCAATTAACTTTTTCGAATCAGATCTATGCAAATATAATATTCCTGTTCAAATAGTTAATGAAAGTAAATATATTGTTCGCTTTTCTAAGCTTAGAAGAGCAATAAGACAGGAAAAACCTGATGCAGTATTGTCTTTTCTTGAAGGTCCTAACCTCATATGTGAGATGGCGGGATTACCTTCAAAGAATTGGAAATTAGTTGTTGGTGAGAGGAGTGCTAATCCGCGTATATTAAATTCTTTGAAAGGAAGGATTTTTCGATGGTTTCATTTTTTTGCTGATAAAATTGTTTCAAATTCTCATGAAAATCTCAGAATGGTTAAAAAGGCAAATCCCTTGCTTGCTACAAAAAATATTCATGTAATTTATAATATTATTGATCGGACTAAGTGGAATCCGTTTAGTAATGTCAATAGAAATGCTTTAGAAGAAGACAGGTTTCACTTAATCGTTGTTGGAAGTTTACGGGAGGTAAAAAACCCTTTAAAAATGATTGAAGCGATTTATCTTTTAAGTGAACAAGAAAAAAGAAGGCTTACTGTTGATTGGTATGGATCAGTTCATTCACAGGATTATAGGGATTCTGTTAAAGAATTAATCTCTAAATATGACCTAGAAGAAATTATTAATTTTCACCCTCCTGTGAAAGATATTCATATTAAAATAGCTGCAAGTGATGCCCTGGGACTGTTCAGTATATTGGAAGGACTTCCAAATACTATATGTGAAGCAATGATGATGGGGAAGCCCGTAATAGCATCGTCTGTTTCTGATATCCCCATTCTCCTAAATAATCAAAGAGAGTTTCTTTTTAACCCCAATGATGTAGTTGACATAAAAGAAAAAATTTCTTATTTGCTTTCTTTATCCTCTGAAGAAATTTTTTCGATAGGCAATGGTAATTATAATCATGCTCAAACTCTATTAGATGAAAATTTCGCAGTTGAGTCTTATTTAAATCTTTTTTCTGGAAAAATGTAAACTTAAATTTATCAAAATCCTTACAATGAAAATTTTTTAGTTTAATTTTTTATACACTTTTAAATAAATTTATTTTAAGTATGAAAAGGAAAAGAGTTCTATTTGTAGGATCATTTAAAGATACCTCTAAAAAAGGAGGTGTTGGGGGACAAATGTTTGCTAGTAAAACAATAGTTAAAGCATTGTCCACTGAAGTTGAATGGACACTTATAGACACTACAGCTGAAAGTAATTTAAAACGAAGATTTATTGCACGATTATTTAATGCAATGAAACGTCTACTAACTTTCTCATATTATTTGATATTTTATAAGTTTGATAATATTTTGATTTTTGTGGCAGATGGTTGGAGTTTTTGGGAAAAGGGCTTGATGAGCCTAATGGCTAAAATTTTTACAAAATCAAAGGTGATTTTAGCACCCCGTTCTGGCTTTATAATTAACGACATAAAGAAAATAGGCTTCCTTTCTAGATTCATACGCTATACCTTAACAAAAGTTGATAATGTAGTATGCCAAAGTCAGGTATGGAAAAATCTTTTCCTCGGGATTTCAAATGGTGACCCTAAAAGATTTGTTATTATCGAAAATTTTCTTGATTTCGATGAATATTCCTTGATTAGCTCTTTTAAAAAGAATCAAAATGAACCAGTAAATATTTTATTCCTGGCCTGGGTTACTCGGTCCAAGGGAATATTTGAACTTTTAGAAGCGTCACGTTTACTGGCACAAGGAAATTTGGAATTCAAAGTTACTATAGCGGGGAATGGTGATGATTTTGAGGAAGCAAAACAATACATCGAAAAGTTCGATATTAAAAAATATATTAAAATGGAAGGTTGGGTCCTAGGGGACCAAAAAATGAACCTGTTAGCAGAATCAGATATTTTTGTTTTACCGACTCATTTTGAAGGTTATCCCAACTCTCTTGTTGAGGCTATGGCGACAGGTAAAGCTTGTATAGCAACAAACGTAGGTTCAATCCCTGATATTATTCAAGATAATGAAAACGGGTTTCTAGTAGAAGCCAAAGACTCTCATCAGTTATACGAAAAATTAAATATCTTGATTTCAAATCCGTTAATAAGAAAGAAATTTTCTGAGAATGCTATGGTTCAAATTGAAAAAAATAATTCCATAAACGCAGGGTTAGGGAAATTTAAACATTTATTAAATATAAAATAATTAAAATGTTAAAAAACAAAACTCTCCTAATCACCGGTGGCACAGGTTCCTTCGGAAATGCAGTTCTAAACCGTTTTCTCCATACTGATCATTTTAATGAGATTCGAATCTTTTCTCGTGATGAAAAGAAACAGGATGATATGCGTAACCAACTTAAGAATGCAAAACTTAGGTTCTATATTGGAGATGTAAGAGACTATAGTAGTGTAGAAACAGCCATGCGTGGTGTCGATTATGTTTTTCATGCTGCTGCTCTAAAACAAGTTCCGTCCTGTGAATTTTTTCCTATGCAAGCAGTTCAAACCAATGTTCATGGAACCCAGAACGTCATTGATGCGGCAGCTCATAATGAGGTGCAAAAAGTAATTTGCTTAAGCACTGATAAAGCGGCTTATCCTATTAACGCCATGGGTATTTCCAAAGCCATGATGGAAAAGGTTGCAATCGCTGCGTCAAGGGACTTAAGGAAAACTACCGTTTGTCTGACCAGGTATGGAAATGTAATGGCATCCAGAGGTTCTGTCATTCCATTATTTCTAAACCAGATGAAAAACAATCAACCCATATCAGTCACCGATCCTAAAATGACCCGGTTTCTAATGTCTCTAGAAGATGCGGTGGAACTTGTGCTATTTGCCTTTGAAAATGGAAACCCTGGTGATTTATTTGTAAATAAAGCTCCGGCAGCTACAATTGGTGATCTTGCAAAAGCGATTAAAGAAATGTCCAATGCTGAGAATGAAGTCAAAATTATTGGGACAAGACATGGAGAAAAACTGTACGAGACCCTTTGTACAAGAGAAGAAATGCTGAAAGCGGAAGATATGGGAGAATTTTTCCGAATCCCTGCAGATAATAGGGATCTAAATTACAGCAAATATTTTTCTGAAGGAGAGGGGCATATTTCCGAGATTGAAGATTATAACTCGCATAACACGGAACAGCTTGATGTTGAAGGAGTAAAAAAATTACTCCTGCAGTTGCCATTAGTACAGGAACATATTAAAAATTATTCTTCAAATCTTGAAACCACAACTCATTAAAGGAGACTGCTTTAAAGATGATCGAGGGACGTTAACTTATAACAATGCCTTTGATATTTCTGAAGGAAAAAGAATTTATACTATAACCAACAAAGAGTTAGGATATAAAAGAGGCTGGCAGGGACATCAAATTGAACATCGTTGGTTTTCTGCCATGACAGGTTCGTTTCTAATTCAAACGGTCACGCCGAATAATTGGGAGCAGCCCTCCAAAGATTTGGAAATATTAGACTTTATAGTTTGTTCTGAGAAATTGGATGTCTTACATGTGCCTGCTGGAAATATTACCCTTATAACAGCACTGGAAACCAATTCGAAACTCTTGGTCATGGCTGATCATCTTCTTGGAGAAGTGAAGGACGAATACCGCTATAATAGTGACTACTTCTCCTCATAATTAAAAATAATCAATCTATTTATGAAAAAAATAGGAATTACAGGCCAATCCGGGTTTGTAGGTACCCATCTTTTTAACAGCTTAAGTTTACTTGATAATGAATTTCAATTAGTTCCGTTTGAAAAGGAATATTTTCAGGATCAGGAAAAATTGGTACATTTTGTAAGCAGCTGTGATGTTATTGTTCATCTGGCTGCTTTAAACAGACATAATGATCCTGAAATAATCTATCAAACCAATGTTGGTCTGGTGAAAAAATTAATTGCCGCATTGGAGCAGAGAGGAAGCACAGCACATATTATCATGTCTTCTTCGTCCCAAGAAGAAAGGGATAATTTGTATGGGAAGTCAAAGAAAGAAGGGAGAGAGTTATTCTCAGAGTGGGCAATTAACTCTGGAGGAACCTTTTCCGGACTTATAATTCCGAATGTTTACGGGCCTTTTGGTCATCCTTATTATAATTCAGTTGTTGCGACTTTCTCACATCAAATTGCCAATGGAGAAACCCCTGTTATAAAAGAGGACGGTACTCTTAAACTCATATATGTGGGGGAGTTAGTTGAGGAAATTATTGATAAAATCAGAACCAAGGCTAACGAACATTATTTTAATGTTCCTCATACCGCAGAGGCTAAAGTCTCTGAAATCCTGAAACTACTTCAAGACTATCGAAAATTATATCAGGACGCCGGGGAAATTCCTGTATTAAATAATTCCTTTGAAACGAACCTATTTAACACATATAGGTGCTATATAGACGTAAGGAATTATTTTCCAGTAAAGTTTCAAAAACACACTGATGCACGCGGCTCCTTTGTAGAGGTAATAAGACTGGGAATAGGAGGGCAGGTGTCTTTTTCTACTACGGTGCCGGGTATTACAAGAGGGAATCATTTTCATACCAGAAAAATAGAGCGTTTTGCAGTGATTAAAGGAAAGGCTTTAATTCAATTGCGTAGGATGGGAACTGATGAAGTTTTGGATTTTTACCTGGACGGCGATGAACCTGCTTATGTGGATATGCCCATTTGGTACACGCATAATATCAAAAATATAGGTGATGAAGTTCTATATACCAACTTTTGGATCAATGAGCCATACAACCAGGAGGACCCAGATACCTATTTCGTTGAAGTTTAGATTTTAAATAATGAAAAAATTAAAAGTATTGACCGTAGTCGGAACCCGGCCGGAAATCATCAGGCTTTCTAGAGTTATATTAAAACTAGATGCAACTGAAAGTATTGAACACATTCTTGTGCATACTGGGCAAAATTACGATTACGAGTTAAATGAAGTCTTTTTCGAGGATCTGGGACTAAGAAAGCCTGATTATTTTTTGAATGCTGCCGGAGGAAATGCTACAACAACTGCAGGACAAATATTAATAAATATAGATCCTATTTTGGAATCTGTTAATCCTGATGCTTTTTTGGTTTTAGGCGATACCAATTCTTGTCTATGTGCTATTGCTGCTAAGAAAAGGAAGATTCCAATTTTTCATATGGAAGCCGGAAACCGTTGTTTTGATCAACGTGTTCCAGAAGAAACCAATAGGAAAATTGTGGATCATATAAGTGATATAAACCTCACCTATAGTGATATCGCAAGGGAATATTTGTTGCGGGAAGGGCTGCCAGCTGACAGAGTTATAAAAACAGGTTCTCCTATTTATGAGGTGGTGAATGCAAATAGAATACAGATAGATTCTTCTGATGTTTTATCAAATTTAAAATTGCAAAAGGAAAGGTATTTTGTGGTCTCAGCACATCGGGAAGAAAATATCAATTCTGATAACTTTTTAAAATTGGTTGAAAGTCTGAACGCTATTGCAGAAACTTACGGACTGCCAATCATTGTCTCAACCCATCCCCGAACAAGGAATAAAATTGATCAAACTGGGGTGACGTTCAATAAACTCATTCAAATAATGAAGCCAATGGGGTTTCATGATTACAACCATTTACAAAAGAATGCAAAAGCAGTTTTGTCTGATAGTGGTACCATTTCAGAAGAATCCTCCATTATGAATTTTCCGGCCTTAAATATTCGGGAAGCACATGAGCGTCCGGAAGCAATGGAAGAGGCATCCGTCATGATGGTAGGATTGAATCCTGAACGTATTATGCAGGCTTTGGAAATATTAAATACCCAGAATAGATATGAAGATAGAACTTTGCGCCAGGTGGCAGATTATTCAATGCCAAATGTTAGTGATAAGGTTGTGAGGATTATTTTGAGTTATACTGATTATATCAATAGGGTTGTTTGGAGTAAATTTTAAATTCTTTATACTTTGAATTGGATCGTTACGGAATTGTTTTATCCGGATGAAGTATCTACAGCTCAAATCTTGACTGATATAGCTTTAAAAAAAGTTGTTGATAATCAGGTGAGTATTATATGTGGGCCTTCAGGATATGAAAAATCATATTACCACCAAAATAAATCCTTAGACAGCAGGTTATGCATTTATCGGATTGGAATGCCGAATCTGAACAAAAATAAAATTTTTCAAAGAATTCTTAGACTAATGCTTTTGACTCTTAAAATGAGTTGGGCAATCTGCTTCAAGGTAAAGAAGGGTGAAAATGTTTTTATTACTACAAATCCTACCTTCCTGATTATTACGATTTCTTTGCTAAAAAGAATCAGAAAATTTAATTTAGAAATTTTGGTTCATGATGTCTTTCCTGAAAATTTAGTACCTGCTGGATTGATTAAACAAAATAGTTTTAAGTATAATGCTTTTAGTAAAATATATAATTATTCTTATCAAAATGCAGATCGGTTAATAGTTTTAGGGGAGGATATGAAGAAGCTAATGATAAAGAAGATATCCCCCAAAAATGTTCAAATAGATATTATACCAAATTGGGCCGATAAGGAAATATATCCTCTAGATGATTTTAATATCTCGGATTATTTAGGTATTGATGTAAAGGATAAAATTGTATTTGGCTTTGCTGGAAATTTAGGTCGTGTCCAAGGTGTTTTAGAGTTTATTGAATTATTTAATCAATCTCAGAACCAAGAAATTGTATTGATTATCATTGGTGATGGGGCTTTAAGGCCGGATATCGAGAAAAAAATTAAAAATGAAAATATTCAAAATATTTACTATTTGGGTTCAAGATCCAGAAGTGAGCAGAATTTGTTTTTAAATGCATGCCACATTGGGTTAATAACTTTAATAAATGGCATGAAAGGATTAGGTGTTCCTTCAAAATCCTACAATCTAATGGCTGCGGGTAAACCTCTTTTTTATATTGGTGATTATAATTCTGAAATTGATGTTTATGTGAAAAAATATAACTGCGGATGGTCATTTTCTTGGGTAAATGAAGCTGAAATTCTAACTTTTTTAAAGAATGCTTCTTCCCAACTTTTACCTGAAATTATGGAAAAAGGCTCTAATTCCAAATGTGCTGCAGAATCGAATTACAGTAAAGAAAGTGTACTTAAGCTCTTTTAGCCGCATGTGAGTTGTTTATCATGTGCAATGAAGTTTTTAGGTAAATCTATAGCCCATGAAATGACTAAAGGTAAAACACTTCAACTAGATCCATTCTATAAAAGAAATGGGAAGTACTTCCTAGATAGCTCCGAAAAAATTATTTGTCTCAGAAAATGCTTAAAATTTTAAACCAGTCCATGAAAAAGGATAATTGCTTGATTACAGGTGCGAACGGGTTTTTTGGAAAAATTATTTCTAATTCTCTTGAAGTACAAAACTCTTATAATATTACAGGTCTAAGTAGAACTGAAACTTTAGGGGTAAAGGCGGACTTGGCAAAACCCTTTACTTTCCCAACCACTACGCAAGTAGACATACTCATTCATGCAGCAGGAAAAGCCCACGTAGTACCAAAAACTCCGAAGGAGGTTAAAGAATTTTTGGATATAAATTTAATGGGAACCCAGAATCTCTGTAACTCTCTTGAAAGTTTATCTGAGTTACCCAAATCAATGGTTTTCATCAGTACTGTAGCGGTTTACGGTGTAACTGATGGGGAGTTGATTCCAGAGTCTCATCCGCTAAATGGAGATAACCCTTATGCTGTATCAAAAATTTTGGCTGAGGAATGGTTAAAAGATTGGGCAAAAAAGAATAATGTTACTTTGGGTATCCTTAGAATGCCATTAATAGCAGGTCCTTCTGCCCCTGGAAATTTGGGTGCCATGATAAATGGCATTCAAAAGGGGAGGTATTTCGGAATAGGTGATTCTTCGGCGAGGAAAAGCGTTGTATGGGCGGCAGATGTCGCTGATATAATTCCTAAGCTTTCAGACATTGGTGGGGTTTATAACCTTACTGACAATTACCATCCTAGCTTCTATGAATTACAGGAGGTTATAGCAGAAGCATTGATGAAAAAATCACCCAAAAACCTACCATTACCCATTGCAAAAACTATTGCAAAAATAGGCGATTATTTGGGAAATAGAGCCCCAGTTAATACCTCTAAGCTTGATAAAATGCTTGCAACTTTAACTTTCGATGATTCTAAAGCTTTTACAGAATTAAACTGGAGGCCTTCTCGTGTCTTGGATAAGTTACCTACTGTATTATGATTTATCTTTTTCTTATCATTTTATTTTTCTTGTTCTCATACTTTTACTTAAATCTTGCGGAACGTTTAAATATAATTGACAAACCCAATGAAAGAAGCTCCCATAAAACCGTAACCCTTCGGGGTGGAGGGATCTTGTTTCCGCTGGCTATGTTGTGTTATGCTGTCATTTTCAGTCCCTCCTCATATTTTCTTGTAGGGGCTTTATTATTGATTGGGATGATCAGTTTTTGGGATGATGTACAGAACCTTCCAAACAGGGTGAGGTTGTTGGTTCATTTGCTTTCGGTTACTATGTTGCTCTATGCATTTGAAGCATTTCATATTTGGCCTGTTTGGTTGATCCCAATCGGCTATTTTTTCATCATCGGAACCATCAATGGCTATAATTTCATGGATGGGATAAATGGGATGACGGGGTTATATAGTCTGATAGGGCTTTGTTCTTTGTTATTTGTAAATGTTTATATAGAACCTTTTACTGACAATGCCTTTATCATCTGCCCTATCTTGGCAAGTATGGTTTTTCTCTTTTTTAACTTTAGGAAGAAGGCTAAATGTTTTGCAGGTGATGTGGGAAGTGTGAGTATGGGGTTTTGGATGATAGCATTGATCCTGATGGCCATTATCGAAACGGGTTCTATTAAGTATATACTTTTCTTGTCTGTCTATGGTGTTGATACTGCATTGACGGTGGGGCATAGGTTATTGCTCAAGCAAAATATCTTTGAAGCACACAGGCTTCACTTTTATCAGATTCTTGCAAATGATAAGAAGGTAAATCATTTGGTAGTGGCTTCTATTTATGGGGGATTGCAGTTGGGGATTAATTGGTTTTTGATTTCTGTGGAGATGGGAATTGTTCCTTTGGTAGGGTTGAGTACGCTACCGTTGGTAGTGGTATATGTGGGGTTGAAACCGAAGCTGATGAAGAAGGAAAAAAAGGTTTATGCGTAAAGGTTTCAAGCTAAAAGGTTTCACGCAAAGCAATATAAGAATCGCAGAGAACGCAAAGGCTCCTTCGCGGTAGAATAAAACCTCAGCGCCACTTACGTGAAATCTGCACGGTTTTTCACGCAAAGCAATATGAGGACCGCAGAGGACGCAAAGAAAAATTTTTTTCTGCGGACTTTGCGCAACCTTTGCGGTCTTTGCGTGAAATCTCCAAGTCTTTCACGCAAAGCAATATAAGGATCGCAGAGTACGCAAAGAAAAAAAATCACTTTGCGCTCTTTGCGCAACCTTAGCGTCCTTTGCGTGAAACCTCACTTATAGCTGATTAACCACTCTATGGATCCCCTCTTTCATCAACTTCGTATTGAAGTTCATTAAGAGCCCCAATTTTATTTGAGATAGCCGGAGATATGTAAGCAACTGGGCATAATGTACGGGAGCTAAATTCTCAATGGACTTTACTTCTATAATTATTTTATTTTCAACCAATAAGTCCATTCTATACCCACACTCGAGCTTTATTTCCTTGTAAATGAAGGGCATGGGTACTTGTTGTCTCACTTCATAACCTGCTTTTATTAACTCATAAGCCAATGCATTTTCATAG
Organism: Litoribacter ruber; assembly: GCF_018500185.1. Taxonomy (GTDB): domain Bacteria; phylum Bacteroidota; class Bacteroidia; order Cytophagales; family Cyclobacteriaceae; genus Litoribacter; species Litoribacter ruber. The sequence goes on along the minus strand of NZ_JAHBGI010000017.1, from coordinate 20,930 downwards.
GCAGATTCCAGTAATCCTGGTCCGACATTCCGATGAATATCCACAGCTAGGCCTATGATTTTGTAGGATAGATCATTTTCTGTCATAAAAAATATTATTAAAAGGTGTGAAAAAATCATACCTAAAATACGATAAAAGTTCAGGCAAAACAAAAGTTTCACGCAAAGCAAAGTTTCACGCAAAGCAATATAAGAACCGCGAAGGACGCTAAGACCTCTGCGCGGCAGCAAAAAAACTCTGCGCTCTTTGCGAAACCTTAGCGGCCTTTGCGTGAAACAAAAGGATTTCACGCAAAGCAATATAAGGACCGCAGAGGACGCGAAGAAAAAAATCTCTGTGGTCTTTGCGAAACCTTAGCGCTCTTTGCGTGAAACAAATCCGCTCCCTCTTTTTTTTCTTCTTTCCTAAATTCTTATTTATGAAATTTTCCCTTATTAAATCGAATCTTTTTGATTTTGTGCAGAAGTGCAGTATTAAGTTTCAGTTTGCCCGGGTGGGATATCTGCCTAGGTGGATTGTGGTATTGTTGGATGGGTTTCTTTTGCTGACGGCTATGTTTGTCACCAGTCTAACCCTAGATTCAATAGGCATTGACCTGTTCCCGGAGGTAAAACGGTTTTATTATGTGGGGATAGTGTTGACTGTCAATTTATGGTTTTTTCTGGTGTTTAAGACTTACACGGGGGTAATCAGACACTCCTCCTTTAAAGATATTATTAAGCTAGGATTTTCCTCCACAGGTACGATCATCTGTCTGGCAATCCTCCATTTTATTTATTTCCAGTTTACCGGCAGGAAACTGCTTTTAATGCCGGCAATAGTTCTTTATACCGGCCTATCCTTTACTTTTCTCCTTATTTTCAGAGTTGCGGTTAAGCAGTTTTATGCCAGTTATAAACAGAACCAGGGGAAAAACAAAAAGCGGGTGGTGATCTGGGGTGTCGATGAGCAGGCCATATCCTTAGCTAGAGCCATTACCTCACAAAGCAGCATACCATTTCATTTGGAAGGATTTCTATCTGATAAAAAATCGAATACTCATATTGAATTGGAGGGTAAGCCAACCTATACTATACAAGGATCTTTATCATCAACTTTATCGGGGCTAATGGTTGATGGGCTTTTGATAACGGGGCAGGAACTTAGCGTGGCTGCTAAAAATGAAATCGTAAATGAATGCCTAAAGGCTAAAGTACAGGTTTATAATGCTCCGCTGGTAGAAGAATGGAGACCTGATAAGGAAGTGGTGCAACACATCAAAGCCGTAGAAATCGAGGATCTTTTGGAGAGGGAACCTATTCATCTGGATAATGATGATATAAGTAAAGACCTGTATGGAAAAAAGGTATTAGTCACGGGAGCGGCGGGTTCCATAGGTAGCGAACTTGTCCGTCAGATTGCTGGATATAATCCTAGTCTATTGGTATTGGTAGATCAGGCAGAGTCTCCACTTCATGAGTTGGAGGTTGAACTGAATAAATCATTTCCTGAGCTAAACTTCAAAAGTGTACTGACCAGTATCAGCAGCCATAGCAGGATGGAGGCCTTATTTAATGAATATGGTTTTGCAGTTGTTTATCATGCGGCAGCCTATAAGCATGTGCCTATGATAGAAAAGAATCCTAGAGAGGCTGTGGCTGTGAATGTGCGTGGAACGATTAATTTGGCCCAGCTTTCCAGTATTTTTGGGGTCAAGAAGTTTGTGATGGTGTCCACTGATAAAGCAGTAAATCCAACCAACGTGATGGGTGCGTCCAAACGTGCTGCCGAGATGTATGTGCAATCACTTCAACAGGTAGGCAGCAATGAAACCCAGTTTATCACTACTCGCTTTGGGAATGTGCTAGGCTCAAACGGGTCGGTGATACCCCACTTCAGAAAACAGATAGCCCAGGGAGGTCCCGTGTCCGTGACCCACCCTGATATCATCCGATACTTTATGACCATCCCGGAAGCCTGCCAACTGGTATTACAAGCAGGTACTATGGGCAATGGCGGTGAAATATTTGTCTTTGACATGGGAGAACCGGTGAAGATCCTGGACCTTGCCAAAAGGATGATCAAGCTTTCCGGTTTGAGGCCGTACGACGATATTGATATTGAGTTTGTGGGCTTGCGTCCAGGTGAAAAACTCTATGAAGAGTTGCTTAACAACAGCAGCACCACTCTTCCAACCCACAATGAGAAGATCATGATTGCCAAGGACGAGCCTGTTTCGTTCCGTGAAGTCAAATACAAAACCGATCAGTTGATTGATGGTGTATTGAATGGAATAGGAAACATGGAGCTTGTTAGGTTATTGAAAAACTTGGTCCCGGAATTTAAGAGTAAAAACTCGGAGTTTGAGGCGTTGGATGGGGCGGTGAGCGCTGAGCACTGGGCGCGGAGCACTGAGCACGGCGCACGGAGCACTGGGCGGTGAGTGCTGAGCACGGAGCACTGAGCACTGAGCGAGGGTTGTTTATATGGATTCACCGCTTGGCATCTTCCACCGAACCTCTCAGTGTTCAGCGTTTAGACCTCAGTGCTTCGCTAGAAACTAACCGAATTACCGATTGAGGTACTCTGCTGGGACGATAGGAGGATGACGTTAAGACCCCAGCAATTGACCTTAACGCCAATACCGCTCAGTGCACAGCGCACAGTGCTCAGCGCTCCCCCTGTATCCATCGAATAACATAGAAAAAACGAAAATAAATAACTAAGTTTGCCCCGCTAAGGCATCCCCTGGGGCTGATTTATAGAATTTTACAATGAAATTATTAAAGAATATCCTTTTAGTTATCCTGATGGCCGCGGCGGCGGCGTGTGTGCAGAACAAAAAACTCATTTATCTTCAGAATTTTGACCAGGATCCGGAATTGGCGGATGGGGCATTGATCAGCTATGAGATGCCGGATTATAGGCTGCAATACAACGACATCATTGATGTGAAGGTGCAGACCAGGGATGAGCAGGTGAATAAGGAGTTTGCAGGAACTACTCAGGCTTCCAATCCGATGATGGCGGGCCAATTAGCTCAAGGTGGGGGAGATATATACTATATGACTGGTTACTCAGTTAATAAAGCAGGTGAAATACGTTTGCCTATCCTGGGTTCTATAAATGTGCAGGATAAGACTTTAGAGGAAGTGAGGCTGTTGGTTGAGGAAGAACTGAAAAGTTATGCCAAGAACGATGTATTTGTGAAGGTGAAGTTGGGTGGGATACGATATTCTGCTTTGGGAGAGTTTAGGAGACCGGGGAAGTTTGTGGTCCTGCAGGACAGGATGACCATCCTGGAGGCGATCGCCAATGCAGGTGACCTGACCACGGTGGCCCAGCGGGATGAGGTGGTACTTATCAGGCAGTATCCGGATGGCACCCGCGTGCATAGGCTTAACCTTAATGACAGGAACCTGATCCGCTCGCCGTTTTATTTCATACAGCCGAATGACCAGATCTATGTGGAGCCGATGAAGGTGAGGGAGTTTGGAACTGGGGAGAACGCGGCGCAGTCGTTGTCGATATTTATTACGTCGCTGACGGCGGTAGCGTTAGTGTTGAATTTGATTACGAATTGAGCACTGGGTGCGGAGCGCTGAGCACGGAGCACGGAGCGCTGAGCACGGGGCGCTGAGCACGGGGCGCGGAGCACGGGGCGCTTCATCTCGCACAGTGCACAGGGCCCAGAGCTCAGTGCTTCACCAGTACTCCCACTAAATAAACATGGAGAAGTTCAAGAGTTATAAAGATTTAAACGTTTATCAAAAGGCCTTTGAGGCTGCGATGCGGATTTTTGAGCTAAGTAAGTTTTTTCCAAAGGAGGAGACCTACTCTTTAACAGATCAGATAAGAAGATCCTCCAGGTCAGTGTGTGCCAATGTTGCTGAGGGCTTTAGAAGGAGAAAGTATATTCAGTCTTTCTGCAACTGCATAAGCATTTCGGAAGGGGAAGCCTCCGAAACTCAGAATTGGCTAGATTTCGCTTTTAGGTGCGGTTATATATCGGATGAGGTATATGAAGAGCTTATGAATGAATATGAGCATATTATTGGTATGCTGGTGAATATGCAGAAATATTCGGATAAGTGGAAGATTTGAGCGGGGCGGTGAGCGCTGGGCGGTGAGCGCTGGGCGGTGAGCGCTGAGCGCTGAGCACGGGGCGCTGGGCACTGAGCGGTGAGCACAGTGCTCTACTCTTAGTACAACCAACATACAAAAAAAAAATAATACGTTGCGTTCGTTGCGATCTTCGCTGCGGTCGTGGCGAGAAATCTTACTAGTATATGCAACAAGGTAATTACCCCAATCCACCGTATCAGGTGATGGAAGAGGAGGATACGATCGATGTGAAGAAATTGCTCTTCAAGTATTTGAGGTTTTGGCCGTGGATCGTGGCCTCGGCGGGGCTGGGGGTGATCCTGGCGGTGTTCTTCACCCGGATCGCCACCCCTATCTATAAGGTGGAAGGAACCGTGCTCATTCAAGATGGCAGCCCTTCGCTGGGCGCTGATCTGTTTGACGGGGCTGGGGGGATGTTTGGCGGAAAGAACAACATCGAAAACGAAGTCGGGATCCTCAAATCCTACACCCTTGCCGAGGAAGCGGTGAGGAAGATGAACCTCAATGTTTCCTACTTCAAAGACGGGATCTTCTCCAAACCACAGCTTTATGGCAATGTGCCCATTCATGCCCAGCTGGACTGGAAGCATCCGCAGATTACCGGGGGACTTTGGAAGATCAAGGTGCTGAACACGGAAGAGTATGAATTGAGTATTGAGGAGGATAATTTCTCTGTTTTCAATCCTGCAGATCCTTTCTACAAGACCAAACTTGAAAATGTACAGGTTCAGGAAGGTCGGTATAAGTTTGGGGAGACCATAGAAGGGGATCATTTTAAGTTTTCCTTGGAGAACACTTCGGCTTTGGCGGAAGAGGTGCTGTTTGTGAAGTTTATGGATACGCCTACTTTGGCCCAGGGGTATAGGGAAAAAGTGCAGGTGGCTCCCACCAATAAGCAAGCCTCCCTATTGAACATCACCCTGGAAACTCCGGTAAGGAGATTGGGTGAGGACTACCTCAACCACCTGATGGAGGCCTATCTGGACCGTGAGTTAAAGATTAAGAACCAGGCCAGTGAGAATACGGTACGTTTTATAGACCGACAGCTGAGCGGGATCACCGACTCTTTGACGTTTTTTGAGGACAGGTTGCAGCAATATAGAAGTGATAACAAGATATTTAACCTGAGCCAGGAAGGTTCCATTGTGTTTGAGCGATTGGAAAATCTGGAAAAGGAGAAAAGCGAAGCTGAGCTTAGAACCAAATATTACACGACTTTAAGGGAATACTTGGGCAATGAGCAATTGGACGAGTTGGTAGCCCCTTCCGTGATCGGGATACAGGATCCTTTACTGAATGCCTTGGTTATCAATTTGGCTGAGTTGCAGTCGGAGCGTGTAAGGTTGAGCGCCAACTTCTCCGATCAGACCCCTGCAGTGGTGGAGATCAAGAGCAAGATTCAGAACACCCGAAATACTTTGCTGGAAAACGTGCGCAGTGCCCTGAACAATACCGAGAACCTTTTGGCAGAACTTAACCAAAAGGTGAAGATGGTGGAGCGGGACATCAATGCTTTGCCGGAGACGGAGCGAAACCTCCTGGGCATACAACGCCAGTTTTCCATCAATGAAAACATCTACGTGTACCTGCTTCAGAAGCGTGCTGAATCGGAGATCACCAAGGCCTCCAATATGCCAAACAACAGCATTCTGGATTTTGCCCGGGCGGGAACAGCCGCAGTAGCGCCTAAAAAATCTTTAAATTTATTAATAGGATTGATTTTGGGATTGATGTTGCCAATTGGCGTGATCACGGTGCGTGATTTCCTGAAGACCAAGATCGAAGATGCGGATCAGTTGCAGCATGACCTTAAGGTGCCCTTGCTTAGCCAGATTGGGAAATCCAAAGCTGCTGATAAGCGGGTGGTGTTTTCCAAGCCAAGATCCATGGTGACCGAGTCCTTCCGTAACCTGCGTGCGGATATGGCTTACCTGGTGCCCCATGACCAGGATACCTTGACCTTATCGTTTACCTCTACGATATCTGGGGAAGGGAAGACCTTTGTAGCCTATAATACGGCGGCGGTTTACTCCTTAATCGGCAAGAAAACCCTCATCATGGGTCTTGACCTTAGGAAGCCGAGGATTGCAGAAGATTTTGATATTAATTACAGTAAGGGAATCAGCAATGTATTGAGCAGCAATATGGACTGGAGAGAAGCGGTGGTAAGTTCGGGTTTCCCAGACTGCGACGTGTTGCTTGCGGGTCCCACCCCTCCAAACCCGGCCGAGTTGCTGATGACGGAGAAGTTTGCCAGGATGATGGAAGAGGTGAAGGAGGAGTATGACGTGATCATCATGGACTGTCCGCCGGTTGGTCTGGTGTCTGAGACCAAGGACCTGTTCAAGTATGCCGACATCAACCTGTTCGTCTTCCGCCAGAACTACTCCCACCAGGACGCGATCCAGTTTGTGAACGAACTCAAGGCCAAGGGCGACGTCAAGAATCTCTACGCCATCTTCAACGCCGTGGAGGGCAGTTCCGGGACCTATGGCTACGGTTACGGCTACGGCAGCAAATCCTATGGCTACCATGAGGAGGAGGAGAAGAAGAAGTGGTATTCGTTGAAGTAGGAAGGTTTTTTGGTACCAAGTACCAGGTACAAAGTACCTGGTAGATTTATATAGGTAGGAGCCCGCTGATGCGGGCTTTTGCTGTTTGTGGGTTGTCATGGTTGTCCGATGTCGGATGTCGGATGACCGATGTCGGATGTCGGATGTGGAGTCCGCGCCCAGCAGGAAGTAACTTACGGCAATTACCTGTGGCAGTGCGAAGTCGGAGACATTCGCACAACGGTACTTGCGTAGGTACGTTACGACATCCCCCCTGCCCCCTCCCGATTCGCCTCCCCCGGGAGGTAAACTCTGCTCTCGGGACTGACGCTTCTAAGGGGGAATTGACTTCGTGTTCGCCTCCCCCGGGAGGTAAACTCTACTCACCGGGGCTGGTTGTCCCTTCCGCTTCGCGGAATCAGTTGTCATGGTTGTCCTTGTTCTACTTAATGTCAGTCACGTTTACTTAATGAGAGTTTCTTTAACGGGAACATGTAGGTGAGTCTTTTCAATGCTGCGCCTTGAAAAGGATCTTCGGCAGGGGTTGAAGGTTGCTTACGTAGGTCGTAAGTTACTGCCGAACATGTTGTCGTTAAGCGGCTTTCGGTAGGTAACGTGGCTGGCCTGACTCGGAACTATGACAACCACGTTGTACTTACGGGGATGTCGGGTGTCGGATGACCGATGTCGGATGTCGGATGTCGGATGTCGGGTGTCGGATGTCGGGTGTCGGATGTCGGATGTCGGATGTCGGATGTAGGGTCCGCGCCCAGCAGGAGGTAACTTACGGCAATTACCTGTGGCAGTGCGAAGTCGGAGACATTCGCACAACGGTTCACGTCATTGCGAGCCCGATCACAACGGTACTTCCAGGGATCAGATCGGGAGAAGCAATCTATACTTGTAATAAGAGCTAAGTCCAGATTGCTTCAGTCGTTCTTCCTTCGCAATGACGGATGTTTTCGAAAGTGGAACTAATTTGCGTTATTTGCCCTTCAATATTGAGTTTAGCTAACATCCCCCAAAATAATGTTGAATTACTATAGGCTTTTTCTAAGTTTATCCCTATTACTGTGCGTTTCCTTCCATTCCGTAGCCCAGATGATCAGTCCGCCCACGTGGTCGGTGGAACTGGAGCAGGCCAACCCGACCGCAGGGGAGGAGACCAGGATTATCTTCAAGGCTGACATCCCCGAAAACTGGTACATCTATTCCAACGAATTTGAGGACTTTGGGCCCATACAGATCGAGTTGGGCCTGGAGGGTTCCAGCGGGATCGAGCGCATCGGCGAACTGAAGGCCGTAGACCCCAAAACCAAGTATGATGATGTTTGGGAAGGGGAAGTGAATTATTTTGATGGTAAGGGTGAATTCCGCCAGGCCATCAGGATTACGGACGAAAATGCTTCCATCAAAGGACTGCTGGAATATCAGATGTGTTCAGAGGTTACGGGGCAGTGTATATTGTTTGATGAGGAGTTTGAGATAAACCTGGGTGAAGGTGTTGCTGTGGTTGCTGAAAGTGCAGGAGACGCCGTGGATACCAAAGAGGCGGAGGATCTTCCTTCTAAGGCGCGGCCTTCCCATGTGGAAACAGGGGAGGGAAAGGGTAGCCTGATCACCTTTATGGTGGTGGCCTTTTTGGCCGGTTTGGCCGCTTTGCTGACGCCCTGTGTGTTTCCGATGATCCCCATGACGGTGACCTTTTTTACCGGCAGGTCCAAAAACAGATCACAGGGAATTCGGAATGCTTTTATCTACGGGTTTTCCATCATTGCCATTTATACCATTGCCGGTACCCTGGTGGCGGCCATTCAGGGTCCCGAGTTCGCCAACTGGCTTTCCACGCATTGGGTTCCCAATGTGTTTTTCTTTTTGGTATTCATCTTCTTCGGACTGGCCTTCTTGGGCATGTTCGAACTCACCCTGCCCAGCGGACTTGTCAATGCCGTGGATTCCAAGGCTGATAAGGGCGGCTTGACGGGCTTGTTTTTCATGGCCTTCACCTTGGTGTTGGTTTCCTTTTCCTGTACGGGTCCGATTGTGGGTTCCATCCTGATCGAGTCGGCCGGGGGACAGTTGGCCAAGCCGATTCTGGGCATGTTTGCCTTCTCGCTGGCCTTTGCGATACCTTTTACCCTATTTGCGATCTTCCCCGAATGGTTGAATACTTTGCCTAAGTCGGGTGGCTGGCTGAATTCGGTGAAGGTGGTATTGGGTTTCCTTGAGCTTGCCCTGGCATTTAAGTTCCTCAGCATCGCCGACCAGGTTTACCATTGGGGGCTTTTGGACAGGGACGTTTACATTGGCATCTGGATCGTGATTTTCTTTCTGTTGGGGATGTATTTGCTTGGCAAAATCCGGTTGCCGCACGATTCCCCGGTTGAGGTGATCAGCGTTCCCAGGCTGCTTTTGGCCATGGTGACCTTCATCTTTGTGGTGTATATGATCCCCGGACTGTGGGGAGCGCCGTTGAAAACGCTCAGCGGTTACCTGCCTCCTATGTCCACGCATGATTTCAACCTGATCAAGGTGATCCGTGAAGACGGTGGGGGATCGGGTAGGATGTCTACTTTGGACGATACGCCGAAGTTTTCCGAGTTCCTGCATTTGCCGCATGGCATTGAGGGCTATTTCGATTACGAGCAGGCGCTGGCTGCCGCCAAAAGGGCTGATAAACCCCTGTTTATCGATTTCACGGGCCATGGCTGTGTAAACTGTCGTGAGATGGAGGCCAAGGTGTGGGTGGAGTCGCCAGTGCTCAAGAGGCTGAAAGAGGATTTTGTGGTGGTGGCGCTTTATATTGATGAGCGCTATGAGCTGCCGGAGTCGGACTGGTACACGTCTGAGTATGACGGCAAGGTAAAGAAAACCATAGGCAAGCAAAATGCCGATTTCCAGATCACCCGATTCAACAACAATGCGCAGCCGTATTACGTGATTCTCGACCATGAGGAGGAGCTTCTCATTACGCCGAAGGGGTATGACAGCAATGTAGCGAGGTTTGTGCAGTTTTTGGACGAGGCGAAGGAGGAGTTTGAGAGGAGGAGGTAGGTGTGGGATGTCAGGATGTCGGATGTCGGATGTCCGATGTCGGATGTAGAGTCCGCGCCCAGCAGGAGGTTACGTTCGTAAGTAGTGACGTGCCCGCCTGCCTACGTTCGGCAGGGTTGTCCGTCCCGATCGGTGAAGTTTACCTCCCGCGGGAGGTAAACTTCACCGATCGGGACTGGTTGTCTCTTCCGCTTTGCGGAATCAGTTGTCATGGTTGTCATTGTTCTACATTTGGTCAGTCACGTTTACTTAATGAGTGTTCCTTTAACGGGAACATGCACGTGAGTCTTTTCAAGGCGTAGCCTTGAAAAGGATCTTTGGCAGGGGATGAAAGTTGCTTACGTAGGTCCGTCCAGAGGCGAAGCCGAGAGACGATGACCGTAAATCTACCCAAAGTCCCTGCCGCAACGCAACTGTTGTCGTTAAGCGGCTCTCATCCCGCCCGTGGCTGTAATTATGTAGAACAATGACAACTTAGCCAGGGAGGCGGAGCCGACCAATGGCGGGACAACAGCCCCGGGGAGCCGAAGGCGACCCACGGGGCGGACAACAATGACAACCACGTCGCTAGTTACGGATCTTTGATTACGTTACGACATCCCCCCTGCCCCTCCCGAACCGCTCCGCTTATCGGGACAGGCTTTCAAAGGGGGAGTTGAGTACGTCCCCCTGCCCAATTCGTCCACGATAGTTATCGGGACTGCTCGGGGCTGTCGCTTCTAAGGGGGAGTTGCTATAATATCACTTAACCCATAATAAATTTACTCCCATTAATGGGTGTTATATCATAATTCCAATAAAAAATGCAACGGGGGCGGGACTGGTAAAAAATGACCAAATTTTATTTTTAAAACTAGGGAAAATGGGGGTTTTGGGCAAGTGGTTTTCACCTGCTTGGAGGCACTGGGAATTATACAAAAAACGTTTAAATCAACAGCTTACGCGTTCCTGAATTTTGCAAGCATTATTTTTCCACATTTATCAACACTTATCCACACACCCTCTTTAGTGATGTGTAAATTAATGTGAATCAATGGTTTAAGGGTGTTTCCTTCAAATGAGATTTTGTGGATAAACTGAAGCCTGAGGGATATGAGATGTATTGGCTGTGCAAAAGGAAGGTGGATAAGTGGGCAATCAGAATAAAATTTTATGGGCTTAATCTTGGTTTTGTCTAATTAATCTTTTCCTGTAGGCATTGAAGATACGGGACTTGGAGATAAAACCCAGATACCTTCCATTATCTACCACTGGCAGGTTCCAAGCACCAGTCCTCTCAAAACGGTTCATTGCCTCCTGCATGCTTTCATTTGGACCGATATGGTCGGGCGGGCTGTGCATGAGTTGGCGGATTGCCAGGTCCTGTTTTTCACTATCAAACATGATCTCCCGAATGTCATCCAAAGTGACAATCCCACTCAAATTTCCATCCTCATCCACAACGGGAAAGATGTTCCTTTTTGAAAGCTTGACCAGATTACAAAGGTCTGCCAAGGTAGAGTCCGGATGAATAGGCAAAAGATCCCTCTCCATTATCCTCCTGATGTCTATCAAACCCAACACTTCCTCATCCTTAGTCTCCGGCAAATGCCTGCCTTGATCATGCAACTGCTTGATGTAGATGGAATATTTGTCAAAATAGGTGGTGGTCAGGAAGGATATCGCGGAAACCAGCATCAGGGGAACAAACAGTTCGTAGCCCCCCGTAATTTCCGCAATGAGGAATATGGCCGAAAGCGGCGCGTGTTGTACCCCACTCATCACCCCGCACATGGCAACCAAAGTGAAATGGGCCACGGGAAGGGGAATGTGTCCCAATAGGTTGTTGCTGTAGGCAAAAAGAAATCCGGTGATGCCACCCACAAATAGGGAAGGGGCGAAGATTCCCCCGCTGCCCCCGCTGCTGATGGTGAGGGCGGCGGCAACGGGTTTGAGTACTATAATCATCACCAAAAAGGCCAGGATGAAATAGGGGTTGTTGATCTCGGAGAAGAAGGGGCTGCTGTTGAGGAGCTGCTGGGGATCGCCTTCGATAAGGGTGTTGAGCACCCCGTAGCCTTCCCCGTAAATGGGCGGGAAGAAGAAGATGATGAAGCCCAAGAGCGCTCCCCCGTAAAGGACTTTCATCCAGGGATCCTCGAATTTGCCGATGAGGTTTTCCACTTTCAGCACCGAGCGGCTGAAATACAGGGATACCACCCCGGTGAGTATGCCCAGGATCAGGTAATAGGGGGTGTGGCCTGCGGCAAATTTCTCCGTAATGTTAAAGGAGAAGAGGGCGTCTTCCCCCAGGAGCACCATGGAGGTGAGTGAACCCGTGACGGAGGCGATCAGCAGGGGGATGAAACTTCCCACGCTGATTTCGACCAGGATAACCTCGATGGCAAAGATCACCCCGCCAATGGGTGCGCCGAAGATGGCCGAAATGGCCCCCGCGGCACCGCAGCCGATTAGCAGAGTACGTTTTTTGGCCGTGAGGTGCATCCACTGGCCGGCATTGGAACCGATAGCCGATCCCGTCACTACGATGGGTGCTTCCAGTCCGACCGAGCCCCCGAAACCTACCGTGATGGCCGAGGAGATGACCCGGCTGAAGGTTTTGATGCGGGGGATAATGCTGTTGTTTTTGGAAATGGCATACAGCAGATCGGGAATCCCGTGTCCGCCGTGGTCCTTGAGCAGGTATTTGGCTACCAGGAAGGTCAGGGTAATACCGATGACGGGGTAGAGGATGTAATAGAAGTTTGCGTCCTGCACATCGAAGCCTTGTGTGAGGAAGTCCTGTATAGTATGCACCAGTGTCTTGAGGATCACCGCCGCCAATCCCGCCAACACCCCAATGATCCCACTGAGGATGAGGACAAAGTTTTTGGTGCTGAGGTTTTTGAGCCTCCAGATGAGGAATTGGTTTAGCATGGTTTTGTTGTACTAGGTACTATGTACTAGGTACTAAGTTTTGTTTTCGTTTTTGTTTTCGCGCCCAGCAGGATGCTACTTACGTGTTTTGTGTACGTGGTTGACCGCCCGAATGCGCTGCGCTGTATGGGCTGTTGTCCCGGCCGGCTGCGCCGACCTAGGTTGTCGGGGGTTGTCATTGTTCTATTCTCGCGCCCAGCAGGAGATTGTCTCCGTGCTTTTTTACCGAGGGTCCTTTCAAAGGCTTTGCCTTTGAAAGGTAGCCGAAAGCCCCAGCATCAATTGCTTAATTGAAAAGGACCGAGCGGAGCCGAGGGCCTTTCCTTACTGCTACCTCGATCTCGGTGGCCGAGGCCAGTTGTAAGCCGCTTAACGGGAACATATACGTGAATCTTTTCAAGGCGAAGCCTTGAAAAGAACCTTCGTGTCTAACTAAAGTAGCTTACGTAGGTCCGTCCCGAGGCGGAGCCGAGAGACGATGGCCGTAAACCTACCCGTTGTTCCAACCGCAACTGTTGTCGTTACGTGACTTTCATCCCGCCCGTGGCTGTAAATATGTAGAACCATGACAACTATGACAACAGTCCCGGAGAGCCGGAGGCGACCCACGGGGCGGACAACAATGACAACCACGTTGCTAAATACGTTAGTCAACCTTCCAGGTCTGATCAATGTCACGAGACCTGGAAGGTTTTTGCCTTCGTTCATTTCGTACTTCTAATTTCGTACTTACAACGTTGCCACATCCCCCTGCCCCCTTCAAAGGGGGAATTGACTTCGTGAGTCCCGATTAGCGGAGCGGTTCGGGAGGGCGGAGGGGGAAAAACCGAGATTTACTCCCCCTCCTTTGCTTTGTTCCAGTACACATCCATCTCTGCGAGGGTCATGTCGGTGATGGATTTGCCGTCTTGTTTGGCGGCTTGCTCGAGGTATTGGAAACGCTTGATGAACTTCAGATTGGTGCGCTCTAAGGCTTCTTCGGGGTTGATGTCGATGAAGCGGGCGTAGTTGATCAGGGAGAAAAGCAGGTCGCCGAATTCTGCGGTGGCTTTTTCCTTGTTGATCTCCTCGGTGGAGGCGGCGTTGAATTCGGTTTTGAATTCCTGCATTTCCTCTTCCACCTTTTCCCAGACCTGCTCTTTTTCTTCCCAGTCAAAACCCACGCCGCGGGCTTTTTCCTGGATGCGCATGGCTTTGATCAGGGCAGGCAAACTCCTCGGTACGCCGCCCAGTACGCTTTTGTTTCCTTTTTCCTTGAGCTTGATTTTCTCCCAGTTGGCCTTCACGGCATCCTCATCCTTGGCTTCGGTGTCGCCGTAGATGTGGGGGTGGCGGCGGATCAGCTTCTCGTTGAGGGAGGTGATCACGTTGCCAATGTCGAAGGACTCCTTTTCGGCGCCTATTTTGGCATAAAATACAATGTGCAGCAGGATGTCCCCGAGTTCCTTTTTGATCTCCTGGAGGTCGTTGTCCAGGATGGCGTCGCTGAGCTCAAAAGTTTCCTCTATAGTAAGGTGCCTGAGGCTCTCCAAGGTCTGTTTCCGGTCCCAAGGGCACTGCTCCCTGAGCTCCTCCATGATGGTCAGGAGTTTATCAAAGGCTTCGAGTTGTGCTTTTCGGTTGGATAGTTGTGACATAATGGGGGGAAACTATTAGGATCGTGTGGACGTTTTGAAAGTATTCCGTAAATTTGTGCAAATTAATTTGATATGGCAACTCTGTATTTGACTTTAGGTTTCTTGGCATTGTTTTTCCTGATGATGTCCGTAAGGCTGATTTTCCTGAAAAACGGGCAGTTTAAGGGGACCTGTGCATCCCAAAATCCTTACTTGAACAAAACCGGCGAAGCGTGCGGTTTGTGTGGCAAGAAAATGGAGGAGGGAGAAAACTGCGGCAACCCCGACAACGAGGTGGACAAGGTCTTGGCCAAATTCAAATAAGATTGCCAATCCCTGGTGGCTCCAAAGTCCAGGGACTTTTTTTGATCTTACACATATAAACTATTTCTAAGTGGCATTAATAAAATCGATTTCCGGTATAAGAGGGACGATCGGGGGCAAAGTGGGCGAAGGCCTGACTCCGGTGGATGTAGTGAAATTTACCGCGGCCTATGGGGCCTGGGTGCTGGAAAAAACCAATAATCCCACCATTGTCATCGGCAGGGACGCCAGGATTTCCGGCGAAATGGTCAGCAAACTGGTTACGGCCACCTTGCAGGGATTGGGCATCGATGTGATAGACCTTGGTCTGAGCACCACCCCAACTGTGGAGTTGGCTGTACCTTTGGAAAAAGCCGGCGGGGGGATCATCCTTACGGCCAGCCATAATCCGGTACAGTGGAATGCGCTCAAGCTTTTGAATGACAAGGGTGAGTTTATCAATGACGAGGAAGGCAAGACCGTTTTGGAAAAAGCCGAAAATGATGACTTTACCTTCGCTGAGGTGAGAAAACTAGGCGACTATACTTATATAGAAGATTACCTGGACAGGCATGTGCAGCATGTGCTTGACCTTAAATTAGTAGACCGCGAGGCCATTGCCGCCAAAAACTTCAAGGTGGTGATCGACTGTGTAAACTCCACAGGTGGACTTGCCCTTCCCAAATTGCTAAGAGCGCTGGGCGTGGAGGTGATCGAGGAGCTGTACTGTGAGCCTAACGGTGATTTCCCGCACAACCCTGAACCGCTTCCTGAGCACTTGAGGGATATTTCCAATAAATTGAAAAACGGGCAGTTTGACTTGGGTATCGTGGTGGATCCGGATGTGGACCGACTTGCTTTCCTAAGCGAGGATGGGGTTCCATTTGGTGAAGAGTATACTTTGGTTGCCGTGGCTGACTACGTGCTATCCAACACTCCTGGCAATACCGTTTCCAATCTGAGTTCTACCCGCGCCCTTCGTGATGTAACTGAAAAGCACAATGGAGAATACCATGCTGCGGCCGTAGGTGAGGTAAATGTGGTGAACAAGATGAAGGAAACCAATGCCGTGATTGGCGGTGAGGGTAACGGTGGCGTGATCTATCCAGAATCCCACTATGGCCGTGATGCTTTGGTTGGAATCGGTTTGTTCCTGACACATCTGGCCAAGTTTGGCAAGCCCATGACCCGCTTGAGAGCCAGCTATCCCAATTACCACATTTCCAAAAACAAGATCGAATTAACCAATGAAATCAATGTGGATGAGGTGTTGGAGGAGATCAAGACCAAATACCAAAAGCAGCCGATCAACACCATTGATGGGGTGAAGGTGGAGTTTGAAAAGGAGTGGGTTCACTTGAGAAAATCAAACACCGAGCCGATCATCAGGATCTACGCCGAGTCTGAAACCCAGTCTACCGCTGAGCACCTGGCCCATAAGATTATGTATGATATTAAGGAGGTGATAACTTCTAAATAATTTAGAAATTATGAATGGGGAATTAATAATTGGGATGGAAATATCATTCTTAATTCTCAATTCATAATTTTTTTAATTCAAAATTTATAAGATGCGAGTATATTTAGACAATGCGGCGACTACCGCGATGGATGAGAGAGTAATTGAGGCTATGCTGCCTTTTATGAGGGAGCATTATGGCAATCCTTCTTCGGTGCATTCGCACGGGAGAGAGGTGAGAACGGCCATTGAAAGATCCAGAAAGAAGGTCGCCGAATTGTTGAATGCTACTCCTGCAGAGATTTTTTTCACCTCCGGTGGAACGGAGGCGGATAATACCGCTTTGGTGTGTGCCCTGCAAACGCATGGCATCAAGCACGCCATCACCTCCCCAGTCGAGCATCACGCTGTATTGGCCACTTTGCAGAACTGCGCCAAAAAGAACCTGGCCGAGTTGAGTCTTTTGAACGTGAGCGGGAAAGGTGAGCTTGACCTGGATCAGCTAAAGGAGCTTCTCGAAAAGCAGCCCAATTCCCTCGTTTCCATCATGCATGCCAACAACGAGATTGGCAATCTTAATGATATTGAAAGAATAGGCGCCTTGGCCAAGGAGTACGGGGCATTTTTCCACTCTGACACGGTGCAGACCATGGGGCACTATATCCATGATGTCAAAAAGATGGATATCGATTCTTTGGTGGGTTCGGCCCACAAATTCCATGGACCTAAGGGCTCAGGGTTTGCCTTTGTGAGAAAAGACAAGAAGATTTCCCCTTTCATCTATGGCGGTGGACAGGAAAGAAACATGCGTGGGGGTACGGAAAATGTGTGCGGCATTGTAGGTATCGCCAAGGCTTTGGAGTTGGCCTATGAAGATATGTCGGGCCACCAAAAGCACATCGAAACCCTCAAATCCCGCATGATCGATCAGCTAAAAGAGGCGATTCCTGGTGTGGAGTTCAATGGACTGTCGGCTAATATGGACAAAAGTCTTTACACTGTTTTAAATGTAAGTTTGCCACCTTCGGAGGAAAACAGCGGCATGTTGCTTTTCAACCTTGATTTAAATGGCATCTCCGCTTCGGGCGGGAGTGCCTGTAGCAGCGGTGCGACAGTAGGTTCCCATGTGCTTAGAGCGTTGAATGCGACTCCGGGCAGGGATTCGGTTAGGTTCTCGTTTAGCAGGTATAATACCGTGGAGGAGATTGATTATACAGTAGGGAAGTTGAAGGAGATGTATTCGCAAGTGATTAGTGCCTAGTGCGTGGTACCAAGTACCCGGGCGGTTAGGGCGTGCGTCATTGCGAAGGAGGCACGACTGAAGCAATCTGGCCCGCACAAAACCTTCCAGGGTTCGTTCTGCCCCCCCCCGTCCCTCCCGATTCGCCTCCCCCGGGAGGTAAACTCAGCTCTCGGGACATACTGTAAAGGGGGGCTATACTTTCAGTAGTATTTACGGACCCTTACTTAGGGCGACTTCTTTTTAACATTCCCGATACGCACACGATTGTCCCGATGGCTATCGGGAGGGCTCCTCGGGATCTTTCCTTCTTCAGTCTCCGGTATTCCGTTTCAATAATTTAACATCCCCTTAATTTGTTCTTAGGAATTTTTTGAATAGCTTAGGGGATCTTTGTAGCCAAACCGCTAACGATGAACAGATTGATTCCCATATGGATAGATGGTGAGAAATTTATCCAGCTGTCCCAGTTGACCCTTGAACAGGCCGACAAGCTCCGCAAGCTTCTGCCGGCCGGGAGCATCAAAAAGTTATTTTTCCAAGGCATCGAACTTCCTGATTGCATCCTTTTCGAAACGTATGAATACTGGTTTAACCATTACTCCCCAGGTCCGGCGGAGTCGTTTAACGAGTTTTAGTAGGTACGTGGTTGTCCAGCCAAAATCCCCTCCCCCGGGAGGTATACTTCGCTCTTCGGGCTGTTGTCCCGGCCGGCTGCGCCGACCTGGGTTGTCATTGTAGTCATGGTTCTATCTATTTGCAGTCACGGGCGGAGATGAGAGCTGCTTAACTCCCGATACGCTCCGCTCTCGGGACAGGCGCAATGACGGGGGGGCGTAGACTACATCATGCCAAACGTCCGCCTTTTTTCCTCGAAATACTGGCCTAGCTGTGGATAGATGAGGCTTTGGGCTTCGGGGATGCCGGAGAGGGTGAGCTGGATGTTTCCCTCCTGAGAAGCAGTGGTGTTCTCCATTGTCTCAATTAGAAAAATGAATTCCTGGAGATTTAGGGGCTGCCTCGACTTTTTAGGGGTAACCTTAAAATCATTGCCGTAAAAATCCACTACTTCAAAAAATATTTCCCCGTCTAAAGGAGCCGCATAAATGCTGATCTCTTCTCCCCATTGACTCTCGGGATAGCTCAATTTGGCCAATAGGGCCGATGGGCCTGTTCCGTCAAAGTATGCTTCTGGTCTATATTCAAAATCAATCATTCCCAAAATTAGTCAATATTAGGATAAATACTGAATTAGGGTAATCTAATATTTTTTTAAGGATACCAAATAAATTATTTTTGTAATACCGTTAAAAAATATTCGATATACCTATATGAAGCGTTTTGTGTTTGCAGTCAGCTTTTTGATGATTTTTGCCAATGGGTTTGCCATGGATTTGGGGAGGCTTTCAGGAAGGGTGATCGATGGGGAAACTTCCTCTCCCTTGCCTGGGGTGACCGTTTATTTGCCGGAGTTAAACCGGGGGACGGTGACGGATGGCAAGGGGCATTTTGAGATTGAGGATATTCCTGCCAAAACCTTGACCCTGCAGCTTTCCTTTATGGGCTATGAAACCAAGATTTTGAAGGTTGACACCAAGGAGGTCAAATCATTTGACTTTTCACTAGTTCCATCGGCTACTACAATTGATGAGGTGGTGGTGTCGGGGGCACATATATTAAGTAGGGAGAAATCCCCGGTAGTTATTTCGAAGGTTGACCGGGCCGAGATCCTCAGGAACCCATCCCCGAGTTTGATGTCTACATTGGCTAGGACACCAGGGGTGAGCGAAGTGAGCATGGGGCCTGGGATCAGCAAGCCCGTGATCAGGGGGATGTCTTTTAGCAGGGTGCTTACCGTGTATCAAGGAGGGAGGTTTGAAAACCAACAATGGGGTGCCGACCATGGACTGGGTCTATCGGAAACAGGTATTGAAAGTGTGGAGTTGGTGAAGGGCCCCGCATCCCTGATCTACGGTTCGGGGGCTATGGCCGGAGTGGTCAACTTAATTGAGGAAAGAGATGCTGAGAGGGGCACTGTATCTGGAGATGTAAACCTTCGTGGCTACAGCAATTCTCTGGGTGGCAGGTTGGATGCAGGTGTAAGGGGGGCCAGCCAAAACGGGTTCGTTTGGTCCTTACGGGCTGCGGAGGAAAACCATGCGGATTATCTTGCCGGAAGTGGGGAAACCGTTGGCAACACCAGGTTCAATACGCGGAATGTGAAAGCCGGAGTCGGGTGGAGTGGCAAATGGGGGGATACGCGTGTGCGATATACCTATCTTAAGCAGAATCTTGGCATTCTGGAAGAGGATGAGCGGGAGGAGTTGGTCACTTTCCGAAATGACCGGGCCATGCAGCTTCCTTTTCAGGATGTGACCGACCATTTTTTGAGTTCAGAGACCAACCTGTATATAGGCCAAGACCGGCTGAAGCTGACCTTTGGCTATCACTTGAATTTCCGTGAGGAAATTGAAGATGGGTTTGATGAGGTGGACCTTGGGCTGAGGCAGCAGAACTTTATGTATGATGCCAAATACTTCAAGGGACTTGGTAAAGATTTGGAATTAATCGTGGGGGTACAGGGCTTTTACCTGCAAAATCAGAATTATGATCATGCCGAGGAGATCCTGATTCCTGATGCCACCAAAGATGACCGGTCCTTATATGCGCTTTTGAATTACGCCAGGGAAAAATGGGTGCTGCAGGGTGGGGCACGATATGACTATAGGAGAGTGATGGCTGATGCCCGGGACGAGAAATTTTTGGATTACGGGTTTGAGCTTCCGGGTTCGCCAAATAACAGGATAATTGAGCGCGATTTCGGTGGTATGACTGCCAGTGGAGGGGCTACTTTTATGCCTGATGAGCGCTGGAGGTTCCGTGCAAATTTGGCAAGCGGGTTTAGGGCCCCTGATCTGGCTGAACTGTTTTCCAATGGTCCCCATCCGGGAACATCCAGATTTGAATTGGGGAATTCCACTTTTGAACGGGAGCAGAACGTTCAGGCTGATTTGGGGATTAGATATAAATTATCGGAGCTGAGCATGGGGGCAGAGTTTTTCTACAACCATGTGGATAACTTCATCTTTTTTACCCCTACGGATGGGCGCCAAGGAGACCTCACCGTCTGGGAGTTTGAGCAGGATAACGCCCGCCTTTATGGAGGGGAGTTTTATCTAGACTATCATCCGACTGTCTTGAAAGGCCTCAGCATACAAAATAACTACAGCATGGTGATTGGGCAAAGAAGGTCGAGCGGGGAATACCTTCCTTACATTCCTGCTTTCCGATGGCAGCAGGAGCTTACTTATAATTCGAGTTTATCTGCGGGCCATTTTTCCCGGCCTTTTGCCTCTCTTCGGGGAAACTGGGTGATGAACCAAAACAGGGAGGCCCCTTTGGAGCAAAGCACACCTGGCTATTATTTATTGGGCTTAAGCTTGGGTAGCCAGGTGAATGCGTTTGGGCAGACTTTCGATCTTTACGTGAATGGTACTAATCTTCTTAACCTTCACTATTTGGATCATATGTCACTTTATAGGCCTTTTGGCATTCCGCAGATGGGGAGAAATGTGTCTGTGCATTTGAGGTTTAAGTTTTGATGAGGCTGCGCACTGCGCACTGGGCACTGCGCACTGGGCACTACGCCACCTGCAACTCGCTGAATGGGGATGGCGCTGAGCAGA
>NZ_JAHBGI010000016.1 GCF_018500185.1 Litoribacter ruber | reverse complement strand
GGAAAGCAGTGTCTGTAGCCAGTCCCGACATTTCAAATATTCTGGGAGCATAATACATGATGGCATTTATACCGGAAAATTGATTGAAAGTTGCCATCAAAAAGACCAACAAAATCGGCTTTAGATATTTTCCCTGGAAAAGATTCTCCTTTTTAGTTTTACCCTTCAGCGACCGTCGGATTCTTTCCAAAGTTGTTTGAGGGGAGACATCGCCTAGCAACCTGAGAACAAGCACTCCCTCTTCCAACATGTTGTTTTCGATCAACCATCTTGGGCTTTTCGGAATCTTGAAAGTTAATCCTAGAAATAAAATCGCGGGGATCATTTCAATTCCCAACATCCACCGCCAACTTTCCACTTGGATATACATGTTAATGAAATAATTGGAGACAAAAGCCAATAAGATTCCCAAGACTATATTAAACTGAAACAACCCAACCAATCGGCCTCTATAAGCAGATGGAGAGATCTCAGAAATGTATAATGGGCCGATCACCGACGATGCCCCCACACCAACTCCACCAATAAATCTAAACAGAATAAACCATTCCCACACACCTGTAAGTGCACAGCCCAAGGCCGAAATAGCATACAGAAACCCAATCGCTATCAGTGACTTTTTCCTTCCAAAATGCTGAGCTGGTAGGAAGGCTAAAATAGCACCAACCACCGTACCTATTAAAGCAATTGAATTGGTAAAGCCATGGGCAAAAGGGCTTAAATCAAAATATTTCTTTAGCCCCTGCTCTGCTCCGGATATAACAGCGGTGTCAAAACCAAACAATAATCCTCCCAGACTGGAGGCAAGTGCCCCCAGCAGTAGAAATTTAGAAAGCTTCATGATTAAATTATTTATCTAAAGGTAATAGGCTGGTGTCCGCGATTAATAATGCCGCACCAAACACCCCAGCACTGTCCCCCAGTTGGGCTTTTAAGATCGGGGTATCAAACTCATGGTTGAAAATCATATCCTTCAATACTTCTGACGTGTCGGTATAAAGGGCGTCAATGTGGCTCACACCACCACCCAATACGATCACATCAGGATCCACAATATTGATTACCACACTTAACGCCTTTGCAAATCCATCCAGTAACCTTTTAATAGTCAATTCTGCAAATTTATCTACCCCTTGCAGGTGAAGATGGTATATTTCCTTCAGTGGTTTATAGTGCCCACTTTTTTGTTTATAAAACTCTTCCAAAGCCGGACCTGAAATAATCTGCTCATTACATCCCTGTTTGCCACAGTAGCATAGCTTTCCCTCTCCTGGATACAAGTAATTGTGTCCCCACTCTCCTCCTATCCCATGCTTACCCTGAATTACATGTCCATTTACCACCAAACCGCCACCAACTCCAGTACCCAATATTACCCCAAAGACTACTTTGGCTTCAGAATAGTGAGATTTAACTATGCCCAATTTGGTCTCTGCCAAAGCAAAACAGTTGGCATCATTGGCTAGGACAATGTCCACCTCCAAGGTGTCTTCTAGATCTTTTTTTAGATTTCTTCCATTGATCACCGTTGCATTACAGTTTTTCATCTCTCCAATTTTGGCAATATAGGTTCCTGGAGAAGCCAACCCAATGACATCAGGTTTCCTTCCAGTCTTTGCCTGCAACTTGCTAAATAGAAGTTGAAATTGATTCAAAATATGCTCATAGCCCAAATGGGCCTCGGTAGGCACACGAATTCTCAATAACTCATCCGGCTGTTCAAATGACTTCAATACTACACCCTCAATTTTTGTCCCGCCTAGGTCTATTCCCCAAAGATTTTCCGCACCGAAAATACCCATTTCTGCTTCCATTAAGTCCAATAAAATATTTGTTGAAAAAAACCTGCTTACTTTTTATCCCAAGTAACCACTCCTACCATACTATCAGCAGTGCCGTAGTATAGATACCATGTGTTTTGAAAAAGAACCAACCCCTCTAGAAAAGTCGTACCGTCTATGTATTGCCCGGATTTTTCGAAATCTTTTTCAGGTTTTATGAATGGGTCAGCAGTCCTATCGAGAAGTTTCCAAGGCTCATCTATATCGTACAGAGCTTGCCCCCCAGTGTATACCCGGTTTCCAAGTTCGGACACTCCGATTTCATTTGAATTGCCAGCATTGTAAATTACCACGATTCCATCTTCAGTGATCACTGGCGGTGGGCCGGCCTCCACTAACCACGAGTCAAAGTATCCGGGGCGTGGACTAAGCACAGGTACAAGGTTGCCTTCATGGTTCTCTACAGGCTGCCAATTGATTAAATCCTCCGAACTGGCCAACCAAATGTGAGGCACACCGTAATACATCCAATACTTCCCGTTTCTTTTGGCAGCAACGAGTTTCCCATCCTTTACCTCTGTTACAATTGCTCCCGATTTGGTTTCCATATCATGGTATTTCCCTTCTTTATAATCCCTGAAGATTGGCCCATGCTTATCCCAGGTTTTCAGATCCTTGGAAGTAGCCACAGCCAGGCGGGGGTATTCCCTGTTCCACTGGGTATAGGTCAACACATAGGTCCCATCCTCGGTCTCGACTATGCGAGGGTCTTCTGTTCCCCCTGTCCATTCAAACTCTCTCTGGTTATCATCAGTAGGATAAAATATGGGTTGCGGCTCTCGGGTGTAGTTTAATCCATCTTCTGAAGTGGCCAAACCTATCCTAGAGGTATGCCCTCCAATCTCCTTTTCCCCCAACTTTTCCTCAGCCCGGTATAAAACCTGGATGCTACCATCTTTTACGATTGCCGCAGGATTGAAAGTAGCCATGGACTCCCAGTTGACATTTCGTCCGGTCATAGGATCCTCAAAGGAGGTATCCGCTCTTGGTTCAATAATCGGCTGTTGGTTCTCGGCCCTTTCAAATGGCCCCATCATCCACAATTTTTCCTGAGAAAATCCCGGAACAGCAATAAATGCCGTTACCAGGCAGGCCATTAAAGTTGTTTTGATATTCATGTCGTTCTTCTTAATTAGTCTAAAGCTGCAAACCGTGGTTGCAACTCTTAATTTGGTAGTAAAACCACAGGGGAGCTCCCCCTTTGGGCATGCACAATTTAGGTCTAGGTGTAAATTTTAGTAGCCGGGATTTTGAGTGATTTGACCTCCCGAACGATCAACCTCCTCTTGAGGAATAGGATACAAGTAATGGTGATCCTGAAAATTCTTCCCCATTGCTGACAGAACATCATCCGCTATATTCCATCTCTTCAAATCATTAAACCTTTGGGATTCAAAACCAAGCTCCACTCTCCGCTCATTTATTAGAGCCTGGAATGCTTCCGCTTCCCCAAATCCTCTTCCACTATAAGGAGCTAGTAACCCCTCTCCCGGGAAATCAGCTTGAGCATGGGGTGTATTTCTCGCCCTGGCCCTAACCTCATCTATCACTTGTAGGCCACCTTCAATATTACCTGTACGGATCAAGGCCTCCGCTCTCCATAGCAATGCATCGGCATACCTGATATAAATCTTATTGCCCGGGGAGTCATCATTGCCTTTATACTGTCCATTGGTCGTACCTAGCAGCTTGTTGGGGTTGCGCCCCTCCACATCCACAGTATAAAACAAGCGGGGATCCCCTGGCTCAAATGCCCCCAAGAAATCCTCGGAAGGCGCCACAAACCCCCAACCCATTAAAGCTGCAAGGCCATTACCTCTGCCCGGATTTCTTGCTTCCTGGTGGTCATAGGCAAATATTACCTCGTTTTCATTAAACTGCTGGGATACATCGAATGCGTCAAAGTAATGGGTATTAAGGGAATAAAAACCATAACCATCCAGTTCATTCAGGTGAAGTAATACGGCATTATAATCTTCCTCAAACAAAGCTACCTTAGCCTGCATGGCTTTGGCGGCTCCGATTGAAACCCTCCAAGGCTCGGTAGGTTGGGAATATTTGGTCTC
Source organism: Litoribacter ruber (assembly GCF_018500185.1). Taxonomy (GTDB): domain Bacteria; phylum Bacteroidota; class Bacteroidia; order Cytophagales; family Cyclobacteriaceae; genus Litoribacter; species Litoribacter ruber. The sequence continues at coordinate 39,875 of NZ_JAHBGI010000016.1, read as the reverse complement.
GGGAAGCAACTCTACAGCTCTTTCAAGATCCTGCTTGAGAAAAGCCCAAACCTCAGCCTGGGAGGTGCGAACAGATACTTCATAGGCGTCCTCAAAACTCTCCAAAGGAGCGGTGATTAAAGGCACATCCCCAAAGTTATTTACCAAATCAAAGTAGCTAAATGCTCTCAAAAAAAGCACTTCTCCCAATAACCTGTCCCTAAGACCTGGTTCCAAGTTCAGGTCATTCATTACCTCCTGGTTTTCCAGGATTTCAATTGCTATATTGGCACGGGAGATTGCTTCATAGTTATAGCTCCAAACACCATTAAATGCCCCATTGATTGAAGTAAAATTGAAGGCTGCCACTTCATCCATCCAGGCTTGATCCCCATCCGGATTCCATTTTTTGATCATATCCCCTGCTGCCATATCATAAACGATAAAATCATTTCTCACTACCTTGCCACCAGTCCAATCCCAGTCCCCAATGATATTTAGGGTTTGTGAGTATAGCTGATACACTGAGTTGACCGAAGAGGTGATGGATTGTTCAGTAGGATCAGTACTGATCTGGTCTTGCGTGATCAGCCCTATAGGCTCTTTGTCCAGGTAATGATCACAAGCCCCCAAGCCAAGCAACCCAGACACTATTCCGATTTTTATATAATTTCTCATGGATTCATCTTTAGATTTACAACATTTAAAAAGTCACATTCACACCCATCAGATAGGTTCTGGCCTGTGGGTAAGTACCCATGTCCATGAGTGCCGTAGACTCTGGATCCAATCCCGTATATTGGGTGAAAGTCAACAGGTTTTGACCAGATAAATAGAATCTGACATTGCCATTTCCCGTAACCCTATTGGGTCCCAAAGAGTAGCCTATTTCAAGATTCTTCAGGCGTAAATAAGAGGCATCTTCCACGAAAATGTCCGACACCCTGCTACTTCCATTATCTGTGAAACTCACTCTGGGAATGGTGTTGGTCGATCCTTCGCCGTTCCAGCTATCCAGTACCCTTTCGGTGTAATTGAAAGGTCGTGTATCATAGTCAATGATTTTTTTCAGCTCATTGTATCTCTCCACACCCTCTACCCCTTGAAATAGCACATTGAAATCAAATCTCCCGTAGTTTCCTCCAAAATTTAATCCATAGGAAATCCTGGGATTTGGGTTGCCAATAAAATCTCGATCATTATCATTTATTACCCCATTGCCATCCACATCGACAAACCTGATATCTCCGGGTTGCTGTGGTGGATTAGGTGTGCCGTGCAGGTGATCGTTGATTTCTTCTTGATTTTGATAGATTCCTTCCTGTATAAATCCAAAGTAGGAATTCAGCGGAAAGCCTCCCTGAATTCTACTCACAGGGCCGGTAATGTAAGGTAGATTGGGATGAAGGTGATCCACCCTATTATTTAAGGTTGCCACGTTACCATTTACAAAATACTTGAAGGCATGATCGTTGTTTCTGTAAGCAACTGCCAGTTCCAGACCTCTATTGGAAACCTGTCCGGCATTTACAAATGTAGGGGAAACATCTCCCACCACTTGAGGAAGAGAGATCGGCAGAAGAATATCAGAAGTTACTTTTTCAAAATAATCCATGCTGACAAAGAGCTTGTTTCTGAATAGGCCTAGATCAAACCCAATATTGGATTGTGTGGTAGTTTCCCACCTCAGATCCTGGTTTCCATATCGGGATATTAAATAGCGGTCGGCATCTCTTGTAAACAATGTCAGGTAGGCATAATTAGGAATTTCTTGATTCCCCTGCTGACCCCAGCTACCACGCAGCTTAAGTTCCGAGACCACATCACTTGTATTCAAGAAGCTTTCTTCTGATATCATCCAACCTGCAGAAACTGCCGGAAAGTAGCCCCATTTATTGTTCTCAGCAAATCTGGAAGATGCATCAGCTCGGAGTGTAGCCGATACCATATACCTGTCTCTATTGACATAGGTAGCCGAACCAAAATAGGAAAATAAAGCCCATTCTTCTGCCAAGCCGCCATTCCATAAATCTCTTTCTGTACCCCCAAAATCCAAATGCCTGAAATTAGGAGAGCTGAAGTCAAAGCGCATTCTGGAAGCGTTCATGAATGAAGAATTGTGGGTAATAAATTCGGTGCCCGCTACTGCATTGATATAGTGGTTCCCTATGGTTTTGTCATAATTAACCGTGTTGTTCCAAGTGAAAGTAAATTGCTGGCCTCGAGATTCGGTAAGTCCATCAGGTCTGTTTAAGCGGCCCATGCCTCTATCCACTTCTGCTCCTCCCCCATCATCATCTCCAAAATTGGGTGAGAAAGCCTTGTTGTGAAAAAAGTTAACATCTGCTCCAAAGTTGGATCTAAACCTCAAGCTTCCATCTTGGAGAATATTATATTCCCCAAATACATTTCCAAACGTCTTGAAATTCGTAAGCTTGTCATCTGTCAAATGGGCAAGGGCAATAGGGTTTTGACTAAACTCATACTTGCTGCTTTCAAAATCATTGGGTCCTCTATAAAAGGGTAGATCAGTGTAGGGATTTCCAGGAGTATAAGTCGGATCCGAAGGATCTTTATATACCGGTATAATCGGAGGTCTGAGAAATGCATGCCTGATAATTCCCGGTGCATCACCGCTAGAAGATATCCTATCCTGGTTGGTATAGGAAAGCTGTAAATTCGTACCTATGGTAATTCTATCGTGAACGTCAGAGGATATGTTGGTTCTCAAGTTGATACGTTGAAATCTATCGTTGTCAGATACTACTATCCCATCTTGTGAATAATAACCTGCCGATATCAGGTATCTGGTCTTGTCATTGCCTCCTTGACTGGAAAGTTGAAGATTGTGGGTTCTACCCAATTCAAAAAGTTCATCAAGCCAATCTGTGTCACCAAAGTCTTGCCTATTAAGATCTGCGGTGTAGGGATTGGTCCCAGAATACCCGGCATTGTTCCATGCCCGCTCCACAGTATTCATATACTGGTTTGCATTCAGCATTCTTGGTAAATTGGCCACTTGCTGTATGCCCCCAAAATAATTCACGTTGAGTCCTTCATTGACTTTCCCGCTTTTGGTCGTTAGTACAACTACCCCAGCTGAGGCTCTTGAGCCATATATAGATGTTGCGGCAGCATCTTTCAACACGGTCATGGATTCAATATCTGCGGGATTGAGAAATGCAATCTCTCTTGTAGGGATCCCGTCCACAATATACAGTGGGTTGTTGTTTCCAATTGTTCCGGCTCCCCTGATTCTGATTTCTATCTCATCGCCTGGCGCACCTGTACTCTGGGTCACCTGCACACCCGCTACCTGGCCTTGCAGGGCTTGTGTCAATATGGGGACTCTTCTGGCCTCCAGAGCTTCTACGTCTACTGAAGCCACGGCACCTGAGATTGTGGCACCTTTTTGGGATTTATATCCCATTACAATAGTTTCTCCCAACTCCGATACGCTCTCGGTGAGCGTAACATCCATCACCTGCCTGTTAGCCACCTGAACTTCTCTGGTTGCAAACCCAACAAATGAGTAAACTAAAATAGCTTCCGGGTTGCGAAGATCTATTGAATAATTACCGTCCAAATCTGTGATGGTACCATTGTTGGTTCCTTTTTCCAATATGGCCACTCCAGGCAAAGGCTCCTGGTCCGATTCGCTTACCACCCTTCCGGTAACTGTAAACTGCTGTACTTGCTCTTGCTGAAATGATGCTGCCAGCAAAGGCTCTTGAATAAATATCCCCATTAGGCTTATAGAGGACAAATAAAGACATTTTCGCAAAATGCCAGACCTGTAGAGATTCATAGGCTCATATGATTTTGGGTTAAATTGTAAATTAGTAAAACGATTTACTAACTCTTCCAAATAAATGCCTTCCACTATTGTCAGTAAAGGCATTTAATTCTTTAGTAAAACGATTTACTAACCCAAACCTACTCGATTATTTTTAAATTACAAAACCTTTTATCAGAAATTAATTTGAAAGACAGTATTTTTTTATCCTAATTTCTTTCGGTTGATTTCCGGGGTATCACGGTTCCACTAAGAGACTTCCGGATTCTAATCGTGTTATCTTCCGGGTGTCCCAGTAATTTTAATGTACCCTTGATCAGTTCTTTGGCAAGATCAGCCACTGGCTGGGAAACGACACTAATGGAAGGGGTATGCAGTTCAAAAAGTTCTCTATCATCAAAGGTGGCCACCCCCAATTGCTCTGGCACCTGAATTGATTTTTTCCGTAAAACCCTAAGCCCTGCAATGGCCAGGCTGTTTGTCGCAAACAAAATGGCATCAATAGCTGGATGGTCATCGAGAAATTTTTCCAATTGGTCATTCCCCTGTTTTTTTCCGACTGCATTGAATTTAATAAGCAAACTCATTGGGTGCGGCACCGCTTCCAGATACCCCTGATGCCTTTCCTGCATGGGGGAAAGGTTAGACTTCAAACCTACAAAGCCAATATTCTTAAATCCTTTTTCCTTCAAAAATTCCACGGCATTTTTGGTGCTGTTGACATTATCCAGGACTACATAATGGTGATCCAGGTTGTGAAAGTGCCTATCGAAAAGGACTACCACTTTCTCCTCCTCTATCAGTTTTTTGGTTTCTGATTCAAAATTTTCTGGAGGGGTAATGATAAAGGCATCCACATCTTTATCTTTAAAAAACTGTAACAGCTCCAACGCCCTTTCTTTTTTATTTTCTGTACTGCAATAGATAATTCTATATCCATGCTTAAAAGCCAACCCTTCCATCTCTTTGGCCACAGTGGAAAAAAACGGATCAGAAATATCTTCTGCCATGAAAACAATGGTTTGGGATTTGCCAGTTCGCAGGCTTTGTGCAGAAGAGTTGGGTCTATAACCTACCTTCTCAATGTAATCTTCCACTTTTTTGATCACCTTATCACTGATCCTGTTTTTGGCTTTACCATTGATCACAAAGGAAACCGTAGTAATAGAAATCCCCAGTTCCTTTGCAATATCCTTGATAGAGACTTTCTGCTTTTCGCTTTTCATGCGCCGATCCAAAATTTAAAAATTAACCTGCCCAATGCCCAGGCTACTTGAAGTAAAGATAACACAAAAAATTTTTCTACCCCCTTGTGCGAATGTGTTCTGACTTCACATCCCTGAGTGGAGAGATAATGTACCACCGCAAAGAGTTGAAGAAGCGCAAAGGGAATTAGGTAAAAAGAAGTGAGTGAAAAGTAAATAAGTCGGTTGTCCTGGGAAGAAGCTCTCCTCGCCGCTTCGCGGTTTCTAAACCCCTAAACCAGGCCGCAGGCTGAATAACCTTNAATTAGGTAAAAAGAAGTGAGTGAAAAGTAAATAAGTCGGTTGTCCTGGGAAGAAGCTCTCCTCGCCGCTTCGCGGTTTCTAAACCCCTAAACCAGGCCGCAGGCTGAATAACCTTCTAAACTACGTAGGTTAGAAGTTTATTCCCCGATCATCCCTGCGGGGATCGGGAGGTTTAGGAGGTTAGGGTATACGCCATCCCCACCCTGACCGGCGGTTATTATATCGGCCGGTCCTAACGGAGCTGTAGGCAACGCCGCGCCCTTTGCGCAATCTCTTTGCGCTCGTGGCGTGAAACCAACGCCTCATCCTCCTCGTCGCTTCGCGGTTTCTAAACCCCTAAACCAGGCCGTAGGCCGAATAACCTCCTAAACTACGTAGGTTAGAAGTTTATTCCCCGATCATCCCTGCGGGGATCGGGAGGTTTAGGAGGTTAGGGAATAAAAAGGTGATGGGCTGAATGGATTAACGGATTAACGTAAGCTACTTCCGCTCCTTAATCCATTAATCAGTCCAGAAGGGAATCCAGCGCAGCTATTCCCTTCTGGACCTTAAACCTTTAACCCAACTTCGTGTTTCCTACTTAGTCTTGGCCTCGGCTTCGCTCGGCCACCGAGGAAGCTTGAAGTGATAGACCCAAACACATGATCCTCGGCGGACTGGGCTTTTGCCTGCTCCTTTTTCTGACACTAGGCATGGATGCCCTGATTCCCATCCTCCTCCTTCCCCTCCTACTGGTATTCCTGGTCCTTACCGGCAGATTGGCCCGCTGGATCACCCATGGGAATCGCGGTTATTATACAAAAAGGAAGAAGTAAGCATTTATACCTGCAGTCAAAAGGGACACTGAGTAGCACTGAGTTTTAAAGGAGTTTCACAGAGACCTCTATGAGCATTATTTTTCCTGGATTCAAGAAAGTGTGAAATTTTTGTAAATAAACTAAATGCTGGAAATGATGAAAAGAAAAAACACCTTAATCCTTCTTGCAATCCTATCGGTTTTCGGCAGCATTGGGGTTTACAGGTACTTGAATCTGGATATTAGGAGCCTTTCCTATACCCAGGGCATAGAGGTGGACAGTTTGAATGGCATACCTGTTTACCACCATGAATGGGGCAAACCCAGTGACAAAAGGAGAATTGTTAATGGTTATAACACTGGGCTCGAATTCCAGTGTGTGGAATTTGTCAAACGCTATTACTTCCTGAACCTTGGGCACCGGATGTCTAACCCCTGGGGCCATGCAAAGAGCTTTTTCCAGACAGGCCTTCCCGATGGGCATCTCAACAAGGAGAGAAACCTAAAGCAATTCACCAACCCCAGCTCCCATAAGCCTGCAGTAGACGACCTCCTAGTCTTCGCCCCCACCCGCTTCAATCCTTACGGCCACGTAGCCATCGTAAGCGCGGTCTCCGAAAACCACATCGAAACCATTTCCCAGAACCCCGGGGTTCTCAAAGGCACCAGGGAAAGAATTTCGCTAAAACAAAAAGACGGTAAATGGGTGATCGGGAATAAGAGGATCATGGGGTGGTTGAGGAAGTAGTGGGAAATTAAACAGCAATACCAGCCATAACGCCTACCTTGGCCTCAATTCGTTTATTTTCTTAAATTTGGGTCAATAGACAGACCCTTTTATGCAGCCTCCCAAACCGTCCATCCCTATCCATCTCATAAAACACTTATTCAGATGCCGTGAGGACATATTTGCTGTCCACTGGAAAAAAGGCAGCAGGGAGGGATATTCACCGGCATACCACATTGATCCTTACCGCTATAGACTGCATAAAATGAAAGGCGGGACCTTCCAGAATTTTCAGGAAAAGTCTTACAAGGCTTTGACGGATGAGCAAATTTTGGGGCATCTGTCTGGTCAACAGTTGATTGGGATCTATCCCCTGCTGACCGACAACACCTCATTTTTCCTGACAGCGGATTTTGACAAAAAGGATTGGGTCAGCGAATCACTGGCTTTTATGGAAGTCTGCAAAAAACACAACATCCCTGCTTATCTGGAGCGGTCAAGGTCAGGCAACGGCGCACATGGCTGGATTTTCTTTGACAGGGCCTATCCTGCCGCTAAGAGCAGAAAAATCTTCCGGCACTTCCTCGAACAGGCTGGAGGTATCTCCATTTTTGAAAAAAACTCCAGCTTTGACCGCTTGTTCCCCAACCAGGATTTTCTGTCGGGAAAAGGTTTTGGAAACCTTATTGCCCTGCCCTTTCACCATGATGCCCTGCTGAAAGGGAACAGCTGCTTTGTGAATCCATCATCACAGGACCTGGAACCTTATCCCAATCAAGGTGAGTTTTTGGCCTCTATACAAAAAGCGGAAACTTCCGCCTTGGACATTCTCTTCAACTCTCTTCAGGAACAAACCGCCCCTGCTCCCCAGACAAACGATCCTGTTAAACTTGAAATCAGGCTGACAAACTCCATAAGCATGAAGAAAAACCTACTGCCTGTATTGCTGAGAAAGCATCTGATGGATGAGCTGATTTTTACCAATACGGAGTTCTTCGTCAAAAAGAAAAGCGGGAGAAACACCTACAAGACACCGCCTCATTTTAATTTGATCGAGGAGGACCAGGATTGCATTCATATTCCTAGGGGATATATTGGAAGGTTGATAAGGTTTTGTCAAAAAGTGTCAGTTAGTCATAAATTCTATGATGGAAGGGTGAAACAAAAAGAGGTGGCCTGGGAGGAAAGCATTGAATTGCGGCCCCACCAGCACCAGGCCATTGAGGCTAGCAGAAAGAAAGACTTCGGGATCATCGTTGCCCCACCGGGATCTGGAAAGACCGTAGTGGGCTTAAAAATCATTGCAGAAAAAAGACAGCCCGCCCTGATCCTAGTCCATAGAAGGCAACTTTTTGATCAATGGACAGAGGGAATATCTTCTTTTCTAGGGATTCCTTCCTCCGAAATCGGCAGGATCGGTAACGGGCGTACAAAGCTGGGGAAACAGGTTACAGTGGCAATGATCCAAAGCCTGGGAAAGATCATGGACAAGGAAAAAACCATTGCCTTTTCCAATTCCGTCGGTACCTTGATTGTAGATGAGTGCCACCATTTGCCGGCCGACACATTCAGGGAAATCTTCTCCCGCCTAAAACCTTATTTCCAATATGGACTGACCGCTACCCCTTTCAGAAAAGGCAATGAAGGAAAGATCATCATGGTGCAGCTTGGGGAAATCATCTCTGAAATTCCAGCCACGGAAATTTCCAATTACAAGCATCCAAAAGTGGTCATCAGAAACACCCAATTGAAACTGCCCTACAACCCCAAAACTGATGAGTTTGAAATCCTTTCCAATATCCTGATCCACAACCTTCAAAGAAACGAGCTGATTGTGCGTGATGTCATCAAGGAAATCACCAATGGCCATAGAGCCCTGATTATCACTGAGCGGACAGCCCATATCCACACCCTAAACCAATTGTTAAAGTCACAATTTGAAACCATAACCCTTAGTGGTGAGGATTCTGATACAACCAAAAAATTAAAATGGACGACCTTAAAAGAAGGAAATTTTCAGGTACTCATCACTACAGGTCAGTATTTTGGCGAAGGGTCTGATCTTGACAATATATCAGCTTTATTTTTTGCCTACCCATTTTCTTCCAGGACAAAGTTAGTCCAATACATAGGAAGGGTTCAGCGGTCCTCCATCACCCCAGTAGTGTATGATTTCCGGGACCAGAACATCCAGTATCTGGATAGGATGTTTTTAAAAAGAAACACGTATTACAGAAAACTGGGTAGAGAAGTCAGCTTGTTTGAGGATCATCAAATTGAAATTTCTGATCATAAACTGTTTAAGTTTGAGAAAACAGTGAAGGTCAAAATTGAGGATTTGGAGTTTCATTTTGGGGCAATTTCTTTTATTTACCAGATACCCGAAATAGGGGTTGAACTGGATTTCGAAGTGGAAAACGATGATTTGAGACCGGAATTCAATGTACTCAAGCCGTACTTTTCCAGGATTCTAAAAACCAAATACATCACCGCCGAACTATTTGCCGAATTTGAAGACAATGTGCTCGTAAGCCAATCTGCCGGCTCCAAGGATGTGGAAAAAATCAACCAGGAGGTCATTGAGAGTGTAAAGCTGAATCTTGTAAAACAGTTTATACAAAAGCCTTACCCAGCACCTCATACCAAAACACTTTTGGACCTTGATCATTTGCATGAAGACAAGGTTGAAAGTTTATATTCTTCCGAAGCGGAACTACTCGAAAAGGCCATTGCAGATCAAAATGTACTCCACTCCCGCCAACTGAAATATCTGGCCTCCAAGCATCAGGAAAAACTGATGAAACTGAAATTCACCCTCCTCCCCTTCTCCTTTATTTTCCTACTCAAGGGGGAAAGACAATATCATCTTGTATTGGAAACTCTCGACACGGCCGAAGCAACATACATTTGGCATTTGGATAGGCAAAGGGGATTGGAACAGGCACTCGAGCACATTGAAAAAGACCTGACCTTCATCCGGAACCACGGCCGGCAATCCTTCCTAGAAACCCAGCCCTCCAACTTTTCCAAAATCACCCATGAATACACAGGTGATCGGAAGGGGTTTATTACCTGGAAGACCCTGCTGGAGGAGCGATTGGTTTAAGGTTGGTTCAAGACTTCAGTCTTGGACCCTCTAGGACACCGGTCTCCCGACCGGTGATTTATTTACTTATCAAAACAGCTAAGGATAAATTAGCAAAGAAAACAACTTAACATCGTCCCCAAAAATACCGTAAATGAAGTATTGTGGAGCTTATATAATGTAGTATTTTTGTATAATGAAAAAGGATAAATTGATAACAGGAATAGAGATTACTCAACAAATGAGCAGGGCCAGAAACATTCTGAACAATCAGGTCCTTCCAAAAGAGGAACTCTTTCAGATCAGGAAAAAAGAAGGAAGGCTCAGTCCTGAGCTTTTGAACAAGTTAAAGTCCAATGCCTGATCTGACAATTATTGCCGGGTGCAACGGCGCAGGCAAATCTACCTTCTCTGCCTCTTTTTTACCTGAAGGGTTGACCTCTTTCGATTATGACAGATTGTTCTTAGACTATTACAATAGCCTCCCTGACAGCGAATTAAGAGAAGAAATAGCCAGAAATAAAACTACTGAAAATTTTGAATCATCCATCCAAAAAACTTGGGCTAATAACACCGATTTCTGTTATGAGACAAATTTTGATTCACACCCCTTATTCTGGCCCCAAAAATTTAGAGAAAAATGCTACCAAATTAACCTGATATTTTTTTGCCTGGACAACCAAGAAATCGCAAGACATAGAATTCAGGTACGCACCGAGTTCAAAGGCCATTTCGTCGATAATACAACTATAGATTTGAGATGGAAAGCAGGTTATAAAAATGCCAACTTGCATTTCAGGTTCTTTGACAATATCCTTTTTGTAGACAACTCAACACAGAATGAGATATATACCAACCTTTTGCAAATTGAAAAAGGAGAAGTTGTATTGATGGCAGAACAACTTCCTGATTACTTTAGACATCGCTTGCCGGATATTTTTGATTTATTGGAGGATGGTTAAACTGAGTTATATCACTCCACCAAAAGGATCGTTCATCTCCTGTTTGTGCACCACTGATCTTGGGTCTTTGACTCCGATTGTCTCATAACTCTGCCTTAGATCCCTGAAAGAAGTGGCCTGCTTTTGCCCACTGGCTATGCTTCCCCTTCTACCAATCCCACAGCTTAGTAAAAGTTGGAAGCTCTCATTCTACGCTCTTCACCACCCAGATTGCTTTTCCCGGAATTTTGCCAATGCGCCGAATGGGGAAACCTTATTCACCAAATGGCAAGGCAAAGGGCTACCGAAAGCTGCCCATATAAAAATAAAATCAAAGAATTGATCTTATTTACTATAAAATAAGCATTTAAGTCCCAATCGAATTTCTTATCTGAAGAAATTGCTGCAGGTTGGATTTCCTCGGCAGGGATGGCCGATGTCGCCCCGGTGGGCTTTAGATATTCCAATGGTTCAATACATTTTCAGGTTGGCCTACCGGCCAACCCAAGGGAGAGGTCGCACCTTTGGAGCTGGGCTAACCACATAGCGGTGTAAACCTACTTTTCAAAGCCCCTTATCCATCCACCGTTATTCTTACAAACCCCATCTCATCCTCCACATTGATATATACCCAGAGCACTCCATCTTTAACGAAATATTTGGAAAGTGAAACTGGAGAGAGTTCCGGAATGGGGGTTTCTCCTATGAGCTCAAAGTTCTCATCGAAAACCGTCAGGTAAATTTTAGACTCAGTCATTTCAGGGAGGACCCTCCTCTCCTGTTTTTCACCCTCATACTTAAAGGAACCTGAGAGTCTAACATATCGCCTGTTGTATGAATCCCAAACAGGAGGTCCAAAAGCAACCTAGCCAAGGTAAGATTTAAGGATTTCAATCCGGTCTTCGAATGAATTGATCGGATCTCCTTCATTGGAAATCACCACCTCATTGGGAGTGTAGGCTGACTCATAAGTAACTGTAATTAACTCATTTCCCGCAGGATTGTAAACGTAAAATTCATTGACATACTCATGGGAGACAATTACCTTATCATCCTCACTTTTTATAAAAACTCGAGGGTCCCATTTATTGTAATTGGTTAAATCACCCAAGGTATAGCCTTTATAAAATCCCTTTGGATCTATGTTGAATGTGGATATACTTTTTTCCCCGGCGTCTAATATTTTTAAGGCCACGCTATTTTCATGGTAATTAGCAATGAGGGAAAAAAACAAATCATTAAAGTTGCGATTCGTCACCTGTTGGTAAAAAGTTTCTTCATCGCCAATTCTCCCGTTTTCGATGGTTACATCAAACCAATCCACCTGTCTTGTCAGTTGGCCGTTCATGTTATATATACCAGCTTTTTCCCCGGTAAGGAAAAATTCGTTTTCCCCCAATGCCTGAAGTTTTGAGACATAAGACCCTGTTCCGTCCGGACCTTCTTTTTCCAAACCAATACTCTTTATCCACTCCTGCTTGTTTAAATCAATATATTCAATGCTGTGAGCGTTTCTGTTATAGTTCAACAGAACTCCCCCATTGTAGTCTGAAAAATGAAGGTCATATTCCAGAAACAAAATCTCGTCTTTACCATCAATCAGGACGGTATCAGTCCTGTATTTAATGGGGAACCCATCCTCCTCCATCTCAACCCTTCCACAGGAGGAAATCAGAGCCGTAGTTGAAAAAAGAAGGACGGAAACCAAAAAAACTTTACACTTTATCATTTTCAAGTAAGTTGGGGTATATCAAATAATATTAATCTAAACTTACCCTATTCCTCTTAATCCTGAAAACTTGGCGCCGGTTTTAACTTATATTAACTTACTAGTTTACTTACCGTAGGTAACATTACGCCCAACACCAAACTTCATCCGACAGCAAACCTAATTTGCTGTTCATGCTTTGAGGTGAAGATGGATTGCATGCTCCATAAGTAGCCGGACCTTCCTTTACCCCTCACCAGATTTTTGATAAAGGAAGGGGATTTAGGGACTTCATAGGGCAGCCTGGACTTCCGTCTCTACCTATTAATCCTCTTCAATTTCATTCCATCCCTAAAGTCAATATATTTTTCAGTGGCTATGATAAAGATGGAATACACGGTTATCAAAACCCCGAGAAATAAGCCAAAAATCTTTAGCCCATTAAGCTTTTCAATGTTGGAGAGGATTAAAAAAAGGATATAACCTAATACAAAAATAAAGGGTGTTATAAGGGTAACTTTACGCATGATGACAGACATAATTAACAGACTGAAAGAACTTTATTTATAAATCCACCTGCTTCAACCGGTGGGAATAGGCCATCCAGCTTTCCGGCTTTAGCCGCAAGATGCATGACTCTCCCTTCCTGAATGTACAGAAGCAGAGCACGACTTGCCCAAATAAGCTAATAAATTTTGAGAAAATATAAAAAAATCTTCTCCATTGAAACCGCTGTGCGAACATCTCTGGATTAGCCCCATGGAGTGTAGAGCCTCCGACTCGAAAGATCGAAAACGGGTCTGCGAAGCCTGCCCCCTCGGCTGCGCCAGCTCCTTAATCCATTAACCAGTCCAGAAGGGAATACAGCGCAGCTATGCCCTTCTGGACGTTAAACCATTAAACCAACCCGTGAAAAGGTTGATGGGATTAACGGATCAAGGGATTAACGTAAGGTACTTCCACTCCTTAATCCATTAATCAGTCCTTCAGGGAATATAGCGCAGCTATTCCCTGAAGGACCTTAAACCTTTAAACCAATCCCTGGACGTTGGGAGTCATTTTCGCCGATCCCTTCGGCTTCGCTCAGGGACCGTAATTTGTGGGGGGAATGGAATTTCTTCGACTCTAACGCCGCGCCTTTTGCGCATTCTCTTTGCGCTCGTGGCGTGAAACCAACGCCTCATCCTCCTCGGCGCTCCGCGGTTTCTAAACCCCTAAACCAGGCCGCAGGGCGAATAACCTCCTAAACTACGTAGTTTAGAGGTTTATTTCCCGATGACCGCTTCGCGGATCGGGAGGTTTAGGAGGTTAGGGAATAAAAAGGTTTAAGGGTTGAATGGATTAATGGATTAACGTAAGGTACTCCAGCTTTTATAGGCCTCGTGCTACTCTTAAGAGTCAAGCCTTTTCCACATCTTAAAATTTAGCAGCTCAACTCCCTTTATGGTCACCAATTGGTGTGATAATACATTAAAACCCATTTTCTCAAAAAATCCCTTTGCAGTTAAACTGGCCTCAACATCCAATTCGGAAACTTCTCTTTCTTTTGCCAAAACTTCAATTTCTTTTACCAAGGCATAAGCAATACCCTTCCGCTGCCAATCCTTATGGACAAATAAATGATCAAGAACTTTATATTGTTGTAATGAAGCGAACCCTATTATTCTATTTTCGGATTCTGCTACGGTAAATATTTGGCTGCTAAATTTTTCCTCCCATCGTAAGGTATTGGAGGCTGAGGAAGTCCAAGCAGAGATTTGCTTTTCGGAATAATCATTTTTACAACTTGCTATAATGGTTTCCACAAATAGTTCTCTCAAGGTTGACAAATCCCCAAGGTTAGCCCTTCGAACAATAATTTTATCCTGCTCCATAATTGTAGAAATTATATCATTTATATCCAACCAACCTCCCGTTTCCATTTCTCCATCTCATTTTTCCTTGCTTCTATATTATCAGGCGGGATTTGATTTTCTTGAGCAGCTCGTTTTCTTATAATGTCGGTTTGTTCCTCTAAAGTATTGAGCCCGATGGCCTTTCTCCTTTCATTGACCAGAATCAAATCATCATAATGATTAGGGTGTAATTCCCCGTTTGGCCCCCAATCAAACTGGGTCCCAAAAAGTTGAGGCTTATTTTGAAGTACGGCAATTCTGTCTGTAAGGAAAGCCAAGTGTATGGGTTCTGCCTGACCTTCTTCTACGGCAGTTTTTAGAAGTTTTTCACATAGCAAAATCAATTGAGGCTGATCTATAGCATGTTGAATAACCAGCCAGGTGGCCTCATTTGCCTCTTCTCCCACTTTTTCAATGGTCGGATAGCCAATCTCCGAAATTATTTCCATCAAAATGTCTCCATTTATTTTATGAAGGGATCTCATTTCCTCATTGTACCCTTGAAACAGCTTCCCGCTCTTTACAAGCTTTTCCCTTAACTTCAAATCAGCTTTTTTAAGCCCAATCAGTTTGGCGGATATATCAGGTAACTCCATACCGTTTATACTGGATTAAATCTAATAAGTTATGTCCGTAGTCATTGATAAACCCATATAGGTCACCCTCATCCCTAACCCACCCCGCTGGCGGCCATGGCCACCAGCGGGGGATCTACTTTCTAACATCTACCCATACGCTCCCATCGCTTGCTCTCTGGAAGGCGGACGAGAAACCAACGCCCCATCCTACTCGGCGCTTTGCGGTTTCTAAACCCTAAACCAGGCCATATAACCAATTTACTTAACAGTTTGAAAACCTATCTGGCCGATGTTTATTTAAGATGCACTTATTTTATTTTTCATTTTAACCCCTTGCACCTTTTTCCAATTGGAAAACAATAACCAATAACAAACAATGGCCAGAAGGGATGTAATAATCCCAGCAAAATTGTTACCATATAACCAGTATCCTGTGGTGAAAAGGGTGCTATACACCGCAACTGAACCAAGCACCATCAGTCCTATTTCCAATGGAAGCTGGCCTCGCTCAGATTCAATATCGGGATTACTGATCAAGAACTTCCTCCATCCAATTGAGGCTGGCCTTACTAGATTATAAAATCTTCTTAAAACATAATTGTCTTCAGGTTGGGTTAAAAAGGTAACTGTCAACCAAGAAATGGTTGTGATCAATACACCGATAACCAATTTTTCATGACTCAAAAGCGGGGCAAGCCTTAGTTTATCATGAATCAGTTCAAAGTAAATAGCCACTAAAAATGATACGACCATCCCGGTTATTTCGGTATAAGAATTAATCCGCCACCAAAACCATCTCAAAATGAATATTAAGCCGGTTCCGGCCCCGATCTGTAATAGGATATCAAATGCCTGAAGGGCATTAGACAATTCCAAAGCTAGAAGAGCCGCTAGCCCCATTAGAAAAACAGTTGACACCCTTCCTACAAAAACCTGGTCTTTGTCAGAAGCTTCAGGTTTAATAAACCTCAGGTAAAAATCATTAACTATATAAGAACTACCCCAATTTAGATGGGTAGATATGGTTGACATAAAGGCGGCAATTAAGGATGCCAATACTATTCCCAGTAATCCTGCCGGCAAAAAAGTCAACATTGCTGGATAGGCCAGATCATCATTTAGCTTATCTTCAGGCAGATGAGGAAAAGCACTTTGAAGATCGCTAATTTGTGGAAATATTATTAAAGAAGCTAAAGCAATAATGATCCATGGCCAAGGCCTTAAAGCATAATGCGCTATATTGAAAAACAAAGTGGCCCCCATGGCATTTTGCTCGTCCTTAGCCGATAGCATCCGCTGAGCAATGTAACCTCCCCCACCCGGTTCTGCCCCTGGATACCAGGTAGCCCACCACTGAATGGCAATCGGCATTAGCAATAGAGGAATTAGGGTTTTGCTGTCTGAAAAATCAGGAAGCAGCTGTAACTTACCTGCCACATTAGGATGAGAAAACAGGTTGTGCAAGGACCCAATTTCTGGTTGTTGTAAAATATACCAAGCTGCCCCAAAGGATCCGGCAATTGAAATAAAAAATTGAAAAAAATCCGTTAGTAATACGCCACGCAAGCCACCCAATGAGCTGTAAATGACTGTTATAATGGATGCAATCAACATGGTTTGAATCGGTGTTAAACCTAGCATGACCCCTCCAATTTTAATTGCCGCCAGAGACACTGTGGCCATTATTACAACATTAAAAAAAAAACCTAAATATAGGGCTCGAAATGCCCGAAGGAAAGCAGCAGGTCTTCCTCCATACCTGATTTCATAAAATTCAAGGTCAGTGTTAATTTTAGATCTTCGCCATAGCTTGGAATAAACAAACACTGTCAACATTCCTGTTAACAAGAAAGCCCACCAAACCCAATTTCCTGACACCCCATTTTTCCTGACTATATCTGTCACCAGATTTGGGGTATCTGATGAAAAAGTAGTGGCGACCATCGATACCCCAAGAAGCCACCAGGGCATATTTCTGCCCGATAAAAAAAACTCTTTTGCATTCTTTCCAGCTTTTTTGGAAGTATAAATTCCAATTGACAGTGAAAGTATAAAGAAGCTTGCGATAATAGCCCAATCCCAGAAACCAACCTGCATTTTTAAAGATTTTATAGAAGTTCAATGAATTTTATTTCAGGCGGTGTGCCTGATGTTGAAAGATTAAATGATGAATTTAGCGGAGTATTGGGGTGGAAAAAGCCTCCATTCCGTAAATAAAAAGATTTTCCTTCAGTCCCTACCTCAAAGTCTAACCTGTACTTTCTTCTTGCAATATCATCACCGGTAAATTTTCCTTCAGTTAGAGGTTTCCATTCCCCATCACTAGATCTAGCCCACTGATTTTGATATAGGACTTTCCTTTCCATATGGCCATTTCGGTCGATGAAATTTTCCAAAAACGAATGGGGCCTTTTATACCACGTATCAGTTTGTGGTCGTAAAAAACTTGCCACCAGCTTCCATTTCCCGATCTCGGGAGCAAAGAAATAGGCGGTATAAATTGTATTCCCATTTCCATCAGGCTTAACCGAATTTAGAAACTTGTACGTTTGCCCAGCTTTCCAATCAAACACCAAGTAACTTTGACCCCCTGAACCTTCATTTCCAAATTCGCCTGTATTTACCTCCTCTCCTTTTTTTAAGAGCAATATTTTCTGATCATCAGGTATATCTTCGGGGTTGTCCGTTTGAAACGGACTCCATACTGAAAAAAGGATCCTTCGCTCTTCCCCGGAATTCACCTGCATCCCAAAATACCCTTCGCCAAACCCATTTGCCATAAAATAGGATCCAATAGGATCTTGGTTTTCGGGCACAGTCATTTCATTATAAAACCATTCAAAATCTGTTTCCTCTGGCAATGAATAGGTCATATGAACTGAAGGACCTCGGCGACCCCAGTAAAATCTGTTATCTTCATTATCCTTTACAAAGGATATATCGACATTTTCACTTTCAGGGAAAAGTGAAATAGATTCAATTGAAGGGAATCGAGAACTTGATTTTCCCTGAATCTTTATAGAAGAATAACCTTTAGCAAAATCAAACTCTCCAAACTGTACATTTCGAGAAGAGGCTGAAGATATTTCTTTTAACTCCTCTTGCTCACCCACCGACATACTGATTACAATAGATTCTTGAGGTAAGTCTTGGAAGTGCAGCGCAATACCGGCCTTAACCGGTTGGGTAAAATGTATAAAAGTTTCAAATTTGGTTTTTTCATTTTCCCACTCTTGAATTCCTTCATTTGTTATTTTTGCACCATTTGCCTCTTTTGTAATATAGGTGTTCCCTCCCATAGGAATTTTTACGCCAACCTCTACCCCATCTTCCTGCGCTACATCATTTAGCTGACATTTAGTAAATGAAAATATCAATAAGATTAAAACAACATATTTATTCATAGCTTACCTGTAAATTGAAACGGAGCACCCTAGGTGCTCCGTTTATATTAAATATTATCACGGATTTTGGGTCAGTCCTTCATGTATCAATAATTGCGTTTCAGGAATGAATTCGATAATGGCATTGTCCTGATAATTAATTTCAAAAATGGGGCTGCTAGTGGCCAAATGGGTACCCGGATAGCGTCTATCCATAGTCATTCTATTTCTAAACACATCAATTTTCCGATGGCCTTCATATGCCAACTCAAGGCGTCTCTCATCCATCACAACATCTAATACCGACCTGTCGCCTATGTTGCCCAAAGTATAAAGCCCATCTGGTAGAATCCCTGCTCTTTCGCGTATAATATTTACATCATTTAGAGCTTGGTCAAAATTTCCAAGTTTGGCATTTGCTTCAGCTCTATTTAAGTACATCTCGGCTAATCTGGAGACTACTGGGGACCACAGGTGAACTTGATCTTCTTGACCAGAGGCTTTTAGAATAAAATATTTTGGAAAGCCATTCCTCACATCTAGTTGATTATCGATCAACACTTTCTTTAATCCTTCAGATGTGTTGATATAATAATCATACCCCCTTGCAGATTCTTCCTTTACCAAGGCTGAAGTCTGCCCATCCCTAGTATAAAAATAATCGTCACCTTCCTGAGTCACTACTTCCCATCTATAAGTATAGTCGTCATCCACATATATGGCCCATAAAACATCTTGATTGACGACCGCAGGCGTGATAAAATCATTTCTCACATCTTCTGGGTATTCTCTCAATTTCTCCAATAGGGTACGTGAAGCATACATTTCTCCCCATCCTGTCCCTTGGATATTGGCATAAAGGGACCCCACAGTAAACCAACCATTATCTGGATAATCCGCATCTCTCACAAATCTAACAGCGAAGATGGTCTCTGAATTTTGCTCGGGAGTCATTTTGATATAATCTGGTAACTGACTGGTATTTACCAAATTGAATCGACCTGAATTTATTACCATGTCAGCATATTCAATCGCTAAATCATTTTCTTCTTTATAGAGGTGAAGTCTAGACAGCAATGCCCATACAGATTCTTTAGAAGCGTAAATGTTTGACTTGGTTTCAGTAAACAAACTTTCTGCTTTAAGCAAATCCGCTTCAATTTGATCAAATACCTCTCCTACACTTGCTCTAGGGGGATGGTTGAGATGGTCCCCATCAATTTTTATGGGCACCCCCTGATTATCACGCCCTTGGTTATAAGGTCTGCCAAAAATACTTACTAAAGAGAAGTGCATCAGAGCACGCATGTAGTAGTTTTCAGCCAACAGTTGATCATTCGTAGCAGAGGATCCCTCTTCCAAAGCTTCAATCACTTTATTATTGCCTACTATTATTTGGTAACTGCTTCTCCAAAAGCCAGCAGCTCTAGATCCATTTGGAATTCTTTGATAATTATAGGAGAAAAAAAGCGGGTCAGTAGTTGTACCACTCAGGGAGACATTGTCGCCCGGATATTCATATAACCTATGCCAGTTTTCCGTCCATGCCTTCATTCGACTATAATTACCGAGGGTTGCAGACTCTGCACTACCCTCTGAATTGCTAAGATCTTCCGCAGTGATGGCATCATAAGGAGACCTATCAATATCGCAGGCATAGAAAAGGCTTGCAATTATAAATACATATAAAATTTTTATGGAATTATTTTTCATGGCTAGCAAATTAGAATGATAGATTTAGACCAAATGAGATCCTTTTTGGAAGCGGGTATGGGGAGGATGCATCTCCATTGATTGCAGCTTCAGGATCAAGGCCTGAAAACTTGGTAAATGTCAACAAGTTATCTCCCGCAATAAACGCATCTACAGATCCAAGCCTCAAAGAATTAACTAATGGAGCAGGCAAACGGTAACCTAATGTGACGTTTCTCAGCCTCAAGAAACTAGCATCTTCTAGAAAACGCGATGATGGCCTGTGAACATTATTGTTACCTCCATAGATAGGCTCTGGATGTGTAGCATTAGGGTTTGTAGGTGACCATCTTGACCACTCAGGCCTAAGAACCATTTGATTATAAGTTGGATAGGCCCCATCACTGTCATATAATTCCCGGGCTGCATTATATACCATTGCTCCTTTGGAATAGGCAAAAGTTGCATTAAGGAATATTCCCTTAAACTCCATGCTAGAAGAAATTCCGCCAAAGAAATCCGGAGTCAAAGCTCCTACACGCTGCAAAGTAGCTTGAGCATAGTCTTCTGTGATAGTAACCTCGCCAGTGGATCCATCCATTATCTCCCATTGCGGTCGGCCATTTTCAGAGTTCACACCTGCCCAATTTCTCATGAACCATGTATCTATATCTTGGCCTTCTTCGATTATGCGAAGCCCATCAATTTGCCTCCTACCCTCATATAGTTCAGTAATAGAATTCACATTGCGGCCAATGTTGGCATCTAACCTCCAATTAAAACCTCCGGATTGAACAATATCAGCACCTATAGAGAATTCAACACCACTATTTCTTACGCTACCTATGTTATCAAAAAACCCGGTAAAACCCGAAATATCTGGCAGGGGGACAAAGTGCAATAAGCCATTGGTATTTTTATTATAATATTCCAAGGTTATATCAAACCTATTAATTATCCCCAGTTCAATTCCTATGTTGGTATCAACTGTTCTTTCCCAAGTGAGATCATCATTGCCCAAGGAGGAAGGAACTGCTGCAGGTCTTCCTGCGTACATCGCATTTAGTGAGTAAACCTCAAACTGCGGGTACAAGGAAGAAGGGGTGTTCCCTACTGTTCCGTGTGCAACCTTCGCTCTTAAATAATTAAATGTGGAGCTGTTGAAGAATGCTTCACGATGGACATTCCAGGAACCGCTTATTGCATAAAAATTGCCATACTTCTGATTTGCCCCAAATCTCGAAGCACCATCTCTTCTTGCTGACACTTGTATATTGTATCGGCTGTCAAACCCATAATTCGCATTTACCAAGAAGGACTGAAAAGCATAATCGTTTTTAGTACCACCTATAGTCATTGGTTCAGAGGTACTACTTATTACCTGCGCTCCTGGCACTATACCTTTTCCAGTAGCAGAAAGATCATTGTATACGTAATCATTATATTCATATCCTGCCAATGCATTTATATGATGCCTATCAAAATCGCGGGTATATGAAAGCATTTGGTTGGTGAATCTTGTAATCCTTCTAGCCATGTGGTTATTTAATCTACCATTATCAGCCAACCCCGCATTCGATCTTGGGTCTACATATCCTAGATTTTCAGAATTAAAGAAAGTTATATTGTTGGTAGAGATAAAAGATAAATGATCAGTAATATTATATTCGAAGTCGATGTTTGAAAGAATATTAAATGTGGCTGACTCCCCAAAATTCCATTGGAGATCATATAAATAATTCCTGTTATCTCTTCCCAGCCAGTTCACTCCCCCTTGCTGAGGGTTAACCAGATTACCATCTTGGTCAAATGGCTGATCCCATGGCAGGTTTCTATATATGTCATAAATACTGTGACGCCTATTGTCTGTGGTGGTGTAAGTTGCAGCTAATTTGGGTTTTATAGTCAACCTTTCATTCACATCGTAATCAATATTCAATCGACCGGAAAGCCTTTCAAACACATCCCCTCTTACTGTCCCTTCCTCTCGAAAATAGTTACCTGCGGCATAAATACGCGCTTTGCCTGAAGTTCCAGAATACGATAAGTTATAATCCTGCACCAACCCCTGTTGGGTTCCAATATCTATCCAATCCGTATCTGTATTTAATAAGGATTCATTATAAAAATCCGGAAGAGCTCCCTGGTTGCCGTAACTCCCCCAATAATCATACAGCTGCTGAGAGTTGTAAAGCTGAAAGCCACCGGTATTAAACTGAGTGACACCGGTTTTAGTACTTAGATTAAATGTACTTGTCCCATCTCCTTTTGCCCCTTTGGTGGTGACTACCACCACGCCATTAGCACCTCTTGACCCATATAGGGCTGCAGCTGCAGCATCTTTTAAAATAGATATACTCTCTACATCCTGAGGGTTAAGATTAGGAGTTCCATGCCATATTACACCATCCACAACCCAAATAGGGTCCACTGAAGACCTGATAGAGTTACGGCCACGAATTCTAATGGTTGGTTCTGCACCTGGAGCGCCGGAATTGGTAATCACATCAACCCCTGCGACCTTACCTTGAAGCATGTTGCCAATATTTGGAGAAGTAATATCCTGCAATTTCTCTGAACTTACAGTACCTATTGAACCCGTAAGATTTTCCCTTCTTTGGGTTCCGTATCCAGTAACAATAACTTCTTCCAACTGCTGAGTATCTACTTCGAGGTCGACAGTGATTTGGGATTGGTTTGCAATCTCTATTTCCTGAGAGACATATCCTATAAATGAAATTAGAAGGACATTCCCAGGCTCCACATTTAATGAAAAACTTCCATCAATTTCACTGATTGTACCTGTGGAAGTACCTTTTATCATAATATTCACACCAGGGATCCCTTCGCCGGAATCCCGATCTTGTATCTGACCTTCGATAGGTCTTTGTTGAGCACTTACATTCCCAAGGAAAAGGAAAAATAAGAAAATAAAGGATAGAGATGTTTTCATTTGATCATTTGGTTATAGGATTTATCCAGAATTAAAACTTTTTACAGAACTCCATTTTAATTAAAAATAAAATTTTATTCTATTCAAAACGAAAATAACAGATTTTTATGTATCATGTAAACCATGAACAACCACATATCAACTGTCTTTCCATGTGCTAATATAAAATTAATATTCAATAAAAAGCAAAGGAAACGAAGAATAAAACTGATATTTTTTTTGTAAACCTTATTTCTTACATCCTAAAAATCTTTCCCTAAAACACATTAAATCAATACTTTAATAATTACAAGGGATGTATTATTTCTGCAAAACAATAAAAAAATAACGAAACGAAGCTTTCTTATTAAAATTCTTTTCACTTACTTTGAAAGGAAATGAAAGACAATTAGTGCATTTGTACATTGAATAATACGACCATGAAACAAGCCTATTCAGCAAATATTTTTACAAATAGTGGTAGTGAAACTTATTATACCGCAGAGGAAATTAGCGGCCAGCCCATATTATGGCAAAAGACATTGGACAAAATAATAGAGCAACAAGCTGAGCTGACAGATTTTTTAGCCCCAATACTTCAAATTGAGAATCTCCGGATCATACTTACTGGCGCTGGTTCATCGGCCTTTATAGGTGAATCTCTTCAATGCCTACTATTACCAAAGCTTAAGAAATGGGTACAGGCAATACCCACAACTGATATAGTATCCAATTTTAAAAACTACCTGGTGGAGGACATTCCTACTTTAATGGTATCATTCGCAAGGTCTGGAAATAGCCCCGAAAGCATGGCAGCGGTTCAATTAATAAATCAGCACTGCAAAGAGGTCTATCATATAATTATTACATGCAATGCGGAAGGAGATCTGGCAAACTATGGAAATGCGTCAGGCAATTTTTATACAGTTATTCTCCCTGAAGAGTCCAATGATAAGAGCTTGGCAATGACAGGCAGCTTCACTTCTATGTATCTTGCTGGCTATTTTATTTTTTCCCTAGACGAGGACAAGGCATTCATCAAAAACCAGCTTGACCAGGCGGTTGAATCAGCCATTTTTATTCTTAAACATTTCCCTGAAAAAATCTCCGAGTTATCTGATAAAGATTTTGAAAGAGTGGTTTTCCTGGGCTCGGGTACTAGTCTTGGAATCGCACGGGAATGCCATTTAAAACTGCAAGAATTGACAGACGGTAAATTAATCTGCAAGCATGATTCGTTTCTAGGTTTTAGACATGGACCTAAGGTAGTTATTAATAATAAAGCGCTTGTTGTTTTCTTATTTTCAAAAGATGAGCACATTTATAAGTATGAAAAAGACCTAGCTGAGTCTATTCTTCAGGACCCACGCAAGATCCTATCTCTTTCAATAGGTAAAGCCTTAGAAAAAAGCCATCGGAATCACATTGACTTCCCAATACCGGATGGTAATGGAGAGGATGTTTTCCACCCACTTGTCCAAACATTAATCGGACAACTACTTGGGTATTATTTTTCACTTCATTTTGATTTAAACCCTGACAATCCCTCAGTAAATGGGGTAATCAGCCGGGTGGTAGAAGGTGTCACTATATATGAAAAAGATGAATAAACGTGTCTTGGCCATTTGCCCAAATCCTTCCATAGATGTATTTGCAACAGTCCCTCAAATCAATTTGGGTAAAGCAAATCGTATCCAGAAGCTAAAAGAATATCCCGGCGGGAAAGGGGTTCATGTGGCTTTGGCATTAGCAGAGCTTTCCGTTCCAGTCAGTTTGATGGCAAGCTGGGCAGGCAATGCTGGCGCTTGGATCAAAAGGAATTGTGAATCCGTAGGAATTCCTACTTTAGGAATTGATTTGAAGGGGAATAACAGAAAATGCTATACCTTTTTATCTCAAGACACAGCGTCCAACGACACAGAATTACTGGAGCCAGGACCTGAAATGAGTGAAAATGATTTAGACAACTTTATAGCGGTTTATAAAAGCATTATTTCCGAATATGACCTGGTAACCCTTTCTGGCTCATGGCCTATAGGAGCACCGAGATATTCGAATAAAGAACTAATCCTTATTGCTAAATCATTAAACAAAAAGGTAATTATCGACTGCTCGGGCCACAATTTAACCCAAGCATTGGAGGCTAAAGTTTTTGGCATCCACCTCAATGCAGATGAAGCAATATCATTATGCCATAGCAATGATCCTGATAAAGTTTTCGAACATCTTCAGGACAAGGTGGACCTCATTGCCTTTACCAAAGGAAAGGATGGACTGTATCTTTCGTACAGAGGCAGGCAGGTTCATGCGAAAGTTGATATTGGGGATGTGAAGTCCGCAGTGGGCAGCGGGGATTGCCTAACTGCTGGAATATCGCTGGGAATAATCCATGATTTTCCGCTCGAGGAAATCGCTAAATGGAGTGTTGCATGCGGGGCTGCTAATTGCTTGAGAGAAGAATTGGGCATGTTGCACGGTGCTGACGTAAAGAGCCTTTTAAATCATGTAGAAGTCAATAGTATTTGCTATGAAAAATAAAAAATTATTGGTTGTAGGCGAGTTGAATGTTGATTTAATCCTTAATAAGATCAAAGGGTTACCAACTCTTGGGGAAGAAAAATTAGCAGATACTTTTCATATAACTTTAGGAAGCTCGTCTGCAATATTTGCAGCAAACATCTCTACCCTAGGCACAGACACGACTTTTGTAGGTAGAATAGGAGACGATAATTTTGGGCGATTTGTGCTCGATGACCTCAAATTAAAGCAGGTTAATGTTGACCACATAAGTGTAGACCCATCCTACCAAACGGGAGTCACGGTAGTCATGAATTACGATAATGACAGAGCCAATGTGACCTATTGTGGCGCAATGGAACATCTAACCATAGAAGACATCCCGTGGGAGTCACTTTCGAAATATGGGCACCTTCATCTGTCTAATTATTTTTTGCAAAAAGGACTTCAAAACGATATAGTTGAAATTTTCAGAAGAGCCAAACACCATGGGCTATCAACATCCCTAGATCTACAGGTGGACCCGGATGAAAAGTGGGAATTTGATTATAAATCCTGTCTTCCTTATGTGGATATTTTTCTTCCAAACGAATTCGAACTCATAAACCTAGTTGCGGACTCGAATATTGAGAATGCTTTAAAGGAAATCGGAAACTACGGAAATATCATTGCTTTAAAGCAAAGTACAAAGGGTAGCATACTTTACATTAAAAACCAAAGCCCGCAATCCTTTGCACCTTACCTACATGACAGATTTATAGATGCGATCGGTGCCGGCGACAGCTTTAATGCCGGATTTCTCCATCAGTATCTCAAAGGTAAGTCATTGGAAAAATGCATGGACTACGCCAATTTAATGGGGGCCATCAATACTACTGGACCAGGTGGCACAGGTGCATTTCAAAATATGGAATCTGTAGAAAAAACAGTCAAAGAGACTTTTACTCATACATTTTGAAACGCACCTAAACTATCTAAAAAATGAAATTGAAAGATAAATTAAACTTATTTACTCAACAGAAGCGTGGACTTCTGGCAACAAATTTTTATAATGTAGAAACTTTGCATGGGGTTTTAAATGCTGCGTCAGCTTTAAATGAACCCCTTATTTTACAATTAACAAAAAGCTCAATCGACTACATGGGTTTAAAGACTGCTGTAACCCTTGGGCGATCAGCCCTAGATGAGTATGGTGTAGAGGGATGGATACATCTCGATCATGGGGGCTCTGTAGATCTTGTCCAATCTTGCCTTGACGTGGGTTTTGACTCAGTAATGATTGATGGCAGTGAATTACCTTTTGAAGAAAATGTAAAAATCACCCAAGAAGTGGTAAGAAGAGCTAAAAGCTACGGAGCCCACGTAGAAGCCGAACTTGGCTATGTAGCGAAACTAGGTCAATCCCACGAATTAAATGGATTTACCCAGCCAAAGGAAGCCGAAAAATTTGTAAATGAAACGGGAGTTGATGCATTAGCGGTAGCAATCGGTACAGCTCATGGTTTTTACAAAAAAGAACCGAAACTTCAAATTGAGCTATTAAAAGAAATTGCCTCGACAACTTCCGCTACATTAGTATTACATGGTGGTTCGGGAGTTCCTGCCTCCGAGCTGAGAAAAGCAATCGAAGGAGGAATATGCAAGATCAACCTTGCTACTGAAATCAAAAATATATTTATGAAGACCCTCCAACTGCAACTTGCAGGGAACGATGAAATAGACTTAAGGAAAGTGTTCCCATCGGCCACAAGCCAGGTGACTTCCTTAGTAAAAGAGAAATTAAAAATCGTACAAAATCAATAGTATGATAAAGCCAACCATAGATGCACATGTTCATTTAAACACCCCTTCCAGAGGAAAAATGGAAAAAGCGGTGGACGAAGGGGTAAGCTTTTTATCTATCAACACCGATATTCCATTTTTCCCTTCATTATCAGATCAAAAAAGAGTTGCACTGCAACTAGCGGAAGAATACCCTGGGAGGGTCAGGTTCATTACATCATTTTCTGTTGAAGGTTGGGAAGACGAACACTGGGAAACCAAGGCTTTAAATGAGATAAAAAAAGGATTGGATGATGGAGCCGCGGGAGTAAAAATATGGAAGAACATCGGAATGGACCTTAAAGATCAACACGGGGATTTTGTAATGATAGATCATCCAAAGTTTGATTCTATATTTCAATACCTTGAGGACAACGGGATATTGGTAATAGGCCATTTGGGTGAACCGAAAAACTGTTGGTTACCATTGGATGAAATGACGGTTGATTCTGACAGGGAATATTTTAGCAAACATCCCCAATATCACATGCATTTGCATCCTAATTATCCAACTTATGAAAAGCAAATTTTTGCCCGGGATCAAAGGTTGAAAAAGCACAAAAACTTAAAATTTGTTGGCTTGCATCTCGCGAGTTTGGAATGGAACGTTGATGCTGTAAGCAATTGGCTTGACACATTTCCCAATACGATGACTGATTTAGCAGAAAGAATCTGTCACCTCCAATATCAAGCTACTATCGACCACAAAAAAGTTAAATCATTTATAATGAATCATCAGGATAGATTAATCTATGGTACTGACGTGATTGATGACGGGTCATTATCTGAAAGTGAAATACAAAGAAAATTCGAAAACCTATGGCAATCCCATTGGGACTTCTTCTCCTCAGGTAAAACATTAAGTGCACCAGAATTCAAGGATTCCTTTAATGGCTTAGAATTAGAAAAATCCATTTTGGAGAAAATTTTCCATACAAATGCTCAGAAAACCTACGGTTTTCAGCCACTGACAACATAACACCACTTAACCTACAACTGAAATTAACAATTAACCATTAATAAAATGAGCAACAATAGACGAGATTTCCTTAAGCTTTCCGGTCTTGCGGGTCTAGGACTGGTAGCTTCTACCGTTTCAGTCAAGGCCGAGCAGGCCAAAAATGACATCCTGAGACAAAGTAAAAGAACCAGTTCTCAAATTTTTAATATGAGCGGATACGCCGCTCCTAAAATAGATAAGGTCAGGGTTGGATTTATAGGCCTTGGTATGCGGGGACCTGGGGCCGTCAATAGAATGAGCAAAATTGAGGGTGTTGAAATAAAAGCACTTTGTGATCTTAGAGCTGAAAAAGTGGCGCAGGTAAAGGAAAAACTTAAGGGAACAAAACACGACCCCGATGAATACTCGGGAAGTGCCTATGCTTGGAAAAAAATGGTCGATAGGGATGATATTGACCTGATTTATATAGCCACTCCCTGGGACTGGCATGTACCAATGGCAGTATACGCAATGGAAGCTGGAAAACATGTTGGGGTTGAGGTACCAGCTGCCAAAACAATCGATGAGTGTTGGGAACTCGTTGAAACTAGTGAGCGCACCCGCAAGCACTGTATGATGTTGGAAAACTGTTGCTATGATTTTTTTGAACTCCTAACCTTAAACATGGCTCGGGATGGCTTCTTTGGTGATATTATTCATACAGAAGGAGCCTACATTCACGATTTATTAGACCTAAATTTCAATAAAGATGCCTATCAAGACATGTGGAGATTAAAGGAAAACTATCGTGACGGCAACCTTTATGCAACGCATGGGCTAGGACCGGTATGTCAAATAATGAATATTAACAGAGGGGATCAATTGGATTATCTGAATTCCATGTCTTCCGCCGATTTCCATATGGCCAAAAAAGCAGAAGAACTTGCAAAAGAAGATGAGTTTTTCGCTTCCTATGTTAATAAGCGATATGGTGGAAATATGAACACCACTACCATTAAAACAAAAAAAGGAAAATCAATGATGATTCAGCATGACGTGACCAGTCCAAGGCCTTATTCACGTCTGCATGTAATTAGCGGCACCGATGGATATGCTCAAAAATATCCTAAACCTGGAATTGCTAAAGGGCACAGGTGGCACAAGGAAGATGAAATGAAAGCATTAGAAGATAAGTACACTCCCGAAATTGTCAAAAAGGTGGGTGACCTAGCCAAGCAAATTGGAGGACATGGAGGTATGGATTTCATGATGGAGTGGAGACTGGTAGATTGTCTGAGAAACGGGCTTCCATTGGATCAGGACGTATACGATGCCGCTCTTTGGAGCGCAGTATCCCCGCTTACTGAATGGTCAGTTGCAAACCGCTCCAACTCTATTGATGTTCCGGATTTTACAAATGGAGCATGGAAGGAAAACTCCCCAGTTGATTTATCCCTACAAGGGGGCGGCAATACTAAAGTAATTGTGTGATTTTAAATTTGGGTTTGACAGTAATAAAAAAGGGTGCGGTGCTCCCTTTTTTATTTTTTAATCACATTAGGCTATATTTACCAAGTCCAAAAAATTGGCAGTTTTTTTTACACTGATTATAAATGAAAAAGACAGTAAGTAGAAGATCAAGAATTTTAGAGGTCTTGGATCAATTTGGCGAAGTCAATGTATCGCAATTGAGCCAAGAATTAGACGTAAGTGAAGTCA
The DNA here is from genome assembly GCF_018500185.1 of Litoribacter ruber. Taxonomy (GTDB): domain Bacteria; phylum Bacteroidota; class Bacteroidia; order Cytophagales; family Cyclobacteriaceae; genus Litoribacter; species Litoribacter ruber. Next base: position 9,858 of record NZ_JAHBGI010000016.1, on the reverse strand, counting down.
CCATAAGAAATGACTTGGCTAACCTTGAAAAAAACAAACTCCTCATTCGTGCCCATGGTGGAGCATTCAAGGTTTCTAACTTGGCTTTGCCTGTTGCCGAAAAGAAAAAAATCAATTTAGACATTAAAAAGCGAATTGGTAAAAAAGCGGCATCCTTAATAGAAGAAAATGACGCCATAATTCTTGACTCCGGCACCACTACGATGGAGATAACAAATAATCTCGGCGGCTTCGAAAAACTTACCGTCATTAGTAATGCCCTTGATATCATCAACAACCTCTCAAAGTTCAACAATTTGGATGTAATGATGCCCGGAGGTTATCTCAAAGAATTTTCCATGTCCCTTGTCGGGCCGATGGCTGAGAGAAATCTTCGTCAGCTTCATTGCAATAAGCTTTTCCTAGGTGTAGACGGATTCAAAGCCGATGTTGGGGTATTCACCCATCACATGGAAGAGGCTTACTTAAACCAGATCATGATAGATATTTCCGAGGAGGTAATCGTAGTGGCTGATTCAAGTAAATTTACCAAAGTTGGTCTTGCCTTTATAGGCTCATTTGACAAGATCCATAAAGTCATTACTGATAGCAATGTGGATGAAAAACATGTTAAAATGCTGGAGAAAAATAATGTCGAGGTGATAGTTGTATAATCTTTTACACTTATTCTCATCCCATTAATCAGTACCGCTGGCATCCTATGCAATTATGCCACGAAGTTTAGAAGTTTATTCCCCGATCAACCCTGCGGGGATAGGGAGGTTTAGGAGTTTAGAGCAAACCACGCCATCCCCATCCTGCGGCTTCACTCAGGAATTTATATGGTGCGTCCCTCTGGGACTTGTGATGTGGTAGGTGTTTGCTGCCCGCCGGTTGCCACCGGCGGTTATTATATCGGCCGCTCCTAACGGAGCTGTAGGCAACGCCGCGCCCTTTGCGCTTTCTCTTTGCGCCTCCGCGTGAAACCAAGTCTCATCCTCCTCGTCGCTTCGCGGTTTCTAAACCCCTAAACCAGGCCGCAGGGCGAATACCCAATCCAGAAGGTGTAGCCCGTCAGTTATGCAAGTTCCTCTTCCAGCACTCTCCCCTTCGTTTCAGGCAAATATTTTAATACAAATCCAAATTGAAGTATCATAGCCACTGCAAAAAAGCCAAATGCTATCGTGCCACCACCTGGCATTACAGCGATGATAGGAAAAGACCAAGTCATCACTGCCGCCCAAAACCAATGGACAAATGTGCCAAAAGACTGCCCTGATGCCTGTACTTTATTGGGGAAAACCTCAGAAATGAATACCCATATCACCGCCCCCTGAGAGAAGGCAAAACTGGCAATAAAAACCAACAAGGGTATCAATATCCCAACATCTCCCTTTCCATGCTGGAAAAGATATGCGGTGGTGATCAAGCTGACGATCATTCCAATGGACCCTATACCCATCAGCTTTTTACGGCCTATCTTTTCAATCAAACTCATGGCAAGAAGAGTAAAAACCATATTTATCAACCCAACTGATGCAGCCTGCAGGAAAGCAGTGTCTGTAGCCAGTCCCGACATTTCAAATATTTTCGTTCATTTGTTTATGGTTTAATGTTTAATCGGATGCCGATCGTACTTCGTCCTTCGTACTTGAGGTTCACGTGGTTGTCTTGGTTGTCCGCTTTTCCGACGCTACGCATCGGAATTCGCCGTTGTCATTATTGTCATTGTTGTCAGATCCAGCATCAAACGTGGCCATTCTAGCCGTATTGGCCTTTCCGTATTTTAAATGCCCAGTGCTCAGCGCTCAGAACTACCGTTGTGCGAATGTCTTCAGACTTCGCACCTCTGAGTAAAGAGTCTCCGACTCGGGTGTCGGCTACTTTACAACCGATAAAATTGAAGAAGCGGTCAGTCCCGCTGGTCATCTAATACAATTATGCCAGCGGGACGTTAAACCTTTAAACCACTATTAGTCAGCTTTTAATTTGTTGCTAAATTCGGATTGATATCAATTCTGCCCATCCAGGCTTTTCTGTTCAGCTGTCCGAATAGGATCAACTGATTGTTTTCAACTTGCTTGGTGATAATAGGCCGGGCAAACACATCGATATCTTTTGTTTTGGCAAGGACGCTTTTGCTTTTTTGACCCTCGCGATCAAACCCAACCATCACAACCTGGTTATTATTTTTACCTTTCAGCCCTTTATAGTCCTCGAGGTATTCAACTTCAAAATTCTTTACATTCTCATTGAACACCATATAGATTTTGTCATTTAGAAAGGCCAGGCCATGAGACAGGTAAAAATCCTTTTCCTCTTTGGAGTGTTGGTTTTTCAAAACCTTACTACTCCATTGTTCTGTCCCATCGCTATTGAATTTAAAAGCATATACGCTTCCAAAACGGTAACGTTCTGTCTTTTGAGAGTTCATCTGATTCTGATGAAGCGGGTGAACCCCTTGCTGAAGATATTTGGATTGACTCGAAGGGTTCCTGTACTCATACCCCACATGGTCCGTTCTCTCTTCGGCAATAAAACCAATGGTTCCATCTGAATAGGCTAGAATCCTACTGGGATTCAAATTGCCTATGACGGTTACTTTGCTTTTAGGGTCTTCAGCACGATATCCCTGTGAAGTTAGCTGTTCGGTAAAGGCATTATATTCTTGATAAATCACCTCATGAGTGTCTGCTGCGAGTTTCATCGTATAAAGCCCAGCAGAGCCTTTACGTTTTTTATAATTGGAGTATATGCTCACACAGTGTAGCCCTCCCTGTACATCAATCCCAAGCATCATGTTGGAAAATGGATCAAATTGGGAAACCAACTCCGTAGAAGCCAATCTGCCATCCCTACTATAAGATTGTAGAAATGATCTTGATTCAGGCTCACCGCCCTGTTTCACCTCCCTATTTTTACCTTGTTGTTTAATTACAAAATGAACCCTTCCATCATTATCAATCTTGGCGTCTGATACATGAACATACCGGTTTTCATCCGTAAGCCTGGCTGTATACTCCCATTCTTTTTCCATTCCCGGTCCAAATACTGCCATATCAAAAGTCGCCGGCTGCCCGGCTCCCGTTGGGTGGCGGAAAAACACCATCACCTTCTCTCCATCAGGGGAAACTTCTATATTGATTTTTTTGAGCATCTGCGGTTTGAACAACAGGGGCAGTTGGCTCTGGCTCACCTGCTCCGGACTGCCTATCGGCTGTAGTGTCTGCTTGTCTATTTTCTGATAGAAAACAATCTGACCTTTCTTCATTGTCGTGAAGAACATGACCAGATCATCGTTGAATTGGATCAGTTCCTCAAACAGAAAAAATCCGGCATAAGGCCTTTTGTCCAATTTCATGGAGTGTACCAGATTCAGGTTTTCATCATACCGCTCCAACACAGGTTTTTTGACAAAATCATCGATATGGTCAGCCTTACTGGATTTTACGGCATAGACTCCTAGATCATCCTGTCCGATTATCCGGTGTATGGTCCTGTACTTTTTTCCTTTCAGCTTTTTGGCTTTGACCAGTTGGCCGGTTTGGTTTTGGGCCTCCACCGAAAAAGCAAAAAATAAACTCAATAAAACAATGACGAAACTTCTCATAATAATTATCAATTAAGGTTAAACAATAGTCCTAAAACCAACACATTCGTAGGATTGCCTTGGTGATCATTGAGGTTCAGGGTGTAGGCTGCCCTAAGCATAAAAGGCACTTCCAATACTATCGCCCTGATACCGGCATTGACCATAGGGCCATGGATGCTTTGGCGCAGAGTGGATGGTTCATCGCCTAGGCTTTCAATATGCATGTAATCGTAACCAAGTCCAACGAATCCCCCAAAAAGCGCATCAGAATAGGGGCTGGAAGCATGTCCAAAATTATATTCTACCACTAAAGGAACATCCACCAAAAGATCTGAAGCCCAACCGCCGGTAATGCCCAGCCCTAAATGGGTTCCAAATGACAAGGTAGATTCATCTGTCAATTCCAAGAAATTAACTCTGGGAGAATAGGCCAGCCCTGCTGGGATGTTGCTAGTCAAGTTAGTGGAAAAAACCCCCGCGGAATGGGAAAAGGTGACTTGAGCTTTTAAATTGGACAAAACGCCACCTAGTGAAAATAAGATGGCAAAGAGGTAAAGTTTTTTCATGGAAATAAGAATTTAAAAAGATGAATATCTAATTCGGCCTAAGGGGACGAATACTGAATAATTTAAAGCTGCAACTAAACAAAAAAAGTACCAAAAATTTAATACATGAATAAAATGCCAAATATTTGGACTTAAAACTTAAAACCTGTTTATTTTTTAATCCCTTAATTTGTCCCGTTGGGCATCCAATACAGTTATGCCAGCGGGACGCAAAACCACGTAAAAATTTGCGTTTTACACATAAAAAATCCACTCAATAATTACTTAACAATCAATCTTTTACTCATCACAACAGGTTGATTATCGCCATAAGTCCTAATCAAGATTTGATAAAGACCACGAGTTAATTGATTTACATTATATAAAACCTCATGTTCTCCGGCTTTGCCGATTTCTTGACCAATTATGTCAATCAGCTTGCCCATACTATCATATATGTGGATTTCATAGGGGGCATCGTGTTGCAGGGTAAAAGGGATGTGGACAATAGAACTCGCGGGGTTGGGGTAAATATTCTTTAGCCGGGCTGCACCCCTAATTTCTCCTTGGGATGTATAAGTAACCTTAAACTCACTCCCCTTGACAGTTGAAATCTTATTGGTCTTAGCCATATCGTAGGATGTACCATGAGTCAAGTCTACCAGTTTAAGCTGACCAGACTTTAAATTATCGATGGACCAACTTAGATCAATCTGCTCTTCAGTACTGTTAATTTGAAATTCCCAAGAATATCCCTCCAGCTCTGAGACAAAATCCCTGGTAAACGGAAGCCCCACAATTTCTTTATCCAAAAACGAAATATCTACATACGATGCCATTCTCGGCATAAGGGGTAAATCGTAGCGATCAAACCCCTCCACAGCCTCTTCCAACATACCCAATGCTGAAACATTGTTTGATAATCCAGATGGTGTGCCTAGGTTAAATGACAATTTCCAACCAGTATCTTCTCTGGAAGCTAACCTTGCAGATGAGCCTGCCCCTAATCCAACCGGTAAAACAACCTGCTTTGGGGAAGGAGAAAACACAAACACACCCTCAAATGGCCTCAACATAAGCTCTTCATAATAGTCCCCGACAAACCCTAATGGGGACGGCACATCTCCCAAATTCTTGTTGGTAACTGCTACGAAATCCCAATCCAAATCGAAGGGGTAAGGATTACTGATCATATTCCACCCTTCCTCCAGCTCCAATTGAAATGGATCGCCGGGAGTCACCCTAGCCACACTACCCACAAAATTCAAGGGCTGGTTCAATGCTGAAATGAGCCAATAGGCCTTACCCATTTCCAATCGCTCATTTCCAGACATTTCCCTCAGTTCTCCGTCTGCAAGTGAAATTATCCGCCATAGTGCCTCATGTACTTCCCCAAAATCACGTCCCAGGGTATTGGATACCGTGGCATCTGGCTGGTCTAAAGGAACACTAAAAAGCCTATAGTCCTCGGTGGCCACCCCAGCATGTGGTAAAGCATAAGATAAAGGAGCGGCAGAACTGTAAGTTCTATAGATAACCTTCTCCTCACTTATAGACGTATTGTCAAACTCATCAGTGGTTTCTACATGAAATACCATTCCCAACTCATCAAAATTGACTTCCTCAAAGCTGTAGGTTATATTCAAGGTGTCACTGGGAATCTCTGCCAAATTCCCAGAACCTTTCCATTCCAAGTCATCCTCAGCTTGCCTGATTCCCTTATATTTAATTATGGCTTCCGAAATTTTACTGTGATCAGCTAATTCAAGTTGGATTTCATACGCACCTTCGAGATAAAAATATTCTTTTGATTCGTGTCGAAATGAGATAATGGGCGGCAAATCGTCATCCAAAGTATTGAAGATCAAAGGTTCACTCCAGGCAAGCCCCTTTTCAGTACGTACAAAAGCCCATACATGGTATGCCCTATCTGGACTGAGATTGGTCAAGGTGGCAGCAAAGCTCATTTCATCTTCCAATAGAATTGCGTTTTGCATAGAGGGCTCAGGTTTAATTGACCACGCAAACCCTCTTTCGAGTACTTTGGCGCCCCCTTCAGACTCGATTTCCGATTGCACGTTAGCGGTGGTTATATCAATGTTCACTGTGCTAGGGGCGGCTATGCTTGCCAATACGGTGGCTGTGGTAAGGGAATAAACTTCACTCACCACCGTATCGGAGTTGTTCATTATGATAAATGCCTTAAACCAATAGGTAGTATTGGGGGCAAGTGCTTCAACTTCTGCTATAAAACCCTCATGGCTTTCAACTACATTGTCCCCAAAACCTGGATTATCAGTTTGGGCGAAAATAAACCCACGACTCGATATCGAATCAGCGCTGATATTTTCTACAGATGTACTTAGGGTTACTTTTCCTGGTTCCATTTCAGACACCTGTAGGTCACCTATAACTGGAGGAAGCGGTTTCTCTACATTAAATTTAACCAGTTGCAATTCATCTCGAAAGGCATCCGAATTACCTGCTCGGCCCAGCCCGGAGTTACCCCAAGACCACAATGAACCATCATTTTTAAGTGCAAAATTAGTATCAAAATCGTTGGTATATACATGCTTCCAATCCTTATCCTCTCCCAACTGTATTATTTCACTTGGGTCGGAAAGTTCTCTATGGTCTAAATGAAAAACATTCTCCCCAGATGCCCAAAGGGTCCCATCCTCTTTAATATAAAGAGCTCCATATCGTCCAGGCGCAGCTTCTTTCCAATCATTATCAGTTCCAACCTGAAAAGGAGTCAGTCTTATTTCCTCAGTATTGGCCATATGCTTATCAATATTTTGGCCCCAACGCCATAAGGTCCCGTCATTTAAGATAACGAGAGTCTGTACACCTGAGCTTCTTATCTCTCTAATATCAGCAAACACACCCGAACTGTCTATCAACACAAACTCTGCCCTGGTAATATTATCCCCTGTGCCCAAATTTCCAAATGTATTTTGGCCTGCCACCCACACTTCTCCATTTCTTTTTACAAGAATGCTGTAATTGTTTGCTACGCTTACTTTATACCAATCAGAATCCTCTTTCAAGAGCCTCAGATTCCATGGCACATTATTTTCGTATGGATAAAAATCGCCTAAGATATATATATCACCATTTTCTCTTAAAAATAAGCTATGACCCATTGTATAACTAAATTCTTTCCAGTCATTAAAATCAGATAGACGGGTTTTCTCTAGTAAGGTTTCTCCAAGTATGCCATCCCAGCTGACAAAATTCCCCCAACCATACAAGAAACCGTCGGTATCAAATCCCGTCACGTTCCTGTCATTGATTTGAATTGAGGTAAGTCCTTTTCTTTCTATTGGAAAAGGCAGCCTATAGTCTACGGTGTCAGGTAAAAAATGTCTTTCCGGGTGTCTAGATCCCCAAATATATTGATTACCTCCTTCACCAGATGCAATAAATGAATCTAGGCCTGAGCTAAAAGAGCTTACTGGAAAGGGAAGCTCCAGCCTGAAAGGAAATGCTTTATTTCCATGAGTGCCTATTCCAAGATTACCATTCAGATTCCAACCCCAAGTATACACCTCATTATCGTTTGTTATCCCTAAATTGACGCTTCCAGTTTCTACCTCTTTCCATTTCATTTCATTAGCAAGCATCCATTCCCCATCCTGAAATAGAAATAGATTTCCTTCCTCGTCAATCAATGAGTATCTACCCGAATAGTTGAAAGAACTGAATTTTTTCTCTGGTAAGATAGGATCTAAGCCCTCCAAAGCGGTTCTTAAGCGATCCCAACTCCACATGCTGCCATCTTCTTTCATCGCAAGGCTGGCACTTAAATCATAAGCCACCTTCCAATCATTCTCAAGATTAACAGCTTTTAATGATTGACCTGGTTCCCACCCTCCGTCTTCTTGAATAATCCGGTTAAAAGCCCACAACGTACCATCTTCTCGAACTCCAGCGAAGCCAGATGAACTTAATTTAACTGATTTCCAACTTGTTTCAGGAAAAATCTCCACGGGTGTTCTTTGAATGCTGATTTCCCCCAAATTCAATCTATTATTTTGGTTGTTTCCCCAACCCCAAATTTTTCCATCAATAGTTAAAGCAATTGCTGTATTTTGAAGAAAATTAATTTCCTTAATTTTTGCAGGAAACTTTACTTGGGTCGGCGTAGAAGCTGTTGCTTCTTCACCTATCCCCAATTTTCCAAAATAGTTCGTCCCCCAGCCCCAAACATCACCATTCACATCAATGGCGAGGGTGGCATCCGAGCTGGCATAAATCTTCTCTATTTCTATATCTAAATTTAAAAGTTCAGGAACATCCCCATCCCCTTTCCCACTCGCCAAGCCTGTACCCCCCCATCCCCAAAGTTGATTCTCATCATCAATATAATAAACAGGCCCTCCCCTTGAGGTAATCCGTTGGGCTTCTGCCTGCAAACTGATCAATATAACTACAGCGAAAAGTAAAAATCTCATCATATTCCAAAAATCATTTAATATCTAGTTTACAATCAGTCCCTTTACCGTTTTGAATGGAACGCCGTCTTGCCAGGCAGAGCCGGGGCTTCAGGTAGCCTATCTTTAGTATAAAAGTCATATTCTTCGCTATATGACAAGCCAACTTCATTTCTGGCAAAAGCTCTGACGAAGTACTGAGTATCCGGCTCAAGTCCTGAGAGGGTCTGATTAAATTCTTCCCCTTCAGCAAAAATGACATGCCCATCCTCTAGGGTAGGCTCGCTACTCCGTCCCCAGCAAAACCCTTTCTCTGCCACTTCGGATCCTCCATAGCTTTCCATTTCGGCATTGACCCTGGCCGAATTGACCGTTATGTTTTCAATTTGAAGTAACGCTACTCGAGGATAGGTTGATGAAGTTTTAAATTCATACTCCCTACCATAGCTGATGTCCACACGGTTTCTAGCAAAAGCCCTTACAAAATAATGGGTACCAGGCTGAAGCCCCGTAAGACTAGCCTCCATGTTATCGCCCTCCAACAGGGTTTGGTTATCTTCAATGGTAGGAGGAGAACTTATTCCCCAGGCTAATCCCTTTTGCTGAATAGGGTCTCCCCCATCATCCAGGATAATGACACCAGATAACGCGGACTCATGGGTAACATCAGTTACTTCTTGGGTTTCAACTGATGGTCTAAGCAATTCAAAATCCTCTTTACAGGACCACAGGGCAAGAGACAGAAAAAAAATAAAACCACCCTTCTTAGATTTCAAAATATCAATCATATCTATCAAGTAAAAACAATAATTTAAGCAGCTATATGAATTTTCAAACAATAACTACCGCTAAATTACGTTTACACTACTTAATATCAAATTTTTAAGTAATTTTTTACTTATTTTTATACATAATCACCCTTTACAGTCTTTAAACGATATATTTAAAAAATTAACGATTGCTTTAACTCAAGAAGATTGTATTTGGAAGACGCCCCCTTCGGCTTCCCATCGCCTTCACTCAGGACCACGCTCAAAAAAACAATTGGTGGAGCCAATATATAAACATTATGGGCTTGCGTGAGCCCACGCCTCATCCTCCTCGCCGCTTCGCGATTTCTAAACCCCTAAACCAGGCCGCAGGCCGAATAACCTTCTAAACTACGTAGGTTAGAAGATTATTTCCCAATCATCCCTGCGGGGATCTATGAAATAGGTCGAAGGGTTGAATGGATCAATGGATTAACGTAAGGTACTTCCGCTCCCTAATCCATTAATCAGTCCTTCAGGGAATATAGCGCAGCTAT
>NZ_JAHBGI010000015.1 GCF_018500185.1 Litoribacter ruber | reverse complement strand
CTGCCGGCTTAGGCTGGTCTGTGGTGAGATTATTGAATTATTGATTATGAATTAAAAATTACTACCGTGGCCCCATTCCTAATTCCAAATTATTAATTTTTAATTATTTTACGTTTAACACACTTACTTCAATTTTATTCACCGACCAGCTCTCATCGCACCTTTGGTCCTGGGCGTTCCACTGGACCAGTTCGTCCAGGCAGGAGATGGTGAGGGTGCTGTTGTTGTGGGAGATGAGTTTGCTGATGCGGTAATGGCTGGTCCAATTGGGAATGCCCGCATATTGGCACCTGCCCGGCAGATTGCCTCTTACCGCCCCGGTTTTGGGGACAAACTGTCTCACGTAATTCTCAGGATAGGATTGATAAAGGCAATAAGCGCTTTCGCAAGGGGAATTGGAAAAGGTGGTGTTCAGTACCTCCTGTTCATCCAAAAACATCCTCCAGATATCAGGTCCGCCCGGATCCTGCATATTACCATCCCATGAATCGTGCAAATATAAATCAATCGTAACTCTAACCATATTATGGGAGGGCAGATTTCTCAATTTAACGCTGAAGCCCTCATTGTTGAAAAACCCCAATACCGAATCCCCATTATAAAAGTCTATGCCCCGACTGGTAATAAAATCTTCCAGGTTACCTGTGGTAAAGTCGTTTGAATAAATGGTCTGTTCTTCCAATAACTCTTGCTGGCAGGAGAAAAATGCCATTATAGCCAGGCCGAAGGCCAAAATACTAAGTGATTTCATTTCAATTCAGGTACTTAGATAAATAATACCGACAAATATAGGAATAATTAGGTATTACATGATGGGAAAAAGGGATTACGTGGTGGTTGATAGGTTAAAGGGATTAAAGGATTAAGGAGCTTCGCCACGGATTGAGCACTTGCAGTTTTAATTTTTTTGCCACGAAGACTCTAAGACGCTAAGTTTTATTCTAGAGAGGCCTTCTTTCCCTGTGTGGCTCTTTTTTAAAAAGTTAATCCTATAATCCGTCCCGCTGCGCGTCAGCGCCAAGCGGGACATTCAACCATTCAACCACCTTGCACAAAATAATTATTCCGCTCAAATAAAATTCATCTTCCGATCAGTTTCGTTCTAAGTGCAGATTTCAGTATTTAAACAGGTTATTTCCTAAACTGATAAGCAATTGACTAAGCGTTAGTTTCTCATGAAAGTAAATAAACCTCTTCAAACCTGCAATTTAGGATAACTATGGTTAAATTTGCAGGAATTTTACTGCGCAACTATTCTCCATACTACATTTTTGCTTGAATCGTTACCCTTGCTAGGACAGCGGAAGCTGGGACCAACGGGGCGAAGCTGTGCGCGGATCGTAAAGTAAGCCCCTTCGCGGAAAAAATGGTCACGAAGGACACAAAGTTCAAAAAAAGTCGCATAGAGGCTTCTTCGCGGAGAAAATAGGTCACCAAGGGCACAAAGTTTAAAAATAAGGACACAAAGCCCCGACGCGGCGAGAAATTAGCCCACGAAGTCGCACTAAGTTTAAAAAGAAGTCGCACTAAGTTAAAAGGGGCACCAAGGGCACCAAGTTAAAAAGAAGGACACAAAGAGAAGAGATAGGACTCAAAGTTGATTAAAGTGCCTTTTATCCAATGTAGGCTCACTCTCTGAGACCTCTGCGCCTCCCGATACGCTCTACTACTCGGGACAAGTTCTGCGTTTAAAATTGGAAGTAACTGAGCAGTACAGCCGTGGAGGCTATTCATATAAAGTTAATAAAACTAAAGGCTTAACGTTCTTTGCGATTTCTTTCTTTTCTTTGCGGATAGTTTTCCTATTGGTGAATGCAGGTAGCTTAATCGTCAAACTTGACGTGTTAGGCTTTAAGTAACAAATAAATAACTACAGAAATCCATTTCTGTTTTCTCTATAAATAGTAAATGAAACAATTATCATTATTTCTCTTATTCTTTTTAGTAAGTGTAATAGCCTATGCCCAGTCCTTACAGGATATTCAAAACGTCAAAGTAGATAACCTTTCCGATGCGCAGATAGAGCAATTGATCAAGCGGGCGGAGCAGCAGGGAATAGGCGAGCAGCAGATCCCGCAGATGGCCCAAGAGAGGGGTATGCCTCCTCAAGAGGTAAATAAACTCCGCCAAAGAATTCAGGAATTGAGATCCGGTAGAAGAGGGGATCAAGCCCAGCAACAACGGGGTGATAGGAGAATGCAAGGTCGAGACAGTAGAACAGTGGAAGGGGAAGTAGATGAGTTGGAGGCCATATTTGACTCGCTCCGCCGCTCAGACCCTTATTATGACCTCACCCCCAAGCAGAAAAAGATTTTCGGTTATACCTTGTTTCATAACAGGGAATTGACATTCAACCCCAGCATGAACATCCCCACACCCCAAAATTATACCATAGGAGCGGGGGATCAGCTTTTAATTGATGTGTATGGGGCATCCCAACAGGAATATGACTTGACGGTCAATCCAGAAGGAAGGGTTTTTATTCCCAATGTGGGACCGGTTCAGGTGGGCGGACTTTCCGTGGAGGCTGCCACTTCTAGGTTGTCAAACTCCTTATCCAATATATATAGTGGACTGAGGGGATCAAACCCCAATACTTTCCTACAAATCAGATTGGGTAACATCCGCACCATTAAGGTTTCGATGGTAGGTGAACTTAGAAAGCCGGGAACTTATACCTTGCCCTCATTTGCCTCTGTATTTAATGGCCTTTTTGCAGCTGGTGGACCTAATGAGAATGGTTCATTCAGGCATGTGCAGGTGTATAGAGACAGTAAGATGATCGGTGAAGTGGATATCTATGACTTCTTGGTAAGAGGCGGACAGGATTCCAACATCATGTTGCGGGACAACGATGTAGTTATTGTGCAACCAGTGCGCAGACGAGTAGAAATTGACGGTCCGGTCCGTAGACCTGGACTTTTTGAAATTAAGCCTGATGAATCTCTAGAAGACCTAATTGAGTTTGCAGGAGGGTTTTCAGATAGGGCATTTCAAAACAGAGTGACAGTAAGAAGGTCCACTGGATCAGAAATGCAAGTGGATGATATAGGATCTGACTTTTATGCAACTTTTACCCCCAGAGATGGGGATGTATATAAGGTAGGGGAAATCCTGGAAAGATACGAGAACCGAGTACAAGTTTCGGGTGCGGTATTCAGGCCAGGGGAGTTTGCACTGACCGAGGGATTAACTTTGAAAGAGTTGATTGAAAAAGCAGGTGGACTTAGAGGGGACGCTTTCACCAATAGGGCCACACTGTATAGAACCAAAGAAAACTTCAAACAGGAAATTCTTTCCATTGATTTGGAGCATGTAATGGATGGATCGATCGGTGATGTTAAATTGAGAAGAGAAGATATCCTAAACATAGCCTCCATCTACGACATCAAGGAAGAATACTATGTTCAGGTCTCGGGTGAAGTTAACCGAACTGGGGTTTACCAATATGCAGAGAACATGACTGTGGGAGATTTGGTGGTGAAATCTCGTGGCTTTAAAGAGTCTGCTACTAACTCCTTTATTGAGATCGCAAGAAGGGTTAAAAACGACCCTAGTGGTAAGATCGCCGAGATCTTAACTATAGAAATTGACAAAGATCTTAATGTAAGGGCAGAGGATGCGGGTATTACCTTGGAACCTTTTGATCATGTCTTTATCAGAAAGAGCCCTGGTTTTCAAAGAGAGAAAGTGGTAAAAGTTGAGGGAGAGGTTTTATATCCAGGGGATTTTGCGTTGGGCAAAACTGATGAAAGGATTTCTGATGTACTAAAAAGGGCAGGAGGAATGAACCAGTTTGCTTATCCAAAAGGAGCCACTTTAATTCGTAGGACTGAATTTTACAAAACTCTTGAAGAGGAAGAAAGAAAGCTCAAAAATCTTCAATCTCTTTTGGATCATATTGATAGAGGAGACAATATTGACAATTCTGAAACTGAGGTTGAATTGCTAAGAAGATTGGAGAAGCGGGTAGAAGTATTGAGAGAAGAAAGGGACAAACGCCGTGAGGAGGATAAGGATGCCAATCTTGGATTTATTGAGGACCGGTATGCAGCATTAGATGGAGCGGATACAAGTTCGGTTAAGCTTTCCATTAGAGAAACTGAATTGGTAGGTATAGAGTTGGAAAAAATTATTCAGAATCCTAGATCTAAATATGACCTTATATTGCAAGAAGGAGATGTACTTAGTATCCCTAAAGAGTTGCAAACAGTAAGGATGAGAGGCGAGGTTTTATATCCCACCACTGCGAGGTATGATAACAATAGAAGTTTTAGAAATTACATTTCCAGAGCAGGAGGATATACTGAGCAGTCAAGAAGATCCAGATCCTATGTAGTATACGCAAATGGAGATGTGCAGAGGACCAGGTCATTTTTGGGATTGAAGTTTTATCCGAATATTGAACCTGGAGCTGAAATTATTGTACCTGAAAAACCAGAAAGACCCCCAATGCCGCCACAGGCATGGGTTGCAATCGGAACGGGGCTAGCCACTATGGCTTTGGTGGTAACTCAAGTGTTAAATAACCTTAATTAAAATTTGGCTATTCATTGGATTAATAAATGGAAATTACACTTAAAGAAATTGTTGAAAGAATTATTAGCCAGAAATGGTTAATTGTTAAAGTGGTGTTAGTTTTCATTCTCTTGGCATTAGTTATCATATTCACAACAACCAGAGAGTTTACCGCATCTTCAAAAATAATAGTGGAAAACCCTGGAGCCCAAAGGGGAATGTTAAGTCAACTGGGAAATCTTCCAGGCCTTAATCTTGGTAATTTAAATCAGAATGATAATATTTTATCTCATGAGATTTATCCCGAGATCATTAATTCCAATGATTTCTTTCTAACTGTTTTAAATTCAAAAATTGCTTTAGATGGAGATTCTTTAATACTTAAGGAGTTCGTGGAATCGGTTTATTCACCTTCATTGCTTCAACAGGTTAAAAAATATACCATCGGCCTTCCGCAGTTGTTTAAATCTTCCACAGCCTTAAATCATGATGGTAGTAGAATAGAGAGTGGCATTACTTTTTTAAGTGGTGAGGATGGAAGAAATATTGGCTGGTTGAGAAAAAGAATAAATTTAAATGTCGAAAGAGGAACCCGTATTACGACGATTTCATTTGAATCGCCAAATTCTGAAGTGTCAGCTCAAGTTGTGCAATTAACATCTAATTACCTTCAATCTTATCTTGATGAATACCAAACTCAGAAGGAGGTAAGGAATTTGGAATTTGTAGAAGAGCGGAAAGAAGAGGCTAGGAAACAATATCTACAAGCACAACAAGAATTAGCCAGCTTCAGAGATCGGAATAGAAATGTTATGTCAGAAGTATCAAGGACTAGAGAGGAAGTTCTGGTTCAGGATTTTAATTTGACTAACCGTATTTATTCGCTTTTAGCTGAGCAAACTGAACAGGCGAGAATTAAATCCAAAGAACAAGGTGTAATGTTTAAGGTTTTGGAAAGGGTTCAATTGCCAGCTCCTCAAACCAAACCTCAACCTGTCTTATTGTTAATGCTTTTTATTTTAACAGGTTTAATTTTATCTATTAGTTATATTTTATTCCCAATTATTTTCAATGAATTTTATGAGAAAGATCCAGATGGTAGATCTAAAGTCACAGTATGAGAAAATCAGGGACGAGGTAAATGAAGCGATACAGGAGGTTATAGATCAAACGGCCTTTATTAATGGCCCTCAAGTGAAGGACTTTGCTAAAGAACTAGCGGAGTTTAATCAAGTCAAGCATGTGATTCCCTGCGCAAATGGGACTGATGCGCTTCAGATTGCTATGATGGCGTTAGGTTTTCAACCTGGTGAAGAAGTTATTGTCCCGACCTTTACTTATGTGGCAACCGTGGAGGTAATAGCTCTGCTTGGGCTAAAGCCTGTTTTTATAGATGTCACTCCTGATACTTTTGAGCTTCGGGTAGATCAGTTAGAAAGCTGTCTTACATCTAAAACCGTTGGAATCGTACCAGTCCATTTATATGGCCAATGTTCTAATATGGAAGCTATCTTAGAATTTGCCAGTAGACACGGCTTGAAGGTTATTGAAGATACTGCTCAAGCCATTGGGGCAGATTATACTTTTTCTGATGGAAGAGTGGCAAAAGCGGGTACGATGGGTGATGTGGGTACCACCTCTTTTTTCCCTTCCAAAAATCTTGGCTGTTTTGGGGATGGAGGGGCTATGTTTACCAACGATGATGAATTAGCCGGTAAACTTCAAATGATTGCCAACCATGGACAGAAGAAAAAGTATTATCATGATAGTATTGGGGTAAATTCTAGGCTAGATACTCTTCAAGCAGGAATTCTCCGAGTTAAATTGAAACACCTCAACCGTTATTCGAAGTCTAGAAATGAGGTGGCTGACAAGTATGATAAAGCTTTTTCAAATCATTCTGATATTCAGACACCGGTAAGGGTGAAAAATTCAACCCACGTATTCCATCAGTACACGATTCAGGTAAATAATGGAAAACGTGAGGAGCTTAAGGCCTACCTTCAGGAGAAAGGCGTGCCGTCAATGGTTTATTACCCTGTTCCTTTGCACCAACAGACTGCCTATTTGGAATTTGGTTACAAGCAAGGAGATTTTCCAAATGCTGAGGAGTTATGTAGCAGAGTTCTCTCTCTACCAATTCATACAGAAATGAAAATTGAGGAACAAGATTATATTATTAACACCATAAAATCTTTTTTTGATGAATAATTATTTTGCCCATGAGACGGCCGTCATTGATGAAGGTTGTCGAATAGGAGAGGGTACAAAGATTTGGCACTTTACCCATATTATGTCCAAATGTAAGATTGGTAAGAATTGTAATTTTGGTCAAAATGTGGTTGTTTCGCCTGAAGTTGAGCTTGGGAATAATGTTAAAGTTCAGAATAACGTTTCTATATACACTGGCGTAACTTGTGAAGATGATGTATTTTTGGGTCCGTCTATGGTTTTTACCAACGTTACCAATCCAAGGAGTGCTGTCAATCGCAGGTCTGAATATTCCAAAACACATGTAGGAAAAGGAGCAACAATCGGAGCCAATGCAACTATTGTATGTGGTCATGATATTGGACCGTTTGCTTTTATTGGCGCTGGAGCTGTAATAACTAAGACCGTACCTGCATATGCTTTAATGGTGGGTAATCCAGCTAAACAAATTGGCTGGATGAGTGAGTATGGCCACAGGCTTGAGTTTGATCAGCAAGGAGTGGCTATCTGTAAAGAAAGCCAAGAAAAATATTTATTAGAAAATAATCAGGTAAGAAAAGCATAACATGAAAAACTTTGCCCTAATAGGAGCTGCAGGATATATAGCTCCAAGACATATGAAAGCTATTAAGGATACTGGAAACAACCTTTTAGCAGCTTATGATAAATTCGATAGTGTTGGTGTAATTGATGGTCATTTTCCAGAAGCCGATTTTTTCACTGAATTTGAAAGGTTTGACCGTCATGTTGAAAAACTTAAAAGGAGTGATAATAAAATAGATTATGTAAGTATTTGTTCTCCTAATTATTTACATGATTCCCATATTCGTTTTGGACTTAGAGTTGGAGCTGATGTCATTTGTGAAAAACCATTGGTATTGAACCCTTGGAATATCGATGCTTTACAAGAAGTAGAAAAGGAGCACGGTAAGCGGGTTTTTAATATTTTACAATTGAGGCTTCACCCTTCTATTATTGCTTTGAAAAAGAAGATTGATGAAGGGCCCTCTGATAAAATTTACGATATAGATTTAGCTTATATAACCTCAAGAGGTCATTGGTATTATACCTCTTGGAAGGGTGATGTTACCAAATCTGGGGGAATAGCAACTAATATTGGAGTGCATTTTTATGATATGCTCACTTGGATTTTTGGGGGAATCAAAGAAAATATGGTCCATGTTCATACTCATGATAGGGCTGCAGGTTATTTCCAACTTGAAAAGGCTAGGGTAAGATGGTTTTTGAGTATTAATGCTGATACTTTACCAGATGCGGTCAAAGCAAGAGGTGGAAGGACTTTTAGATCACTTACCATGGAAGGTGAGGAAATTGAATTTAGTGATGGGTTTACCGAATTGCATACACATAGCTATGAACATATTTTAAGCGGACAAGGATATGGGTTAGATGAAGCAAGGAATTCCATTGAGATAGTTCATGATATTCGACATAAAAAACCAATTGGGTTAAAGGGAGAGTTTCACCCTTTGGCACAAGGGGAGGTTGCTCAACATCCTTTTGAATCTAAATTTTAGTAGGATGATTGAAAGAAAAAAAAAGATTTTTGGGAAGAATTATACTTTTGTAGCAGAAGAAACTTTTGAGCTTGCGCTTTCAGAAAGCACGGCTCTATACCCTGAGAATTATGGGGAATATGAGGATGTATTAATTGAAATTCTATCGACAGATAATCAAGAGTTATTATTGTCAAGAAACCCTGAAATATTTTCTAAATATGAAAATTCAATTGGGACTAAATTTTCACAATGTAACGTTTATTGGAAAAAAGTAGGCAAGAAATTGGAAATCAGGGTCATTATGAATGAGGGATTACTGAATTTCAGCACCTTTTCTAGATTTAGGTCTATGGAGTTTCCAACTAGTGTTGAAATTTTTATGCAGATTCTGCATGAGCTGGTATTAATTCCTTCAGTATATTTTTTTGAGGATTTAAGTTTGGTTCATGCAGCAGGATTTTCAGTTAGAGATGAAGGAATTCTGTTGGCTGGTACAGGAGGAACAGGTAAAACTTCAGCATTACTTGCACTTCGAAAAAATGACAAACTTAGTTTTATTACAGATGATATAGCGGTGATTTCATCAGATGGTCTGGTATATCCAAATTTAGCTTGGCCTAAAGTGTATGGGTATAATTTATCATCTTACATTAAAAAAGAAGAATTACTTAGTGGTAGGTCTTTTTTGGATAAAGTTCATTTTGGTTTAAAGCTTAAAGTCAATCCAAAAAAAGTCAGAAGGAAAATCCGTCCAAATATTTTATATGCCAATGTTAATTTAGAGCCTGTTAAGCTTAGTAAAGTAATATATTTATTTAGGGATAATGTTGAAAAATTAGAATTCAGAAAACTTGATAAAAATAAAGCTATTGAAGCAGGTCTTAATGTTATTAAAACTGAATATGAAGTATTTAATAAATTTTTAGAGTGGGATAATTATAACAGTATTATTAAAAATGTGCACCCGATTCTTCGTCTTGAAGAAGTTTTTAAAAACTGGAATAATACTTTAAATTCAGCATTTTTGGATTCAGAAGTTAACTCTTTACATATTCCATATAAAATCCCTCATGAAGATTATCTAAAATTCATTGAAAACCAGTTGATTAATGAGTGATAAAAACTTATTATTAATCACTGAGGTTTTTCCTTATTCACCTGGTGAAGAATTCTTAGAAAAGGAGATAATTTATTGGGGAAGGGAATTTAAAGGTGATCTAATCATTCTTCCTAAAAGAAAGTCCAGGTTTAAAAGAGATATTCCCTCAAAAATTGTTGTAAATAACTCTTTAAACCAGCCTTTAAGTTTTATCAATTATTTTAGTATTTTTATAAAATCTCTAACCTCGAAGATTTTTTTAAATGAATTGTTGTACTTAATAAAAAATAGCAAATTTGAATTTAATAATTTTAAATCTGCTTTATATGCAACTATTAAAGTGTTTAAAATTCGTCATCATCTAAAAATTTTTATTAAGGATCTGGATACTCCTCCAAATGTATATTGCTATTGGAATGATAATAGTTCTTATGCGGCAGCTTTGCTCAAACAGGAAGGAATAATTAATAAACTTTTTTCAAGAATTCATCGATTTGATTTATATGAAGAAGAACGTAGAAATAATTATATGCCTTTAAAAAGGCAATTAATTCAAGTATTCGATAAAATTTTCCCTATTTCACTCGAAGGAAAAAATTATCTTATAAATAAATATTCGATGAGTGAAAAAAATATATGTATTCAAAAGCTAGGTGTGGAGCTTAACGGGTTCATGTGTTTGGCTAGTCCTAGAAATGTTTTAAAAATTTTGTCTGTATCTTATTGTGTGGATGTAAAGAGGATAGATAAGATAATAGATTCGGCTCGAAATTTGGCTAGCACTTTTCCTGATATTAAAATTCATTGGGATCATTTAGGTGGTGGCATTTTAGAAGAGGAATTAGTAGAATATGCGAATAAAATGATGCTGGCTCCAAACCTTAGTTGGAAATTTCATGGAATGGTTTCTAATAAAGAAATATTGAAATTTTATAGTGAAAACTGCATTGATGTATTTATTAATACTTCTTTATCTGAAGGTGTTCCTGTTTCAATAATGGAAGCATTGAGTTTTGGGGTACCAGTAATTGCCCCTAATGTAGGAGGCATTTCAGAATTAGTTGAACAAACTCATGGAATCTTACTTTCTGAAGCTCCTTCTATCGAAGAAATAACAAATGCTTTAAGAAATATTGAAATGTTTAAATCATACCCAGTTCGAAAAAATGCTTATGAGTTTTCTAAAGCCCATTATAATTCCAAATTGAATTATTCTAGGTTTATAAGTTTATTTAATGATGAGTTTTTTAGTGTTGAACGAAAAAACTGATATAGTTGATGCAATTTAAGTTTGGGGACACATTTGTCAAAAATATTTCAATTACTCTTTTTAGACAAATTTTTTCTGCTATACTTCAATTATGTTCTGTAGTTGTTCTGGCTAGGATTTTAGGGCCGGAAGGTATGGGTTTATATACCCTGACAATTTTAATTCCACAGTTTTTAATATCAATTCTTAACTTAGGCCTTCCTTCTTCTTTAGTGTATTATGTTGCTAATGGCTCATACACACTTAAGGTTTCTCTTTACCATACCAATAAGTTTCTTCTTTTTTACCTTCCCTTGGTATTAGTGGTGGCAGGTATTTGTTTGTTCTTTTTTTCTGAACAATGGTTTCCTGAACTTTCAAGCAAATTGATTTTTATTGGTCTGTTATGCCTTCCCTTTATGCTTGCTCAAAATGTTCAAATATCTCTTCTCCAAGCATTATCCGACTTCAAAAGTTTTAATCTCCTAACCATCCTTCAGCCCCTTTCTTTCTTACTAGGTGTTGGAGTTACTGCTTTACTTGGATCGGTAGATGTGATAGCTGTATTAAGGTTGTTTCTGCTCAGCCAGATTCTTGTTTCTATTGCCACTAGAGGAAGAGTGCTCAAGCTTGTTCCCCAAGCATTAGAAGAAAACTTTAACGACAGCACTTTTGAATTTCTTAGTAAAAATCTAAAATATGGCTTGAAAGCATTCTTTAGCAATATTACGGCTATGATAAATTATCGTGCGGACCTGTATTTGGTTGGACTACTTACTAATGCTGCCTCAGTAGGGATATATGCTATTGCTTTACAAATAAGTGAAAGATTGTTTATTATTTCTCAGGCTGTAAGTACAGTCCTCCTACCAAAATTAAGTGGGCTTCAAGAAAAAAAGGAACTGCAAGTGCAGATTACTAATGTAGTTGCCAAATGGTCATTTCTTATTTCCATTCTAGGTGGAGTGTCTTTATTCTTACTTACCAAGATGCTATTGGTGCCTTTTTTTGGAGAAGATTATCTGTCCTCTCTTCAACCTCTTGCCGTTCTTGTAGTAGCCGCTTGTTTTAGTAGCTATTCAAGAGTTCTATCTAATGCTATTGCTGCCAAAAATAAACCTGAATGGAATCTTTATGTTGGAATAATTACTTCGGTGGTAAATGTTGGTTTCAACATTTGGCTTATTCCCAATTACGGTATAATGGGGGCAGCATATGCCACTTTGGCTTCATTTACTTTGAATTTTTTGCTTAAAATTTTGGTTTATACTGGAATTTTCCAAATTAATTTAAAAAGCCTAATTGACTTTTCTATTGAGAAAAAAGTAATAAGGTCTTATATGATGAAAGAGTAAGAATAATGAGAGGGCTTCACTACATCATTATTTTGATTTGTTTGTTTTTCCCTATAAAACATTTTGAAGCTTTTCATTTATTGTTGATAGCTTTCACAGGGACTCTGTTGATCCTTCAAAAGAAATTTCTTTTAAAAGATACTGTTAAGGTATTTATTGGGCTTATCTTGTTTATTTGGGTTTCAAATTTTTTGAGGTCGATTTTTTTTACTGGCTATAATCTTCGAGATTACATTGAGGTGATTCGATTTATTCCTATGGTTCTTCTTTTATCTGGAGGATTTAAATTTAAGTATGCCATAGTTTCTAAAATATTCCTAATTTACGTTATTATTGATCTTTTTGTGAGTCTATTCCAATTTTTAGGTTCTGGTTTAGGTGATGCTTTGACCTCTCTATATGGTTCTCCCTTCCATATTGATGCTTCTCTTGGAATAAGCTCGAGAGCTTTAGGCCTTAGCAGTGGTCCAGGGCAACATGGATCTATCATGACTTTTTTTTACATATTTTTCCTATTTTCTTTTATTTATCTCGATAGAGGGAAGGTTCTGTATTTTTTTGGTGTTGTTTCTACTCTTATTGCTGTATTGCTCTCTCAATCTCAAACCTCCTTTATTTCAGTTGTTTTAATTTCTGGATTTATGATAGTTTATACTCTAGTAAAGGGTAATTCAATACAGAGAAAATATAGTATGGTTACACTTGGTTTATTGCTTGTTTCAGGGACAGCATTTTTTATAATTTTTTTTGATGAACTACGATACCTTTACACCCTAGTTGAATTTGGGTTGGAAAGAAACTCCTTTCAGCGTAGAGTTGGTAAAACAGATTTCGTATGGGGATTGGCTAAAGATAATCCAGAACTTCTTTTAATTGGGTATGGGAAAGATTTTTTTGGATCCCTTTCAACGGCTATGGATAATGAATATCTGTATATTTTCTTCATATATGGCTTTATTATTGGTATAATATTTCTTCTGGTTATATTAATTTTTCTTTTCAAGGTTTTCTTCCTTGGGAATTTATTTCCTGTTCAGTATTTGATGATAGGTTATTCTTTTTTGGTAGGGTTGATTTTTGCTTATCCGACTTCTTTTTTTACAGAACCAAGATTACTCCTTTTACTGACTCTTTATTTTTTATTGGATTTGACTGGAGTAAATACCAAGACACTTCTAACTTTCGACAAAGAATGAAAAAGATAATATTTTATTTGCCATTTGCAATAGATTTAAATAGATTTTCTGCTAGTCAAATAAGACCTGCTAAAATTCTGAAAAGTTTTAAAGATTCAGGGTATGAAGTATTTGAATTAACTGGGAATTCTTGCCAACGGCGAATTAAATATAATCAGTTAAGGGAGAATTTAAGTAATGGTGTAAAATATGAGTTCTGTTATTCGGAATCTTCAACCATGCCTTCCTTAATTACAGATGAGAATCATCTTCCTAACTCTCCTCTACTTGACTTAGGTATATTTAAATTGTTAAAGAGAAATAATATTTCCATAGGTGTCTTTTATCGTGATATTTACTGGAAATTTGATTCGTATAAAAAAAACGTTGGAAGATTAAAATATGCCTATGGCACTTTGTTTTATAACATAGATCTTTGGATGTATAGGAAATACGTGGATGTTCTGTTTTTGCCTTCATTGAGTATGGCTGAATATCTTTCACCAAATTTAAGGTGTAAAGTTCAAACACTTCCTCCAGCATGTGATTGTGGATCTGATGAAATAGAAAACGAATCCATTAGTGTTTTAAAAACTTCTAAGAATCAAAAGCTAAGCTTAATTTATGTTGGGGGTGTAACCCCACCCCATTACGACCTTGGACCTCTTTTTTTTGCCGCGAGTAGAAATCTCCAATATACTTTCAAGATAATCTGTCGGAAAGAGGAATGGGATGTAGCAAAAAAGTTTTATAAGTTAAGTAGCAATGTTGAAATTATTCATGCTTCAGGAAGAAGTCTTGAAATAGAATATAAAAACTCCGATTTATTTTTAAACCTTCGAAATCCAGATCCTTATCTCAATTTTTCTATGCCTATGAAAATATTTGAAGCAATTCAAGAAGAAAAACCTATTATAACTTCTAATTTATTTGAAATTGCCAAATTTGTTAAAGAGAATAATATTGGGTGGGTAATCGATGGACCGAATGATTTAGATGTTATTCTTACGTCCTTGGAAAACGACAGTGATATTCTCAAAGTTACCAAAGAAAATCTTAGAACCACTAAAGCATATAATACTTGGAAAATGAGAGTTGAAAAAATACAAACTTTATTAGCTAAATGAAAATTCTTACCGTTATCGGGGCTAGGCCTCAATTTATAAAAGCATCTGCAGTATCTAGGGCCATCCAACAAGTGGGGGGGCTTGAAGAAGTTATCGTTCACACAGGACAGCATTTTGATGAGAAAATGAGCCAGATTTTTTTTGATGAGCTATCTATCCCCGTGCCTAAATATAACTTGGATATCCATGGGCTCAATCATGGGGCTATGACTGGCAAAATGCTTGCAGGTATAGAAGAGATCATTCTTTTAGAGAAACCTGATTATCTTTTGGTATATGGAGACACAAATTCTACTTTGGCAGGGGCACTGGCAGCTTCTAAGCTCCATGTAAAAGTAATTCATGTGGAAGCCGGCTTAAGGTCCTTTAATATGAAAATGCCTGAAGAAATTAACAGGATACTAACAGACAGGGTCAGTCATCTGTTGTTCTGTCCCACTGAAACGGCAATGAATAACCTGGAGAAAGAAGGTTTTGACCAGATGAAACTTATTTATTTGAATTCCGGAGATGTAATGTATGATACCACCTTACATTACAGTCAATTGGTCAAATGGGATTCCCCTGTTTTGGAAAACTTTAAAAATGAATCATTCGTTCTTTGTACACTTCACAGGGCAGAAAATACAGATAATTTAGAAAGGCTGCGTAACATCATTGAGGGATTAAATAAAATCTCTCAATCCATAAAGGTTCTTGTGCCACTCCATCCTCGAACAAAAAATATAATTGAAAAGCTTCAAGTTCCGGTTCACTTTGAAATTATAGAACCCGTTGGATATTTGGATATGCTTGGTCTTATCCAAAGTTGCGCTCTGGTCATGACTGACAGTGGCGGGCTTCAAAAAGAGGCTTTCTTCTTGAAGAAATATTGCATCACCATGAGGGATGAAACCGAATGGGTGGAACTGGTGGAGAACGGATATAATTTTCTAGTTGGCGCTGATCAAGACAAAATGGTTGAAAAATTTTTGGCTCTTTCCCAAAAAGAAATCAATGATGGCCTGAATTTATATGGAGAAGGGACCGCAGCTGATTATATTGTAAAACAAATAAAAGCGACTATTGATGAAGGTCCTGGTTTTAAGTGATCCTTCTTCTATTCATACTGTAAAATGGGTCAATTCCTTAGCTGATCGGGAGCTGGAAATTGTTTTGTTTGGACTTGGAAAGAAGAACTCCCAGATTTCCTCTAAGGTGAGGCAGGTTCCATTTGATATCGAAGTGAGTAGAGGTAATCTTTTAAAGAAAGCAGGGTATTTAAAATCTTTTTCCCATCTTAAATCCGAGTTCCAGAAATTTCAGCCGGATTTAGTACACGCTCACTTCATCAGTAGTTATGGTTTGTTGGGTAAATTATTAAATCCCCCGAAATATGTGGTTTCCGTATGGGGGAGTGATATTTTCAATTTTCCACAAAAGTCACCTTTACATAGGGTTTTGGTTAAGAAGATCCTTAAATCTTCTCAGGTTGTTTTTTCCACCAGTGAAGTTATGAGGGAGGAAACCGGAAAATATACTAATAAACAAATTTTTGTTACTCCTTTTGGTGTTAACCTTGATAGATTTAAGCCTGGTGTGAAGAAAGAAGAAAGTGATGATACTTTTAGGTTAGGTATAGTGAAGTCTTTGGAGGAAATCTATGGAATAGATGTTCTTATTAAGGCTTTCAGATCAGTTGTACAGAATTATAAAAAACCCATCAGCCTGACGATTATCGGAAAGGGTTCTCATGATAAGCAGCTAAAGGATTTAAGTGAAAACTTATGTCTAGGTAATTATATTAAGTTTACCGGATATTTGACTCAAGAGGAA
The DNA here is from genome assembly GCF_018500185.1 of Litoribacter ruber. Taxonomy (GTDB): domain Bacteria; phylum Bacteroidota; class Bacteroidia; order Cytophagales; family Cyclobacteriaceae; genus Litoribacter; species Litoribacter ruber. The sequence goes on along the minus strand of NZ_JAHBGI010000015.1, from coordinate 28,119 downwards.
GTAATTAAATACCATCAAAAATTTGACCTTGAGATTTTCCCCACTATGGTTAATGAAAGCTTCGGCGTATCAGTGGTAGAAGCAATGGCCTGTGGTACGCCCGTAATTGTATCAGATGTTAGCGGGTTTAAAGAAGTAATCAACTATGGAGAATGTGGGCTGATTGTAAAGAGAGGTGATGTGAATGCATTAACAATGGGCATATTAAAGTTGATCGAAAATAAGCAATTAAGGGAAGAATATATTTCCAAAGGCCTAAATAGAGTACAACAATTTTATAATTGGGACTCCAATGTTGATTTGATGGTTAAGCATTACAAAGAAGTGCTAGCAAGCTAAATTCATGAAGATATTATTTTTGACTGACAATTTCCCTCCGGAACTAAATGCTCCAGCCACAAGGACCTACGAACATTGTAAAGCTTGGGTCAATGCGGGGGTGGATGTAACTGTAATAACTTGCTTTCCCAACTTTCCTAAAGGCGAAATATTTCCAGGATACAAGAATAAACTGTACCAGAAGGAAGAAATTGATGGTATTAAAGTTATTAGAGTCTGGTCTTTAATTTTTGAAAATAAAGGAATTTTTAAAAGATTCCTTGACTTCATATCATTTTCAGTCACTGGATTTATAGCAGGATTATTTGTGAGGAAAATTGATAAGATTATTATAACCTCTCCTCAATTTTTTGTTACCTTTTCTGGCTTCTTTCTTTCCCTATTTAAGCGAAAGCCCTGGGTTTTTGAAGTCAGGGATCTTTGGCCGGAAAGCATAATAGTTCTGAACAATTACAATAAAAATTTCATGTTCAGAGTATTTGAAAAGTGTGAAATGTTTTTTTATAAAAATTCTTCACAAATAATTGCTGTTACAAAGGGTATCAGGGATAATATTATAGAAAGGGGAATTGATGCTGATAAGATTATTCTTATTAGAAATGGTTTTTCCTTTGAAAATCTGCCAGAGGATATCCAGGATAAATCGGCCTTAAAAAAGAGTATTGGATTAGAAGATAATGAAAAGTTAATTTCCTATATAGGCACTCATGGCCAAGCTCATGCCTTAGACTTCATAATTAAGACAATTGCTAAGGTTAATGATTTAAATATTAGGTTTCTATTTATAGGCAATGGTGCTGAGAAGGATAATCTAATTCAACTATCAAGTGATTTGGGTATTTCAAGAATTACCTTTTTAGACTCAGTTCCTAAGGAGAGCGTATTTGAATTTATTAAATTATCCGATTGGGCTTTGGTCAATCTAAAGAATGATCCCTTATTCGAAGGAGCAATACCCTCCAAAATTTTTGAGAATGCGGCTCTTAGAACTCCTATTCTTCTGGGTGTAAATGGGGAGGCAAAAGAATTAATTAATAAATATCAAGCAGGTATAACATTTGAGCCGGAAAGAGAATCTGATTTTATTAGGGTTTTGCAGCTTATCCATAATGATGAATTAAATTATTCTGAACTTCAGAACGGGGCCTTTAAGCTTGCAAAAGAATTTGATAGAGGTAAATTGGCTCTCAAGCTGCTACATTCTTTAAATGGCGACTTAAAAATAACCTCCTTGGCTTAATTACATTTGAGTTGTAGGAGTTTCTCTCGGTTGTAGTAACTGAATTTAGGATGCCATGAAATATTGCGAATCGCCTTCAGAAAAAAGTTCTGAAGGCGATTTGTATTTTACAGGGTTTACGTGTTTAATTTTTTAGATTAATTTGGGCTTGGTTTTAAGGATTCGGTTTGTGCCACCTGTTTTGGGTTAAATAGTGCTATTTAAAAGGATTGCCTTTACTCGCATGTAAATTCTATTGACCGCTCGGTTTTAAAGGTTAAATTTCAAAATGCTAATATAGAGTATCTACCAATAGATCAATACTTTAAAGACACTTAAAGGTTCATGAAAAACTACCATAAACGAGGTATTGCAGATAGGTTTTTATTGTTAGATCTTTACGAATTCTCATAGACCTGGCCATCCAAAACAGGCTAAAATTTACTATCTTTCATTATTATGCTTAGTGCTTTACCTTTTTTCATTCAGGTTGGTTTGTTCCTGGTTGTGCCGATGCTGATCACTTACTATATGATCCCCAAAATTGTTTGGGTGGCAAGGGAGAAGGAGTTGGTGGTGAAGCCGGATCATAGGACATCGCACCACATCATTACACCGTCTTTTGGGGGGGTAGCTTTTTTTATCTGCTTTGTTATCTGCTACTCTTTTTTGAAAAGCTTTTTTCCTACAGCCCCAAGTACCTTTGTTATCCCGGCTGTTACGTTATTGTTTGTAGTTGGACTTAAGGATGATCTGATGGCCTCTTCTGCAAGGGCCAAATTTATTGGGCAACTGATAGCTGTCAGCATGGTTATGATGAGTCCTGATTTTTATCAACTGAATCTGCATGGCTTTATTGGGATATATGCAATCCCTCCTTACATATCCATTCCTTTAATTTTCTTTTTTATGGTTGGGTTTATAAATGCATTCAACCTGATTGATGGGGTTGACGGTCTTGCGGCTTTTTTGGGGATTGTAATGCTTGGAGCTCTTGCCTTTCTATTCAATCAGGCTGGTAATTACTTCTATGTATTGACCTGCATGATGCTCATAGGAATGCTGTTGGCCTACATCCGCTTTAATTTTTCTAAATCTCTTTCAAAAAAGATCTTTATGGGGGATACCGGCTCCTTGGTAATTGGATTTCTGTTGGCATTTCTTTCCCTAAAGGCTCTAACTTTGGAATGTAGGGGAATGAATTTGCCATGTTATAACTTGCCTCCTTTTTTAATATTGATTTTGGCTGTTCCTATTTTTGATACCTTGAGGGTGATGGTTGTAAGATATTTTCAAGGGAAAAATATCCTTTTGGCAGATAGGAACCACATACACCATATATTGATAGACCTTGGTTATACACATTTAAAAACTAGTCTGGTTCTTTCCTGCGCTAGTGCGGTTCTGATCTTCATTGGTTATCAGCTCTCTTTTTATCTCAATTGGCCGGCTATGATGATCTTTCTGCTGGGCATATCCTTAATAATGGCGGTCCTATTCCATAATCTCAAGCGAAAAGTCAAGCCTATGAAACTGAAAAGGAAAAAGCTGGATATTTTAATGAGAATGTTTTTTTAGGAAGCTTCGTATAAATTTTTTGCTTTTCATTACTGCCCCATTCAACCGTCCCAAAACGACGCTCGTGACTTATGCTTGGCGCTTATCGGACATATGGAATCCGTTTATGTATTGCGCACTGTGCCCTGAGCGCTGAGAGGGGATTCGCGGGTGATGTAGGATGTAGTGTCAGCCTCAAGAGTGGATTCCTGCCTTCTTCCTTCATGCCCTTCAGAGCAGCAAGGATTGGTCACGTTCTCAGCTCTGTGCACTGAGCGCTGAGAGGGGATTCGGCAATTCATGTGGTGTTCACTTCAATGCTGCAATCCTGTCATCTTCCCGTTACCCACTTTCATCCCGCGCAGTGCCCAGTGCTCCGCGCGCAGTGCATGCCCGGAAGCCCTGAGCGCTGAGAGGGGATTCGGCAATTCATGTGGTGTTCACTTCAATGCTGCACTCCTGTCATCTTCCCGTTACCCACTTTCATCCCGCGCAGTGCCCAGTGCTCCGCGCGCAGTGCATGCCCGGAAGCCCTGTGCGCTGAGCTCTGAGAGGGGGGGCGGGTGATGTAGTGTCAGTCAGCCTCAAGAGTGGATTCCTGCCTTCTTTCTTCATGCCATTCAGAGCAGCTTGGATTGTTCACGTTCTCAGCGCTGTGCCCAGTGCTCCGTGCACAGTGCACGTCCGAGATCTCGCCCCAATCTACTCGACCAACAAAGAACTGCCCCGTGAAATTTGCCTGGTGCTTCTCGGGTTATCCTTTTATATACTGTGCTACGTAGTAGATAATAGATTCTGAATTAGGGATGAGGGCTAGAATCACGAAAGTCCATATGTTGTCAACCAACGGATAAATCATGTCAGGTAAGGGGAGAATGGTGTGGGGGTATTGATGGGAGGGTGAGAAATATATAGAATTGGGTATGTTTCATTTTAACCCCAATTGTTATGGATTTTGTGTACCGATTGCCTAGCCTGGCTTTTGACCCGAGTGAGAAAACAGAAGTGCAGGCGAATTACCCAAAGTTGTTGAAGTTAATCCACTTATCCTCTCCTGATTTCTATGCCAGGATTAAAGATGTTCCCTATGAGAAACTTAGCAGCAAGGAATTATTGACTCTTCATAAATATCTTCTTCGAGGGCGGTATAGGCCTGTCCCATTTGGTCTTTGGGCCGGGGTGGGGCTGGGGAGCTTTGGAGAAGTATCTGCATTTAGTGAAGTGAAGACTAACTTTGTTATTTCCCATAATGAGGAAATTCTTCTAAACAATAAAATAAATGCTCTTTCCAAAGAGAGGTTGTATAAAGGAAAGTACTCAATTAATTCCAGCGCCTCCCTAGTGGGAAATCATGTCTACTTTTGGTCTAAGGATAGAAAAACCTATAAGTGGAAGGAAAACAGGTTGGATAGTAATCCCGTATTCCAAAAGGTCGTTCAGTACCTTCACCAACATGCTTATTTAGATTTTCAGGAGTTTAAGAAGTGGTTTGCCAATGTGCCCCTCAGAATAATTCGCCAATTATGGAAAAGTGTAATTGCATCCAAACTTATTATCCTTAAGCAGAGGTCTACCTCCAAAAGTAAATCATTTGTTAATGATGATTTCATAAACGTGGATGTCAAGCAACATTTGGATGAGGGCAATATGGTAGATCTTCATCTTTCCCACCAACTTAACCAATCTTATACTGTTCAGCAAAGTTTATTAATGCTCAATGATGAAATAGGTAATTTATTATACACGCCTAAATCACTTTATATAGAAAGCTTTAAGCAGGCGTTTTATCAAGAACATGATGATCGCTTTGTAACTCTTTCAGAGGTGATTAAACCATTTACTGAATTGAGTGCCCACTTTAAATCCAAGAAGTGGCATTATCAACAAGAAGTAAAGCCTAAGGGTTTTGCACATCTTTCTGCCTTCATAAAAACGGCGAAACCAGGAGCTAAGATGGACCTAAGTAAGAAATTGAAAAAGAAGAGCCTGGACATTGCACCAGAAACTACCGTTCTATATCGACTTGGCCCTCATGATACGCTAGTGTTAGATAATGTCACCTGTGGAAGGACTTTGGCATTGGGTGGAAGATTTACTTTAGATAATGACAAGTTTCAATTTTACAAAGATATTGCAAACACTTCTCTTTCAGATAGCTCAGTTATCTATGCTGATGTTAAATTTGACGAGTCTCCCCTCGTAAATAGATTAGCCACCCACATCAACTGTTTTCAGTACTCCATTCATGTGACTGAAAACGAGTTTGGCCAAAATTCTATACCGCTCCATTCAATTTATATAGGGGTAAGCAAAGGAAGAGTTGTTCTTTATTGCAAGGAAATGAAAAAAGAAATTATCCCAGTAATACAACATGCTGTCGATCCCCGACATATCTCACATCCATTAGGTCGATTAATGTGGGAAATTGCCAATCAGGACAGGGCTCGGCTGGTGACGGATATTTACAAACCTACTGTAAATACTCCTTATCTGCCCCAGCTCAACTGGAAAAATTTAATTCTCCGACCAGCCTCGTGGTTGATACAGGAAAGGGATACTTTAAGTCATAAAACATTTTTGGATGTAATGAAGAAGTATAATATGCCGGAAAAGATTCTAATTGGAGATGGAGATCAGGAGTTATTAATAGACACAGGGTGTAGAAAATCAATGGAAATCCTTTACCAAGAGGTCAGAAAAAAGGGAAGCCTGATTGTAAGGGATTGTCAATGGATCCACAATGAATCTTTTCTGAATCGTAATGGTCAGGCTTTATTTCCGCAATTTAGTATCAGTCTTCCTCAACAGAATTTCAATTATAGTAGCGTAAAGTTGTTTTTTAACCCCAAAGGAAAGCCGGACCCAGACTGGCTTTCCTTTAAAATTCGAATGCTTCCGGATGATGTGATATTTTTTCTTCAAGACACTTGGCTTGATCTTATTGAGAAGGATGAGGATTCGAATAGAATTAGTAAATGGTATTACTTGGCCTTTGAGGATGATTGCTATCATATCAAGTTAAGGATTAAGGTTGGCAAAGAGGCAAAAAATGATTGCTCTCAGCAGTTTTTACATTTGTTAAGCAAACTGCCAATGGTGAAGTCAGTCGAATTGCAGGATTATTATCCCGAGCCAATAAAGTATGGTCATGGAACAAGGCATATCTCGGAAAGCATTTTCTTTTTAGAATCCCAATATGCGGCTGGGATAGGTGATAGGGCCAGTATGTTTAATTGTAATTATGAGGAATTGTTTACGCTATTTGTGGAGCTGGGAAGTGAATTGATTACAAAGAGTGGACAGGCGCTGGAATGGAAAAGGCGCTACCAAAGTGAGGTAATTGGAAAACACGGTAAACTTGATAGGGTGCAGCAGTCTGAATTTTACAGAGATTTTGTAGCTGATAAAAAAATGCCTGCAAGATTTGAAACTTTTACGATTCATTATCTGAAGCTGATTCAGCAACATGAATATTGGGATCAAGAAGAGAAAGTGTTTACGTTGATTGAAAACCATATTCATATGTTTATCAATAGAATATTCCCGGAGAATCCCCAGGCAGTTGAACATTTAATATGGAGTGGGATTTTCAAGAAAGTAAATGAGTTTATTAATATACCTGTGGTAGCTGGTTATTTGGAGGATTAATGATGTAGGTTAACTTGCTAGTAGGGGCTCTCTGTAATGGGGAGCCTTTTTTACTTCTACGCGGTGGAAATGGGCCACAAAGCCTCTTCGCGGAATCCATAGGGACACAGAGTCTCGCGGAGTTTTAAATGAGTTTCACAGAGGCTCCTTCGCGGATTAAATGGGTCACAAAGGGCACGAAGTTAAATAATAAGTCGCACACTTGTCCGAGGAGCTTTTCGCGGATCGGGAAAGGCTTCTTCGCGGATGCAGATTGTCACTATGGGCACGAAGCTTTTTGTGAAAGGAAATAGGGGGAGGGAATAGGATTAGTGCGAAGTCGGAGACATTCGCACAACTGTAGAGGGGGGAAGGGGTTATAGGATTTTGGGTTTGAGGGTTTTGAGGAAGGGGGTTTTGTATTTTCTGCTTATGGGGATTTCTTGGCCGTTTTTTAAAGTGAGAAGGTTGGGTTTTATGGATTCAATGTTGGATGTGTTTATTAGGTAGGAGTTGTGAACTCTAATGATGTCATAATTTTTTAGGCGATCTTCTAAATTGGCCAATGAGCCTGGAATACTGTACTTAGACTTTTCTGTGTATAGCTCATTAAAATCTTGACCGGCATGGATGCAATGAATATCCTGGACCCTTATTTTTATCAGTTTTCCGCTATGGGATAAATATATTGCATCATCAGAAGGGAGTGGAGTTCTAGTATTGCGATTGCCCGTATTGTCAGTAATCCGTCTAACGGCTTTTCTCAAGGCGATTTCCAAGCGATCTGGCATTATAGGCTTTTCCAAGAAATCAACGGGTTCGGTTGGAATGATCTCTTTTGCCTTTACTTCCGTGCCACTGATAAAAATAATTGGGCATTTTGTAGCCAAAACAATTGCGGCTAATTCTGAACCGGAATATTTTGGCATCCGAACATCCAGAATCCCAATATCGATGACCCCTGAATTCATACCTAAAATAAATTCCTCTGGATTAGTGGTTGCCAATTTTAGTTTGAACCCTTCCATATCGGACACAAGCATTTTAACCAAATCCAATACATGCTGTTCGTCATCAATTATTGCCACATTATATTTGAATTCAGTCATAAAGTAGTTCTATTTTTAGATTAAAAACATTGTCATTTACGCGTTTTTCAAATGTAAAATTATCTCCATAATCATGTTTGAGTATTTCCAATAAAAAATGGTCACCTATCCCGTGGGAAGTGACATCAGGTTTGTCCACAATTTCATTTCGGATTAATATCGAAAGGATTTTTTTACCACAAGTAAAATGACTTGAAATTTGGATTAAGGCCGGGAATTCTGGGTTATTGACTACCCCGTATTTAAATACATTCTCTACCAGCCCAGTGATCATAAGCTTTGGGATATAACAGTCAGACAATAGGATATAATCAACTGTATTATTAAACTCAAGGTTTAGAGTGTCTTTGAATCTGCTTTGTTGAAATTTCAAGAAGGTTTCCAGGTGGTTGATTTCTGTTTTGATAAGCTGTGGTCCCTCATGGTAGAAAATGTATTTTAGCATTTGTGATAATCGTCCCATAGCATAAAATACTTCTTTGGAATGGGGGTATATGTCTGTGCAGAGGGAATTAAAGACATTACCTACAAAATGTGGGTTTAAGGCGAGTTCCTGTGATTTTCTTTCTACCCCATTCACTACTTTTTTCCAGTAACTTTCCTGAGCGCGAAGATTAGCCATTGCTTTTATCATATTGCTATAGAATGCCATGCCCAGCCCCAAACTTGAGAATAAAAAAAAGCGCCACGTCTCATGAACCCAAAGCTCTAGTAGAGAATAATTTGTGACACCGCTCCAGTGGGTAAAGAGGTACTTTGAAATGTACATTCCCATCAGGAGAAAGGTAAAAGAAATTAGGTGATCCAAATTCTTATCCTTCTGCAAGTAGATAAAAGCACCGCCTATCCCGCTTATATAAAATAAAATTATTACGAAAATTAGATTTATCAGGATGTAATTTACTTCAAAAGGATTTGCAATAAATTGCATTGAAAACTCTCCAAAGAATATTTTTACGCTCCAGCCAATTAAGTGAAAGTACCATTTTTTTACAATCAACTGATTAATAATGTCAGATAAGGGTATAATCTTGTTGTCTAAATTTTCTGCATTGTTTTCCATTGGCATACCTGGTAATTTGAAAAAAAAACACATTATGATACAGCTAAAAGATTTAGAAACCTTTTCTGCCATAAGAGTAGAAAGAACATGCAGGACATTTCCTATGACTATGCCTTCTTCAAAATTCCATCAAAGTTTATTTTGGAGTATTTTTCAAGAATGCACGACAACTACAGTTACCGGGTAAAAGTAAGGATTAGTTCCAAAAAGAAATCAATAACCATGTAAATCCACAGGATGGGTCATTGACTATGCTGAGAACCGGATAAAGATCCGGATTGGGCTAGCGCCCAAACAACCAAAAGTGCAGGGCTAGGATCCTGCACTTTTTTGTTTAATCAGCAATAACCTCGTAAAGATATTCCAATACTTTTTGCGCAGGGATGCCGTGAAAGCCTACATATTCCTCAATGGTCACTAAGTGACTTTTAGGTTTGTTGTAGAATACTTTAATCTCTCTAAGCACCTTATATGCATAACTTCGGCTTCTGCCAGTCATGGTCATAATATCCTGAGCATAAACTACAGCTCTTCTCCTGTTGGCCACGATTGAATATCTTGTCAGTACATAGTAGTTCGATAAGAAAATGTGAAGTAAGTTTCTTTCATAAGGTTAAATTTTATATTTAGTTACAAGTACAATATAACACTAAATGATTAAATTCAAAATAAATTTATTTGTTTGTCCGCAATAATGCCAGATGCCTTTTTTCCTTTGATTGACAGGAGGGAAGACCGAAGACCGAAGACCGAAGACCGAAGACGGAAGACGGAACATGTCCATTGAATTGATCACTTATCTTCTTTAGCTACTTGGCTCACAGCGGTAATTATAGTCCCTGCTGTGAGGATATAACCTCCGAGATTGACAATGGCTAATGGTATGGCTACTGGAGCACTCATGAGAGCAGTGCCTACCGCTATTAGTATGAGTCCTCCTTTTTGCAATTTTTTGAAAAATGGAGGAGTTGGGGATTCGATTCTATTTTTGATTTCTTTGTACATGGGTTGGATGTTTGGATGACGGATGTCGGATGACCGATGTCCGATGATGACTGAATGTAGTATATGTTTCGTGCGAAGTCGGAGACGTTCGCACAACGAGACCGATGTCCGATGTCCGATGATGACTGAATGTAGTATCTGTTTCGTGCGAAGTCGGAGACGTTCGCACAACGAGACCGATGTCCGATGTCCGATGATGACTGACTGTAGTATATGTTTCGTGCGAAGTCGGAGACGTTCGCACAACGAGACCGATGTCCGATGTCCGATGATGACTGAATGTAGTATATGTTTCGTGCGAAGTCGGAGACGTTCGCACAACGAGACCGAAGTCCGATGTCCGATGATGACTGAATGTAGTATCTGTTTCGTGCGAAGTCGGAGACGTTCGCACAACGAGACCGATGTCCGATGTCCGATGATGACTGACTGTAGTATATGTTTCGTGCGAAGTCGGAGACGTTCGCACAACCGGCAACTAGTTATGAGGGGGGATGTCGGATTCTTTCGGTCATCTTGAGGCGGTCGTCGGCTAGCCATTCTTTGATGATTTGCTGTTCTGTTTTTAATACAATGCATAGGTCGCGCAATTCCCTTTGCTCTACCCGCATGAGCCTAATGTCCAAGATCATCAGGTGCAGGAAATAGGAAAGGGTAGAAAGGAGGAGTGTAACCACCCCTCCAATCATCATAGACATATTTAATCCATCCATGATCGTTCGTATTGCACGAGGTTAAGAGCAGCATCTGGATAGCTCCGTATCTCCAGAATTACCTCCTCACCACCATCGATCACTGAATAGATCATTTCCTTTAACTTTTCAAAGGCATGTCTAGATTGCAGCCCTATTCCCTCACCTTTCAGTTTGGTTACAGGAGCTATACACCCTTTGAGCTCCTTTCCAGCATTATTAGCAGAATGGATCAGGATCAGGCTACGGCCAGGGACGTCTTTCAACGCTATATGCCACCCATGCCGCTCTGAAAACCTTTTTTCCAATACGTACACGCCTTCTGGAATACATGAAAATTCTTTCTCATTCCGTTTCCAAGGCAGCTCAATGGTATGACAGAGTTTGAAATCCTCAATAGTCATAGTGCCATTGGTACCGCCGGGCCAATACTCCCTTTCTAAATGGATCTTCATTAGGCAGTTTGGGTTAGGATCATTTTAGCGGCATTATGAGCACCGTTGTTCAGGGTGTAAAGTTTATCGTTGACTTCCTGAAGGAATTCGATACCCAATGCATAAAATTGATGGTTGCCTAAATCGAGAACTTTTGAAACCTCGACATTGAAGGCCGGCAGCTCATCGTTATCAAGCGGAAATGCGTCTGAAATCTGCATTTCTGTTCTGGACTCGCCCTGCTCGAAATCAACACCTACTCCTACCACAAAGAGTTTGAAGTGGGTAGAGCCTGAGGGGAAGGCCAGATATTTTCTTGGTACAAAGGCCTCAAACTGAATGTCCACCGAAGTATCTCCATTGTCAATGCTATAAGGACAATAGACTGTGGCTTCCATCATTGAATTGTTGCTGAATTGAAAGCCTTCAAACAGACTGATATCACCATTCTCAACTTTTCGCTCTCCTCTATTGGAGAAGCTATCGGTCTTCAGGACTTTGAGGGCCTGTGAATAGATTCTGTTGTGGGTTCGGATATCTCTGGCTCTGAGGGTAATTTCCCTAAAGGCATCTTTAAGGATTTTGCCTGCTCTGGCTGCCTGCGTGAATTCAGCGATGTTTTCCCGGGTCCGCTCAAACTGGGCATCGTTCATTATACGGTCTCTTGATACTCCGCCTTTTTGCCTGGCTTTATAGCCTGTTTTTGATTTGTAAAAAGTAACATCTCCGATGGTACCTTCCAATTTAATGAAACTCGATTGTCTTGCCATTTAGCTATGGTTTTATTTGTTTAACATGCCCAAATATTAGTCTAAATGGCTGATAATCAAACTGAAGGTGGAATCTATGGAATCTATGTATTCTGTGGAAAATATGGAATATGTGGATTATGGGAGGGGCTGGGGTCGCACTATCTCTGGGGATACCCCAGGGTTACCCCAGGGATGATGTGGGACTGATGGGGGGATGTTGGATGACCGATGTTGGATGACCGATGTCGGATGACCGGTGTCGGATGTTGGATGGCGGGTGTTGAGTCCGCGCCCGGCAGGAGATTACTTACGTAAGTAGAGACGTGGTTGTCCGTCCCGAGTTCCCTGCGGTCACCGGGACTGGGTTGTCATGGTTGTCATTGTTCTACCTAAGGTCAGTCACGGGCGGGGATGAGGCTGGATGATGTGGGGTGGTGCGAAGTCGGAGACATTCGCACAACGGAGGGGATGAGTTAAAAGCAGAGGGTGGAGTAGAGTTTGGGGGTGTGGGGTGGTAGGGGTGGTGTGGAGGAAAGTTGTTGGCGGTATCTTTTGAGGGAGCCATATTTGATGTGGAGCAATTCAGAAATTTCTTGGACAGATAGTACCTGCAATAAATTGGGGTATTGGTATAGGAAATATCTATATCGGTCTTTTTCCTCTATAGATAAAACCTCAATCCAAGAACGGTCAATTCTACGCATGTATTGATGGAGTTCGGAAAAAAAGCCTAAGTATATAGATTCAGCGGCAGTCAAAGCTTGGTACTGGCAGTAAGTCATTTGTCCATAAGTCATTTTTGTACGGCTTTCGATTGTTAATGGGGATCTTTCTCGTTTTTTGAATGAGGTAAAATCTTGGATGACTTCCCCAGGGCGATAAATTCTTTTCAGTTTATTATCCACATACACCGCTCCATATCCTTTGTATATAACCCTGATATAATCTTCTATATCGTTGCTATGTTTGATGATGGTTTTTGAGGCTACATGGGTAGTCTCAAAAGAACTTATTAGTGTTCCTCTATATTGGCTTGTAAGGCAGGCTACCTTATGACCGGCTTCGGTACTTAAGAATTCCAAAAAGTGATAGATTGATGTCATATGTTAGATGCTGGATGTCGGATGTGAGATGATGGATGAAAAATTTAAACGCAGAGACACAAAGAGAAATGTGTTGAGATGTTAAATGATTCATGGAACTAGTGCGAAGTCGGAGACATTCGCACAACCAACGACTATAAAAAGAACTGTGATTTTGGTGCCAGAATTGAGTGGGGGATTTATTTTGTCTCATTTGGTCCATAGTTGATTAGATTATATTATGATTGTTGTTCAACCTTCTCATTTACAGTATGTAGTGCTAATTTAGTCATAAATAAATGCAGAATGCTATGAGGAGGTATCAAATAATTTCCGAGGTTTTGGTCATGCTTTTATCAGGTATGTTTCTTTACACGGCAATAAGTAAGTTGCTGGATTTTGAGAAGACGCGGCTTGCTTTAGAAAACCAGGTTTTTCCTCTCTGGATGGCTGAGGGGTTGTTATATGGTTTGCCAATATTTGAGTTTGGAGCTGTGGTTTTATTGCTGATTCCCCAGCTTAGGTATATAGGGTTTTGGTTCAGTTTAGTTCTGATGACGGTTTTTACGGGGTATATTCTTGCTGTGATGATGGGGGTGTTTGACCGGGTACCGTGTAGTTGTGGGGGTGTGATTGATTCATTGAGTTGGGTTGAGCATTTGGGGTTTAATGTGGTGTTTATGGGTTTGGCGGGGGTTGGATTAATGCTGTCAGGTGGGGGATGTAGGATGACGGATGTCGGGTGACGGATGACGGATGTAGAGTATGCGCCCGCCCAGCAGGTGATTATTTGCATAATGAGTGGTGGATGTGGTAGTGCGAAGTCGGAGACGTTCGCACAACGGAGATAGAGAAAGAAAATTCAATACCTCTTCTGAAAGTGAGGGTCAGAAGCTCGCTGTTCCGGGTATTGGGTAGTAGTAGAGTAGGTTGGTGCATGGTGCATTGGCTAGTTTTATTTAACCCAACAGTAGGTAAGCTACTGTTACAACATTTAATAAAAATCATGAAAAAGCTAATTAAATCGCTTCCAGCTCTAGGATTGGCGTTGGCGGCATCGATGGCATTTGCGTTTAATATGCCACAGGAAAGACAGGGTGTCCTTAAGGGGCAATTGAGTAATGGTACTTGGGAAGAAATTCCCGAGGGAGTAAGTTACAACTGCACTACTATGTCAAATGTGTGTACGGCTGAGTTTGATGAGAATGATGATATAATTCTAGGTACTGAACGGCCTGGGGTTTATTCGAGGCCGTAGGATGGTGGATGACGGATGACGGATGACGGATGACGGATGACGGATGTCCGTTGACCGAAGTCGGATGTTGGGTGAGAATCTAACCGCAGAGGCACAAAGGACACAGAGAGAAATTTGTTGAGATTGTAGGATGTGGTTGGTTCGACGGCTTTTGGCTTGGGATTAGTGCGAAGTCGGAGACGTTCGCACAACGATGTCCGAAGTCGGATGTTGGAATGTGACAATTGGAAAAAAAAAAAAGGGCTCCTGATCAGGGCCCTTTTTGAATTTAGCGGGGGTTTTGGGGGATGCCGGATTGGGTGATTTCTATATCGGGAATGGGGAATGCGTATCGGTTGCTGCCGGGGGTTAGTTCGTGCATAACTCCTTCTCTTTCCCTAGTGATGACTATTCCCTGATTTTCAAGTGAGTTGAGCCTTTTAATGTCACCCCATCTCAACCCTCTCAATAATAACTGCTTTTCACGTTCTTCCAATACCCGAGATATCACATCTTTTTCCGCTTCTATCGGGGTGAATGAATCATCAAATCGTTTTTCTAACAGGCTGTTTAAATCTGCGATGGCGGCTGCTTCATCTCCCAACCAAGCGTAAGCTTCTGCCCGGTTCAAAATTACTTCGTCCACTGCTATTCCGCTGAATAGTGGCATTGTCCCGCTATAGCTTCCTACAAATTCTATTCGGTCCTCTCTCTGGTTAAAAAATAAATCTCTGCGCAGGTCTCCATCTGAATATTTTGCGTAAAAGCTCTCTGAAATTGTGGATCCCCAAAAGAGTTGATATAAGTAGGTAACCATTTCGCTATAGAAAATCGTTTCTTCATTGAATAATGAAAAAGGCATTCCCGTAGCTCCTTCATAATCCCTGTAATCCATCAAGGTGTTACCTAAAGCCAGGCATTGATTACTACTTTCAATTACCTGTGCGTAATTACCCATATATAGATGAACCCTTGAGAGCATACCAAAAGCAGCCCATTTGGATGGCCTGCTAGGGTAGGCTGCACGATCAAATAAGAGCGTGCTGGCTTCATTAAGGTCATTTACTATCAGATTGAAAGTGGAGGCAAGATCAGATCTGGAAATATCATTTGTAACCTCAGGTGCCGTTCGAAGAGGAAGACCTACAATTCCTTCAGCTCCCGTGGCTGGGTAGGGAAGAGCATATGTCCTAGCCAGTGTGAAATAGGCATAGGCTCTATAAAATAGAGCACTACCTTTTACATTTCGCCAATCAGCGCTTGCCTTTTCGCTTTCATTAAACCTCTCGAGTTCTTTCAAAACTATATTTGCGTAGAAGATCTGGGAGTATGCCAATCCCCATTCACCTGCCTCCATGCTTTCCAAAATGTCTTCACTCCAAAAATGGCTATTCACTTCTTCTACCAATACTTGGGGAAATAAACTTTCGGGTAAAGCGACATGGTCGGCTGCTAATTCAGGTAAACCGGCTTCTCTGTTCATCACTTGGTTGGTATTGTCCAACATAGCTTGGAGTTCGGATAGTTTGGTAGGGACAACCAGGGATCTGTCTGGTTTTTCGTCTAGGATATTCTGGCAGCTTAGTGTGGTTGCTGCAAAGATGGTTATATAGAGTATTTTAGATGTTATTTTCATGATTTTAACGTTTTTAATGGGTTGAATGTATTGAGCACTGGGCGTTGGGCGCTGAGCACGGAGCAGTGAGCGCTGGGCACGGAGCACTGAGCACTGGGCGCTGGGCACGAAGCACTGAGCGCTGCGTGGGATAGAGTAGCCCCTCCCGCCAGAACCGTGTAACTAAACCTTATGAAGAAAGTCGGCAGGAAGGGCATGTCTTAAATGTCTATTCTTAGTCCTAATGTCATGCTTCTCAGAGGGCGCATGGTCCTGAAGTCTGGATCCAAGGGGTCATCACTGGCTTTCCAAATCATTCCCAGATTATTGAGATAGCCGTAGATTTCAGCTCCTCTAAAGGGGAGTCGTGGAAATGTATTTCTATCCATGCGATAAGTAATATTCACATCCTGAAATCTGATATGATCACCACGCTCTACCAGGTCCGAACTGCTTCCATAGAAATTGTCCCGCTGTATATTTCTTGTAGCGGGTAGGGAAGGTACTGTAGTCACAAGTTCATCTCCAGGCTGCTGCCACCTGTCTGCAAAATCTCCATGTCCGACTCTTCCCAACAAGGGATCATCATATCTAATGGATGTTCTTCTATAGAAATAGCCCAGTCTGTAGCTGAGGTTCATGGAAACACTTAGCCCACCATATGAAAAGGTGTTTCTCAGTGCACCAAAATGTGTGGGTCTGCCTGGGCCATGATAGATTAAGTCGTCCAGCGTTGCTGTATTGATAATTGAGGCATAATTAGTGCTGATTTCTCCATCCAGAAATCCCCTAGGGTCACCGGTTTGAGGATCAAGTCCGGCAGATGGAAGGCTATATACGGCATACAGTGGCTTTCCTTGCCGTGGTGCGGGGATTTGGCCTGAAAGGTTTCCAATTCCTTGATTGAGGTAAACCTGTGGGGTGACCTCCGCTTCATATCCAATTACTTTTTCGTTTACATGAGAATGGAAGTAATCTATAGCCCAAGTGAAATTGCCCCTCACTGGTAGATAGCGGACGTTAAAATCAAATCCTTTGGTGGAAGTGGAGGCAAAATTTCCCCGGAATTGGGTAATTCCATTTGATGGAGCCACCGGTACTGCTCCTATGAGGTCTACCCCATCTTTGCCATAAGCTTCGAGGCTTCCGCTTAATCCTCCGTCAAAGGCGTCGAAGTCAAGTCCCAAGTTGAAGATTTTGATGCGTTCCCAGCGAAGGTCTGGGTTTGGGGGATTCATCAATGTCCCAACTCTTAGACCTGTGAGTTGGCTGGTGAGCTGAATAATGGAGGTGGTCAGTGCTGAAATGCTTTTATCGACATTTCCGTTTTCACCATATGTCATTCGCAATTTCAGGTAAGGTAGCCAGCTAGCCCCATAGAAGTCCTCTTCACTTATCAGCCAGGCACCTCCTATCGACCAAAGAGGGACAGCCCGCTGGTTAGCGTTGACACCAAATAGGTTGGAAGCATCGCGCCTTGCGCTACCCGAAAGGGTATATCTCCGGTCGTAGGTGTAGGAGGCATTTGCGTATTGGCTTATAAAGTGGTCGGCAGTACCCGATATGGTCCCGATGTAAGGGATTCTCAAGCGGCTGTTTTGGTTAATGAATTGAGGAAACAAAGTCATGTAGTCCACGGGGCTATTCATCCCTGTTTCTTCACTTACTCCATAATACCTGGTAGCGAATCCTGAAGTTCTGAGGGTTTTTACTTCAAAGCCACCAAGGGCAACCAAATCGTGTTTATCTCCCCAAGCTTTGGTATAATGAATTTGGGTTCTGACATTATGACTTTCCCCCGAAGTGTTGCCGGCGTTTAGGATTCCACCTACCGGAATCGGATAGCTGAGATTACCCAAATCATCCCGTTGAGTGTAGCGGTTGATCAGGTTACGGGCGAGGTAGCTGTTTTCTGAAAAATATTCGTCCCTGTTGGTACTGTTTTGCCAGTACTGGTACAAGGTTTCTACCTTAAGATCTGAGTTGATGTCATAGGAGAGATTGGTGTTAAGCCTGATGTCTTTTGCTTTTCTTCTATTGCTTATCTCATTGATTTCCTGAAGCGGTACTAAAGACCAGTCCAGCATCCCCAATTCCTGAGCATTGCGCTTAAATGGCTCTCTATAGTCTGATACTATGGGTAGGGGGTTGCCTGCTGGATCAACAAGCCTGCTGTAGGTATTGGGGATGGAGCCTGAATATCTTAGGCTTCCGAATCCATCATTTCCCGATTCCCTATCTGTTTCTGCGTAATAGACACCTGTGGAAAGGTTGAGTTTTCCTTTGAGCATGGATAAATCCTGCGTAGCACTGACGGTAAGCCTGTTCAGGTAATTGCCTACCAGTGACTCGGTATTGCGATCATTGCCTATTGACAGTGCATATCGCTGATTTTCCCCACCTCCTCTTACATTGGCCGAGTATTGCTGGCGGATTTCGGTTTGGTAAAGATGGTCCATATAATCCCTCCTGTTGTCGAAGGCCCTGAACTCATCCAGCCTTCTTGCTGCATCTGCCTCACTGATCAGTCCGTCCCTTCTTCCAATGAGCGTTTCCACTACTGGACTCAGGGGAGTTCTGTTGACGGAATTTTCTGCAGTGTTGTAAAAGCCCCTACCAAATAGCAATTCCTCCATATCCACAAAATCAGGCGAAGACATACGCTGTTGGTAAAAGAGGTCTGGTCGTTCTGCAGTGGTAACATTGGCGTTAATAGACACCTGTGGGCCTTTTTTGAAATTACCTCTTTTGGTGGTGATTACTATGACACCATTCCCTGCCCTTGCTCCCCAAATTGATCCGGCAGCAGCATCTCTAAGTACTGTGATTGATTCCACATCATTAGGGTTAATGTTTTCCAAGGGTCCGTCGTATGGAAAATTATCGATTACTATTAAGGGTTGGGTGTTGGCAAAGATGGTGCTTCGCCCCCGAATGCTGAGGACGTCTGAACTTTGGCCAGAACGGTTGAATATCAGACCGGGAGTGACATCTTCCAGTCTATCGATGAGGTTGGTGCTGATTCGGCGATTAACCAATTCGTTGTCCACTTGAACAAAAGAGCCTGTTGCCCGCTCTTTTGGTAGCTGCTGATATCCAGTGGACACGACATCGACTGCGTCCATGCTCAAGTCACTTTCCTGAAGTACGATATCTAACCTTTCCGCATAGGGCAGGCTTATCTCTAGGGAATATTCTTCATATCCGAGGAAGTTGACAATTAATATATAGTCGCCTGCTGCTGCTCTAAGGGTAAACTCTCCTTCGGCATCTGTAACGGCTCTGCGTTCGGATCCTTCAAGCGAGATATAAGCCCCTGGAAGGCCTTTTCCTTGAGAACCGGCCAGCACTCTTCCTCGCAGGAGGTGCTGATCTCCTTGGTTTTGTCCTTGGGCGACTAGGGCCCATGTCACTAAGAACAGTGACAGTAGTAGATGCTTTTTCATATTGATTTATTAATTATTGGGTTGCTGTTGATTATTGTACAAAGTACTATGTACCAGGTACTAAGTATTTCTAGTGTTAGACGCTTTGCTTTCAATTAGCTAATTTGGGAGGGCTTGGTCTATGACTTTGATAATTTGGATAGGGTCCCAGCCTATGCCTCGGGCTTTGATGATGCGGCCGTCGGGGCCGATGATCATTTGCCGGGGGAAGTCCTGAATACCATAGTGTAGGAAAAAGGGGTGCTTGTCACGGTCGGTGCCCGAATAGAGTTCGTCCCAATCCTCGGAACTGTATTTTCCGCTTTTCACACCGTTGTCCCAGGCTTCCTTGCTGGGGTCTATTGATATGGATAAAAGTGCGACTTTGGGGTGGTGGGCATATTTATCCTCTACCTGCTTGAGGATGTTTTGATAAAAGCTCGAACTTGCCGAGCACCCCGTAAACCAACTGTTGATCAGTACAAGTTTGCCTTCGTAATGAGCAATTTCAACCTGGCTTCCGGACCTATTCTCAAAATTGAATTCTGCCAATAGGGAACCCGGTTCAAATTTCATGATGTAATCATTTACTTGGCTTTTGAGCAGTGGATCCTGGATGGACTCTATTATTTTCGTTGTTTCTGCATCCGTAATGGTAGCCCCAGTATAATTCCTGAAAAGGTATTTGGCCAATAATTTATCTTTGATATCACCTTTATATAGTAGTGAGATTGCTTCGGCAACTGAGTGGTCATATAGATGGGCGTGAAACCTTGCCTTTTCGAAAAAATAATCCAATTGAAAGCTGCTTATAAAGATTGGAGAAATGGTGTCTTGCTGTCTTAGAATCTCTTCTTCAAATTCCCTCATGTCTGAGAGGAGGGTGTCTTGGTTTTCAGCATATCGTAATAGGGACTGCCAAAGCTGGTAGTGGCTCCACCACTCGCGGCTTAAGTAATCATCCCTTAGGATCTGCTTTCTAAAAGGGTCTACTGAAGAGGCTTCAATTGCTTCTGTGACATACTGGGGTAAACCTTTAAGAAGTTTATGGTTTTCTTCTTTTTGGTTTAGGAAGTATTCCTCCGTATCAATGAGCCACAGCTTTACTTTTCTGCCGAATCCCTTATCTTGAGCTTTTAAGAACTCCTGGTATTCTCCTTCTTGAGGGAACATATTGGTGTAATCGCGTGTGTGGACTACTGTTTCCCTATCAAAAAGCTCCCTGTCTTTTGCGATTTGTAGAGAAGCGTGGAGTTGGGCATAATCTCCTTGTGGGCCAGAGAATATCGTCCTTCCGAAGAGTTCATTGACTTGGATCTTCAGGCTATCGCCAGCCAAGACGGGGAGATGATCTAGGAAGGTGACATGTTCATTTCCTATTGTTAGGTAGCCATAGCTTTCAGCTGGGATATGCACTTCGAAATAGTAGCTATAGGGATTGCCTTTTTTTAGGCTTCCGGATTTGGCCTTTATTTTTTGGAAGTGCAATTGTGGGGAGTTGCTCACCAGATCAAGAGGTGTTTCCCAATATTTGATGGTAAAATGTTCAAAGGGCATTCTTGGCCTGATTTCGCCATATACCACCACCGGGGCCCCCTCCATTCGCTCGGAGGGGACTTTGGGATGATTGGCAACTTCTTGCCCAGCTAATATTTCGACTCTTCCCAATAGACATAGTAGTCCCAGGAAGAAAAAGATGGTTCTTTTTTTCATTGTATTGGTATTAGAGATGGAAATGCTCCTTCGCGGAAGGAAATGGGCCACCCGCCACGGCGGCCAGGCAAAGGGCACAAAGCTTCTTCGCGGAGAAACAATGGGCCACAAAGGGCTCTAAGGTTTAAAGAAGTAGCACAAAGGCTTCTTCGGGGGAAATAATGGGTCACAAAGGACACAAAGCTTCTTCGCGGAGAATCAAATGGCCACTAAGTCGCACTAAGTTTTAAAGAAGTCGCACGAAGCTTCTTCGCGGAATCCAATGGGACGCAGAGTTTCGCGGAGTTTTAAATGAGTTTCACAGAGGCTCCTTCGCGGAGTAAATAGGTCACAAAGGGCACTAAGTTTTAAAGAAGAAGCACAAAGCTCCTTCGCGGAGAATCAAATGGCCACTAAGGCGCACTAAGTTTTAAAGAAGTCGCACGAAGCTTCGTCGCGGAATCCAATGGGCCGCAGACTATCGCGGAGTTTTAAATGCGTTTCACAGAGGCTCCTTCGCGGAGTAAATAGGTCACAAAGGTCACTAAGTTTGAACGAAGAAGCACAAAGCTCCTTCGCGGAGAATCAAATGGCCACTAAGGCGCACTAAGTTTTAAAGAAGTCGCACGAAGGCTTCTTCGCGGAGATTCAAATGGCCACCCGCCACGGCGGCCAGGCTAAGTCCCACTAAGGCTTCTTCGCGGAGAATCAAATGGCCACTAAGTCGCACTAAGTATTAAAGAAGTCGCACGAAGGCTTCTTCGAGGCGATTCAAAAGGCCACCCGCCACGGCGGCCAGGCTAAGTCCCACTAAGGCTTCTTCGCGGAGTAGCAATGGGCCCAAGCTTGCCTGCTAAGGGCGAGGGTTTGGAGGTTTGTCGCTGAGTGGGCGGATGTGGAGCTCTACTTTAAGTTTGTTCTTTTCACCTTCCTCTTTGAGGATGACGCCGATGGCTTTGCAGAGGAGGACCGCTTCCTGTTGCTCTCTGGTCAGGGGCTTGGGTTTGGGGTCGGGGACGTAGGTGAAGCTTGGGCTTTCTTGCTTGCGGAATTCTTCCCCGAGCTGCCTGTCGCCAACGAGTAGCCAGATAATTCCGTCGAGTAGTTTTTTGATTGAGGTCATTTGTTTATGGGTTATTGTCCGCTATGCGGAGGGTTATGGTTTAAGGCTTAATTTTTAGGCATAAGTTTTCCATTAAGAATTGGTGCATTCTTTTTTTGATCAAATTCCGGATTGGTTTAAGGCTTATTTTCCCCGCTGGGGAAAGTTTATGGTTTAAAAACTCTGGTGCTCCCAGAATCCTAAACCATAAACGGCCGCTTTAGCGGGCTATAAACGGCGAAGCCAAATAACCGGTGCAGCGAAGCGGAGCCTCAATCCGGGGATTTGATCAGGTTTCTTTGTAATTGTTTAATGGATTGATGAAAGGAGACAGCGCAGCAGTTGAACGGGTTCATCATTGACCCGTAACGCAGAGGAGGATATGTGATATGTTGCTGTCCCATGGTACTCTATATATAATAGTGTCTTGAGAGATTGAGTACCAGGCATAAAAAGAGGCGTGGGACTCAGCTCAATCGAAACAAGGTACCTAGGAAGAACCCGTACACGAATAAGTGAGCCCACGCCAATGGCGTGAGCAACTTCACTCATTTTCTCGTGTACATTAGAAATTTCCTAGGTTTCTGTTTCGAGACAATAAGTGCGATGCTTCTATTTAAAGGATCGCAATACTAAGAAATATTTTCCTTATCCAATTAAAGGAAGAAATTTTGCTTAGTAATAACTAAGCGTAAATCTAATAAAGAATTTAGTAATTGCAAATAGTAATGGCAAAAAAATCTAAATTCGAATTAGCTGTAATCGAGCAGGTTAAGAGAGTTAGGGAATCTAAAGGGTTCTCTCAAGCGGATGTTGCCTCATTTTTAGAATGTGATAAGAGCTTTATTGGTCAAATAGAGAGCCCCAACTCTAACAGTAAATATAACTTGAATCATGTCAATCGATTAGCTTTTGAAATGAATTGCTCTCCACGAGATTTAATTCCTGAGACTGGTTTTTGGGAAGAGCTTTCAAAAAAGAAAAAATCTCCGAAAAATCCTTAACTGATAATATTAATGATATGTACCTCAAGTAAAAGTGGGATATGGATTACAATCGCATAAAGGAGGTTATTGTACTGCAAAAAAGTTCAAATAAGAAACTAGCTGAATATATGGGGGTTAAAGAGCCTACTGTTTCCAATTGGTGTACAAATACTAAGCAGCCTTCAATTCCGGATCTTTTTAAAATTGCGAGATTTTTAAATGTTGATGTAAGAGAGCTTTTGGTCTCGACTAAGGAATGAGCTATTTACCACTACCATGAGCAACGAATGGCATATAAGGACCAGAAATTTATTAATCAAGTCGGGAAGAAGGTTGCAGAAATAAGGAAATCGAAATCAATTTCTCAGGAACACCTTGTTGAGTTGACGGGATTTACTCTAAGCCAAATAGGGAGAATTGAAAGAGGTGAAATCAACACTAGTATAAGTCATCTCTCAAAAATTGCCTATGCATTAAAAGTTCATCCGAAAGAGTTGTTGGATTTTGATTTAAAATAATCCTGAATACTTTCCCTCCCTTTTTTTCAAAATGAGGTTATGGGTAGATGGAAATAATCCCATGTATTTGGGTAAGAAGAGAAAACATAATTCAAATTAAATGGACAAGAGACAGAAAGCCGAAAAGGAAATTAACTACCTTCATGATTTAATGGATAAGGTGGACAATCTTAAAATGGAGAATCATATAAATTGGAAAGAAAAGGCTGACGAATTGGCAAGTCAGACAAGGCTTTTTCAGATTGAATACTCACGTGACTCCGACATAAATATTAAGGACTTCGTTCAGCAAGCTTTAAACCTGGAAGTTAGAGTTCAAAAATTTAGAAAGGATTAATATAATTAGCTATATGCATACGGGATTGCTATCCCATCGGGGTACTTTTTTCTCACAAGTAGGTTTAGATGGCAAACTTTTCTTTGGAGGACGAGATCTATTAATAGTTTACTTCGCTTTTAAACTTTGATTAGCTTAAATTACCCTAATCAGGGTATTGTAGAGGAGGAAGAAATTAGCTAATCTTGAGTGAGATTTGGAATGCATTTCTCACATTTTTAAAAATCAGGGTTTACAGAGCATTTCAAAACACCGAACTTCCAGCCATATTACATTTGTTTCGGATATAAAGGACCAAAAAAATGAATCAAGCATTACTGACCCGCTTGTTTAAGTCAATTGAAGGAAATAAAGAAACTCCTTTGATGAAGATCGCTTTTAATATTGTTAATGAAGAGCGCAAGAAAGGTCATGTACATTTGGCTGATAAGCTGGAGCATATCCTCATTGACAACCTTGGCAAACAAAAGGAACAGGAACTAAGACCAATTCGTACTAACGAATTTAAGCTGCCTGTTGACCGGAGATATAGACTGCCACTAGCTTCTCATATTCCGCATGAACAGCTAAGGTACCACATGGTATTATCCCCGGAGGTGGAAAGCAAAGTTCAAAGAATTGAGAAAGAATTTTTGGCTCAGGATAGACTGGCCCATCATGGTCTGAAACCAAGGAAACGAATTTTATTCTATGGGTCTTCAGGTTGTGGGAAAAGTATGGCTGCAGAAAAGATTGCTTGGGACCTCGGATTGCCGTTTTACAAAGTCAGGTTTGATTCCATCATTTCTTCCTATCTAGGAGAGTCAGCGGCCAATCTCAACAAACTGTTTGAAAGCATTGAAGATTATCCTTGCGTACTTCTTCTGGATGAATTTGATATTATTGGAAAACAAAGAGACCTGAAATCAAATGACGTTGGAGAAATTCATAGAATTGTCAATATCCTTTTAGGTTTGTTGGAAGAATACAATGGTAAGGGACTTTTGATCGCAACCACCAATCTGGAAGGAAGTCTGGATAAAGCCCTCTTTAGAAGATTTGATGATTTCATTGAGTTTCCTAAACCTACTATCCCAGAAATAAAAAAGCTCCTGCAAAATTCTTTTTCATCCCTACATCTTCATACTGATGTAGACCTAAACGAATTTTCGCAGTTAATGGAAGGGCTTTCTTTTGCAATTGTAGAGAAGGTCGCTCATGATGCTGCAAAAAAATCAATCATTCATTCACACAAAAGTATCAGCTCGGAAGATATTAAGAACGCCTTAATGGAAAATCGTTTTTTAAATACTTAAGATAATGGAACAATTTCCGCATTTGAAATTTTTTCAGGTAGTTGAGGGAAAATCCAGAGGATTTGGAGGCGGAAGTGAAAGTGAGACAACTACACACATAAAATCCCATCGAAGGGAGCATGTCGAATTTTTAACCACAAGTATTGACTCAAACCGGAGAAAATGGCTTGAGGACTTTTCCCAAAGAGAAGGTCTGGCGCCTCTAGATCCTGATGTTCAGCCAATCCTCTTGGAAATCAATCCTAAGAAACTAAAGGAAACTGGTTTTAACCTTCTCAATTACAACATAGAGATCATTTCAGAAAATGATGATGGGTATGTTGTAGCCGCATCTTTGGATAATCTTTATGCTCTTGAAGAAAAAATCAATGGTTTTCTGGAAAAACAATACGGTACTGGAAACGTTGCAGAGTTTTGGAATATCATTGAAGGAAATAGAACAAGTTGGAAGCCTGAGCATATTTTATCAGAGACACTTTTTGAAGAGTGGAGTGAAATACAAGACAGTACCGATTATCACTTAGAGGTAGGAATTGCTTTTGATAGACCCACTCCCAAAGAGCCAGATATTTCTCAAAAAGGAGGAGTAGCCCGGCATCAAAAATACTGTGGGAATTTAGAAGAAAGAGACAATTTACTTTTGGAAAGACAATCTCATTTTGAGGAATTTATCTCTCACTATGGCATCATTGAAAGTTCTTATATAGAACTGGAGGACAGTTTCAGCTGTGAAATCGTAATTTCTGGCAAGGGACTGAAAGATCTGGTTATAAATTACCCTTTTGTATTTGAGGTCAACGAAAAGGATGAGATTGAAATCCATACAAGTGACCCCGGAACCTCTTTGGGAGAAAGTTTAGATATTCTTCCACCTGACGAGGACTCCCCTATTATAGGAGTTATTGATAGTGGGATCCAGGAAAATCATAGGCTATTGGAAGGTGCCATAAGAAGTTCCATTTCCTATATTCCCACTGATCCTTCCACTGCAGACTTTGTAAATCCCAATGGGCACGGGACCCGGGTTGCAGGGGCTATACTATATCCTACAGGCATTGCCGGATTAACTTCTCCATACACTTTGCCTACTTTTCTCCGTAATATTAGGGTTTTGGATAGCACCAATAGTCTCTCGCATCATTATCCTGCCTCTCTTCTTCAAAGAATTATTGAGGACGATGGAGACTGCCAATTATTTAATTTATCAATATCTTCAAAAGCAGTATTTAGAAAGAAGCATATGTCTTCATGGGCTTCAGCTATTGATGAATTGATTCACCATGAAGGGGTAAATTTTGTTCTTGTCACAGGTAACATATATCGGGATTCGATCAAACAATACCTTGCTGATGGGTTAGAATACCCTGTTTATTTAAGCCAACCTTTTTGCAGAATAGCAAACCCCGGGCAAAGTGCCTTTGCAATTACAGTAGGCAGTATTAATTCTGCTGAATTTGAGGATCAAGACTGGTTATCATTAGGCAGAGAAGGTGAGGTCTCACCTTTCTCTAGAATAGGACTTGGCATTTGGGACATGACAAAACCAGATGTTGTAGAATTTGGAGGAGGGCTTGTAGTATCCAAGAACTCTATTCGTCATATAAGTCAAAAAGAAGAATTATCCCCTGAGCTTCTGAGATCCACATTAAATGGTGGACCAGCAATTTCAAAAGATGAGGTCGGAACTTCATTTGCTGCTCCAAAAGTAACGCATATACTGGCACAGTTAAAAAAATTATACCCAAGTGAAAATCACAATTTACTTAGAGCGCTTTTGGTCCAAGGAGCTAGGTTACCGAGAGGTTATTTTCGAGAGCCTGACCTTGAACACATTAAATTTTTGGGATATGGTCTTCCTTCTCTGGAGAGGGTGACTAGAAATACAGAGCATCGGATTACTTTCTATAACACTTCTAAAATTAAGGCTGAACAAGCTCATGTATATAAAGTAGATATTCCAGAGATATTGAGAAAACCCGAGGACGATTTTGAAATCTTAATTGAAGTAACCTTAGCCTTCACATCGAAGGTTCGGCGTACAAGACAGCGGTTAAAATCCTATCTGGCAACTTGGCTTGATTGGGAAAGTTCAAAATTGGAAGAATCATATGATCAATATAAAAGTTACGTACTAAGAGAGATCGAAGGGACAAACACCGAATACGACAGTGATGCCCGAAGAAGATTAAACGGACTACCTTGGAAATTAGGTGGCCAAACTAATCATGGTGAAATTAAGGATTTGAGCAGGACGAATTCAACGGTTCAAAAAGACTGGGCCATTATCAAATCTTATGAATTACCGGAGGAATTATGCATCGCTGTAAAGGCTCACAAAAGCTGGGATAAAAACCAAGAAGAAGTGCCTTATGCAGTTACCTTCACAATTGAAGTCTTAGGAGCTAATATCCCAATATATGAGGTGATAAAAATTGAAAATGAAACAGTTATTGAAACCTAACAATTATAATTTCTCGGTCCCTGAGCGCGCATACTAAGCGAAGCGAAGGAAGATCGTGTCCTTTATTTATGTTCCAAGCACTGTGCACTGTGCACTGTGCGCTGAGAGGGGATTCCGCAATTGATGGGGTATTCACTTCAAGCGTACTATCCTGCCATCTTTCCATTACCTTCTTTCATCCCCCCAGTGCCCAGTGCTCAGCGCGCAGTGCATGACCGGGAGCTGGGTCCCTGAACGAAGCCGAAAGGGAGCCGAAGGGCCAGCGTATTTTTGATCCCCCAACCTTTCTCAGAATTTACATGGTGCGTCCCTCTGGGACTTACAGGGGGAAGTTGGCTGCAGACCGCCGGTTGTCACCGGCGGTTATTATATCGGCCGCTCCTAGCGGAGCTGAAAGTGGGTTGAAGGGTTGAGGTTACCTGTCGATAAATGGTTGAGCGGAACCGAAACCATCTGATTCTTTAACTATATAGTTCGATCCCTGAGCGGAGCCGCAGGGGGGATCGGGTATTTGTTCACGTTCCAAGCGCCGAGCACTGAGAGGGGATTCCGCAATTGATGTGGTATTTACT
>NZ_JAHBGI010000014.1 GCF_018500185.1 Litoribacter ruber | reverse complement strand
ACCAGGTACCAAGTACCAAGTACGAAGATAAATGGACTTAAAATATTGTGTCCAATGGACAGTGCCGGAAGACGGCCGATCGGAAGCAACATCCGACACCGGCCATCTGACATCCGACACCAAAACCTTAGGCGGCCCAGCGCAGGGGCCCCACCTCTTCCCATCCCGAACAGAGAAGTTAAGCCCTGCAGCGCCGATGGTACTGGAGTCACATCCGGGAGAGTAGGTCGCCGCCTTCCTTTATTAAGCAAAGCCTTCAGAGAGATCTGGAGGCTTTTTTGCGTTTATCCGCCCCACTTCTTCCCATCCCGATCCGCCTCGGCGGATAAGCCCTGCAGCGCCGATGGTACTGTCCGCCGCGGCGGACGGGAGAGTAGGTCGCCGCCTTCCTTTATTACACAAAGCCTTTGGAACAATCCAGAGACTTTTTTGCGTTTAAGGCTTTCATGGGGACACGGAGTTCAAAAGGGAGTTTCACGGAGACTTCTTTACGGCGACAATTTCATTATTCATCATTCAGCGTTCATCATTCATTATTTAGGACGTCAGCAAGGATCGCAAAAGAATAGAGTTTGAAGAGGGCCAGAACTTGTCCCGAGGAGCCTTTTGCGGATCGGGAGTGTTGCGCGGATTTCAAATGGGAGTTTTACGGAGGTTTCTTCCCAGCGACCATTTCATTTATTCATCATTCATCATTCTGCATTCATCATTTAGGACGTCAGCAAGAAACAACAAAGTCCTCTTCGCAGAGCACTTTCAATCGTATGCCTTAAACTTTAAACCTTAAACAATGGATATTAACCTCCTAAACCTTATCCCCTAGTATGCTATTCTTGCTTATTAGGCTGTTAAATTGTAACTTGAAGTAAAATCAACCACAGGTATGACTACGCACAAGAAATCTTTTGAGGAAGTAGAGAAGCTGCTCCAGGAAATAGGACTAAAAATAGAAGAGTTGGTCGAAAAGGGAGCGAAGGCCACCGGGGAAGCCAAAAAGGATATTGAAAAGAAGATTTCCGAAATGGAATTTAAGAAAGAAGATCTCGAGAAAGAATTCAAATCCAAGCGTGATGACTTTGAGAAAATTCTGGCCGAAAAGAAGAAATTGATCGAGCCGGAAATTAAAAAGACTGGGGAGCACCTCGAAATTGCGGCTAGGCATTTGGGTGCGGCCATGAAATCGCTGTTTTCCAAATAACACTTACAAACTTACTTAATAAGGTGGGAGCTAATTAGTTTCCACCTTTTCTTATTACCGGCTATATTTTGTTTAATTTTGGGCATGAATTACTTGTCAGTAGAAAACCTCTCCAAGTCTTACGGAGATAAAGTCTTATTTAATCAGATATCATTCGGAATTGATCAAGGGCAGAAAATCGCCTTGGTCGGCATAAACGGCGCAGGGAAATCAACCCTTATGAAAATCATCATGGGCGCCGAAGTAGCCGATGGCGGAAATGTTGCCATCAACCAGCAGGTGAAGGTTGCCATTGTACCCCAAAATCCTGTTTTTACAGGTAGCCTGTCCATTTATCAGACTATCTTTGATGAGAGTTCTAATGCTACCCTACAAACTATCCAAGAGTATAATGAGGCCCTAATCAAAGCCCAAGAAGGTGTAGACAATTCCGATAGGCTCAATAAGCTTATGGAACAGATGGAAAACCTCCAAGCTTGGGATTTTGAATATCAGATCAAGGAGGTTTTGGGCAAGCTTGGCTTACATGATACGGAATTGCCGGTGTCCAACCTTTCTGGTGGACAAAGAAAGCGTGTGGCGCTTGCTAAGGCCATATTGGAGAAGCCTGACCTCTTGCTTCTGGATGAGCCAACCAACCATTTGGATTTGGAAACCATTGAATGGCTGGAAGACTATCTTTCAAAAGCCAATCTTTCTCTGTTCATGGTAACTCACGATAGGTATTTTTTGGAGAAGGTAACGAATGAAATCATCGAACTTGAGGATGGAAAGATTTTCAGGTACTCCGGTAATTATGGGTATTTCTTGGAGAAGAAGGCTGAAAGAAAAATAATTGAAGCTACAGAAATAGATAAGGCCAAGAGTCTATACAAAAAGGAACTCGATTGGATCAGACGCCAGCCTAAGGCACGAGGTACAAAAGCCAAATATCGGGTAGATGCTTTTGAAGAAACAAAAGAAAAGGCCTTTTCCAAAAAGGAAGAGCGCGAAATCGAACTTACCGTCACTTCTCAGCGTCTTGGCAAGAAGATCATTGAGATAGAAGGGTTAAACAAGTCCTTTGGAAAGAAAAAGATACTGGACGATTTCTCTTATACTTTCAAGAAGGGAGATAAAATAGGTATTGTTGGCCCTAACGGAGCTGGAAAAACAACCTTCCTTAATATGATCACCGGTCAATTGGATCCGGACTCTGGAAAAGTTGATATTGGGCAAACCACTGCTTTTGGTTATTACAGGCAAGAAGAAGGCTCGTTTGATGATAGCAAAAAGCTGTTTGATATTGTAAAAGACGTAGCAGAGGTCGTGACCATTGCAGGTGGCCAGACGATTACCATATCACAATTTCTGACCAGGTTTGGTTTCCCTCCAAAGCAGCAACATACACCTGTAGGTAAATTGAGCGGTGGTGAAAGGCGTAGGCTGCAGCTTTTAATGGTGCTGATCAAAAACCCGAACTTCCTTATTCTGGATGAGCCCACCAATGATTTGGACATCATGACCCTGAATACCTTAGAGGAATTTCTGGATGATTTCCCGGGCTGTTTAATAATAGTCTCACACGACCGTTATTTTATGGACAGGTTAGTTGAACACCTCTTTGTATTTGAAGGAGAGGGTAAGATTAAGGATTTTCCTGGGAACTATACAGACTTTAGGGAATGGGAAAAAACGGAAAAGAAAGCTGAAAAGGAGTCGGAAAAGTCCCCTAAGCAAGTGCAAACTGCAGTAGTAGAAGCTCCAAAAGAATCTAAAGGGAAGGCCTCTTTTAAGGAGAAAAAGGAGTTTGCTGAAATCGAAAAGCAAATAGATGACCTTAATGTAGAGAAGAGCGGGCTGGTTCACCAGATTTCGGTGGGGACTGATGACCATGAGCAATTAATGGAGTGGTCTAACCGTATTCAGCTAATTGATGATAAATTGGAGGAGTTAGAGTTGCGTTGGCTTGAATTGAGCGAACTTGATGGGATATCAGATTAACATATGCATAAAGATATAATTATAGTAGGGGCAGGCCATTATGGGATTATGGCAGCCTATTTTTTAAAGGATAAGGCAAACATAGTGGTGTTGGAAAGAAACCTGCAAGTGGGAGATGCTTGGAGGTCCAGGTTTGATTCCATGCAGCTTTTTACACCTTCAGCGATGGCTTCGTTGCCAGGCCTTCCCATGGCACTGGAGGCGGAAGCTAGGCCTACAAAAGACCAAATGGGAGATTATCTAGACCGCTATGTAGACCACTTTCAGTTGCCTGTCTATACCAATCATTTTGTGTCCCAGATCAGGTTTGAGGATGGCGTGTTTGAGGTTGTGTCCAGCAATGGCACTTTTACCGCAGATCAGGTTATCATGGCCAATGGGAATTCTCTAAATCCCAAGAAACCACAATGGGTCCACGATCTGGCGATTCCAGCTCTTCATGTGAGGAAATACAAAAATCCTGTTTCTGTCAAAGGCAAGAAGGTGCTGGTTTCAGCAAATGGCAATAGTGGCGCACAAATAGCTGCTGAGCTGTCCAAGTATTTTGATGTTACCTGGGCCAAAAGTAAAAGAGGTAAAGCCTCCTTGTCGATCTTGGGCAAGAACAGGTTCTGGTGGGGAAACAAGCTCAATAAAAAAGATGTGGTCGATGGCAAAGAGAATCCGATATTCTATTTTGATAAGCTGGCCTCCAAAATGAAGAAGGTTAAGATCAAGCCGGAGATTGAAGCTGTAACGGGGAATGAGGTGAAATTTTCAAATGGCACTTCTGATACCTTTGATTTTGTCATCTATTCAGATGGGTATAGCCCTGATTTCAGGATGATCCAAATTGAGGGTTTCGATACCAATGTTGACAAGATAAGGTCCCAGGATGGACAGAGCAATATTCCCAAAATGCACTTCTTAGGGGTGCCTTACCAAAGGGAGCGTTTTCCTTTTATTGCTAAGTTTCAAGAGAAAGATGTTCAGAATCTGCTTCAAAAAATAAAAGGGTAGCCATCGGCTACCCTTCATTGCTTAAAAGTCATCATCTTCCTCGTCCCGATCTCTGTCAGGGTCACGTCCATTTCTGTCTCTAAACCCACCAAATCGGTAAGTAAATGTTACCGTACCAATTCTGGTCTCACGGTTAAATACCCTTCTCTGATCAAATCGAGCATCTTCGGTCGTTATTCTGAAGATTCTGGTATTAAAAATATCACTTACGTTGACTGCTATGGTCGCCCGATTCTGCATGAAATTTCTCTTGGCGCCTATGTTGACACCATACATGGGTTCTATTTCCCCTTGAGGAAGTACTATAGGCCCACGATAATTACCCTGAATCTGGAAGTTGGCAACATTTCTAATGTTAATATTTGATAGCATGTTTAAGGTCCAGCTGAAGTTACTATTATTAAACCCTTCTTCGATATTGTCACCAAAGATTTCCGAGTAGAATAAGTCAGCAGAGAGCATCATATCCCACCAATTGGTAAACTCAAATTGGTTGATCAGCTCCAAACCTGTATTTACTCTGCTGGCGGCGTTTTCCCTGGTTTGTACAGCCACGTTGTTATCCTGAAGGTTGATCACTCTAGTTTGCACATTTGTGGACCTTCTGTGATATGTGGTACCCGTGAATAGGTAGCTTCCCCATCCCTTTTGATATCCAAACTCATAACTATCAGTAAATTCAGGTTGTAAGAATGGATTACCAATACTCAAATTAAGCAAATCTCCCACTCTATACATGGGGGCCAAACCCCATATTCCAGGTCTTGAAATTCTTCTACTATAATTAAGTCTTAAATCTTCCTCGTTTCCGGGCAGGTCATAGGTTAGGAAGAGACTTGGGAATAGGTTGAAATAATTGTTGACTATCGTTTGGTTAGAGTTGGCGTGCACACCTGTAGTCTCGGTATACTCCCCTCTCAAACCTGCTTGGTAGTTCAATTTTCCTATAGTATGGCCGTAGTTTAAATATGCGGCATATACATTTTCTCTAAAGTTGAAATTGTCACTGATGGTGTCGTTTTGGACCTCACGGAAATCTGTGGATTGGTCTGTCTGGAAGAAGTCCTGTCCCCTGTCCCAGAACCCAAACGTTCCTTTTAACCCCGTTTCCAGTTTTCCCCCGTTTTCCCACGGCTTTATGTAATCCAATTGAAATACATACAGATCACTAACCTGCGGCCTGACATTTCTTTGTGAAAGGAAATTTTCGGGTACTTCCTCATTGAAGGAGTTGAAGAATAGCTGATCATATAGCTCCAATTGGTCCCGCTCATCTCTACTGTAGGAAAGGGAGGTGAAAATCTGCTGTCCCAAGGTGTCAAATTCATAGCTATAGTTCACACCTGTCTCCACATTAAAACTCGTTCTCGAATCATCTTCAGATCTTACGAACAAGCTGTCAAGCTGTCTGGCGCTGTTAAGGCTTCTTTGGTTGAGAATGTTGTCTGCAGTTCTGTCTCTGAAATTACCTTGGGCATAAAAGCCAAATGTGGAGTTTTCATTGGGCGTATAGTCAAATCCCGCCCTTGTGAAGTGATTGACATCCCTATTGACCCTATAGCCGTCCTGATCCAAGAATGGAGAGGCATTAGGTATATTGGCCGATCTGAAAGCTTCAGATTCCGTGAAAAGCCTTCTGTCCTGAAAGTTATAAGAACCGAAAAAGTTGATCTTTTCCAAGCCATAATTGAGATTGAATCCAGCTTGGTACTTGTCTCTTGTCCCTACAGCCACTTGTGCCTGTCCGTTTAAGCCTCTTCTTTCGTCTTTTTTCAGGATAATGTTGATGATACCGCCGACCCCCGCGGCGTCATATCTGGAAGATGGATTGGTGATCAGTTCCACACTTTTAATGCTACTGGCTGGGAACTGTGCAAGGATAGATTCGGCATCATCCCCAGAAAGGTTGGATGGACGGCCGTTGATGTATATTAGTATATCACCACTACCTCGCATGGAAATTCCACCCTCCTCATCCATTTGAATGGACGGAAGTGTCCCCAGCAACTCAGAAGCCGTAGCGCCTTCGGCGACGATGCTGTTTTCCACATTATAGCTTCTTTTATCAATATCGCTTTCAAACATGGACTGAACGCCCTCGACTACTACTTCATCCAGGGCCTCTGTGTCAGATTGCAAGCGGAAATTCCCCAGATTAACTTCTGGCTTATCGCCTAGGTTTACATTTTTGTATTCTTGTCTGTATCCAATAAAACCCGCTCTGACAATATATTCACCAGGTTCGGATGTGAATTCAAAGCGGCCATCCAAGTCAGTCATGCCGCCGCCTACCAGACTCGAGTCTGATGGGGAAAGCAAAGCTATGTTGGCAAACTCCAAACCCTCCCCGGATTCCCTATCTAGAACACGGCCCTTTAAAGTGATGGATTGACCGTAAACTTCAATAGAGAACGTGCAAATAAAAAAAGCTAGGATTAATCCTATAAATGGTTTCATATGGTGTAATTTTGATAATAGTTGGTTTTCAAATTTACAAAATAATATTCCGAAATTACGACTCCTTTATCTTAATGGAGTTATAAATTGATAAACGGAACATTGTAAATAAATAGTAATTCTAAATTTAAGAGCCAGTGGCTAGGTAGGTTAGATTAAAATAAAAACTTTGAATTGTATAAAAAGTTTTAGAATGGGTCAAATCCGTGCATAAAAAAAGGGAAGCTTTTGGCCTTCCCTTGATTTAAATATTTTCCAATGTGTGCTTAATGAGTCTGTCGACCACCTCAGCAGGATTATCTACAAATTGATGTGCTACCCGATTTGCGACTATGGCGTTAAGGCTTAGCGTCTCGTGCCCCAGCATTCTTCCCAATGCATAATAGCCAGCCGTCTCCATTTCAAAGTTGGTCAGCTGAAAGTCTCCCAATTTGAAACCTGACAAGCGTTCGATTATATCCGGTATGGCCGGCTTGAGTCTCACTTGCCTGCCCTGTGGGCCAAAAAAGCCCGGACATGTGGCCGTATTGCCAATCACCAGGCCAGTGCCCAGCTTTGTCAACAGTGTCTTGGAGCCCTCAAAACAATAGGGTGCAAAGGGAATGTCTAATGCTTTCTGTAAGCCTTCCCCAACGGCTACTTCCTCATTGCTTTGCTCAGCGGTGTAAAAGGTCATTAGGGTGTCTAAACCTACCCCATAAGCAGAGGCAAGCAGAGCACCTGCGGGAATGTCCTGCTGCATACTTCCTGAAGTCCCCACCCGTACAATATTCAGCGATGTGTGTTCTTCCTTGGGCAGCCTAGTTTTAAGGTCAACATTAACCAGCGCATCTAGCTCTGTCATGAAGATTTCAATATTGTCGGTCCCCATGCCAGTACTCATCACCGTCAGACGTTTCCCCTTGTAGGTACCCGTATGGGTGACAAATTCACGCTTGCTTACCTTCAACTCCACATGGTCGAAATGCTGCGTAATGGCCTCAACTCTATCCGGGTCTCCCACTGTGATGATGTCATGGGCGATGTCTTCCGGTTTGAGGTGAAGATGGTAGATGCTTCCGTCCGGATTGATAATCAGTTCCGATGCTGGTATGGGATTAGTCATGTAGAGATCTTATTTTGTCTTTATCGGGCTTTCTGTATAAACCTTTATATGGGTTGTAGCCGTTGGTGTTTTTCTGATAGTAACCAGTACCGTTGTAAGGCCTTTTTTCTGGGTTCTCCTTACACTCTTCAGAGCAGGCTCCCTCCATTTTCCAGCCGCACTCCTCACAGATAGGTACATGGATATTGCAGGTTGGATTGGCACAGTTTACCATTCTGTCGGACTTGGTTTCGCAGACATAACAGGTGGAAAGCACGGTTGGATTTACCTTGTTCACATCCACGGCTAACCTGTTATCAAACACGTAGCATTTTCCTTCGAAATCTTCTCCATCGGCCTCCATGCCGTATTTGATGATCCCTCCATGAAGTTGGTATACGTCTTCAAAGCCCTGCTCCAATAGATAGGCGCTGGCTTTTTCACATTTGATTCCGCCAGTACAGTATGTAAGGACTTTTTTGCCTTTGAGGTGCTCAAGCTCCTTTACCTTTTCAGGAAAATCCCTGAAATTGTCAATATCCAAAGTGATGGCATTTTTGAACTTGCCAAGCTTATGCTCGTAATTTGATCTCACATCCAGAATTACCACGTCATCCTGGTCTTTCAGCTCCTTGAATTCTTTTGGCTCCAAGTGCTTGCCGGTCCGCTCATTTGGGTTGATGTGGCGTAGGCTGGAGTGAACGATTTCCTCCTTGGCTCTCACGTGGATCTTGTTGAAGGCATGTTTGTCATGCGAATCAATCTTAAACTCGGTTTTGGCAAAGCGAGGGTCCGAAGTGACATACTCCATATATTTTGAGCAGTCCTCCTTCAAACCTGAAACCGTTCCGTTGAGGCCTTCCGATGAGATGATGATTCTGCCCCGGATGTTGTTTTCCACACAGAAAAGGTGGTGCTCTTCCCTATAAGCTTCAGGGTCTGCTATATGGGCATAGCAGTAGTACAAAAGGATTTGATAATCTTGATTTTCCATAAAACATTGGCCCTGATTCCAGCAGGGTGTTTTTATTGTTGATGTTTTTGAGACTGAAGACCGGAGCCTGCCATCCCTTTGGGGAGGTAAACCTGACTCCGCAGAGGCAGGACCGGAGACCGAGTACAGAGAGATTTTTTCTCTGTGTACTCTGAGACTCTGTGGTTACCTACTTCCGTGTTTACTTTTTCGAAATACTGGCGGCAGGGTTTCCAAAGACCGTGTCTTCTTCTTCCACATCCGCTATCACTATGGATCCGGCGCCGATACGTGCGTTTTTCCCTACGGTAATCCCTGAAATAATAACGGCACCAGAACCAATGAACGCTCCTTCACCGATTTTAGCTCCCGAATTAATCACTGCTGATGCGCCCACCTGCACAAAGTCACCGATTTCTGCTTGATGGTCGATGGTAGCTCCGGTATGGAATATGCCATGCGAACCTATTTTGGCGGCTGTGCCTATGTTCACTTTTGCATTGATAAAGTTACCATGGCCGATTTCGGCATCCGTGGAAATGTAGGCAGATTTATGAATGGCGTTGACAGGTTGTGTTTTGCGTCGCTCGTTTAGCATTTTTACCAAAAACTTCCTGTACTTGGTGTCATCAATAGCTACAAATGCCTCACACTTCTGCCCGATCAATTTCAGGAACCCGTCATCCTCAGGATTTCCCAGAACAGGAATCACGTTGATTTCAGTACCATGTAATTTCTCATCCTCATCCAAGAAACCGTACACGACCACTTCATTGCTGTTGAAAATCTCCAATGCTGGCCTGGCTATGCCCTTGGCTCCGAATATAATTACTGGTTTTTCCATAATGTCTTTTATTTGGCCACAAAATTACGGCAAAATGCCTGTACAACCAAAAAACCTTATGGTTATGGATGTCCTAGGTCAACTGTTTCATGTTTGGGCGAAGAACGTTTTGGCCAATTTTGCAGTCCAGGCATTTCTTTTGGATGCAGTAGTTGTTGTGCAGCCCAATCATCCCTTGGGTGTCAAATGCCGTGCTGGCTGCCCAGTTGATGTCCCTAAATCTCTTAATGATAAAATTATCCTCAGCCTGCAGGGCCTGCAAAAAATCAAAACACTTGTCCTGCCACGTCTGATCGTCTATGTATTGCCCATAGGCAAACCAAAGCGGCACCACAAAATTGATGGCCAATAGATGCAAGGTTTGGGCACTGAGGGCTTTGCCGAGCTTACGCTGGGTGGTCTTGGAAGGTGCATAGTGGTGGGTCCAGTACATGGGCACCTCCTTTAGAAAAATCCCTTTCATAGACTCCATGGTGTTGGCAGCCGTGAGGATCGTGGAAAGTAGGTTGGGGCTTTTGCATAAGATGTGGGCGAGCTGCACGATTCTTACGCTGGGAAAATTGCCCGGCCGAATTCCCATAAATTTCCAATCGGTATGGAAGAGGGATTGGGGGAGCTGGTATTTTTTCTGGTGAAATTCAAATTCCCTTTTAAGAAACAAAGTATACTCATCGGGCTGATTGTTTTCCAAAAGTCCAGCCTGCCCCAATAGCAATGCTTCCACAATCCCAGGGTGGTTAGCGTGTTTCTTGATCAGTTTATAAGGTAGGCTTTTGGCCAAAAGAAGCATGGCCTGGCTGTTGGTTTTAAACCCAAAACAATGAAACAGCCATTGATAGGTGGTTTCTTCCCAGTCGCCCATATTTTCCTCCAGAAGTTTTTTTACCGTAAGGCTTTTTTCCAGAAATCTCTCTACCAGGGCCTTTTCCAGCATGCTAAATTTCAGGATGTCAGAAACCTCCCCCAGCGTTTCGCTACAAAGGATATTTTGCTGCCCCGAGATCAATCTTTCATAATTTCTCAAAACATCCAGAAAGATCTTTCCTTTTAGCTCCAATGTGGGGATAGGGGTGCCATCGGGGTGTTTTATTTCCTTGTCGTGTTCATAGACCACGTGGAGTATCACGCTTTCGTAGCGCCCATCTGTTTGATGTTCGTGGGCCAGCCAGTCTGAGGACTTTAAGTGGATTTCAATATGGCCATAATAGGTTAGCTTTCCGATGTCGACCTGAGCCTCAAGGAAATCCGGGCCTTCATGGAAGTTGTGAAACCCTATCTTTTTGATGGATAAAGGAATGCCCAAAGTGCTTCTTAAGTCATTTTTGTCAAAGTATTGGTATTTCCATACCAATTGGAGGAAGTTTTCTTGAAAAACCATATAAGAAAAAGTATAAAGGTTTGGTCTAAAAATCTGGTATTGAAACCTTTATAAAGATAAGTTTAAAAAATAAAGAATGGAAGGGCTTATCCCATATATTTTTCTATCAAAGCCGCCATCTCTTTTTGAAGGGATCGAGCCGCCTTCTGTGCCTTTTCGGCAAAATCTTTTCCATTGGAGGCATATATTATTCCCCTTGAACTGTTTACCAATAGCCCGCAGTCCTTCGTCATGCCATATTCTGCCACTTCCTCAAGACTTCCGCCTTGCGCTCCTACACCTGGAACCAGGAAAAAATGGTCTGGCACTTCTTTTCTCACTTCCCCGATCTTTTCGCCGCGCGTTGCGCCCACTACGTACATGAGGTTGTCCTCATTGCCCCAGTTTTGGCTTGTTCTCAGCACATTTTTAAACAGTGGCGTCTCGTTCTTGTCAGTTAGCAATTGAAAATCCTGGCTGCCTACATTGGATGTCAAAGCCAATAAGATTACCCACTTGTCCTCAAATTCCAGAAAAGGCTCCACGCTGTCCCTCCCCATATAGGGAGCCACGGTGATGGAGTCAAAGTCTATTTGCTCAAAAAATGCTTTTGCGTAAAGTTTGGAGGTGTTTCCGATGTCTCCCCTTTTTGCATCAGCAATCGTGAATATTTCCTTTGGGATATAATCAAGGGTTTTTTTCAGGCTTGCCCACCCCTTTGGCCCCAAGGCCTCATAGAATGCGATGTTTGGCTTGTAGGCAACCGCAAACTCAGCCGTGGCATCTATTATAGCCTTGTTGAATTCAAAAATAGGGTCTTCTAGTTCTAAAAGATGTGCTGGGATTTTCTCCAAATCCGTATCTAGTCCTACACAAAGGAAAGAGGATTTTTGTTTGATCTGTGCAATAAGGTCGGCCTTGTTCATGATGCTGGGGTTTGAGGCAAAATTAGAAAAATTTGCCATACTCTCCAGTTTTGCCTGGCCAAATCCTGCGGAGGAAGATTGCTACTACCCACTAGTAAAAAGTGTTTGATGGTTAATCAACCATATATTTTTTCATTGTAAAGGTCCCAAATTGGAAAAATAAGATCATGATCGTTCCAATTGAGATTGCCGTCTACGATATCAAAGGCTGAGAATTCTTTTTCATTTAAATATTTCTTTATGGATGGATGGGTTGATTTACACAAAAACGCCTTAAAGTCAACTAGTTTTTCAGCCCCGTTATTAAACTTTAATCTAATCACATAATCTGCTAAATATTTGGCTGAAGAGATTTTCAATTGCTCTTGGCTTTGTACTTCATTTATATAATCAACAGAGATCTTCATGATATACGCTTTGTTATTTTCTCAAATTCAATTTCCTTATGATATACGAAATAGCTAACCCATTTATCAACTATTTCATAGGAGTATTTTTCCAGGAAAATTTTGAAATCTTTCAAATCTTTTCCCTTGAGCGGTTTGACTCCTTAAATATTTGTAATTTTTATCTCTTTAATTTCCCCATTCAATATATAGAACTCTGCTTTACTCTCATATCCTCCTTTTTTAGCATGGACATGAATTGGCTCATGCTCATTGGAGTAGAAAAAAAGCAAAATCCCTAAGTATTCAAAAATTTTTGGCATCCTGAATTTTATTAATGTATCAATTTACAAAAAAAATACCAGTATTGGG
This sequence comes from Litoribacter ruber, assembly GCF_018500185.1. Taxonomy (GTDB): domain Bacteria; phylum Bacteroidota; class Bacteroidia; order Cytophagales; family Cyclobacteriaceae; genus Litoribacter; species Litoribacter ruber. The sequence continues at coordinate 59,011 of NZ_JAHBGI010000014.1, read as the reverse complement.
TTGGAAATCAGGGTGCAAGTCTGTGATACTTGACAGGTTTGAGTCTCCTTTACCTTAGGCAAGGCTTTTACGAGTTACCATATTCTATAGGCCAGCTTCGCCCCTCCAGTAGGCAAAATGGTGCCTGAGCCAGCGTGGAAATCATTTAAATAGCCTACTCCAATCTTGACAGTATAAAATAGCCTTTCAGATAAATTTCGCTGGATGCCCCAGTGAATTTCCGCTATTACCACATCGTTTATAGCAGGGTGGGAGGGGGCAATGTCAAAGTCTCCCGACCGCTGAATTAAGCCACTGCTCACGTATTTTAATTGGGCCCCAAAGAAATTTCCGGCATTGTTTGCAGAAAAATTCCTAGCCCTATTCAGGTTATAATACCTCCTGATTCCTGTAGCCAAATGAATGGACGGGAATTCTTGATAATGAAAGGAAACCTCATTGGAGGTGTTAAGATTGAAGCCGCCCCCAGCGTGCAGATTGAATTCACTCACCCACGCATTGTTCAGAGGAAGCTCATAACCAATACCCAAACCATGCACACCCACTTCAATTTTAGCGACTGGAGAGAGGAGGGTTTGGGAATAAGATTTTGTTTGAAGGGAAAATGAAATACCTACAAGAATGAATAAAAATTTTAGTTTCATAAGAAAATGAGATTAGTTAAACAGATTGATTTGTCTAAACTAATAATTTTTTCCTTGTGAACTAGAATTGCTGGGTGTTTAAGCCTGTTTTAAATAAAAAAAAGCCCACTCTTTCGAGGGGCTTGTCATTTCCAGTAATGATAAAATCTCTTTTAAAAGCTATTCAATATTTCTCCGCGATGAAGAGAACTCCGTGAAACTCTCCCGATTCGCTTTGCTGCTCGGGACAGGCTGTGCTAAACTCTGTGAAACTCCAATAAAATTTAGTGTCCTCTTCTTTCCGCGAAGAAGCTTCGTGCTACTTCTTTTAAACTTTGAGTCCTTTGTGGCCAATTTTTTTACTTATTCCGTCTCCGGTCTTCACCTCAAATCTATTATCTCCACTCCAGGATGCTCTCCTTTGTGGAACACAAAGTGACTGTCCGGAAGATTGGCATCTGTTTTTAGGTCCTTAAACTGGTAATCCAAAACCCCACCAGAGTTGTCCCACATTTTCCAGCCTTGGATGTTGTTGTTGCCCTTATCTATATAAAGAATAATTCTCTGAAACTGGTTATTCTTGTTTTCAGCCGTCAGTTCAACCTCCTGCACACTCTTGCCATTCAGTTTTTTCTCATCTTTCAATTTGTAATTATATCCTTTTTTGTAAAGGTTATAAACATTGGAAGGAGTCAATTCATCGATATCCTCATCCACCTCGCTTATGGTCACTTCCTGGAAGCCATCCGACTTGATCAGTGTCCAAGAGGTTTTTCCGTCATTCCAAATCTCCTGATTGGGGAGCGTTAGGCGGTACATGTTGCCCTTCAAGGAAACCTTGCCTGAATTGGTTTGATCTATATCATCCTGATCATGGGTGAAAGTATATTCAAATTTACCCTCCATGCCATTCATGTTTTGATAGCGCTTACTCACCGCATCCAACAAATTTTTGGCTTGTTGGTCCTTTTGGGCAATAGCCCCAAAGAAAATCCCGGCAAATAAAACAAATGTTAAGAAATTAAACTTTCGCATGGATAATATTTTTTATTTATAAACTGTTCAACAACTGTTCCAAACTTTGTTCGTCGTGAATCAGTACTTCTCTCGCTTTACTGCCTTCAAATGGCCCCACTATGCCCGCTGCTTCAAGTTGATCTACTATTCTGCCGGCTCTGTTATAGCCTAATTTAAGCTTCCTTTGGATCAAGGAGGTACTTCCCTGCTGGTGAAGCACGATCAGTCTAGCCGCGTCATCAAACATCGGATCACGGTCTGCCAAATCCACATCTCCAACACTGCTTTCTCCATCTTCTCCTACAAACTCAGGAAGGAGATAAGCATCGCTATACCCGTTTTGCTCCCCGATCCAGTCGCAGACAGCGTCTACTTCCGGAGTATCAAGGAAGGCACACTGGATTCTGGTCACTTCAGATCCAACCGAAAGCAGCATGTCACCCATACCAATCAACTGTTCTGCCCCGCCAGCATCCAAGATGGTCCTACTGTCAATCTTGGAGGTCACCCTGAAAGATAGTCTCGCCGGGAAATTGGCCTTGATAATACCCGTGATCACGTTTACCGATGGCCTCTGGGTGGCAACCACCAAGTGGATACCAATGGCCCTGGCAAGTTGCGCAAGTCGGGCTATTGGAGCTTCTACTTCCTTGCCCGCCGTCATCATCAAGTCTGCCAACTCATCGATCACCAAGACAATATAAGGCATGTAGCGATGGCCCTTATCAGGATTCAGCTTTCTTGCTACAAACTTCCCGTTGTATTCTTTCAAGTTTCTGCAACCTGCATCTTTTAGCAGATCATAGCGGTTGTCCATTTCGATACAAAGAGAGTTCAGCGTGTAGATTACTTTCTTTGTATCTGTAATAATAGCCTCTTCCGCATCCGGTAGCTTGGCCAGGAAATGCCTTTCTATTTTATTGAATAGCGTCAATTCCACCTTCTTGGGATCCACCAGCACAAACTTCAACTGGGAAGGGTGCTTTTTGTAGACCAAAGAAGCCAAGATCATATTTAGCCCGACAGACTTACCTTGTCCTGTGGCTCCTGCCATCAGCAAGTGGGGCATTTTGGCCAAGTCCATGACAAACACTTCGTTGGAAATGGTTTTGCCCAAGGCTACAGGCAGCTCCTTGTCGCTTTTCATGAACTTCTCGGTACCTAGAACCGCACGTGCCGGCACGAGCTCCCTGTTCTTGTTGGGAACCTCGATACCAATGGTGCCCTTGCCCGGAATAGGGGCAATGATCCTGATACCCAGTGCTGCTAAACTCAACGCAATGTCATCCTCCAGGTTCTTGATTTTGGATATTTTAACGCCCTTGTCCGGCACGATTTCATACAAGGTAACAGTTGGGCCAATGGTGGCCTTGATCTCCTGAATTCCGATCTTAAAGTTGACCAGCGTCTCTACGATCTTGTTTTTGTTTTCCTCAAGCTCCTGACGGGTTACCGTCACCTTCTGCAAATCATATTCATTGAGCAAGTCCAGGGTTGGGTATTGATAACGAGGCAGGTCCAGGGTCGGATCATAGGGATCCAGGTTTTGAACCTCTTCCTCAGTTTTTTCCTCTACGGGTTTTTCAACGCTGAACTTCTTCTCTTCCTCCTTTTCTTCGACTGGCTCGTCCTCTACTGCTCCCAAGGTGTCCTCAATATTGAAGGCGGGCTCGGAAGTAGGCTTGGTTGGCTTGGGCTTGTTTTCGTCCTTTACCGTCCAGCTGCTCCCATCATCGATAGCGTCATTTTCCTCTTCCAGACTTTCCTTGATCAGCTTATCCATCACTTCCTCTTCATCCTCAATTACCTCTTCCTCTCTCGACAATGACTTAATAGGAGCTGGTTCTTTGGCTGGAATTACCTCCTCGCCTTCAGCAGAAGAGGCATTGAATGCGGTGATATTAAAGTAAAAGATCACAAAGATCAGCAGCGATCCGAAAATCAGGATAAAGGTGCCCCAGCCCAGAAAATCATCGGCAAACTTGGCCAGCTCATAACCGAACCCTCCGCTCAAGAAACCCAAATAGGAATAATTATCGGCCAAATGGACCACATAACCCATCAGAAGACCCAGCCAAAAGATGAAAAACAGGGCAAATGTGCTGTAGCTCGAAAGGCTCATCAGGGATTTCTTGAAAGAAAGCTTGAAGCCCAAAAGAAACAGGTAGGGGGGCAACAGAAATGCAGCCAAGCCAAACCACCTGAATATCATGTAATGGGACACCATCGCGCCTGTGAAGCCCAGCCAGTTTCTGGCCTCGGCGGCATTTTCCCTAGATGCCATGTCCTCAGAAAGCACCACGCTCTGGTCGGCCTGCCCGCTGAAAATATAGCCCAAAAAGGCAAACAACAGAAACAACGCCACCATCATGAACACCACCCCAAGGGATAGCGCCAGTTTTTGGTCCTTAATAAACTTAAGTGAAAAATTGAACTTGGTCTTCTTCTTCGAAGCGGACTTATTGCTGTCCTTTTTCTTAAAAGTATTAGTCTTATAGGTATTCGTAGCCATTTAACCAGTTGGTTTTTTGATAAATAGAACTGAAATATAAAAAATCTCAGCCTTTGTAATAACGGAGCAACCCTTTTTTAATTTCCTTCACGATGCCCGGCCCCTCGTATATCATGCCTGAATAGACCTGCACCAACGATGCGCCAGCCTCCAACTTCTTAATGGCATCCTGGGCGGTAAATATGCCACCCACCCCGATGATAGGGAAAGCCTTCCCTGACTTTTCTGCCAAATAGCGGATCACTTCTGTACTTCTGTTTTTCAAAACCTTGCCACTGACTCCACCTGCCCCTATGGATTCCACTTCGTTTTTAGAGGTTGTCAGTGCGGATCGGTCGATGGTGGTGTTGGTGGCTATCACGCCGTCAATCTGCGTTTCTTTGACAATATCAACGATGTCGTCAAGCTGCCCATCCGTGAGATCAGGGGCAATTTTCAGCAGAATTGGTTTAGGGTGAGGTTTCTTGTCGTTGGCGGCCTTTACGGTGAGTAGCAGTTTTTTCAACGGCTCTTTTTCCTGCAGGTCACGCAAATTGGGGGTGTTTGGCGAGCTTACATTCACCACAAAGTAGTCCACGTAAGGATGCAATGCCTCTAGGCAGTACAGGTAATCCTTGTCAGCATCCTCGTTTGGAGTCACCTTGTTTTTTCCGATGTTGCCGCCGATGATTACGTCTGATTTGCGTTTTTTAAGTCTTAGAATTGCCTCGTCTACACCTCCGTTGTTAAAACCCATGCGGTTGATGAGGGCTTCGTCTTGAGGCAGGCGGAAAAGCCTGGGCTGAGGGTTGCCCTCCTGCGGTTTAGGCGTCAGGGTTCCAATCTCGATAAAGCCAAAACCCAGCATGGCCATTTCATCAATCAATTTGGCGTCCTTGTCAAACCCGGCAGCCAAGCCGATAGGGTTTTTGAACTTCAGTCCAAAAACCTCCCTTTCCAAAAGCTTGTCCTCCAAAGAATACTGGCTTTTGACCACCTGCTTGATTATCGGAAGGTTGAAAACCCTCTTGGTCAATGAAAACGTGAAATGGTGGGCTGCTTCGGGCTGTTTTCTGAATAAAATGGGCTTAATAAGGGATTTGTACACAATGCAAACGGGTTTAGCTCTGACTCAAAATTTCGCCTTGCAAGTTAGGCCAAATTTAAAAGACTTCCATCATTCAACCCCACCAATATCCTTCTCCCGTCTTCGGTCCTTTTTTAAAAGTTTCTCGCAAAGACCGCCAAGGAATCGCAAAGATCGCAGTTTTCATTTTCTCCACCCCCTCTCTCTCTGCCTCGGAACCTTTGTGCTTTTTTTCTTTCGTCTCCGGTCTCCCTTCTTGGCGGGAAAGAAACTTTGTGTAACTTCTTTTATCCTTTGTGTCCTTGGTGACCCTTGTTTTTGCTCCGGTCCTGCCTCTGCCGAGTTAGGTTTACCTCCCCAAAGGGATGGCAGGCTTCCACCTCTTCCCCTAAATCTCCGGTTGAGAAATCATGATATATAAAAAGAAGGCCAATAGGGCAAGGATGACAAAGCCCAAAATGTAAAGTAATGGCTGGAATTTACGCTTATTGCTCATGGGTACGGTATGGTTGTTTGGTTAAAAAGTTTTTCCTCTCGGGTGGAATTCCGTCAATACCTGCCTCAAATAATCCCTGTCCAGATGGGTGTAGATTTCCGTGGTGGTGATGCTTTCATGACCCAGCATATCCTGCACGGCTCTCAGATCAGCGCCACCTTCTATAAGATGGGTGGCAAAAGAATGCCTAAAGGTGTGCGGACTCACGCTTTTGCGGATCCCGGCTGCTTCTGCAAGCTTCTTAATGATCAAAAATACCATCACTCTGGAAAGCTTCTTCCCCCGATTGTTCAAAAATACAAACTCCTCATGCCCCTTGGCAGGTGTGACTTCCTTTCTGCTGTGCTTCAAATATAGTTCCAAGTATTTCAAAGCCTCTTTCCCAATGGGGACCAGCCGCTCTTTGTTGCCTTTTCCGATAACGCGGAGAAAGCCAATGTCTTTATAAATGTTGCCCAGCTTCAGGTCGGTGAGCTCCGACACCCGCAGCCCGCTGGCATACAGGGTTTCGATCATGGCCCGGTTGCGGTGGCCTTCCTTTTCGCCAAGCTGTATGCATTCCAGCATTTGGGTGATTTCCTCATAACTGAGCGTCTCAGGCAGTTTTCGGCCCAATTTGGGTGCCTCCAGGAGTTGGGCTGGATCTTCGGTGATGAGGTCCTCATACATCAAAAACTTATAAAATGCCTTGATCCCGCTTATGATCCTGGCCTGCGTAAAAGCCGAAATGCCCATCTTTCCAAGCTCGATCGTAAAATCCTGCAGATGCCTGTACGTCAAGGTGAGGGGGGTGAGATCCGGGTAAAAATTTTCCGCAAAAGATTTCAGCTTGAACATATCCTGCTTATACGCCAAGACAGAATTCTTGCTCAATGACTTCTCGATCTTGAGATAATATTCAAATTGCTTTATTGCTTTTTCCCAGTTCATGGTATAGTTAATAGTTGATAGTCCACAGACCACAGTCCACAGACCATGGTCCATAGTCCATAATATATAGTCCACGGTCCACAGACCATGGTTCACGGGAGCAGCTGACTGCCCACAGGCAAGTTTTGTGCACTTTGAGGCCATTTACCTCCGCGAAGAGGAAAACTCCGTGTAACTCCTTTTAAAAACTCTGCGAAACTCTGTGTCCCTTTTCTATTCGCATCACGTGAATCCTGTCTTCCGTCTTCGGTCTTCGGTCTCCCTCCATTTTTTAATCTCCTTTCCAATCCCTAAATTTAACCTATGGAACGTTCCTAGTTTCAATCTTTTCACTTTTCTTTCAAACCGACCTAGCGCATTATGCTCAAAATCCTGATCATCAACGGGCCAAACCTCAATCTTTTGGGGACACGTGAACCGCATATTTATGGAAGCCAGACTTTCGAGGAGTTTTTCGAAACCCTCCAGGCTGATTTTGCAAATATGGAGCTTCACTATTTCCAAAGTAACATTGAAGGGGAGCTCATCAATAAAATCCATGAGGCAGGCCGTGATTTTGATGGTGTTTTGCTCAATGCTGGTGGTTATACGCATACATCTGTGGCCATATCCGATGCCATTGCGGGGATAAGCGTGCCCGTGCTGGAAATTCACATCAGTAACATTTATAAAAGGGAAACCTTCCGCCACAAAAGCATCATCAGCCAGGAGTGCGCAGGCATGATTTCTGGACTGGGGCTTCAAGGCTACCGTTTGGGCCTTCAATATTTTCAGGATCTAAAAAAATAAACCGATGATTTCTTTTTCCCCAGGACCTTCACAGGTTTTCCCCCAGCTGCCAAAATATTTCCAGGAGGCCTTTGATAAGGACATCCTGAGCGCCAACCACCGCAGCCGGACCTTTATGAACATGTATCAGGAAGTGATACAGCTGTTCAAAGAAAAACTGCACATGCCCGATGATTATCAGCTGCTTTTTACCTCTAGCGCCACAGAAAACTGGGAAATCATCTCCCAGTCCTTGACCATCAAGGGCACCTTTCATTTGTATTCGGGAGCTTTTGGCAAGAAATGGTTTGATTATGCAAAGCATATCCATAAATCCACCGAAGGGATCAAATTTGATCCAGAGCAGGGCATTGAGCCTTTTAAGGTGGATATACCTCTGGACACGGACATTGTCTGTCTGACGCAGAATGAGACCAGCAATGCCTCCGAAGTGAATATGGAGACCTTGACGGAAATTAGGGAAAAGGCTGCAAATAAATTGCTGGCAGTGGACGCCACCAGCAGCATGGGCGGGATCGAGTTGGATTTCAGCTTGGCGGATATCTGGTTTGCCTCCGTTCAGAAATGTTTTGGCCTTCCTGCAGGCTTGGGGGTGCTGATCCTTTCCCCCAAGGCCGTACAAAAAGCCGAGCAGATCGGGGAAATCGGGCGGTACAATAGCTTGAATTTCATGCTCGAGAATGCCAGACAGTATCAGACCCATTACACCCCAAATGTGCTTGCCATTTACCTGCTCCAAAGAAGCCTGCAGGACCGTGAAGAAATCCAATTTATCGACAGGAAGCTGCGCGGCCGGATGCAGGAACTGGAAAACATCGTGGCCTCCAAGGATAAGTTTAGGTACCTGAACAAGTTTCCGGAACAGCGGAGCAGAACCGTCCTGGGCATTTCCGGGACCGAGTCCATGATCTCAGAAATCAAGGCTGCTGCCGAAAAGCAGGGGCTGGTCATGGGGAGTGGCTACGGAAGCCTAAAGAATATCAGCTTCCGAATCGCCAACTTCCCTGCTATCGATGATGAGCAGTTTGAAAAACTTAAGGGTTTCTTAAAAGAATTTTAATTTGCCTTGTTGGAAATATCAGAATTAAAAAAGTTAATTTCGCGCAAAATTTAAATTATGCTCGATTTTAAAGAAATTCTTTCGGTGACGCTGATCCTGTTTTCAGTGATCGACATCTTGGGTTCAATTCCCATCATCATAAATCTTAGACAGAAGGTCGGGCATATCCAGTCAGAAAAAGCCACCATTGCTGCAGGGGTCCTGATGGTTTTGTTTCTCCTGGTGGGGAAATCAATTCTGAACCTCTTTGGAATTGGGGTGGATGACTTTGCCATTGCCGGGGCCCTGATCATTTTTGCCCTGGGTGCCGAGATGATCCTTGGGATAGAAATCTTCAAGCCAGATCCTGAGGCTACCAACAGCGCATCGATTGTGCCCATCGCCTTCCCCCTGATTGCTGGTGCGGGGACACTTACCACTATTTTGACGCTCAAGTCGGAATATACCCAGCTCAATATCGGGGTGGGAATCGTGATCAACCTGATCATTGTCTACATCGTCCTGAAAAGCACCAACTGGCTGGAAAGAAAACTCGGAAAAACCGGGTTGGATGTGTTGAGAAGAGTTTTTGGCATTATTTTGCTATCTATTGCCATTAAGATTTTCAAGAGCAATTTATTTGAAGGAGTTTCCTTCTAAAGAAATATAACATGATCGTAATTTATACCGATGGAGCGGCCAAGGGGAATCCCGGGCCGGGAGGGTACGGGACAGTTTTGATGTACAAAGACCACCGCAAAGAACTTTCTGAGGGCTTTCGGCGGACTACCAACAACCGCATGGAGCTGCTGGCAGTGATCAAGGGGTTGGAGGAGCTAAAGGTGCAGGGCATCCCGGTGACCATCTATTCGGATAGTAAATACGTGGTAGATGCGGTCGAAAAGGGCTGGATCTGGTCATGGCAGAAAAAAGGCTTCAAAGACAAGAAAAACGTGGACTTGTGGAAGCGTTATATCCCACTACATCTGCGCTTCAAGCCAAAGTTTGTCTGGGTAAAAGGCCATGCGGGCAACAAGGAAAATGAAGTGTGCGACCAACTTGCCGTGGAGGCCTCCATGGGGCGGAATCTGCCGCCAGATGAAGGCTATGAAGCCCTGTCATGAAAGTAGCCAAGCCCTTCCGGTTTAAACAATTCACCGTAGAGCAGGACAGGTGTGCGCTGAAGGTGAATACGGATGCTGTTTTGCTTGGGGCACTTGCTTCTTTTGACCAACCTGAAAGAACCTTAGAAGTGGGGACGGGCAGCGGGGTGATCTCCCTGATGCTTGCCCAGCGGTACCCAAGCACTTTAATCACTGGGGTTGAAATCGAGGATGGCGCTTTTGAGCAGAGCAGAGGCAATTTCCAAAACTGCCCATGGTCGGATAGGCTTCAGGTTTTTCACCAGCCCTTCCAATCTTTTCGCCCTAAGGAGAAGTTTGACCTCATTGTCAGCAATCCTCCCTATTTTGAAAACCACCTGCAGAGTTCCAAAAAGAATCGCAACTTGGCCCTTCATACCAATAGCCTTTCTTTTGGGGAGCTATTGGACGGTGTGAAAGCCCATCTTTCCCAGCAGGGTAGATTTTTTGTGATCCTTCCGGAAAGGCAGATGGAGGAGCTGAATAGTCTTGCAGTTCAACTGGGATTCAGCCCGGTTTCCTCTACCCGGGTTTATGATAAGCCCGGTAGCCAGGCCCTCAGGGTTATACGTTCTTTTGGCCTAGGGGAAATTGGCAAGATTAATGAAGGCACCCTCACTATAAAAAATGCCGACAATGAGTACTCGCAGGAATATGCCTCCCTGCTGAAGGACTTTCTTTTGATATTTTGAGGTATATTAGAGGTAATAAATACTTTTTTTAGCCAATATGATCGTAAGCAGAAACCTGAAACCCGGACTGATCCTTCATTATACTTGGAGGCAGCTGTTGTATTATACCACCCTTTCCACGCTTATAGTGATCCTGCACGATGTGTATGAGATCGTGTTTTTCAACATCCCCTCTTACACCATCGCCGCCCTGGGGACTGCTCTAGCCATCTTTTTGGGTTTTAAAAATGATCACGCTTACGACAGATGGTGGGAGGCCAGGAAAATTTGGGGGCTAATGGTCAATTATAGCCGTGCCTGGGCAAGGCAGGTAATTACCATGATCATCCCACAGGATAACGCCGAGTATGCCGAGATGGCTGCTTTCCATCAAAAACTTGTCTATCGGCACCTCGCTTTTGTAAACGCATTGAGAGTGTTTTTAAGAAAGAGACATCTTTATAATGAGCCCCGACAGCGGGAGCTTTTTGAGGATGAGAACACTTATTTGGACGCAAAGCCTTTTTTGGAACCTGAAGAATATGCCGAGTTTGTCAAGAAAGATAACCCACCCAATTTTCTACTTCAAAGACAAGGGGAGGACCTCAAATGGGCATTCCAAAAAGGCTGGATCAGTGATTACCGTTTTGTGAAAATGGAAGAAACCCTGGTGGACTTCAATGATATCCAGGGGATGAGCGAAAGGATTAAAAACACGCCATTACCAAGACAGTACACCTTTTTCTCCAGAGTTTTTGTTTTCATTCACTGTACCTTGCTTCCGATGGTCTTTATCAGCGAACTAGGCTGGAAAACCATTCCGGTGGCGTTGGCGGTTTCCTTCGTATTCTTGGCCCTTGATCTGATAGGGGAGAGAACTGAGGATCCGTTTGAAAACAGGCTGGAAGACACGCCAATGTCGAGTTTGAGTGTGGCGATTGAAATCAACCTGAGGGAGCAATTGGAGGAAAGTCAAAACAACTTCCCTCCAAAAGTAAAACCTCAAAATGGGATCGTATTTTAGGCAGGTATGGCCTCAGACTTTTCGTTGAAGACAATGCCATGCTTTTCGAGTTCCCCAAGGATTGGAAGATAGATTTCCGGTTTAATGGGCAGTTGTAGGCCCTTAATGTCAAGTTTTCCATCCATGAATAGATCCACTGCGATAGCTAAAGGCAGGCCTACAGTCTTGGCCATGGCCGTGTAATCCTGGTTTTGGCCTTTGATCACCAGACTGGAGGTGATCTTTTCCACCCCTTCGGCAGTTTTGACTTCAAATTGATGCTGCATCACGATCATGTCTTTGTCATCAGCTTTCAAAGCCCATTTTTCCTCCAAAAGCGTCTGTAGAATTTTGGCCGGACTTCCCTTGAAGATAGGCAGGGGCTCATCGGAAAACATGCCCAGCCACTTAATCTTATCGATCACCTCATCGTCAATCCAGGGCAGGAGTTCATGCAGTTTGTCCTCCTCCATTCGGCTTTCATGATAGGGGAGAAAGCTGTTGAAAAACATCCTTTTGGTGAAATTATCGGGAAGGTCCATCTGGAAACTGTCATCGGTGAGGCCCAGCTGTACAAACACGTCCCAGCTTTTGCAGAAACCTGCCCTTCTCAAAGTTCCCCGCAGGATGGTAGGAATGTTTTCAAGGCCATAAGTTTTCCTGTAACTTAAGGAGTCCCGGTTAGGGTAGCCATCAAATTCCCCAACCTCATCAAAATGGATCGGCTCAGTCCTTCGGAACAGCATGTGGTAGGGGATAAACTTCAGCTTGCCGTTACGGATAAATCTGGACACCCCTTGCCCAGCCAATACCACATTTCTGGGGTTCCAGGTGAATTTATATTTCCAGGGGTTGTCTTCACTTTCTGGGGCCAATAGCCCGCCGGTAAAGCTTTTAAACATCGTAATCTCATGCCCCTTTTTCTTCTCTTCGTCAATAATCTTCATGGCCGACATGTGGTCAATTCCCGGGTCAAGGCCGCATTCATTCAAAAAGAGCAAGTTTTTATTTTCGATCTCCTCTGCCATGGCCCGGAGATCATCGGATTCATAGGATGCGGTGAAGAAATGCTTGCCAAATTTCAGGCAGTCCCTTGCCACCACCGGGTGTAAAAAGGCGGGCAACATGGAGATCACCAAATCTGCCCGTTGCACCAGCGCCTCCCGTGCTGGCTGGTCGTGGATGTCAAGTATGGCCGCCTCGGCATTGGGCTGCCCCTTGGTTTTCTTCTCGGCTAGCTCCAAAGAAGTATCGGCTAAGATGATTTTGCGGTTTTTTAAATTTGCTTTCTCTATTAAATAATCAATCAGAACCGTAGCAGATTTTCCGGCCCCGATTATGAGGATGGTTTGCATAATAGTTTGGTTAAAAGGGTCAGCTTGAAGATGGCCAATAATTTGTAGAGGAAAAAATAAATCACGAAAAATAAGCGCTATAGGCTCGATTTGCAAATTTTTTCGTTAATTGAATCCCTTTTGAAATTCACCTTTTTGTATGAGTAAGAAAATAGAAAAAACCGTTAGCCTGGAATCTTTTGAGTGGAATGAGCTGGATGAAAACATCCAGGATCTTGTGGAGCAGGCCCGCCTTTCAGCATTGAAAGCTTATGCCCCCTATTCCAAATTCCATGTAGGAGCCGCACTTTTATTGGATAACGGGAAGCTGCTTTCTGCCAACAATCAGGAAAACGCCTCTTTTCCCGTGGGCAACTGTGCCGAAAGGGTAGTGCTGGGTTTTGCCCATGCCAACCACCCGGAAGCCAAGCCGCTCAAGCTGGCCATTGCTGCCAGAAAAGGGGATGAAAAGAAACCAGTCTCTGTGACGCCCTGCGGGTTTTGCAGGCAAACCATCACTGAGTATGAGCAGCGGTACGGGCAAACCATTGAGATCTTTATGTTGGCCGCTGATGGGAGCGTGCTCAAAGCTGCAGGCATAGACGAACTCCTGCCTTTTGGCTTCAAAGACCTTAACGGCTGATTATTTCCCGCCCCTTGGCGGCGTACCATATCCCTCCCATTAAATGCTGGAGAAAAGTCTGGCTCTGGTAGGCATGATTCACATGGCCAAGGGCGGTGTAAAATACCCTGCCGCCATCATATTCATGGTGCCAGGCTATTGGGTGGTGGGTGATGTTCTTATCGCCGGTATCATAGGATTCCGGATCCACTTCCAGAAGTACTTTTACGTCTTCATTGAAATTTTTGAAATTATACCACTCATCTGTCCATAGCCATTCAGCAGGCAGATGTAAAGTGGAGGCATGGCTGTTGTCCTTGGTTTTTACTTTTGCAGTCTGGATCTCCGGATGGCTGGAAAACTGTGCCCCAATCAACTTGGTAAACCATTCCCATTCATAAGCGGTGTCAGTGGCGCTGTGGATGCCTACCACGCCCTTGCCGTCTCGTACAAATTTCTTGAAACCCTCCTGGTGGGGTTCAAGAAAGATCTCCCCGGTAGTATTAAGCAAAATTATGACGTCATACTCATGGAGGCGCTCCGAGGCGAAAATGTCTATGTCTTCGGTATGATCCAGTAAGAAAAAATTTTCCTTGGCGAGCTTTCTCAAGCCTTCCACGCCTGATTCTATGGATTCATGGCGGAAGCCCTCCGTGGTGCTGATGGCGATGGCTTTAAACTGAAAGTGCTGGGCCATGCCCAACACCGGCAAAAGGGAGGTTAATAAAAGGATTAAAAGCTTTCTCATAAAGGTATTATTCTACAATTTCAAATTTTTCTGCAGCCTGCTTGCGGGTATAGGCATTAAAATGCCACCACTCGCTGCCTATGCCGTGGAAGCCAGCCTGTTTCATCACCTCCCTCAGCAGGCGCCGATTTTCAATATGTTGTTTGGTGATTTTGCCTTCTCTGAGCATCTGATTCTCTCTGTCCGGATAGGCCGCATAGCCAAAATAATCATACTTGGTGCCCATGTCGAGTGGCTCGCCACTGTCTTTATGGGCCAAAGTGAGGTCAACGGCCACTCCATAATTATGCAACCCGCCAATTTTCGGGTCGGCCACATAAAGGGGCTTGAGGCTGTCAGGCTTGTCCAGGTTGTCCCAAAGGATCTGCTGAACCGCCCTAGGTCTTACGCCATCATAAACCAAAAACGTCAAACTGGAATCTTTTTCTTGTAGATACAGGAAAGCCTTTTCCATCATGTTCACCACTTCAGGCTGCAGGTAAGCGTTTTCCAGGTCATCATACACATCCCTTCCAAAGAAATTGTCGGTCGTGCTGTACTTAAGCTCAACCAGAATTTCCGGTATCTGCTCTTGTATGTTGACCAAGCCAGCATCCAAAAACCTTTCATCCCAGGCCGTAAGCTGATTTGTTTCCTCGGAGAAATCAAAGGATCTGGTAGATGACTCGTCCACCTCAAAAGTCGCCGGCCCCAAGTCGTCAGCGCTTATGTTGTCCTTTGGGTCAGAACAGGCGGCTACTATCACAGCGAAAATTGGCCACAGGTTCTTCATAGGTCTTTCTTTACAATGGTACTGTTTGCCTGGGCCTTGGGTAGCACCACGACATCAGCCAACACCACATGAGCAGGACGGGTAGCAGCAAACACGACGATATCGGCTATATCCTGGGCTTGCAAAGGTTCATACCCTTTGTAGACAGGACTGGCTTTTTCAGCATTCCCTTTAAACCTGACCAGAGAAAATTCAGTTTCTACCAGCCCTGGATGAATCCCCATCACCTTGATGCCATATGGATTCAGGTCAATTCGCATGCTCCTCGTCAGGGCATCCACGGCATGCTTGCTGGCACAGTACACGTTGCCATTGGGGTACACCTCTTTTCCCGCAATGGACCCAATATTTATGATCTGGCCCGACTTCCTTTCAGTCATGCCTGGGATCAAAGCTTTGCTTACATAAAGCAGCCCCTTAACATTAATGTCAATCATGGCGTCCCAATCATCCAAGTCGCCCGTTTGGATTGGCTCCAGCCCATGGGCATTGCCTGCATTGTTGACCAAAAGGTCGATGTCTTTCCATTCTTCCGAAAGGCCACTTATGGCGCTTGTCACCTCGATTTTGTCCCTGACGTCAAAAACCAGGTAAGTATATTTTACCCCCGCCGGCATTTCTTCTTGGAGGTTCTGTAATCTTTCTTCCCTTCTTCCGCAGGCGATGATGTCATAGCCGTTTTCAGCCAGTGCCAAGGCACAGGCTTTTCCGATTCCGGAGGTGGCCCCGGTGACAAAGGCAATCTTGTTTCCCATGAATGTGTGTAGTTAGGTTGGTTGTTAAGCTTACAATTTATAGAATAATATGTATATCCGCAATTGCACCAGTAAGACGGTTAAAACTGCCTAATTCTTGTTCTGATGCAAGAATGGCCCTTGCTTCGGTCATCGGTCATCGGTCTTCCGTCTTCCGTCCCCTCAGATAGAGGCTGGCATCATTGCGGATAATCATGAAGATTTAATACCAGTTGGGAAATAAAAAAGGCCCTCAATTGAGAGCCTGATCCATGTTATTGGAAATTGAGGTAGATGGTGATGGTCCTCATCCTGATGTCGGATATGGCCCCCGCGTAATTGGTATTGGTGTGGGATTCCTTGTAGAGGTTTCGCAAACCGTGCGAAAAGCGGATCTCGGGGGAGAATTTGAAGTATTCAAAGTAAATGTCAAACCCCATCCCAAATTCCAGGGCGATGTCACTTCCCAAAATCACCAGATCATCCTCATTGGCCTCGTCCTGCCCCTTTGTCCTGAATTGGGCATTTGCACCGCCGATAAAGAACATCCTGGTGTTGTTAAACCGCTGGGATTTGTATTTAAATAGTAAAGGAAATTCCACCAAGGTAGCCTCGGTAAATACATCTGTTGTAGTCAGAGGAATTCTATCCCCGCCAGGGGAGTAATCCGGGAGATCCGTTCGCCCATACGTATTGACAAGCGTTCTGTATTCATAGAAACCCACTTTGGGTGTGAACAGGACGTTGAACTGGTCGTGAAGCCTAAGCGTAGTCAGAAAGCCCAAGGAAAAACCCTGTGAGTGCACGGGCTGGATGCTATGGATAAAGTTATAAGGCCCGTTTGGATCCATATAAGCTTCCGAATATTTCAGCCGGAAAGAATTGGTATGGCCGGCTAAGAAGAAACCGTAGGAAATCAGGTCGTCATCCTGCCCGGCGGTACTCAGAAGTTTCTGCCCAAAGGAGTTTAAAAAAATGAAGGAGAAAAGGAAAGTTAACGCTACTTTTCTCCAATATAAATTGAGGCTATTCCAAATGTTAAAGGTTTGCATTGTGTGTTTTTAAAGCCTACTTTTCTCAGTACCTGCAGAAAGTCCTCCCCATCAGGGAATGCCTGTACCGATTCCGGTAAATATGTATAAGCAGAATTGTCCTTCGAGACAATTTTACCGATTTTAGGCAAAATGTGCTTAAAATAAAAATTATACAACTGTTTCATTGGAAACCTTTTGGGTTTTGAAAACTCAATAATGACGGTTTTCGCACCCGGTTTCAATACGCGGTTCATATCCGCGAGGCCTTTTTCAAGGTTCTCAAAGTTTCTTACCCCAAATGAAACGATGACAGCATCGAATTTATTTTCCTCAAACAGCAGCTTTTCGGAATCACCCAGCTGAAGTTCGATTTTATCCTCGAGCTTGCGCTTTTTAAGCTTTTTCCTTCCTTCGGCAAGCATGCCCTCGGAGATGTCCACGCCGATTACCTTGTCAGGATTCAGGGCTAGGGCCTCGATGGCAAAATCTCCCGTGCCGGTGGCGATATCCAGGATAAGCTTGGGTTGGTCGGCTTTGAGTAGCTTGACGGCCTTCTTTCTCCAGATGATATCAATTCCCATGCTAAGAACATGATTCAGCAAATCATATCTTTTGCTGATGTTGTTAAACATGGTGGCTACCTGAGCTTTTTTTCCTTCGTTTTGATCCTTGTAGGGTACTACTGCCATGGGGGTGATTTTTCAATTGAAGCGCAATATTACTAAGTAAACCCGAGCATTGGAAAAATGTTAATGATTAATTGAAGCATAGATGTTTTTAGGAAACCCTTACCTTTGTGAAAAATTAAGACTCAGATGATCAAAACAGCCAAATTCCTCGTCAGCAATACAGACCCTAACAAGTGTCCTGCACCTACCAAGCCGGAATTTGCCTTTATTGGTAGATCCAATGTGGGCAAAAGCTCCCTGATCAACATGCTTACCAATCACAAAGGCCTGGCCAAAACCTCCGGCAGACCGGGAAAAACTCAATTGATCAACCATTTTGTCATCGATGAGAAGTGGTTTATGGTCGATCTTCCCGGTTACGGATTTGCCAAGGTGAGCAAAACCCTGAAAGGGGAGTGGGACAAGATGATCAAGGGATACCTGACCCAACGGGAAAACCTGGAGGCCATCTTTGTGTTAATCGACAGCAGGCTGGAACCCCAAAAGATAGATTTGGAATTTATCCTTTGGTGTGCTGAAAATGAGGTGCCCATCGTCTTGATTTTCACCAAGGCTGACAAGCTGAGCCATTCCAAGGTGCAGGGAAATGTGTCCAATTTCCTCAAGGCGGCCAAAGGAATCTTTGAGGAGACGCCCCTTTATTTTGTCACCTCTGCCGAATCGGCCAAAGGAAGGGAAGAGGTTTTGGAATTTATCGATGCGGTCACCGAAGATTTTTATGCAGAAAATTGAAATGGCATTGAGCTTTGAATATTGATGCAGTATATTTGCAACCCTACAAAAAACTATATACAAATGGAGTTTAAAGAATTAGCAACTGTTGCCGGGAAGCCGGGTTTATATAAGGTGGTGAAGCCAAGCAGAACTGGTGTGATCTTAGAATCTTTGGACGCCTCCAAAAAGAAACTAGTCGTGGGTGCTAACCACCGCGTTTCCGTCCTAAGCGAAATTTCCATCTACACCATGAACGAGGAAGGTGCCACGCCTTTGGAAGAGGTGATGAAGACTATCGATAAGGAGTTTGACGGTGATGTGGGATTGACCAGCAGCGCCGATGCCGATGAGCTTAGAAGCTTTTTGAAGCACGTGCTTCCTGAATACGACGAGGACAAAGTGTATACCTCTGATATCAAAAAACTGATCAGCTGGTACAACATCATCCGCAAAGAAAGCCCTGAGGCTTTGAAGGAAAAAGAAAACGGCCAAGAAAAAGCTGAAGACAAAAAAGAAGACTAAAATATAAGCCTGCATGTGATGTGCAGGCTTTTTTGATATGGAGCTTTCAATAGTCCAAGATACGGCCCACTTGCTCAAGAAGGAATTTGATAACCTTCCGGACAAGTTTTATAAAAAGCATGACCTGGTGGAGGCTTTGCGTCCTTTAATTCAGGAAATGCTCAACCGTGATTTTGAGCGCTTTCTCCAGCTGTGCTATCGAATAGATCTAGGAGAGGAAAAGCTCAAAAGGATTCTACACGAAAGCGAGCCGGAAAGGGTCGGTCTTGACCTGGCCGCCGCAATCGTAGACCGGCAAATGCTCAAAATCCAGCTCCGCCGCAAATACAGCACCTAAAAGAAAAAACCTCCGCTTGGAGGTTTTTTCGGTTATTGGGCTATTGTGTATTTAGAAGACGGGAGACCGAAGACCGAAGACGGGAGTTGGGAAACGGGAGGCGGAAATCGGCGCTTCGCGATTTCTAAACCCCTAAACCGTCCCGATGCGCAAGGCGCCAATCGGGACATTAAACTCCTAAACCCAATTCAGCCTTTCTGCACGCCAGCAGCCATATCCACTACTCTAGCTTCCTCGCTAAGGAAGGTTTCGGCTTCATCCACCAGTTTCTCCGAGCCAATGAACAAGGGTGTTCTCTGGTGAAGGGATGTCGGCATGATGTCCAGGATTCTCTCGTGTCCATCCGTGGCTTTTCCGCCGGCCTGCTCTGCAATATAGGCCAAAGCATTGGCTTCATAAAGGAGTCTCAGCTTGCCATTGGGTGTTTTGGTGGTGCCGGGGTAAATATAGATCCCGCCTTTCAACAGGTTTCTGTGAAAATCAGCCACCAAGCTGCCGATGTATCTGGCGCTGAAGTTATTTTCTTTGCAGTGGTTGATATAAGACTGCAAGCCATTGCTCATTTGGTTGTAAAGGCCTTCATTTACACTGTAAATGTTCCCCGAAGCAGGGGCCTTCATGTCGGGGTGGGAAAGGAAATACTCGCCCAAAGACTGCTCATAAGTGAAACCGTTTACCCCGTGGCCGGTCGTGTATACCAGCATGGTGGAGGAGCCGTAAAGCACATATCCTGCGGCCACCTGCTTGTTGCCGGGCTGCATGATGTCTTCAGGCTGTATCGGGCTACCCAGTGGGGTCACCCTTCTGTAAATGCTGAAAATGGTTCCTATGGAAATGTTTACGTCGATATTGGAAGAACCGTCCAGTGGATCGATTGCTACCACATATTTACCGCTGTTGTTTTGAAGGTCGATTACCTCGTCATCCTCTTCGGATACCACGGCACACACTTCTCCGCCTTTGGTAAGGGCGCGGGTAAAACGGATATTGGCTATTACATCCAGTTTCTGCTGCTCTTCCCCCTGCACGTTGGTCTGCCCAAAGGCGCCGCCGATATTGGCTAGACCTGCTCTATTGATTTCGCGATTCACTATCTTTGCGGCCAGGGCGATATCTCTCAATAGCTGAGAAAGCTCACCGGATGCAAACGGGAAGTCATCCTGTTTCATCTTGATGAATCGGTCGAGCGTGGTGCCCACCGAGTAGCCTAAAGCGGAATTGTCTGGAATGTAAGGTTTCGTACGCATATCTTAGAAAAATACTATTTGGGTTTATTGTCTACTTGAAATTACAACAATTATCAATATGTCAAAAGCAATTATTTTCAAATTTGGTGGGGCCTCAGTCAAAGACGCCCAGTCGGTGAAAAACCTTGCTAGCATTTTACTCAATCGTTTGCAAAACCCCTTTCTAATTGTGGTTTCGGCAATGGGAAAATCCACTAATTTGTTAGAGGAGATTTTGAAGGCAAAATTTTCTTTGGTTGACTATTCTTCGAATATTGCAATTCTGAAAGAGCAACACCTGCAGATTTGCCGTGAGCTGTTTGCTCCAGACCACCTGATTTTTGCCAAGATTGAAAATACCTTTCTTCAGTTGGAAAGGGAGCTGGCCATAAAAGTCGCTGACATATCCTATGATGAATACTATGATCAAATAGTGTGCTATGGGGAGCTGCTTTCCACAAAAATTGTCCAAGAATATTTGTGCAGCCAGCAGATCTTCTGCATTTGGCAGGATGCCAGGGAAATAATCTCCACCGATAACCGGCACCGGGCTGCCCAGGTAAACTGGGAGAAAACGGCTTTAAACTGCCGGAAACAGCTTTTGCCAAGCCTCTCCAAGTTTCCCATCATTACACAGGGCTTCATCGGAAGAGCCGACAATGGCAAAAGCACCACCTTGGGTCGGGAGGGATCCGATTTTACCGCGGCTATTCTGGCCAACTGTCTGGACGCGCGCAGCGTGACCATCTGGAAAGATGTGCCCGGAGTGCTGAACGCGGACCCGAAATTATTTCCCGATACCGTTCTTTTCCCAAAGCTTGCCTACAGGGAAGCCGCCGAGATGACCTACTACGGGGCCTCGGTCATCCACCCCAAAACCATCAAGCCTCTGGCCAACAAAAATATCCCACTCATGGTCAAATCCTTCATCAATCCTGATGAAAAAGGCACGCTGATCACAGATTGCGAGCCCCAACAAACCGTTCCCACCTTTGTACAGAAAGGGGACCAGATTCTGGTGACTTTTAGAGTGAAAGATTTCACCTTCGTAAATGAGGCCCGGATCCACCAAATCTATGCGGTGCTGGAAAGTCTGAAAATCAGGGTCAACCTGATGCAGACCTCCGCTATTTCCATTTCGCTATGTTTGGATAAAGAGTTTCTCAAGGTGGAAAAACTAATGCAGGCCCTTAAGACCCATTTTGAGATCAGGTACAATGAGGACCTCAAGCTGCTCACCGTTCTTCACCCCCAGCAGGAGGTGATCAGCAGGATGGAAGAGGGCAAGGAAATCCTGTTGGAGCAAAAGACCCGAAATACTTTTCAGATTGTCTTTAGGGAAGTCTCGACAGCAGGTGCTTGACAGTGCGCTGAATCGGGGGCAGATAGCTGCTCCCGAAAAGGTTTAGATGCACGAGCAGGGGGTAAAGGTTGTAGATCGGCACTCTTTCCTCAAAGCCGGGCTCCAAGGGGAAGGCTTCGTGGTAAGCATGGTAGAATTCCTGCTCAAATCCCCCAAAGAGCTTGGAAAAGGCCAGATCCACCTCCCTGTGGCCATAATAAACCGCGGGGTCTATCAAGGCGGGCTTCCCGGAAGCGGAAGGCATCACATTTCCCGACCAGATGTCCCCATGAAGCAGTGCAGGTATTTCTTTGGGGAAAATATCGTCAAACAAGGGGTAGACCAACCTGATTTCCTCCAAAAACCTCTGGTCAATCAAACCATCGTAAAGTGCTTTTCCGGCCATGGGCTCTAATCGCTGGTGTATAAAAAACTCCGGCCAGGATTTGCAGTAGGTGTTTGGCTGGGCAAGGGAGGCAATGTAGTTTTCCTCTTCAAGACCAAAAGAATTATTGGTGGTGGCATGAAGCTGGGCCACTCCGGCCCCGAGTTCCTGCCAGTAATTCCCTGACAGACGTGCCGGGGCAAACCATTCCATCAGCAGGTAATTGATCTCCTCTTCATGGCCGGCGCCGTAAACTTCCGGTATCTTTAGCGGGCTATGCTTTGCCAGCATTTGTAAGCCTTTCGCCTCTTTGGGAAAAATATCCCTTCGGGAATCATAATTGGTTTTGAGCAAAAATTCCCCCTGGTCGGTGTCCAGGTAAATGGCTTGGTTGAGGTTGCCGGCAGCCACCAGGCGGGTTTGGGAAAATTGTGTCTCCCTGCCTAAAGTCTTGAAAAGTATGCGCTCAAATTTCTGGTTTTGATCAAACATTAATGTGTTCAGCTTCTATTTTGTCCAGCAGCTGCTCAATGGCCTCATCCAGGATTTCATAGACCTCCTGAAATTCCTTTTCCCCTCCATAATAAGGGTCCGGGACCTCATTGATTCCCTGAAAATCCGCAAGTTCACGAAGCATCAGGATGCGGTCATGGGTCACATTGTGTTGGGCCATGATAGCGTGGACGTTGTCATAATTCGATCTATCCATTACCAACAGGTAGTCGAAATGTTTAAAATCCAGGCGGTTTATCTGCCTTCCCCTATGGTTGATCGTGATGTTGAACTTTTCTGCACACTGTATGGTGCGCTCATCGGGAAGCTCGCCGATGTGGTAATCAGAAGTGCCGCAACTGTCAGCAGACAGCGCGTGGGACAGGTTCCTTTCCTTCACCTTGTGGTTAAAAATAGCTTCGGCTAGAGGCGAGCGGCAAATGTTGCCCAAACAAACAAACAGTACTTTAATCATAATCATCTAATTGAAAACCCCAGCCCAGCGGTGAGGATGTTGAATTCTTGGAAGGTGTAGTCGGCATTTAGGAAGATGGGCCCAAGATCCACTCTCACACCTACATTGCCCATGGCCCCGGCCACCGCATACCTGAGGCTGATGGGATCCACGATGGGGTTGGTGAAATTGGAGACGTTATAGGTGCCTAAAAGGTCAAAATCCGATGTGCCGGATATGTATCCCGCCGAACCATAAAAGGTAAAAACAGAAAGCTTTTTGCTGAGCAATAGTTGGTATGTCCAGGTGTTGACCTGAAGTTCACCACGCCCATCGGTGATTTCTTCCAGGGCATATCCAGCCTTGAGACTGTTGAAGGCCACCAAGCCTGATAAATGAAAAGGAAGTTCTCTCAACCCTGGAATATGCTGCTTGATGTCATGCTGTATGCCCCCTCCAAGGATGCCAACTTCCACGCCTTCAATTCGAGTATTAGGCAGAAAGCGGAGTTTGATGTCGGTGCCGAATGGTAAGCCCAACCCGGCCTGCAGCACGGGCGCGGGGACATAATTCACGGGCATCCCGGCCCCGGGGAGTGCATCCACCTGGGCGGCTACGAACCCGTCTTCATAAATGTCCAGCGTTCTGCCAGGACTTTCCGAACCGAATAGCGTGGGGAGTTCGGTAGGGCCTGTTTCCCCAGAGACGCGTAGGTTGTTGTACTGGCTGGGGTCAAAGAGGAAGCTTTCCATCCTGGAGGGAACGGCCGCAGCACTGACACCGATTTTGAAATCAAATCCCAAAGTGCTGTGAGTTTTGGCAGTGTTGGCCCAGCCGGCACCCATGCTGTAGGCAAACCCTTCGGCAGCGGGCTGCACGTAGTGGTTTAGGTACGTGTTGACATCCGCCACTCCCGATTGCAGGAGGGTTTCTATATCACTTCGGCTCTGGGAAAAGGCCGAAAAACTCATCAGACTCAGCGGAATGGCTACCGCTGCAATAATTTTTTTCATGTACATGGGCACTAACTCAATATAAAACTAATTAAAAAAGAGAAAAAATTATGCCCTCGGGTAGATTTTTGAGGAGTATTTTAAAAAAATGAAATTATTTCTACCTTTGCGGAACGATTCTTTGATGAGAATCATTCTTAGTGGGAAATGAATATAGAGGGAATCAAAAACATCATTACAAAAGGCGGATTGAAGTTTACGCATCAGCGCATGGTCATATACAATGCCATAGCCGAAGCCAAAAACCATCCCACAGCCGAGCATGTTTTTGAGCAGATCAAAAGTGACAATCCTTCTATCTCATTAGGCACAGTCTATAAAACCCTGGACACCTTCGTGACCGCGGGAATCATCCAGAAATTTGTGGACAATAAGGGAGTAATGAGGTTTGACGGCATTCTGGAAGCCCATAGCCACCTTTATTGTAAAAAGACCAACGAGATCAGCGATTATAAGAATGCTGAACTGGAAGCCTTATTGACCAAATTCTTTGACAAGAATCAGATAGAGGACTTTGATATCGATGAGATATCGATCGTGATCAAAGGCCAAAAGCTATAATTCAATCATTAAAAACAATAATTTACTTAACCAAAAATCAATTTAATATGTCTTTAGTAGGAAAAAAAGCACCTTTATTCAAAGCACCAGCAGTAGTGGACGGAGAGGAAATCGTAGAAGGATTCTCTTTGGAGCAATACATTGGCGAAAAGGATGTGATCTTCTTCTTTTACCCAAAAGATTTCACTTTCGTTTGCCCTACTGAAATCTTGGCTTTCCAAGAGAAGTTGGCTGAGTTTGAAAAAAGAGGCGTTGCCGTAGTTGGCGCTTCCACTGATACCGAAGAGTCTCACCTTGCATGGTTGGGTCTTCCTAAAGCTCAAGGCGGTATCCAAGGTGTTACTTATCCGATCGTTGCCGATCCTGCCAAAACCATCGCCCATAACTATGGCGTGTTGGCCGGTGAGTGGAATTACAATGAAGAAGGTGAATTGAACTATGAAGGTGCTCCAGTGGCATACAGAGGTTCTTTCTTAATCGACAAGAATGGTGTGGTAAGACACGAAACCATCAACGACCTTCCTCTAGGTAGAAACATCGACGAGATGATCCGTCTTGTAGATGCCCTACACCACGTAGAGAAGCACGGTGAGGTTTGTCCTGCCAACTGGGAAGAAGGAAAAGAAGCTATGACAGCTACCAAAGAAGGCGTTTCGGCTTACCTAGGTAAGAACTAAGATTCGCTTTTAAATAAAGCCTTTAAAAAGCCCTGCCGTAATGGTGGGGCTTTTTTGGTGTATTAGGCACTAAGTTGGTTTAGGAGTTTATTTCCCGGTGCTGCGCACAGCGGGAGGTTTAGGGGGTAGTCGCGATGCGCGGCGGAGGGATGAAGGTGGGGCGCTGAGCACTGGGCACTGGGCACTGAGCACTGGGCGCTGAGAAAAGGGCGCCCCCCAGGTCATCTGGTTCCATGTGGCCTCCCTTGGCGATTATGGTTTAAAGTTTAAGGCTTAAGGATGATCCAGTGTCATAAACTATAAACGCTCCGCAGGAGCCATAAGCCATAAACTTCGCAAATGAAACTTATGGTTTATGGTTTGAAGTTTAAGGCTTATGGCATGACGATGGTGTATCCGGGAGGCCTTCTTTACCTAAACTTCTAAACCGTCCCGATGCGCGTCAGCGCCCATTGGGGCATTAACCTCCCAAACCATTACGTTTCATCAGCTTTATATTTTCTCGTTAATTATTATGGTAGCTAGATAATTTTGGTTAATAAGGTTCAAGAGAAATCATATTTGTTTAATTTTAATAGAATTACTTTTTAATCCAAAAACCGTTGAACTATTTTGTAAACTTACAGGTTTATTTATGAGAGTTGTTAGCGTAATAGAGCGATCATATGGAAGTCTTTTTGCAGTGAAATTTGAAGGGTATGATAAAGATTCGTTAGAAATTATTCAAGAACAATGGTCCAGTGTCTTATACTTAAGATCGTTTTTCAAGCAATACCAGAAAGATTATTTATCGTTTTATCCCAAGGTGAAGATTAATCAAATGGTAATCAAAGCAATTGATGATGCGGATTGCCTATTTGAAAAGCTGTTTGATCTAGCAAATGATAATAGCGGGGCATCTTTAGCTGATTTTTTTAAACCTTTGGATAATAAAGAGGAGGAAATCTCCTATGAGCTTCAGGCTCTCAAAGCTTATGGTGTGCAGAGTTACTCTTTTTTAAGAATTTACGCAGTAAAGTTTGGACAATCATTTGTAATCACTGGAGGAGCAATCAAATTGACTAGGCGGATGAAAGATAGGCCGCATACGAAATTAGAGCTTCAGAAGCTGGAATGGGTGAAGGAGTATTTAAGTGGTGGCCATGAGGCGGCATTTGTGTATTTAGATATTAAGGGTGATGAATAAAATAGAGAAAAAACTTAAGAGTCTAGCAGAGAAGGAACCTTCCTCTAATTGGAAGGAAAAAGTTTCTTTTAGAAAAGAGAATAAAGCTTGGTTAAAAAAATCAGTGCAGATCTCTTTGAGGATATTGGATGTGCTCGAAACTAAGGGCTGGACCCAGGCTCAGTTAGCCCATGAGTTGGGGGTTTCTCCTCAACAAGTAAGCAAATATCTACATGGGGAAAATGACTTTAAGCTTTCCACCCTCGCCAAAATTGAAGATGCCCTAGGTATAGAACTCCTTCAAATCTCAGAGGAAAACGTATCCCAAAGCATCAAAATACCTGAATAGGTTTAGGAGTTTATTTCCCTGTGCTGCGCACAGCGGGAGGTTTAGGTGTTTAGTCGCTATGCGCGGCGGAGGGATGCAGGTGGGGCACTGAGCACTGGGCACTGGGCACTGAGCACTGAGAAAAGGGCGCGCCCCAGGTCATCTGGTTCCATGTGGCCTCCCTTGGCGATTATGGTTTAAAGTTTAAGGCTTAAGGTTGATCCGTGTCATAAACCATAAACGCTCCGCAGGAGCCATAAGCCATAAACTTCGCAAATGAAACTTATGGTTTATGGTTTGAAGTTTATGGCTTATGGCATTTGAAGATGGTGTTTCCGGCAGGCCTTCTTTACCTAAACTTCTAAACCGTCGCGATGCGCGTCAGCGCCAATTGGCTTTTTTTTGAGCGATAGCTTAGAAGCCTGGAGGGCTTCAATGTGAATAACCATGGGTGGAACCCATGGCAAAAAAGTATTTAACATTTTGGCAACTCTGGAAGAGTTGAATACCTTCATACTAACAATGACCTTTTGTACTAATCATACATGTTTTCTTTTTGATGGTGTTAATTTATTAATTAATCACTTCAATCCAAGAATGAGCTATTCAACTCCTTCAGAGTTGGTAATCCATTATGTCGCGTTTACCCCGGGTTCCACCCGGGGTTACTCACCTTCAACCCTTCCAGGGTTAATATCAATTGATGATCTTGGAATAAATCTTATGGTTTATGGTTTGATCCATGTCATAAACCATAAACGCTCCGCAGGAGCTATAAGCTTTAAATACCACCCTTTTACTACCCACTCTGGTTCGACCCGCTTCGGGGTCGGGGAAATGGGATTAATTCCATGAATTCCATGGGTTGGCACCCATGGCTATTGAAAGGTTCGACCCCATTCGGGGTCTTTTTTTATCAAAGCCTAATCACCTCCAATCCATTTCATAAACCATAAACGCTCCGCAGGAGCCATAAGCCATAAACCCCGCAAATGAGGCTTATGGTTTATGGTTTGAAGTTTAAGGCTTATGGCATTTGAAGATGGTGTATCCGGGAGGCCTTCTTTACCTAAACTTCTAAACCGTCCAGATTGTGCGTCAGCGCCCATCGGGGCATTAAACTCCTAAACCCACAACTCCCCTTTGTTCACGGATTAAATTCCTTAATTTTGTCCGAATGAAACGGTTATACGATCTATCCATGCAGGCTTTCGAACTGCTTTTTCCCTTGGTGGGCAGGACCAATGCAAAGCTGCAGGCAATGGTTGAGGGAAGGAAAGGTGTATTCGGCAAACTCGCAGCATTCAAGTCCCAACATGAAAAGGTCATCTGGTTCCATGTGGCCTCCCTTGGCGAATATGAGCAGGCCAAACCCGTGATGGCCAAGCTTAAGGAAAAATCGGATGCCGCCATCCTGCTGACTTTTTTCAGTTCCTCCGGGTATGAAAACGTGATCAGGAAAAAACAGCCCTCCGTCGACGGGATCTTTTACCTGCCCTTTGATACCGTTGCCAATGCGGATCGGTTTGTGAAAACCATCCAGCCAAAACTAGCCCTTTTTGCCAAGTATGACATTTGGCCCAACTATATGAAAGCCTTGCAAAAGCACAAAGTGCCCGCATACCTTTTTTCCGCGGCCTTCAGGGAGGAGCAGTCGTATTTTAAAAAGGACAGTTTTCTTCGGGAAGCCGTGAAAAGCTTTTCCCATATTTTTACCCAAAACGAAAAATCCCTAGAGCTCCTCAAGCAGATTGGCTATCAATCGGCCAGCTTTACAGGCGATACCAGATTTGACAACGTAAAGGCTCTTAGCGAAAATCCCCAACGGTTCCCGGTGCTGGAAAAGTGGATAGGGGAGCAGCCTGTTTTGGTGGTGGGCAGCGCTTGGCAGGAGGACATGGATTGCATCATTCCGTTTATCAACAAAAACAGAAAGTATAAATACATCATAGCTCCCCACGAGATCAAGTCGGAGAAAATGGGGGCCTGGCGTAAGGCTATTTCCAAACAATCCGAGCTTTACAGCAATTTTAAAGGGGATGAGCTGACCAAAGTGGTCATCAT
The DNA here is from genome assembly GCF_018500185.1 of Litoribacter ruber. GTDB lineage: Bacteria > Bacteroidota > Bacteroidia > Cytophagales > Cyclobacteriaceae > Litoribacter > Litoribacter ruber. The sequence continues at coordinate 30,510 of NZ_JAHBGI010000014.1, read as the reverse complement.
TGACAACGTGGGCATGCTTTCATCTTTGTACCAATATGCCGAAATTGCCTTTGTGGGCGGGGCTTTTGGCAAGGGGCTGCACAACATTTTGGAACCCATCGCCTATGGCATTCCGGTTCTTTTCGGAAAACTGAAGAAAGTCGGCAAATTCCCCGAAGCAGCCATCAGCCAAAAGTATGGGTGTGGGTTTGAGGTTAGTGGTGCCGAGGACTTTTTAAATAAGGTGATGTTTTTGCAGGACGAAGAGGTGTATAAATCCGCCCAGTCAGCTGCCAAAAAAATGGTGGAGGAAAACCTGGGCAGTGCCCAAAAAATAGTTGACCATATCATGAAAGAAATAAAAGGATGAAAGGTAGGGTAATCAAATCAACAGGCAGCTGGTACATGGTGCAGGTCGGCGACAAACTCCTACAGTGCCGCTTGAGGGGCAAGTTTAAGCAGGATGACCTCAAACTCACCAATCCCATTGCCGTGGGCGATTACGTGGAAATGGAACAGGAACAGGATCAGGATACCGCCGTCATTACCGAAATCCTGCCACGGGAAAATTACATCATACGGAAGTCTACCCGCAAAACCCATTTTTCCCACATCATGGCCTCCAACATTGACCAGGCCTTTTTGGTGGTTACCCTGAGAAACCCCCGCACATCATTGGGCTTTATCGACAGGTTTTTGGTCAGTGCGGAGAGTTTCCGCATTCCCACCACTATTGTGGTCAACAAAATGGACCAAAAGCATACCGATAAGGACTGGGCTTTTTTGGAAGACATCATGGAGATCTATGAGCCCCTTGGCTATCCGGTAATCCCCATGTCTGTGCTGGTGGATGAGGATGTGGAGGAAAAGTTAATGCCCTTGCTTCAGGGAAAAACCACCCTGCTTACCGGTCATTCCGGGGTAGGGAAGTCCTCTTTGCTGAATAAAATTGTGCCAGAAGCCACCCAGGCAATCAAGGACATTTCCAAATTTACCACCAAAGGCGTCCACACCACGACCTTTGCCGAGATGTTTCCGATCAAGGACGGCGGCTACATCATTGATACGCCTGGGATCAAGGAATTTGGCATTTTGGATATTGACGACAATGAGCTTTCCCACTATTTTGTGGAAATGCGGCAATACCTTGGTCAATGCAAATACAACAACTGCAAGCACCTCAACGAGCCTGGATGCGTGGTGTTGGAAAAACTGGAGAAGGGATACATCCACCCATACCGCTACGACAGTTACATCCGCATCCTTCACGAGGAGGACAGTTACCGATAAGAGACATTTAATTTTGAAACCTAAAGCAATTGCTTTAATTTTCCTTTTCAAAAGCCCCGAAAACTAATATGGCAGAGACAAAAACCCTGGTGCTTAACCATAAGCAGATAGAGCAAAAAATTACCCGCATCGCCTATGAGATCTACGAACGCAACCTCTCTGAAGAAGGGGTGGTGTTTGCAGGCATAGCCGGGATGGGCTACAGACTCGCGAAAATGCTTTCGGACAAGCTCAAGGAAATCTCTCCCCTGCCCGTGGAACTGATGGAGGTGAAGTTGGATAAAAACGCGGTGGTGCAGGGAGAAGTGACGCTTTCCGCGGATCTGAATTTGGGAAACAAGAGCATTATTTTGGTGGACGATGTGCAAAACACAGGTAAGACACTTGCCTATGCCCTGAAGCCTTTTTTGGAAATGCCCTTAAAGAAAATGGAAATTGCCGTGTTGGTCAACAGAAGCCACAAGCTTTTTCCCGTCACGCCGGATTATACCGGTTTTGAACTTTCCACAACTTTAAACGAACACATTGAGGTGGACCTGGAGTCTGCCCAAAACACCGTACACCTTCACTGACATGTCAATTCACCAATCTTCGAATATCAAACGAATCACTACCCACACCCTTCAGGAGATGAAGAACCGAGGGGAGAAAATTTCCATGCTCACTGCCTATGATTTTTCCATGGCGGGAATTGTCGATGCCGGAGGTGTGGACATCATTTTGGTGGGTGATTCAGCCTCCAACGTCATGGCGGGCCACGAAACCACCCTGCCGATCACGTTGGACCAGATGATCTATCACGCCACCTCAGTGGTGAGGGGCGTCAAGCGTGCATTTGTGGTGGTGGATATCCCTTTCGGTAGCTACCAGGGCAACAGTTCAGAGGCCTTGCGATCCGCTATTCGGATCATGAAGGAATCCGGAGCCCATGCCGTAAAGGTGGAGGGTGGCGCCGAGATCAAGGAATCGGTAGTCCGTATCCTGAGTGCAGGCGTACCTGTGATGGGCCATTTGGGATTGACTCCCCAGTCGATATACAAGTTTGGAACCTACACCGTAAGGGCCAAGGAGGATGCAGAGGCGCAAAAGCTCATCGAAGACGCGAAGATCTTGGAGGATTGTGGCTGTTTTGCCTTGGTATTGGAAAAAATCCCGGCTGCTTTGGCCAAAAAGGTAGCGCAAAGTGTGTCCATTCCCGTGATCGGCATAGGCGCTGGTCCCGATGTTGACGGGCAGGTCCTGGTAGTCCACGACATGCTTGGCATCACCCAGGAATTCAAGCCCCGCTTCCTCCGCCAATACGCCGACCTGCGCACCCAAATGCTCAAGGCGGTGGAGAATTACATTGATGACGTGAAGTCGAGGGATTTTCCGAATGAAAAAGAAAGTTATTGAGGGAGGTATGTTTTGGTACGAAGTACAAGGTACCAAGTACCAAGTACTCTTAGGACGAAGGCTTTATAGGCCAAATTTATCGTGGTTAGATCATTTGCCCGTCGGACTTCGTCCTCTATGTGTAAATCGGATGTAAAGAACTGCTGGGCAAATCGCCGCCTCGCGCTTAAACCCCTAAACGAGTCCCGATGCACGCCAGCGCCAATCGGGACCTAAACCCTTAAACCACCTAGTTTCTATTCATCCACGCCTCAGCCTAGTATCAAACTTAAACGCCTTGACTTCTTTTATCTTTAGTTTGGAATGCAGCTTATGTGCGCAGTTGATAATATAATTGTGCGAGGTGTCAATAATTGCGCTAGGTACTTTTAAGGCAAGAGAATCCTTGCTCACTATCCATTCTTCGGTAATTTCAGCTAAAACACTAGGTGCAGGGTAGTCTCGCCAGTTAGGAGGAAGGTCAGAGAATTTAAGTTCTATGATGGAATTGGAGGGTATCTGCAAAGTTATCATATCCATTTCAGGAAGGACCATTGGTGGTATATTTACCAAGGCTTCCAGTAGAGCTATTTCCCTACTTTCCCCGGTATATAAAACAGGGGAACCTTTTTTGTTCCACCGACCCCCGAATAAAGAGGATCCTGTGCCAGAAAGATCCCGAGAATATTTAGTAGAGGCTAATCGGAATACAAGCATACCCTAGCTATAGACTCCGTGCTCGATTCTGCCAAGCAAATCCTTCACCTTGGCCACACCTCCGGGCATTTCTATCAATTGCTCGGGCTGTTTTCCTCCCAAGGCTGTATTGGGCAATTGCATCCATTGGATGAAGTTAGCTTTATCCTGAAACACCTCCACTCCATTGAGATAGAGGTCAGCCAATTCAAAAAGCTTGACCCCATGATATTGATCAAGCTCCTTATCAGCCTTGATCCAGCGATACAAAGTAGGTTCCGAAACGTGTAACATGGAGGCTGCTTGGGATTTGGACAGCTCGAAATATTCCCTGAAATTCTCGATAGCCTGCGAATGCAAACCTTTGGCAGCAATCTCTATAAAATCAAATGGACTCTCAATCTCCCCTCCGACATACTCTTCCCCCAGCACCTTGATCAGCTTCTCAAAATGCCCCGCCACTCTTTTACCGTATTTGCCCGTATCCTCCATAGTCTATCAAATGAAAAATTATATTATTAAATTTACGAAATAAAAGCCAGTATGTTTCCTCATCCGACATATTTCAGACTCGGGATTGCGTTATAATTTAACCGCAAAGATTTTTTTGTAATAAAAGCTTTGCGCTTCTTTGCCTCTTTGCGGTGGACTTTCTAGCGTTCAAAATTTAACCACAAAGGTCACGAAGAAGCGCTAAGTGGATTTGGTGAGAAGTGAGAAGTGGGTTTTCGCTCGATAAATAATCCGATGGCTTTAGCCACGATTCCAACGCTGAGAATTACGGCTAAAGCCAGAAACCTCCCCCTGCCCCAGGACCTCCAACTGAAGTTGGAGGCAAGTAATTATTCACTGTCTCGAAAGTACGGTTGAATCTCACCGCAAAGTTTTTAAAGGAGCGCTAAGTTTATTTGGAATAATGGCTTTGCGCTTCTTTGCCTCTTTGCGGTTGTTAATTACAGTTGTTTAAATTATGAGGACCATCCTGACATCAACTCGTTCTTATTAAAGTGTCAAAATGTTTTGGTCTGTCTTTAAAAACTTCTTGATTAATGCTGTCTTTGATTGAAGTAGGGTGATTATTTCCTTATTTGAGCAGTTTCCTGTAGTAATCCAAATTAATTTGGGCGGAGGAATTGATCCAACCGCCTTGTAATAAAAATCTTTGTCTTTACTAAGTATGTCGTCAAATCCTTTTTGAGCAAACTCCCAGATTTCTGAATCACTATCGGTATGAAGTCCTAACTGGTAGACGTGTTTACTCCCAGGAAAATCCTTTTCTAGAAGGATTATTAAATTAACTGAAAGGTTGTTGTCAATTAATATTTTTGACATATTAGTTCAGCTAACTGTAACTTTCCTTTCTGTATCCGCTGCATATGCCAGGCAAGCAAGAATATCTTCTCTATTTAGCATAGGGAAATTTTCTAGAATCTCTTCAATTGTATCCCCTGAGGCCATGTAACTTAGGATATCATATACAGTTATTCTCATGCCTCTTATACAAGGCTTGCCAGAGCGCTGCTTTGGATCAATAGTAATATGTTTTGTATAGTCAATCATAGCGTTTAGTAATATACGATATAAAAAAGCATAAAGATTAGTTTATCGTACAAAATAACAGCTAACCTATTAAAGTAGCTCGAAGTTTTTTTATATAAAAGCTTTGCGGCTCTTTGCCTCTTTTCGGTGGACTTTCTAGCGTTCAAAATTTAACCGCAAAGGTCACGGAGAAGCGCTAAGCGGATTTTGTGAGAAAACATAATGTGGAGTCAGCGAAGAGGAAACTCTGAGAAACTCTGTGAAGAACTCTGAGAAACTCTGTGTCCCTTTTCTTTCCGCGAAGACGTGTACGTGGCTTCCCACTTCGTACTTCCCCTACGCGTCCTTCTTAGGCTCGCTATCGCTGCTGGCCATATTATCCACCTCTTGCTCACTGTCCGCTATCGCGTGGGGTGGGGTGATGGGGTAGAGGAAGTCCTGGAGCTCTTTGAGGAAGCCCAGGCTGCCGTTAGACAGGTTGCTCAGCACGATGATGGTGCTGTGGTCTTTTGGGTTGCGCAGCATGTAGGTGTTGTAGCCATGCCATAGACCTGCATGATAGTGGACAATATCGCCATTCTTAAGTTCCTTGATTCTCCAGCCATAGCCGTAATCCTCATTATCCCTTCTTTTGCGTACCCGGCTTCCCATCCAGGCCTCTTCGAGGGTTTCCTTGGATACCAGTTTCTCCGTGTATAGCGCCTGGTCCCACTTATACAGGTCATCAAGGGTACTATAAAGCCCCTTGTCGCCCAAAACGTAATCTAGATAATCGGGATTTCTCTTTCTCCTGTTGCGCTCATGGCCCGGTACGACCAAGTCTGCCGGAAGGCTGTCGCTGTAGGTGAAGGTGTGTTTCATGTCCAACGGCTTGAATATCCTTTCCTGAAGGAAATCCGAGAAAGCCATCCCGGAGGCCTTTTCCACTATGGAAGCCAACAGGAAGTATCCCGTGTTGCTGTAATCAAACCTGATATTGGGTCTATAATACACGGGGGGCTGATGCGCATACATGAGGTCGATCACATCGTTGTTGAATATCGGCAAAGACCTGTCGGGCCAAAGCTCATCGCTGAAATACGTGTAGTTTGATAAGCCAGATCGATGGGTGAGCAATTGCTTGACGGTAATGTCAGGGTAGGGGAATTCCGGAAAGAACTCCTGAATCACATCCTCATAATCCAGCTTGCCCTCTTCCTTGAGCATCATAACGGCCATGGCGGTAAACTGCTTGGAGACTGATGCCAGTTGAAAAGCTTTATCCGTGGTCATGGGCTCCCTTTTGGCAAGGTCGGCATACCCAAAGGCACTTTTAAAAATAACCTGGTCATATTTGGTGACCATCACGGTGCCGTTAAACCCCCTTCTTTTATGGTAAAAATTGAAAAGGGAATCCAACTGCCCTTCCAGTTCCCGAGCAGACTCCTCTGTAAAGGTTTCCGGTATCTCAATTCTCTCCCGCCCATCAGCCTCTAGGGCGGCCATGACATTGACCAGCGGGTCCTCATGAAAGGGGATGGAAGATCCCACCCGCTGCTCTGCCTGGGGCTCCTGGCAGGCATAGCTAATGATCAGCAGGATCGGTAAACTCAAAAACTTAATTATAGGTAATCTTTTGGGTAATAAGGGCATGTATGCTGTATTTTTCTTGCTAGGGAATCTACAAACTTAACGGAACAACTTAAAATACCAACAAATAATTCAACTTATTTTGAATTGGGTTTAGAAGGTTATCGTCCCTGCGGGACCGTTTAGGGGCTTAGATTAAAGACCTAAACATCTAAACCTCCCGATCCGCGAAGCGGCTATCGGGAAATAACCTCCTAACCCCACTCATACAAATTCTGCGGTGTTATACTTTTTCTTGGCTACGGGATACGGTTTGCCGGCTACGAACTTGAAAAACTCTATGCCCAGCATACATACCTTGTGGGGGAAAGTCTCGCCTTCAAATTCCAGGGTAAAAGAAAGATCGCCGGGGTTGAGCTCCATGGGCAAATAATCGCTTTCCGTTCTGACGCCGTCTGCTTCCTCAGCCTCCAGTTCCACGGCGGCGGCCTCTGCAAACAGCCGGAAATGGGTGGCGTTGCTTGGGCCCCTGAATTCCTGGGGCTGCAGCTCCTCGAAAGTGAATTGCACTGCCCTGTCGGTTTTACTTACCTCATAATAACAATTCAGGGTGCTTTTGAGGGACCTGGCTTTGTTGGCTCTGAACCCTTTTAATATAGCGAGGTTCTCAGGAGTGAGCACCCTGCTCCCACGGTCGCTCACGGGGTCGTTTTTGACTGCTTCTGAAAGGATGGATATAAACCTGGAGTGAAAGGTGCTGTCGGGTACGCGGATCAGGGAGTCCCTGACAGCATGTTTGAGTAGAAGCGCCATGTGGGAAGCGGTGCCAAATTCCTGCATGTTTTCCCGGGTACGCTCGTATTTGGGATCGTTCATGATCCTCGACTTGGTGACACCGCCTTTTTGCCGGGCCCGCGGACCTTCCGAGGTGTTATAAAACGTCACCCCACCGATAGTGCCGGTGAAAGTAACCATACTGGTTTGTTTTGCCATAGGTTTTAAAATTAGGAATTAGGAATTGGGAATTGGGAATTGGGAATGAGGAATTGGGAATTAGGAATGAGGAATGGGGCTGCGTTAATTCTTCATTCCTAATTCACCATTTTTAATTATCTAAACTTTTCCCAAATACACTGTCCTCGACACTTCATATTTGCCGTTGCGCGGGTTTTTGAAGGTGAAGAAGGCGTAGGCGTGTAGGTTTCCGCGGTAGCGGTCGGGGTTGCTTACGGGGATCTCCTGCATCTCCATGGACCTGGGGTTGCCTTCGGTGCAGTGGAAGGAGCGGATCTTGACCGTGTCGTAGAGCAATACCGAAACCTTATCGCGGTTGGCCGCATTCCCCTCCCCGGCGTTGTTCTGCCATTTGACCAAGACGGTCTTTTCATCCTTCCATTCCACGCTGCCCTCAGACATCCCGGTAAGGTCGCCTCCGCTTACCTGCAGCAGGCTGGGAACGGGTTCGGGTTCGCCCTCCTTGAAGGCCGTTTTGAGGAATTTGCTCAGTCCCACTTTTGCCGGTGAGCGCATGCCCGTTTGATAGTTGATGAAGCCCAAGCGGAAGATCTTGGTCAGGGGCTTTACAAACTGGTTTGCCAGGTAAAACCTGTCCCAGCCCATGGTCTGGAGTTCTGAGGGGGCAGAATGGTCCGGAACCACATAGGTCCTTACATAAGTGATGCCGTTGACGGTGTAGTAGACCTTGTCGCCGTGGCGGCCATTGAGGCCCTGTTCGTGTAATGGTGCTCTTGCCATAGTAGTGTTTTTAAGGAAGACGGTAGACGGGAACTGCTTGCCTATATGTTCTTCATCTTGCCGTTATTTATATTATGTGTTAAAAAAGACGGTAGAATAAAATAGCTTTATGACCTGACAATTGCCTAGAAAAAACACCACAAATGCGTAAATTTGGCCTGAAAATTGATGTAGTAAAAAAGCTACTCGAAATTAAAAATTTTGAAGGTCTCAGCCTTACCGGAAGGATTTCCATGTGCGGAATCCCATGAGCCAGAGAAGCCGCTGAATACTCAAAATCGGCTTCCGGTCCCCACTACATAACCTCGATAAATACCAAGGCTAGGTCATTTCCATATCAATGTGGTATTAAATTAATTATTGCTGCAATACAAAGCAAACATTTGGTCATATTTTATTTACAACCAGTCCGTTAGCACCCAGACTCTACCCCGCATAGACTCCCAAGCCACCCTGTCAAAATACGGAGAGGGTACGGAGTGGGTCCCGAGTGGGATCGGAGTGGATACGGAGTGGGTTAACCGCGGATTTGCTTCAATGTAGGCATTGGGTCCTAGCTGCCTTAGCTAAAACTCAAGTAAGCCATAAATGGGATATGGGCAGTGACAGGGTAAGTGTCCGGCTAACGAGGAGAGTGAAAAAGCCGAAAGACCGAGTGGTGATTTCGGAAAGGAAAATAGGGTTTAATTACCAGTAAACATGTACCAAATATTGATCCAATTTTTTAGCCTGGCAAATGAGGGTGCGGGAAATGGCGTTTAGCGTATTTTGGCTGGGTGGCACATAAGTCTGCACTTGATTAACCGAGGAGTAGTTAGCATGGTTTTGACTTGAAATAGCCACTAATGCACTGATGAAACCAGGCATTAGTGGCTGTTATTTTTTAATAATGAAATTGGTTTATTACCTCACAAAGGTATAGGTCCCCTGGATTTCATTGGTAGTTTTCATTTCCCCTTGGTTGGTTTCCGTTATATGATCAAAATCCATGATCAGAATGCGATCGGTGATTTCCCGGATAATGGCTTCTGAAGGTTCTGATCCCTCTGCATGCACCCTGATCACGTTGTCGCCTACAATTTCCCAGTCTCCAGACTGCATAAAGCCTTCAAGCCTGTAAGAAACCTCACTGGGAAACATTTCTTCCCTATCGATACCAAAAAAATCCGAATCAAAGACATCATCCATACCCCCGTAATCTACTTTCATGTCTATAATATAGCTGCCGCTGGTGTGGTAGCCATTGGGGTTTTGTTGAAACTCGATGATGACATCCAGGTCTCTTCCTTCTCCTACGGTAGTTGTCGTGCTTGTTTCACCATAAGCGCTTACAGAGGAAACGGCTGTATAATTCATCTCCTCTAAATTCCAGGTACCCATAAATTCTTCAGGCTGGTTCCATTCTTCATCATTTGAACAGGAGAAAAATGCAAGTAAGGCCGTTGCCATAAATAACAATCGTAAATTTTTCATCATAAAAAGGGTTTTGGTGTAAAATAAATTAAGGGTTTTGGTATAAAATAATTAAAGTAGTTTTCCGCAGCGGTCTATTCCGTCATAGGCAGTCCCCAAAAGGAAGTCCACTGTATAAAATACAGGAGTAGCGTATAGTCAAAGGTATGGTAAGAGTTCAATTGCCAATTTTTCCTAGGCGAAGGCTGAAAGAAATGCCCCCTTTCGGAAAAATAAATATGATGCCGGCTGGTTAAAATCAAATATAAGCAAGTTAAAAGTCTCAGAATAATAAATTTTGTAGGTTAAATAGTGTTATTGCCGTGGCAAACTAATAAAATATTTTTAAAACACCTAATTTTGGTTTTTGGTACCCCGTATTTAAGGGCAAACTGCTCCCTTATGGAAAAGTTACGGGGGTTGTAGTTGGAAATCACAGACAAGGAGCTGGACAGGGATATCCGCAATCTATCCATTCTATGGGAAGACCAGCATATACCCTATGTTCCACTGGAAGAAATGGACTGTTATTCTGAGGAGGGTAAAGAAATATTTCGGCAATCCAGGCTAAAGCGCCAACGGGAAGCCGGAATAATTTAGACGGAAGACCGAACAACGAAGACGCTGTAAATGGGCCACAAAGGCCACCAAGTTTTCACGAAGTTTCACTACTTGTCCCGAGTAGCGTAGCGGATCGGGAAAGGCCACTTCGCGGAGAAAAATTTAAAAGTTTGAGAAAAAAGTGTCAAGTATTTAGGACGTGACACGGATGACGCCTGCCTTAGGGCAGTCGGGGGGGGCGTAGAGGGGCAGCGAAGCCGGTACCATGTACCAAGTATTCAAGCATCAGATGTTGGCTAGCAGCCAATTGGCCCGGCTGAGGCAATTCACCGTCTTTACTCTCGTGGCCCTCCCTCGAGCTGCGCTCTTCGGAGGGTGTGTCAGTACGCCTAAAACATCATCATTCCCGCCACGGCGGGCAGATCGCGGGGCTGACCCGTGTAATTAACATGGCTTCAAAGTTGGGGTAGGGGGCAAAGGTGTCAGTGGTAACTGGTCTGAAATTCCTTCGTACTTTTAATTTCGTGCTTGAATTGCAGTTTTTAATTGGTTAAATTGAAATATGAAAACCGATGATACTAAAGACAGGCTGGAAGAACCTTTTAGCGAGTATGGCAGGTATTCTTATGCGGATTACCTCTCTTGGGAGATTGAGGAGATGGTGGAAATTATCAAGGGCAAGGTTTTTAGAAATACTGCGGCCCCGAGCCGAAAACATCAGGAATTATCGTTGAGGCTGAGCACATGGTTATATGCCTTTTTGGAAAAGTCCTCCTGTAAAGTGTATGGAGCTCCGTTTGACGTAAGGCTGCCAGGCCGTTCAAAAGAGGATAAAGATATATTTACAGTGGTCCAGCCGGATATCTGCGTCGTTTGCGACCTGTCTAAGTTGGACGATGCGGGATGTGTGGGTGCGCCTGACCTGGTCGTGGAGATCCTCTCTCCCGGTGGCAACCAAAAAGACCTGAAATTCAAATATGATGTTTACCTGGAAAGTGGTGTGCGGGAATATTGGGTCGTCCATCCCGAGGAACAGACCTTGTTGGTTTATACTTTAAGGGACCGGGATTATGTCGCTTCCCGGCTTTTTGTCGCTGGTGATATTGTGAATTCCACAGTGGTAGAGGGTTTTGAGCTGGATGTGGAGGGTTTATTTAAGGTGCTTGAGTAGAGTTTTTGGGTACCAAGTACCAGGTAAAAAGTACAAAGTACCAAGTACAAAGTACTCCCAGCATCAGAGGTGGGTTAGCAGCCATTTTGCCCGGCTGAGGCAATTCGCCGTCTTTACTCTCGTGGCCCTCCCTCGAGCTGCGCTCTTCGGTTGGGGCATCAGTGTACTGAGAATACATTCATTCATCATTCATCATTCAAAATTTATTATTAACCAAACGTGGCTGTCCTGAGAGTTCCTTCCTACCTCGTCCTTCGTCCTTCGTCCTTCGTACTTCAATTCACCTTTTGTAATTTACCTTTAGTAAATTACTTTTTATAAATTACTTTTTGTAAATTTGGGTATGAAGTTTAAGATACCAGCCAATCCGTTTCCCACCACGGGGTATTATGGTCCGGAGTATTTTTGCGACCGGGAGGAGGAGAGCAATAAAATCAGCCAACTGTTGCAGAATGGGCAGTCCTGTCTGTTGATGGGCAATAGAAGGTTGGGTAAAACGGCTCTCATCCACCATGTCCGGCAAATGTTGCCCAAGAATTGGGGCTTTATCTATTTGGATATCCTTTCCACAGAAAATGAGCAGCAACTGCTTAATGCCCTGGGGGCGGCCCTGCTGCAGGGGTTTCCCGAGAAAAGCAAGGTCGGGAAAAGGGTTTGGGACTTTATGAAAAGCCTGCATCCCACCATCAGCTTTGACCAACTCAGCGGTATCCCGCAAGTAAGCATCCATAGTGCCCATGTCGAGAAACCGATTAAGAATATCCTGGAGTTTTTGGCCCAACTCGAACAACCCACTGTAGTGGCCATTGATGAATTTCAGCAGATTGCGCATTACCCGGAAAAGAATACGGATGCCTGGCTAAGGACGGTCATTCAGCGTTTGCAGAATGTCTATTTCTTGTTTTCGGGAAGCCGGCAGTCAATCCTGAATGAACTGTTCAGCGATCCTTCAAGGCCATTTTTCAGAAGTGCTTCCCCCCTGAAGATCGGCAAGATAGGACAGGATGATTATCGGGAATTCGTGGTGAGGCATTTCAAAAAAGGAGGCAAGACAATAGAGGAGGCTTTGGTGGATGAGATTTTGGAATGGGCCAAATGTCATACTTACTATGTGCAACTCTTATGCAACAGGCTTTATCAAAAACCAATTAAGAAATATGTGCGGGAAAATTGGCAGTCTTGCGCTGATGAGATACTTCAGGAGCAGGAGGCGTTCTTCATTCATTACCGCACCCTGCTCAGCCCCCAACAGTGGAAACTGCTTTCAGCCATTGCCCGCACCGGGACAGTCTATGCCCCTACATCAAAGGCTTTCGTGTCTTCCAATCACCTAGGCAGCCCAGCCACCGTTTTCAAATCACTTGATGCCCTGCTGGACAAGGAGATGATCTTCAAGGAATATGGACCGGAAGGGGAGCCTTATTATGAGGTGTATGACGTGTTTTTTGAGAGGTGGATGCAGGTGAGGGGGTTAAGAATTAAGAATTAAGAATTCAAAATTAGGAATTGAACCTTGTGTGCCCAATTCATCATTCCTAATTCCTCATTCTTCATTTTCCATTTCACTCCTCCATTTCCCCAAACCACACAACCGCATATTCCTTGTATATGCCAACTCCCATGGCTTTCCAGTCGGCGTCTTTGAAGGGGCCGAGGTTGGCCAGGACGGAGTGGTGGCCGAGGCTTTTGATCCACACTTCCAGGGCATGGTCGGGTTGGGCTTTGGTGGAGTGCCAGTAGGCGATCTCGTAGCCGGGGCTTTCATAGCCGGCGATCTCCTTGGGCTTGTCCCACATGCATTCGGGGTTTTTGTGGTTGTCGGTATAGCAGCAGCCTTTCCAGTCCCCTTTCTTGGACCAGCTGTGCATGTTGCAGCGGTTGCTTCGCTTGTAGTTTTCTTGAAGATCCCTGGCGTGTGCCTGGGCTACCTTGCTCAGTTTTTCTGAGTAGGCGACCGGTGGAAGGTTTCGGGTCTGTCGGTAATCGTTGATGATCTCGTATAGTGTCTTTTCCTCGGCAGTCGGCGAAGTAGGAGAAGTCCATGCCTGAGAAAAAACGAGCAACAGGGACAATATAAAGGAGTAATGCATTTGGTGAAGTTTGACTTTCTTTTGTTAACGTGGGCTTATGGTTTATGGTTTGAAGTTTAAGGCTTATGGTTTGACGATGTCATAAACCATAAACGCTCTGCAGGAGCCATAAGCATTAAACACCGCGAATGAGGCTTATGGATTAAGGTTTGAAGTTGAAGGCTTATGGATTGACGATGTCATAAACCATAAACGCTCTGCAGGAGCCATAAGCATTAAACACCGCGAATGAGGCTTATGGATTAAGGTTTGAAGTTGAAGGCTTATGGATTGACGATGTCATAAACCATAAACGCTCCGCAGGAGCCATAAGCCTCAAACACCGCAAACCCATTTCTTAAACCATAAACGCTCCGCAGGAGCCATAAGCCATAAACCCCGATAATCCATTTCATAAACCATAAACTTTCCGTAGGAGCCATAAGCTTTAAACACCGCGAATGAGGCTTATGGTTTAAGGTTTGAAGTTTAAGGCTTATGGATTGACGATGTCATAAACCATAAACGCTCCGCAGGAGCCATAAGCCATAAACCCCGATAATCCATTTCATAAACCATAAACTTTCCGTAGGAGCCATAAGCTTTAAACACCGTATCACTGGTACGCAAAGCGATATGCCTTGCTCTTCTATCAGATTGTTCTGCAGCAGACAACTAGAATTGATGAAATTTAGTTATATTGAATGGGAATTCCCCAAAAGTTATGGAACATAGAATAACTATATCGACAGAGGACAAAATATTGATTGAGAAGATTTTATCTTTAGTGAAAGATGAGGATGCGGTTGTGAAATTGGAACATTACCCCTCTCCTGAAAATGATAAAATTGTTGATCTTATGAATAAATTGTCTAAAGAGTTAGAGAAATCTACTATTCAGGATCCGGTGAGTTGGCAACGCAAAATTAGGAAAGATCGAAAGCAACCTTTTCGCGGCCAATGATATTGCTCGATAGTAATATTATTATTTATTGTTTGCATCCCGAATTTCAGGGGGTAAGGGATTTTTTAAAAGGCAAAGTTTTAAGTTGTTCAATTATAAGCAAGATAGAAGTTCTCGGTTAATATAAATTAAACCATGCCGAAAAATCTGCTTTTGAAATGCTGTTTTCCCAAATTCAAATTATTCCACTATCCCAAAATGTTGCATTTGAAGCCATTAAGTTAAGGCAGCAACAAAGAATTACATTAGGTGATTCAATTATTGCAGCCACAGCTCTTCTGGCGGGCGGGGCTTTAATTACTGCTAATGTGAAGGATTTTGAGAGGATTAGTAATTTGAATATTATTAATCCTTTATAACCCAGCAATGGTTTATGGTTTAAGGATTAAGGCTTATGGTTTGATCCGTGTCATAAACCCTAAACGCTCCGCAGGAGCCATAAGCCATAAACCCCGAGAACCGATGTCATAAACCATAAACGCTCCGCAGGAGCCATAAGCTTTAAACACCGCGAATGAGGCTTATGGTTTATGGTTTGAAGTTTAAGGCTTATGGTTTGACGATGTCATAAACCATAAACGCTCCGCAGGAGCCATAAACTTTAAACACCGCGAATGAGGTTTATGGTTTAAGGTTTGAAGTTTAAGGCTTATGGTTTGACGATGCCATAAACCCTAAACGCTCCGCAGGAGCCATAAACTTTAAACACTGCGAATGAGGTTTATGGTTTAAGGTTTGAAGTTTAAGGCTTATGGTTTGATGATGTCATAAACCATAAACGCTCCGCAGGAGCCATAAGCTTTAAACACCGCGAATGAGGCTTATGGTTTATGGTTTGAAGTTTAAGGCTTATGGTTTGACGATGTCATAAACCATAAACGCTCCGCAGGAGCCATAAGCTTTAAACACCGCGAATGAGGCTTATGGTTTATGGTTTGAAGTTTAAGGCTTATGGTTTGACGATGTCATAAACCATAAACGCTCCGCAGGAGCCATAAGCTTTAAACACCGCGAATGAGGCTTATGGTTTATGGTTTGAAGTTTAAGGCTTATGGTTTGACGATGTCATAAACCATAAACGCTCCGCAGGAGCCATAAGCTTTAAACACCGCGAATGAGGCTTATGGTTTATGGTTTGAAGTTTAAGGCTTATGGTTTGACGATGTCATAAACCATAAACGCTCCGCAGGAGCCATAAACTTTAAACACCGCGAATGAGGTTTATGGTTTAAGGTTTGAAGTTTAAGGCTTATGGTTTGACGATGCCATAAACCCTAAACGCTCCGCAGGAGCCATAAACTTTAAACACTGCGAATGAGGTTTATGGTTTAAGGTTTGAAGTTTAAGGCTTATGGTTTGATGATGTCATAAACCATAAACGCTCCGCAGGAGCCATAAGCTTTAAACACCGCGAATGAGGCTTATGGTTTATGGTTTGAAGTTTAAGGCTTATGGTTTGACGATGTTATAAACCATAAACGCTCCGCAGGAGCCATAAGCTTTAAACACCGCGAATGAGGCTTATGGTTTAAGGTTTGAAGTTTAAGGCTTATGGTTTAAGGTTGATCCTGATTCATAAACCATAAACGCTCCGCAGGAGCCATAAGCCTTAAACACCGCGAACCCATTTTTTAAAACCACTCTTTAACGGCCATATTTATATTTCCCCGATATTTTCCTTAATTTAGCCCGGATTTTTGGTCGGGTCCTGCGGATGCTTTTTGACCATGATCGCCTAAACCGATTCATCTTTATGCCTCTCCTTTTCCGAAAGGCAAAACATAGTACACATGACAAAAACAGCAAAGATTCTTTATACCCTCACCGATGAGGCGCCGGCATTGGCCACCTACAGCCTTCTGCCTATCATCAAGGCTTTTACCAACTCTGCCGAAGTAGCCGTGGAAACCCGCGACATCTCCCTGTCAGGCAGGATCATCGCCAACTTCCCGGAATTCCTTTCCGCAGACCAGCAGATCGGTGATGCCCTGGCAGAACTTGGCGAAATAGCCAAAACCCCGGAGGCCAATATCGTCAAGCTTCCCAACATCAGTGCCTCTGTGCCCCAACTGAAGGCCGCCATCAAGGAACTTCAGGAGAAGGGCTACAAGCTGCCTAACTACCCTGATGAGCCAAAAAACGGGGAGGAGAAAGAAATCAAAGCGAAATACGATAAAATCAAAGGCTCAGCCGTAAACCCGGTCTTGAGGGAGGGCAACTCGGATAGGAGGGCTCCCCAGGCGGTCAAGCAGTTTGCCCGAAACAACCCCCACAGCATGGGTAAGTGGAGCGCTGATTCCAAATCCCATGTGGCCAGCATGACGGATGGAGACTTCTACGGAAGTGAAAAATCACACACCATGGCCAAAGCCGATGTGGTGAAAATTGTGTTGGAAACCAGTATCGGTGAGAATGAAGTGTTGAAAGACAAGCTTTCCCTACAGGAAGGTGAAGTGATTGACGCTGCGGTGATGAGTGTGGGTGCCTTGAGGAAATTCCTTGCCGAGCAAAAAGAAGTCGCCAAAAAGGAAAACATTCTGTTTTCCCTTCATATGAAGGCTACCATGATGAAGGTATCCGACCCAATCATCTTTGGGCATGCGGTAAGCGTGTTTTTTGCTCCGGTATTCGAGAAGCATGAAGGGACCCTGCGTGAGCTTGGAGTGAATGTCCGAAACGGTTTCGGTGACCTATTAAGCGCCTTGGAAAAATTGCCGGCAGAGAAGCGCAGCGAAATTGAGGAAGATATTGAAGGCTGCTATACCCACTGCCCTGATTTGGCTATGGTGAATTCCGACAAGGGTATCACCAACCTTCACGTGCCAAGCGACGTGATTATTGACGCCTCCATGCCCGCAATGATCAGGACTTCCGGCCAGATGTGGAACAAGAATAACGAGTTGCAGGATACCGTAGCTATAATCCCGGACAGGTCTTACGCCGGTGTGTATCAGGAGACTATCGATTTCTGCAAGAAAAATGGAGCCTTTGACCCGCGCACCATGGGCAGCGTGCCTAACGTAGGCCTTATGGCCCAAAAAGCCGAGGAATACGGTTCCCACGACAAGACTTTTGAAATCCCGGCTAACGGGAATGTCAAAGTAATCAACTCGGCGGGCGAGGTGATTTTTGAACACCCTGTGGAGAAAGGCGATATCTGGAGAATGTGCCAGACTAAGGATGCCCCGATACAGGATTGGGTGAAGCTTGCCGTCAACCGTGCCAAAGCAACAGGAGTACCTGCAGTTTTCTGGTTGGACGAAAACAGAGCCCATGATGCCCAGTTGATCGCCAAGGTGAAAAACTACTTGCCTAACCACGATACGGAAGGCCTTGAATTGCTGATCATGTCTCCGAAAGAGGCCACTCAATATACCCTGCAAAGGACAAAAGAAGGAAAGGACACCATCTCGGTAACCGGAAACGTGTTGAGAGATTATTTGACGGACCTTTTTCCTATTTTGGAATTGGGTACCAGTGCCAAAATGCTTTCCATTGTGCCTTTGATGAATGGCGGTGGGCTGTTTGAAACGGGTGCCGGTGGATCTGCACCTAAGCACGTGCAGCAGTTTGTGGAAGAAGGCCACCTGAGATGGGATTCTTTGGGTGAGTTTTTGGCTTTGGCCGTCTCCCTAGAGCACTTGGGCAACACTTTCTCGAATGAGCGAGCGATCGTGTTGGGAGAAACCTTGGATAAGGCCACAGGGAAATTCCTTGAAAACGGCAAGTCTCCTTCCAGAAAGGTGAAGGAACTGGATAACCGTGGAAGCCATTTCTATCTGGCCATGTACTGGGCTGAAGCTTTGGCAAACCAGGATAAGGATGCCGCTTTGAAAGATGTGTTTGGCAAAGTAGCCAAGCAGCTTCAGGATAATGAGGAGAAAATTGTTCAGGAGCTAAACGATGCCCAGGGAAGCCCTGTTGACATCGGAGGTTACTACAAGCCAGATGAGGAAAAAACCAGCAAGGCCATGAGGCCAAGTGAGACGCTTAATGCGATTTTGGCGGAGATTTAAGGATTGAAGCTCTAATAAAAAAGCCTTCCTAGGAATAGGGAGGCTTTTTTGTTGTACTAGGTACAAAGTACTATGTACTAAGTAGGGCTCTAGTTTTTTTACTTAGTACATAGTACCTAGTTCATAGTACAATAGTTAAAGTCTTTTGATTCTGATATTTCTGAACCACACATCATCATCATGATCCTGCAGGGCGATTTTGCCTTCTTGGTAGCGGCCAAAGCCCGGCATGTCCTTAAACTTGCTGTTGGCTACCATTTCGTCCCACTGCTCATCCCACATGGTGGTGGATACGGTGTTTACACCGTTGAGGTAGAAGTCCAATTGACCGTTGTTGGAGATGATTTCGGCTTTGTTCCACTCGCCTACTGGCTTTACGGTTTCTTCGCTCGACTCGATCAAGTCATACAGATCACCCGCACGGTGTGTTCTGATTTTAGCATCAGGGTGGCCGTCGTTGTCCAGGATTTGCATCTCCGGACCTGTCTGCCAAGGATATCTGTATTCGTCTGATTCCTGCACATAGAACATGATGCCGCTGTTGCCGTCTTTGGAGATTTTCCACTCCAGTTCGAGGTGGAAGTTGTCAAACACCTCATCTGTGACTATATCGCCCCCTTCCTCTTCCGAGGAGTCGAAGAACAATACACCATCCTGCACTTTCCAGGCAGCGCCCACGGTATTTTTACCGTAAGTTGTCCATCCGTTTAGGGTTTGCCCGTCAAAAAGGCTGATCCATTGGGAATCTTGGTCCATATCGTTGGTTTCAGTGGCGGTGGTATCGGTTGTTTCTGTATTTCGCTCACCAGTGTCACATGCGGAAAGTGCGCCGGCCAAGGTGAGGCATAATAATGTCTTTTTCATCTTATCTTCTCAATAATAATACATATTTGATCATTTGTCGGGCATCCTCTTCGGATAGGCCAGGGTGGGCAGGCATAGGTACATCCCCCCATTCTCCTACCGCCCCTTTGATCACGCGGGAGGCAAGCAGATTTACATTTTCTTCATTGTTTTCATAGCGCTCCGCTACTTCGGCATATGAAGGGCCTACGATTTTGCGTTCTGCCATGTGGCAGCTCGGGCAGTCGGAGTCCTTGATCAGGGCTAGGCCCTTCACATAGTCTGGGTTTTCCCCGTGTTGCTCTTCAAAAGAGGCCGCTTTTTTGGGTTCGTTTTGGGGGATGGAGGAAGTGGTTTCCTTGCGGGCACTGTCCCCGCCGCCATCACCACAGGCGTACATCACCGCTGCAAGAGCCATGATACCGAAGGTGGAAGGTTTGAGTAGTTTCATGTTTTTAGGTTAAAAGGTTTTAGACGGAAGACCGGGGACCGAAGACCGAAAGACGGGAGACGGGACCGGGGTCCGAAATCTGTTGATACAATTTAAGAATATAAAATAATATTCCATAACCGGAGGGGATGCTCGTGGTTATGGTTTTTTAAACGGTGAAATCAGTCCACTTCTGGTCGGATTTACCACTTTCTATCACATGGTGTACAAATGCCATGCCCCTCAAGCCATCTTCAGCTCCCGGGAAGTCTTTCCATGCCTCTTCTGCCTGCTGTCCGTTCATTTGGGCATGCAGGGTTCGGGCAAAGTTGCGGTAGAGGTTGGCAAAAGCCTCCAAATAGCCTTCCGGGTGGCCGGCTGGCGTCCTGGTGTTGGCTTGTGCATAATCATGAAGGTAGGGAGTCCCCGCCCTCAGAATGTGGTCAGGTTTGTTGTGGTTGCGGATCACCAGGCTGTTGGCATCTTCCTGCTGCCATTCCAGACCGCCTTTTTCCCCGTATACCTTGATGCTGATGTTGTTTTCGGCACCCGTGGCCGTCTGTGTGGCGATCAAAACTCCTGAGGCGCCGTTGTCGAATTTGAGCAATACGTTGCCGTCATCATCCAGCTTTCTGCCTTCCACCTGTATGTTGATGTCAGCACAGAGTTTGGTGATTTTCAAACCTGTGATGTATTCCGCCAGATTGAAGGCGTGGGTTCCAATGTCGCCCATGGCCCCTGCTTTTCCGCTCTTGGAAGGGTCTGTCCGCCAAGAGGCCTGTTTGTTGTTTTCGCTTTCCAGCATTTCTGCCAGCCAGCCCTGCGGATACTCCACATACACTTGTCTAATCCGTCCCAGCTCGCCTTTGGCTATTAGCTGCTTGGCTTCCTTGACCATGGGGTAACCGGTGTAGGTGTGGGTAAGGCAGAATAGCTTTCCGCTCTCCTTGACTTTCGCATGAAGCTGCTTGGCCTCATCCAGTGTCAATGTCATGGGTTTGTCCAAGACCAAATGGAAGCCGTGGTCCAATGCTTTCATGGCAGGGTCAAAATGCACGTGGTTTGGGGTGACGATGCTCACAAAGTCAATCCTTTCGCCCTCAGGTAAGGCTTTTTCCTTTTCGAACATCTCATCATAGGAATTGTAGACGCGGTCGGCGTCCAGAAAAAGCTCCTCTCCGGCCTGCTTGCTTTTGGCCGGATCACTGCTGAATGCCCCGGCCACCAGCTCAATCTGGCCGTCCATATTGGCAGCAATGCGGTGAATCGCGCCGATGAAACTTCCGGGTCCGCCCCCGATCATTCCCATTTTTAACTTTCTTTTGCTCATAGGTTTGTTTGGTTTGATGTCGGATGTCCGATGTCGGATGTCCGATGTTAGTTTAGATAAGCGTATAATTTACAATCTACGGGTGATGTGCCAATAATATGTTGGATGTGCATAGATGTGCTGTTTTTGTTTGGTGAAAAATTCTGATGAAAAAGTTTTATTCAGCCTCTTAAAGGTTGTGCCAAATTCATTAAATTGTAGAGCCACTATTAATTATATGAGTGGTAAGGATGAATTATTCAAGATTGGCTTAATTACTTTTTCATTTGGATTTACTAATTTAAGTGATTAATGTTAAAAATTAATTGGGTTTGCCTGATTAATACAGCCTATTATAACCTTTATTATTTATGAAAATCGAAACCAAAGCTCGATTATCCTTCATGATGTTCCTGGAATTTTTCATCTGGGGAGGATGGTTCGTGACCTTGGGGGCCTTTTTGCCTCAAAATTTGCAAGCCTCTGGCACACAGACTGCCGCGGCTTTTTCCACCCAGTCATTCGGTGCCATCATAGCCCCTTTTATCATTGGGCTGATTGCGGATAAATACTTCAACGCAGAACGCATACTCGGGGTGTTGCACCTTATCGGGGCGGCTCTGATGTTTTTGATGTTCAGGGCAGATAATTTTGCCGAATTCTATCCTTACGTTTTCGCTTACATGGTGGCCTATATGCCCACTTTGGCTCTTGTCAATTCCGTGTCCTTCAACCAAATGAAAGACCCTACCAAGGAATTTGCGGTCATCCGTGTATGGGGTACCATAGGATGGATTATAGCCGGTTGGCTTATCAGTTATTTCGCCTGGGACAGCACTGCGGGACTGCAGGACGGTCTTCTAAGGAATACTTTTATGCTCTCCGGAATAGCTTCTGCCGTTTTGGGCTTTTATAGTTTTACCCTGCCCAAAACCCCTCCGAAAATCCCTAAGGGGGAGAAACTTCGGATTTCAGATGTGTTGGGTTTGGATGCCTTGCGCCTGTTAAAAAACCGTAATTTTCTCATATTTTTCATTTCATCTATCCTGATATGTATTCCATTGGCGTTTTATTACCAAAATGCCAATCCGTTTCTAATTGATGTGGGAATGCCAAATCCTACCGGAAAGATGACCATAGGCCAGATTTCCGAGGCACTCTTCCTGTTGCTGCTTCCCGTTTTTTTCACTAAGTACGGTTTCAAGAAAACCCTCCTGGTGGGAATGGTTGCCTGGGTGGTGAGGTATGCCTTGTTTGCCTTTGGGGATGCGGGATCCGGTGCCTACATGTTGCTGATCGGGATTGCGCTTCACGGCATTTGTTATGATTTCTTTTTTGTGTCAGGCCAGATCTATACAGATTCCAAGGCCGGCGAGCGCTATAAAAGTGCGGCCCAGGGGATGATCACCCTGGCCACCTACGGGGTGGGGATGCTGATCGGTTTCTGGGTAGCCGGTTTGGTTACCGACCATTTTGTAAATGCAGATCAGACCAAGGATTGGCAAACCATCTGGCTGATTCCTTCTGGAATCGCGGTAGTGGTGACATTACTTTTCTTGGTGCTGTTTAAAGAGGAAAAGATAGTGAAAGAGGAAGTATTGGAAAAGGTGGCCTGATGGATTCTAGGAGAACAATGTTGAAAAAGCTTGCGGGAACAGCTCTAATGGGTGCTTTGCCCCTTGGGGGCAAGGTATTTGGACAGGAGGGCTCGGCATCACTTCGGGGAAACATCAACCATTCGGTATGCCGCTGGGTGATGAATGACCTGCCCATAGCTGATTTCTGCGATTTGGTAAAATCTTTGGGTTTCAACGCAATCGATTTAGTTGGCCCTGCCGACTGGCCGGTGCTGCAGGAAAAAGGCGTGGACAGCTCCATGTGCAATGGCGCCGAAATCAATTTGGTCCAAGGCTTCAACAATACCGATTACCACTCCCAACTTTGGAAAAACTACCAAGAAATGATTCCCCTGGTCTCCAAGGCCGGGTTTAAAAACCTGATCTGCTTTTCTGGCAATCGGGACGGAATCGCCGATGAAGAGGGGCTGGAGAACTCGGTGAAAGGGCTGGAAAAATTGCTGCCCCTGGCCGAAAAACATGGCGTGGTGCTCCAGATGGAGCTTCTCAACAGCAAAGTGGACCATCCAGGTTACATGGCCGACAACTCGCCCTGGGGGGTGGAGTTGGCCAAAAGACTGGATTCTGATAACTTCAAGCTTTTGTATGACATTTACCACATGCAGATAAATGAGGGTGATGTGATCCGTACGATTCAGGACAATCATCAATATTTCGGTCACTACCACACGGCCGGCAATCCCGGGAGAAATGAGATAAATGAAACCCAGGAACTTAATTACCGCGCTATTATGAAAGCGATAGTGGAAACCGGTTTTGAAGGGTATGTGGCGCAGGAGTTTATCATTACCCGGGAGAATAGGAGGGAGTCTTTGAAGGAGGCGGTTGAAATATGTGATGTATGATGAGGGATGTTGGATGACCGTAAATGGACCACAAAGGCCACCAAGTTTTCACGAAGTTTCACAACTTGTCCCGAGTAGCGAAGCGGATCGGGAAAGGCCACTTCGCGGAGAAAAATATAAAAGTTTGAGAAAAAAGTGTCAAGTAAATTTAGGGCCTGATACCGATGTCAGGAGTAAAAGACAGGGCGGCGGGAGACAGAAGAGAGAGAAAAATAAATAACTAGATATAAGATTTCTAAAAATATTATGGCAAATCAAGAATACGATGCAATTGTCGTAGGGTCCGGAATCAGTGGAGGATGGGCTGCAAAAGAATTGACGGAAAAAGGTCTGAAGGTATTGATGCTGGAAAGAGGCCAGAATGTGGAACATGTAAAGGATTACAAAACCGCGACTCAGGCGCCTTGGGAGACCAATTACAGAGGCCGTAGATCTATAGAGATGATCGAAAACCATCCTGTGCTAAGAAGGGATTATGTGCTGAATGAGTTGAATGTTGACTGGTGGGCGCAGGAATCGGAGTCGCCTTATGTGGAGAAAAAGCCTTTCAACTGGTTTCGAGGATACCAGGTGGGGGGACGTTCCTTGCTGTGGGGCCGCCAAAGCTACCGCTTGGGGGATATAGACTTTGAAGCCAACGCTAAAGAAGGGATAGCCGTGGATTGGCCGATCCGATATAAGGACCTGGCGCCGTGGTATAGCCATGTGGAAAAGTTTGCCGGGATTTCCGGAAGCAGGGATGGCTTGGATATTTTGCCTGACGGTGAGTTCCAGCCCGCCATGGAGATGAATTGCGTGGAAAAGGATGTAGCAGAAAGGGTAAAAAACCACTTTAACGGCAAAAGGTTGATCACCATGGGTAGGGTGGCCAACATCACCCAGCCTTTGGAAGGAAGAACCAATTGTCAATACAGAAATAAATGTTGGTTGGGCTGTCCATTTGGAGGCTATTTCAGTACACAGTCCTCGACGTTGCCGGCAGCGATGAAGACCGGCAACCTGACCTTGAGGCCATGGTCTATTGTGACCAAGCTGCTTTACGACAAGGATGCCCAAAAGGCCACAGGTGTGGAGGTTTTGGATGCTGAAAACAACCAAACTTACGAATACAAGGCTAAGATTATTTTCCTTTGCGCTTCGGCATTCAATTCCACCGCTATCCTCATGAGAAGCGCCACGGATGTGTGGGATGAGGGATTGGGAAGCAGTTCTGGAGAGCTGGGCCACAATGTGATGGATCACCATTTCCGGGCGGGAGCCAACGGGATCGTGGACGGTTATGATGACAAGTATTATTTTGGCCGTAGGCCTAATGGGATCTACATTCCAAGATTCCAAAATATTGACGGTGACAAGCGGGATTACCTGAGGGGCTTTGGCTACCAGGGGGCGGCCAGCAGAAGTGGCTGGAGCCGTGAGATTGCCGAGTTGAATTTTGGGGCGCCGCTTAAGGAGGCTTTAAGTGAGCCGGGACCGTGGAGTATGGGGATTACCGCCTTTGGGGAGATCCTCCCCTATCATGAAAACACCATCAAGCTAAGCAAGGACACCAAGGACAAATGGGGTCTGGAAGTGCTTGAAATGGACGCAGAGCTCAAAGATAATGAGATCAAAATGCGGAAGGACATGATGGATGACGCCGCTGAAATGCTTGAGGCTGCCGGTCTTCGAAACGTCAACAAATATGATGCGGGCTATACTTTTGGACAGGGTATTCACGAGATGGGTACGGCCAGAATGGGTAGAGATCCGAAATCATCCGTATTGAATGGCAACAACCAGGTGTGGGAGGCCAAGAATGTGTTTGTAACCGATGGGGCCTGTATGACCTCAGCGGCGGCACAGAACCCCTCCCTGACCTATATGGCGTTGACGGCAAGAGCAGCGGATTTTGCAGTGAAGGAATTGAAAAAAAGAAACCTCTAAAACCAGATCAAAATGGGTATTAATAGAAGAGAAGCACTGAAGAGCATGGTGTTGATGATGGGTGGAACCATGATCGGGGCCAATGTGATACTTACGGGCTGTGCGCCCGAGGACAGAATTGAAGGGCTGGATTTTTCAGAAAGCGAAATAGCCTTCATGGATGAGATAGCCGAGACCATCATCCCAGCTACGGATACGCCTGGGGCCAAAGAAGCTGGTGTGGGGTCATTTATGACCGTGATGGTGAGGGAAACTTACAACAAGGAGCAGCAGGAAACCTTTATCAATGGGTTGAATGATATTAAAAAGAACTTCAAGTCTGAGGTAGGGGTGGAATTTATGGACGCTTCCCATGAGCAAAGGTTAAACTTTCTCAACGCATTGAATGAGGAGTTGAGAAGCGGGAATAATGAAAGCGGCCCCAAATACATCAGCATGTTAAAGGATCTTACCGTGCTGGGTTATTTCACCTCAGAAATCGGAGCCACCCAGGCATTAAGGTATGTGGAGACTCCTGGCCGCTATGATGGCTGCATGGACTATAAGAAGGGTGAAAAAGCATTTGCACTATAATTTGATAATCAATGAGCAACCGTCGAGATTTTATTAAGTTAAGTTCCCTGATGGCAGCAGGAGCATTTTTGCCATTGCAGTTTTGCGGAAGACCTGACACGGTGGTAGGTGATGACCGCTCTGAGGAAGGGTTGGACAGGTTTGGTATTCAGCTTTACTCTGTGAAGGATGAAATGTTTGCCAATGTTCAGGACACCATTTCCCAACTTGGATCCTATGGTTATCATTATCTGGAAGGATTTGATGGTGGCAAAGGAATCTTTTGGGGCATGAAGAACACGGAGTTTAAAAAGCTCGTGGAAGACCAGGGGATGGAATTTGTAGCCTCACATGCCAATGTGTTCCAAAATCTGGAGGAGCAGGCCAAGCAGGCCGGTGAGATCGGGATGAAATACCTGATCTGTCCGTGGGTAGGTCCGCAGGAAAGCATGGACGAATTTAAGCGACTCGCCGATGAGTTTAACAGAATTGGAAAAGTGTGCAAAGAGGAAGGGGTTAGGTTTGCCTACCACAATCATGGCTACACGTTTGAGGAACTTGAAGGACAGATGCCACAGGATTATTTGTTGGAAAATACGGATCCGGATTTGGTTGACTATGAAATGGATATTTATTGGGTGAAAACACCTGGTGCTGATCCAAAAGTGTATTTTGAAAAGTATCCCGACAGGTTCAAGTTGTGCCACGTAAAGGACCGGATGAAAGACGCTCCTCAAGGGGAGGCTGACGCTTCCACCGATATCGGCGAGGGTTCAATAGATTTTTCTTCAATCCTTAGAGTGGGTAAGGAGAATGGGCTGGAATATTTCTTCGCTGAACAGGAACGTTATGATGCTTCTACCCCCATGCGGAGCGCCGAAAAGAATGCCGAATATCTACGGAATCTCCGGTTGGCGTAAAGTTGCTAAATATTGGTAGTAAGAACCTAAATCTTTGACAGCCTGAACTTTTTACGAGTCAGGCTGTTGTTTTTAGTATGAATTGGATCGCAGGCGTTGTTTATACTATAATACCTATTTTCTCCGTTATCAGTTTTATGCAATACGAAACCCCCGTCATGGAAGCCGTAATGGCTATCCCCATGTCAAAATCAGACACTGTTGAAATCAAGAAATCAGATGAAATCAAGAAAGTTGATACAGTGGATGTAGAAAAGCTGGCCGAGAACAAGGTTATTCCCGAAGAAATAAAAGAAGTCACCCTAAGGGCACTGGCCCATTATCCTGAATTGGAGGATGTGGAAATTCACTTTGAACTTTTGGATAACATCAAAGGCAATGTGATGCAGGCCCAGCCCAAATTTGGGTCTTTGCTTTTCAACAGCAAGGCCAACAGGAAATACAGGATCAAAATCAGTAGACAACTTGAATTGGACGATGAATGGTTACCCATTGAAGAGGTGCCTGATAACGTCTTGTTGGGCTGGATAGGCCATGAATTGGGCCATGTGATGGATTACATTGATAGAAGCAGGTTTGGCATGATTGTGTTTGGGGTCAGGTATGTGACTTCCAATAACTTTGTGACCAAGGCAGAGATAACCGCCGATAGTCACGCCATCGCCAGCGGACTGGGTAATTACCTGGTAGATACCAAAAACTTTATCTTGAGCAACGACCGTCTCCCTGAAGATTATAGGAACAAAATAAGGGAATTGTACATGTCTCCCGGTGAGATCATGACCTTAGTGGAAGTGGAAGAAGAAGAGGATGATACATAATCATCCTCTTTTTTTTACGTCATCCTCTGGTCTCCGGTCCTGCCTCTGCCGAATCAGGCAGGTTTTTTACTCCAAAATAGCCTTAATCCTTTCCAAAGACTTTTCTCTGGCTACCCTGTTGCCTTCGCTGGCTTCCGGTCCTTCCCCGCTGCGCATGTAGGCATGTCCGGCTTCCTCGTAAATTTCATACTCGAAGGTTTTTCCTTTTTCTTCCATCATCTCAGCGGAGTTTTCAATGGTGGCGTTTACACGCTGGTCGTTGCCTCCGTAAAACCCGTAGACAGGAGCTTCAATTCTTGCTATCTGTTCGATATCTTTAGGGCCGGTGCCGTAGAAGACCAATGCCTCGCTGATGCCTGATTGGTGTGTGGCATAATTGAAGGTCTGGGAGCCTCCCCAGCAGAATCCTATAACTGACACCTCGCCATTGCCACCATCGACTGTTTTAAGGTATTCAAAGGCCGTGTCAAGGTCTTTCATCACTTGCCGGTTGTCTAGGGCATAAATTCCCTCTCTGGCGTCATCCTGGTTGGCAAAATCCCTTGTGGACTTCTTGCTGTCGTCAAAATCGGAGAGGAGGTCTGGGGCCAAGGCGATATAACCCATTTCGGCCAGTTGATCGGCCATTGATCTTACCCAATCGGTAAGCCCCCTGTTTTCATGAATGACGATAATGGATTTGGCATTGTCGGATTTTTCTGGGTAGACCAGAAATCCGCGGATGTTCCTGCCGTCCTGATCCATATTGATCCACTCATGGTGTCTGGGGGAATTTTCGAGCCTCTCTAAGTCCCTGTCTTGGGCGTGGAGCACAGCGGCAAGGAAAAATGCCGCATAGAATAAGAATAGTTTTTTCATAGGGTTCAAACTGGTTGTTAATTAAACTGTTTGCCAATTTACAACTAAATCCAGAAAGATGGGTTAATTCAATATGGACGCTTATCTGCCCTTATTTCCCCTAAAAATTGTAGCCTTCCCTGGGGAGGAACTCAATCTTCACATCTTTGAGCCAAGATATAAGCAGCTGGTCAATGACTGCAAAGAATCGGGGAGCAATTTTGGGGTGGGGATATATTTGAAGGAATTAACCAAGTATGGTACCGAGGTGGAGTTGAAGGAGATCGTCCATACTTATGAAGATGGGCGGATGGACATCAAGACCAAGGCAATTCGGCCTTTTCATATTTTGAATTTTGAAAATCCTCAAGAAGGGAGGCTGTACCCAGGTGGGGAGGTTGAATACTTGGAAAACGACCCCCGGGTGACATCGGTGACCTATCAGCAGTTTTTGTTTTATCTCAAGGAAATGCTAAGGCTGATGCAGTATGAGGCCGATTTGGCAAGCTTTCAGGTCACTTCCTTCACTTTTGCCCACGTGGTTGGGCTGAAGCTGGAGCAGGAGTTTGAGCTGCTTTTGATGCAGAAAGAGTCTGAAAGGCAGGAGTATTTGACCCAGCATTTCAAGAAAATGATTCCCATCATGAAAGATCTTGAACATTCGAAGGAGAAAATCCGGATGAATGGTCACTTCAAATACCTGGATCCTTTGGATTTTTAAAGTTTGGTGGCGTTCTGGGTTTTGATATAGGCCTTACGGTCGTTCCAGGTGATTTCATACCAAGTGTCCTTGGTGGAGTTGACCCTTACCCGGTGTCCCACATCGACCTTGCTGATGAGGTTTCCGCCTGCGGTAGGCTGATCCATGATTAACGTCGGGCTACCGGTGATGATCGCTCTAGTGGGAGGTTGCAGGAAATTGTTGCTGAGGAAAATCATTACAATTAGAATGAAGCTTGGAATGAAAAAAGCCGGCTTGGAAGCGCTTTCTCTATTTTTCACATAAAGAATCAAACAGATCAACAGGCATAGGGTAAGAAAAGAAGTGATTTCTATTCTATTGTCGATTAGGATCTTGAAAAACTGCTCCTGATCGGAGACTTCGTAGCCGTAGAGTTGGGGTTGCTCTGTAAGGTTCCGGATTTTTGAGGTTACCCTTTGGCTAGGATTGTATTCGTAATATTTGCTGAGGTATAAAGTGGTTTTGGGGAAATCACCCATTCCTTCGCTGATAAATGCCATCTTCAGGAGCATGGCCGGTGAATAGGTATGCTGTTCAAAGTAGAGATTTTCGTAGACTGCAAGAGCTTCTTTGTAGTTTTGAGAATTAAACAAAGAATCTGCTAAATTTTGATTATTTGTATCGGCTTGACAATTAATACTTTGTGTGAGGGTGATCAAAAATATTAATAATTTTGCAAGAAAGATTCGCTGTAAGTTTGGCATTTTAAAATAGTCCGCTTAAATTTGCAGTCCAATTACGACAAAGATATAGCAAAAAGCAAGTCTCAAATCGTAAAAATTTAAAGCTGCAAGGGCTTTAAAGGCATAAAAAATGATTCCGTAGCTCAGCTGGTAGAGCAATACACTTTTAATGTATGGGTCCTGGGTTCGAGCCCCAGCGGGATCACGATTTGTCCGATGTCGGATGACAGAAGTCCGATGTTTGGATTAAAGTTTCGGGGTGTAGCGTAGCCCGGTATCGCGCCTCGTTTGGGACGAGGAGGTCGTAGGTTCGAATCCTGCCACCCCGACAAAATTTCCTTTTCCGAAGCTTGCTGGACTTTAGTCTGGTTAAGGGTCCGGGAAAAGTCCTGCAAACGGCAGGTTGGAAATTTGACTTAGGTCCCGTAGCTCAACTGGATAGAGCAACTGCCTTCTAAGCAGTAGGTTTCAGGTTCGAGTCCTGACGGGATCACATTGGGAAGTACGAAGTCAGATGGACGAAGTACGAA
>NZ_JAHBGI010000013.1 GCF_018500185.1 Litoribacter ruber | reverse complement strand
TTGGCCGCGAAGCTGGCGATGCTGAAGGGGAAGTTTAGGTAAAAGATGGCCTTTAACTCTCGGGGAGGGTAGATGCATAGATCACAAGGTAAAATGAGTTTATTTTCACTAATTTTTGTAGTCTTTCTTTCTCTATTATAGGTAGTATTAAATAATAGCTTTTGTCAGGTCAAATTTCATTAATACGTATTCATCTTCATTTTCTTGATTTGGTTGGTTCAAATAAAATATGCCTTCATGCACAAAGCAACTCTCCAAATTATTCCCTTCGGGTATAGTGAAGTTAAGGATAGCGCCCAAGTTCCACTGTTGATCATAAATGAGGATTTGATAGTCAGATTTTAATTTGGATGCTTTTCTGACATCCATTGCCTTAAGATCCTCTTCATTGATCTTTTTGGGTAGTTCTAACACTCTTAGAAAAGTCGAGGTTTTGTTATCGTAAAAAAGTTTGATGTTTTTATGATTTTTGGGGTTAGAGTTCCATTGGGTGTTTCTCCCATTTCTGGTAACCACATCGGGATAATAAATAACTTCATTACCACTGTCCAATTTATGATTTTGAACGATTTTGCAGTCTTCTATTCGATAAACTGAATCTGATAAGGCATACATAAACCAATATTCATCCTGCGCATGATTTCTCGTCCCAAGGGTCAACGTAGCAGAGGGACTGTCATGAAAGGATTCATCATATGGTGAATTAAAATTAGAGACACAGCTAAT
This sequence comes from Litoribacter ruber, assembly GCF_018500185.1. Lineage (GTDB taxonomy): Bacteria > Bacteroidota > Bacteroidia > Cytophagales > Cyclobacteriaceae > Litoribacter > Litoribacter ruber. Next base: position 90,285 of record NZ_JAHBGI010000013.1, on the reverse strand, counting down.
ACCTTTTTCCAAATCAATTTGAAAAACCCAAGCACTAAACTCAGTATCAAAACCTCCATTAGGATCCATGATATCAAAAGGGTTTAATACAACTTGGTATTTACCTGTACTTAGTTTGGTGAGATTCCCTGTCCCTTTGGAAATTTGGGTAAATTTATGTTGGGTGATTTCTGAAAGGTTAATGTGTATATCCCGGTTTAATCTTCCGTTTACATAGCTATGAAATTGACCTATTTGATTAAATGCAACATATTCCGCAGGCGAAATCATGGCTGTACCATTCATAGATCTTTTCATAGCTTCCGGGCCGTCAAATGGAATCTGAAAGGAAAATTTGCGAAGGCCCGTTTCAAAATCAAAAAGCTCATATTTGTTGGTCGTTTCACTGACAAAGTATCTTCCAGAATCAGACTCTACGGTTCCCGTAAACATTAGAATGTTACTGTCAGAAGGCTTATTAATAATGAATTGCCCACTTTCGAAATCAAAGAGGTTAGCAGGTTTAATTGAGGGAGAATTATCGCTGCATGAAAATAATATTAAAAATAAAGCACAAACTAAAAGGCTTCTCATCTTATTAATTTAAAATGGACTATGGAATTAATTAAACTTAGCGTAATTTTTATTCCAATCAAAATAATCTGTTAACAACTTAGTAAAACTAATTTATGCCGCAGCCTGCGTTATCATCTCCTTTTTCCTAATCGCCAAGGCTATCACTACTCCTGCCGAAAAGAACATCAATAGGCTGTAGATGGCAGGGGGGATGGTCATGGCCGTACTTTGCAGCATGGAGGCGGCGATAGTAATGGCCAGGGTGCCGTTTTGGATGCCGGATTCAATGGAAACGGTGATGCGCTGCCTGGAATTCAGGCTGAAGATTCTGGAAGTGAGATACCCCACCAGCAGGGTCATGATATTAAGGCTCAGTGTAACGGGCCCGGCCAGTATGAAATACTCCACCAGGTGTTCTCTTTCCTTGACTATGGCCCCACCAATGATGACCACGAGAAAAACGGCTGACATAAACTTTACCGGTCTGTCGGCCATCCTCGCCCAGGAAAGCGCAAAATTCCGTATTACCATGCCCAAAACAATTGGGATGATGGCGATGATAAGCAATTTTATGATGGTTCCCGCCAAAGGCAAAGTGACCGCTTCTCCTTCCGGCATGAAGTGCAGGATGGAAAAGTTGACGATCAAGGGGATGGTAAACATGGAGACCACCGTGGTGATGGCCGTCAGTGATACCGACAAGGCTATGTCGCCTTTTGCCAGATGCGTACACAGGTTCGAGGTTGGCCCTCCCGGACATGCGGCCAATAACATGACTCCGACCGCAAGCTCAAATTTCAAGGAAAAGAGCAACAGCAGGAGAAATGCCATTAGGGGCAGTAAGAGCAGTTGGTTGAGCAGACCAATAGATATGGGTTTTGGATTACGAAAAATCCTTTTGAAATCAGCTGGCACAAGATTTAGGCCCATACCGAGCATAACCACAGCCAGGGCGAGGGGAAGCAGCAAGTCAGTGACGATGTTTTGTTCCATAAGAATAGTTGGTGATTTATCACTAAAATAAACGATAATAATAAGGAATGTACTTTTAATATCATAATTGTTAGCTTAGCCTTGTTATGAGTTATCTTGTAGATAGTCGACAAAATCTGAGTATATCTCAATTTACCCTCCCCAGAGTGAGGAGGGTAATTCCACAACTTTTTAGTGAATTAGGCTAAATAGACTAACCCGCAGTAATTTTCAAAAACACGTGTTGTTTCATAAAAATGGATATTTATTTACTATAAATATCCGTTCATCAATTTTTCTAAATTTATTAACAAAAGGTGATTTTTAACCTGAAAACAATAATATTTTACCTCAATTGAAATATTTTATTATATATTGAAATATTCATGTTAAAATTGAATTTGTCATAAATAATTTAGTTGAAAGGTGAAACCCTTTTAAAAGTGGTGTCGGGTTTAAGTGCATACACGGATTTTAAAAAGGTTAATTTTTTAAGGCAATAATCTTAATATCAGTGGAAAAGGATTGTATTAGCTTGGTAAAATCATATTTTTTCTTCTCTAGTCTAAATTTCGTACGGTTTTCTGGGAATAGATTTTGGCTTGGGGCTTCTCACCGGAATTGGAAAAATGATGTGAATTCCGGTCAAAGAATAAAATTCCCCAGCAATTAAATTATTTAGAACATGAGTAAATCAAAAAACAAGTTTTCGCTTTTATTGAGTTTAGCTTTCTTAGGTGCAGCATTCTCAGCCTGCGACACCACAGGTCAGGATGAGTTCACAGAAGAAATGGCTGCATTGAGGTCCACCTCGGCCAACATCCTGGTCCAGGAAAATTTTGAAGGAAGCAACCCTTTTGGGCAGGTTCACCGGCAGCTTCCTGCGAGCCATTCTTTCAAGACGGTGCAGGATCCGCGGGATAAGTCAAACAAGGGCGGAAGATTTGAATTGAGATACAAGGATCCCATCGTCAGCGGGGGAAAGAGGGCAGAGGTCCTCTTCCCGGCCCAGGCCAACAGGGACAGGTGGTATTCCTACTCTTTGTATGTTCCTTCAACTGGTTTTAAGAAAGACAGGGACAACGATATTATCTCCCAATGGCACCAAGAGGGGGGAGGAAGCCCAGCCACCACGATCAGAATTCAAAATGACAGGTTTTTGATTAAATCCGGAAACACCAAAGAATCCAGAAAGGATTTTGACCTCGGGGCGCTGCAAAAGGATACCTGGCACCACTTCGTCTTCCACATTGTCCATTCTCCGGGTACCGACGGACTGCTGGAGGTTTGGCAAAACGGCAAAAAAGTACTTACCCACAAAGGAGGCAACATGTATAAACTTCCCTTGCCTAGATGGAAAGTAGGAATCTACAAAGCCTCATGGGCCAACAGGACTACCGATACTGACGTAAGGGTGATCATGTTTGATAACATCAAACTAGGAAGCCAAAAAGCCGTACTTTCAGAAATGGGAGCAAAATAAACGTTAAAATTTAGCAATCAGGGCAGCTCAAGGGCTGCCTTTTTTTTGGCCGGCTGGCAAAACCTATTCTTTTTCAACTTCGTCTTCCAGTTTCAATACCAAGTCTCCGCTTTCCTGTTCGATCAGGAGGGCTTTGTTGCCCTTTTCTCCCTTGCGGGTGATTTTTGAGCCATCTATGGTTTTGCTTACCTCCTCATCATAGGTTTCTTTTACTTTTCCATACCCATATCCATCACCCCATTTCCATTTTACTTTGCTTCCTTCCCTGATCATAGTTAGATTTTTGTTTAAAGTTTGAATTATGCGTTTAAATAAAACCATTTTAATGACTTGACTTTTCGTACTTGATACATGCTGGTAAACCTTCCTAAACTGTTTCTTGTTATTTATGCATTAATAAAATTTGGAGTAACGCGAGAAAGTCTTGACGGAATTCCATTGGCACCAAAGACAATTTCAATCAGATGAAAACATATATTATTGTAACCCTGTTAGCCATTTCGGTGGCCTTTGGCGCGTGTGCGCAGGAATCCAACAGGAAAGAAACCCAGAAAGAAACTATGTCAGAACAAAAAGATGAAAAGCTGATCGTAAAGGATGGAAAAAACAATCCTTTCAATGTATTGAACGATATGGAGGATTACGTAATCCGGAAAAAAGGTACAGAGAGACCCTTTTCGGGAGAGTATGACAACCATTTTGAAGCAGGAACCTACATCTGCCGACAGTGCAATGCACCACTTTACAAGTCAGAGGACAAGTTTGACGGCCACTGCGGCTGGCCTGCCTTTGACGATGAGATAGAAGGTGCGGTGACCAGGAAGACTGACCCAGATGGTAGGAGGGTAGAAATCCTTTGTGCCAACTGTGATGGTCACTTGGGGCACGTATTTGAAGGGGAAAGATTCACCGACAAAAATGTTCGACACTGTGTCAACTCAGTTTCCATGAGCTTTATTCCTGACGGGAAACCGCTTCCTACTAAGGTGGAAAATTAAAGAAATTAACCGCAGAGACGCAGAGGGCACAGAGTTTAATTTAATGTCTATTTTAAGCCGGTACAGCAGGGTGTGCCGGTTTTTTTATTATCCATTTTGCCGATACATAGGCCGCAATTGTCCATCCAATAATCAGGTTGAAACTAACGCCCAAAGCATAGACATTGGGCAAGCCCCACCAGTTCATCAACTGCCCATAGATTGCCGTGACAGCAGCCAGGGAGGCAAAAACAATGATCGCCATCCGTCTGCCAAAAGGCAAGGGCTGGGTCAGGAAAAGCAATATTGATAAATGGAGGGCCACCAAGGCTTGGGTAATGATCTCTTTGACAAAATATCCCGTCATATCATACGTCTCTATTGGCCGGTTGACAATCCAGGAAAATGTATCATCCGTGGTTAGGGTACTGATTTTTCCAGCAAAGAGGGAATCGTAAGCTGAGGTGGTGAGACTTTGGGCCGGCAATTCCAAAACCCGGTCGGATTCAAATTTTTCCTGTCCCGGACTCTGGGTAGCTACATTTTGAGTAGAAGGGACGCCCCACGGGAACATCTGCGTCATTCCGCTCCATAAAAACAAAATTACCGTGATGACCAAAATAGAAAGTAGGATTTTTCTCATAAGGAAAAGTTTGAAATAGTGAATTTAGTAATTATTCCAAAAATTGGAAATTTTCCTACTGTAATTGGCTACATATACTGTTTCTAAGTAACAGCCCTGAAATAGATTTGTGTAAACATGGCTACTTACTTTTGGTAATCATTGGTAAAATTGACTTAAGCAGATTTTATCAATGAAGCTGCTTCCGAATATCCTTCCTCCTTTAACCTGTTTAAAATCAGGAGAATTTTGGACATACTCACAGATACGCCTTTCAATCCTATTGTGCTATAATATTTGCGCTCTTCAGGGAAGCGTTTTATTTTCAGGTATTGCCTGATGTGGCTACATATGTCCTTCAATTGGACATGAAGGTTGATTAAAAGGGAAACCATTTCCGGGTGAAGATCATCAGAGTATTTCATATTTAAAATAGCCCAAACCTCATCCGCCTTTTCATTGAAATAATCATAAGTGTTGTCGGAAAATAGCTCCTCTTGGTGCAGGCTTCTGATTAAATCTTCCTCATTGAGGGCAGCTATCCTGATGAGGAAAACATTGCGCTGGTCCCGTACGGCCTGGATGGCCTGCAATTCGTCCAACTCATGGTCAATGGTGGGTGAAAATCCGAAGACCCTGGTTGAGATCCCGTCTCTCAACCTGTTGACGTTTCTGGATATAAGGTAATTGATTTCCTCCTGTACATTCTTCCATCGCTTGGTTTTGGACCGGACCAATAGGACATCAATGATAAACAGCGTAAAGGCCGCACCAAAAAGCTCGGCAAAGAAATCCATGGTGATGCCGTCCTGAAAATCTCTCAAATACCAAAGGAGAGCCATACTGCAAATAAGGACCAGATAAACAAGGATGGGAATCTGGGACCTTTTTATACGCCGGGATATTTTTTCTTTGAGATTTTTACCGGTTTGGTGGATGTTGAAATTCATCGTTGAAGATTTACTCGAGATCGATTTTGATGGTTTGTGGCTATACTCGGTGTTACTTTTCTTGTAACTCATTTGCTGATTTTTTTTAATAACATTTCGTAATAGGAGCTGCTCACCGGAACCATTTTCTCCCCAATAGAAAGCTGGTGCCTCTCGACGCGGTCAATTTTGGAGCTGTTGACGATAAAGGAGCGGTGGGTCTTGATAAAGCTTGCGGGAACCAAGTCTTCAACCTCCCCGAGGGTCATACGGCTGAGAATTTTTTCGCGGGGCAGGTGGAAGGTGACATAGTTGCCGTTGGCCTCGCAATACTGGAGGTTGTCAAAATCAATCCGGACCTGCTCGTAGCCGGTCTTGATGAAGATGGATCCAGAGCCCGCACCTGCTTTGAAGGCATACAGTTCCTGGGCCTTTTGGCAGGATTTCAAAAAGCGGCTAAGGTGGAAAGGCTTGAGCAGGTAGTCCACCGCGTCTAATTCGAAGCTTTTGACCGCATGCTCGGAATAAGCGGTGGTAAAGATAACCATGGTCTGCTTGGGAAGCAGGGTGGCCAGTTCCATCCCTGAAATATCCGGCATCTTGATATCGAGGAAAATCAGGTTTACGGGATTGTCCTTAAGGAATTCCAGTGCTTGTATGCCATCGGTGAAGGCATGCTGAAGGTCCAGGAAAGGAACCTTGGAAGCATGTGCCTTCACCACTTCCAAGGCCATGGGTTCATCGTCAATAGCTATTGCCGTCAGCATCTTTATCATTTTAACTTGATGCTTAAATGTACAAAAAATTCCATTTCATTTTCCCTGACCACCAGCTCGTGCCGGTCACCGTAAAGAAGTTTAAGCCTTTGCCGGACATTTTCCAGTCCGATGCCCGAAGCCTTGTATTCCGGGTCATCGGCATCCTTTCGGTGAATGCTGTTGTTGACGTCCAGGTGAACGGATCCCTCTAGGCAGCGGAGACTGATCTTTATCCAGGACTTTTTTCGGAAGCTGATGCCGTGTTTGAAAGCATTCTCCACAAATGGCACCAGCAACATTGGCGCAATCATTCCCGAACAAGGAGTCTCTCCGGGTAAAAAGGTGATGTCGATGTTTTCCTGGTCTTTATGCCGGAGCAATTGCAGATCGACGTAGTTGACCAGGTATTCCCTTTCCCGCTCCACGGGAATGGTGTCCTGGTGGTTTTCGTGCAGCATGAACCTCATCATGTCCCCGAGTTTCTGTATGCCTTCGCCGGTCCGTTCTGCGGTTTCCTGAAGTGCTGTTCCGTAAAGTGTGTTAAGGGCATTGAAGAGAAAGTGGGGGTTGATCTGGGAGCGGAGAAAATCAAGATTGGCTGCCCCCTGGTCCACCTGCAGAGAAAGGGTGCTGATCTGGCCCAGAAAATCATCATATTTCCTGAAAAGGAGATTGGACAGGGGCAGTACCACCAACATCATCAATAGGATGCAGATTGCGCCTGCAATCAATGGTTCCAAGGACCTGCCTCCAATGCCTATGACAATAAAAATTATGGCCACCAAGGCAGGTAGTAGCCAGTAATAGGCCCGTGCCTCACCATTTCTTCCTGACTTTTCATATTGGTAGACAAGGAGGAAGTTGTATATAGAAACGGCCAGGATCGCAGGAAGAACGATCATATAAACCACCAGCAAAAGATCCCAATAATACTTCTGCATCTTCAACAGGAAGAGCATAGTGAATAAATATAGGGTAATGAGCCGGATAATATTGTAAAAAGAATAATCCTTGGGAGAATGATCCAGAATGAGCCTTTTAAAGATATAAACCAACAGCAAATAGGAAAGGTAAATAGCCACTGCTGAAAAATAAAAAGGCATGAAAGGATGGTCCCCATAGTTGGCTCCAAAGTAAAAAGGCATGCTCAAAGCTAAGGATACAAAAAACACCAAAAGGGAATAAATGATCAACTTTGATTTTTTCCGGTCCAGTAGATATTGGGGAATGATTTTCATATGAACAAAATAAAACGCCCCATACAATATCAGCGGAAGGAAAATATTGGCGATATAACGGTTCATCCTAAGGTCATTGCCCCGAGTAAGATAATCGATGTTGACGGAGAGGATATTACTTAGAACAATTGCCAGAAAGATGATAGTAATAAACCACCACTCAATCTGTCTGAAGGAAAAAGGTTTTTGTTTCACGAGAGTAATTTTAGAGTAATATTTTTAAAGAATTGCCATTCATTTATAAATTTAATATGCCAATATAATTCCCTGGGTCCCTGAACTGCAGATACTGATACCACTTTTTGGTGGAGGTAAAAGTTGTAAAACAGTCCTATAATCAGGAGCAGGAAGATTTTTCTTTTATATGCGCTGGGCTTCATTATATTTTGAATTTGATAGGACAAGAATATCAAACAGTAAAGAGGCATGCAAAAAAATGTGACGGAAGGCTTGAATTTTGGGATGGAATTATTCGCCTTTTGAGGAATAAAAAAATGAAGGTTTAGCACACCAAGGGCTAAAGTTCTGGAAGAGGTGGAGAATTTAAATTTCCAGGGGAGGGGAATTCAGGGAAGGAGCCTAAAACAATATTTAATTTAGTCAGCCAATTAATCAATCATTTTCAGGTAACCTTCAGGAGTCATAACTCCGATTTTGCTGTGTTTGAAATCTTTTACATTTCGTGTAATAATTACATTTAGTTTCCCGGCCGATTCTGCTGAATAATTTTGCAAAGCATCTTCAAAATCCCTGAAACTGGATCTCAGCGATTGTTGTACCACCTCCTTATTGATAATCAGAACCTCTATAAAAGACATCAGATCCTTAAGTTTATCAATGACCGTCTCATGCTTAGCAGTTTGCCTCAGCAAATAATAAATATTTCTGATGATAACAGGAGTAATATATCCGGTAATTTCCCCTGCTTCACAGAGCGCTAAAATTTTTGCGGCATCATCTGAAAAGGGTTTCCTGTCAAAGAAAAAATCAAGGATAATGTCTGTATCGATTAATACATTTTTCATTCCTTAAGATATTTCTTCTTTAGGCCTCTAGCAAGCTCTTTTTTGTAATCAAAACTTTCAGGTGCTTTAAATGAGCCTTTGAGGGATTTTACCAAAGGCGTTAATTCCGTGATTTTCTCAGTTTTTTCTTCCGTCAAAACTTTCAGGTAATTTTCGATGAGGTCAGATAAACTTCTTCCCTTATTTGAGGCATACCTTTTTGCCTTTTCAATTACATCTTTGTCAAGCGTTAGGGTTAATTTGGTGTTCATAAGTCCTTAATTTAACAGGTTTAATATACGAAATAAAAAAAGAAATACGTGTAAATTTTCCAATATAATTACGTGGCTTTGGGGTTGCCGGGTGCGAAATCTGCGAGAGGAAAAAGCCTCCTTTTCCCCCAAACACATTATCTTGCAGCTTCATTAATTATTTCGACTTATGAACTGGAAAACCGTAAAGGAATACGAAGACATTACCTATAAAAAATGCGACGGGGTGGCTCGAATTGCATTCAACAGACCGGAAGTACGCAATGCCTTCCGACCAAAGACTTTGTTCGAACTTGAAGAGGCGCTGATCGATGCCCGGGAAGACAATACCATTGGAGTCATCCTGCTTTCCGGCGAGGGACCGGCCAAGGACGGCAAGTATGCTTTCTGTTCAGGCGGCGACCAGCGTGTTCGAGGTGCCAAAGGTTACCAAGGTGAGGACGGTGTTCAGCGACTCAACGTTTTGGATATTCAGCGTATTATCCGCTTTATGAGCAAGGTGGTGATCTGTGTAGTACCAGGCTGGGCTGTCGGTGGAGGTCACAGTCTTCACGTGGTCTGTGATATGACACTGGCCAGTAAGGAGCACGCAATCTTCAAGCAGACGGATGCGGATGTGGCTTCTTTTGATGGGGGCTATGGTTCGGCTCTTTTGGCCAGACAAATAGGGCAGAAGCGCGCTAGAGAGATATTCTTCTTGGGTAGAAATTATTCAGCCCAGGAGGCTTTTGAAATGGGTATGGTAAATGCAGTGGTCGAGCATGACAAACTTGAGGAAACCGCCTACGAATGGGCTCAGGAAATCTTGGGTAAAAGCCCTACAGCCATCAGAATGATCAAATTTGCCTTCAACTTGGTAGATGATGGAATGGTAGGTCAGCAGGTCTTCAGTGGAGAGGCCACCCGATTGGCTTACATGACCGAGGAAGCAGAAGAAGGCAGAAAGGCATTCCTGGAAAAGAGAAAGCCGGATTTCAAGCAGTTTCCTTGGTTGTCGCTTTAGAAAAGGGTCACAAAGTGGCACAAGGAAAAAAGAAGTAGCACAAAGATCATAAAGAAATCCCAAAGTGGCATAAAGTAAAATGAAGTCGCACGAATGTGGAGCTACTTTAATTAAATTGGCCAATAGAGGTAATAAATAAGAGTACATTTAAAAAAAGGAGGGGTTCGGGAACGGACTCCTCCTTTTTCGATGAATAATCTATTTCTTATCTCTGCGAGCTTTTCGTCTCTTCGGTTAATTTTATGTCATTTAATGTCACATAAACGTTTATTTTATGAACGTTGACTTGTTGTTTTTATAAACATTCGTAACTTAGTGTCAGTTAAAACAACAACCACTATGGAGACGCACACAGAACAACAGTCGAAAATCAGAATCACAAGCAAGAAGTTGGCTTCGGGAAATCATCAGGTGAAATTTTTCATCGAGGATGAAAAACATCCACAATATGGTTACCTTTTGGTGACCGGATCCAGATCGGTAGGAGAGGTGATAGAAGAGATCAAAAACAGGATTGCTGAAAAGAGAAAAGCTTCCTATGACCTACAGCGTTTTTCTTTCAGCCGCAATTACCAAGATGACCATAATTTTTATCTTTATAGTGCTTAAATTGACTGGCATTTAAATACCCTGACTATATGAATCTTGGAAAGAATATTAGGTTTTTGAGAAAATCCAGCGCCATGACTCAGGAAGAGCTTTCCGAGAGACTGGGAGTTAAAAGGACCATGATCTCAGCGTATGAGGACGGCCGCTCTGAACCTAAACTTCCTTCTTTGCAGAAAGTAGCCTCAATATTCAATGTAAGTCTTGATGATTTGATTGAAAGGGATTTGGAAACTCAGGGGAAAAGGACTTTTCAGTCTGCCGAAACAAGGATCCTTACGGTCACATTGGATAAAAAGGAGGAGGAGACTATCCCCATGATTAGCCAAAAAGCTTCTGCCGGCTATCTCAACGGCTATTCCGATCCGGAATATATGGAGCAATTGCCCCAATTCAATTTGCCAAATCTTCCCCGAAATGCATCCTATAGAGGTTTTGAAATCAGTGGGGACAGCATGCTGCCTATACTGCCCGGCACCGTGATAATAGGTTCTTTTATTGACGATTTCCAGAATGTTAAAAGCGGTAAAACCTATGTCCTGGTTACCGGAACTGAGGGGATTGTATACAAAAGACTTTTTAACTATTTGGAGGAAAAAGGGACGTTGTTGCTGGTGTCTGATAATGAACAATATAAGCCCTACGAGATAGCACCAGAGGATGTGTTGGAGATATGGGAAGCCAAAGCTTTTATCAGCACGGAATTTCCCCACCCCAAAGACAAGAAGGAAAAAGTCACACTTGAAGATCTTTCAGAGATGATTTCGGACCTCAAATCAGAAATAATCCGCCAACGGTAAGTTCCTCCCTTGGTCTTCCCTCAGAAAGCCCAATTAAAGTACCAATTAAAGTATCTGTGCCCTCAGATCCTCCCGATCCGTGATATCCTCGGAACAGTTTCTGGGGTTTATTTTCTTGTGTCGATTTTTTTCTTTGCGAACCTCAGCGTCCATTGCGGTTAATTTTTTTTCAACCCTCCCTCTGTGTTTTCTGATCCTCCCGATCCGCTACCAGTATAAAGCAAAAGGCTGCCCAATGGACAGCCTTTTAGATTGGTATATGAAGAGTTGGTTAATTTTGTTCCAATTCGCCTTCTTCGGCTTTTTGTTTTAGGTCTTCGTTAGCCCAGATGGCCACTTCAACCCTTCTGTTTTTCGCTCTGCCTTCGTCGGTCTCATTATCCGCTACAGGCTTGTCAAAACCATGGCCTGTGGTGGTAATCCTGTCGCTGGCCACGCCTTGCATCTTCAAATAGTTGGCTACAGAACTGGCCCTTCTTTCGGAAAGACCCTGGTTATAAGTTGCCGAACCACGGTTGTCCGTATGGCCTTCTACTTGGATATAGGTATCAGGGTACTCATTTAGGATCCTGGCAAGCTCCTGAACATTTTCCTGTGCGGCAGGAGTGAGGCTGTAGGAATCAAAACCAAACAAAATACCCGATTCAAAAGTCACTTTAATTCCTTCACCCACTCTTTCAACTTCTGCATTCTTGACTTCCTCTTCCAATTGCTTGGCCTGACGGTCCATGTAGCGGCCAATTGCTGCACCGGCTGCACCGCCCACTGCGGCTCCGATCACGGCGCCTCCGGCTGTGCTACCTTTTTTGCTGCCTATCACGCCACCCAGAACACCTCCGGCACCGGCACCGGCTGCGGCACCTTTACCGGTGCTGCTCCAGTTGGCACAGCTGAATAAAAAAACAGCCCCCAGGGCTATGGCACATAATGATTTTAAACTACGCATATAATTTTTTAGGGTTGGTTCAGCTTTCTAAATCCGCTTTTGATTTTGGAAACCGCATCAAAAGAATCATCTAGGTTAAATATGCCTTTGCCAAATTCATGCCAGAAGCCATCCCCTAAATTGATATAGTGGCCTCGTTTGGTCGGTTTGGCCTCTTTTGCCAGTTCATAATCGTAATCAGGCAAATACACAAAACCAAGCATATGTTTGGTAGCCTCAAAGTCTGCTTCTTTCTTTTGTCCGTTGATTTCCAGGTCAACCTTGCGGGTGGCAAACTTCATTTTCAGGTCATAAAACAGCTCACCTTCCTCTTTGGTGTTTACATAATATTGAAGATTCAGTGGCAATTCCCTATTACTGATTTCATATACAGCCTGAATGAAATCTTGGGCCATATGCTGCCAATCCTCATTGTTTGCTGGTATGCCGCGGGCTATTTTTCCATGAAGGTCTTTGGCTAAGATTTTTATCCCGCCTTCGTCTCCCAAGTACTTTTTATTGGACCAGCGGGTGCTGGCGTAAAGCTCTTTTAGGGGCTCTTCCCAAACTTTTGGCAGCTCTCCCTTGTATTGAAAGTCATCGTTCATCGTGAAGCCCTCGTCAAGGATCTCTTCCTCGGTGAGCCCCTCGCGATGGGTATAGGTGATTTCAAGTTGTGTATTGACGAAGCCTTTTTCAAAACCTACTCTGATTTTAAAAGTATGGCTAAAAGGCGGCGGCACTGAACCGGAGTCAAATTCAATCTCCAGTCTGGTGATATCTTCTTTCTTTAAATGCATGTTACAAAATTATATATTTCTATTAAATTAATCTGTTTATTTGCACGTTAGATCGCATATGCAAGACCATATAGAAAAAATCGTGCAGGATGTCTATGAGAATGGATATGCTGTTGTTGAAAATTTCATTTCAGAAGACTTCCGCAAGGAGTTACTCGCCGAACAGCAGGACCTGCTTGAACATGGCCAGTTTCGCCATGCGGGAGTGGGAAAAGGGGATGCCTTTACCATCAGACCTGAAATCCGGAGCGACAAAGTGCTTTGGATGGACCACCTGGTTCTCACTCCCCTGCAAAATCAATATTGGAACTTGGTGGAGGAAATACGAGTTGCGCTTAATCAGCGGTGCTTTTTGGGTTTGCGCTCTTTTGAAGCTCATTTTGCCATGTACCCCCCTGGCTCGTTCTATTTGCGCCACCTGGATCAATTTCAGCAGGTTAAGTACAGGGTGGTTACCGTCATCATTTACTTGAATGACTCCTGGACCGAAGAGGATGAAGGCAAGCTGCGGATGTACCTGCCACAGGAGGACGGAGAGGAAAAAATACTGGATATTATGCCTAGCGGCGGAAAGCTTGTGGTTTTCCTCAGCGCCGAAATCCCCCATGAGGTATTGCCTACCAACAAGCAAAGGATAAGTATTACGGGTTGGCTAAGGGATATTGAATATTCGTAACTGCTTTGCGGAGGCAATTGCAACAAAAGCTTCTTCGCGGAGAAAATGGCCACGAAGGGCACAAAAATGTAAAGTGGTACCAAGGCCTGTTCGCAGTAACAATTGTTCACAAAGTGGCGAGAATTTTTTGCATCAACATAGTACTTAGTACCTAGTACCTAGTACATAATACATCATTTACCTTTTTCTCCTCGGTCTCGGTATTCGTGATGCTTCCTCGGTTTTGCTACTTTGAGCGACAGCTTGGAGGATGGTTTGGATTTCGTTGGGTTGGAGGTAGCGCCACTTTCCCTCAGGGATGCCCTCAAGGGTGATGTTCATGATCCTGTCTCGCTGAAGGCTGGTGACTTCGTACCCCAGGTATTCGCACATCCGACGGATTTGCCTGTTCAGCCCCTGGGTAAGTGTGATTTTAAATACAAAGTTCGAAATCTTTTCTACCTTGCATTTTTTGGTGACCGTATCCAGAATTGGTACCCCGTTAGACATTTTATCAATAAAGCTTTGAGTTATGGGCTTGTTCACCCCCACAGTGTATTCCTTTTCGTGATTGTTGCCCGCCCTAAGAATTTTGTTGACTATATTCCCATCATTGGTTAGAAAAATTAAGCCCTTGGAAGGCTTATCCAACCTGCCTATTGGGAATATCCGCTTCGGGTGCTTGATAAAGTCGATGATGTTTCCTTTGATATGCCTTTCGGTTGTACAGGTAATGCCCACTGGCTTATTGAAAGCCAAGTAAATGGGCTGTTCCTTGGCCTTAATGGGCTTGTTGTCCAAAAGGACTTCATCCCCTTCAAATACCCGGTTGCCCAATGCGGCCACCTCACCGTTGATTTTGACCCTGCCGGCCACAATGAATTTTTCAGCCTCACGTCGGGAGCAGATCCCCGTGTCACTGATGTATTTGTTGAGGTTAATAGAACTTCTTTGCTCTTCCATTTCTAAGCTCCTTTCAATTGTGCCTTCACGGATTGTAGTATTTCCGCATTGGTTTTGCTGTCCGAGAAAACCTCCAGTAATTTTGGCTCCATCGATTTATTGTAAAAACTATCCAAAGCAGCCCTCAGTTCATAACTATGGCTGGCAGATTGATAAGCAAACCCAAACTCTTTTGCTAAGTGTTCTGCGCTTAAAGCCTGCTTAGTTTCAAAGAACTCCTCCAATTCCGGCTGGGCTGCTGGTCCATCGATCAACCTGAATATTCCCCCAGCGTGATTGTTGAGAACAATTATCCGAAGATTAGGCATGTTGTAATTGTGCCAGAAGGCATTGCGGTCGTAGAAAAAGGCCATGTCACCCGTTATGAGCGTCACAGCATCTTTGGTCGTGAATGTGCAGCCCACAGCGGTGCTGTTGGAGCCATCGATCCCACTGGTACCCCTGTTGCAGACAATCTCGAAGGGAAGATTTTTTAGTCCCAGGAAATTGAAATATCTGACAGCCATGCTGTTGGAAAGGTGAAGCCTGGATTCAGAAGGGATTTTTTCCCCAATCAGGTGCACGGCTTGATATTCACCAAACCTTGCGCTCGATAAAACCTCCATAAATCTTTTTCCAATTTTTTCGTCCTCCCTCTTCCACTTCTGGACGAATGCCTGGCTATGCCCAGGTTCAACTTTTGAAAAGAACCCAAAAAAAGACTTTGGTGATACTTGGATCAACTTACTCAAGCCTTGATAAGTATCGGGGCTATAGGCTCCGGCAGGGGAGATGTGCCAGTGTGTTGCCCCACTCGCCCGCAGGAATAGCTTTAAGCCTTTGGAGATAATGGATTTTCCAAAACTGATAATAAGATCAGGTTCAAAATCCTTATCCTCCTTGATATGGGGTATAAAGGTGTCGTGAAAAGTAATACTATTTGAGCTGGATAAATTGGAAATGGCATCTGTCACCACCGCAGCCTTCCCGTCTTCCTGTAACTTGCCAAGCAATTCCCTGATAGCTCTATTTGGCTTTTGCTGCCCGGGAACAACCATTATTTTTTTGAATTTCTTCAGGCTTTCGCCCAACTTCAGTTCATCATCAGCCGAGAGAGTGCTGTTCCCCTTTACCGTTTCAAAACAGGGTAAGTCTTTTTTAAAGTCCAGCATTTCCTCTCTTTTCGGGTAGAAAGGTTCTCTCAGAGGGATGTTGATATGTACAGGGCCTGCTGGGTAGCTATTTGCCAAGTTTATGGCTTCATTTGTGATCCGGTGGGCATGCCAAACCTTATCCTCATTTGAAAATTCATCGGGGAAGTTAAAACTCCCCTTCACGTGTTTGCCATAGATTTCTTCCTGCCTGATGGTCTGCCCATCCCATTGGTCAATCCACTCCTTTGGGCGATCAGCGGTGATGATTAGCAAAGGAATTTGCTGATAATACGCCTCAGCTACAGCCGGGCCGTAATTTAATGCGGCAGATCCGCTGGTGCAGACCAGTACCACGGGTTTTTCCAGCTGCTGGGCCATACCCATGGCCACAAAAGCAGCCGACCTTTCGTCGGAAATAGTCCGGCAATGGATATCGGGATGCCTGGCAAAGGCCAAAGTAAGCGGAGCGCATCGGCTTCCAGGTGAGAGTATGGCCTCTTTTATGCCTTTTTTAGCCGCAATGGCTACTAGATCATTGATGGGCTGGATTACCAAATCTATTTATTTTCTTTAGTGAAAAATCGTCCAATAATATCGCACTTCATTTCGGTTTCTTCCCATTCCTTTTCAGCAATGGAGTCCTCCGTGATGCCCGCACCCGCATAGAGGTAGGCATGATCGCCCATTAGTTGCGCTGTTCTGAGATTGACAAAAACAGAAGTGGCATCCTGCACATTTACCGGGCCAAAATAGCCCGCAAAAAGGGTGCGCTCAAACCTCTCATTCGCGGAAATAAAGTCTAGGGCAGCTTGCCTTGGCATGCCGCAAACAGCCGAGGTAGGGTGCAGCAGTTCCAGCATGGTGGAACCTAGCTGGGGGAAATTGGTAGCCTCCATGTCCACAATAAAATCCGAGCGTAAGTGCAGAAGATTGCCCGCCAATACAGTTTTTGGCCCTTTTTCCTCATACTCCCTGAGCCTGATTTTTTTAAATGAGTTTACTATATACCTACTCACCAATGCTTGTTCCTCGATTTCCTTTTGGGTCCAGGCGGCAGTTTTGAGAGGATTGTCACCGATTGCTTTTTGGGTGCCAGCCAGTGACATGGTAGAAAAGGTATTGCCTTCGGTTTTGATCAAGACTTCGGGACTTGCACCCATCCAGGTGCCGAATGCCGGGCTATGAACAAAGTTTATGAAAGCATTGGGGTATGATTCGCAAAGCTTTAGGAAAGTCTGGCTCAAATCTAAATTTTCATTCAATTCCTGCTTTTTAATTTTGGCTGGCACTACTTTAATCAGTTTCCCGCCATTAATCTGGTCAATTCCTTTTTGGACTTGATCGATAAAGTCTTCCTTACTAGTCTCCTGAACCTGAAGTCCCTTGGAGGCTTTCTTGATGCCCTCTCGAACTAATTTTTGGAGTTCTGTTTTAGAAAGCGTCGTGTTTTCGACAAAGGGATGGTTTTCTTCCAATTCCACCGGAGTACCCAAATCAAGGCTATAATATTCCTTTGCTTCCAAGAAAAAATAGGAGGGGGAGGTGCCATCCTCAAAATTATGGGCTATAAATCCAGCGGGCAGTTCTTCCAACTGGGGCATTCCTTGGCGCAGAACAGGCTCGGAATCTATGATGATTTCTACCTGATTGGATTTAGGCTTTCTCCAAACAGCAAAATTAAAACCTTCTTGAAAGGCATATTGCAGCATCAAGTCCAAATAGGACTCGTGAGTGATTGCTTTAATACTCGAAGTTGTCTCCATATTATCCCTTATCCAGTACCGCCAAAGTCAACCGGCAGATACAGGTCATTTCATTTTTCTGGTTATAAATCTTGATTTCCCAAACCTGGATTTTGCTTCCGAGTTTAATAGGGGTAGCGATTCCTTTCACCAAGCCGCTTTTGACAGCTTTGAGGTGGTTGGCATTGATGTCCAGCCCCACACAATGTTGTATTTCCCTGTCTAAAACAAAGTTTCCGGCCACACTACCGATGGTTTCGGCAAGCACCACATTTGCTCCTCCATGCAACAGTCCCATAGGTTGTTTGGTTCTATGGTCTACGGGCATAGTAGCTGCAAGGTGATTTTCTCCGATTTCTGTAAACACTATCCCCAGGTATTCCACCATGGTATTTTGGCTCATTTGGTTTAGGGTTTCGAGTTGCAGGTTTTGGGGAAAGATCATGAAATGTTGGATAAAAAGCCTTTTCTTTGAAAATTGAAAGCAAAAATAAAGAACTTTTGGCCACGAAAAAAATATACATAGTCCGTCATGGACAGACAGATTACAATTTGAAGGGCATAGTGCAAGGCTCGGGAATTGATGCACCTATCAACAGTTACGGCCAGGAGCAGGCCAAGGCATTTTTTGAGGCACATAAGCATATAGCCTTCGATAAGGTGTATTACACGGCTCTACAAAGGACCAGACAGTCCATAGCCGGGTTTTTGGAATTGGGTATCCCGAGTGAAAGCCTTCCGGAAATGAATGAAATCAGCTGGGGTAAATATGAAGGGGTTCCTATGACTCACGACGAAAACCAGTATTATCTGCACATGCTTGAAAAATGGGCGTCTGGGGATCTTGATTATGCCATTGCTGGGGGCGAATCTCCCAATATGGTGAAGCGGCGCCTCAAAAAAGGGTTGAAGAAAATCCTGCAGGATGGGGAGGAAACAGTACTGCTGTGCATGCACGGCAGAGCGATGCGGATGCTGCTGAGTGTGATGCTACATTATCCCTTACAATACATGGATTTATTTGAACATCAAAATCTCTGTTGCTATGAACTTACCCTGATGGGTAATCTGCAGTTTAGGCTGGATAGGTATAATGACACTTCCTATTTAGAATAAAAAAAGCTCCATTTGGAGCTTTTTTTAATTTGCGACTAGGGAGAGAATCCCTTTCTCTTTCTTTTTCTTTCCGTTGTCTTTTTTATTGTCCAATTGGGCAAGCAGGGCTTGATAGGCAGACTTGCTCTCATTGAGGTCTACGATTCTAAAGGCTACCTCCTGAAGCGATAGTGTGGTATTTCTGTTTACCCTAACCAACAATTCGCCCACTTGACATGGATCCATGTTACAGTTTGGGATAGTCATTAATAGTACCGACTCGCTGTTGCCAGAATATGTTTTGGTAGTAAACATCTGGTTAAAAGTAAGTTCAATGTACTCTGGACTAGTCTTAAGCTCTTTTAACTCCTCTTTATCAAAAATGATAAGGAATGTTCTATCTTCTGGGTTTTTTGCAAAAACAGAAGAAAATATGGTAAGCGTTAATATGGCAGTCAGTAGTGTTCTCATAATATCGAATATATAAAAATAAACGTTTTTACTCTAATGTATTGTTCAATTCTACAAAAAATATGCAAAAAAAAAGCCCGAATTGCTTCGGGCTTCATTTTATGCTTTTCTTTTTTTCTTTGGCGTAGTCTCATCTTCGATTTCATCCTCTACACCTGCGAGGATTCTACCGCAGTGCTCACATACAATAAGCTTCTTTTTCTCTCGGATATCAGCTTGTCTTTGTGGTGGCACGATGTTGAAACAACCTCCGCAAGCTCCTCTTTTAACCATTACTACGGCTAGGCCGTTTTTGGCATTGTTGCGGATTTTCTCGTAAGACTTTAATAGTCTGTCCTCGATTTTCTTGCCGGCGTCTTGTTTTTCGCTTCTAAGTTTGTTCTCTTCAGATTCGCTTTCCGAAACAATTGACTTCAACTCGTCTTTCTTGGTATCAAGATCCTTCTTACGGTCTTTCAAAGTTTCTTGTAGGGCATCTACATCCTGCTTTTTGGACTCGATTCTGGCTTCTGCTTCACCGATTTTCTTTCTGCTTACCTGAATTTCCAGATCTTGAAGTTCCAGTTCCTTAGTGATGGCGTCATACTCTCTGTTGTTTCTGACGTTCATTTGCTGTTCCTGGTATTTTTTGATCAGCTTTTCTGAGTCCTTGATAGCTTCTTTATGCCTCTTAATTTCATCTTCCAAGGCCGTAATGTCAGTCTGGAACTTCTCAAGGCGGGTTTCATAACCTATGATCTCATCTTCTAAGTCTTGAACTTCTTCTGGAAGAGCTCCTCTGATTTTAAAAATAGCATCTAGGCGGGAATCAATTTTCTGAAGGTTGTGTATGGCTTCAAGTTTCTGTGCAACTGTACTTTCCATGTACTATATATAAGTTATGGGATTCGAAACTACTTTTGTCAAATAGAGTGCAATATTACTAAAATTTTGTGACAATTTCTCTTTTAATAAATCTTTTGTATAAATTTCGCTTTCGTAATGGCCTATGTCTGCTAAAATGATTTGACCGTCCGCGTCAAAGAATTCATGATATTTTACATCGGATGTGACAAATACATCAGCTCCGGATCGGATGGCAGCTGGCAAAAGGAAGATGCCTGCTCCCCCGCAAACCGCCACTTTTCTCACAGGTTTGCCCCTCAACGCAGTCCTTTTCACCACGTTTAGATTCATTTTCTTTTTAAGTTGGGCAAAAAAGCTTTGCTCATCCATATCTTCTGGAAGTTCGCCAATCATGCCCGAACCGATTTCCTGATCTGTGTTTTCCAGCGATTGAAGGTAGTAGGCCACCTCTTCGTAGGGATGAGCTTTCTTCATGGCGTTTAAAATCTTTCCCGATAGGTACTGGGGAAAAATCACCTCAATTCTTGCTTCTTCCACTTCCTCCGCCTTTCCTTGGCTTCCTATGGTTGGGTTCGCTTTTTCATTGGGGGTGAAGGTGCCTGTGCCTTGAAGGAAAAAGCTGCAGTCTTTATAATTGCCTATTTGACCCGCTCCGGCCTGGAATAGCGCCTGGCTCACTTCTTCCCTTGATGCCAATGGAGCGAAGACAACCAGCTTTTGCAACATCTGTTTCTTGGGGCTTAATATTTTGGTGTTTTCCAAGCCTATCATATCGCAGATTTTCTTGTTCACCCCAGTGGAGACATTGTCCAAGTTGGTGTGGATTGCGTAAATGGCGATGTCCTTTTTGATGGCCTTTATAATCGTACGTTCGATATAGTTTTTCCCGGTGAGACTTTTTAATCCCTTGAAAATAATGGGATGATGGGCAACAATCAGATTGCAGTTGAGTTCAATAGCTTCATCCACCACGGCTTCTGTAGCATCGAGTGTACAGAGCACCCCTGTTACTTTAGCTTCCGGATCGCCTGTGAGAAGTTGGGCATTGTCGTAGCTTTCCTGATAGGCTGGGGGAGCCAAGGTTTCCAGGTAGGATGTTATATCTCTTATAGAATAAACCATATATTTGTCTTTGCTTAATTGAATGTTCGGTAATCAAAATTAACAAAATTTTCCCCAATGCGCCCATTTGACCCCGTCTTGTATCCATTTGCCCTGCTTTATGATGGAATGACCAGGTTGAGAAACAAGCTTTTTGATATAGGGAGCAAAAGAAGTGTAGTGTTTGAAATCCCGACCGTGGTGGTGGGTAACCTCGCCTTAGGAGGTACAGGCAAAACCCCCATGGTGGAATTTATTATCGAAAGGCTTTCCGGTCATTATGAAATCGCCACCCTGAGCCGCGGTTATGGCAGGAAAACCACCGGGGTGATCATAGCCGATCAAGATGCCACGGCAGAAAAAATAGGGGACGAGCCTTTTCAGATTTTCACCAAGTTTGGGGAAAAAGTGCATGTAGCCGTGGGCGAACAACGGGTGATGGCCATCCCCCAGATCATTATGGAGTTCCCCGGCACAGATTTGATCCTCCTCGACGATGCTTTTCAGCACAGGTATGTAAAAGGTGATTTCAGTATTCTGCTGACTACTTTTCAAAAACCATTTT
The DNA here is from genome assembly GCF_018500185.1 of Litoribacter ruber. Taxonomy (GTDB): domain Bacteria; phylum Bacteroidota; class Bacteroidia; order Cytophagales; family Cyclobacteriaceae; genus Litoribacter; species Litoribacter ruber. The sequence continues at coordinate 68,770 of NZ_JAHBGI010000013.1, read as the reverse complement.
TCGATGACAAGGTGGTCCCATTGGGAACATTAAGGGAGCATAGAAAAGGAGCTTCCAGAGCCCAGGCTGTGGTGGTGACCAAATGCCCGAACGAACTTTCGGAGAAAACCAAGCAGGAATACCGAAGCAAAATAGCCAAATATGCGGTGACTGATACCCCTGTTTTTTTTGCTGGATTAAAATACGGTGACCCTTACGAAATTTTCCCGACAGGAAGAAAGCTGACCAAAGATGTCATTCTCCTTACCGGAATTGCTGATAACAAAGTGCTCAAAGAAAGGCTGGAAGGGCAATATAACCTGAAATACACGTTGGAATTTGCGGATCACCATAAATATACCGAGGAGGATGCCGGCAAAATCAGGAAGGCTTTTCAGGAGTTTGGAGGAAATGAAGCGGTGATTTTGACCACCGAAAAGGATATGGTCAAACTAAAAGACAGGAAATTTGCCCATTTATTGGAGGAAATTCCGATTTTTGCAATTCCGGTCAAGGTGGATTTTGACCACAAAGATGAAAAGCTGCTGATGGACATGATCCAAAAAAGCATAATTGAAAAAGATTATAAGCGTGAGGTTTAAACATTTTCTCATCCTTTTTTTGGGCATTTTAGGCTTTTGTCTTCAGGCAAGCGCCCAGGTCACTATGCCTCCCCCTCAGGGTCAGCAGCGCCCCCAGCAGCGACAGGCGCAGGATCCAGACGAAGACCAAGAGGAGGCGGGACCCCGAAGAGGTATCCTAGATGACTCCACCAAGCAGGTGTATGGGCCACGCACCACCCTGTATTTCAAAGAAAAACATATCCGGCACAATAGGTTTGAGCTTACTGAGATAGACACGGCTTTGACCGGTTTCCATAATTATGAGCCCGTGGCCAGGCACTGGTATAGGCATCAGGATTTGGGTAATATAGGGAGTGGTGCAATGCCGATTTTCTATGAAATCCCCGGCCAGATCGGAAGGACTTCAGGTTTTCATGCCTACGATTTATATTACAATTCTCCCGATAGTATGACGTATTTCGATACCAAGTCGCCTTATACTAATTTGGGGGCCTTTTTTGGTGGGGGAAATCGCAATATGCTGGATGTGGCATTTGCCCGAAACATCAATCCCAGATGGAATGTTGGGTTTAATTTTAATACTATCAGAGCCAGAAAAGTACTGAACCCCAGCCGTAGGGATGATAACATGGCTGTGCAGAACAGCTATTCTATCCACACCAGCTACCGTTCAGAAAACGAGAAATACATACTTCTAGCCAACTTCTCGAGAATGAAGCATACGGTCAATGAGCAGGGGGGGATCATTCCACCTGAAGTGGACAGCACCTCGCTTTATTTTACCTATGAGGATTCCAAAATGTGGCTCCGTAATTCCCAAGCCAATGATCTGAGGCAGGATTACCACCTTTACCACCAGTATGAAGTAGTGAAAGGCTGGCAGATTTACCATGTCTTTGACAAGAAAAAGCAAGAGGTGTCATTTGTGTCCGACATGGCCGGATCAGATCACTTGTTTTTCGACCAGTTTAATACCAACAGGTTTCATGTTGGTGAAGATGGTGACCGTACTGATAGTACCCGAAATCTAAGCCATTTTTCGGAATGGCGAAATGAATTTGGTTTCAAAGGGGATATTGGGCCGATCTATTATAATGCATTCATGAAATTCCGGACCGGCCGGATGGCAAGCCCCTACTTTGAAAGCAACAACAGCTTCAATGAATTTTACATCGGTGGCGCTCTCCGCGGTCAGATAAGCGAAAGGTGGTATTTTGAAGGGGAAGGGGAGTATTTCATTCCGGATGCCTTTAGAATCAAGGGGCTTTTTAGGTCGCCTTATCTGGATTTGACCTATACCAAGGCCCTTTACCGTCCTACTTTGATGCACCTGTTATACCGTGGCAACCATTTTCAATGGACCAACGACGATCTTTCCAACACAGGGGTGGATCAGATCACCGGACAGTTGAAGGCCGATTTTGGACCGATTTCGATTAGGCCATCACTTACTTTGAATAGAGTGAGCAATTATATTTATTATAACCAAGAGGTGGTGCCGGAACAAACCGCCGCCGATGCCTTCATGGTGATCCCAGGGGTGACGGCCAATCTCTTTTTGGGTAAATTCGCTTTCCAGAGTGAAATCTATAACACCACCATTACTGGAGATGGAGCCGACAATTTCCGTATCCCGGAATGGTTTGTCAACTCCAGGATTTTCTATGACAGCCCTTGGTTTGATGAGAACATTTTCGTGCAAATAGGAATTGAAGGTAGATATAGAAGTGAATATTTCGCGCCAGCCTGGATGCCTTCCACCCAGCAGTTTTACCTGCAGGACAATTTCTTGGTGCAGGGGTATCCCGTGGTTGACTTTTTCTTCAATTTCCGAATCAACAGGACCAGGATATCCATCCGATACAATCATTTGAATGATAACCTTTTGGAACAGCCTGGCTATTTTGTGACACCAGGGTATACGGGACTGAAAGGAATGCTGGATTTGGGGATCAATTGGTCCTTCTTTGATTGATAAAAATGAGTTGGGAAGAAAGTACAAAGAATAAGATGTTGAACTTGCAGCTGCCCACCGATCCGCGATGGGTGGACATTGCAAGTATGAATTTGGGTGATATTTTGGTTGATCACGCATATTGTGAGCAAAAAGCGGCCAGTTCGTGCATCAGCCTTATCTTGAAATACCCGGATCTGGAGCTTTTGGTGGATACGCTCACTCCTGTGGTAGCCGAGGAATGGGCCCACTTTGAAAGGGTGATGGACCAGCTCCGAAAAAGAAATATTCCATTTGGCTGGCCAAGAAAGGATAAATATGTAGTCAGATTGGCTCAGTTTGTCAAAAAAGGTGGCAATCGCATGCAGCAACTCACAGAGCAGCTACTGATGAATGCCCTGATAGAAGCCAGGAGCTGTGAGAGGTTTAAACTCCTTTGGAAAAACCTCCAGGATGAAGAACTCAAGAAATTCTATTATGAATTGATGGTGTCTGAAGCCGGGCATTATGTGAATTTTTTGGAATTGGCGAGGCATTACCAGGATGAGGCAAAAGTGGAAGCCCGATGGAAAGAATGGCTAGCCCAAGAAGCCAAAATTATCTCGGAATTGGAAATGCGGGATGATAGAGTGCATTGATAAGGTTTTTTGACCGTTGAAAAAGAGTAAAGACAGGTTCTATGTACTCTGGAGTTTTTTAGTTATACTTACATCCGGTATTTTTATTACAGAATGAATCTTCTTGAAAACATAAAGGAAGCGTTACGCTCCGTTCAGTCCAATTTACTCCGAACAATCCTTACTGGGTTGATTATTGCCATTGGAATTACCTCCCTGGTGGGCATGCTTACCGCCATAGATGGAATGAAAGCCCAGATTGAGGAGAGCTTTGCCGGGTTCGGTGCCAACAACTTTGATGTGAAATCAAGGTTTTCGAATGGTGCAAGAGTGACCACGGATGGTGTGGCTCAAAAAACCTATCCGCCGATTTCTTACAGAGAGGCCACCGCATTTAGGGACGAATACTCCCAAAGAGGTGTGGTAACCGTGTTTTCCAATTTTTCCGGAGCCACGGAGATCAAGCGGGGTTCCAAAAAAACCAATCCAAATAGCAGAATGATTGGCGGGGATGAAAATTATTTTTTCATCAAGGGTATTAAGATTGAACAAGGGAGAAACTTTAGTAATTCCGAGATACAATTTGGGAACAATGTATGTGTAGTGGGCAAGGAAATCGTATCTGCCCTTTTCGAGAAAGGGGAGGACCCGATTAATCAGCATATTACTTTTTATGGTAGCAGGTATACCATCATCGGGGTGACTGAGGAGCAGGGGAGTGCCACTGCCGGATCCGGCCCTGATAGGGCTGTGGTGATTCCTTTGGAAAATGCCAGAAGACTCGATCGAAATGGGACGTTCCGATATGCCATTACGGCTTCTTTATCTGACCCAGGAAAAATGGACTACGAAATGGGCCATGCCACCGGTGTGATGCGGAAAATCCGCCAAGATAGGATTGGGGATGAAGATAGCTTTGAGATCGTCAAGAGCCAGACATTGGGAGAAAGCCTAGAGGAGGTAGCCGGCTTTTTGCGCATTGGCGGTTTTGGAATTGGCTTCATCACCTTGCTGGGTGCAGCAATAGGTCTAATGAATATCATGATGGTATCGGTGACCGAAAGAACCCGGGAAATTGGCGTGAGAAAAGCTTTAGGGGCGACCCCTCTTAGAATCAGGCAACAGTTTTTGATCGAGGCGATAGTAATCTGCCTTCTGGGCGGTCTGCTTGGAGTGCTGTTTGGGATTGGAATCGGAAACGTGGTGGCCAACTTGGTTGGGCCAGGCGGGTTTCTGGTGCCTTGGCTGTGGATCTTTGTGGCCTTCGGTATCTGTATCTTGGTAGGCTTGCTAAGTGGTTTCTTTCCGGCATACAAAGCCAGCAAACTCGACCCAATAGAGTCCCTCCGCTACGAATAATCAGACCACGTCCGTGTTTCTAGGATCCGGGCCGTATTTGTTTGGCCCTACAGTCCCCTCTTTAAAAGTCAGGTAGATAAATCCTATGAAGTTGATAGGGGGAGGTATTAGTAGATAGAGTGAGTATTTCCAGTCCAACTCAATGTCGTGTAACCTTCTGATGGCAGCTACCATGAGAAACACAATGGTGGTGACCAGGATGATTCCAAATATGACAAAGCTGACCCAGGCCTGAATTTCCAAAGATTCGTACATCTTCAGCAGGCATAAAAGGTTGATGAAATAAAAAACCACAAAGAGGACCAGAAACTTTCTTCTGGTAATCCTGCCCGTAGGTTCCAGTACATTTTTCATACCTGAAAACCGTTGATAATCAGTAGTTAAACGTTTGCTGTAGGCAGGATGTTTAGACTTTGGCCTATAAAATTCTTAGTGTTTTTCGTATACGATTTCAGGCTCTTCGATATCCACCGAGCCCTTTTCATTGATCTCGACCAGTTGCACCAACTTTGTCTCATTGATCAGCATGGGGTCATACTTAGCGGAAACCCTGATGTAGTTTTCCGTGAAACCATGCATTTTACCCTCTTCCACATCCTCTTCAAACAAAACCGTATAAGTTTTGCCCAGATTTTCTTGGTAAAATTGCCTTCTTTTTTTCTCAGAAAGAATCCGTAACATTTTGGACCTTTCATTTCGAACCTTCATAGGTACCACCCCGCCCATCTCAGTCGCCCGTGTATTGGCACGTTCAGAATAGGTGAATACGTGTAAGTAGGAGATAGGGAGTTCATTAAGGAAATTATAGGTCTCCAAGAACAGCTCTTCAGTTTCTCCGGGAAATCCAACAATCACATCCACGCCAATGCAGCAGTGGGGCATGAGGGTCTTAATCTTGGATACACGGTCCTCATAAAGCTCACGCAGGTAGCGACGGCCCATAGCCCTTAGCATAGTATTGCTTCCAGATTGAAGTGGGATATGGAAATGAGGAACAAAACGCTTTGATCTGCTAACAAATTCTATCGTTTCGTTAGTCAAAAGGTTAGGCTCAATGGATGAGATACGGAAGCGGTTGATTCCTTCAATTTCATCCAATGCAGTTACCAGGTCTGCAAAGCGCTCTTTTCTCTTGCCATCCTGGATTCCAAAGTCGCCGATGTTGACGCCAGTCAGTACCACCTCCTTCACATCGGAAGCGGCAATTTCCCTGGCAGAATCTAAAATGTTGGCGATACTGTCACTTCTGCTTTTACCCCGGGCAAGAGGAATAGTGCAGAAAGCACAGCCGTAATTACAGCCATCCTGAACTTTTAAAAAGGTCCTGGTGCGGTCATTGATGCTGAAAGCGTTGTTAAAAACAGTGGCTTCCTGGATCTCGGAGGCCAGCACTTTGGCTTCTTGCTCTTTGGCAAAGCCGTCAAGCAATTCAATAAGTCTAAATTTTTCGGCCGCCCCTAATACGGCATCCACCCCTTTGATGGTGGCGATTTCCTGAGGTTTAAGCTGGGCATAACAGCCTATAATAGTCACATAAGAATTAGGGGAAATCTTTTTGGCCTCCTTGACGATCTTTTTACATTTTTTGTCAGCATTCTCGGTTACCGAACAGGTGTTGATGATGAAAATGTCGGGAGTTTGGTCAAATTCGACCTTCTGATACCCCTTATTTTCAAACATTCTACTTATTGTAGAGGTTTCTGAGTAATTGAGTTTACAGCCTAACGTATAAAATGCTACCTTCTTCAAACCTAAATCCTTGATGCTTAATTAATCCGCAAAGGTAAGCATATTCCCTTAAGATTTCAATCCGGTATTTTTCTGTATTGATTTGATTGCAAACCATAGGGTGGATCGAAAAAGAGGGGTTTTATCTGTAAAATTTGATAAAACTCTGTAAAATGGTTTAATTTTTGACCATTTTTGCATAGTAAAAATAAATATTGTTAGATTTGTGTATTAAAATCAAACCACATAAATAAAAAATGGCAACTTTAAGACAAGAAGCACTCAAAATGGTGCAACAGAGGGAACGGGTAAGTGTAGTCGCTCCTTCAGCCAAAATTTCTGATTATTTCGGCAGTCAGGTTTTCGGACTCAAGGAGATGAAGGAAGCTCTGGCGCCAAACGTTTACAAAAAAATAAGTAATGCAATTGAAAAAGGCGGGAAAATTGACACTAGCACCGCCGATGAGGTTGCTTCTGCCATCAAAACCTGGGCACTTTCCAAAGGGGTGACCCATTACACTCACTGGTTTCAGCCACTAACAGGCTCAACTGCCGAAAAACACGATACCTTTTTCGATGGAGGGTCCGGAATAGAAAAATTTAAAGGATCTGCCTTAGTCCAGCAGGAGCCAGATGCTTCCTCTTTTCCAAACGGAGGCATCCGGTCCACTTTTGAAGCCCGAGGTTACACCGCTTGGGATCCTACATCTCCAATCTTTATTTTTGATAAAACTCTTTGTATCCCAACTATCTTCGTGGCCTTTACCGGAGAAGCCTTGGATTACAAAACACCATTGTTGAAGTCTATCGAAGCCGTTAATAATGCTGCTATACCTGTCTGTCAGCTTTTTGATAGGAATGTTAAAAAAATTACAGCTTCGCTTGGTGTCGAGCAGGAATATTTTGTCATTGACAGAGCGCTTTTTGCTTCTAGACCTGACTTGATCATGGCAGGTAGAACAGTTTTTGGCCATAACCCTGCAAGGGGACAGCAGCTGGATGATCACTACTTTGGGTCTATTCCAACGCGTGTTAAGGATTTCATGCAGGAGTTTGAGATCGAGTGCTGGAAATTGGGGATCCCTGTTTCCACGCGTCACAACGAGGTGGCTCCTGGCCAGTTTGAAGTTGCCCCATTGTATGAAGAAATCAACCGGGCAACTGACCACAACCAATTGTTGATGGATTTGATGACCAAGGTGGCTGAGAAACACAACCTTAAAGTTCTTTTCCACGAAAAACCATTCGCAGGGCTGAATGGTAGCGGTAAGCACAACAACTGGTCCCTGATCACTGATACAGGAGTCAATTTATTTCAGCCAAGTAATTCAGCACGCGAAAACCTTCAGTTCTTGACGTTTTTGGTGGCTACTATCAAAGCCGTTCATGACAATGCTGATTTGCTTAGAGCAAGCATCGCCTCTGCCGGCAACGATTGGAGATTGGGAGCCAATGAGGCGCCTCCAGCCATTATTTCTGTATTCCTAGGCTCTACTTTGACAAGCGTTTTGGATGAGCTGGAGGAAAATGGTAACCTCAAGATTGAAAAGGGTGATAACATGTATATGAAGCTGGGGATTAGCAAGATCCCTCAGATTATCCTTGACAACACCGATAGAAACCGGACTTCTCCATTTGCCTTTACGGGCAACAAGTTTGAGTTCAGAGCCGTAGGTTCACATGCCAACGTGGCTGGTCCAATGGCAACTCTGAATGTCATCGTAGCCGAAACCCTGAAAACCCTTCATGCCGATGTGAAAGAAGAAATCGCAAAAGGCAAAGAGAAGAAAATCGCTATAGTTAATGTACTTCGCAAATATATCAGCGAAACCAAAAACATCCGATTTGAGGGTGACGGTTACTCCGAAGAGTGGGAACAGGAGGCAGAAAAAAGAGGATTGTCCAACCTGAAAAGCACGCCATTTGCACTTGATATTTTCGAGGACAAAAAGGTTAAAGAACTATTCAGCAAGCATAAGGTACTTTCTGAGATCGAAGTTGAGGCCAGACATGAGATCATGTTGGAAAACTACGTGATGAAGATTCAAATTGAATCCAGGGTCATGGGTGACTTGGCGCTTAATCATATTATTCCTACGGCTATCAATTATCAAAATAAACTGATCCAAAATGCCCAGGGTATGAAAGATCTAGGTTTGGATAATACTGCTGCTGTAGAAACTATCAAAGAAGTCAGCAACTACATCGAGTCGATCAAATCAAATGTCAATGCCATGATTGATGTGAGAAGAAGACTCAACAAGGTGACAGATGTAAAGGAAAAAGCCAAAGCCTATAGCACTGAAGTGAAGGAAGCATATTTCCAGAAAATCAGATACGCTGTAGACAAACTTGAACTCCTAGTGGACGATGAAAATTGGCCGTTGGTGAAGTACAGAGAAATGCTGTTTTTGAAATAATCGCAGTAACATTAGCAAATTCAAAAGCCACCAATAAAATTTGGTGGCTTTTTTGATGTTAACTGGCTTTTATGAAGAAATTATTCGTAATTTTTAATTTCAATTTTATTTAAGATTATGCAAAATATTAATTTTAATAGTAACCAAAAAAGTGAGATTTTTGAGCAGGTAAAAAATTATCTGCAAGGAGAAGGATACCAGATTATCACCCAAGATCAGAGTAGGCCTTGGGGTGGGTTTTTTGTCATTGATGAGGGGCAGATCCAGAAATTTAAAGATCAGTTTTTTCCTGAAGTGGAATTGGACAAATTGCAGTTGAGTCAAAAGCTGAGTCCGAAAATCCTATTGGTGGCTCCTGATAAAAGACTCTCATGGCAATACCATCACCGACGAGCTGAAATCTGGAAACTGGTCAAAGGAAATGGGGGCATTGTCACCAGTGACACCGATGAGCAAGGCGAGTTGAAAGACCTTAAAATAGGGGAGGTGGTCAAGTTGAAGCAGGGAGAACGTCACCGTTTGGTAGGACTAAAAGAGTGGGGTATGGTTGCTGAAATATGGATGCATGCTGACCCTTCAAATCCCTCTGATGAGGAGGATATTGTGAGAGTTGAGGATGATTTCAACAGGTAAATAAAAATAAAAAGCTCCAAGCCATTTAGCTTGGAGCTTTTTATTTTTAATTGCCGCCTCTTCGACTGTTGCCTCTTGAGTTGGAAGAAGATCTGGAGCTCGTGCCTGAACTGCTTCGGGAAGAAGAAGACCTTGATACAGAGCTTCCGCTGCTTCTGGAAGAGGAAGAAGATCTGGAGACAGTTCCTCCGCCGCTGCTTCTTGAGGAAGAAGACCTGGAGACTGTTCCGTTACTACTCCTTGAAGAAGAGGAGCTAGAAACAGTACCTCCGCTGCTCCGGTTTGATTGTCTAGGAGCGTTACTTCTTACCGCTGACCCAGATCCGGAATTCCTATTAGAAGGCCTGCTCTGCACATTGCTGCTGCGGTTTGCGGGGGCCTGCTGTCTGGTGCTATTCACATTGGCCGCCGAGGATCTCACCTGCTGTTGCTGCCTTGGGGCAGCCTGTCTGGTTTGAGTCTGAGCGGGTCTTTGTTGCACTTGGCCTCGCTGTGCTGGCTGTGCCGATACTCGGGATGGTGCTGCGGTAGCTTCGCTCCTTACGTTTCCAGAACTGTTTCTCTGCACACCGCTATTTGCCCGCTGTTGTACCGCTGAACTTCTCACAGGGGCAGTTCTATTCGGCCTGGCACCTCTGGTAAATTCAGAAGAATTGACGGCTCTGGAAGGTCTTGCCTGAGTGGCTGTATTTCGGTTTACCTCTGGCCTGTACATGGCCACAGATCCTCTGGCCACCGCAGATCTGCCCGGTCTGCCCGAGTTGCTTACCTGGTACACGGGGATGCTTCTTCTGCTCACCCTTTCCAAATCTCTTCTATGCGGACCTCCCACATATGATCTTTGATTGACGACCACCATATTGTTGATGATGGTGGTTTGCTGATAGATATTTACTACCCTTGCTCTAGGCACAAAGTACCTGTGAACCCTTCTATGAATAAGTCTATTATGCGGGACAAAGACATAATGATGGTAGGGCAAGTTTACTGCAACATTTATGTGTACTCCTGGAGCCAATGGAGCCCAGCCATAATAGCCTCCCCCTGTTCTCCAGTCTACCCATGCTGGCCCCCATTCATAGCCTGGAACCCATGACCAACCGTATCTATTGCTATAAAACCATCTGCCGTAATGAAATGGCGCCCAGCCCCAATCGAAATCCGACACCCAGGTATTTCCGTAGGAAGTCATTACCCAGTGACCATTTGTTGCGTAAGGATGAAAGTTTGCATGTACGTGAGGTACCCACACAAATCCATACTGAGGGTCATTTACCCAGGTACCGTAGGGCATCAATTCATCGTAAAAGACTTGAAAGGAGACAGCACCCTGCATTTGGGCATGTACCGGCTTATGGATACCTATGGATATGAAAGCCAATACTGCAAAAACCCTAAGCGCCTGCCTATAAGATCGGAAATATTGAAAGGGATTTCTCATAGCTGTGGGATTTAAGTATAGTTGGTTTTACGCAGGCTTGAGATAATATGTTTGTTGTAAAATTCCTATACGATAGTTTATTTCGCTTATTTGATGTAGGTAAAATAAAATTTAACGTCATAACATGCTTTAATTCAAGACTTACCTGAAAACTCTTTAACGGGTCTTAATTTTTGTTAAAAGAATTGCAAAGGTAAAAGAATATGTTTAAAAGCAAGACTGTTCCAGTGAAATGAAAATAACCTCGAAGGTGCGGAGAACCGAAGGGTAGAAATTCACCGTGAAGAGCGCGGAGGGGCCCAAAGATGGGGATNTAAAAGCAAGACTGTTCCAGTGAAATGAAAATAACCTCGAAGGTGCGGAGAACCGAAGGGTAGAAATTCACCGTGAAGAGCGCGGAGGGGCCCAAAGATGGGGATAATTGGTAAGGGGTGATAAGTGAAAAGTCTCAAAAAAAAAACCGGAGTCAAAATGACTCCGGTTCGGGTTAATTAAAATACTATTAATTAGCGAAAGCTTGTCCTAGAGCATCCCCTCGATAGATTTTTCAAGTTCTCTGGCATGCTCCAAAAATTCCTTCACATTCATTTCCTTGAAGAAAATTAGGCCATGGCTAGATCTTACTTTGGCTGTTTCGTGTAGATAGAAGTAATTTTTTCCCAATAGCAATTGTATATCATTCAACTGGCTCACCCAGGTTCTTTTGGCTATGGTACTGAATTTACCGTTGTGGGCGTAGCTAGGGAAGGAGGCGTTTACTTGACTGAGATAGCAATTGGCAAAACTATCCTCCATCACGGCCATATCCCCAAGGGAAACCGGCACGATCACATTGCATTCTGCTGGTTCAAATTTGAACCATACGTTTCTATAACCTATGATTTTTAGGTCTTTAAGGTCTTTTTCCTCACTCCACACCCTTACAGCTTCGGCGGTAGCCTGCAGTACTTTATAGTGGGTGTCAGGGCCGCTACCCTCAGGGTCAAGAGTAAGGCTGATTTTGGTAGGCTGGATCTTGCGGAACATCTCCACGATAGGCTCCACATCCCTTTTCTTTTCAGGCTGCTCGGTGAAAATGTCTCCCGTATAGAACCCTAGCCTTAAATGATGGACATTTTTGACCTGCACACCAAAGTGGGCCCAAACCAATTCCTCCTCAAACTCACGGATCATTCCTTTCAGTTTTTGGATCTTGGCCGGATTTTTCTCCCCGTCATAGGAATTACGCAGAATGCTGATCACCTCATTAATGGTTTCGCGAAGCCCTGCCGTGTTTTCTACCTTATAAATTTCCACCAAAGCTCTAACTACCCGGTGACAAAGACCTCGAAGGCTTTCCTCAGGGTCTTCAGATGCCACATTTGTGAGGTATTGATAGACATCCTTGTCGGTTTTGATTTTAAAACCCGATGTGTAGAAGTCTTCATACTTCACCATTTGAATCCTTCCCTCATCCAGCAATTGCTTGGTCTGTGTTAGAGTGTTGATTACAAAGGTGTTGGTAACCGCTGTGAACCCTGATGTTAAAACTGAAAAGTGGGCTTCGTTAGTGTTTTCCTGAAGCTGTGTGGTGATATGAGGGAGAATTCCCAAAGAAATGTCATCATGGTGCGGTCCGGTGTGGAGCAATACTTCATTCTTTTCTTTGGTTGTGCCCCTGTTGATTTTGGCTAAAATGCTATCCATTACCTCTTTAACAGTTTCTTCCGAAACATTCGGGATCATGGAAGTATATTTATCTGCCTTCAAATCTTCCAAAGTCAGCCTGTGTCCATATTTGCCCAGCTTTTTACAGAGATCAATGATGGATTTTTCTGTTTTCTCCTGAGTCCAATCGCCTTGCTTATAATAATTATCGAGACTGTCAGTTAGTTTGCTGGCAGCTCCCTTGGTCATGTAGAACCTGCCGTTTTTCAGCTTTTGGAGTACGGTGGCAGGGTAGAGGTTGGTCATTGGAGTCTCCAATGAGTCTTTTACAATCTGGGCTTTTGCTTCACCTGCGGCGATGATGATTCCCACTGCTTCCGGATTATAAACAATGGTGTCTAGTCCGATGGTAATTACCAGACGGTTTGCAGAGACTTCAATCCCGCCAAGGTCCCCTGCAGCCACTGCCTGGGTTTCAAAATTGGTTTCGGTAAGGCGGGTCGTGCTGAAAAGGTGGGAGCCTCTTGTATTGAAAGCAATGTGGCCATCAGGGCCAATTCCCCCAAGAAAAAAGCCGATTCCGCCTTTATCCCTGATCTTTTGCTCATATTCCCCACACCACTTATCGATGAGGTAGATGGATTCCTGCTGGATTTTTTCAAGCTTGGTGGCCGGTTCCCTGAATCTTAGGGAGAGGTCCACTTTTAAGTCAGGGAAGACCTGATGAAAATTTCTACCTTCCGCCAGTGGAATCTCATCTGAATTGATTAGCAAAGCTTTTTTGGGGTCCAAACCAAAGCCGTCAATATAGAATTTGTTGACATAATGGAAGAAGCTGTTTTTTTGCCGGGAGGAAATAGGATAAAATTCATCAATCTGCACAAAGTGTAGCCCTTCCAGTTTTGGCTTCTTCACCGAAGTCAAACCGTATTTTGAACGTATTTCTTTTCCCTTTTCGGTGTCCCAGTTTTCAAGCAGAAATTGCGTCCACTTGATAAAAAATTCAGGGGTTTTGCCAGTTGGTAAACTGATTACCCCTTCAGGATTGGCTGCAGCCCATTCCAAAAACCTACAGGCTGTCATCAGGCCTAGCTTCGGGAAGTTGTCAACTGTCAAATAAGGGATTAAAGTAGAATTGTGGCCTTGGCCGGCTTCTTTCTGAAAGCTTTTTTCTACTTCTGATAATGGGTAACTACTTGGCATATTGTTTAATGTTTTGGTAAAATGCTTTGTTGGTTGTCAATTCATCAAATCCTCGAAAATCTTATCCACAACCACTGCCACCCCGCCGAGTAAGCCTACTTCCTTACCCAGTTTGTAAAGAACCAGTTCTGACTGTTCCCTTGACTTGGCCATGCTGTATAGATTTAAGGCCTGCTGTATGGGTGTTAAAAGATATTGGTGTGCCTCTGCCACTGACCCTCCTATGATGATCATGTCGGGGTTGAGCAGTTGGATGAGTATGGAAATGCCGCGGCCTAGATCAAGTCCCGCATTGGAAATGATGGTAATGGCCCGCTGGTCTCCGGCCAGGGCAGCTTCCACCACCCAGGAGGGTTCTAGCTGGTTTTTCCTTTCCTTTGCAAGCCTGCTTAGAATGGAGTCTTCGTCGGTCTTGATGGCCTCCTTGGCCATTCTTACAATGGCAGTTCCGGAAGCGACAGCTTCCAGGCAACCTTTTTTGCCGCAGGTGCAGGTGATTTCCCTGGATTCGAAGATGGGGGAGTGGCTAAATTCACCGGCAAACCCAGCTCCGCCCCGGTAAAGTTTTCCGTCAATAATAATCCCCAAACCAATACCCCAGCCTATAAAGATGCCTAGTACATTTTGCTTTTTATCTGAGTGCTGCCCAAACTTGAATTCAGCCAAGGTCATTGCTCTGGCGTCATTTTCAAGATAAACCTTCCTTTCAAATTTCTTTTCCAGCCTCTTCTTAAGGCTTTTCTTTCCAAAATTTAAGTAGCTGTGATTGATTCCTTTTTCTGAATCCACCAGCCCAGGCATGGATATTCCGATGGCAATTATCTTTCGGTCGGGTAAACCGGAATTTTTAATGGTATCTTCAAGAAACTGCTCCAGTGCCTCATATGTCTCCCTTTCATTGTTGAGGTTAAGATTTTGAGATTCTATCTGGGAACATTGTCTATGCGAGCTGTCATAAATAGCCGCCTGGACTTTGTACTTGCTCACATCCACAGAAAGCACGTAGAAGGAGTCGTCGGTCAAGGCATATAGGTCTGGCTTTCTTCCCCCTTGGGATTCACCTTGTCCCTGCTTAATGACCTCTCCGGATTGCTGGAGTGCGGTCAGAAGGGAGTTTACAGTGGGTAAACTTAACCCCAGTTCTCCTCCTATGGAGCTGGCGGTATTGTGCGTATGGGTATAGAGATGCTTGATTATCTTAATCTTGTTAAGGTAATTTTTAATCTCCACCACGCCTTCCTTCTGCTCGAGTACTTTGTCGGGGTTAATCAGGTCCATAGGTCTAATTTGATGCAATTTAATAAATAAACAAATAAGTAAACAATACTTTAATAAAAAAATTAATTAAGTTATTGTTAATGGGTTAAAATTTTACCTTTTGGTAATGGCTAGTCAAATAGGTAAAAAAGATACTAAGATTTACTTATGATAAAAATTATTGCATGCCCATAAATAAAAAAAGCCCCAAGTGGGGCTTTTTGTTTAAATGTTGCTGACTTTAATCAAAATTTTGGAACGGGAGGTCTACTTCCGGTACGTCTAAGTTTACCACCTCGTCATTTTCAAAAATAAGGACTTCATCAAGTCGGCCATTTCGATTGTAATACTTCCATTGCCCCTCTTTTTTGCCATCTTTCATTTCGCCTTCAGAGGCAAGTCTTCCGTTGTCATGATAATATTTCCACGTTCCTTCTGCCTTGCCTGACAGATAAGTACCTTCAGACTCTTTACGGCCATTTACATAGTAGGTCAGGCGGGTGCCGTTTCCATTTTGCAAGGTGCCAGGGTCCAAAGTGGATGTGCCATCATAATTGTTGTATTCACCTACGTTGAGCAACCTTCCGTTTGCCCAGGTTTCTTCCTGGGTCAATTGCTTGTTGTCATAAAACAATCCCCAAACGCCGTCTTCAAAGCCATAAAAATATGAGCCTACAGACTTCAACTGGCCTCCGTCGTAATAGTATACCCATTGGCCGTGTTCGCTACCGAGTTGATATTCCCCTTCAGCGATCAATATCCCAATTTTGTTGAAATACTTCCAAAGACCAGATTTCACATCATTTCTGTATTCACCTATGCTGTAAAGCTCTCCCTCAGGGAAGTAATTTTTCCATAGCCCCACTCTTGAACCGTTTTCAAATTGACCTTCCACGGAGATGTTATTGTTGCTATGGTATTCCACATACTCGCCATGGGGAAGACCCAGCTCGTTGTAGGTTTTTCTTTTGGCCAAATTCCTGTTTGGGTAAAACTCCTCCCAGGTGCCTGTAGGAAGGTCATTTCTATAATTTTCAGTTCGAGCTACCCTTCTGTTTTCGTAATAATAGGTCCATTCACCGGTCCGGTTGCCCTTATTGTCATATTCGGTTTCGGATTCTACCGTTCGTGAGAATGGGAAGTATTTTTTCCAGCTTCCAACTCTTCTTCCCAAGTTAAACTCACCCTCTTCCTGTACATTATTTTCATCATCGTATCTTTTGAAATCTCCGTGGGGCTTATTGTTTTGATAGTTGGCCTCTACCAATATATTGCCATATTGGCTATATTCGCGGTATCTGCCCTCCAGTTTGTCATTTTTAAATGTTTGCACAATAGCCAGTTGCCCGTTTGGGAAGTAAGAGTTCCAGGTCCCTGATTTCTTGCCATTTTCAAACTGCCCTTCCAGCTTTAGCTGTGGGGACCGGCCTTGAGTTTCGTTGATATTATAATATTGCTTATACGGGCCCACCAAGACACTATCTTGGAAAACCGACTCTAGCAATACATTTCCCTTCTGGTCAAATTCCTTGTATTGTCCATTCAACACATTGTTGCGGTAATCAGCCCTCATTTGGGGTTGGCCATTCGAGTGGAATGCCACCCATTCGCCATCCTTTTGACCTTCAACAAATTTTCCCTGCTGGATGACCCTATTGTTGGTGGGATTCATGAATTTCCATAAACCTTCCATTTTCCCCTCGGCCATCACACCGGTGCCCATTATGGTGGAGTCAGAGTTGTATAGGGTTACGGTTTGGGCCTCGGTGGAAATCGCGGGGATTAGGAAGGCAAGGAGGAATAAGACTTTTGCAAAAATATATTTCATGGACAATGAGGTAATTAATTCCTTAGGATGTTACGACAGTCAAAGCTACTAGGTTACTAAATTAACTTATAATCTTTAAAAAGTAGGCTAAATTCGGCAAAATCGCAAAATACGTTCCAATTCTTCTAAAACCTGAGACTTCAAATTTCCCATGGACCCGCTCATTTCTAATTTTTTAGCAAACTGGAGATACCTGAATTTCGAAATGTGTTCTTCACAACTTAGAATTGGGGTAGGAGTTCCAGAAAGCTGTTTGAAAAAGTTTGCATAATCATATGGATTCTTTCCTTTTGGAAGAATAAACCCGTTTTCCAGAAATTTCGCAGCCTTTTTCTTTTCGACTAATTCCTTTCCAAATTTTTCCCCAAAGAATACCAACACAAAAAGCCCATGGCCCCACCAGTTCAATACCCTGATGTTGTGTCCATGGGTTTTGTCAAAATCCCTGAATATGTCCAAAACCTGATAGGGACAATGGCCCAGCTCATTGCCCATACTGACCTTGCATCCCTTGCTTTCGGGATACATGTCTGAAAGTTGGCTTTGTGGAAAATGGTTGGCAATATCCGTGAAGAGATGCTTAAAGGCTGACTTCAGCTCAAAGATCTCTTCATGGATGTCCCTATTCTGTAATAACTGGATGTTCAATTTAGGTTCTCCCATCCTACCAATTGAGAAGTGCGGAGGCCCAAGCAAATCCGCTACCGAAGGCGGCAAGACAAACCAAGTCACCGGATTTCAATTTTCCCTGCTCAAAAGCCTCACTCAGGGCTATTGGAATGGTGGCCGCTGTGGTATTCCCATAATACATAATGTTATTAAAAACCTTGTCATCGGGAAGCTGCAATTTTTCTTGGATGAATTTGCTGATTCTCAAGTTGGCCTGATGGGGGACAAGCAGGTCAATTTCTGATTTGTCTTTTCCATTTGCTTCCAGGGCCTCTTCGATTACCTCCTGGAATTTGACTACGGCATGCTTGAAAACGGCGTTTCCGTTCATCTGCAGCTTGAAGCTTGGGCCCTCCACAATATCCGGTGATAGTCGATTTTCACGGCTGCTACCCGGATCTTTGACATAAAGTTCCTCGCAATAGTCCCCATCGGCGTGGAGATGGGTGGACAAAATCCCATGATCGGAGGTTTCAGTGGCCTGTAACACTGCTGCTCCAGCTCCATCGGCAAAAATCACCGCACTTGACCTTCCCTCATCAGTCTTGTTTAAGGCCGAAGATTGGATCTCAGCTCCTATAATTAAAATATTCTTATACATGCCGGTTTTGATATATTGATCAGCAATGGATAAGGCATATATAAAGCCGGAGCAGGCATTTCGGATGTCCAAAGCACCGATGCCCTGAAGCCCTAGCTCCCGCTGTACCAATACACCATTTCCCGGAGCGAAATAATCCGGTGTGCTGGTGGCAAAAACTATAAAATCTATGTCCTTAGTATCTATACCGGCACGTTCTATTGCCATTTTGGAGGCCTCTACCGACATGCTGGTAACAGTGTCCTTTCCTGGGGTAAACCATCTTCTTTCGTGGATTCCGGTTCTTTCGACGATCCACTCATCATTTGTGTTCATCATTTTGGACAGCTCATCATTGGTGACCACACGGTCAGGCAAATAATGGCCAACGCCAACTATTCGTGATTTTTTCATGGGTTTATAGTCAATTATAAAAATCTTTATTAAAGAATAACAGGTAATCTACTGTTCTGTTTTGGCCAGCTTCTCTTTGATTTTCCAATAGCGGTACAGGCCCGCCACAGACATCCAGCTGGGATTGGCTTTCTCGTATTTATCAAGGGTCTCCTTGCTCAGACCGGATTTTTTCAATTGGTTTTGGGTATAGGTTATGAAAAGAGGTACTACTTCCTGCTGTTCCACCTTTTTCTCATAATATCCCTTTATCCATACAGCCCAATCATCCAGAATAAGTTCGAGTTCTTCAAAATGGGTGTCAATTTCAATCACTTTTCCATAATGCGTAAGGTAAAGGGCAGTAGGTTGGAGGGCTTTTATTCTTTCAATGGATTTCTTCCAATCCTCAATATGGATGTCAGGTGGAGGACAAGGTGGTGTGACCGGCCCCCCGTCAATTTTCACCCCAGCCACATCACCGGTAAATACGGTGTCCCCAAGTTGCCAGGCAATGTGGTGAACTGCGTGCCCGGGAGTAAACCAGGCTGTCAGGGAAGTGGAGCCAATGCTAATGGTTTGCCCATCGGTCATGGAAATTAACTGCGAGGGTGGAATGGCTTTCATTTCACCCCAAAGCTCCTCCATCTGATCCCCATAGATCATCTTGGCTGAATTCCAGAGTTTATCGGGATTTGCCAAATGGGGTGCGCCTTTGGGATGAAGGTAAATCTTGGCACCATGATTCGCAAATTTCCAAGCGGCACCCGCATGGTCAAAATGAATGTGGCTGAGGAAGACATGTTGAATGTCTTCTATCTGATAGCCTATTTTTTCGACCCCAGACTGTAAGGCCTCAAAAGTGCTTTCAGGTCCCGACTCAATCAAAATAGGCCCCTCGCTGGTTTCCACCAGAAAAGCAGCAATAGAGTTGGGGATTTTCTTAAACTGCAGGTCTATGATGTGAACAGTGTCCATTATCCAAAGAGGGTATAGTTGCCAAATTGGTCCATTGGGGAGGTTTTCTTGATCAATGAAGGGCTATCGTTGCTCACCTGGTTGACCATGGGTGAAACTGGGTAACTCATCATTTTGGCTTGGTCATAAGGCTGAAGGCAGCTTTTGAGAGCCTCCAATTCCGTTTGTTTGTCAAGCCATAATTTCTCCGTTTCGGGAGTGAGGATCACAGGCATCCGATCATGTATTTCGGAAACCATGGGGTTGGATTCAGTAGTGATGATCAGAAAGGTGTGCTTGTTTTCCCCATTCTCATTTTCATATTCCTCCCAAATTCCTGCAAAGGCAAAGGCTTTTTCATTTTCCAAAACAAACCTGTAAGGACTCTTGGATTTTTTGCCCAACTGTTTCCATTCGTAGAAACCATCAGCCGGAATGATGCATCTTCTTTTTTGAAATGCTGTCTTAAAAGAGACTTTCTCCGAAATGGTTTCCCCTCGTGCATTAATGAATTTTTGGCTCACAGGCTTGTTTTTGGAAAACTCTGGGGTAATGCCCCAATAAAAATGGGAAAAGCCTTCAGGGCTGTCAGAGGTGATGACCGGCATGAGCTGGGTAGGGGCCACGTTGTACCGGGGATTGAACTCCCCTGGCATCTCGGCCTGAAACCTTTCCTCTAATTCTATCTTTGATTTTGCTAATGAATATCTTCCGCACATGGTGGTGGTTGTTTATTAAAGTTTTTGAAGTTACTCATCCGAACTGATAAATTCAAATGCGCGTTTTTCTGACCAGTAAATTTCCCCCCGGCTTCTTGGGCTAAATCCAACGTGTCCCCCTTGCTCTGGAAACTCCATATAGACTTTTTCGAGCTTTTGTGCCAATTCTTTGGGGTAACAAAGAGGGCTCAAAAAGGGATCGTTGACTGCATTTAAAATTAGGGTGGGGATTTCAATTCCTTCCAAAAAATACAAACTGGAGCACTTTTCATAATAATCGTGGGCATCATCATATCCGTGCAGAGGTCCGGTATAGACATCATCAAAGTCCTTTAAGGTTTTGACCCTTTTGAGTAAACTTATGTCAATATCCGAGGGGTGGGAGGCGGCTTTCCTTATTATTTTATCTTTAAGGGTTCTGAGAAATTTGTTTGAATAGATAAGGTTTTGCCCTTTGGATATCTGGATACAGGAGCTTTCCAAGTGCAAAGGGACAGAGATTGCCACTGCCTTATTTAAAATGGTGACTCTTTGTCTTTCTTCTCCCAGATATTTTAGAATCAAATTTCCTCCCAAGGAGAACCCCACCAGGTTGATCTCTTCATAATTTTTCTGGGCATGGGCAATCACCGTGTCCAGATCGTAAGTGGCGCCGCTGTTATAAAATATGGGCCGCAGGTTTTGCTCCTCACTGCAGCCGCGGAAATTCCAGTTGAGCACATCATACCCTTGGGTGTAAAATTGATGCGCCATGCCTTGCATGTACGGGCGACGACTGTTGCCCTCCAAACCATGGCTGATGATAACCAGTTTTCTGTTCCCTTTTCTGAGCCAATCTAGATCCAGAAAATCACCGTCAGAAGTAGTAATCCGCTCTCTTTCAAAAGGTAGTAGGTTGACCTTGCGGAAAAGGCTGGGCACGATGGTTTGCAAATGCCCGTTGAACAAGAATCTGGGTTTGAGGTAATCTATATTTTCAATAAGAGGCATAAAGGGTAACTTTCTGCGCTGTGGGAAGTTTTGGAGTCATGAAAATACGACTATTAAATTTGAATAAAGACATTTAAGAACTATTTTTGGACTCCTGAATATTGAATTGGAATAAATCAAACTTATGGCCGAAATAATACGAATGCCCAAAATGAGCGACACCATGGAAGAAGGGGTGATCGCAGCATGGTTAAAAAAAGTAGGTGATGAAGTGAAGCCAGGCGATATCCTTGCCGAGGTGGAAACAGATAAAGCTACTATGGAGCTGGAATCCTACGAGGAAGGCACCTTGCTTCATATTGGTGTAGAAGAGAAAGACTCCGTCCCGGTAAATGGCGTGATTGCTATTATAGGAGAAAAGGGCGAGAACATAGATGACCTATTGAAAGAAGCTGGCAATGGCGGCGGCCAGTCAGAAAGTCAGCCTAAAGAAGAGAGCAAAAAAGAGGAGGAGAAAGAAGAATCCTCTTCTGAAGAATCGGAAAGCTCAGATGAAGAAGTGGATACTTCTGACATCAATGCCACCTTGATCACCATGCCTAAGATGAGTGATACCATGCAGGAAGGTACCATTGCCAGCTGGTTGAAAAAAGTAGGTGATGATATCAAATCCGGTGATATTTTGGCTGAAGTGGAAACCGATAAGGCTACCATGGAGCTGGAATCCTATGAAGACGGTACATTACTTTATGTGGGCGTAGAGGAAGGCGATTCAGTAGCCATTGACGGTGTTATTGCTATCATTGGTGAAAAAGGTGCAGACTATGAGAAACTTCTCAAAGCGCATGAAAGCAAGTCCTCTGGCAAAAAAGAAGATAAGCCTGCTAAAAAAGAAGAACCAAAAGCAGAATCCAAAAAGGAAGATAAGCCAGCCGAAAGCAAAAAAGAAGAGTCTAAGCAGGCCACTTCATCCGCTCCTTCTACTACTGAAGGTGGCAGAGTGAAAGCATCTCCTTTGGCCAAGAAAATGGCAGAGGATAAAGGCGTGGATATTTCACTGATAAAAGGAACAGGTGAAAATGGCCGAATCATCCGTAGGGATGTGGAGCAGTTTGACCCAGCCTCCGTACAGCAACCAGCTGCAGCTTCAGCCCAGGCAGGTGCTCCAGCGATCGGACAGGAATCATTTAGAGAGGAGAAAGTCTCTCAAATGAGAAAGACCATCGCCAAGCGCTTGGCAGAAAGCAAATTCTCCGCACCGCACTTCTACCTGACCATGGAAATCAACATGGACAAGGCTATCGAGGCGCGCAAGAGCATGAATGAAATTGCTCCTGTCAAGATCAGCTTCAACGATATGGTAATCAAAGCCGCAGCGGCAGCTTTGAGACAAAACCCTAAAGTGAACTCCTCTTGGTTGGGTGACAAAATCCGATACAATGACCACATCAATATTGGTATGGCAGTAGCGGTGGAAGAAGGATTGTTGGTGCCGGTGATCCGTTTTGCGGACAATAAGTCATTGTCGCAGATTTCACAGGAGGCCAAGTCCCTAGGAGCCAAAGCCAAGAACAAGGAACTTCAGCCAAAGGATTGGGAAGGCAATACCTTTACAGTTTCCAATTTGGGAATGTTCGGTATAGATGAATTTACCGCTATCATCAACCCGCCAGATGCTTGTATCATGGCTGTTGGGGGTATTAAGGAAACCGTAGTAGTGAAAAACGGTGAGATGAAAGTAGGAAATGTCATGAAAGTAACCTTATCCTGTGACCACAGAGTAGTCGATGGTGCAGTAGGATCTGCTTTCCTTCAAACCTTCAAAAACCTACTTGAAGATCCAGTTAGAATCCTGATATAATACTTCGTACATCGTACCTCGTGCTACGTACTTAAAAATAACTTCTGTCAAAAAGTCCTGATCTTTCGGGACTTTTTGCTTTAGTACGCCATTTGATACATTAAGACAAAAGGAATCGATACTTTTAGCAATTCTTAAACACTAGATATGGAAAAGATCAAATCCACCACCGTGGTGGCCATCAAACATAACAATCAGGTAGTAATCGGTGCCGATGGGCAAGCCACTTTGGGTAACACTGTGGCCAAAAGCAGCGTAAACAAAATCCGTAAACTGCAAAACGGTAAAATTGTAACAGGTTTTGCTGGGTCTACCGCCGATGCTTTCACACTTTTGGAGAAATTCGAGGAGAAGCTCGGAGCCTTCGGCAACAATATGAAAAGGGCCGCAGTGGAGCTGGCCAAAGAATGGCGAACTGATAGGATGCTGAGCAAGCTGGAAGCCATGATGATTGTGGCAGACAGTGAGGATATTCTGATCATTTCGGGTACCGGAGACGTGATCGAACCGGATGAATATATAGCAACCATCGGCTCAGGAAGCATGTATGCCCAATCAGCTGCACGCGCACTCAAAAAGTTTGCACCCCAGCTGTCCGCTGAGGACATGGTAAGGGAAAGCTTGGGAATAGCGGCAGACGTCTGCATTTACACTAATCACAACCTCGTGATTGAAAAAGTGCAATAGTATTCTAGAAATTTAATTAGCTCTTAATCGGCTCTAGCAAAAATTGAATGATCAGTTTTTCTAGAGCCTTTTTATTGATGGGTTTGGTAGTGCAGTCATCCAATCCCGCTTCCAGGCACCGCTCCCTTTCATTATTGAGTGCTGAGGCTGTCAAAGCGATGATAGGGACGTTTTCGCCGTTGGGAAGCTTTCTTATTTCCCCAGTTGCCTCATAGCCGTTCAACTCTGGCATTTGAATATCCATTAGCACTAAGTTGATAGGATGGGAGCTGAAAATTTCAACTGCCTCTCTACCATTTTGAGCTTCGTAAACTTTCACTTTTGGCAAGAGTTTTTTGACGATCTTTTTGGTCAAAATCATGTTTACCGGATTGTCTTCCGCCACCAGGACTTTCACATCCAGGCTCTCAAGTACATTCAATTCAGACACCTCAATATCACTTTGAACTGTTATGCTGTCGGGATTCTGTTTGATAGCCCTATCCACACTAACAAAATTAATATCGCAATAAAACCTACTGCCTTCTCCAAGGATGCTTTTAAGTTTTAATTTGGAGCCCATAAGTGCCAATATTTTATTGCTTATGGTAAGTCCAAGGCCCGTACCTCCAAATTTTCGTGTGGTAGAAGTATCTTCCTGGCTGAAAGCCTCGAAGATCTTGCTTTGGTTTTCTTTTGATATTCCGCAGCCTGTGTCCTTCACCGAAATCCTGATTACGCGCTGGTTATTGATTTTTCGAAGCTGCAGAATGGATAACTCTATTTCCCCTTTCTCAGTAAATTTAATAGCATTGCTCAATAAATTGATCAGCACTTGTTTGATTCTCAATTCGTCCGCTAAAACCAAGCTGTCAATATTGGAATCGAAACTGTATTTCAGGGTAATGTTTTTCTGATATGCCTGATAGGCGATCAAATCCTTGCTTACCGCCCCAAGTTTCTTCAAATCCACAGGCTGAATTTCCAGTTCCATTTTGCCAGCTTCTATTTTGGAGAAATCCAAAATGTCGTTGATTATTCCTATCAGAGAGCTTGCAGACTGGTTAATCAAACCCACATACTGCTTCTGTTCAGGATTGAGCGGTGTGCCGGAAAGCAATTCGGAAAAGCCAATTACGCCATTCAGTGGAGTGCGAATTTCATGACTCATCACGGAAATGAAATCCGATTTCGCTTTGTTTGCCTTTTCCGCAATTGCTTTGGCCTTCCTGACTCTCTTCATGCTGAATCCAATAATGATCAACAGAATGAGCACTGTGACGAATAGCAAAATGAATACATTCCGTTTAAAAATCTGCTGGTTAAGCTGCTCCTGTGCCATGAGCTCATTAGTCAAAGCCTCATGATTGATTTCCTTCAGCTTTTGGTCAAAATC
Organism: Litoribacter ruber; assembly: GCF_018500185.1. Taxonomy (GTDB): domain Bacteria; phylum Bacteroidota; class Bacteroidia; order Cytophagales; family Cyclobacteriaceae; genus Litoribacter; species Litoribacter ruber. Next base: position 43,949 of record NZ_JAHBGI010000013.1, on the reverse strand, counting down.
GAATTTGGCCTCCAGCCTTCCCATATTCCTGGAGTTGACTTGGCTGGATAAGGAATCGGACCACGCTGCATATAGAGACCGGTATCGATAGGCTTGTTGCCAGTCACCCAAACGCGCCTCAATATCTGCCATGTAGTTGTAAAGAGTAACAATGTGATCCTTAAACTCGTTTTCCAAACTTAACTCCAAGCCTTCACGAAAATATTCCTTAGCCTTTATGTAATTGCCATTCCGTAGATGGATTTTTCCCAATCTAACCATCACGGATGCCCATGACGATTTGGAATTGGGGTTTTGTAAAAAGGCATATGCCTTTTCAAAATAACTTTGGGCCAAGGTAAAATCCCCTTTGGCTAAATATATATCCCCGTAAGTCCTGTAAGCAAATCCTTTGTGGTAATCAATCTGGGTAAAGTTCTCTACCTTGTTAAGGGTATATAATGCACTGTCATATTCCTTGTTCATATAATGGAGATAAGCCATATTGTTTAAAGACCTCACAATTAATAGACTGTCTCCAATTACGACACTTTCTTCATAGGCCTCCTTCATATATTTCAATGCTGCCTGATGATCCTTGCTACCATCACTGTAAATGGCCCCGATATTAAAAGCTGAGCGGACGCTTAATTTGGGGTGGTTGAGCAAATTTGTCTTCTCGTGTGCTTCCAGCGCATACTCCAACGCCTTTCCATAATTGTCCTGTCGGTAGTGTATCCAGCCCAAGTTGATTAGACTTTCTGTTTGGCCGTATTCATAGCTTAATTTTTTTGACTGCTCATAGGCCAGCTCTGAATTTTCCAAAGCCTCTTTGATGTCGCTTTCAATATGCTCAGTTGACCATTTATTAAGACTGTCGATTTTTTCGGTTGAAGGGGAAGAAATCTGGATGTCCTGGTATCTGACACTGAAGGAAAGCAATGGAATTAACATCAGCATTTGAAATCCCACTAAAACCGACTTTTTCATAACTCACTTATTTTTGCATTTGGCATTACAAGTTTATCGTTTTGACTGCATAAATATGTAGATACAGCGAAATACTCTTGTATGGGCCCAAAAACCAACTATAAAATTTCTACAAAATAGAGAATTATTTTAAATTATACCTTTAATCATAAAATGAATTGCCCTTATTCAGGGGGATTTAAAATAAATCCGGTCAGGACTCCAAGCCCTGACCGGAAGGAAAATCAAACGGATGCCTCTTTTTTCTCCACTATGGATACCTCATTTGCCACCACCTCGGTAATCCACTTTTTGGCCCCGTCCTTATCGTTATAGGTCCGGGTCACCAGTTTGCCTTCCACACTTATTTCACTTCCTTTATCAGCTTTTTCTTCCAAGTATTCTGCCTGCTTTCCCCATGCCACCACGTTGTGCCAATTGGTTTCTGTGGCAAATTCGCCTTTGGCGGTTTTGTAGCTTTCATTGGTGGCCAGATTTAACCTGACCATCTTTCTGTTGTTTTCGAATGTTTTCACATCTGGTTTTGATCCCAGTCTTCCGATTAGTTTTACACTGTTCATGGTTATAAATGATAAAAAGTTTGAAATTGATTTATCACCCCGAGAGGCTTGTGACAAAGTTTGGAAGATTCTCGCAGCTTAGGCGGGTAAAAATTGCTTAAATCTGTTTGTAAACGGTTGTAAACGTTTGCGTTACTGTAATTTACTTGCTATATTCAGTTGTTTTTTCAACTATAACCCATTTTTTATGATAGATACCAACACCAAAACCTGCGTAAGCTGTCACAAAGCCCTGAAAGGAAGGGCTGACAAAAAATTCTGTGATGATTATTGTCGCAACCATTACAACAACCAACTCAAGTCGGTGACCAACAACAGTATTAGAAACATCAATTATGCCCTCAAGAAAAACAGGCATATTCTGGAGGAAATTCTTTCAGAGCGGGAAACCTGCAGAGTCAGTCGTGACAAATTACTAGTCGACGGCTTCCATTTTAAATACCATACCCACACCTACGCTAATAAAAAGAACAACCTGTATAAGTTCTGCTATGATTTTGGTTATTTAGACCTTGAGGATGGAAGCTTTTTGATCGTGAAGACTAGAAATTAGACATCTTCCATCCTTTTCTCAAAACTGTTATCATCCTTTTCATCCAGATCCTTTTCAAGGTAGTCCTTGATGTAGAGCTCTCTCAACATGACCTGTATCACCGCTACCAGTGGAGTGGCCATGATTACCCCGAGAGGACCAGCTAGGATGCCAAGAAGGATCAGAGATGCAAGGGTGATGACAGGAGAAATGGATACCGTCTTTTTATAGATGTATGGCACTAAGACATAGCTTTCAAATTGCTGAATGACCAAGAAGAAGATGCCCACCCAAAGGGCTGTCATCGGGCTTACCAGAAATGCAAGCAAAACGGCTGGTATAGAGGCTAGGATAGGACCTATGTTTGGAATAAAATCCATAAGAAAGGCTAAAAAGCCCAGAGCAAAGGGGGCTGGTACCCCAAATAACATCAATCCAATTGCTGTGGCAATACCTATAAACAGCATGGCGATAAACTTGCCTAGAAGCCACGCCTTCAGCGCGAGATAAACTTGGTTCAGCACATCTTCCAGCCGCCTTCGAAATCGTGGGGCAGCCAACACTACCACGCCCTGGACATATAGCTGGGGGCTTGCAGCAAAAAAGATCCCCATAATAAATATGACCAGCAAATCACCAATAACCCCAAAAGTCCCCGCAAAAAAGCTTCTGGCATATTGCATGAGTTTTTCATCTTCAGGAATAAGGTCATCCTTGTTTTCCTCTACTCTTTCAAATAAAGTTTTTCCCAACTCAGTTTCCTTTATAGTGGATTCAATATTTGACCAAGCTTCAGGAAGTTGTTCACGTACCTCTGCCGCTTGGTTGGCCACCGTTGGAATGATCAAAGTAAAGATACCACCCAAGACAATAAGGAAGGTAAATAGGCTAATAGTAAGGCCGGCCCAATCAGGAAGATTGAATTTTCTCTTGAGGAAATTTGTCCCTGCCCGAAGCATGACAGCCATCAATATGGCCGTAAAAATTAAAAGGAAAAACTGGATGGCATAACCAATAAGCCAAAACAACCCGATTAAAAATAAAACGATTATGGCTGCTGATAAAATTTTGTTGTTGAATCTTGAATGTTGGTCCATGAAAGGGAAAAGTAGTTAAGTTTAGGGGTCTGTAATAACAACTGATGTATCTACAAAGAGTTTAATTTTACTCATTTGATAACCGGCACATCATTTTTCCCTTACTATCTTTTTCTACAAAATTCAATGAAAAATTTCTATATTCATATTTATGATTTGAATAAAAGCCATACAACTAATTAAATATGAAAAGAAAATTACTGTTGACAATAGCAGGTCTAGCCCTGTTTCAGGTAGGAACATTTGCCCAAAAAACTTACATACACGCCGGCAAAGTGGTGGATGTGAGAAACAATAGTATGCTCCAGGAGAGAACCATCCTGGTGGAGGATGACAAGATTATTTCCATCACCAGCGGGTACCATTCGGGTGGGGAGGAGGATAAAGTAATCAACCTAACGGAGTATACCGTGATGCCCGGCTTGATGGATATGCATGTGCACATGGAAAGCGAGACCGGTCCTTCACAGTACATAGAAAGGTTTACCAACAACGAGGCGGATATAGCTTTCAATGCTGCGGTATATGCGGAGCGAACTCTTATGGCTGGATTTACAACCGTTAGGGACCTGGGAGGCTCTGGGGTGAATATTTCCCTTCGAAACGCTATCAATGCCAACAAAATAAAAGGTCCCAGAATATACACTTCCGGCAAATCAATCGCTCCCACTGGAGGGCATGCCGATCCAACTAATGGCATGAAAGGATCACTGATGGGGGATCCGGGGCCAGAAGTTGGAGTAATCAATGGAGAGTCAGACGCCAGAAAAGCTGTTCGCCATCAAGTAAAACGAGGAGCCGATCTAATCAAAATCACAGCTACGGGTGGGGTGCTAAGCGTGGCCCGGGATGGTTCAGCACCCCAGTTTCAGCAAGATGAAATAAACGCCGTAATCCAGACAGCCAAGGATTTTGGAATCCATGTAGCCGCACATGCCCATGGGGATGAAGGCATGCAGCGTGCCGTGGAGGGAGGAATCCATTCCATAGAACACGGCACGATGATGACGGAAAAAACTATGGAAATGATGAAAGAAAACGGGACCTGGTATGTTGCTACCATCACCGCGGGCATGTCCGTGGCCGAATATGCCAAAATCCCGGGGTACTATCATCCGGCCGTAAAGGCCAAAGCAGAAGCTATTGGCCCCCAGATACAGGGCACTTTTGAAAAAGCCTATAAAAAAGGAGTAAAAGTGGCTTTTGGGACCGATGCGGGGGTATTTCCTCATGGCGAAAATTACAGAGAATTTATCTATATGACTGAAGTGGGGATGCCCAACCTAGAGGCCATTCAGTCAGCTACCTTGAGGGCAGCTGAACTATTGGGAGAGGAAGATAAAATGGGTGTACTGGAAGAGGGAATGCTTGCCGATATCATAGCCGTGGAGGGGGATCCCGAGCAGGATATAGCAGTGATGGAGAATGTAGTATTTGTGATGAAAGGCGGGGAGGTTTTCAAAAACGGAAAGGAGTAACTGAAGTCAAAACCAGTTTTTCTTTTTGAAATAATACAACATCAGCCCAGCGCTGAGGATGAAAAACACCCATACAATTAAATAACTGTATTCCCATTCCAGTTCCGGCATGTGGGTAAAGTTCATACCGTATACACCAGCAATGAAGGTAAGAGGGATGAAAATGGTGGCTATAATTGTCAGCGTTTTCATCACCTCATTTTGCTTGATACTCAGCTGCGTCATGTATATTTCCACGAGCGTAGTGATGGTTTCCCTTTGCAATTCCAGATTTTCTAGAATCTCGATGGTGTGTTCATAGGTGTCGTTGAGATAGATCTGGTTCTTTTCATTAAGGACCGGGTGGTCTGATTTTTTCCAATCAGAAATGATTTCCCGCATGGGCCAGGTGTTCTTTCGGATCTCCTGGAGAGTTTTTCGGTGGATGTATAAATCCTCCAGTTTCACTTTTTTCCTTGCCTTTATGATTTGATCCTCTAAATCTTCATTGGCTTCACTTACCATTTCCATTACCTTGTAATAATGGTCGGTGATGGCGTTGATCAGGGTGTAGGCAAAATAATCGGAACCTAATTTCCTCATCCGGCCGGTTGGGTTTTCTAATCTGGTCCTGATAGGGTCAAACACATCCTTGTGGTTTTCCTGAAAAGTGATCACATAATTGGGGCCTATCAAAAGGCTGATTTGCTCAATTTCCAGCTCTTCCAAAGCTCGTTTGGTGTAAATCATTTTGGTACTGACGAAAACAAAATCATCAAATTCCTCAAATTTTGGCCGCTGTCCCGTGTCCATGATGTCCTCAATGGTAAGGGAGTGGATGTTTAAAAGATTGCCAAGTTCAGATATCAGCTTATGATCGCCTAGGCCGGAAATGTTAAGCCATATTTTGTGGGGGCCTTTCAGGAGTTCGGTTAATTGCCCGGCACTGGTGAGAAGGTGTTTCTCGAAAAAATTTTCTCCAAACAAATAAAGCTCCATAGGGGAGCTTATTGATTCTATTTGAGCCTCCATATTCATTTAAAGAAGCTTTTTTAGTTTTTCAGGTGTTAGCGGTTTTTCTATAAACCCACTTACACAGTCATATTCCTCAGCTTTTTGCCTGTCCTGAAAATCAATGGAACTGGAAAGCATTACGATTTTGTCCTTTCTGCAGTTGCACGAATCCAAATACTGGCTCAAAAAGTCCCAGCCGTTCATTACGGGCATGTTGATGTCCAAAAGAATGAGAAGCCTTTCTTCCTTGTGCAAAGATTGTATGCAACCCAAAGCCTTCTCGGCTTCCAGGTATTCGGCCACCCTCGGACTAATGTCCAATTTACTAATCAACCTTTTGTTAATCAGGTTATTAATGGGGTCGTCGTCAATTAATACAATTGAATCAAATGAATACATCAATCGTTTTAAGCTTAGTTGGTCTATAGTTTTATCACCAGTAGCAGGTAAGTTACAATTATAAATTTATTATAAAAAAAATATCATATTAAATTCTACTTAGAAATGTACACATGTTGCAGAAGCCAAAAAAGTGTATAAAAAAAAGCGAGGATACCTGCTGATATCCTCGCTCTAATATTGAGAAAGTTGGTATTACATCATACCGCCCATTCCGCCGCCGCCCATTGGAGGCATGGCTGCTCCGCCTTCTTCTTTCACATCAGCTACCACACATTCGGTAGTAAGCAATAGAGCTGCGATAGAAGCTGCGTTTTCCAAAGCCAATCGGGTAACCTTGGTAGGGTCGATAACACCGGCTTCGAAGAGGTCTTCAAACTCATCCGTTCTAGCGTTGTAACCATAGTTTCCTTGGTTTTCTCTGATTCTGTTGATGATCACAGAACCTTCACCGCCAGCGTTGGAAACGATAGTTCTCAATGGAGACTCAATCGCCAGTCTTATGATGTTGATACCCGTATCCTGATCTTCGTTGTCACCTTTCAGTGAATCCAAAGCTGAAGCAGCTCTGATCAAGGCAACACCCCCACCTACTACTACACCTTCTTGTACAGCAGCTCTGGTAGCGTGAAGCGCATCATCCACTCTGTCTTTCTTCTCTTTCATTTCAACTTCAGTAGCCGCACCGATATAAAGGATAGCTACACCGCCAGAAAGTTTGGCAAGCCTTTCCTGAAGTTTCTCTCTGTCATAATCAGAAGTAGTCTTCTCGATCTGAGATTTGATTTCAGAGATTCTGCCTTGGATAGCAGAGGAGTCACCGGCACCGTTTACGATGGTGGTGTTATCTTTGTCAATGTTGATTTTCTCAGCAGTACCAAGATACTCAACAGTTGCGTTTTCAAGCTTGTAACCTCTTTCTTCAGAAATCACGGTACCGCCAGTCAAAATCGCGATGTCTTCCAACATAGCTTTTCTTCTGTCACCGAAACCTGGAGCCTTAACAGCCGCAACTTTCAGCGCACCTCTGATTTTGTTTACCACAAGGGTAGCCAAAGCTTCACCGTCCACATCTTCAGCGATGATCAACAAGGGTCTGCCGGACTGCGCCACTGGCTCCAATACCGGAAGCAATTCCTTCATGGAAGAAATCTTCTTGTCATAGATCAAGATGTATGGGTTCTCCAATTCAGCTTCCATTCTTTCAGTGTTGGTAGTGAAGTATGGAGAAAGGTAACCTCTGTCAAACTGCATACCTTCTACAGTTTTCACTTCAGTTTCGGTACCTTTTGCTTCTTCTACAGTGATCACACCGTCCTTACCAACTTTGTCCATGGCATCGGCGATCATCTTGCCGATTTCCTCGTCATTGTTGGCAGAAACTGTAGCTACTTGCTGGATTTCCTTAGAAGTAGAGATTTCTTTGGAGTTAGCCTTCAATTGGTTCACAACCGCTGCTACAGCTTTGTCGATACCTCTTTTCAGATCCATTGGGTTGGCACCTGCGGCTACGTTTTTGATCCCTACGTTGAAGATAGACTGGGTAAGCACGGTAGCGGTGGTAGTACCGTCACCGGCGTTATCAGCAGTTTTAGAGGCAACCTCTTTCACCAACTGAGCACCCATGTTTTCGATTGGCTCTTCCAATTCGATTTCCTTAGCTACGGAAACACCATCTTTAGTGATAGTAGGAGCGCCAAATTTCTTGTCGATGATTACATTACGACCTTTTGGTCCCAAGGTAACTTTTACTGCGTCAGCAAGAGCATCTACACCTTTTTTCAGTTTGTCTCTCGCGTCGGTATTGAAAAATAATTCTTTAGCCATTTTTGAATGAATTTTTTAAGTTTTCGAACTTGTTTTTGAGGGTAATGAGATTGATTAAAGAATAGCGAAGATGTCCGCTTCTCTCATGATCAAATAATCGCTACCGTCTACAGATAGCTCGGTGCCGGCATATTTTCCGTAAAGCACGGTGTCGCCAACTTGTACAGTCAATGGTTCATCTTTTTTGCCGTTTCCAACTGCTACTACGGTGCCTTTTTGTGGCTTCTCTTTCGCAGTGTCCGGGATGTAAAGTCCAGATGCAGTTTTCTCTTCAGCAGCAGCAGGTTCTACCAGAACTCTGTCCGCAAGTGGTCTGATGTTCACTTTTGACATAGTTATTAATTTTTAAAGGTTAGTTTCTTTTATCCCTCTCATTGCATTTTATGTGCCATGGCCTAAATACTGACATAAAGTCCTTCTTTGCCCAGCAGCCATGTCAGAAGCAAAATTAATTGGCATTATTACTGTCAATTTTTCTAGGGGACAGTGCGATAAACTGTCAGTTTTTTTGTAAATTTTTAAAAATGTTAGCCTATGAAAACTTTGTCAGACAATTGGTTTGCCGAAGGGCTGGTTGATTTTGAGTACAAAAAATACCTGCTGCTCGCCTACCTGCAACATGCCAAAAAAGAATTTGACCATGTCAAGCTTTATCCGGTTTTGGGAGATTTGATCAAGCAGCATCAGACCCTTTCAGCTTTTCAAAAACAAAAATCCAACCTCAACAATGCTTTTCCCAAAAAGCTCACAGGTACGGATATTTCCAAATTAAAGCTCAATTACGAAAAATTAGTAGAAGATGGGGAAATGATGCAGGAACTTGAGCAAATAATTGAGTTTGCCATCCCAAAGCTCAAATCTCATATCGAAAGCGGGAAAGATATTTATAATTTTATCGAGCAGCATCTGGAAATCGAGTCTGTGGGACTCACACCCATTTATCAAAGGGAAGGATATGTGTTGCTGACTCAGGAAAAGGATAGCCAAATTTATATTTACCGCTATGAGGTCAGCCTGTTCCAGTATAGCATGGATAAATTCAGATCAATTTTGTTGAAGTTCGTAAAGCGCGTCAATAGGAGTCTGGTCAATACCATTGAACAAATCAAGCTTGACTTGGCCAGAACCTATCAGGAACTGCCCAACCCTGCCACCTGGCGAATCCACTCCAGGCATCAGGTACCCCTAGACGAAAGCCTAATCCCAATCAGCAAAAGACTGCTGCTCCAGCATATACCATAAAAAAAACACCGGGCTTCATACCCGGTGTTTTTTTCTTAAGTGGCACTTTCTATTTGTATCTGACCCTACTGTTATTAATAATTTCAACATCTATCACTGAAGAGGCCTGTTTTGTCGACGGAAAGGCTCTGTGCAACTCTTTGGCAAACTCTGAGAAACACTGTGTCCCTTTAGTTTCCGAGAATGGGTTTCCTTCTCCTCAAGGATACCCATTCTTCTTCTTCATCAAAGATTTCTCATGAAGCCCTGGGGAAGGAGGGGAGGCGATGACTTTCTCCTCTCCATGTTGCGCCTCAACTTTGGCCAAAGCCTCTTGCTGTCTTCTTAAAGTCCTATTTTTTATGACTTCCGCACCCGGTCTGCCAAACAGTATCTCTCTGGCTTCCTTCGCGTTTTCAGCCTGTCTCAAGTCTTTCCAGATATCTACAAATTCATGGAAAACCAAGGTTACTGGGTTGTAGGTATTCAGCTCCTTAGTGATACCATAAGTCGGTCTTTCTTCCTCAGGCATAAAGGTGCCAAACATCCTGTCCCAAATGATAAAGGTGGAACCGTAATTTTTGTCCAAATATTTTTCATCACTGGCATGGTGCACACGGTGGTGGCTAGGCGTGGTGAAAATGTATTCGATAGGTGCTGGCAGCTTTTTAATATATTCAGTATGGATCCAGAATTGGTAAAGCACGGCAATTTGATGACAGATGAAAAACACAAATGGATCAAAACCCATCATCACCACTGGTACAAAGAATATGAATTTAATATGCTGGGTCCAACTCAAGCGGAAAGATACCGAAAAGTTGTATTTTTTGGAGTTGTGATGGGTCACGTGCGTTGCCCACCAAAAGCGGTTTTCGTGAGAAATCCTATGCGCCCAGTATCTGGCAAAATCAATAGCAATAAAGCAGGCGATGAAAGACCACCAAGTAGCTGGAATTTTCCAAGGTACAACGTTCCAAAAGAAAAGTACAATACCAAAGATGGCTACTTTGATTAGTGCGCTTATACCCACATTGATAAAGCCAATTGTAGAAGCGGCAAGGAAATCTTTTTTGTCATAGGCGTCCTTTTGATTTTTGTAGAGGCTAATTCCCCATTCCAGAAACACTAGGGCAAACATCACAGGAGCTGCCCATAGGATAATATTTGGCCAGTCATGCACGCCTATTTCCTCTAGGGTTAGGTGATTTTCAAACATAAATGATGGTAGTTAGTTTGTAATTGGTTTTTATATAACCCTTAATTTACAAAGAATATTGGCACAATCCAAGCAAAGAAAAATGAAGAGTCTTTGATAAATATATAAAAATGTGCATAAAATATAATAAAAAACTAAATTGGAGTATTCAGATTTGAAGTGACCGCAAAAAAATAAGGCTATTCGAAAATAGCCTTATTGAAAGTTTTGATACGGATTTTATTATTCTCCGCCCTCTTGTGGTTGCTCTTCTGTAGCTGGAGTCTCCTGGGATGGAAGCAATTCCTGCTGCTGGCCTTCTCCACCGAAGGTAGGAGCCACGCCTCTTTGCTGTCTTGCGCTTTCCACATTTGGAGACACAAAGTTGCTGCCTGCGCTGGTGTCATAGAATGCAGTAGAACCTAGTGAAAGCAATAGGATGCCAATGGCCAATACCCATGTGGCTTTCTCCAAAATATTACCAGTTTTGGTAACCCCCATAATCTGAGAAGCACTTCCACCAAATGCCGCTCCAACTCCACCTTTTGAGTTTTGACCCAAAATCACCAAAATCAATAATACGGCAAGGATAAGGGTAATGCTAATAATTATAGTAAACATAATCTATATATTTTAATCTTCTAATTTCTTCATTAAGTCCGCAAAGTAAGCTTTTTTCTGTGGAAATTTCAAAATTAATTTTTGATATATTTCCTTGGCCGCAGCGGTTTTGCCTTGTTGGGTAAGCAATTTGGCATATGACTCGGATACCAGCCTTTCATTTATCTGGGTACTTTTCGTGGACAGATCCTCAAGTTTGTTTACATCCTCATTTTCTCGGATGGCTGCCATCTTGATGGACTTTTTGCTAAACTCCTTGATTATATCACTTTGAGCCAGCTTTTTGGTGTCTTTGATTTCCTTTTTGTCCCTCTTCTTGATGGATTCTAGGATCTCATCTGTCTGCCTTTTTTTCCTTTTGATAGGCTTTTTCTTAGGGGCAGGTTTGGCCTCAGGTTCCGCTTCCGCTTTCATTTCCTTTGGCGTATCCACACTATCTGAAGGAGTTTCCTTTTTGAGTTTCGATAGGTTTTCCTCTAACTGCCTCAAAATATCCACCCGGTTGCTCGGTGGGCCGGGTAGGGGTTCTATGATACTTTTATCTTCATCCTCTTTGGCCGGCTCCAGGTTTACCTCGGGTTTTTCTTCTTCAGTTTTGCTCTTGACCTCCTCCCCGGTAATAAGTCTAGGTTTCTGGGTTTCTTTTTCTGCCTCCTCAGGAGAAGTTACGATTTCAGGTTTTTCCTCCTTCTTATCAGCCTGTTCCTGACTTTCAACAATTTCCGGTTGGTCACCTGAAGGTTCATTCTGGGCCTCCTGCGGGATTATGATCTCCGGCTGATCCTTTACCTCAGGTTCCTCTATCTTCTCAATTACCGGTTCCGTGTAAACTTTTTTGAAGTCAATATCCTGCTCCAGTATTTTCTTGAGCCAAACCCTGTTGGGGCTTAAAGCTGCCGCCCAATGTAGGAATTCCTCATTGGTGGAATCCCGGGCATACTCAATCTTGGCCGCCAGCACCATCGGTATCTGGAAGTAAGGGAAGGATTGGTGCAGCTTTATTAAGTGGTGCAGATCATCCCTTTGAAGCTCGTTGCCTTTCTCAATAAGCGATAAAAATTGACTTGAGTTCACGGTTTACAGTGGTTTAGATTCCAAATTAAACATTTTTTTACCAGTTGGCTACAGTGGCGGTAAAAATATCCTGAATAATGTTTTCGAATATCACCTCGATTAATTCTGTTTCCACCTGTAGCAAGGAGGTGTTTCTTGGGTCATAATCCTGGAAAAAGGAGAAAGTTCGGCTTAAGCTTTCTTCGTCATTTTGCATATTGACAAAGTCCACCTGAACCGCGATACTCAGACGCATCTGGCCTGCCCGGTCTGGAAGGTTGGGGTCTGGGCTACTTACGGTTGCTTGGGGATCAATGCTGTATCGTGTGATTGATCCCTCAAATTGCAGGTCCCCATTGGTCCTGATCAGCTCCAGCTGGGTGTTACGCTGGAAATATTCCTTCAAGGATTCCGTAAACAGCTGGCCCATATTCGCCGGCCCGCCTCCGGCATCGTTGAAGAAGTTTTCTACCGAAAAGGTCCTGGTCACGTCATAATCCAGGGTAGTACCCGTAAAACTGTATTCAATCCGACAAGCCGAGAATAAAAAAATGGGAATGAACAGCGTCAGAAGAGCCTTTTTATTCACTGATATCATACTGCTTAATCTTTCTGTATAAGGTGCGCTCCGAGATGCCAAGATCCTGGGCTGCGTATTTCCTCTTATTGTTGTGTTTCTTTAACGCTCTGATGATTAATTCCTTTTCTTTCTTCTCAATAGAAAGTGAATTGTCATCTTCCTCGTGGATAATGTCCTCTATGGAGCCATCCTCATAATTGTTTGAATAATCCTCCTTTTCTTTACTGGAATTGCTGGAATCCAATACCAACGGGAGGGAGGAAGAAGGGCCTTGGCTACTGTCAAAAGGCTGAGAACTATCCATGTCCTCAAATAAGGTCTGGTGTTTCTTGATGATGTTTTGGTTCAGTCCGCCAGAATGATAGGACTCCAACACCAGCTTTTTAAGCTCTGTCATGTCCTTTTTCATATCAAAAAGAACTTTATATAGAATTTCCCTTTCGGAGAAATCAGCCGATTCAGCACCTGCCGATGAGCCTACATAGGCAGCCGGCAGCCTAGACTGGTCTGTAGGCAGATATTTGGAAAGGGTAATGGCGTCCACGTCCCTTTCGGTCTCCAACAAACTGATCTGCTCAGCAAGGTTTTTCAGCTGACGAATATTTCCAGGAAAAGGAAACTTTATCAGCAACTGCTGGGCTTCGGCATTCAAAGCTATAGGCTTGACTTGGTATTTTTCAGAAAAGTCAGTGGTGAATTTCCTGAAAAGCAAAACCACATCTTCGCCTCGCTCACGCAACGGGGGCACATATATCGGCACCGTGTTGAGACGGTAATACAGGTCTTCCCTGAACTTGCCTTTTTCTACGGCTTTAATCAGGTTAACGTTGGTGGCGGCTATCACCCGCACATTGGTCTTCAGTACTTTAGAGCTTCCGACTTTGATAAACTCACCATTTTCCAAAACCCGCAGCAACCTGGCTTGGGTTCCCAAAGGCATTTCGCCGATTTCATCAAGGAAAATTGAGCCACCATCGGTCACCTCGAAATATCCCTTTCGGGCTTCATGGGCACCGGTAAAGGAGCCTTTTTCATGACCAAAAAGCTCAGAGTCTATAGTGCCTTCCGGGATTGCCCCACAGTTGATGGCAATGAATTTTCCGTGCTTTCTGGTGCTGAGGGAATGGATGATTTTGGAAAATGACTCCTTCCCGCTACCGCTCTCACCGGTGATGAGTACGGTCATGTCCGTAGGAGCAGCCTGCATGGCCACCCGGATGGCATGGTTGAGAAGGGGGCTGTTGCCGATAATTCCGTACCGTTGCTTGACGGATAATATTTCAGAATCTTTAATCATAAGCTTATGCTACAACCTCCCCGAATAAAGTGGCAGGAGTGCAATCGGTGATTTTTACCTTCACATAATCGCCCGGCTTCAAGTCGCCTGCCGGTATGATGACCACCTTGTTGGCAGAGTTTCGGCCCTTCAGTTGCTCCTCAGATCTTTTTGAAGTACCCTCGACGAGGATTTCCTGAATCCGGCCCACATCCATCTGATTTCTCTCAAGACTCAACTTGCTCTGCTTATCAATGATCTCCTGGAGTCTGCGTTTTTTGATTTCCAATGGAATATCGTCCACAAACTTCTTGGCAGCCAGGGTGCCTGGTCTTTCTGAATAATAGAACATGTAAGAAAAATCGTATTTTACAATGTCCATGATGGTCAAGGTATCCTGATGCTCCTCTTCGGTTTCAGTGCAGAAACCTGCTATCATGTCCGATGAAATACCGCATTCATCTCCCAGGATTTCCCTGATCTTGGATACTCTTTCCAAATACCATTCACGGTCGTAGGTTCTGTTCATCAGGTCTAGCACCCTGCTGTTACCACTCTGCACAGGCAGGTGTATGTATTTGCAGATGTTGTCGTACTTTTTCATGGTGTAAAGCACTTCATCCGTAATGTCTTTGGGGTGGGAGGTGGAGAACCTTACCCTAAGTTGAGGGCTGACCTCTGCCACCATTTCTAGTAAATTGGCAAAATTGACAATTTCGGTAACCTCACCTTTTTTATTAAGTCTAGCTTTGTTGTTCTCTTCCGGTGACCATTTGTAGCTGTCCACATTCTGGCCCAGAAGGGTGACTTCTTTATAGCCCTGGGCAAATAGCTGCTCGGCCTCCTGTACGATGGAGTGCGGGTCGCGGCTTCTCTCCCGGCCCCTTGTAAAAGGCACCACACAGAAAGAGCACATATTGTCACAGCCACGCATGATGGAAATAAATGCTGAAATGCCGTTGGAGTTTAGCCTTACAGGAGCAATATCGGCGTAGGTTTCCTCTCTTGAAAGGAAAGTGTTTACCCCTTTGCTTCCCTCTTCTGCTTGGGATACCAAGTTGGGAAGGTCACGGTAGGCATCTGGGCCCACTACCACGTCCACGAGCTTTTCTTCTTCCAGAAGCTTCTCCTTCAGCCTTTCGGCCATGCAGCCCAAGACCCCTATGGTCAATTCCGGCTTTTCCTTTTTGATCGTATTGAACTGGCTCAGGCGCTTTCTGACAGTCTGCTCGGCCTTGTCCCGGATAGAACATGTGTTAAGGAAAATCACATCCGCCAGCTCAAATTCAGAAGTGGTATCATAACCGTTTTCCTTCATAATGGAAGCCACGATCTCACTGTCAGAGAAATTCATTTGGCAACCATAACTTTCAATATAAAGCCTTTTGCTCTTGCCGGTATTCTCGTCTGCTGTGGTCTTAAAATCACAGGCTTGCGCCTCCTCAGCCGAAATGATATCTATATCCTTAATAATATTCTCCATAATAGTCCTTACTTTCAGACTGCGAAATTAAGAAAATACCGACAAAATGACAGTTAAATAGTCATAAATCTTTATTGTCAGAATTCCCCAGGTTTTTCAAAAAACGGGTATGAACTGTCTCAGGACATGGATTTTATGTACTTATTTTAAAAATATTGGATTGTTTGTAAAAACAATTTAGTCCAACAAAGTCTTATTATTAACATCATTGGCCTACAGCATTGTAAGAGTTTGAAAAAAGGAAAGCAAATTTTTATAAAGATATTAAAAATACTAGGATGGTTTTTTGTTGGGGTGATCACCCTGATCGTCATCCTATTATTATTCATAAGAAGCCCATGGGGGCAGAATATCATCGTCAGCAAAGCTACCAATTACCTGGAAGGTGAAATTGGGACTAGGGTGGATATTGGCCGCCTGTTTTTCACCTTCAGGGGCAACCTTTTCATTGAGGATTTCTACATGGAAGACCAGCAGGGCGACACCCTGTTCTACACCCGTTCACTTGAGACTGGCGTGGCCCTATGGCCTCTGATTACCTCCAATGAAATCCACGTGCCCCGTTTGGAATGGGACGGCCTGCGGGCCAATGTCCACCGGGATGAGGAAACCGAACGCTTCAACTTTGACTACATCATTGATGCTTTTACCAGTGAGGAACCACAGACCGAAGAACGGGAAGTGACCGACGAGGAAGGGGAGCCAATGAAAATTGAACTTGGACCTATTCGGTTCAGCGATTTTCACCTCACATATAATGACGGGGTGATGGGCATTGAAAGCTTCTTTACCCTCGGCCAGCTCAACGTGGACATAGAGCGGATGGACATGGAAAAGATGTCCTATTACATTTCAAATGTCGAATTCTTGGACAGTGAGGGCTTTTACAGGCAAACCAAACCATTTGAACCCACCGATGAAGATACCACCGAAGCCGGAGCATTACCATTGTTGATCCTGGACAATTTTCAGGTCAGAAATGTAAAAATGTTCTATGAATCTGAACCAGACGGAATGCTTGCCGATGTGCTTTTGGGTGATGTGAGAGTCAACCTTCCGGAGGCGGACCTGGAAAAGAATAAGATTTTATTGAAGGAGTTTAGGCTGCATGACAGTTTCATCACTTTCAAAACCCGGGATGAAATGGTGGAGGAAACAGAAGCCGATACCACCGAAGAGCCAATCGAGGAAGTCCCGGAATCCACCCCATTTGAATGGCCGGAATGGATAGTGGAAATCGGGGAAGTTTCCCTGAGGGACAACCGGATTCTCTATCAGGCAGGAGATGTGGAGCCACGTGAGGGGTATTTCAATCCCAACGCGGTAGCTATTGATGATTTCAACCTAGTAGTCAGTAACCTGTTTCTCAAAGACCAAGAAGCGGGCTTGCGCTTAGATAGATTTGATTTCGTAGAGAAAAGCGGTTTTCGACTGGATGAGTTTGGGTTGAAAATCAACGTGTCCGAGCGGGCATTTGATTTGGCGAATCTTTCCCTAAAAACCAATAAAAGTACTTTGCAAGGGGATGTGGGCCTTACTTATGCTTCCCTTCAGAACCTGATGGACAATCCCGAAAATTCCGGCATGAGAATCAATATTCCCACCATCCGACTTTTCCTGGATGAAGCTTTTGTGTTTGCTCCAGAATTGAGGCAAAATGAATACTTCGTCGCCGCTGCCCAGCACCCCCTAAGAGGCAACCTGAACGTCACCGGGAACTTAAGCGAGCTCCAAATTCCCTCCTTCGAACTCCAATGGGCCGACCGCACAAGGTTGATTGCAAATGGACTTGTCAGAAACCCTCTCGATGAGGACAAGCTTTTCCTGAATTTTGACAAAATCCTTTTTGAGTCCGAGAGAGAAGAGCTTTTGGCCTTTGTAAACGAGGAGGAAATGGGTGTGAGACTACCCAAAACCATCCGGCTGGAAAGCAATGTGACAGGCAGTCCCTCCGAAATTGAAGCCACTGCAGATCTTATTTTGCCGGATAGCAGGATAAATCTTGATGCCTATTATAAAGACCAAGACCAATTGGTGTACAGGGCCAAGCTGGACGTGATCGACTTGAATCTAGGACAACTGCTGATGGATCCTGAAATGGGCATGCTAAGCTTCTCGCTGGAATCTGAGGGCCAAGGTAGAAGTTTGAATGAACTCGACGCCTATCTGACTTCCGATTTCCGCACCTTCCAGATGTACGGTCAGGACCTATCCGATCTTTCCATCTCTGGAACCATGAAAAACGGTAGGGGAGACCTGGAGCTAGAACTTGAAAATGACCACCTTGATTTTGATTTCACCGGTTGGGTTAACCTAGATTCAGTGTACACCGAAGCTGAAATTATTCTAGACTTGAAAGGAGCTGATTTATATGAATTAGGTATGACCAGCGACATCTTGAGGGCAAGTGGGTACCTCACAGCCACATTTGAAGGGAATTTGGAGGATTATAATGTCACGGCCCGAATTGAGGAAGGCGCAATTTTAAAAGAAAGAAGACTGTATTCCTTGGGTCCATTTGGTCTGACGGCTAGGATTAAGGAAGACTCAACAAGCGTGGACCTAAGCAGCGAAATGCTTTTTACCAAATTGAGATCAAATTCATCACCTGAAGAACTGGTGGCCGGAATCCAGCGGCAGTTTAGAACATACCTTTCCGATTCGGTGTACACAGATACAATCGGGAAACCGGTGGAAATGCGGATGGAAATGGCATTTTGGCAGACGCAATTGCTGAATGAGGTCTTTCTCCCCGGGCTGGAGGAAATGGATTCTCTTTTTCTGGAAGTGGATTTCAATGAAGCAGAAAATATATTTGCCGCCGAAATGCTGCTCCCATATGTCAATTACAGCAATCTGGAAATTGACAGCATAGGCTTTAGGGTCAATGGCGTGGGGGATGACTTGCGTTTCGGCTTTGGATTGGTGGCCCTCGAGACGGGGCCTGTGTCCATGGGTAGGACATATTTTAGCGGGGAGGTGGAAGGAGACCGGCTGTTTATAGATTTCAATTCCTTTGACGGGGAAGAGCGGCTTATCCACCTGGCTACCGATATAGGCTACCGGGGGGATACATTGAGTATCCATATTGATCCTGAAGATTTGGTGTTTAACAAGCGGACTTGGGATATACCCCAGGACAACGAAATCCAGCTTGCCGATCAATTCATAAATTTCAACAATTTCATATGGTCACGGGCCAATCAGCGCATGCATATTACCTGTGGGGTAGAAGGCATTGAGGAGGACCATGTTGGGGTGACATTTGAAAACTTCCAGCTGAGCACGTTCTTGACCCTGTTGAATCCAGATGAACCGCTTGCTAGTGGAGCCCTTAAGGGCAGGCTGGTCGTCAAGGAGCCATTTGGCGCCACGGGGATCCTGGCCGATCTGAACATCAATGAGCTCAGGGCGATGGATGTGCTTTTGGGCAACCTATCCCTGGATGCCAAGTCAGTGGAAGGAGATCAATATGATTTCAACCTTGCCCTCAAAGATGGGGGGATTGATTTGGATCTGGTAGGAGATTATATAGCCGATCCGGAAGGGGCCAGGCTTAATTTAAATTTAGACATCAATGAGGTATTGATGGAAGTCATTACAGGCCTTTCCGGTGATCAATTGTTGAATGGTGAAGGATATTTATCCGGCAACGTTGATGTGCAGGGAACCACCGCCGATCTTGAATACGATGGGGTGCTGAAATTTTCCGGGGCGGCATTCACGGTGGCCGAGCTCAATTCCCGATTCAAATTATCAGAAGAGGATTTGAGGGTGGACAACTCCGGCCTGTATGTAAATAAGTTCACCATTTTGGATGAAAAAGGGGATGCCTTTACCTTGGATGGAGAAGTATTAACCGAAGACATGGCCAACCCAACTTTTGACCTCAGACTTACCGCTTCCAATTTTCAGGTTATAAACTCCACCAGTGATGACAACGAACTCTTTTTCGGCAGAGCCGCAATTGATGCGGATGTCACCATCGGTGGGGACTTGAATCTGCCGGTTATTGATGGAAGGCTAAAAGTAAGGGAGGGAACCAAACTGACCTTTATAGTTCCGGAAACCCAATTGGACTTGGTGGAAAGAGACGGCACGGTAATATTTGTGAACCGCTCCGACCCAGATGATATCATGACCCGAAAAATCCCTGAGGCAGCTACCAACTTCTCAGGGTTCCGGTTGACCTCCATTTTGGGAATCGATAGAAATGCCGAGTTCAATGTAGTCGTTGATGAAAGAAGTGGTGACAATCTCCGAGTGGTGGGAGAGGCAGACCTTAGTTTTGACATCGACCCCAACGGTAGGATGTATCTGTCTGGATCCTATGAAATAATGGAAGGCCATTATGAAATGAGCCTTTACCAATTGGTAAACAGAAGGTTTGAACTTTATGAGGGTTCAAGGATCACCTGGTCAGGTGACCCTATGGATGCTATGCTAGATATAAGTGCCATCTATAGGATTCGTACCTCGCCATCTGAATTGATGTCCTCCCAGCTTACGGGTGCCGATGCGGATATGAGAAACCGCTACAGACAGGAATTGCCGTTTATGGTGTTCTTGAATGTGGAGGGCGAAATGCTAAGACCCGAAATATCTTTTGGCCTTGATATGCCTGAAGAACAGCGCGGAGCCATCGGGGGCAACGTGTACACCCGTGTACAACAGGTCAACCAACAGGAAGATGAATTGAATAGACAGGTGTTCTCCCTCTTGGTTTTAAACCGGTTTTTCCCTGATACAGGTGGGGATGGGACCGGCGGCGGAATGTCTACACTGGCCAGGTCAAGTGTGAGCCAAGTGCTCTCCGGTCAGCTGAACGATCTTGCCGGAAACCTCCTCGGAGGTACCGGTATAGAGCTGGATTTTGATTTGGACAGTTTCCAGGATTATCAGACCGGAGCCCCCCAGGATAGGACCCAGCTTAACGTAAGTGCCCGGAAAAGGATGATGGATGACCGCCTCATCGTCCAGGTAGGTAGCCAGATGGATATCGAAGGCAGCAGCCAGATGGAAGACCAATCCAGCCAAGTGATTGGAAATGTCAGCGTGGAATACTTGCTGACCGAAAATGGGAGATACAGGCTTAGAGGTTTTAGAAGAAACCAATTTGAAAGTATCGTGGATGGCCAACTCATCGTTACCGGCATTTCGGTGATATTCAATAGGGAGTTCAACATGTTTAGAGAGCTTTGGTCGGGAAGTGACCTTTCCAAGCAAGGTGATCCTGTCAACCCGATTTCTAAGAAAGAAGAAGAAAACAGAAACGGCGAGAAGGAAAAAAGAGATAGGGAAAGAAGGGAAAACAACTCCAACAATACACCTAGTAGAACTGAAGAAAATCAAGAAGAAAATGAATAGAAGTTTATTTTTCTATATAGCCATCATGACTTTTTTCCTTCTGGAATCCTGTAACGTGAAAAAGTTTATTCCCGAAGGGGAGTATCTATACACGGGATCTGAGGTAGAATATATAAAAGAAGGGGAGGTGCGAGACTTCAACGAAGTACGGGGAAGGCTCAATTCCTTATTACCCGAGCCGAACAGCACCTTTTTAGGGCAACGGATTGGACTTTGGGCACATTACAAAGGCAGTCAGGAAAAGCCGGGTTTTATTAACCGTTTTCTGAAAAATAGATTGGGGGAAGAGCCCGTTTACCTAAGCGATATAAGTGCCACGAGAACCGAACAGCTTTTGGTCAACCGTATGGAAAATATGGGATACTTCTTTGGCAGGACATCCTCTGAGGTTATCCGCAAAGACCAATTTGCCGAAATTGAATTCAAAGCCTACTTGCCTTCCCCTTACCTGATCGGCAATGTGCAGATCGACCGGGATTCATTGCCTATCGAAAAGGAGATGAAAGCACTCCTCGAGGAAGCTGACATCAAGTCAGGAGACAGATTTGATTTGCAGAAACTTCAGGCCGAAAGAATCAGAATCGACAACGAATTAAAAACCAGAGGATATTACAATTTCAATTCCGACTACCTGATTTTTGAAGCCGATTCAAGTGGGGATGAGGCTAAAAAAATCGACCTTTTTTTAAGGTTAAAAAATGAAGCGCCCTCATCAGGCATCATTCCCTACAGAATCAACGAAATTAAGATTTTCCCTAATTACTCTGTACTTGAAGACGGGGGAAAACTGGATACCACAATAATCAACGACAAAAAGTACATACAGGGCAACAAAGTATTCAAGCCACACCTTTTGGATGAATACATTTTGATCCAGCCTGGTGACACCTACAGCTCAACTCAATCCAGGTTGACTAGGAATAGGCTAAGTGGTATAGGAAATTATAGATATGTAAATGTGCGATTCTCTGAGCTGGATAGCATTGCCGAAGATGGATATGGAAAGCTAGACGGTAACATTTACCTCTCGCCAGTTACCAGAAGGGCACTTAGGGCCGAGCTTCAAGGGCTTTCAAAATCCAACAACTTTGCCGGCCCGGGGCTGCAGGTTTCCCTGCAAAACCGCAACCTCTGGAATGGGGGCGAGGTGCTCAACCTATCGGCCAAGATCGCCTATGAAACCCAAATTGCGGCCGGAGAACGACAGGGGCTAAATTCCTTGGAGCTGGGCTTGAAAGCAGACCTTATTTTTCCCCGAGTCATCTTTCCTATTCCGATCAGTGAAAGATTTTCCTACTCTGTGCCCAAAACAAAAATGTCTTTGGGGGCAGAATACCTGAACAGGGGGGACCTGTATAGGCTCTATAGTTATTTGGCCTCGTATGGCTACTTCTGGAATCAAAACAGGTTTGTCTACCACGAGATCAATCCCATCAGCATCAGCTTTGTAAACATGACCAATGCCTCTCCCGAGTTTGAGGCGATTCTTGATGGGAACCCGTTTTTAAGAAACAGTTTTGAGCAGCAGTTCATCGCCGGTATCAATTATACCTTTAACTATAATCAAATGGTGGATGCCCACCGTACCCACAGCATTTTTGTGGGGACTACCATTGATATTGCCGGAAATGGTTTAAATCTTATCACCCGGACTTTTGGAGAAGATCCATCGACATTTTTTGGGCTTAATTATGCCCAATACGCCCGAGGGGATGTGGATTTCAGATATTACTGGAAAATTGACTCCAATAACACTATTGCTACACGCCTATTCGGCGGATTGGGTATCCCTTATGGGAACTCCGTGTCTCTGCCATTTGTAAAGCAATACTTTGCAGGCGGGCCAAATAGCATTAGGGCCTTTAGGATCAGGTCGCTTGGACCGGGGACTTACAGACCTGAGCAGTTTGACATCGGATCATTTTTCGATCAGGCGGGGGACATCCGCTTGGAAGGTAATATTGAATACCGCTTCCCGATAGTTTCAGTACTGAAAGGGGCCCTCTTCTTGGATGCAGGCAACATTTGGCTTCAAAACGAGAACGAGGCCCTCCCTGGAGGTACATTTTCTTCGCAGTGGTACAAGGAACTGGCGGTGGGTACCGGATTTGGTGCGAGGATAGACATCGATTTCTTTGTGATCCGATTTGATATAGCCACCCCGATAAGACGTCCTTATCTGCCTGAGAATGAACGCTGGGGCAATACTTTTGACATTGGCAGCAGTGAGTGGAGGCGGGAAAACCTCATCTTTAACTTTGCGATCGGCTATCCATTCTAAACAAAAAAAGACCTCAGTTTGAGGTCTTTTTGCATTTTATGCTATGTTTTTTCTAGTCAATCTCGCCTTTGGCTTTGGATAGCGAGTAAACATAGGCCAGCATGGCCGGTGTCACGATACTGAAAACAAGTAGGTTTCCCAGTCCTTTGGCTTTTCTCATGGCCAATGTGGAACCTATAATCATCAATGGTACGCCATATTTGACACCAAATTCAAAATAATTTTTCCCTAGTTTCATAGCTAAGTAAGGTTTATGGTTGTTAAAATAATAACCTTCAAAAATCGGTGTATTCAATCTTTAATTGATAATCCTGGTTTTCTGAGAGGTTAAGGTTTGAAATACCTAAACCCAATAGCCTTACCGGTTGTTTGATCGGGGCCTGATTTAATAATTCTTCAATCATTTCGGCATACTTTTCCTCAGGGATAAAAGAAGTAAGACTCTTACTCCGTGTTTGCACGGTAAAATCATTATATTTTATTTTCAGCGTAATGGTCCGTCCTTTTGCTTCCACCCGTTCGATTCGTCTTTTCAAATCTTGAAGAATCGGCTCCAAAGCCATCCGTATTGGCTCCAGTCCATCCAAGTCTTTCATGAAGGTATTTTCCGCGCTGATGGACTTTCTTATCCTGTCGGGCTTCACCTCGCTGAGGTGGATTCCCCTCACAATGTCATGGTAATGCACCCCAGCTTTCCCAAAGTGCTTGACCAGAAACTGTAGGGAAAACTGTTTGAGATGATGGCCGGTATAAATACCGAATTTCTTCATCTTGTCGGCCGTTTTTTCCCCAACCCCATAAAATTTCTCAATAGGCAGCCGCTCCAAAAAAGACTCGGCTTCGGCGGGCAGGATCACTGCTTGACCATTGGGTTTGTTGAGATCTGAGGCCACCTTGGCCAGGAATTTATTGTAGGAGATGCCAGCGGAGGCATTTAGACCCACCTCCGATTTAATTCTGTCCCTGATTTCCTTAGCGATCAACGTGGCGGAAGGTTTTCCCTTTTTGGCGATGGTGACATCCAAAAAAGCCTCATCCAGGGACAACGGCTCCACCAGGTCGGTATACTCCAAGAAGATGCTCCGGATCTGGGTGGAAATTTCCTTGTACCTCTCAAAACGGGGCTTGATAAAAATAAGGTGGGGACATTTTAATGCCGCGATTTTGCCAGGCATGGCAGATCTTACGCCATACTTGCGCGCCTCATAGCTTGCGGCAGCTACCACTCCCCGGTCGCTTTTCCCGCCCACAGCGAGCGGTTTTCCCCGCAATTCCGGATTATCCATCTGTTCCACCGATGCATAAAAGGCATCCATGTCCACATGAATAATTTTTTTTACATCCATTTTTTATTTAATAAAAACCTTGTATATTTCAAACTCGGTACGAAATTGGTATTGATTGGTAAAATAAATCTTTCAATTAAAACAAATAGTTTTTCCTATTGTTAGTTTTACCTATGGACAATCAAGAAATAATAAACCAACATCTAGTACGGATAGTAGATCTTTTAGGAGAAGTACTCGCCCAAGTAAAGGGGATGGATTATCAGACTTTTGAATCCAATGAACAGGTCAAAGATACCGTTTATGAAAATCTTCAGGAAATCGGACAGGCTGCAGATGAACTTACCCGTCACAATACTTTTCCAGAAGATTTGGAGGTGATCGCAAACCTGAAAAATTTTAACGGTGCCACCTATAACCAAGTTACCGAAACCAACCACCAGATGGTGTTTGGGGTGATACAAAATGACTTTGAAGAAATTATCGACATAATTACCGAACATGAACTTTATCAAAATAGATTATCATGATAGAACCTACAATCAATTTCTCACCAAGTTTTTCTGAAACTTCCTTGTTAGACCAAGTGAAATCTACTTTTTCTTTTGATAAAAAAGATCTACCGTTTTTAATGGATGTCTATGTCGACATCAAAAAAATAATCAGCGAGAGCAGATCCAAATTTGGCTTTACTGTCAAAATCAACATGATCCACAACGAATTCAGAGTGGATGTCATTTCCGAATCTTTTTCTATGGCATGCCTGCAGGCAAGGGAAATTATCAATATCAAACTGAGTAAGGAACTTCGGTTTAAAGAATTTATCAATATTCCCGCTGCCCATTCCAGACAGCCGGAAGTATAATTTCTTTAACTAAAACCTCATATTCATGTATAGACTTTCATTAGCATTATTTAGTGTAATCCTCTTAGCATCCTGTGGAAACGGTGAAAACAGGGAAGGAGAAGGTGGCTTGCAAGAAATTGCCGCACCGCTCCAAGAAAGAACCACCGAACGGTGGTTAGTCTTTGAAGGGGAAATCCCTTGCGTGGACTGCGATAAAATAGAGGTGACCCTCTGGCTGGAAAAGGATAGCATCCAGGAGACAAATGATTATAGAATCAAAACCATTCATAGAAATACCGCCCAAGGGGATATTGAGGAAGAGTTGGAAGGCGTGTATGCTCGACTGACCGGCTATAGAGGAGATTCTGAAGCGGTAGTTTACCAGCTGAACCCTGGGACCGATGCGCCTCGATATTTTTGGCTCCAAGAAAATGGACAGCTGAGAGTGCTGGGTGCCGACAGGGAAAAACTTGTAGAAGATGATGAGGAATCCGGCCTTATCTATGATCTACAACCTAGACGGGAAAATTGATTTATTTCTTCATACTTGTAACGATAAGTTTAATTTTTTAAACCTCGGTTTCCTGAATCGAGGTTTTTTTGTGCTTTATCTCTTCTTAAAATATTCACTACAATTATTCTCCGCAAAGAAGTCTTTGTGCTACTTTTATAACTTTGTTCCCTTAGTTGCCAATTGGCCTTCAGTCTTCGGTCTCCCGTCTCGTCTCTAACCCAATACCTCAATTATCGCCTTAGCCTTTAATAAACACTCTTCATACTCCGCCTCGGCATCCGCATCGAATGTAATAGCACTTCCCACCGCAAAATACAACTGCCCCGCCTTTTCATCAAAGAATATACTCCTAATGATGACATTGAAGTCAAAATCGCCTGATTTTTCCAGATAGCCTACACTTCCAGAATACCAGCCTCTTTTGAAATTCTCATATTTCTCAATCAATTCCATGCATTTGATTTTCGGAGCACCGGTCATGCTACCCATGGGGAAGGTTTTTGAAATAATTTCTGGAAAGGAAATTGGTTCTTTTAGGGTGGATGACACCGTACTGATCATTTGGTGTAAGTTTTTGAAGGTGTAGATACCAAAAAGCTCCTCCACCTCCACAGACCCGGTTTTGGAAACCCTGCTCAAATCATTGCGCATCAGGTCCACAATCATCAGATTTTCCGCTCTTTCCTTTTCTGAATTCAGTAGATCCTCTTTCAGTTTTTGATCCTCAAGGTCATCTTGGCCGCGCTTAGCAGTGCCTTTTATGGGTTGGGCAATTAATTTATAACCCTCTCTTTTGAGAAATCTTTCCGGAGAGGCACCTATCAAATACTGGTCATTCGTTTTTAAAAACGCCGCAAAAGGCATTGGGGATTTGGCGTTGAGCTTTAAAAATAAATCTATTGGGGATAAGCTTTGCACCTCAGCCTGAAAAGCCATGCAATAATTCATTTCATATACATCACCCTCTTCAATATGGTCTTTGATTCGTCCTACATGCTCGAGATATTGTTCCTTTGACGTCAATGCCGTAAGAGAGGTTAGCGCAGTGCCTTTTTGCTCCTGGGTAAAGTTTTTAATTTGCGCCCATATTTGCTCGGGATGCGCAGCATGTATCATAATGGATCCTTCCGTAAATTCAATTTTAAGCGAAGGGCGGAAAAACAGGCTTATGGGATGCTTGAGGATGGCAGGATTCTCACTCTTCAGCTGTTCAAAGCTATTTTTTAAATCATAGGATAAGATGCCTACCAGATCTGCATTTTCTCTTATCTCATCAAAGCTTACAGACTCATCCCCGGCAAATAGCACCTTTTTGAATCCATCATGGGGATATGGAATATTGTTGTTGGTGAAAAATGCCGAATAGGGATGTTTATCGCATGCCCATGTCAGGATCTTTACAAAATCTTTCGGGTTATAATCAGAAATTACTTGTTTGACCATGTCATAAAAATACCACTAAAAAAAGAAAGAGAAGCCTTTTGGCTCCTCTTTCTATGTGGGCAACTTCTAATTAGTTGGCGTTCAATTCAAAACCAACATTCACGGTGTTGTAGATGAATGAATCTTTGGCTTTGTCAGTTACTGAGCTCTCGTCCCCGTAAGCTACTTTCCACTGGGTTCTATCGATGTTGAAACCAGCTTTTGCCGTTACCGAACCATCATTGATGTTCACTCTGGCTGGGAACTTGATGTTTTTGGTGTTGCCTCTCATGGTCAAGTTACCGGAAATCCAGTGGGTAGGATTGTCGATAGCCTGCTCAGAGCTAGACTTTGGAGTGTTGTCAGTTTCATACTCCTCTTCATCCTGAATATCATCAGAAGAAGTAAAAGGCTCCACACCAGTTACTTCAAATACAGCCTCAGGGTGGTTTTCTGTGTCAAAAAAGTCTGGAGACTGAAGGTGTCCATAAAGTTTCTGATAGTTTTCCTCATCACCTCTCAAGTCTTCGATCTCAAGAGCGGTAAGGTCCATTACAAAGCGGCCACCAGTGATGTTGTTGCCATCCACATTCAATTCACCATCCTTGATGGCGATAGTACCATAATGCTTACCTGCTGGCTTGTAGCCTGTCCAAGTTACCTGGCTTGCCTGTGTGTCCACAGTATATGCCATACCTTCACCATTGGCCACCTCTTGGGCATCTCTGGTTTCTACTGTATTTCCCTGATCGCAAGAAGCGAGCATCAATCCGGTGGCCAAAGCCAAACCTGTCATTTTTAAAACTCTCATAATGGGTTGTTTGATTTTATGTACGGGTAAAATTAATGTATATACATGTAAATTCAAAATCGCATCCCAAAGTTCCGTAAATAATATAAAAAAAGTAGTTTTACCTAAAATAAAAAGATAAGCATTCGGTCATCGGTCTCCCGTCTTCCGTCTCAAAAATCACAAAATCATATCAAATACAAAACATGGCATTAATCAAAAGCGTAAGGGGTAAAGCTCCCCAATTTGGAAAAGACTGCTGGTTGGCTGAAAATTCAACCGTAGTAGGGGATGTCATCATGGGCCAACATTGCACCGTGTGGTTCAATGCGGTCGTGCGTGGTGATGTTCATGAAATCCGTATTGGGGATTACACCAATATTCAGGACGGGGCGGTTATCCACTGTACCTATCAAAAAGCCGGAACCTATATTGGAAGCAGGGTGTCCATTGCGCATAATGCAATTGTGCATGGTTGCACCATTCATGACAATGTGTTGATTGGGATGGGTGCGATTGTAATGGATGGGGCAGTGGTCCATAGCGGTGCAGTCATTGCCGCTGGAGCCGTTGTTTTGGCCAACACCATAGTGGAGGCCAACAGCATTTATGCAGGCATGCCTGCCAAAAAAGTCAAAGATACAGGGGACAACATGAAAGAAGTCATCGAAAGAACTTCCAACAATTACCCCATGTACGCCCAGTGGTTCAAGGATGAATAAAAATTAATCCTGGCAGGTTTTGGTGACAGTCTGTTAAACCTGCCAGGATTTCTCGATGTCAGGATATTCTACTCCCTATCCTCCTCAAAAGCCTTCAGGATATCTTCTTCGGTCATCTTCAATCTGGATTTGCAGCTTTTGATCAGATGGCTGGCCTCCTTTACCATAGCCGAAAGCTCGTCTATACTTTTGTTGTCCTGCTCTAGGGATTGCACAATTTCCTCAATTCTGGCCAATGCCTGGTCGTAACTTATATCATTTTCCATGTTCTTCAATATTTGTAATAGTACTTTCTATTTTGTTGGTTAGGGTATAGGTGCTGATTTTATCGCCAGGTTTAAGCGTTGCGAGCTCGATGGACTTCCCGTCTTTTTCGGTTCGCGTGTAACCTCTTTTCATGAAGAACACGGGATCAAGTCTATTCAGGTCTTTTTCCAGCCCTTCTAGCTTGGTAGATTCCTGTTGCAATAAGACCTTTGCCTGTCGCTGAAGTCTGCCTGCCAAATTGTCGATTTCTCGTCGGTTATATTGTATTCTACCCTGGCACTGGCTGTTAATGTGCCGGGCAGCCGAGTCCAAGTATTGATTGGCCGTTTGGATTTGGTTCTTGAAAAGATTGATCAGAATGTGCTCCCTGTCTCTGAGTGTCTGTTTTTCCTTTGTAAGATAAAAGTTGGCGGCCCTTTCGATTTTTTTGAGGTTAAAATTTAGGGTCTCCTCAAATTCCTGGAAACCGGATAGGATAAATTCGGCCACCGCAGTAGGGGTTTTTACCTTGGTATGGGCCACCAAGTCGGCAATACACTCATCGCGCTCATGCCCTATACCGGTCACCACGGGGATTCTCATTTGGGCAATGGCTTTGGCCAACTCGTAATCATCAAAACAATCCATGTCAATCTGGGCGCCACCCCCTCGGATAAGAATAATGAGTTGATACTGCTGGTTTTCCTGCTCTTGTTCTATACTTTTCAAGGCCGCAATGATGGAATCGGGCGCATCATGTCCCTGCATGGTCGCTGGGAATAATTTGTAATGAAGCTTATAGCCATGCCGGTTGTTTTCCACCTGTTGGATAAAATCCCCGTAACCGGCCGCAGTCGCAGAACTGATGATGGCCACTTTTTGGGGGACAGAGGGTAGAGAAAACTGCTTGTTGGTTTCCAATAGACCTGCCTTGGCCAACTTTTCTATGATTTCCTGCTTACGCTTGGCCCTTTCTCCAATGGTGAAATTGGCATCGATATCCCGAATGTTGAGACTTAGCCCGTATAATTCATGGAACTGCACGGTCACTTGAGCCAGCACCTTCATGCCATTCTGAAGGCTCTGTCCAGTCATTTCCCTAAACCGCGCAGCTAATCCCCTATAGGTGAAAGCCCATATATTGGCTCTCATTTTAGCGGTTACCTGGTTGCCCGTTTTTTCTACCAGATCCAAATAGGCATGGCCGCGGGCGCCTTCCTTGAAATCACTGATTTCGGCCACCACCCAGTAGGCAGGTGCAAGGTTTCGATCTAAGGTTTGTTTTACAAGCTGGTTTAGCTCAAAAAGCGTCATGGGGTTTTGCATAACGCAAATTAACAAATGTCTACAACAATACAGGCCCTGAAACACAAAAAAGGAGCTGCTATTGCAACTCCTTTTAATCTCGTTAAACCAATATTTTTTCTATATAATATATTGTTTTAATCAATTACTGTGCCGAGATCTTCTGTCATCTCTTTGCATTCTGTATAGCTGCCTTGTAAAGTCCCTATTGACGTTACTGAGTTGGAGAGCTTGGACTGGAGAAATTACCTCAGTTATCTTTTTGGTGAATGCTTTCTCACTTTGCATAATTTTTTCCTGAATCTGAAACCTCTGCTCGATCAGTTTTTCAGCTTGGCTGTCAGAAATGCTCTCCCCAGCCTGTCGATTGATGCTCATCATTTCCCTCATGTAGCCGGATCTTTCCTCCATATGCTGGTTGTAAAGAGGCCAGAATTTTTCAGCCTGAGTAGGAGTGAGGTTGATCCTGTTGGTGACAAAAGCCACGCGGGCGGCCTCCAGTTTATCCTTGTCGTATTCCCTTTGTGGCCTTTGCGCCCATAGGGTGCTGCTGCTTGTTAGAAGCAATACAATAATCAATATTTTTCTCATCGTTGTTCGGTTTCAATCAAATTAATACCACCAATCCTCGTCCATTTCGTCCATCAAATAGTAGTCGTCCCACTCCATGGCTATCAGGTTGTCCAAAATGTCATCCGGATGGTCGCTGAGCAGGAGAATGTCTTCTGCTTGCCAATAGTCGCTGTTGATCAGGAGTTCGATTTCCTTATCCATTTCGGCTGTGGCGGTAAATGCGGGTTCCTCAGTGCGGAATAGGGTAAACACCACGGTAAAACCTATGATCAATGCCGCGGCTACACCCACAAGGGCCTTCAGGTAGACTTGCTTGCCTTTCTGATTGCGCTTGGCCATGATCTCATCCGGCAACCGGTCGAAATATCCGTCCGGAGTCTTGAAGATATCGTTTTTGGGAAAGTTTTTCATATTCAATTGGTTAGACAGGGCTTTGGGCCAAAGGTTTATTCCGTTGTCAAATCTTGTTCAATTTTTTTTACCGCATGGTGATAGCTGGCCTTTAAGGCACCTACAGAAGTGTCGGTAACTTGCGACATTTCCTCATAGCTCATGTCCTCAAAATACTTCAGGTTGAAAACCAACCGCTGCTTCTCAGGCAGGCCAAGCAGGGACTTTTGCAGTTTCTTTTCCACCTCGCTGCCAGAAATATCGGGGGAGCTTTCCAAGTAGGTGTTCATCACCTGATGGTGGTCCTCAATGGAAAAGAAAAAACGTTTTTTCTTCTTCTCCAAGAAATTCAAGCTTTCATTAGTGGCTATCCTATACAGCCAGGTGAATAAACTTGAATTTCCCTGAAACTTATCCAAGTTCTTAAAGGCCTTTATAAAGGTGTTTTGCGTCAAATCATCGGCATCTTCATGCACAATTACCATTTTTCGAATTATCCCGTACACCCTTCTTTGATAGGTTTCAACAAGCATGCGATAACCTCTCTCTTTGGTAAAAGGGTTTTGGATTAATTCTAAAAGCTCTTGATCTGTTGTGCCAACCATTGAATCTTTAGACAGCGGAAGGGGAGAAGGGTTTAATCGAAACACGAAAAAAAACCTAACAGGGAGACCTGCCAGGCTGTAATGTTTTAGATTTCAAGGATGTAGTCTAACAATCCGGCATTTTTTCCTTTTGGTCTAGTGACCATCAAGGGCAGCTTGTCGTTGAGCTGGATCAGCCTTTCGGCCAAACTTCCAATAAACAAAGCCGTGGCGGCGGTCCTGCCTTTGGCACCTATGATTATCCCATCCACTTTGAGATCCAAGGCCATTTGCAATATGTCTTCCACCGGATCCTCATCCTCATCTTTGGTGTATAGAGGTGTGATTTTGATCCCCTTGGTGTCTATTTTCCTGATAAATTTTTTGTAATTCACCTCAGCATGGTTATGCATGATCTGGGTAAATTCCTGATAGCTTTTACCCGTGAAATGATAACCCGAGGGCACGGTAAATACGTTTTGACAGAATACCTCCACATCCCCGCCGTTTTTCTCGGCTATGAGAACTGCTTCCTCCATGGCGTCTTTGGAGTAGTCCGAAAAGTCACTGGGCACTAGGATACGATCCACTTTGGGCACGCTGCCCTCAGGCACAATAAGAAGCGAGCAGCTAGCCCTTCTAGCCAATCTTTGGGTGACCACACTGGTTCCAGGCAATTGTACCTTTCTTCCCACTATGATCATGTCGGCAGATTTCTCATGCGCCAGTTTCAGTATTTTTTTTGATAGCTGCCCTTCTTTGACCACCAAAGCGATATCTGCAGGCAGATCATGGTCAAAATGCTCATCCACCACATCCTTCATCTGCGATTTTCGCTCAGCCACCATGTTGTCAATAAGGTTAGGAAATTCCTTCAATACCTCCTTAGGAATGTTGAGGTTACGGATCACATTGATAAAATAAACCTTCTCCGTACGGTTGATCGAGGCTACAAAAGAGGCAAACTTGACCAGGGTCTCATCCAGAGGGGACTGATCAAGGCAAACAATCAATTTTTTAATCTGATACATTTCCTAAATAAAATGGGATTGGATTGCAAAAATAAACATCTATTCATAACCCTAGGCTTTTATGTCATTTATTCTTTTGGTTCTTGTATATTTTCTACCTCCTTCGAGTTAAAACTTTCTTATCACAATCCATCATTCCTCATCCATAATTTTAAACACGCTCCTCACTTTCCTTTTGCCAATTTTAACAAAAATATTCACTGCTGGCCCATTTTGATATTATGTTTTCTCAATGCCCTTCTTTAGCCTATATAATTTACCTTAATAGCTGCCTGAAAAATATAAGCGGGTTTATAGCTTTCAGGCAAAAATAGATTTGGAGGAGGAACTAAACAAAGGCAATTCTTATTTGTATATTTGTAAGGAGTTCGGGTCGCCGACATGTTCAAACTTCACAATTTAACAAAATACCGGGTGAAGCCTCTTTTCAAAACCAGGCCTCATTCCGCACCGATTTATCGGTTCGGAACCTCGTTTCCTCGGAAGCAGGATAACAGTGGAAGGTTGCGAAATCTGGGCAGCTCAAATCTTGTCTATAAAAGAGGTTTGTAACACTCTAAGGCCCGAACTCTATTTTTTTTTTGGTACAAAGTACCAGGTACCAAGTACCAAGATACTTCACCATCAGAGGTTGGTTAGTAGCCATTCCCAGCGACTTACCCACTTTGTGCGACTTCTTTATAACTTAGTGATCCTTCGTGACCATTTTCCCTTCGTACCCATTGCGCCTCCGCGAAGTGGGAACTCTGCGAAACCCCGTGACCCATTTCCTTCCGCGTCGTGGAACTACATGCGGCTTAGTGACCAATTGTCTTCGCGATGAAGGGACTCTGTGAAATCTCAGTGCTTAACTCTTTTTAAACTCTGTGACCATTTCCTTCCGCATCGTGGGCTGTATTTCAATAAAGAACTCTAAACCTAATCGTTCCCTCAATTTTCTTCAATGCCTCAATCACCTCATTGGAATACTTCTTATTGATATCCGTGATCACGTACCCGATCTTTTCATTGGTCTTTAAATATTGACCCACGATGTTGATTTCATAATTTGCCAGGGTTTGGTTGATCTTGGCCAAAACCCCTGGGGCATTCTGGTGGATGTGGATCAACCTGTGCGCATCCTTCAAAAACGGCAATTGAATATTAGGGAAATTCACGCTGTTAAACGTGTTACCTGTATTGATGTAATCAATGATTTTATTGGGTACAAATTGGGCAATATTCTGCTGGGCCTCCAAGGTACTGCCACCAATGTGGGGAGTCAGGATGGTATTGGGCAGACCTTTCAAATCAGATTCAAAGGGCTCCTCATTGTTTTTCGGTTCCTGCGGAAATACATCCACTGCCGTGCCTCTTACTTTGCCGCTTTCTACTGCCTTTTTCAAGGCTTTCACATCTACCACATGGCCCCGGCTGAGGTTCAAAAATACCGCTCCCCCTTTCATGAGGTCAAATTCTCTTTCCCCGATCAAATTCTTGTTTTCCGGTCTTCCGTCCACATGCAGGGTTACTATATCTGCCACCTTGAGCAGTTCGTCCAGGCTGTTGAGTTTGGTGGCATTGCTCAAGGCAAGTTTCTCAATGACATCATAATAATAGACATCCAGACCCAGGTTTTCGGCCAAAACCGATAATTGGGCGCCAATGTTTCCATAGCCGATGATGCCCAGTTTTTTGCCTCTGATTTCAAAGCTTCCATTGGCAGACTTATCCCATTTGCCCTCATGCATGAGGCGGGATTTGTCACTGATGTTGCGCATAAGAAAGATAATCTCTGCAATGGCCAGCTCCACTACCGAGCGGGTGTTGCTAAAAGGCGCGTTGAAAACGGCGATTCCCTTCTCTTGGCAAGTATCCAGGTCAATCTGGTTGGTGCCAATGCAAAAGGCCCCAATGGCCATCAGCCGGTTGGCATTTTCCAATACCTTGGAGGTCACATTTGTCTTTGACCTGATGCCAAGAATGGAAACATTCTGGATCTTTTCCGCCAGTTCATCCTCACTCATCGCAGATGAATAGGTTTCTACGTTATAGCCCTCGTGCTGCAACATTTCTATGCCTACGGGGTGCACGTTCTCCAGAAGAAGCACATTTATGCGGCTTTTGGGATAGCTGTATTTCTTGTTCATTTTGTTCACATAAAGAATTTCATCCAAACTCGGGGCAATATGGTCTGCCATGGCCGTAACGGACGGACGGTCCACGTTTTCAGTAAATGCATAAAATCTGTTGGCCAGCCCCGCGGCCTTGATTTCGTAATCCGTATAGCCATCACCGATCACAAAAATATCTCCGGTGAGCTCCAGTTTCTTAATAGTAGCTGCCTTCCCATTGTTTTGGGAAAGGATGTTGTCCCTGTTAAAATCTATGATATTGCCTTTTTCATCATAGACAAACTCATTGGCAAACACATTTTCTTCTTTCAGGCCAAAACTTGTCACCACCGGCACAATGAAGTCCTTAAAACCGTTGGAAATAATAAAAATATCTTCTGCATTTTCAGCAAAAAATTCCTGATTCCGGTCAAATGACTTGCTGACCTTTTTCTTCAATGCCTTAACCAGCTCATCAATTTGCCCTCGATTGGCCTCTAGAATGGAAATCCGCTGCTCTATACTTTCACGCAGGGTCAACCTGCCCTCCATTCCCAAATCGGTTACCTCCTTGATTTTTTCCAGTCTATCATCTCGTTCAGGGTGGTTTTCCAAACTTATTTCCCCCAAAATATCCAGAGCTTCAACTTGGGTAAACGTGCTGTCAAAATCTATGATGAACTTTTTGTTATTCGGCATTATTTGTGAAATTGTTAAAGATTATAACGTGAAATTAATTATTATTCAATTAAATCATAAGCATGCTGGTTAATTTATATTTTTTTGATGCTTTTTAATCCAATTTGGTCTCTGTGCCCTCCGCGATTCTGCGGTTTTTTAAATCTTCGTTCCATCTTCCATGTTTTTCCATAAATTTGTAGCATACAACCAAAAAAAATCATGAAACAAATCATTACTTTTTGCCTGGCCGGAGGATTACTTCTTTCTGCCTGTGACACTGGTAGCAGCGTCAACTCCGATGCCACAACCGAGGAAACCCCTGGAATTGTTGGCAATTATGGGGAGACCGTTGCCGATGAAAATGTTGCCAACGTCCAAACCATGTTTGCTGCTCTGAATGAGTCAGGCAGTTTTGAGGGTAAAGTGGTAGGGGAGATCAAGGAAGTCTGCAAATCCAAAGGCTGCTGGTTGAGCATCGAACTTCCAAATGGAGAACTAATGCGGGTAACTTTCAAGGATTATGGGTTCTTTGTACCCACCGATTCTAAGGGCCATTTGGCCGTCTTGGAGGGCCGTGCTACCAAGACCACCACAAGCAAAGAAACATTGAGACACTACGCCGAAGATGCAGGCAAGTCTGCAGAGGAAGTGGAGGCTATTCAAGGCCCAAAAGAGGAATTTACTTTTGAAGCTGACGGTGTATTGCTAAAAAGTGCCATAGCAAGCTAAGAAAGCAAACCTTTTTTGTATGCTACTGTTAGGTTAATCCTGTGACAAGGAGAATTGAGTTTTGTAAATTAATTAAAAGAATACATATGCCGTTGGCACTGGATAACTTAAGAGTAGGCAGGGTGTACCGCTTTCAAAATATGGGTGAAATCCGAAACCTGCAAGTCATGTCCCGCTTGAGCGGGGAAAACTTCAAGGTCAAAGACCTGGATACCCTGGAAATCTACGAACTGGAAGAACTGCTCCGCTGGGGCAAAGGCAAAGACTACGACCTCGATGAAGTCAGGTAGAATTCTCCTATAGCAACCTTAATAAACCACAGAGGACCAGAGCGCCCAGAGAAAAATTCTTCATTAATTCTCTCTGTACCTCTGGTCCTCTGTGGTTTTTGCTTTTCCTGTGTCACGTCCTAAATTTACTTGACACTTTTTTCTCAAACTTTTAAATTTTTCTCCGCGAAGTGGCCTTTGTGAAACTTCGTGAAAACTTGGTGGCCTTTGTGGCCCATTTACACTGTCTTCCGTCTTCGGTCTTCCGTCTCCTAAAAAATAAACCCTAATCCAAATTCAAACCTATCTCCCTCAAATACCCCATCCGCCAAAGCACTCCGGTTATTTCGGAATTGATAATTTGTCTTTATTACCACATTTCTTCTCGGATTGAAATTTGCCCCAACCGTAATGGTGGTAAGGTCACTTTGGAAGAAGGGTTGACCCATCAGCTCAGGGCTGATCTGAGCATGGGTATCCAGTCGCTCATAACGCACGAATATGGGGAGTTTTAGCTCGCTGGGCTTAATCAGAAAGGAATTTTTATCCCTTGCCTTACTTTTATTTACTCCCAAAAATGGAAGAATATCATAACCTACTTCAGCATAATATCCATATACATTTCTGCCCAACACCTGTCCGGTATTGTCCGGTGAATAGGCTTGTGTAAGTTCAAACAGCCCTTGAGTATTATCAGTGCCACCAATAGCCCCCAAAGCCATGAAAGACCAATTGCCATAGTTATGGCGAACGTATGAGCTCAGGATATGTGTGTTGGATCTGATGCCGTCTTGGCTCATACTGGCAAGAATTCCATTGACGGCCAGTTCGGTGTCTTTCAGGCCTGTGTATTTAAGGCTTGGATTAAATGTGTAGCCATTAAAATTGAACCTCAACGCCTCATCACGCCCTCTTCTGATCCAGGTGGCTCCATTGAGTAGGGTAGGGTCAAGACCCTGATAAATCGAGGCAGACCACTTCAGATCGTTGTTAATTCTACCATAAGTCATGATTCCCAGATCTATCCAG
Organism: Litoribacter ruber; assembly: GCF_018500185.1. Lineage (GTDB taxonomy): Bacteria > Bacteroidota > Bacteroidia > Cytophagales > Cyclobacteriaceae > Litoribacter > Litoribacter ruber. Next base: position 6,503 of record NZ_JAHBGI010000013.1, on the reverse strand, counting down.
GTGGAGGGAATGATTATTCTTTCCACTTCAGGCCTGTTTACGGTATAGAACATGACAGGTTCATCGCTATTGTTGAGATAACCTATTGTGGCCTGATGAGTCCCCAATCGAAGGTTGAACTTGGGGCTGATAAGGAAGTCGGCGAAGATTTCGGGCATAAACTCAAACTTCCTCTCTCTTCCCCCATCCATCATGTATTCGGCAAATATTTCAGCATACAGGACCAGCCATTTCTTCGGTTTGTAGGCAGCATAGGCCACAAAACGCTGCATGTTGGTCATGTAAAGCTCCAAATCTTCACTTTGGGTGTTTTTGGGACCCAAATAGTTGATGAAATTGGACTCTCCGTATCCGGAAATGGTAAATTTTGAATCGGTGAAATAAATCTTTGAGGCTGCAATGGGCAGACCGGATTGCGTTTCATAGGTCAGGGTGTCGATTACTTTTCTGGTTTCCCTGCCATCTTGGGCATATGCACAAATTGCCATTAGCCCAAACATTAAGCTAAGTGCGATACTTTTAATTTCCATTGGAATAGAAAGAATGGCCTATAACCTAAATCATAGGCATGGAGTTTTCAAGGGCTGCATCTATTGGCCCTTAATTTTTAAGAATTGATTTACTTGGAATGGAAAAAATCAGCCCTGTTTGGGTGGTGGAGAATTGATGTCATTTGCCCAATCCTTATAATTGTTTTGATAAGGGGTGGCTTTTGGGGATTTGACGATGGGCAGAAATTGGTCAAAAGCGATCAACTCTGCGGTATAAAGCAATTTGATATCAGCTATTTTGCGTTTTTCGTGGGGGACCTCCGTATCAGGAATGGTCTCATCATCCATGTCAAAAACGTACTCCAGCATCAACTCGGCAAGGGAGTCAATGGGATCCTGAGATTGCAAAAGCGAAGAATCATGTTCCGAGGCATGATAAAAATTGGCAGACAGGTTCACAAAGTTGACCAATAACATATAGGTCAACACCTTGTACCAAATACCTGCCTTCACCTTCCTAATCATACTGCAAAAGTAATCATTTGTTCTTATTCGTAAATAATCATGCCAATTAGAGAATCATTAAATTTTCATCCGGTCTCCCGTCCCAAAGTTTCACGCAAAGGCCGCCAAGGAATCGCAAAGAGCGCAATGTTTATTTTCTCTGTACCTCCGATTCTCTGTGGTTTTTGCTTTTCCTTTCTTCCGTCTTCAGTCTCCCGTCCCAAAGTTTCACGCAAAGGCCGCCAAGGAATCGCAAAGAGCGCAAAGTTTTTTTTCTCTGTACCTCCGATTCTCTGTGGTTTTTGCTTTTCCTTTCTTCCGTCTTCGGTCTCCCGTCCCAAAGTTTCACGCAAAGGCCGCCAAGGAATTGCACAGATCGCCAAGTTTTTTTTTGTCTGTACCTCTGGTCCTCTGTGGTTTTTGCTTTTCCTTTCTTCCGTCTTCAGTCTCCCGTCCCAAAGTTTCACGCAAAGGCCGCCAAGGAATTGCACAGATCGCCAAGTTTTTTTTTGTCTGTACCTCTGGTCCTCTGTGGTTTTTGCTTTTCCTTTCTTCCGTCTTCAGTCTCCCGTCCCAAAGTTTCACGCAAAGGCCGCCAAGGAATTGCAAAGATCGCAAAGTTTTTTTTTGTCTGTACCTCTGGTCCTCTGTGGTTTTTGCTTTTCCTGTCTTCCGTCTTCGGTCTCCCGTCCCAAAATTTCACGCAAAGGCCGCCAAGGAATCGCAAAGAGCGCCAAGTTTTTTTTGTCTGTACCTCTGGTCCTCTGTGGTTTTTGCTTTTCCTGTCTTCCGTCTTCGGTCTCCCGTCCCAAAATTTCACGCAAAGGCCGCCAAGGAATCGCAAAGAGCGCCAAGTTTTTTTTGTCTGTACCTCTGGTCCTCTGTGGTTTTTGCTTTTCCTTTCTTCCGTCTACGGTCTCCCGTCCCAAAGTTTCACGCAAAGGCCGCCAAGGAATCAAAGATCGCCAAGTTTTTTTTCTGTGCCTCCGATCCTCTGTGGTTTTTGCTTTTCCTGTCTTCCGTCTTCGGTCTCCCGTCCCAAAATTTCACGCAAAGGCCGCCCAGGAATCAAAGATCGCCAAGTTTTTTGTCTGTGCCTCCGATCCTCTGTGGTTTTTGCTTTTCCTGTCTTACGTCTTCGGGCTCCCGTCCCAAAATTTCACGCAAAGGCCGCCCAGGAATCAAAGATCGCCAAGTTTTTTGTCTGTGCCTCCGATCCTCTGTGGTTTTTGCTTGTCCTGTCTTCCGTCTTCGGTCTCCCGTCCCAAAATTTCACGCAAAGGCCGCCAAGGAATCGCAAAGAGCGCCAAGTTTTTTTTTGTCTGTACCTCTGGTCCTCTGAGGTTTTTGCTTTTCCTTTCTACCGTATTCGGTCTCCCGACCCAAAGATTCACGCAAAGGCCGCCAAGGACTCGCAAAGAGCGCCAAGTTTTTTTTTGTCTGTACCTCTGGTCCTCTGTGGTTTTTTATTGTTTCATCTCCGTCTCCCGTCTTCCCTATTCCTTCCCGTGAAACTCCGCCTGCCCGCCGTGGCGGGCGTCCCTTTTCTTTCCCCGAAGCGGTAAACCTTTTCTCCCTCTTCCCTCGGGAATACAGCCGGATTGACTTATCTTTATATCCGAGTATTTACACCCGTATTATATGTCTCAGAATTCACTTGGCAACGCCATGTTGCACGCCAAATGCCCCAAATGCCGGACTGGCAATATGTTCAATGTACCTGTTTACAGTTTCCGCAAACTTTCCGAGGTGAGGCACCATTGCGATCATTGTGGAGCAAACTTACACCCTGAGCCGGATTTCTATTACGGTGCCCTCTATATAAGCTACGCTTTCTCGGTTGCCTTATTTGTCAACGTGATGATTATCCTCAATATTTTCTTCAACGACCCCGATTTGTGGGTATATATTGTAACGGTAGTGGTGGCCAATGTGATATTGCTGCCTTTCATGCAGCGCTACAGTAAAGTGCTCTATCTCTATGGATTGGGCAAATTGAAGTACAACCCAAACCAAAGTTGACAATGGTATAAGATTTGACGCCTAAAGGAAAGGAGTATTTTTTACTTTAAACCTTTCTTATGAAAAAAAGATATTGGATCCCTTTAAGCATCATTTTGTTCATTTTTTTACTTCTTCATTTTGCCTTGGAGCCTATTGCCCTACGTCAAGTAAATCGAGCCCTAGGAAATCTAGAAGGAATGCACGGTAGAGTCAATGATGTAAGTATCCAACTCTACAGAGGTGCATATCAGGTTGACTCTCTTTATATATTTACCGATAAGCAAACCCCGGAAGACATTCCCTTCTTTGCCGTTTCCACCATTGATATTTCCCTGGAGTGGAGCTCCTTGTTTCGTGGGGAGATTGTCGGCGATGTGGGGCTGATCAATCCTGTGCTCAATTATGTTTATGACGGTCAGGAAGTGGATGATGGGGATGAGGCAGATTTGGGAAAAGTTTTGGATGATTTGGTTCCCTTTAGAATCAACACCTTTACGGTGGAAAACGGTGAAATACACTACCTCGATCCCACAGCGAGTCCCAAAGTGGATGTTTTCATTCAAGCCATGGATATCCAAGCGACCAATCTGGGCAACCTACAGGAAACGGATAAAGCCTTACCTTCCTCTGTATCTATCACCGGCACCACCAATGGGGGAGGGGTTCTCACCGGCAACATTGATCTTAATATCTTAAAAGCCCATCCGGATATGGATGCAAATATAGAACTGGAAGGAGTGGATCTGACTGCCCTGAATGATTTTACCGAGGCATATGCCAAGTTTACTTTTAGCGAAGGACAAATGTATGTGGGTACGGAAATCGTGATGAAGGATGGGGTTTTTGAGGGTTACACTAAACCCATTTTTTCAAATGTGAAAATATCCGACCAAAGGGAAGAAGACCAGTCCTTTTGGAGGAGAGCCTGGGAAGGAATTGTAGGGGCGGCATTCGGGCTCTTTGAAAATCCGGAAGAGGAGCAGGTTGCCACCAGGATTCCCTTCGAAGGTGACACTACGGGCACAGATACCAAACTCATCCCCACCATCTTCAACGTCTTCCGCAACGCCTTCATCGAAGCCTTCCAAAAAGACCTAGACCACGAACTTGAATTCGGAGAGTAACTAGGAGAACTCACCGCAAAGTCTACTGTAGCTTGAATTTAACCGCAAAGTGCTCAAAGAAGCGCAAAGATTACTGAGAGATAAGGCGCAGTGGTGCTTACTTCTTCCTCACCCCTGCGCCCCTCACGTATATAACTTACAAACTCCATCCCTCACGGTACTCTCTTTTGACAAACTGATTGGCATCATCAAAATTGGTTACCTTCATGTTGTCACCATCCCAAAGCAGCTTGATGTGTCTTCCTGGATAATTATATCGACCTTCTTGACCTGCAGGCTTACGTATATCATAGCTCCTAATTGCCAAATTGCCCATCAATACTGATTCTGTCAGAGGACCGGCAATAGAGAATGGTGAGCTGAGGTTGTTAAATTCTTCACTTCCATGACCAGCTATACAGGCATTTACCCATTGTTTGTAGTGGCCAGCTTCTCCATCTTCCACTCTCGCAACGGTTTTAGGAACATTTACCTCATCCGTGCGGGAGGTAGGGAGTAATCTAGGATCTCGGCCATAAGTGGAAGCCATCATTTTACCTTTGGTACCTTCGATGATCACCCCGTTGCCACCGTCACCCATGGTTTCATTTGGCTCCAACTCTTCCGGTCTAGTTGGCTGAATACCTCCATCCATCCAGTGGAATTGGATGTCCTGGCCCTTTTCTCCTTTAAAGTTTAAAGTAACATGTGAAGAGGGCGGGCAGCTGTCAGGGAAATACCCCCTCTTAAATTCATCCACGTACACTGAACCTACAGAGCATTCCGCTTCAGTCGGGTAACCTAAATTCAGTACGCGGAAGGGGGACTCCATGATATGGCAGGCCATGTCACCAAGCGCCCCTGTTCCATAATCCCACCAGCCCCGCCAGTTGAAGGGCACAAGTCCATCCACATACTCACGATACGGGGCGGTGCCTAACCATAGATCCCAATCCAACTCATCCGGCACGGGCTTGCTTTCCTGTGGCCAAGGAATGCCCTGAGGCCACACGGGCCGGTCCGTCCAGCAGCGTACCGTATGGGCTTCCCCAATTATACCGGCATTGTACCACTCCATCATTTGCCGCACGCCCTCTCCGGAGGAACCCTGGTTACCCATTTGGGTCACCACCTTGTATTCTTCGGCAGCTTCGGTAAGTTTTCGTGCCTCATAGATGTCATGAGTTAGTGGTTTCTGCACATACACGTGTTTTCCTAGCTGCATGGCAGCCATGGCCTGCACGGCATGGTTATGATCGGGTGTTGAAATGATCACGGCATCTATATTGCCATGTTCCTTTTCCAACATCTCACGATAATCCTTATAATATTTTGCCTTTGGATGTTCCTGACGGGCTTTGGCCGCCCTTCTGTCATCCACATCACACAGGTAGGCGATATTTGCCTTTCCACTTTTGTAAACGCCGGTCACATCGTTGTAACCCATACCGCCCACGCCGATGCCTGCCACATTAAGCATGTCACTGGGAGCGGTATACCCTGGCCCGCCAAGCACATGCCTAGGAACCAAATAAAATCCTGCCACAGCTAGGGCCGATGATTTGAGAAAGTCTCTTCTTGAATTATTTTGCTTAGGTGATTGATCTTTTTTCATCTAAAAAGGTTGGTGTTAAGTTGGCTCGCAAAATTGCTTAAACACCAATTTAGAAAAAATGTATCTACTTTCCTTTCAATCTAGTGAAAATGGAAGACCAAAATGTTGAGTGGTTTTGTCTTGGTTCGAAAGGCTCTTGACTGATCCGTAAGTATATTCATTCATCATTCAACATTCCTCATTCCTCATTCAACATTCCTCATTCAACATTCAACATTCATCATTCCCTCCCGTGGCTGCCCCGCCATACCTTCTAACTTCGTACTTACGATTGGTACCAAGTACTAGGTACCAGGTACCAAGTAAACCGCAGGACAGTGTTATGTGATGCTAGACGGTAGAATTTGAAGGCTTTTTAATAAGTACCGTCCTTACTCCCGCGACCCTCCCTGGTAGCTCCGCTCCTCGGATGGGGCATCAGTGTAACGAGAATAATTCTTCATCATTCACCATTCATCAGTCATCATTCCCTCCCGTGGCTGCCCCGCCAGACCTTCTAACTTCGTACTTACGAGTGGTACCAAGTACTAGGTACCAGGTACCAAGTAAACCGCAGGACAGTGTTATGTGATGCTATACGGTATAATTTGAAGGCTTTTTAATAATTACCGTCCTTACTCCCGCGACCCTCCCTGGTAGCTCCGCTCCTCGGATGGGGCATCAGTGTAACGAGAATAATTCTTCATCATTCACCATTCATCATTCACCATTCATCATTCATCATTCATCATTCATCATTCAACATTCCTCATTCAACATTCATCATTCACCATTCATCACTCATCA
>NZ_JAHBGI010000012.1 GCF_018500185.1 Litoribacter ruber | reverse complement strand
ACCCATTTTCACCTCCATAATTTTGCAACTAACGGATTAATCCCACATATTGAATAATCTTTTAACTTAAATTTTTAATCAATGAAAACAATTTTACGATTTACCCCCCCCCACTAATGTCTTAAGGATAGTTGGGTACTTGATTATCATCTTTTTCGTAACTACAGGATGTGTAGTTGACCAAGAAGAAATAATTAAGAAAGATGGAGATCTAAATTTGAACGAGGCTTTATTAAACCAAATTGATTCCCTCAACCGAACAGAGGTATTTCCCCAAGGTAACGTTGCCGGAAAGACAAAGCCCATCAAAAGGCACATCAACCAAGGTAGTTACCGTCAAGATGTAAATTCTAAAAATGAGAAAATCCACATCTTTACAATCATGTATGATGATTTGTCTTTCCCGGCACCCCTAGAGAGCAATCATCTTAATGAAGTAGAAGCCGCTTACAAAAAGCTTCAAAGCAAAGTAGTAACTGAACTAATAATTGTAGAAAAAGGAGTCGGAAATTTTGAAACCTATATTCTAAAAATTGTACCTGATTTCTCTTACAAGGTTAGGAACAGACAAATAACCTACAACAAGTTGCCTGAAGATTTTAAAGGCACTTATAACTGGTACAATTGGAATGAAGAAGCTGTTTTAGCCGTAGAGTTAGAGGATGGTGCTACCAAGTCAACAATAACCCCGGAAAGAAACAGTAAGAAGAAAATATTCGAAAATAATGCTTCCTATTGTGTAACCACCATCACCTATGATGTTTGGTCAGTAACCACATCTAGTGGAACAACCTATCACGTTAGCACCTCCTCCTCTTCAAAGTGTTATCATGTCCCAGGATCTCAAGGTTCTCAAGATGCCTCTTTGGAACCGCCTTCTGATGATCTTGGTGGCGGCGGTGGTGGAGGTGGAGGTGAAACTCTAGACCCTGTAATTGATGAAGAAGAGATCATCAATTATATAGAAGAAAAATATAAAAAATTAAATGATTGTGAAAAAAGTACAGTAAGAAATTCCATATACAACGGAAATCTACATAATATTTACAAGATTTATGAAAATTCTATATTAGCTGACGAAAAAACAAAAGATTTTTTTGGTCCAAATGGGGGAGGAAACAATCACAATGACTGTGGTGATGCATTTAGGCACGCTTACTGGAATGCCTTAAATGTCATATCAACGAATAATGTACCATTATCAAAACAGTTTGCAGATGCTCATGAATGTGATACTCCATCCAATAGAGAAATGGAAAAAATTATGGATTTACACAATAATCAAGTTGGGAGAGACATAGGTCTTCTTGCAAACAATACAAATGTGGCCAATCTTGTTTTACAAGCTCTATATAGAGGTGATTTGGTGGTTTTAGACCAAGTAAACCAATACAATCAAATAATTCCTGGATTGACCGAAATTGTTACTTCAGACATTTTATGCAATTAATCCATGAAAAAAAACATTCTAACCGCCATAATAATATTAAGTTCTCTTTTGCTTATAATTATTTTATTTAAAACCAATACAGAATTTCAACACATTGAAGATGTTTCGAAAAAACAAACATTATTCTTTAAAACGGATTCAGAAAGAGTGGTAACGAAAATCATAACAGTTGTCGGAGAAGTGGATGGAGTATTTTCCCTAAACGGGCTGGATTCCTTTGGGCCGGGAAAAATCAATCAGGAATTCAGAAGTGATTGGTATGACAATAAAATTACTATCGAATATGAGCCAGAAAATGTCACCAAGGGCAATTTAAAAATTAAAGTTGAATTGTATTGAAAAAAGGCTCCCTTTCCGGGAGCCTTTCTTTTTAATCTATTTTTCATCTGTGCATCTGTGGCAATCTATATCACCTAAACTTCCCCTTCAGCATCGCCAGCTTCGCAGCCAGATCGCCTTCGGGTTCCTTTTCCTCTCTTGGGCGCCTTCCGCCGCCTTTTCCGCCCTTGGGCCTTTCGGCAAAGGGGTCGGACTTCATGCTCAGGCCTATTCTTTTTCTGCCCAGATCCACTTCCATCACGGTCACCTCCACCTTCTGATTGACGGTTACCACCTCGTTGGGATCGGAAACGTACTTGTCGGCCAAGTGGCTCAGGTGGACCAGGCCGTCCTGGTGTACCCCCACGTCTACGAAGGCACCGAAGTTGGTGATATTGGTCACCACTCCAGGAAGCTTCATGCCTACCTGCAGGTCCTTCATCTCGTTGACGCCTTCCTGGAAGCTGAACACTTCAAAAGTCTCGCGCGGATCCCTGCCCGGCTTAGAAAGCTCGGCCATGATGTCCTGAAGGGTTGGCAGACCGATGGTCTCGGAAACGTAGTTCTTCAACACCACCTTCTGTCTCAATTCCTCGCTGCTCATCAGATCGCTCACGTCCACACCCAAGTCAGCGGCCATTTTTTGCACCACCGTATAACTTTCCGGGTGAACGGCACTTCTGTCCAAGGGATTGATGCCGTTTCTGATCCTCAAAAAGCCCGCTGCCTGTTCATAGGCCTTGTCGCCCAGTCTAGGCACCTTTTTGATTTCCTCACGGCTTTTGAAAGGACCGTTTTCGTCCCTGTATTTCACGATATTCTGAGCCAGTGACGGGCCAAGGCCTGACACATAGGTCAGCAACTGCTTGGAAGCGGTGTTTACCTCCACACCCACGCCGTTTACACAGCTCATTACGGTGTCGTCCAGTGAGCTTTTGAGGGCATTCTGGTCCACGTCGTGCTGGTACTGCCCCACCCCGATGGATTTGGGGTCGATCTTTACCAGTTCGGCCAATGGATCCATCAACCTCCTGCCAATGGATACGGCTCCCCTTACGGTCAGGTCATGGTCGGGGAATTCCTCCCTGGCCACATCCGAAGCCGAATAGATGGAAGCGCCGCTCTCGTTGACCATCACCACGATGACATGTTTTGGAAGGCCCAATGATTTCACAAAGGATTCCGTCTCCCGGCTGGCCGTACCGTTGCCGATGGCAATGGCTTCGATTTGGTGCTTTTCTACCAAGTGTTTCACCAAAGCACCGGATTCAGCAACCTTTCTGTTTTCATGGGGATAAATCACATCATAGCCCAGCAATTGCCCCTGGGGACCCAAACAGACGGTTTTACAGCCAGTCCTGAAACCAGGGTCAATGGCCATCACAGCCTTTTCGCCTAATGGAGCGCCCAAAAGCAGCTGTCTGAGGTTTTCAGCAAAGACCTTGATGGCCTCTTCGTCGGCTTTCTTTTTGGTATAAAGCCTTACCTCTGTTTCCATGGAAGGCTTCAGCAAGCGCTTGTAGGCATCCTTGATGGCGATTTTGACCTGTTCCACAGCAGTATTGGCAGCACCCTGAACCACGATCTTTTCCATCAGGGCGATGGCGTCCAGTTCCTCCGGCTGGGAATCCAGCATGAGGAAAAGCTCCTTTTCTCCCCTTCTCATGGCCAGCACCCGGTGGGAAGGGGCTGTCTTGATGGGTTCGGACCAGTCAAAGTAATCCTTGTATTTCTGCGCCTCTTCCTCCTTGCCGGGAATCACCTTGGAGGTGAATTTGCCCTCGTTGATGAAAAGGTCCCGCATCTGCTTTCTGAGCTCCACGTTTTCGTTGATCCATTCGGCGATGATGTCCCTCGCACCCTGTAGGGCTTCCTCGGTGGAGTTTACCTCTTTTTCCGCATCCACATACTGGGCTGCTTCGGCTTCCAGGTCAAATGACTCCTGTTCAAATATCTTGTTGGCCAATGGCTCCAGCCCTTTTTCGCGAGCGATGGTGGCCTTGGTCCTTCTTTTTGGTTTGTAAGGCAGGTAAAGATCTTCCAATACGGCCATGGTTTCGGCGGCATTGATTTTCTCCTCCAGTTCGGGGGTGAGTTTTTCCTGCTCCTTGATGGACTTGAGGATGGCCTCCCTCCTTTTGTCCAGGTCGCGCAGCTGCTGCACACGGTCCCTAATACTGGCCACCTGAACCTCGTCCAGGCTTCCGGTCACTTCCTTTCTATAGCGGGAAATAAAGGGCACGGTAGCTCCTTCATCCAATAAGGCCACCGTATCGGTCACCTGCTTGAGTTTGACGCTCAGCTCCTCGGCAATCTTGAGGTAATGGTTGATGTTCATGTTTTTGATGCTAATGTACAGACCGGCCGGCACCTGAATAAGGCCTTTCCGATCGGATGATTTTAGGCTTGCAAGTTAAGGCTAATGCCAGAGTTTTCTTAAAAGAAGCGCCGGAAATTCAGAGATGGAAAAGTAAAGAGTTGGAAATCAGGAAGAGGAATCGAAGCGAACAAGGGGACAAGGAGTTTCACAGAGTTACAATTAGAGTTACACAGAGTTGCTGCTTCGCAGAAGAAATTTCACGCAGCGGCGCAGAGAAAGACGCAAAGGTCGCAGCGAAAAAATATGGTAGAGCATAAAGTTTCAAAGTTGTAATGCCAGCCTTGGAACAACGGAAACTCCATTATTAATTCCTAATTTTACATTTTCAATTATAATATTTTCGATATGAGATCAAGCATTTTAACCATCTCCATAATCCTTTTCCTTATAGCTCCAGCCATAGCACAAGCCCAATCCAAACCTGTGGTCCTAGTGGCTTATTACAGTCCGTCCGGACACACTAAAGCCATGGCGGAGGCGGTGGCCAGGGGGGCGGAAACCGGGGAAGTGGAGGTGGTTCTTAGGTCCATTGAAGATATTTCTGAGGAGGATGTATTAAAAGCAGGGGCCATTGTATTAGGTTCACCGGTCTATAATGCCAACATAGCACCGGCCGTGCAGGAGTTCATCAACTCCTGGCCTTTTGAAGGCAGGCCTTTGAAGGACAAGATCGGGGCGGCATTTGCAACGGGAGGCGGCATATCCATCGGGGAGGAACTGGTGATGCTCAACATCATACACTCCATGCTGATCCACGGCATGGTCATCGTAGGAGGCCAGGAGACTGAGGCTGCCTTCGGTGCCTCCGCCATCACCGGTGAGGGAGAGTATGCGGGTAAGGCCGTTCAGGAGGTTTTCCTGAAGAAAGCTGAGGGCCTGGGAAAACGGGTGGCGGAAATGGTGGTGAGAATGAGCCCATAGCTGAAAAATTTCTCGCAACGGACACAGAAATCCGCAACGACTTCAGCGGAAGTCAAATTTGAATCATCTCCAAATAAGGGCTAAAAATCCGACAACCAAAGCTTAATTTTGCCTGATTAAAACAACAAATCCTCAAAATAAACATTTAGAAAGCATAACATTTTTCATTTTACTTTGTGCGACTCCCTTTTACTGCAAAAGGCACCCTGTCCCCAAGGTGCCTTTCGTCATTAATTTAAATTAGCTTTATTTCAAATCAAACCGGTCCAGGTTCATCACTTTGGCCCAAGCCTTTACGAAGTCTTTAACAAAACGCTCTTGCCCATCATTACAAGCATAAACTTCTGCAATGGCTCTTAGCTCTGAGTTGGAACCGAAGATCAGGTCCACACGGGTTCCTGTCCATTTGACCTCACCGGTATTGCGGTCACTCCCTACGAAAATCTTCCCTGCGTCCGAGGTTGCCTTCCAGGTGGTTTTCATATCTAGCAGGTTTTTGAAAAAATCATTCGTCAATTGGCCCGGTCTGTCGGTAAACACACCATGCTTGGACTGATCAAAATTGGTGCTGAGCACCCTCATCCCCCCTACCAGTACCGTTAACTCCGGTGCAGTGAGTGTCATCAACTGCGCTCGATCGATAAGCATTTCCTCTGCCGAAGCTGAGATGTGCTCATGGTTGCCGAAGTAGTTTCGGAACCCATCCGCATTCGGTTCCAGCATGGAAAACTGTTCCTCATCCGTCTGCTCCTGACTGGCATCCGCCCTTCCGGGGGCAAAAGGAACTTTGACATCAAATCCCGCATCCCGGGCGGCTTTCTCCACTGCAGCACAACCTCCCAAAACAATCAGGTCAGCGAGGGAAACTTTCTTGTTTGTCGACAGGCTATCGTTGAAATCTTTTTGAATATGTTCAATTTTATCCAATACTTTGGAAAGCTCCTGAGGATTATTTACCTCCCAGTTTCGCTGGGGAGACAGGCGGATTCTAGCCCCATTGGCGCCTCCACGCATATCGGAATCTCGGTAAGTAGAGGCCGAGGCCCAGGCTGTGGTTACCAGCTGGCTTACCGAAAGCCCGGAATTCAGCAGTTTATCCTTCAGATCGGCGATATCATTTTCATCCACCATTTCATGTTCCACTGCAGGTATTGGATCTTGCCAGATCAATTCTTCTTGAGGGACCTCAGGCCCCAAATATCTGGACAAGGGCCCCATATCTCTATGCGTTAACTTAAACCATGCTCTTGCAAAAGCATCCGCAAATTCATCCGGGTTTTCATAGAAGTGCCTGGATATTTTCTCATAAGCAGGGTCCATTTTTAGCGATAAATCCGTTGTCAGCATAAAAGGCGCATGCTTTTTATTCGGATCATGTGCGTCGGGCACAGTACCTTCCCCAGCCCCACCCTTGGGTTTCCACTGGTGGGCGCCTGCTGGACTTTTGGTCAATTCCCAATCAAAGCCAAACAGATTTTCAAAGAAATTGTTGCTCCATTTGGTAGGGCTGGTTGTCCAGGTACCTTCCAAACCACTGGTAATGGTATCCCCAGAGTGGCCTTTGCCAAAAGTATTTTTCCATCCCATACCCATCTCAGCTATGTCTGCTCCGGCGGGCTCCGCTCCTACATATTCGCCTGGGTCTGCGGCACCATGGGTTTTTCCAAAAGTATGTCCTCCGGCAATCAAGGCAACGGTTTCATAATCATCCATGGCCATTCGGCCAAAAGTTTCCCTGATGTGATGGGCAGCATCAACAGGATCCGGGTTACCGTTTGGCCCTTCCGGATTGACATAAATCAGACCCATATGGGAGGCACCGAGTGGGCTTTCCAGGGTCCCGCCTTCATGACGCTCCTTATTGCCCAGCCACTCACCTTCCGAACCCCAATAGATGTCCTCTTCAGGCTCCCACACATCTACCCGGCCACCGCCAAAGCCGAAGGTTTTCAAGCCCATTGACTCCAGGGCCACATTCCCGGCTAGAATCATCAGGTCAGCCCAGGATAATTTTTTTCCATACTTCTGTTTGATAGGCCAAAGCAAAAGCCTGGCTTTGTCCAGGTTGGCATTGTCAGGCCAGCTGTTTAAGGGGGCAAAGCGCTGAGAACCAGAGCCCGCACCGCCACGTCCATCGGCAATTCTATAAGTACCCGCACTGTGCCAAGCCATTCGTATAAAAAATGGGCCATAATGGCCGTAATCGGCAGGCCACCAATCCTGGGAATCGGTCATCAGCTCAGTCAAATCTTGTTTTACGGCATTCAAGTCAAGCGTTTTAAATTCCTCCCGGTAATTATAGTCCTGCCCCATAGGATTGGAAAGGGATGAGTGCTGGTGCAGGATTTTAAGGTTAAGCATTTTTGGCCACCAGTCACGGTTGGTATATCCGCTGCCTGCAGTGGACCTCACGGCCCCGCTCAAAAATGGGCATCTACTGGATTCATTGGTATCCCATACTGGGGTGTTGGGAGCTGTGTTTCTGTCTTTGTTGTTTTCCATAGTTTAAAGTGGTATTATTTATATCTTCTTGATTGCTTACCACTAAAATTACAAAATCGGATAGATAAAACCTTACTTTTCTAACTATTAAAATCTATGGCAGATAGAGGGAATCTATGGGAAGACGGGAGACCGGAGACGGAAGACCGAAGTTTAAAATCTTTCGTGGATTTCGGTCATGATGCGGACCATTTCTTCGCGGATTTCGGCGGTTGGTCTCACGAAGTTGTTGTTCATAAATGCAAAGCGCAGCCTTTTCCCATTTCTCGTCTCCAATATCCCGCTTTGTAGGTGGGCATAAGTCAAGGTGCCGGTTTTGGCCCAAACAAAAGGCACCCCATTATCCAGCTGATAAGCACTTTTAAGAGTTCCGCTGATTCCTCCCACTGGCATCAGATCTTTTAACCTGTCTTCATCCCCTACCTTGTCTTTTATTTTCCCAATAAGGTGGATTATAGTTTCTGGAGTAAAGAGATTGAACCTTGATAAGCCGGAACCATCAGACCATTTGGGCTCAGCCGGAAGGTCAGCCATAAAATTTTCCAGACTGTGGTCGATTGCTTTTTTGATGCCCATCTCCCCATCCAGGGTCGAGGAGCATAACATCAAGATCTGTTCGGCCAAAAAGTTATCACTGGGCAACATCATGTGTTTGAGCAGGGAATCTGTGGGCACGCTATACAAGGTTCTGGCATCCTCCGGCATGGCAATATTGGTGAGCCTTACTTCTTTTTGAAGGGTATCAGCCAAGATTTGTGCAGTCAGATCTGATCCAACAGTGTAAAGCACCTTGCTTTCGAATTTCTCGGGAATAGGTAAGGCTGGGTAATTCAGGTCATACCCCACCTTGGCCCTTCGCAGGATAAATTTATCCTCAAGCAGTGCGGTATCCTGTTTGATGAATTGGGCTATTGAGGCAGGAAAACTTCTAAACCCTTCCGCACTTCCCATTACTTGTGCCGTATTGGCCGCGATGGGGATCGAATTAATATCCGCCCTCCAATTGCTGGGCTCCAATACGGAACTGCCATCTCTATCTATGGAAAGGTAAATGGTTTTCTCCTGATTCTTAAGAAAATCAAAGGCCCTTTGGTCCTCAAACTTCTCATGCAGGAATGTCGGATCCCCCGTCCCCCACACAATCAGGGAATCTCCCCGCTCCTCATATCTCAAAGCCGGAATGGAATCCCCAAGCATGTTGAGCGCTGCATAAAGGGTAAAAAGCTTGGTGTTGGAGGCTGGGAGGAAATACTTCTGGGAATTTTCCTCATAGATCACCCGCTCCTTTTCCTGGTCATACAGGACAAACCCTACAAAATGCTCCTGCATGATCTCAGACCGATCAAAAATCCGCTTGACCTGCCTCTTATTGAGCCTCTGAGCCTCGGCTTGTAAGGTGATGATAAGTACTAAAGCGGTAATTAGATATTTGGACATAATCAATTTCAAAGGGGACACAGAGTTAAGTAGAGTTTTAAAATGAGTTTCACAGAGTTGGAAAAGCTTCACGCAACGGCGCAAAGGGAAAATACGCCACGGACGCTGCAGTAATTCTCAAATTTTGTGACCCTATTTTTTCATTTCATTAAATGCTTTTTCAAGAAATCAGCCGTGGCTTGGTTTACTTTCACCATGTTGGCATACACCATCCAGTGGTGGGTGTCGTCAGGGATTACCAGGTATTCGTAAGGGATGTTGCGCTGCTCAAGTCTTCTAGCCAAATCCACGCTATGGCTGATGTTAACGTTCCTGTCATCACCGGCATGGATTAGCAACACAGGGGAAGTCCAGTTGTCCAGCATGGCCACCGGGGAAGAATCCCATGCCACCTGCCTGGCCTTTTCCAAATCAGGGGCTTGTTCAATCCCATCGGGGATTTTGATGTAGCCGTCCCTGTTATGCACTCCATGAATATCCACGCCTACGGCAAAAAGATCCGAGTCCAACCCTAAAGCAATAGCGGTGAGGTAACCGCCGTAGGAACCTCCATACACGCCAATTTTGTTTGAGTCCACCTGCTCTAGCTGCGCAAGGTATTCCCCTGCCGCTTTCACGTCCTGGTATTCCGAGGCGCCTGCAATGCCCGCTCCCTCAGGTTTGTGGAAATCATGGCCATAGCCGATCCCCATACGGAAGTTTACAGAAAGAACCACAAAGCCCTGGTTTGCCAAATATTGGTTAAGCGCGTAGGTGTTGGAGTAATAATCCATGTAGCTCCACCCTAGCAGCATCTGCCGCTGGGGACCACCATGCACAAATACCACTGCCGGTTTTTGGGAGTCACCACCCTCTTTTTCAAACAGCTGGCCATACACCTTTACACCATCCGCAGCTTCAAAACTCACCTGCTTGGGTTCCACGAAATGATCCAAAGGAAAATCCTCAACCAATCGGTCCAGGGACAACACTTTTATCTCTTTGCTTTCAATATCCATAACTGACGGCAATAAGGGCTGACGAAAATCTCCACTGAACATGGCTATACGGTCTGATTCACCGATAAAAAATGGATAGGCCTCTATCCCCTCTCCATCCGTTAACAATTCCATATCTGCCTCATCAAGTGATACCATTCCTATATGCCGGCGGTCAAGATCTTCAGGAGTGGAACCGGTGTTGGCCGAGAAGACGGCTCTTTTTCCATCCTTGCTCAAAGTGATGTGCTCCAACATAAAGTCTCCCTTAGTTAATTGGGTTACCACTCCCCCAACTTCCGGAATGGAATAAAGGTGCGGCCAGCCGTCTTTATAGCTGAGAAACACAATTCTATCAACAGCCCAATGCAAGTTGAAACCACCATGAGTAGTAGGCACAGAGCCTTCCAAAGTCTCTGGAGCTTTCCAGATTTGTTCAGCCTCTCCTGACTCCACATCAGCTGTCCATATGCTCCAAGGGCGGTGTTGCTGAACCAACAGGCTGTCCGGCTCTCCTCCGCCACCTGGCGTTCGCACAAATACTACCTTTTCTCCATCAGGAGACCATCTAGGCGAGCGATCTCTGGCAAATGCTGGTGCTAACCATTTTATGGATGTTTTCTCATCTGTGTATACACCTACGAAGGCATGATCGCCCCGTGAAGACACAAAAACAAGTCTTTTTCCGTCAGGAGACCACTCCAAGGAACCTGTCGATCCTTTGGAGGTGAAAAGTTTTTTGGCTGGCTCCTCATTTTCCAAATTAGCCATCCAGGCTTGTCCACCATGGATAAAAGCCAGCTTTTTACTATCTGAGGATAAGGTGGGTTGGTCGCCCTCACCGATCAGGATAGGCTTGCCTCCACTAAAAGGCACCTTCCATATTTCCACCTTTGGGGGAACGGGAAGACTGGTGGGATTGACATACACATGGGCATTTCCACCTCCATGCTCTCCTCCTCTCACATATACGACCCAATTGCCATCAGCGGAAATCTGGAGACTGCTGATCTCTTGGCCCTCGTCCTGATCATAATGGGTTAACTTTCTGGGCTCAAAATCCGGCCCTTCGGCCACATAAATATTCCGTTTTCCCTGCTCATTGAGGGCCCAAGCCATTTTATCAGAACCTGAGCAAGTCGTTAGTTCGGACGGAAAAGGATAGGCAGTAACCTGTTCCATGGTGAAGTCCTGGGCGCTCAGCTTGCCGATGAAGAAAGTAAGAAGTATTAAGAAAAGATTCTTTTTCATGGTTGTTTTTTGGTTATTACTAATTCATCATCCGGCGTTCCTACCTCCCCGGCAGGCAGGCATCATTCGTTATTTTTTAAATGATGAATAGCGAATGATGAATGATGAATAATGAAGTAGCGCTCATTTTATCACATAGTCATATATTAACTTTGAAACCCTGGCCATGGCCTCCTTGCCTTGGTCCCTGTTTGCCAGATTTTTTGAAAGCAGAACCAATACATACTGACGGCCATCGGGAAGTCGGATGATGCCCGAATCGTGCTGGACGCCCGTGATAAAACCGGTTTTGTGAGCCACCACTACATTTTCCGGCAAATAAGCTGGGATAAGATCTCTATAATATTGGTCGGCCAGGATATCAAACATTTCGGCATCGGCCTCTTCATTGACGGCATCGCCATTTGCAATCGCTTCCATGATGACCATTAAATCATAGGCTGTGGTGGTATTGTTAAGCCCTTGATCAAATGCTTTTTGGTCCTCCACTCCCCTTTTAACCATAATATCAGCAGCTCCCAAATCTCTCATCGTCTGAGTAGTGCTTTCGGCCCCTATGAGGTCAATAAGAATATTGGTCGCAAGATTTGAACTTTTAATGATCATGGCGTAGGTGATGTCATAGATGGTGGCCTTTTTGCCAATCCGGTCATAAAGCTCCTCCTCGCTGTCCACCCCCAGCTGCATGCTATATAGGCTCCCATCCACAATACTTTTGAATTCATTGTGCACCTGGATAGAGTCCGAGACATTGAATTTACCTGCTGCAGCCTGCTTGTACACCTCGATCATAACAGGGGTTTTCATGGTGCTGGCAGCATGGAAGTTTTCCATTTCGTTGATCAGGATCTCTTCACCTGAGCCGTCGAGTAATCGAAAGGCTACCGCAAAGTCCCCTTCCGCCGTGGACAATTCCTCCTGAATCTCCTGCTTGAGGGTTTCAATGTCCTTTTCCTCCTGGGCAGCAGGACTACAGGCGGCAGCCATCAGCAAGCCGCATGTGGCAATCAATAGTTTTCTCATATTATTTTCTGATAATAATTCCTGATCGGTTTTTAAACTCTTTTCCTTCTTTGGCTATTTCTCCATTAACAATCACCAAATCAAAGCCCTTTGCCAATTGTGCGGGGTTTTCATAAGTAGCCATTGCCTTGATTTGGGCTGGGTCAAACATAACCAAGTCGGCTTTGTAACCTTCCTTAATCAAGCCCCGCTTTTCCAATTTTACGTTTTGGGCAGCAAGGCCGGTCATTTTATGGATAGCTTCCTCAAGTTTCAGAATGGGCTCATTGCTGACATAGGATTCTATGATCTTGGCAAAAGTTCCATGCCCTCTGGGGTGGTTGCCAGTAAGGCTTCCATCGGAGCAAACATTTACATAGGGATCTTTTAGAAACTCCTTCATTACCGTTTCGTCCATCACAAAATAGGCAGCACTTGTCCCCGTAGGGCCTATATCTTCCATCAATACCTTTTCAAAAGGTTTTCCTTTCTCTTCAGCTACTTGTTTTAAAGTCTTTCCCCTGTACTCTCCTGTCCCAAGCAGTGTTGCTTCAGGACCGTTTCTTAAGTTGACACGGTTTCGCAGGTAAGTCAGGAGTTCATCGCCACGGTTGGCCACTACTTCGTTGTAATCGGCTGGTGCCTTGGCCCATTCTGGAAACAAGATGGAAATGCTGGTATAGGATGCCTCATAGGGATAAAGATCTGCCGTCACGGTATAGCCCTTTTTCCTGCTTTCTTCCAAAATACCCAAGACCTCTTGTGCTCTTTCTTCACCTTTTGCATACACTACTTTTATATGCGACACATGCACCGGGCAGTGCTCACCTAGCGATAGAAACTCGTCAAGCGAATCCTCAATGGCGTCATCATCCTCATTTCTCATGTGGCTCATCATGACTCCATCATGATCGCCCACAACTTTGGCCACTCTTGCCAGTTCTTCTTTTTTGGCCACATAGCCTGGGTTGTACTCCAGCCCGGTGGTGACACCAAAAGCACCTGCTTCCATGGCTTCGGCCACCAGTTTTTCCAAATTCTTCAATCCCTCTTCAGTTGGGTTTTTGTCATATTCAATACCTGAAAGCATTCTCAACGTACCATGGCCCACAAACATAGCCACATTAACACCTGGGTTGACAGCATTTACTTCCTCCATCCAGGAATTTAAGTCTGTTGTTTTGGGGCTGGAACCATCCTGGCCCATAAAAATGGTCGTCACACCCATGGCCAAAAAGTTGGGGAATTCTGGTGTTGCGAGAGGGTCCCCGTGGGTGTGGGTGTCAATAAAGCCCGGCGCTAACACCTTTCCTTCAGCGTCGATAGTTCTGGTGGCCTGCGGGGCGTTATTTAAGTCTTTTGTGATTTTGGCAATTTCGTCTCCATTAATAAAAACATGGCCTTCGTAGGCCTCATCTCCACTGCCGTCAACGATTTTGGCGTTCTTGATCAGCAGGTCAAATGTTTCCTGTGCGGAGTCACTTTGTTGACAGGATATAAAAATGACAGACAATAGTCCAAGTAGGTATTTGCTCAGATGCATGGTACTTCAGTTTGGGTGAAAAGCAAAGAAAAAGACTTCCATAAAATATGGAAGTCTTTTTATATATAAGGTTATAAATTATTCTGCAGGTTGTGCCACCGTCACTACTCGGTTGATGCT
Source organism: Litoribacter ruber (assembly GCF_018500185.1). GTDB lineage: Bacteria > Bacteroidota > Bacteroidia > Cytophagales > Cyclobacteriaceae > Litoribacter > Litoribacter ruber. The sequence goes on along the minus strand of NZ_JAHBGI010000012.1, from coordinate 115,753 downwards.
TCCTCTATTGGTTAGGGAATTGGCAGTTTCAACTTCAATCCACAAAGTGATGGCTGTTCCTGGCTCCAAGTCCGCTGGAACCGTGTAGGTAAAGGAATCTTCGTAAGAATCTCTCAGGTTGTGGCCTGTGATATCTTTGGAAGCGGCTACGGTTTCATTTCCACCGATGATCTGAATCAAACGAAGGTTGGTTACCGGTTCGTGTTCAGAGTAATAGCGGAAATTAGCTGTTACATCTGCGCCAGGGGCAGCAGTGGTGCTAGACACTGTAAAGACAGGTATCGAGGCCACACGACCCACAAGGTCATATCCTTCGTCATATTCCTCAAAACAAGAGGTGAGACCGACCATCATAATCATGGTCAATATGGCTATATATTTTTTCATCATCATTTGTTTTTAATTAAAGGTCCCAGAACACTTTTACTGTTGGAGAACCGGTCGGGATATTGCCCGAGTTGTTGTCCAATTCAGAAGTTGGATAAAGGAATCTTCTAGGGAATACATCATTGGTAAAGTTATCATCTGCCGGCTCCAAGAAAGGAATTCCGCTAGCAGTTCCTTCTGCACCAGCAGGGATACTTCTTCTCCAATCTGCCCAAGATTCAGTCTTTAAGAACATGTCGATATGCTTCTCGTTGAAGATTCTCTCCATACCATTTGCTTCCATGGTAGCGGCCGTCTCAGATCCGAAGGCTGCAATGTAGGCAGGGCTGGCAGTACCAGTTACCCTCAAAAGAGAAGCTTCCACTGCTTGGTTAAAGGCTTCAGCGGCCAAAGCATACTGCCCTAGTCTCTGATGCGCTTCTGCTTCAATAAACTTCAATTCAGAATAAGTCATGATGCTGGTTGGAGCATCTTCTCTATTCAAATAAGGACCTACTCTGGACACATTGCTTGGAATGGAAGCAGCGCCATATTCTGCGCCTACAAATCCACCGGCAGAGTTTGGTCCGATGAAGTAAGGAAGACGTGGATCATTTTCACCTGGTCCAATTCTGTTTTCCAACATATCAATGAATCTCTGAGCCACGGCAATGTTATTTTGGCCGAAAGAACCCAATAGGAATCCAAACCAAGGCCCCGCAGCATCCGCTGAATTACCGAAAACGGTATTCAAGTCATCAGCATTGCTTTCAAACGCTCCAGCGTTGATGGCTGCCAATGCGTTAGTAGCTGAACCCTGAGGATCTACTTTGCTCAAGTGGTTGTAATATCTGGCTTTCAAAGAATTGGCAGCCTTGATCCATCTTGGAAGAGAAGTGCTTCTCCAGGCACCTTCGTTGGCTGCTGGGTACACCAAATCGTTGGCAGCTGGTGAAATGGTACTTTCACTTTGAAGATCAGCGATTCCCTCGTCCAAAAGTCGGAAAACCTCTTCATAAACCTGCTCTCCAGAGTCATATACCGGCTGAGGAAACTCATCAATGTTCAATGCCTGAGAATAAGGCACGTCTCCCCAAAGATCCACCAAATAACCCAATAGCAAGGCTGATTGAATTTTGGCAACACCTCTATAGTGGAAAGCCTGATTTTCAGTTGAAATGTCGATAATGTTTTTCAAATCTATCAATGAACCCGTATAGAAATGATTCCAAGGGGTATTGAAATTTGGCGGCACATATGCATAGAAGGTTACGTTCTGCTGAACGTTAAGGGTACCTGTCATATATTGAAGTAGGATACCCGTGGCTTGGGAAGTGAAGTCTCCCACGGCCCAAGTCATATTGGCCTGTGTAGCGGGAAGTAATACATTCACCCCTACCTCAGTCACTGCATTGGGGTTGACATTTGCTTCCTGCAAATCACAACCAGCAGTAGAAAGAAGGAGCGCTCCTGCCAAGCCATTTATAATTTTTTTCTTTATTGATTTCATTTGATCTCTTTTTTGAAACGAAAATTAGAATTGAGCTGACAAGTTGATACCAACTGTTCTTGTGGTCGGAGTACCAAAAGCATCCACACCGATAGAAGAGTTAGGACCTGCAAGGTTTGTCTCAGGATCCACACCCGTATAGGCAGTGAATAGCAATAAGTTTCTACCGTACAAGCTGACGTCAAGGTTTCTCATTTTCAATCTGTTGGCTATTGCCGCTGGCACTTGGTAAGTCAGGGTGATATCTCTCAAACGTACCCAAGAACCGTCTTCGATAAATCTTTCAGCAATATCTCTGTTACCAGTAGTATTGTTGTAATATCTCGCATCATCGATTACTACAGGGATGTCGTTTGGAGTACCATCTCCTTTCACACCTCTAAAGATAACCTGGCTGCCTCTGTCTTCGGTAAACTCACCTATACCTTGAGCTCTCATCCAGTTGGCGGTAACGTTAGCTACGTCTCCCCCTACCCTGATGTCCCAAAGGAAAGTCAAAAGGAAGTTTTTATATGAAAGGTTGTTTCTCAAACCTAAAAGGAAGTCTGGAGTAGGATCACCGATGATGATGTCACCAGAAGGGTTATCATCAGAAGGAAGAACCCTTTGAGGGTAACCATTTTCATTGATGATTTTATTACCCTGATCATCTCTCAAGAAACCTGTACCCATGAAGATACCATAAGGCTGTCCTTCAATCAAGGATGGTCTCAAGTTACCGAAACCTGCAAGGGCATAGCGGTCAACTGGAAGATCCAACACGGTGTTTCTGTTTCTGGAGAAGTTGGCCACGATATCCCACTTGAAGTCACCCACAAATGGAGAGGCATTGGCAACAATCTCCCAACCTCGGTTTTCGATAGTACCTGCATTGATCCATCTGGAAGAGAAACCGGTACTTCCCGGCTCAGATACCGCAATAATTTGGTCAACGTTTCTTTCTCTATAGTAAGTCACGTCCAAGCCAAGTCTGTTTTCTGCAAACCTGAATTCACCCCCGAATTCCCAAGTTTTGTTTCTCTCAGGACGAAGGTTGGGATTACCCGCAAGACCTGCAAGTTGCACCCCACCTACACCAGATGGAAGTGGGAACACTAGGCTACCACCCCATGCACCACTCACTGAAGAACGGCCGAAGTAAGTTTGATCTCTATATGGGTTAGTATCTCTACCAGCTTCAGAGTAAGAAGCTCTTAATTTACCAAAGCTGAAGAATCCCTGGTCGATGTTCAAGGCTTCTGTAAACACCAAACCAGTACCTACAGAACCGTAGAAGAAGGAGTTGTTAGGAGGCAACAAAGTTGAAGTCCACTCATTTCTTCCCGTCGCTTCCAAGAAAGCATAGTTACGGAAATCCAATGAAACCCTGGAGAATACCGCTGCAGTCTGCTTCAATTCAGTGAATTGATCCTGCACAAGGTTGGTCTGTGCATTAGTGATTCGATAAAGGCCTGGAATGGCCAGATTTCTACCGTCAAAGAATTGCATTCTGTATGATCTAGAATAGAAGTTTTGACCTACCATACCCTGTAGGTTGAAATCTTCACCCAACTGCGTGTTTGCCGTAATGATTAAATCAGAGTTAAGCAATCTATCATTATAAGTAGTCTCCTGAACTCTACCACCCGGAAGGGCATCGCCACCGAATGAACCTACAGCCCACTGCTGGTTTCTCTTATCCGAAGATACATCAGTACCGATTCTGTACATGATGTTCAACCAATCCAAAGGATCATAATTGGCTTGGATAAACCCGATTACTCTGTTTACCTCATCTGTATAAGGGTTGTTGTTCACTGTCCAGAAAGGGTTATCTGGAGAGTTATCTCTAAACGCCCTTTGTCCACCATCCGGTCTCAACCAACCTAAGCTGTTGTCATAACTTGGAGGAGTTCTGAAAGAACCCTGCACAACATCAGAGAAGTTATCCCCTCTTCCGAATCTTGTACTTGTAGAGTGCACATAGTTAGCAGAGGCCGTTACTCTAAGTTTTTCAGTCAAAGAGGACTCCCCTGTCACCTTAAATGATCTTCTGTTGTATTCATTGTTAGGAATGATACCCGTCTGGCTGAAATCCGCCAAGGATACATAGAAAGAGCTATGCTTGTTACCAGTTGAAATACTGATACTGTTGTCCAACGTCAAACCGTCTTGGAAGAAAACGTCTTGGTTGTTCACCGGATCCATCATTTGGTTGGTCGCGTTTGGATCGTTCATATCCACTAGATTCCCTCTTGGATCTCTATAAGTGGACTGACCATCAAATCTTAAAGTTGACAATGGTGGTCCAAAGTGACCAAAAGTTGTAGTTCCGTAAACACCTCTATCCCCTTGCGCATAAGTCATCTGTGCAGGGAAGTTCTGCATGATTCTGTCTACACCTGTATTGGAGCTGAAGTTTACAGAAAGGTTTTGGGTATCAGATCTGGATCCCTTTTTAGTGGTGATGATTACCACACCACTTGCAGCCTGGATACCATAAAGAGCGGTAGCCGCAGGACCTTTCAATACGTTCATGGATTCGATATCATTTGGATTGATATCAATGGCCCTGTTAGGGGTATCCACACTTGATGATCTGGAGCGAGTTCTGTATTCGTTGTTGATCGGAATACCATCGACTACGAATAGAGGCTGGTTTTCTCCTGAAATGGAAGACATACCCCTAATCACTATACTTGAGGCAGCACCGGCCGAACCACCCTGACGGGTTACCTGCACACCGGCAACTTTTGCGTTCAAGGCATCTACCATGTTAGGTTCACGGGAAAGTTGCAGTTCTCTACCTTTCACCTCTTGAGTGGAAGATACCAAGGCTTTTTTCTCCTGCTCGATACCGAAGGCCGTTACCACGACCTCGGAAAGCTGGGCAATATCAGGAACCAAAACCACATTTAGTTCACTTCTGTTTCTAACCTGAACTCTCTGTCTGGTATAGCCAATAAAAGAGAACTCCAGGGTAGCATCCCCTGAAGGCACCTCAATGGAATACTCTCCATCAAGATCCGTCACCGCACCAGTGGTCGAACCCTGTACCAGTACGCTCACTCCCGGCAAAGGCCCACCATCCTCTTGGGAGGTCACTTTTCCTGTCACTGTAATCTGGGCATACGAGGGTATGGCCAGCAAAAACAGCATCAGAAAAAAGACTGATTTTGTACAATTTTGCATCATTTACTTTGAAATTTTGGGTGTAACATAGATTAAAATATTTAAGGTTGAAGTTAAAGATCAATTATGCAGACACTTGCCCCCTAGCAGGCTGGCTAAAAAAACCGGTCGAAAAATCCTCAAAGCTGATGAAAAAGGCGCAGCAAACATTTTTCGATTTTAATAAACTTTAAGAATTAAGGCTAATTTTGGTTAATTTTTTAAGATTTTCAAACATTCCCCCCAAAAATCCCAACCATTACACCAACGGCAGTTTTAAATTATAAAAAAGGCAATGATAAAAATCTTATACAAAATTTTTAATTATGTCCCCTCCTCAGTATAAAAAATTTTTGAAGCTTGAGATTCTTGCTTTTATATGGAAAATAGGTCAGATAAAGGATCGAAAAATATTTTCACTAAAATTAAAAAAAAATGCCGATGGTTTCCATTTTCCATCGGCATTTATTGCTGCAATTATCAATTTAAGGTTCTAGTACCTCCACATTCTCGGCTACAGTTTCCTTTTCCGCCTTTATCTCCATCACAGCATCATCGGGTAAATTGTGGTGGGGGTTGATCGAAATATGCGGCGCAATCACCAATGCCACGATAGATATCAGCTTAATGAGGATATTCATGGATGGACCTGAAGTATCCTTAAATGGATCCCCTACGGTATCCCCAGTCACGGAGGCCTTATGGGGTTCAGAGCCTTTGTAATACATTTCCCCGTTGATTTCCACCCCTTTTTCGAAGGATTTCTTGGCATTATCCCAAGCGCCTCCGGCGTTGTTTTGGAAAATACCCATCAACACACCCGAAACGGTCACGCCGGCCAATAACCCACCCAATACTTCTGGTCCAAAAGCGAAACCTACTATAATGGGCGAAATCAATGCTATAGCACCAGGAGCCACCATCTCGCGAATAGACGCCTTGGTTGAAATCTCCACGCATTTATCATACTCTGGCTTGGCCTTGTACTCCATAATCCCTGGAATCTCCCTAAACTGCCTTCTTACCTCGTTCACCATGTCCATAGCAGCCCTACCTACAGCGGCTATGGCCAAAGAAGAGAAAATAAAAGGAATCATGGCCCCTACAAATAGCCCAGCCAATACATCAGCTTTATAGATATCTATAGAATTTATACCCGCTAAGCCAACATAGGCCGCAAACAAGGCTAATGCGGTCAAGGCCGCAGAAGCGATGGCGAACCCTTTTCCGGCAGCAGCTGTGGTATTGCCCACCGCATCAAGAATATCTGTTCTTTCCCGCACCTCTTTTGGAAGTCCCGACATTTCTGCAATACCACCTGCATTATCAGCAATCGGTCCGAAAGCGTCAATCGCCAACTGCATGGCTGTAGTCGCCATCATCCCTGCTGCCGCAATGGCCACACCATACAGACCTGCTGCCAAAAAGGAGGTGTAAATACCACCGGCCAACACAAGAATTGGAAGAACCGTAGACTCCATACCGACTGACAAGCCACCAATGATATTAGTGGCATGACCCGTTGAAGATTGCTTAATTATTGAGTTTACAGGCCTTTTGCCCATGGCAGTATAGTATTCCGTGATGATACTCATCAGGGCTCCCACTACAAGACCTATAAATACAGCTCCAAATACCCCCATCTTGGTAAAGGTAACCTCCGGGTTCCTCACCAGATTTAGCTCACCGGCCGGCAACATATAATCAATTATAAAATAGGAAGCACCCACCGTAAGGAGTATGGAAACCCAGTTGCCCATATTCAGGGCGGCCTGCACGCTGTCGGTGTCTTTTTTAATTCTAACGAAGAAAGTACCTATGATCGAAAACAACAATCCTACACCTGCAATCACCAACGGCAACAAAATCGGGGCAATACCTCCCATGTTGTCATTTGATATTATTTCACGTCCCAATACCATGGATGCCAAAATGGTGGCAACATATGACCCAAAAAGGTCAGCGCCCATACCGGCCACATCACCCACGTTATCCCCTACGTTATCGGCAATTGTTGCCGGGTTTCTGACATCATCTTCAGGGATGCCCGCTTCCACTTTTCCCACAAGGTCAGCGCCCACATCGGCCGCCTTGGTGTAAATCCCCCCACCTACTCTAGCAAAAAGGGCGATCGACTCCGCTCCAAGTGAAAAACCGGCCAAAACTTCCAAAGCTGTTTCCATCTCCATCCCGTTGACGTCTCCTCCCACGGAAAGGACAAACATATTATAGAATATTATAAATAAGGAGCCCATTCCCAAAACTGCCAAACCTGCCACGCCAAGTCCCATTACCGATCCACCGGTGAAGGATACCTGAAGGGCTTTTCGCAAACTGGTTTTGGCTGCCTGCGTGGTTCTCACGTTGGCCTTGGTGGCGATGTTCATCCCCACATAGCCTGCAAAGGCTGAAAGCACGGCTCCTATTACAAAGGAAATCGAAATGATCCAGCTCGAATTTTCAACCAGCGTGCCTGACCAGGCCAGAATGATCCCAGCAATAATGACAAAATAAATAAGCACTTTCCATTCTGCTTTTAGAAAAGCCATTGCCCCGCGGGCAATGTGTCCGGCGAGCTCTATCATATTTTGCTCTCCGGCATCCTGCTTGGACACCCAAGAAGATTTGATGGCCATTACGATCAGGCCAATTATACCCATTGCTGGGACCGCATACGTAAAGATTTGTTCCATGTTAATGTGGATTAATAGTGTTAGTTAACTTTAGCAAATATATTATTTATCACGCACCAGACAATTAATATGATGGTAATAGGTCAAAAATACAAAATATGTGCACATCAAAAAATCAACTCAAGGGCTATTTGTTACACTATAAATAAAAATTTAAGCTTAATTTTGACATTACCATAATTAAGACCATCAAATTTTACACATTTTAAAAATAGATTATTTTATCCATTCTAATAGTAACCTTATGCAAAACATGATCAAGGTCATTCAATGAGGGGAGTTAACCTGATTTAGAAAGCCTATGCTATTTTTGCTATCTTTAAGTTTTGCCAAGAACTATTAAAAAATGATGAAAGCAGTCAGCATAATTGAGCCTGGTGGAGCAGAGGTACTAAAGTTGGTGGAAAAACCCAAACCTGTTCCCAAGGAAGGAGAAGTTCTAATTAAAATAAAGGCCGCAGGTGTAAACCGACCCGATATCGCCCAACGGAAAGGACGGTATCCCGCTCCGCCAGATGCCCCTGCTGATATTCCAGGACTAGAAGTCTCAGGAGTAATTGAGGAAATCGGAGAAGGTGTTCCGTCTGATTTTCAAGGAAAAGAAATCTGCGCATTAATGTCCGGTGGGGGTTATGCGGAATATGCCTGTGCTCCTTGGCAACAATGCCTCCCTGTGCCGGAAGGGATCTCGCTGGAAGAGGCAGCCTCCTTACCCGAAACCTTTTTTACCGTTTGGAACAACGTATTTGACATTGCAAATTTCCAAAAAGGAGAAACCGTTTTGGTCCATGGCGGCAGTAGCGGCATTGGAGTGACGGCCATTCAGATGGTGAAGGCCATGGGTGGAAAAGTCATCATCACCGCCGGCTCTGATGCGAAGTGTAGGGCCTGTTTGGAATTTGGGGCTGACCTGGCCATAAATTATAAAACCCAGGATTTTGAACAAGAGATAAAAAACTCAACACTTAGTCAGGGCGTCGATATTGTGCTGGATATGATTGGCGGGGACTACACGCCCAAAAACATCCGAATAGTGAATCCGCATGGCAGAATTGTGATGATCAATGCCATGAAAGGTAAAAATGCAGAAGTGGATCTTATTCAAATCATGAAGAAAAGACTTGTGCTTACCGGGTCCACTTTGAGACCCCAATCGATTGAATACAAAGGGAAAATTGCAGATAAGCTGAAAGAGTACATTTGGCCACTCTTTCCTTTGAATTTAAAACCTGTGATTTTCAAAACCTTTCCTCTCCAAAATGCTTCCGAAGCACACAACATGATGGAATCCTCGGTGCACATTGGAAAACTTTTGCTCATAAATCCGTAATATAACTTAAAGACAAATTAGACATGAAAAAATTTATACTATTTGCCCTCGCCCTTGCTTTCTCTTTGCCCCTTTGGGCTCAGCAGGAAGAACTCAGGGAACTTACCAAAGAAGAGCGTACCGGACGCCGACTAGCCCAAGAGCAACTTGACGCATATAATAAGAGAGATATTGATGCCTTTTTGGTGCCTTATAGCGATGATGTCAAGGTTTTTCAGTTTCCTGAAACGCTACTTTATGAAGGAAAAGAAAAAATGCGTGAAAACTACGCCAGATACTTTAACATGACACCAGACTTGTACTGCAAGCTGATCAATAGAATCGTGCAGGGCAACACGGTGATTGACCAAGAAGAAGTTACGAGGGTTCGGGGAGAGGAGCCCACGCACGCCATTGCAATCTACAAGATCAAGGACGAAAAGATTGCAGAGGTTTACTTTATCAAGTAGTTAAGATTTTTTAACGGATTTTTTTGAAACTATTGTAGCGTTTGATCCATTCTCTACGTATAAAGAATTGAACATGCATTCATGTTTTCAATACATTTAATAAGGGCTTATGTTAAAAAAGAGGTTTCCGTATCGGAGACCTTTTTTTTGTGCCTACTCTGGAGGGTTTTCTTTAAAAAAATCTATAACCGACTGAAGCAGAAACTTTTTGGCAGATTCACTATCTCCCTTTTCAGGAAGTGGCGGTAAAAAAATGGTTTCGTCGAAACCAGGACCGGGTATCTCACCTGAAGTAATTAAATGTATGGGTTTTCCGTGTTTTTTGGCAATCTGCAGCAGTATGAAGCTTCCTTTCCCCTCAGCAGATTGTTCATCATATCGGCCCTCCCCGGTAATAACCAAATCAGCCCATTTCACTTTCTCCTCCATACCTACTTTGGCAAAGAAATATTCGGGCCCACTTATCAAGTTTGTGGGGAAAAAAGCACTCAAGCCCAACGCAATTCCGCCTGCTGCACCAAATCCCGGCCTATCTTCCAGCTCAAATGGGCTTTTTTCCTGCAGCATTTCAAAAAAACGCGCTGTAATGCCTTCTATTTCCTCCACCCTTTCAGCCTCCAAGCCCTTTTGCGGTCCAAAGACAGGCACGGCACCCGCTGGTCCAAGGAATTGATTTTGCACATCACAGAGCAGGCTAAATTTTAAGTTGAGTTTTTCAATGGGCCTTTGGATGAAATTGATTTTGTCCAAAAAATAAGGGGAAAACATGGCTACTTCCCTCCCCCATTGATTCAGAAATTTGAAGCCCAGGGCATTAAGAATCCCGACACCCATGTCAATGGTGGCACTGCCTCCCAGCCCCAGTTCGATTTCCCTGGCTCCTTCTTGGTAAGCAGCTTTGATTAATTCCCCCGTTCCGTAGGTGCAGGTGATGAAAGGATCCCTTTCTTCGGCTTTTAACAAGCCAACCCCGGAAACAGTCGACACATCGACGAAGGCTTTTTCACTCCCTATGTCCCAACCATAAAAACCTTTGACAGGTCTCCCCAGGGGATCCAAGGCAAGCAATTCCCGCTTTTCAAGCCCCATGGCTTGGGTTAACAACAAACATGTCCCATCACCTCCGTCGGCAATGGGACATGCTTTGATATCATAATCAGGATGTTTATCTAGGATCGCAGTCCGAATGATTTCAGCAGCCTCACCGGCCTTCATGGTGCCTTTAAATGCATTCGGTGCGATTAAGATTTTCATACATCCAGTTCCTTCATTCTTCTGAAATAATCCTTCGTAGCGGCCCTCACCTTTGGAGAAAGGTAAATTGCCGAAATCATGGTCGGAATGGCCATGATAGCGTACATCCCATCCACAAAACTGATCACCACCTCAAGAGAGGCCACCGCCCCTGCCACGATTGTTATTAAGTAAAAATAGTTATAATAATCGGCTTTTTTAGCTCCAAAGAGGTAATTAAAGCATTTATGCCCATAATAACTGTAGGTAAACATGGTAGAAAAGGCAAAAACCAACACCGCTGTCATCAACAGGTACTTCCCAAAACCAGGCAAGGCCATCTCAAATGCAGATAAAGTCAATCTTACACCATCATTTTCGGTGGTCTGCCATACCCCAGTCAATAGGATAACCAAAGAGGTCAAGGTACAAACCACAATGGTGTCGATAAACGGTCCCAGCATGGCGATCAAGCCTTCTCTAACGGGCTCGTTGTTTCTGGAAGCACCGTGTACCATCGGTGCAGTACCGATTCCGGCCTCATTACTAAAGGCAGCTCTTCTTGCCCCGGTTACAATCACGGCTCCAACAGCACCGCCCATCACGGCATTGCCCGTAAAGGCATCCTCAACGATAAGCCATAGCATAGCAGGTACCTCGCCGATGTATTTGAAAACAATGAGTAAAACGGTAGCGAAATAAAGTCCAACCATGAAAGGAACAAGTTTGGAGGCCACAAGGGCGATTCTTTTGATCCCCCCCAAGATCACACCTGCCACAATGACCATCATACTGATACCGATTATCCAACGTGTAGTCGCCCCCCTATCGAGTCCGGCAGGCTCAAGAAGTACAAACCTAAACGTTGCTGTCAATTGGTTAGCCTGGAAAATAGCCAACAGACCAAGTATCCCCGCCACGCAAAAGATGATGGAAAGGAATTTCCACTTTCGGCCCATTCCCTCCTCAATGACATACATGGGACCACCCTGGATCACCCCAGCAGTGTCTTTGCCCCTGTACATGATAGCAAGGCTACAGGTAAAAAACTTGGTAGCCATACCCACAAAGGCAGACATCCACATCCAAAAGATGGCGCCAGGCCCACCCATATTAATGGCAATGGCTACCCCGCTTATATTCCCAAGGCCCACGGTAGCGGCAATCGCTGCGGAAAGCGCCTGAAAGGAGGTAATCTGGCCGGGCATGTTGGAGTCGTCGTATTTTCCCCTGACTACCTTCATGGCATGCCCTAGTTTTCGAAAAGGCAAAAAGCCTGAATAGGCCAATAATATTAATCCCCCACCCATCAATAAGATAAGCATAGGGGTATCCCAAATCCAATTACTGAAATTGACTATAAGTTCACCCACGTTAATTGATTGATTTTCTAACAGTTAATAATCACCAAAAGCCTGGTTCCCGGATGGGCACACAAAACAAAAAACTTTTGAGTTGCTTTTGGCTTTATACAAGTAGGAATATTAATAGCTATTTTCTGCATTTGCAAATAATTACACCATAGCCTGCCCCATTATTTTATGAATATGGGAGTCAATGATCCTAATTTTTGCCCATGAAAAAGTTGAAGGAAATAACTTATCACTTACTTTCACCTCCTGAGCAAACAGGTTCGGCCAGCTGGTGGATAAATGTGTTCATCATCTCCTTGATCTTTTTAAATGTTTTGGGCATCATATTGAGGTCTGTGGACTATATTTATGAATGGAGTCCCGCGCTCTTCAATGGTTTTGAAGTTTTCAGCATCGTTATTTTCAGCATCGAGTACCTGGGCAGGGTTTGGACGGGCAATATGCACCCCGACTACCCTAATTCCGCAAAAGGAAATCTCAAATTTGCCACCTCTCCCATGATGGTAATTGACCTGCTGGCTATTTTACCATTTTATCTCCCCTTTTTTGGACTGGATCTCCGGTTTTTCCGAATCATGCGGCTGTTCAGAATCTTCGCCATTTTGCGACTAGTGAGGTTCACTGACTCCCTTGACTTTATGTACAAGGTCTACAAAAAGAGGCTCAGCTATCTGGTTATCTTCAGTTTGTTTACCTTCTTCTTTCTGGTACTCTCTTCCATACTGCTCTATTATGCAGAAAACTCCGCCCAACCGGAGGAGTTTTCTGATGTGCCGACCACCATGTATTGGCTTATGGGCGTAATCTCTACTGTGGGTTTTGGATATAATGGCAGATCTGAAGAAAGCCTAATTACTCTAGCCGGATGGAAATAATCCCCAATCCATGGGAAGCCTTCTTTTCATCCTCATCCAGCTCAGGCCCTATCGAAAACTGCAGACTTTCGACCCTAGTGATATCAAAATCCTCAGGAAGATCATGTTCAAAATAGTAAGGAAGAAAACTTGGATAAGGCCTTGGTAAGGTAACCGTTTTCACCGGTTGAACAGAATTCAGATCCAAAGTGTACTCTCCCATCTCTGCTCCTATTTCAACCATGCACCCATAGGCGCTTCCATCATCCATCACAAACGCAACCTGAAGATTTAGGGGCTTTTCCTCCAAAGAACGGCCTTTCAAGACCAACCTGTTTTTAGAGGAAAGATCGTTTTTCCTTCCTTTTATAGCATCCAGTATAAAATGCTTGAAGCTATAATCGTAGATCGGCTCAGCATTCAGGTTTTCCGGGTCTTCCACAAATAGCTGTTCAATAGGCATTAGGTACTCAAATTCCGTGGAATGCTTGGTTGGCACTAGCCGGAACCCCTCCCTCCATTGCCTTACCAGCCACTCTGAATCCGATTTGGCATCAAAGAGATGAATAGGATATTCGGCAGGGGTAATATTCACTTTGTAGGCCTCACGATCATAGAAATCCCAATCAGAAGGTCGTCCTTCCTTTCCTGCCGGATAGGTAATGTTTTTGCCGTCTTTATTTTTCACTATCAAGTGGTATTCAAACAAGCCTTCATATAATAAATCTGCAGGAATTTCTGCCTGGTAGTGGTATGGCTTAACCTCTTCCAACGCTATTGGATCCCTAAATCCAGGTTGGATTTTGATTGCTTTTGGTTTTTCTTTAGCTACATACTTTACTTCAATTTTCAAAGGTTGATCCAAGGATGCCGACTTAATTGAGTTATGCACCAAATAGGATTTTTCTATTGTTGCCTTCGGGGCATAGAAATCGCCCAACTTTCCTTTGCCAAAATCCTCATCTGCAGGCCATGACTTCGATGAGCCGGCACGTTGTACAACGTAGGTGCCCGGTTGGATTTCAAATGATTTTTGTTCTGCGGTCACATCCACAGTATTTCCATCATTGATACCTTTGATACTAAAATCTTCCCCCAAACCTTCAAGGTTGATGCGCATGGAATGGCTCGCCCAATTTATTACAGCCAAAATTTTGTCTGGACTGTTTCTCCCAAAAGGATCCTCCACCCAGATTGCATCAGGCATCACTTCCAGTCGCCAGCTATCCTCATCAAGCTTGTCCAGAAAATAAGCTCCAGTCCCCTGGTATTTAATCAAGGGGCTGTTTCCTACGCCCGCCACTTGCTGGAGCAAGGAAATATTCTTGGGTTCATGTTCATGGGCGTTGGTGTAGAAATATTTTTTGCCCGAATTGAAAAGAGCAAGGTCGGAATGGTAGTCAATTGTAAAATCATCAAACTCGAGGTTTTGGGGATAATTCCCAAACTCCGCTCTCATGGGCACTTTGCGAAAAACTTCGCCGCTAATCAACAAGGAAATTGCTTTACCTGGTGTGTAGGCCAGATTCATGTAATGGGTGTCATATTCGGTATTGACATCAGCCATAAAAGTGGGATCATAGGAAAAATGCGTCCCAATCTGTATACCCGCCGTTCTGAAAGACCTGGCCATCACCGGATAGATATAGGTACGCCCCACATCCGCAGCATCAAACTCATACACGAGCTTGCCCGCATGGTGTTTTTCAAAGGCCTCCGAAAATGGAATATGGTAGTCGTTTACATTTGGTAGCAGGTTGCCTGGAATTTCTTTCTTGTAGCCCAGACCAGTGGGATACCATTGGAAAGTACCACCTTGGGCTCCCCCTTCAAAATATTCCTCAATGAAATGAGTTCCATGGCTGGCATTATAAAATATCGGCTTTTCGGTCCCCGAGGCACGAATGGCCTCCACCATGCCTTGCACAAATTTCTGAACTTCCGCAGCCTCACCCCTATGATGGGGCTCATTGCTTACCTCCACAGCTATCAGGCGGGGATCATCCTTATATGCTACACCAGTGTAAGGGTTGGTGTGATTCATGAATTGGGTCAAATAGTTTTCTTGGGCCTTAATACAATTGGGGTCGGTAAGACATTCATCCTTTCCATATTTTTCAGAAAAGCCGGGTGTATCCTCATTGGGCTCCGGCCATCCGTTTCCCCAAAAGGCAATCGGGGTGATTACATAGTTTATATCCAGTTCATTTAATCTGTGGATCAAATAGTCGAAATGATCGAGGTGCTCATTTTCCAGAAGGCTTCCCAATGAATCGCTGATCTCCGTATCCCACACATGTACACGATAAAGATCAAAACCCAGGCGGGTAAAATGGTACAAATCATTGTCAATGGCCTCTTTCTGATTCACGCCCAACCTTTCGGCAGTCCGATAGGCATGTGCAAAAGGAACCGTGTAATTCACACCGAACCCTTTTACCTCGGCTTCATCTTCAGACCAGCGGATGACCCCCGACTCATCCAAGTAGGTGCTTGAGATTTGCTGGGCCATGAGACCAAAAGGAAATAGCAATAATAAGATTAATAATAAACGCATGTTAACAGGTTTGAATTTTGGAATTACGTGCCTAATTTCCAGTTTTTTCACTTATGATCATACTTTTCTTATATGTAAGGCGTATTTTTAAGGCAAAAACCAGCTTTCAATTCTAAAGTTATGAACCAACGGTTTGTCCAAATGTCATTACTGGTGCGGGATTATGATGAGGCCATTGAATTTTATGTGAAAAAGCTAAAATTCCTTCTTATCGAAGACACCCCGCTGTCGGAAACCAAACGATGGGTGGTGGTAAAGCCCCAAGGAAGCGGTGGTGCCTCCCTTTTACTCGCAAAAGCGGCCAATCCAGAACAGCTGAACTATGTCGGCAATCAGGCAGGGGGGAGGGTTTTTCTTTTCCTCTACACAGACAACCTTGAGCGGGATCTAGAAAATTTAAATCTTCACAACATTCCAATTGTGCGGGGCCCTGTGAATGAAGAATACGGGAAAGTGGTTGTCTTCAAGGATCTTTATGGCAACCTTTGGGACCTGATTGAACCTAGTTCCAAAAACCCAAACATTAAATGAAATCGCTTCTAGTTATCATATTGAGCTTTATTTCTACTTTAGGCTTTGCCCAAAAGATTGCCCATCAAAAAATCTTCAGTGAGCACCTAGGGGAAGCCAGAGATATCTGGATCATCACGCCATCTGGCTATGACTCCGGGAAAACCTATCCCGTATTATATATGCATGATGGGCAGAATTTATGGTATGACTCCCTCGCTTATGCAGGGACCTGGCAGCTTCAGGAAAACCTATTTGTCTTGGAAAAAGAGGGATTGGAGTTGATCGTAGTGGGTATTGCAAATGGAGGGGAGAAAAGGATGGCAGAACTTTCCTATTATTATAACCCCGACCATTCCTCTGGAAACGGAAAGGATTACCTCAGCTTTATCCTGGAGGAAGTCATGCCTGTAATCAATTCAAATTTCAATATTGATAAAGACAAAGTTGGTATTATGGGAAGTAGTCTTGGCGGACTGATTTCCATTCAGGCATTAGCCGAATTTCCAGAAGTTTTTACGGTAGCCGGGATATTTTCGCCCGCCTTTTGGTTTAACCCCAAAACCATTGAAAGAGAATATCTGGAGAAAATAAGCTCCGATACTAGAATTTATATGATCAGCGGAGCAAAGGAAGTCTTCGGTGAAGTGGATTTTCCCAAGGATCAGGTAAAAGCTGAATCCGTCCTGACCGATGTTTTAACCCAGAGTCAATTCAAATCTCTTATACATGAAGACGGCGAGCATAAAGAGTGGTATTGGGCCAGAGAGTTCAATGATGCCATAAAATTTCTTTTTAAGTGGAAATAAAAAAAGGCCTGTAGAAGAGTTCTGCAGGCCTTTTTAATTTATTTTCTCATTTGCTTAAATGCGTTGATTAATCCGTTTGTAGAACTGTCATGAGATTCGATGTTCTCCTCATTTTCCAGTTCCGGTAGGATTTCCTTAGCTAGCACTTTACCAAGCTCTACCCCCCACTGGTCAAAACTGAATATATTCCAGATTACCCCCTGCACAAAAATCTTGTGCTCATACATGGCGATCAAGGCACCAAGGGTAAATGGATCCAACTTTTTGACCAAAATAGAATTTGTAGGCCTATTGCCTTCAAATACTCGATGAGGAGCAATCACCGAAATCTCTTCTTTTGATTTTCCAGCCTTCTCCATCTCACTCATTACTTTTTCCAAACTCTGACCATTCATCAAAGCTTCTGTTTGGGCAAAGAAGTTCGACATTAGCTTGGTGTGATGATCACCAATCGGATTGTGAGAAATCGCAGGAGCGATAAAATCGCAAGGAATCAGGTGAGTTCCTTGATGGATCAATTGATAAAACGCATGCTGCCCATTGGTGCCTGGCTCGCCCCAAATGATCGGTCCCGTGCCGTAATTGACCTTTTCCCCGTCACGAGAGATATATTTTCCGTTGCTCTCCATATTTCCCTGCTGGAAATAGGCGGCAAATCTGTGCAGGTATTGATCATAGGGTAAAATAGCCTCGGAAGTTGCTCCCAGGAAGTTGGTATTCCAGATTCCGATCAAGGCAAGGACCACCGGAAGATTCTTTTCGAAAGGCTCATTTCTGAAATGCTTATCCATGGCATGGGCGCCATCCAATAGTTTCTCAAAATTGTCGAACCCAATTGCACATGCTATGGGCAACCCGATGGCGGACCACAAGGAGTACCTTCCACCAACCCAGTCCCAAAAGGCAAACATATTATCGGTGTCGATACCAAATTCGCTGACCGCTTTGCCATTGGTGGAAAGGGCAACGAAGTGCTTGGCTACCGCAGACTCATCCTTTGCTTTATCCAAAAACCAATCCCTTGCCGTATGGGCATTGGTCATGGTTTCCTGGGTTGTAAAAGTCTTGGAAGCAATGAAAAACAAAGTCGTTTCAGGATCAACCTTTTTCAAGGTCTCAGCCATGTGCGTGCCATCTACATTGGAGACAAAGAAAATCTCAAGGTTCTCTTTTTGGTAAGGCTTCAATGCCTCAGTCACCATCACTGGTCCCAGGTCACTCCCACCGATACCGATGTTGACCAATGATTTGATTGGCTTACCCGTGTAACCCTTCCATTCCCCTGCTCCCACTTTATCCGCAAATGCCTTCATTTTTTCCAAAACAGCATTTACATCAGGCATCACATCCGCACCGTCCACCTTAATAGGAATATTGGACCGGTTTCGGAGGGCTGTGTGCAATACTGCTCTATTTTCTGTCTTATTTATGGCCTCACCTGTAAACATTGCCTCAATCGCTGACTTAAGGTCAACATCTTCGGCTAGTTGTTTTAAAACCTTAAAAGTCTCATCATCCACCCTGTTTTTGGAAAAATCAACCAGGATGTTTTCAAATTGTATATGGTATTTTTCGAATCTATCTCTTTGGGCAAAAAGAGACTTGATGGTCTGCTCTTTTTTGTTTTGGGCAAAAATATCCAGCTGTTTCCAAGCCTTGGTCTGGGTGGGGTTAATATTTTTCATTTAAAATCGGTTTAATGGTTTAAAGGCATAAAAATACGGTTTTATATTCGACTGACGAAATCTTCTGCGGGGGTTTGGAGATTAAAATCTGACCCGGATTTTTAGAATTCAAATATGATCCATATTTTGAGGGTCTCTAATCAACCCAAAAGACGCCTGGGTTTATTACCCCCTATTGTTCAGATTTAATTAAAAACAAACAACCCGCTGCTTTTTAGCAACGGGTTGAATTAATATAGAACTCAAAAATCCTTAAAACTGATCAATATCTTGTCTTTCCAATGGTCTGAACTTTCTTCTTACCCCAACCTCATCATCGGCCATTTCACCTTCAAAAAACGGATGGGCTTGTGCCATTCTATCACCATCGTAGAATATTCTAGTGGCATCATTTTGCGCTAACTTATTCAAAGGATCACCATAATTATCCAACATTACAAACGCATATTGATAATTTCTCAATCCTTCATCTGACACTTCCGCACTCACCACTTCAAGGCTTCTGAACCGGGCAGTGTCAATTCTATCTCTTTCATGGTACACGTAATAGTTTTCAACTATTGAAAAAGCAGAAAACTTGTTGCCGTTACCTGACATGTATCTTTTCTCATTGGGAGAATCGTACACAATGTTTTCAAACTCAGGATCCACTCCCCTTACATCCATTCTAATGGACAAGTCGGACATATTTTGGTCCCTGAATCGGTAATAATAATCCTCTACCCGCTCACCTGACTGGTAAGTCCAGTTTTGTTCGTTACTGGCTGTCATATAGTAAGGGCTGGCTTTGTAAGATCCCGAAACCTGAGGAGGTGTTTTGCCCTCGTGCATGATAAAATTCATTCTTTCAAGTTGCTGGATTCTTTCCACTGGTGCAATTTCCAAAATCTCTGGGACATAGACTTCGCTGTAGTCTCTTTGGTCGTCTGATGTACAACTACTCAACGCGATAGCGCAAAGTGCTACACCACAAATTTTCCTTAACATGATTACCTCCTTTAAATAATTAAAATATCAATAAACTTTATAAAAAAACATCCTTTAAGAATTGTCACGCTGTAAAAACTGACGAAAAACATAATTCAGGATACCTCCGTGTTTGAAGTATTCAATTTCAATGCCAGAATCGAGCCTACTGATAACTTCAAAACTTTTTCTTTGCCCATCTTCATTCTCCACGTGGACTAAAAGCCTCTTTCCCACTTCCAAACCACTTTCAATGTTTTCTATGGAAAACTTTTCTTTTCCACTAAGTTCAAGCGTTTCGGCATTATCACCTTCTGCGTATTGGAGAGGAAGCACTCCCATGCCAACCAGGTTGCTGCGGTGGATTCTTTCGTAGCTTTCTGCCAATACCGCTTTTACCCCCAACAGGCTGGTACCCTTAGCGGCCCAGTCCCTGGATGACCCGCTTCCATATTCTTTGCCTGCCAATACCAGCAATGGGGTATTTGTCTCCTTATATATCTGGGCAGCATCATACACATTCATCTCCTCACCACTTGGAATGTGGATGGTATAGCCACCTTCCTTGGTAGAAAGCTCATTTTTTATCCTCACATTGGCAAATGTACCTCTCACCATAATCTCATCATTTCCCCTTCTGGATCCATAGGAATTGAAATTCTCCTTAGGCACCCCACGCTCCAAAAGGAATTTGCCTGCAGCCGAGACCTCCGAAAATGCCCCTGCCGGAGAAATATGATCGGTAGTAATGCTATCCCCTAGCTTTAGGAGCACATGTGCATTTTTAATATCCTTGGGTTCTGCGATTTCTTCCGAAATCCCATCAAAAAACGGGGCTTCTTTAATGTATGTGGACTTTTCATTCCATTGATAAACAGGATCTTTGGGTGCTTCTAGGTTTTTCCACTGCTCATTACCTTCAAATATCTCCCCATAATTCTTCTCAAAATCCCCCGGGCTAAGCACCTTGCTCACCACTTCGAAAATTTCCTCATTGCTAGGCCAGATATCTTTGAGATACACCGGCTCTAAATTGGGATCGTAGCCCAACGGCTCCGAGTTAAGGTCGATATCCACCCTCCCTGCCAATGCATAGGCCACTACCAGCATTGGCGACATGAGATAATTCATTTTAACTTGGGGGTGTACCCTGGCTTCAAAGTTTCTATTACCCGAAAGGACAGAAGCGACCACTAAGTCATTTTCCTCCACCGCTTTGGCTATATGCTTTGGCAGAGGACCACTGTTACCAATGCATGAAGTGCAACCATACCCCACCAGATGAAATCTCAATGCCTCTAGATCATCAAGCAGGTTGGCTTTTATCAGGTAGTCGGTTACTACCTTCGATCCTGGAGCAAGGGAAGTTTTTACCCAAGGTTTTACATCCAGTCCACGCTGCCTGGCCTTCTGAGCTACCAAACCCGCCCCTATCATCACATTTGGATTGGAGGTATTTGTACAGGAGGTGATGGCCGCAATCACCACAGAGCCGTCGTGAAGTGCAAATTTCTCATTATGCAGCTTTACCACTACAGTTTTAAGTCCATCCCGAAGTTTGGTTTCAATTTCAACATCGGAAGGAATACTGGAGGCTTGCTCAGTTGGCTGGCTGCTCCCCCCTTCCTCATACCACCTGCTCACATCTCTTTTATCTATTGGAATGTATTCCCTGCCGTGAACATCCTGCAGGATTTCACCAAACTTACTTTTGAACTCCCTAAGCAAAATCTTATCCTGTGGTCTCTTTGGTCCAGCTACGGTTGGCTCCACATTGTCCAAGTTCAATTCTACTACACTTGAGTATTCGATCTGCTCCTCATCTTTTCTCCAAAGCAGGTTTTCCTTGCAGTATTGCTCCACCAGCTTGATCTGCTCCTCGCTTCGGTTGGTTTTGGCCATGTAGTCAAGCGTGCGGTCATCTATGGGGAAATATGTCACTGTGCAGCCAAACTCAGGAGACATATTTGCAATAGTGGCCCGGTCCGGCACCGACAGGGTATCCAGCCCCGGCCCAAAGACCTCCACAAACTTGCCCACTACCCCATGGCTTCTGAGCAGCTGGGTAATGGTCAACACCATATCCGTGGCCGTAGTCCCCAGCGGCAAAGAGCCTGTTAGTTTGAGCCCAACTACTTCCGGCATGATAAAATTGATAGGCTGGCCCAGAATCGCTGCTTCGGCCTCAATCCCGCCAACACCCCACCCCACTACGCCAATTCCATTCACCATGGGGGTATGGGAGTCGGTGCCTACCAAGGTGTCTGGAAAAATCTGACCGTCCCTTACAATTACCCCTTGGGCGAGGTACTCCAAATTTACCTGGTGGCAAATGCCCATGCCCGGAGGCACTACCGAGAAATTGTCAAATGCGGTCTGCGCCCATTTTAGCAACTGGTACCTTTCGCCGTTTCTTTCATATTCTACATCTACGTTCTTTTTATAGGAATAATTGGTTCCAAAATAGTCCACCTGAACCGAGTGATCTATCACAAGATCAACGGGGATAAGCGGGTTTATCTTCTGCCCATCTTTACCCTTCCGGACAGCCTCGGCTCTCAAGGAGGCGATGTCCACTACAGCCGGCACACCGGTGAAATCCTGCATCAGCACTCTCGCCGGTTTGAATGGTATATCTTTATCAGAAGGGCTGGGAGACCAATTGAGAATCGTGTCAATATTCTCTTTTGTAATGGCAAAATCATCAAAGTTGCGGAGGGCATTTTCAAGGAGTATACGGATGCTAAAAGGCAGTTTCTGAATGCTTTTACCCTGCTGGCAAAGCTCAAATAGACTCCAATAAGTAAGATCACCCTGTGGGGTTGAAAGAGAACGCTTGATTTGATATGGATCCAAAGACATATGAATGGGGTAGATTTAAAAGATTGAACTCATGGCCGGAAGGAAAAGTGAAGCCGGCAAAAAATTAACCTCCCATGGAGAGGTTTGTTTTAAGAAAAATCACAAACTTCAAAATCCATGTTCCTTATGCCAAAAAATAGGTTGCCAAAGTAAATATACAAGCTTGATTAAGTAAAACTTATACCAAGTTACCTGATGTCAGGCTTTAATTTTATTCACGGAATTAAAACCTTAAACGATGCTTTGGCCGGAGAAAGATTTGGATTTTGGGACCGAAGACGGGAGACGGAAGAACGGGAGGCTGAGTTCGACGTAGTAGTATTCGGAGCTTCCTTCTAAGACGGGGTCATTACGATTTAAACCGTTCCAATTACCCATTCGAAAGCATAAAATAAAGGCACAAAGTATGAAAACAAAAACCCCTTCGTGGAATGAAAAGAGACACGGCGTTTCTCAGAGTTCAGTTTGGGATCTTACAAACTCACACCTAATGGCAGAAAGATAAGATTCATAGACCTGCCTGTGCAGGCAAGTTTTCTTCTTCTGGAAGAATTTTATAGGCCTCATTTTAATCTCACCCCTACACAAAAAGCCCGAGTAAGTATACTCAGGCTTTTTAAATCAATTGTAAATTCAACCAATTGAAATGTATTTTATATGATCTGAAACGTCGTTTATTAATTCGCCTCTTCTGCCGCTTGCTGTCTGGCCTGACGTCTAAAATACCTCCTAAGCAACCAAGAATGCTGTAAAGCCTCAAGATTTTCATCTAGTCTATCTGTACCTGATTCCAGATTCTCCAAGGTCCCTTTGAGATATTGTGCAAATTGCTCGTCATTCAGAAGCATCCCCAGGGCATTGTCTGTTTCCTTGATTTTCTCACTTGCTGCGTTGAAATTAGCCGCGGCAGCAGAAGCCTCCTCGGTGGTACTTTCCAAACTCTTAGCCGTTGCCTGAAGGCTTTTAAACACGGTGGTATCCTTCACCAAGTTATCAAGCAAAGTCCCTTCCTGATTCATTTTTGAAGCAAAGCGTGATAGGTCTGCCGTGATTTGGTTGCTATTGACCGTGGTGCTTTCAAGGTTGCTTAGCATGTTTCGGAAATTCTCCGCAAGCAGACTATCCGTAAGCACAGCCCCTATGATCCCCTCACCCTCGCTGATTTTGCCCGTAAGGTTCTTTAGGTCATTAGTAATAGAAACCAAGTTTCTATTATTCTCCTGAAGGGTTTCCATCATCTTATCGGTATCCAGCGGCATCACCGAGACCAGCCTATCATCGTTTTCAATAGTTGGAGCCTGAGTGGTTCCCCCATAGATGACAATGATCTTGTTACCGATCAGACCGTCAGAGCTAATAGTGGCTTTGGAGTCTTTTCGGATAAACTCACGGGTTTTTTCTTCGATATTCATCTCAATTTCCACCTGGGAATCCCCATAGAAATTGATTTTTCGGACGGTCCCGATTTTCACACCTGAAAACCATACGTTGTTACCTACCTGCAGACCGGCAACATCATCGAATACGGCCTTTACTCTGAAGCTTTTGACAAACTTCTTTTGCTGCCCGCCCAAAGTCATGATACCCGCCACGAGAATAATTATCCCGATCAAGGTGAAAATGCCTACGATAACGGATTTTCTATTTTCACTTTTCATCAATTAATGAAGTTATAATCATAAAACGCCTTAATTCTATCATCTGAAGTATAATGAAACACTTCTTCAAACTCTCCCACTGCCCCAAACTTGCCATCCAGCAAAACCGCCTGCCTATCACCGGTTACTTTGGCGCAGGTAAGGTCGTGGGTAATAACAATGGAAGAAGTCTTATATTCATCCCGCACCTGATTGATCAGGTCGTTGATATCGCCACAGGTAATGGGGTCAAGACCGGCTGTGGGCTCATCGTAGAGCATGATTTCGGGCTCCAAAATTAAAGTCCTGGCAATACCGATTCTTTTCTTCTGTCCACCGGAAAGCTCAGACGGCATCTGGTCAATGGCCTGGCTCAAGCCTACAGATTCCAATACGCGATGAATCTTTTTTTCCTTCTCACTTTCGGTAATGGTTTTCACATTTCTCACCAAGGGAAATTCAAGATTTTCCCTCACCGTCATACTATCATAAAGCGCACTGTGCTGGAAAGAAAAGCCGATCTTCAACCTCAATTTATCCAACTCCTTGCTTGGCAGGCTGTTCACTTCCTGACCAAATACCTTCAGCGAACCCTCATCCTGGGTCAACAACCCAACTACAATCTTAATCAAAACAGACTTACCTGTACCGGATTTACCCAGCACAACCAGGTTTTCTCCCTTATAAAGATTCAGATCCACCCCTTTGAGCACATGCAGGTCCCCAAAAGATTTTGTAAGCCCTTTTATTTCAATTACCTTCTCCCTCATGGCTTAATTAAATCTAAAGAAGTTAACAATCTGCAAAGCCAACAGCTCCTCGATAAAGATCAGAAACATAGCCATTACCACGGATGCATTGGCTGCCTTCCCCACCCCTTCGGTTCCTTTGGAGGATGTGTAGCCCTTATAGCAGCCCACGATCCCTATGGTAAAGCCGAATACGGTAGATTTTATGATGGATGAAAAGATATCCAAGAAGGTAAGCGCCTCAAAAACCTCCACAAAGAAGGTGGTCAGACTGGTAAGTTCATTTTGGTGGACATTCAAAAAGGCTCCCAAAAGGGCCACAAAATCCACATACATTACCAGTAGTGGAATCATGACGGTACAGGCAATAACCCTGGTCACCACCAAAAACTTGAAAGGATTGGTCGCGGATACCTCCATGGCATCAATCTGCTCGGTCACTTTCATGGAGCTGATCTCCGCACCAATACTGGAACCGACTTTTCCTGCAGCTATCAGTGCCGTCACCAAAGGTCCCATGGCCCTTACAATGGCAATAGAAATCAGGGCAGGTAGCCAGCTGGTGGCCCCAAATTCGGTCAGCGAGGGCCTGGACTGGTTGGTAAACACTATCCCTACAATAAAGCCAGTGAGGGATATCAGAGGAAGGGATTTGACCCCAATCTGATAACATTGGCGAATCACCTCTCTAAACTCGTAAGGCGGCAACCACACTTCTACAAAAAAGCGCTTCATAAACCTGAAGATACTCGCCAGGTCAATGAAGAATTGGTCTATTTTTTTAGATATGATATATTTCTTCTCAGCTGTTTTTTCTGCCATCTTTTACTAGAAATCAAAATGCGAAACTACTAAATATCACTTTAGAAGTCTCTTAAAAAAGCATAAAAGTTGTCTTTCTCAATTCAAAAGCACTTCTACTTCATTTTTGTTCAATGGCTTAATTAAAAAACCGCTGACCAACCTGTATTTTTTACTCTTCTCCACATCATCGGCGTCCATACTTGAGGTAAGCATTTTCACATCCAGCTCTATGGATTTGGATTCCAAAATCTCCAAAAATTCCCAGCCTTTCATCTCGGGCATATTGATATCCAACAGCAAAAGATCTGCCTGATTTTCGGCCAGCCAATCCAAAGCTGTAAGGGGACTTTCAAAAAACTGAAGACACAAATCGGGACAGCTTCGCAAGAGAATTTTCCGGTTGATCATATGCTGCACTTTATCATCATCCACAATGACCACGGTCTTGATTTTATCGGAACTCATAATATGGTTTTGGCTCGAATTAATACGATATCGAATGTAGGAAAAAATGGCTTCAAATACGGCAAAATTGCGCAAAAAGTTGATTTAGCCTAAGCGTAATTATTTAGGTTAGCCTAATTTAGATTAATCTAAATTAGGCTTTATCATTTATAAATCAAATATTTAAATCAATCTACTTAAACCCATTTATCAATTACCTGATTTTACCCAGGCCTTTCAGGGCCATTTTGGGAAATTGGCCTAATCTCTTCCTTTCAGCATGTAATTTTGGGAAACTTGGTCTGACAATCCCCTCTGCTTTTCAGTGGGGGCTTCTGCTTTTGGGAGTAAAACTTTGCTATCAGGGATCAGATTATTTTGGTAAATTGCCTTTCAAAACTTTACCTACCTATGAAGATAATTAGACAACTTTTAAGGATTTGCCCCCTACTTCTCACCCTGCTTTTTTCCCAAACCTTGATGGCCCAAGAGACCTACGATCAGAAGCTGGCCGAGCAATACAAGGCAGATGACTATGGAATGAAGACCTATGTAATGGCCTTCCTAAAAAGAGGTGATCAGGTGGAGAAATACAGTACCGAGGAAAGAGCCGAAATTCAAAAAGGACATATGGAAAACATCAACCAACTGGCGGCTGAAGGCAAACTCATTTTGGCCGGCCCTTTTATAGATGGTGATGAACTTCGGGGTATTTTTCTTTTTAATGTAGCCACCCTTGTAGAGGCCGAGGAGCTGACTTCTCGGGACCCCGCCATCAAGGCCGGTGTATTGAAAATGGATTTGGTGCAATGGTATGGATCAGCCGCACTCATGGCCATCCCAGAGCTTAGCAAAAAAGTGCAGAAGAAAAGCTTCTAAAAAAACAAGGGCCTTCCCGTTTTGGGAAGGCCCTTGTTTTTATTTTATCCTCTTTCACAGATTTCCTGATAAGGACAGTATCGACATTTGTCCTCATGCTCGGTCTGGTCAAAAGGCACCTCGGGATCATACACTTCTTCGAGGAGCTTTCTGAGCTCCGACCCGAAATCCTCTCTGTGATATCTATAATCATTCAACTCCTCCCCTTGAGTTCTTCCAACTTTCACCTGAAGATAGGGATTGAAGTCAGGTTTGAAGATTTCCCTTAGGTTGAAAATCGCTGGTTTGAGCGGACTGTTTTCTGAAGGGAACTTGGAGTCATATAGAAGTCCGTACAACAAAGTCTGCATGGCTGCCTTATTTCGGCTCTTGAGCTGCCTGTCAAAAAGGGAGGGAATGTCGGGAAAGGTTTTCTTATCTGTGCCTGATTTGTAATCAATCAACCGCACAGTCTCTCCCACTCGGTCCACCCTATCGATGATTCCACCCACTGCCACGCTCTTCAGTCCTGCCGGCGTGTCTATCTCCACAGCAGTCCTGTACTTTTTCTCCGCCTCCAAGGAGATGATCTCAAATGGCGCCGTGTTTTCATCAATGGCCAATACTCCCAACACATATTTCTGAAGCACATCCCGGGCAATAGCCAACTGGCCGTTGAGCTTGACCTCTGCATTGTCTTCCAAAAAATACTGCTTCCGTATGGCTTTTTCAATGGAGGGAAAAACCAGTTGCTTCAATCTTTCAAAATCCGTCTTTTCAATGACGGCGCTTTTTTTCCTTTCAATGTAATTTTGATAAAGAATCTCCAAACTCAAATGGGCGAGATTTCCAAAAACTGCCGGATCCACTTCTTCGTTCACCGTCGACTTTTCATCCATGCCTGCGATATACTTAAAATAAAATTTCAGCCTGCAGTCGAGCCAGACATTCAGGGCAGATGGCGAAAAGGCGGTCACCCGTTCACCGGCCTCTTTGAGCACATACCTTTCAAGAGACTTATAAATCTTTTCGTTTTTTGGAATGGATATAGGCTGGGACTTGCTCAAGTCTACCGGCACAAACACCACTTCCTCTTCCATTGCCCCTTCGGCCAAATCCATTTCTTCAGCCATTTGCTGAATGTACCTGCTTTTCTCCCCGGCCTTGCCCTGGTCACCCGCAGTAGTATAGATCATATGAACTTCCTCCGCACTGTGCATCAACCTATAGAAGGTATAAGCATAGATGGCATCATTCTGCTCCTGCACGGGCAAGCCAAATGCCCTGCGAAGGTTGAATGGTATCATGGAATTCATCCCTCCGCCTGGCGGAAAACTCTCCTCGTTCATATTACAGATTATCACCCTTCGGAAATCCAGGTTTCTCGACTCCAACACCCCCATCACCTGCAGACCGGCCAGCGGCTCACCCTCAAAGGGCAATTTGACCTCCCTGAAAACCTGACGGAATATGCGGATGAAAAAATCCATGCTCATCCCCACATCCTGCTGACCGGAAAGAATCTCCCCCAGCCTGTTTAGCTGCTTGTAAGTTTGCATCAAATAGCTTTTCTGCAGAGTCTCCTCTGATGCCTGCCTATGCAACCGCTTGATCACTTCCCCCAGATAGGGAAATATCTGGGAAGGGGAAAGCTTTACGAAAAGCATCTTGAAAAACCCATTGACCTTTGCCAGCATTTCCTGCGGCACATAGACCAGGTTGGTCTCTTGGATGTTTTTCAACAGGGTCTGTACTTCCTTGGCGTTTTCAAATTGCAAATAAGGTGAGGCCAAAAGTTCACGCACAGGCTTGTGATAGAACATGACTTTCCCTTCCTCGACCTTGGTGTATTTTTGAAGATCAAGCACTCCTTCCAAAAATGCGTAAACAGGGGCATTTTTGACCGGATAGCCCATCGTTACATTGATCTTGTCAATATTGGGGGGCATGGCATGTAGCGTGGGAAAAAGCAACTGCTCATCCGGCAAAATTACCACTGTTTCCTCCAGGGGCTCCTCCCCTTTGATTTTCTCTAACAGCTTTCCTACCAGATTTGCCTGGTTGACCTTCAGTGGAATGGCGTAGGTTTTTATCTTGGCTTTCCTGTTAGCAATCTCCGTAGGCAAGTTTTCGGGGAAAGTAGGACCAAATACAGGGTCCTTCATGTATTCCCTGAAAAAGAGGCCGGCCTCCTGATTCAAATTTTGAATGTAATAGGCATCCAGATCCCAATAAATCTTTGCTCCAAACTTTTGGATGAAATGCTTGAGAAGCACCTCCTCAGTTTTCGTAAAAGCATTGAACCCCACAAATACATATTGCCTGTCTGGTTTGGGTATGCTCTCAAGGGATTCTATCACCTTTCGGTACAACATCCCACCATATGCTAGCCGCTTGTTTTCCAGTTCGTCTTTAAAGTTCACATAAAGGCCATGGAGCATTTGCCAAAATTTCAGAAATTTATCCTGATGCCCTTTGTCCTGAAGGTTAAAAGACTTCCAAAACTCCCTTATCAGCCGAATTTGATCGTGAGTCAAGTAACTTAAATCAGTTTCAATTTCTTTGATTTCCGAAAGATCACGGTAGAGCTTCTCAGCATTGGCGAGAAATTGGTCCAGGTCATTGAAATCCTTTAGGATCATTTCTCCCCAATAATAAAACCGATCAAATTCCTCTGGGGCTGGGTGCAGCTTTTGATAAACCTTATAAAGCTCAAAGATCAACGTCAGGTTATCCGCAGGTCTATTCCCGGCATAGCCGTAAAATAAGTCCTCGATAGTTTTGACTTCCGGAAGCCATTGAGGCTTGTCAATGATTTTGCCCAGATGCTGGGTAAAGAAAAGCCCTGCCCGCCGATTGGGAAATACCACGGTCACATCTTTCAGTAAGGGAAAACTCTGTAATATATCCTGTGCTGTATTTCTAAGAAAACTATGCATATACCTGATGATTGCTAAATGAGTTTAATTGAAAAGTTGACCTTGCTTGCCCACAAGTGACACCTCCACAATCCTCCCGGATTCCAGGTAGCAGAGGTAACCTTTGGCCGGTAACTTGGTAATCTCACTGACCAGCTCCATATAATCCTGGACTTGATTTTTATAGTATTTTTTTTCCTCCCCCGTTTTAAAATCTACGATGACAGCCAAATTCTCCCTAAGGATCACCCGGTCAGGCCGCTTTTGCTCGCCACCCGGGAGAATAATCCCCTGCTCTGCCAGCAGCACTCCATTTCCTCCAAACCAACTTCTAAATAACTCTTGTTCAAAAAGTACTTCCAGCTGTTTCTGGAGAATAACTTTTTCATCCTGTGTGATTTCCCCCTCAAACATGAATGAATCAACCCACTGGTTGGCTTCCTCCCTGGTTTTGGAATGCTCGAGGAGGCGGTGAATAAGCAAACCATACTTCCTCTTTTGGTCAAGCACGTCCGAGCCTTCCAAGTTTTGGTCAAGCTCACGCACTTTCAACAGCTCCTGCCATGGGGTGTAATCCCAGCGCAAATCGGTCGGGACGGTTTTGATAGTTGGGGAAATAATTTTCTCCCCCCATTCACCAAATTCAAAAACCTTTGACTCACCGTCAAAGTATGTTGGTAGATTAACAGCAGCATTCACGGAATTGCATTGCTCGAGCAGCAATTGCAGATTTATACCCAGTGCATTCAGTGATTTTGACTTGCTGGTATCTTTATAAGCCGTAAAGGACCAAAACACCTCCTCTGCCCTAGTCAAGGCTACATACACCATGTTCAGTGTATCCAAATAAGCCATGATTTCTTCGCTGGCATAGACTTGCTCAAAAGCCGAGTTGGCCAGTTCCTTTTTAAGTGACAGGGGGATGATGGTCGAGGGAAGACCCTCCAATTCAAATGGACTCCATAAAATGTTATCCTTGGTGGTATCAAAAATGGTCCAGTCCAAGTAAGGCATGAGGACTACTTTATATTGAAGGCCTTTTGACTTGTGAATGGTCAATATGCGCATGGCATCATGGTTTTCGGGGATCTTCACGGTGCGCTTTTGCTGGTTTTCCTCCCACCATTCCAAAAAACCCGCAAGATCGGCTCTATTTTTTCCCACATAATCAAATACAGCCTCTTTAAACCCAGAGATATAGGCCTTTTCTTTTCCTGCCTTTGCCAAATCCAGAATCTGGATCAATTCTTCCAACATTTCGGAGAGGGGCATTTGCAAAAACTGCGGGATCCTGTCGGCCAACTGTTTGGCTTTTTCCTCCAAGGTTGCCGGCAATTCTGTAATGCTGAAAAGCTCATGCGAAACACTTTCCCCAAAAATCACCCCGCGGAAATACCACATGGAGGTGTAGGAAACCCTGTCCCCTGTATCAAAAATATATTTCATCCCTGCTACCAATGCCTTCACCGAGGAAGCTTGCCCCAAATACATGGCCTCATCTGAAAGCACATCAAACCTATAATCCGAAAAATCCTCTGCCGCCTGCATCATCGTGTGCACAATCCTTTCCCCCTCAGACTTCCTTCTCACCAAAAACGCGATATCCTTCAAAGCATACCCCCTATCCTGCAGCTCCATCACCACTTGGGGCAGCTTTTGCAGCATCTGGGCCTCACAGCCCCCTTCTTCCGCATCCTTATCTTCCTGAATAAATTCCATCCGAACTTTCCCCTTGAAAGCAGCAGCTGACTTTCGGTCAGATACCTTCTGCTCCACATCAGCGTAAGCTTTTGCCAGAATGCCAGCAGCCTCTTCCCCATATTTCTCACTCAAAGTGCCCTGCAGCAATTTATTGAGCTGGGTAAAAACTGTATTGTTGAAATTAATGATATTGGGAAGGCTCCGGTAATTGGTTTCCAGATTCTCCACCCGGATCTTTTCTTCACCTATTTGCCGCTCCACTTCCTCCAAAAGCAATCTTAATTCCCCGCCCCTCCAGCGGTAAATGGACTGTTTCACATCCCCAACCAATAAATTGGTCTTATTTTCGGCCAGCGAGTTTTCCAAAAGGGGCTTAAAGCTTTCCCATTGAAAGCCACTGGTGTCCTGAAATTCATCGATTAAAAAGTGCTGGTATTGGTTTCCTACTTTTTCGTAAATAAATGGAGCGTCATTCTCCTTGGTAATTTCTTTGAGAAAATCATTTGCATCTGAAATCAGCAGGATATTTTCATCGTTTTTCAGCTCAATGAGCTCATCAAGCAGGTTTTTGAAAATCCCATATACATAAAAATTCTTCCTTACGGCCTCAAGCGTGTTCCAGCTCCTAGTTAAGGTGCCAAATTCAGAAATTATCCTTCCCAAACCGGCATGGAAGGAAGCCTCAATCAGATCTTTGTTCTTACTGGTCTTGGTAGCCCAGCCCTCCGGGTTGTCCACCATTTTCATCTGGGCGTCAGTTAAAGCCGGCACTGGGCAGGGTTTAGCCCCCAAATCCTCAAATCTCTTGGCAAAAGATCGCCCTCCACCACTATAATCCGTCCATTCCAAGCCGTACTCGGTACGAATTCTGGTAGCCTCCTCTTTTAGTTCGCAGCAGTAATCCAAAAGCTTTTTCCTCTGCTGCTGAATGAAGCTCTTTAAATCCTGTACGTTTTGAGGATCTGCGAGAAATCTTTTGATGTCACCTTGATACTGCTTGAAACCTTCTTGGAATAGCTGTTTTCCCAAACCCTGTATCCCCTTTCTGATATCCCAGCTTTTCCCCTCCTGCACCTGCTCCTGGGCATAGTCTACCAGCCACTTGTGAAGCAGTTCGTCATCCATCACTTTGGTAATGATCCGGTCCACCACCCTGGAAAGCACCGCATCCTGGTCAAGCTCGACGTCGAATTTTGCCTGAAGATCAATCTCCCGTGCAAAGGACCTGACCACCTTTTGGAAAAAGCTGTCGATGGTGCTCACAGAAAAACTCCCATAATCATGAAGTATGGCCAGCAAGGTTTGCCGAGCCCTATCTTGCAGTTCCAGGGGGGTAATCTGGAAATGCGCAAGAAGTGTCGCATCAAGATCTTCCTTGGGACGGATTTCCCGCTTCATTCTTGACAACACCTCCAAAATCCTTTCCTTCATCTCCTGTGTTGCCTTGTTGGTAAAGGTCACCGCAAGAATGGACTTGAAGGCATAAGGCTGGGCTAATGCAAGTTTGAGGTATTCCTTGGTAAGCGTGTAAGTTTTCCCCGATCCGGCAGAGGATTTATAAATGATGAATGGCTTCTCCGACATTGGCTTCCTAATAAAATGAATGTCGAAGTTAATTAATTTCTCACCCAATCACGAGAGTTGGCTGAGCTAGGGACATGGAATGTCACAAAATCTCATTTTCCATACCTGCCCAAAACAATATAGAGCAAGGGTCCCAATATAGGAAGTAAAAAAGAACCCCACATCCAAAGCATTTTTTCGCGGGTAGGCAGGGCTTTGTTGTTGAGAATCATTACCAAGGCAATGACAAAAAAT
The DNA here is from genome assembly GCF_018500185.1 of Litoribacter ruber. Lineage (GTDB taxonomy): Bacteria > Bacteroidota > Bacteroidia > Cytophagales > Cyclobacteriaceae > Litoribacter > Litoribacter ruber. The sequence continues at coordinate 82,477 of NZ_JAHBGI010000012.1, read as the reverse complement.
ATCAGGATAATCCCTCCGGCTACTTTCCATCCCATCCAAATAAATGGCGGCAAATCGAATTCATCCATAGCGCTTTCATTTTGACTTAAATTTACAAAAAGCAAATGTAAATATCTATAAAACAGCAAAATGACTTTTATTCAATAAGATTAAACAAAAGTCACTCCCGGGTCCTTCCTTTGGAATATTTCAAACATGGGATAATTTTCTATTTTTGCACAAAAAACAATCCCATGGTTTACTTTTTATCCCAGATCTTCAGCTTCCTGATTCTTCCCCTCACCATTATTCTCATCCTTTTCATTTCGGGTTTGATTATGGTCAAAAAACCGATAGGCAGAAAGCTACTTTGGGCCTCCCTGATTCTCCTTCTCTTGATGAGCAACCGCTTTTTGGCCAATAAACTGATGAATGCTTGGGAACCCCAGTTTAAGGAAATTGCAACATTACCAACCTACGAGGTGGGAATAGTGTTGACGGGAGTTACCAACATCAATAAAACCGCATCTGACCGCACCTTTTTCGACCGAGGAGCCGATAGGGCTACCCACGCCATGCAGCTTTATAAAGAAGGTAAGATCAACAAAATCCTAATTACTGGAGGCGAGGGTTTCTATAATGCCAATACCAATCGGGAAGCAGATCTATTGGCTAACTTTATGTACACCGCGGGGGTGCCAATGGAGGATGTAATTATCGAAAATCAGGCAGTCAATACTCGGGAAAATGCCCTTTTAGCCAGGGAAACACTCATAGAAAAAGGTTTCGATGAAAATGAAACTTACCTGTTGATCACCTCGGCTTTTCACATGCCAAGGTCCAAGAAATGCTTTGATAAAGTGGGGTTACAAACAGAAACCTACCCGGTGGATTATTATGGTTCAGACAGCGGGGCAAACTTCAAGTCCCTCTTCCAGCCCGCACCTGATGCGCTGATGATCTGGCAAAAAATGTTTAAGGAATGGGCTGGCCTATTAGTATATAAATTGGTAGGATATATTTGAGCCCATCCCTTTGAGGCCATTACCAGGTTGTAGATTTGAGGTCCTGCACAGCCTTGATGATATCGCTGATACTGATCTGTCCTACCAGGTTGCCGTCCTTCATCACGGGGCACCTTCTCACTTTGAGGGTAAGGAACTTCTGAGCGGCGTCGAAAATGCTCAAGTCAGGCCCCATGGTCAGCACTTCCGTGGACATGTGTTCCGACACTTTCCCGCCAAGGTCGGGGGTGTTGGAGTATTTCCCCTTGATGATCTGCTTAAGGCAGTCCCCTTCGGAGATCATTCCCACCAATTTACCGGAATTGTCCACCACGGGACCACCTGAAATCCTTTTGGAAGTCAAAATATCCACCACCTTGTCGATGCCGTCTTCCGGATTGAAGGTGATCAGATTAGTGGTCATGTAATCTTTTACATAAATAGGCTGAAGGGATTTTTTCTTATCCTCAACTACTCGAACTCCTTGATAACTTTTTACCATTTCGTATTTCTTTTAAGTTGAACATTTAATATAGATATAATCTAATAAATTTCAAAATCACCTTACTGAAAAATCTTTAAACTCGGAAGATTATTAAAAAGACCGGAGACGGAAGACCGAATAAAAAAACCGACAATCCAGGGGACTGTCGGCTTGCATTGTTTGGTTTAGTTGTTTTGTTTATCTGATGGCATCTCTGAATGCTGACTCCTCTTTGTATGCTCTGAATTCCGGATCGGTAGCCGCTCTCCTTTTAAGCTCGCTGCTTCTCTCCGCAGCCTTTTTCAAGTTTTCGTACATCACATCCTGGTTGCCGCTTCTGGCCGCCACGATGGCTAGTCCGTAAAATCCGTAACCAAAATCCCTATTTACCATGACACTTTCTTCAAAAGCATTAGTAGCGTTTCTGTAATCTTCCGCCAAAAGGTAAGCTAGTCCTTTGTTGAATAGGTTGGTTTCATTTTCAGGAACATTGTTCAACCGAATGGTTGCCAGTTTGTAATCCCCATTGATGATGTCCACAGCGCCTCGGGTTGCGTCGTTTACATGGGTAAACTCTTCACTTTGATCCTTGGTAGAAGCATCTGACATGTATTTATACGCTGTCTGATAATCACCCAGCATCAAATGGGCCTGTCCAAGGTTGTGCATAGCATAGGCATTTTCTTCCTCAGCATTTGCCGTTTCAAATTCCCTCACCGCTTTTCTCAGGTACTCATCTTTCTCGGATTTTGAAGCCGTTCTGTTGGCCATATTCAAATAGACCACCCCAAGATTGTTGTGGGCCATTGGAGTACCATAGGCCTCCACTTGGGCTTTATACAGGCTTTCCTTGGCGCCATAACTAGGACTGATTTCTGCTGCATAGGCAAGTTCAGCTTCTGAAAGCGTATCCGCATGCACATCTCCCCTAGCTATTCGTGAACCCAGCAAAGAAATCTCCGCCTCTGATCTTTTGTCCTTGGTAGTTAGAATCTCAGTTTTGGCAATTCTCATTTTAGGGTAAAGGTCATTGAAAACCGTTTTATAAGTGGGTAGCTGACGCATTTGTCTTTCCTTGCTGTCAAAATCCCCCGATCCATCGATCACCTCGTAATATTCTTCTTTCTGACTCTCATTCAAGCCATCATAATCTTCCAACAACACTTTGAAATCAGACCAGTCATCCACCACTGGCTTGATGATAAACTGTACATCTTTTGATTCATCGCGGTAGTCAAACCTCTCCATTTCCCTTCTGTACATACGCTCAATAGCCTCCGCGCGGTTTTTGGAAAGATTTCTGTTTACCCTTTCTGACCCCTCCGGGGAGTGGGTTCCGGTAATGGTTACGGTTTTGGTTACGTTGTTATCAGCAATGAAGGCTTTCAAATATCTTCCTCTATCCGACTCAACTTCGCTAGACCGCAGGTTTGCACTACCTTGCTGGAAGAAAAACTCCACTTCAGTTGGCTCCAGTTCGTCCGAGGCTTCATAGTCATGGCCCATGTATAAGCCAAGATTTGGTATCCCCTCCTCTTCGGTCACCTGGCCGATTCTGGCCAGTCGGGAAGTGGTGATGATTCCGTCTGCAACCTTGATGGCTTCAGTGGACGCCGACCCGCCTTTCTTTTTGTGGGTGGCACGGCCAGCAACTTTGAGCGAGCCAGCTTCCATCCCTTCTTTGTAAGGGAATGCAAAGGTCTGCTGCTGGGTATTCTGCTGTTTGGTATTTATCGCAGCACCGTCAAATTCCAGGTTGTCGGAAATCGGCTGGATTTTGCCCTGATATTGGAATTCCGGCTGCAGGGTGTACTTGAAATTCTTGTTGAGCATTTTGGGAGGAAGCTGGGCTTCCATATCAAATTTGACAGAATCGCCTTCAAGCACCAGGGGATTAGGGTTGACTTCCACCTGTTGATCAGCGGAACGTTTGATGACGGACTGCACGTTTGTACAGGCGGATAAGGCTATTGCCCCACCCATTACTGTCAAAAAAGTTGCCTTTTTCATAAACATTGTTGTTGGTTTATTCGATTATTTATTATATTCCCGATAAAATCAAATTGATTTATTATAACAAGACCATTATTATCATGGAAAAAATCAAGATATTCTTTGAGGATCGGGCTTTTGGGGTTTGTTCCAAATTGGGTGAAAGGTTGAATTTCCCCATAGACAGTATCAGGCTGTTTTTTATCTATTCTTCCTTTATCACACTGGGTTCCCCGGTAATTTTTTATGTTACCATGGCCATGATGATGAAAGTGCGGAAATACTTCCGCAAGATGAACAACCCTGTGCTATTTGACTGATCTCAATTGGCTAAACTTCTTTTTTCCTTGAAAATAATATGTCAAGATTATCGAAAGGACACTTCTATCCGAACATCCTTTTACCAATTTTGGTGCCAAAAGGCTGTCTTTAGACATTCTACGGCGCATTTTGAAAAAATCACTGTATGCATTAAAGACCGCTTTGGAGTGGGCTGGCCCTTGGCTAAGCAACAAATGCATCCCTGCAGCCATGTCCAGGGGCAATCTCTTCCAAAACACCTCTCTAAAACCCCGCATCTCCAAGTTCAGGTAAAGCATTAAAATACTGTTTCGAAAGTTTAGGTAGGTTTTGTAAGAATTCGCCTTGCTCAGTGTGCCGCCTCCCAAGTGAAAAACCTTACTTTCGGGGACACAGTATAATTTTCTCCCTCTTTTTCGCAGCCTCCAACAAAAATCTATCTCCTCCATATGGGCAAAAAATTCAGCTCTAAAACCTCCAAGTTCCTCAAAAAACTCTGCTCTGACCCCCAAACATGCTCCCGAAGCCCAATCTACCTCTATTGATTGATCATACTGTCCCTCATCCTTTTCGATGGTATTTAAAATCCTACCCCTGCAATAGGGATATCCCAAGCTATCCAAAAATCCCCCACAGGCCCCTGCATAATCGAAGTATCCTTCATTTTGAAGGGACAAAATCTTTGGTTGCACAGCGGCGGTGTCAGGATGCTGTTTTAAGAAATCAACAAGAATGGTATCCCAATTTGGGCTAACCTCCACATCGGAATTCAATAATATAAAGTAGTCAAATTGGCCTTTCAGCTGATCCAAGGCCTTATTGTATCCACCTGCATAGCCTAGGTTTTGACCGATATTCAAAACCCTTAACTCTGGGTAGGATTTTTTTAAAAAATCAACCGAATCATCGCTGGAGGCATTATCGGCGATGATTACCGGGAAAATTGAATAATTTAAAACATTGGGAAGGAAGCGTTCAAGCATTTCCTTCCCATTATAATTTAATATGACGATTGCCGCCTCCATTAAAACATATTGCCGAAATCCATACCTGGAATATTTGGCATCATGCCTTGAGTGGCGTTTTTCATCTCTTCTTTGATCTTCACATCGATAGCTTCAAAGGCCTTGTTGGTGGCAGCCACGATCAAATCCTTGAGCATATCCTTATCCTGGGGATTTATCAGTGATTCATCCATGGTCATGTCAATGACTTGACGGTGTCCGTTGACGGTTACCTTGACCATACCGGCCCCTGACTCCCCTTCAGCGGTCACGTTGACCAATTGGGCCTGCGTTTCCTTCATTTTCGCCTGGGCCTCTTTCACCTTATTCATGATATTCATAAAGTCGAACATATCCTATCTGCTTTTTTTACAAAGATAATTGATTTTACATCAGGTTTTAATACACACAATTTTCCAACCAAAGGAAATAACACCTATTTACAATATTTTATGCTTTTTTTACAAATATTAAAAGATAATATATCTTTCTTCGAACTTTTTACAATAAAATCGACTTATATACGTATTAGAAGTAGAACTCAAAAATTCTTTTAACAATGAAAACCATCACGAAGATTGATAAGGAGCACATCAGAGATTTACGATTCAGCCGCAGGGAGGTATTGGATAGCCCGGAGGCAAAAAAATTCCGTGCAGCCGACCTTCAAAGGGCGCTGACACTGGGAAATCTCCTTCAAAGCAAGGTCAACATCATTTTTGAAGACCGGGAGGAAAACACCTATTGTGTGGACACTACCGTATGGTCGGTAGGTGACCAATTTGTGACCCTTAAAGGAGGAATACACATCCCCATCAACTCCATCGTAGAAGTAAACTGAAAAATACAGTAAGGCAAACAAGAAAAAAGCCCTTTTCGAAACTGAAAAGGGCTTTTTTCTTGTTTGCTTTTACTTATTCGGTCCTCGGTCTTCGGTCTTCCGTCCCTAAAAGTACAGGAAGGCTGCTGGCAACCTAACGGACAACCATGTAGTTTCAGACCGACTGCTTAATCTGCTTCAAGGCCTCTTGAAGCCCCATCTGCCTTTGCTCTCCCGATTCCATGTTTTTAAGAGTCACTTCACCGCTTTTGATCTCCTCCGAGCCGATTATGATCACAAAAGGAATATTCTTTTTATCGGCATAGTTAAATTGCTTCTTCATCTTTGCGTCATCAGGGAAAATTTCAGCACTGATTCCCAATTTTCTTGCCTCTGTCAACACATTCAAACCGTGGCTCAGCGCATCTTCTCCGAAGTGGGCAACCATCAAGGTCGTTGACTTAAGGCTTTCCTCAGGGAATAGCTCCAGCTCCTCCAAAACATCATAAAGCCTATCCACTCCAAATGAAAAACCAACGCCCGAAACACCTTCCAGCCCAAAAACTCCGGTAAGGTTGTCATATCGGCCACCACCGCTTACTGATCCAATGGAAACGTTATTAACCTTGACCTCAAAAATTGCCCCGGTATAATAAGAAAGTCCCCGGGCTAAAACCACATCAAAATCCACAAACTCCTCGTCCTCCTTGAAGCTTCCTAAAAGGTCAAAAACTTCCCTCAGTTCATTCAAGCCCTGAAGCCCAACCTCACTACTCGCAAGAAAGATCTGCAAAAACTCAAATTTATCTTTGGACCCCATATCGATGATAGGCCCCAGTTTCTCAATGGAAGCCTCTGAAAAGCCTTTTTGCTCCAATTCTTCCCGCACTTTTTCCCAGCCAATCTTATCCAGTTTATCAATAGAAACACAAAGATCACTTTCGCGTCCCGGCTCCCCTATCACTTCCGATATACCTGTAAGAATTTTTCTGTTGTTGATTTTGATGCTATAATCGTTGAGCTTTAGCTCACTGAACACCCTTTTGATCATCAGGATGATCTCAGCTTCGCACACCAAGCTGTCCGTGCCTACCACGTCGGCATCACACTGGTAAAACTCCCTGTAGCGCCCTCTTTGCGGACGGTCGGCCCTCCATACCGGCTGGATCTGGAATCTTTTGAAGGGAAATGTGATGTCATTTCTATTCATCACCACGTAGCGTGCAAATGGCACCGTCAGATCATATCTTAACCCTTTTTCGGCCACTAATGGCAATACCGCATTCGATCCTTTTGATAATTTTTCGGCAGTAACCTTCTTTAAAAAATCCCCGCTGTTGAGTATTTTATATAAGAGCTGGTCGCCCTCATCCCCATATTTGCCCGTCAGCACGGAAAGGTTTTCCATGCTCGGCGTTTCGAGTTGCTGAAACCCAAAAAGTTTGAAGGTAGATTTGATCGTATCCAGAATATAGTTCCTTTTGGCCATTACCTGTGGTCCAAAATCACGGGTTCCTTTTGGCAAAGTCGGTTTTTGAATGCTCATTTGTCTGATATTTTGGACAAAGTTATATAAATTGAAGCAGAATATTTGTTTTTCTCTAGCCAAGGATTGCCATCAAAGGGCCTAAATCCATGTGGATTGGAGCTTTTTTCACAAAGCCTGGAGCAAATCCGCTGATTTATTTAGGAATATCCGTTCATAGTTTGATAGATATTCTTATCTTTGCACCTCAAATTTGAAAACTCATAAACAGATATCGATATGGCTGTTACTACTTTAAAAAGAAAACTGAAAAGAAAGAGACAATCTCAAAACACGAGAGTTATCAAGATCAAACAATTGAATGCTAAGCCAGTAATCAAGAATGTTGATATTGAAGAATTGAAAAAAGATTTCAACAAATAAGATTTATTTGTGAAAAGACATATAAAGAAGGCGATACCGACGGTGTCGCCTTTTTTATTGCTTCATTCTGGCTTGGGCCCTTTTCCCAAGTTCTACCACCCGCAGGTTTTTGATCTGCCCCTCGGCAAGCTCAAACTTCAAAAGTGTCCTTACCTGGTGAAATCCCTGGATGCCAATGGCGCCGGGATTCATATAAAGGACGTTTGACGCCTGGTCAAACTCTACTTTGAGAATATGCGAATGCCCGCAAACAAACAGCTTGGGAGCGGTTTGCTGGATCCGGCTCTTGATTCCTTTTGCGTAGCGGGGAGGTTTGCCCCCGATGTGGATCATCAACACCCTCACCCCTTCTACCTCAAAAAGTTGCTCTTCAGGAAATTCCGCCTGAGCAGAACTGTCGTCAATGTTTCCCGTGACAACCCGCAACTGCTTCCCCTTGGGCAGCTGTTCAATCACGTTTAACTCCCCAATATCTCCAGCATGCCATATTTCATCCACATCCTCCAAGTGCCTCAATACCGCCTCATCTATATAGCTGTGCGAATCCGATATCAATCCTATTAATTTTCCCATTTTCAAACAAAATTGGTTTCCCCGCAAGTTATAAAGATAGCGGACAATATATTTTACAATTATTGCGAAATATGCCGCCGTGGAATACGCTGATGGGAATAGTTGGAATTATTTATGCTTTGATACTGATAGCCCTGACCTGAACTGCAAAATGCTCACCCTCTTACTGTTTAACCATGAAAACTTGGCTCGGAACTTTTATTTTAGCGCTAACGCTGGCCTTGGGCAGCTGTCACAGCTCATTCATGAGCCAGGAAAAAATCCTTAGCCCTGATGAATTTGAAATCGGCTATTCCAAGCATCCCGATGCCATCCTTATCGATATCCGCACTCCAGAAGAAATAAAAAACGGGCATTTGAAGGATGCCATTTTTATAGATTACCATGACCAGCACTTCGAGGAGCAGCTGGCTTACCTTCGTAAAGACCTTTCTTATTATATTTATTGCAGCTCTGCTGACAAAACCATCCACACCGCCAGGCTCATGAGCTCAATGGGCTTCAAGAAAGTATTTGTGCTGCAGGGCGGCATCAAACAGTGGCACCAGCAGGGCAAGAAGATAATTCATCCACAAACATAACCCTATGAAATCCATCAACCCCTATACCGGCGAAACCTTAAAACTCTACAACCCCCATAGCGAGCTACAAATAAATGAGGCCATAACACGAGCCCATGATACCTATTTGGAATGGAGAAAAACTCCATTTTCCGAAAAGTCATCTTTAATGAATAAAGCTGCCGATATTTTGGAAAGCAAAAAAGATCATTATGCCAAACTCATTTCACTGGAAATGGGAAAAATGATGAAGGAGGCGGTAGCCGAAATTGAAAAGTGCGCCTGGGTTTGCCGATACTATGCTGAAAAGGCCGAGGGCTTTTTAGCAGACACACCGCTCGAACTTCCCGATGATAAGAAAGCCAAACTCAAGTATAACCCCTTAGGTGTGATACTAGCCGTAATGCCTTGGAATTTCCCCTTCTGGCAGGTTTTTCGCTTTGCGGCCCCCAATCTCATGGCGGGAAACACAGGATTGCTCAAACATGCCTCCAACGTACCCCAGTGTGCCTTGGCCATTGAGGAAATTTTCCAGGAGGCAGGGTTTCCCGAAGGTTGCTTTCAGAGCTTGTTGATCTCTTCGGACAAAGTCAAGTCCATTCTCCACCACCCCCATGTAAAGGCGGCCACCTTGACGGGTAGCGAAAAAGCGGGGGAAATAATTGCCTCACAGGCCGGAGAGGTGTTGAAAAAGACCGTACTTGAGCTCGGGGGCAGTGATCCCTTCATCGTTTTGGCAGATGCCGACGTGGAGAAAGCAGCCAAAACTGCCGCCAAGGCGCGTATGATTAACTTTGGGCAAAGCTGTATCGCTGCCAAGAGATTTATCGTGCACGGGGATATTTATGATTCCTTTGTGGAAATCTTCAAGAAGGAGATTGAAAATCTCAAGCAGGGAGACCAATTTGATGAAGAGGCAGATTTTTGCTGCATGGCCAGGCCTGACTTGGCTGCTGAGCTATATGAGCAGGTAAATAAAAGCATTGAGATGGGTGCTAAGGTGATTTTGGATGGAGGCAGGCCTGAGGAAGGAAGTGCTATATTTAGCCCTTACATCATATCGGAAATCACTCCCGAAATGCCGGCTTATAGCGAAGAGATGTTTGGGCCAGTAGCCACCATATTTAAGGTCAGCTCCGAAGAGGAGGCCATCAAAATCGCCAACGATTCTCCATATGGCCTGGGTTCTTCACTTTGGACTTCGGACATGGACAAGGCGGATACCCTTGCTGCTCAGATAGAAAGCGGGGCTGTATTTGTCAACGGGCTGGTGGCATCGAGCCCATACCTCCCATTTGGGGGCATCAAGCGCTCGGGGTATGGCAGGGAACTGGCGGAATTGGGTATCAAGGAGTTTGTCAACATCAAAACCGTAACCTTTGCCTGATCGGCCTTGAAAAGGCCATGGAATTTGAAATTATCTTGTGAATTGCCGATTAACTTTCTATTTTTACGCCCATAAATTTTGGCTGTTACATGAGAGAAATACAATTTAGAGAAGCATTAAGAGAGGCTATGTCCGAAGAAATGAGACGTGACAAAAATGTGTTTGTCATGGGCGAGGAGGTAGCTGAATACAACGGGGCATATAAAGTGACCCAAGGTATGTTGGACGAATTCGGTCCGGAAAGGATGTATGACACCCCAATTGCTGAACTTGGTTTCGCAGGTTTGGGCGTGGGTGCCGCCATGAACGGTCTGCGTCCCATCATTGAATTCATGACCTTCAACTTTTCTTTGGTGGCAATTGATCAAATTATCAACTCTGCCGCTAAGATCTATTCCATGTCAGCCGGACAGTACAGCTGTCCTATTGTATTCAGAGGACCAACCGGTAACGCCGGGCAATTGGGCGCTCAGCACTCCTCAAACTTTGAAAACTGGTTTGCCAACACTCCAGGTTTGAAAGTAGTCGTTCCATCCAATCCTTATGATGCGAAAGGCCTTTTGAAAGCCTCCATCCGTGACAACGATCCAGTGATTTTCATGGAGTCTGAACTGATGTATGGTGACAAAGGCGAGGTTCCAGAGGGAGAATACTTGCTTCCAATTGGTGTAGCCGATGTGAAGAAAAAAGGTAAAGATGTGACCATCGTTTCTTTTGGCAAGATGATGAAAGTTGCTTTGGAAGCTGCTGAGGAACTGGCCAAGGACAACATCGATGCCGAAGTGATCGACTTAAGAACGGTAAGACCCATCGATTATGCCACTATCGTGGAATCTGTAAAAAAAACCAACAGATGCGTGATCGTAGAGGAAGCCAATCCAATCGCTTCACTTGCCACTGACCTGGCCTTCAACATTCAGAAAAACGCTTTCGACTACTTAGATGCCCCAGTTTTGAGAGTTAACAGTATGGATATTCCATTGAGTTACGCTCCTCAATACATCGAAGCTACCATTCCAAATGTCAAGAGAACAATCGACGCAGTCAAAAAAGTCTGCTACAAATAAGCACTTAAAAGGCCGATCATCTGATCGGCCTTTTTTTTTGTCCTCCATCAATTTACAACCCATTACAAGGCGATGTCAAATCCGAATAAAATTTACACATTAACCACTGATCACAAAACATTAAGTAAGTTATATATCTTTATTCAACCTATTCTACACCAACATTAAACCAATACCAGATTGTTTTTACACTGGTTTAATACTGGTCTAACATTGGTTTTAGACTGGTGTATGGAAACCTGATATTGTAGCTTTTCTAAAAATAGAATGGAGTTTACTCCAGCTGATGGTAATTAAGGGAATGGCCTTCGTCCAAAGCCCTTTGGACACCGGGTGAAATGGCTGGAACTTTAAGCTTTTCGAATTTGAGCTGGCCATCCTGATCCAGGTTCCAAACGAGGTTGGCCTCCCAGTTTTCATCCTTGTCCGGAAAGTCTTCCCGGTAATGCGCTCCTCTTGACTCTTTTCGTTCCAAGGCCGCCTTAAGGACGAGTTTCGACACCTCCAGCACGGTAAAAAGATCCATATTGGCCCACACATTTTCAAAGTCGAGCCCCTCCACTGAAACGGAACCGGCAACTATTTCCTCTTCTATAGCTTCAAGTTGCTGCAGCCCTTCCTTCAAGCCTTTTTCATTTCTGATGATCCCGGCATGGTCCCACATCAAGTTTTTAATTTTCACAAGGACCTGATTTGGCTGAGCCTGCCATGGGTAGTGCTTTGGTGAAAAGGATTGTTCCAGTTCAGGGATACTTATCTTTTCCCCATTATCCTCACCTTTGATCTTTCTGCTCAACTCCTCACCCGTAAGTTTCCCCAAGACCACGGTTTCAATAAGGGAATTGCCACCGAGCCTGTTAGCACCGTGCAAGCCGCAAGCCGCCTCCCCTACTGCATACAGGCCCTGAACCCCGGTAAAGCCGTTTTCGAAATCCACCAGCAGCCCTCCCATGGAATAATGGCTTGTAGGGGCTACCTCCATGGCTTTTTCTGAAATATTGATCCCGAGGGATTCAAATCTTTCATACATATCGGGAAGTTTCTTTTTGATAAACCCCTCCTCCTTGTGGGATATATCCAGGTACACTCCTTTATCTTTTGTGCCCCGCCCTTTGGCAATTTCCCTTGCAATCGCACGGGCCACTTCATCTCTGGCATCTAATTCCATCATTTCAGGAGAATAATCCTCCATAAACCTTTTTTTATCCGCATTGAGCAAATGGCCGCCCTCCCCCCTCACGGCCTCTGTGACCAGCTTCCCTTCAAATTTCTCCGGCTTTACCATGCCCGTGGGGTGAAACTGCACCATTTCCATATCTTTTAGCTGGGCACCGGCTCGAAGGGCAAGCCTCATTGCGTCGCCGAGGTTTTCATTTTTCCTAGAAGAAGACCTGCTATAGATGGAAGCATACCCCGCGGCGGCTATTACGGTGTACTGGCTTTTAATTCTGAGAAGTTGTTTTTCCTTTTTATCTAAAACCAAGGCACCAACCACCCTATCCTTGTTTTTCAACAACTCAAATACATATTTTCCATCCAGACACTCGATCCCCATATCTTTGGCTTTTTGGACCAGGGTGTCTAAGATAGCCTTTCCGGTATGGTCACCTACAAAGCAGGTACGGCGGTAGGACTGTGCGCCAAAAAAGCGTTGATTGATTTCCCCATCTTCATTAGTGTTAAAGGGGCAGCCCCATTCCGCCAGTTCCCTGATGGCATCGGGGGCATTTTTGCAAACCAGTTCGACGGCTTTTGGATCATTGACAAAATGTCCCTCCTTGAGCGTATCCGCCGCATGAATCTCCCAGCGGTCCTCAGGGTCCAGATTACCCAAGGAAGCATTGATCCCACCTGCGGCCATTTTGGTATGGGCATCCCCAAACTCCCTCTTTGAGACCAGCATGCAATCCACCCCGGCTTCTTTCAGGGCGATAGCGGTTCTGATTCCCGCCGCTCCGGCCCCTATGATTAATACAACTGTAGTCAGTTCCTTGTCAATGTCCTTAAAAACCATCATGCCTTTTTACTTTTCAAACAATCATACCTTTCGAATGTTCGATTTAAGGGGATTTGAGAATTCCTGTACTATTTTTGAACGAACCTTTTGACAAACCTTTGAGCATGAGCAAACATCTTGATGCAATAGTAGTAGGAAGCGGCCCCAATGGACTGGCCGCAGCGATCTACCTGCAACAAAAAGGACTTTCAACAGCTATCTATGAGCAGGCTTCCGAGGTGGGTGGCGCCTGTAGATCAGGTGAGCTTACCCTACCGGGATATATCCATGACCTGGGTTCAGCCATCCATCCGCTTGGAATGGCTTCTCCTTTTTTCAAAACGTTACCTTTGGATGAGTACGGGCTGGAGTGGGTTTATCCCGATATTCCCTTTGCGCATCCTTTTGCCGATGGATCCGGCATAGCAGCCTATCAGGATATTGACCAAACTGCCCGACAACTGGGCAGGGATCAGCATACCTACTTTGAAATGATGAACTGGCTGACGGAAAACTGGGCAGATTTGGAGGGTGACATCCTTAGCCCCATGAAGCTCCCCAATCACCCGATCAAGATGGGCCGGTTTGGCATGAGCGCTCTTTTGCCGGTCACCACATTTTCTAACCTGTTTTTCAAAGAAGAAAAAACCAGGGCTTTTTTCTACGGTGCAGCAGCCCATTCTACCTTGCCCTTGACAAAACTGGCTTCTGCCTCATTTGGATTAGTCCTTCACGGGGTGGCACATAAGTATGGCTGGCCTTTCCCGAGAGGTGGAGCGAAAAATATTGCCGAGAGCCTGGCAGCCTATTACAGATCCATGGGGGGTATAGTATTTAGGGACAGTCCCATCCAGGACATCAACGAACTTCCGCGGGCTGAAGCCTATTTATTTGACCTGACCCCAAAACAGTTGCTCAATATCAAGGGTACCAATTTTGGTGAAGGCTATAGAAAAAGACTTGAAAATTATAAATATGGAAAAGGTGTGTTCAAAATTGACTGGGCCTTGAGTGAGCCTATTCCTTTTTTGAGTGAAGAGTGCAGGAAAGCGGGGACCATACATTTTGGGTACTCCACCAAGGAAATCGAAAACAGTGCAAGAAGAAGTGGCAAGGGCTATGTGACTCCCGATCCTTATGTGTTATTGGCCCAGCATACCATCTTCGACTCTTCTAGGGCACCAAAAGGAAAGCATACCGCATGGGCCTATTGCCATGTACCCAATGGGGATGAGACAGATATGACATCCTTTATAGAGGCGCAGATTGAGAAAGCCGCACCGGGATTTAAGGATCTTATTTTGGCCAGGCATACCCAGACCACCTCACAAATGGAAGCTTGGAACCCCAACTTGGTCGGTGGGGACATCAACGGCGGCTTACAGGATATCAGCCAGCTGTTCACCAGACCGGTGGCAAGCTTTACTCCCTACAACACCCCTGACAAACGGGTATATATCTGCTCTTCCTCTACTCCTCCAGGAGGCGGGGTGCATGGAATGTGTGGCTATAATGCAGCGGAAAAAGCTTATTCAGATCATTTCAAATAAGCCCCTGCCAAAACTATTTTATATTTTCGTGGGTATATATAGGTAAGAATAGAAGTATGAGTTTGTCAACAGAACAGAAGCATTTTATGCAAAGAGCGCTGGACCTAGCTCAAGAAGGCATGGAGTCCGGCAAAGGTGGGCCATTCGGCTGCGTGGTTGTCAAAGATGGCCAGATCATCGGAGAGGGAAGCAACAGTGTGACCTCCACCACAGACCCCACTGCCCATGCAGAGGTGGTAGCCATCCGTAATGCCTGCCAGCATTTGGGAAATTTCCAGCTTAGCGGCTGTGACATATACACCTCCTGTGAGCCCTGCCCCATGTGCCTTGGGGCAATTTATTGGGCCAGGCCAGATCGGGTTTTCTTTGCCAATGACAAATTTGACGCGGCTCAAGCGGGTTTTGATGATGCCTTTATATATGAGCAACTAGAAGTCGATCCCGCCCAACGAAGTATTCCCATGTATAAAATCACCATGGAAAACTCTGCGAAAGCCTTCAACCTTTGGCAGGAAAAAAACGATAAAACCATATATTAACCAAATAAAGAACTACACATGAAAAAGATACTATTAAGTTTATTGACCACCGCCATTTTATTTTCCTGTGCGCAAAACCAGTCTGAAGAAGAAAGGTTTACCTATGAAAACGACAGAATTGTAGACACCGAAACGGGTGATGAATATATGGTGGAAGACCAAGATACTTACACTGTCACTCATCCTGACGGCGAACAGGAGACTGTCACTTATGAAGAAACTCCTTTCTACGGCACGGAGGCGGCAGATGAGTTTTTGGAGCGCTACAATACCCGATTGGCCGAAAGAAAAGAAACCCTTTTGGTGGAACAAAAAAATAAAATCAAACAGGCCAGAAAGGAAAGGTACGCCGAGTACTCGGACAAGGAATTAATCGAACAATTTAACCAGCTGCACAAAGACCTGGCCCCCTACGAGCAACAAATGGATATCATTGCCGAATTGGTGGAGCGTGGAGCCGTTACTGAAGAGGAAGCTGTAGAACTGATGGAAGTAGATGAAGCTGACATCAATTTTGACATCGACTACGATCCGGAAGAAAACGCTGAAGAAGTACCAACACCATAAATTACAAAAAAAGGCCAATCGCAGGATTGGCCTTTTTTATTTTATCTTTTACCCATCTTTGGGTTTAGGGCTTTTAGTGCATTTTGTGCACCACCCATTTTATTCATTTGCTTCATCATTTTCCTCATGTCACCAAACTGCTTCATCAGGTTGTTGACTTCTTGAATGCTCCGGCCACTACCGTCCGCTATTCTTTTTCTTCTGCTACCGTCAATCAATTCTGGCTGGTTTCTTTCAGCAGGTGTCATACTTCTGATGATAGCTTCAATTGGCTTGAATGACTCATCATCTATATCAAGCCCTTTGATCGCCTTGCCCATTCCTGGGATCATGCCCATCAGGTCTTTCAGGTTACCCATCTTCTTGATTTGCTCCAACTGAGAAAGGAAATCATCGAAGTTGAACTGGTTTTTCCTGATCTTGGCGTTGATCCTTTTGGCTTCATCCTCGTCAAAAGTCTGCTGGGCTCTTTCCACAAGGGAAATAACGTCACCCATACCCAAAATCCTTTGGGCCATCCTGTCAGGATAGAAAACATCCAGGTTTTCCATTTTCTCCCCTGTGGAGATGAATTTGATAGGCTTGTTGACAACGTGTCGGATTGAGATGGCCGCACCACCACGGGTATCACCATCCAACTTGGTCAACACTACCCCGTCAAAATTCAAGCGCTCATCAAAAGTCTTTGCAGTATTGACAGCATCCTGACCGGTCATGGAGTCGACCACAAATAGCGTCTCAGACGGATTGAGTTTTTCCTTAAGCTCGGAAATCTCATTCATCATCTGCTCATCCACTGCCAAACGACCGGCGGTATCGACGATTACCGTCTTTTTACCTGATTTCTTGGCATAGGCGATTGCCCTTTCGGCAATTTCAAGGGCATTTTTGTTTTCTGGCTCTGCATATACTTCTACCCCGATCTGCTCACCTAGCACCTTCAGCTGGTCGATGGCGGCAGGTCGGTAGATATCACAAGCCACCAATAGCACCTGGCGCCCCTGCTTCTTTAAATGTGTGGCAAGTTTACCGGAAAAAGTCGTTTTACCGGAACCTTGAAGACCTGAGATCAATACCACGGCTGGGTCACCTTTGAGGCTGATATCCTCTTTGGATCCTCCCATCAGCTCAGTCAGCTCTTCTTGGGTGATCTTCACCAAAAGCTGTCCCGGAGATACGGAAATCAATACATCACGACCTAAGGCTTTCTCCTTGATAGAGTCAGTTACTTCCTTGGCTACTTTATAGTTAACATCCGCATCGATCAACGCCCGTCTGATTTCCTTTACGGTGGTGGCCACGTTGATTTCGGTGATGGTACCGGTCCCCTTGAGGGTCTTAAAAGCTTTATCTAATTTATAACTGAGATTATCAAACATGCTGATTTCGTCTATTTACTGCAAAAATAAAAATATATATTCATTGAGGGCCATAAAAGGCCAATTTTTCTGGACAAAGATAGGCATAGAAAAAGGCCACCCCAAGGGTGGCCTCAAAAAATAAAGTGAGAATACATCGAACAAACCAAAAATTTAACACCCTCCAAAAGACATTTCGCGGAAAGTCCTGAAGATTATGTCCACTATACGGGATAAATACCAAAAGTGTCCCAAGGTCAGGTGTTTTTTTTACATTTATTTAAACAAAACCCCGCAAAGGACTCTTATCATAAAGAATGTTTTTCTTGAAACTTTTATTATAACCACTAAAACACATTTAACCTATGGGTAATTTATTTAAAGGACTACTAGCCGGATGGGGCGCCAGCAAGCTTGGCGGGGGATGCCTCAGTACTCTTATCATCTTTGCACTTCTTTGGTGGCTACTCGGACAATGTAGCTAACTGACAGTTATATTTAGAAGCAAAAAAATAAAATTTATTTCAGAAAAGTTTTCTGAACCTCTGACTACCGGTCAAGGTGCGGAAAACTTTTCTCTTTTACAGGAATGGAGCTTTTCTGTATATGCTTGACTTTTTTCAACCCATCAACTGTAGAGAAAAAAATCACAATTTTCACGGTTAAATCATACAAAACTTTNTTTTACAGGAATGGAGCTTTTCTGTATATGCTTGACTTTTTTCAACCCATCAACTGTAGAGAAAAAAATCACAATTTTCACGGTTAAATCATACAAAACTTTAGTCCTCAACATAACACTCAATTTTTCCCTTTCTTTTTTTTTAATTAAGCAATAAATGGCTTAAACTCGTGTTAGAACTTAATAAGTCCTTTAGAAAAAACACACCAAAATATTGAGCATGAAAAAATTTAACCGCCTCACCCTAGCTTGTTGCATGATGGCGACTGTGGCCGTAGCCCAGGAGTCTGAACAGGAAGGTAGCCTCAACAGCGGGACCATCTCCAGCCAATTTGAATACCTTAACTCAATCTCCAACAATTATCAGGAGTATAAGGTGGTCAAAAAAACCAACCTTGACAAGATCCAGAAAAACATTACCGACTCCCTTGATTTCTACAAAGTACAGATTGTAGATGTGCAAAAAGAGCTGGCTTCACAAAAAACACATATTGCCAGCCTAGAGCAAAAAATGGCGAAGGCCGAGGCCGAAAAAAATGCAGCCATTGAAGCGAAGGACAACTTTGCCTTTTTGGGCATGCCTATACACAAATCCAACTACAATAACCTGATGTGGGGCATTGTAGCTGTCCTTGGTATGGCACTTTTATTCTTCCTTTACAAATTCAACAAAAGCCATAGAGTAACCGCTGAGACGCTCAAGACACTTGATGAAACGAAAGAAGAGTTTGAGCAGCACCGCAAAAATACCCTCGAAAGAGAAAGAAAACTTAACCGCCAACTGGTGGATGAAATGAATAAAAGGAATGTAAAAGCCTAATTCAAAAAAGCGCAGAGATTTGATTTCTGCGCTTTTTTGGTATTTGTACCTTTCCCTTCAAGGCCACTTTCCTGGGCATCCCTATTAAAAATAGCCTGAAATGATTAATTTGCATGCTTATTAAGCCAAAAGCCTTAAAACCAAGCTTGCATGCAGATTGATTTCAAACATAAAGTGTTGCCCCACCTGCTGGGCATCATTTCTTTTTACCTTATCGTCGTAGTATATTTTTCCCCCATTGTTTTTGATGGCAAAATGATGTTTCAAAATGACATCCTGCAGTGGGAAGGTTCTGCCAAAGAGGTGCTGGAATATAGAGAGGCTACCGGGGAGGACGCCTTGTGGACCAACCGCATGTTTGGGGGCATGCCGGCCTATCTGATCAGCACCGAATTTCCGGGCGACATTACCAACGCTATCACCAAAATTTTAACTTTGGGCCTACCCCACCCCATCAATTCCCTTTTTATGGGCATGATCGGGATGTATATTCTCCTACTAAGCTTTAGCATCAGGCCCACGATCAGCATGGGTGGTGCTTGGGCTTTCGCATTCAACACCTTTCATATTATAAGCCTTGAAGCGGGCCACAATGCCAAGATATGGGCAATCTGTCTTATACCATTAATTTTGGCCGGTATCCATATGGCTTTTAGCAGGCGCTTGATACTTGGTACGGGCATTTTTGCACTGGCACTTATGCTTCAGTTAAAGTTCAACCACCTTCAAATCACGTATTACACACTTTTAATCGTATTGATTTACGGGCTGGGTCAGATCATTTCTTTTGTCAAAACCAATCAATTGCCCGCACTTGGCAAAATCATGGCTTTCTTGGTGGTCGGGGCAGTGTTTGCCGTCATGGCCAATGCCGGCAGGCTAGCCACTACCTACGAATACGGGGACTACTCCATCCGGGGAAAAGCAACCTTGGAAACTACTGATTCCCCCGACTCAGGTCTGGGCAAGGATTACGCCTTCAACTGGTCTCAGGGAATACTTGAAACCATGACCTTTTTGGTGCCAAATTTCTACGGAGGAGGCAGCAGGGAAGACCTTGGCGAGGGCTCGGCTTCGGAGGAAGCCTTGAGAAGACAGGGTGCACAGACGGGTCAGATCCGTGATTTTATAAGGAATGCGCCAACCTACTGGGGAGAACAGCCGGGTACAGGCGGGCCCATCTACGGTGGAGCTATTTTAATTTTCATGTTTGTAATGGGCATGGTTTGGGGGCCAAGAAGGTTCAAATACATCTTTCTTGTCATCACCATATTATCCTTTATGCTGGCTTGGGGTAAAAACATGGCTTGGTTCAATTATGCGATGTTTGATTATTTCCCGGGCTATAACAAATTTAGGGCTGTCACCATGGCGCTATCAATGGCCCTATTTGCCATCCCGGTAATGGGCGCCATGGGATTGGAGTCCTACATGAACAACCGCACGCACCCGCAGGTAATGCCAAAGCTGCTTTTCGCGTTTGGGGTTACGGGTGGAATTGCTTTAATTTTGGCCTTGATTCCAGGCGTCTTTGATTTCCGCTCCCCATCTGATCAATACCTTCCTGACTGGCTAATTTCGGCCATCCGCGAAGACCGGCGAGCCCTGTTGAGCAAGGATGCTTGGCGTAGCTTTATCTTTATCGCACTTGCAGCCGGGTTGGTTTTTGCGTTTTTAAAATATAAGATCCAGGCCGTGTATGCTACAGCTGGAATAGCCCTTTTGATTTTGGCAGACATCTGGTTTATCAATAAAAGATACTTGGAAAACGACAGTTTTGTAAACGATCCCAGTGCGGAGTACTTTCAGGCTACCCCTGCCGACAATAGAATCATGGCTGATGAAGGCTATTACAGGGTCCTCAACCTGGAAAACCCTTTCAACGAAGCCAGAACTAGCTATAGGTTCAACAGTATAGGCGGTTATCACGGTGCCAAAATGCGCAGGTATCAAGACCTTATTGATGAGGTGTTGTCCTATGAAATGCAAGGCTTTATTCAGCAGGCCCAAGAAGGGAATTTCAATTTTGAAACCCTTAACGCCTTAAACATGCTGAATGCCAAATATTTTTACTTTGGAGCATCAGAAAATCAAGTATTTAGAAACGACAACGCCAAAGGTGCCGCTTGGTTTCCTGAAGCCGTATATCCGGTGACCTCTAACGTCGATGAGATAGGCGTGCTGCAAAATTCCGAACTTGGCAATACTGCAACGCTAAACTCACAAGAGTTTGGCACTCTTAATGCGGGTTCTGGTTCTATAGAGCTTGTTAATTATTCACCTAGGGAGTTGGTTTACAATGTAAGCGCAAACCAGTCTGGGCTGGCTTTATTTTCGGAGATCTATTATCCTGAAGGCTGGAGGGCGTTTGTAGATGGGCAGGAAGTGGATATTTTAAGGGCCAATTACTTGCTAAGAGCATTGGATTTGCCGGAAGGGACGTATGAAGTGAGGTTTTCATTTGAGCCTAGCTCCTATTATTCTGCCAAGCCCCTGATGATCATTTTCCAGATATTGATCTTAGTACTGCTAGGGTTTGGATTATTTTTGACAATAAAACCAATGGTTTCTCATGGTAGAGAAGGATAAAATAGTTAGCTATTACGATCAGTTTGTCACCGAACAGGAAAAGCGGGGGGTCAATTCCCGGCACCTGCATATTTTGGACAAGTTGGTGTCTGCCGGGCTAAAGAATGACCACAAGGTACTTGAGGTGGGTTGCGGCATCGGTACAGTCAGCCAATTGATTGCCAGAAAGGTCAATAAAGGAAAGGTGCTAGCAGTGGACATCAGTCCTGAAAGCATCGAAAAGGCCAAAAAACTGTGGGAAGTCTGTGAGAACCTCACCTTTGAAGTTTCTGACATGAAGGACTTTGCCAAAGATGAGCTTTATGACTTTTTCGTCTTTCCGGATGTTTTGGAACACATCCCGGTAGATCAGCATTTCAAATTATTTGAAACGGTCAAGCGGCACAGCCATAAGGATTCGGTGATTTTTATCAATATCCCCGCTCCACGCTTTTTGGAATGGATGATGCATAACGAACCTGAAAAACTTCAGGTAATCGATCAGCCCTTGGACACAGGGGAATTGATTAAAAATATCAGTGCCAACGGTTTTTATTTGGAAAAGATGGAAACCTATAGTATTTTCTACGAAGAAAATGACTATCAGTATTTTGTACTACGGTCTCATAAACCTCTGGAGAAAGCCACTTTGCGAAACAAGTGGTCGGTTTTCAGAGAGCGGTTAAGCATTAAAATCAGAAACGGACTTAATTAATTTTTTATGACAGGAGGAGCCGGATTTGCCAAGCAGGGTAAAGATCAGTTTGACGACAACCGCAAACTGCGCCAGATCAGAACGCCCTATAAGGATCAAGCCTACCAAAAAGACCCCCGTGTTTTTTCGGGGACCATGGAGGTATATGAGGAATTGAAAGATTGGCAAAATGACCGCAGGCAGGAAATTGCGCAGACGTCCATGTTTATCTGGTCTTTCATCGTGATGCTAATTCTATCTTTGCTGGCGGTAATGGTTTTGCTATTTTGAATTTCTGCTAAGCATAAAGAATGATCATTTACACCTATCCGGTCAGGACCGCATTTACCGAAAGGGATGTGGAAATGATTGAGCCCCACTTTTCCATCAAGCCATTAAAATTCACTGGCAGTCCTGTAAAACTCCCCTTTTACTTTATTCTACAGGCTTTTCAGCTGTTGTTTTATTTACCCAAGACCACTCATTATCTGTGCTTTTTTGCCGGCTACCACAGCTACCTTCCCGTCATTTTCGGAAAGCTTTTCAAAAAAAAGGTTTTTATACAATGTGGAGGCACGGATGCCATGAACATGCCTGCGATCAACTATGGAAATTACCGAAAGAATATTTTGAGACAGTTTACCGAATACAGTTTCAGAAACTGCACGAAGATTTTGCCTGTAGCCCAGGCGCTGGTCAAGCAGGATTACCGCTATTCTGCGCTGATACCTGAGGCTCAAGGATTGAAAAACTTGGTTCCAGGGCTCAAAACCCCCATTCAGGTTATTCATAATGGTTTTTCGGGGGAATTTTGGAAAGATCTGGGCTTAGAGCGGAAAGCCCAAACTTACATTACGGTAGCCACCGGCATCTCCAAAAGCAACCGTGCGATGATCAAAGGGATTGATCTGATCGAGGAAATGGCAGCCCGTTTTCCAGATGCCCAATTTACCTTGGTAGGTGATGAAAATTATTCTACCCACCTCACCAATATAAAGGTACTGGGAAAACTTTCTCAAAAAGAGATACGCAACCTTTTTAACCATCACCGCTTTTATTTGCAACTTTCCATGTCTGAAGGCTTTCCAAACGCTTTGGCGGAGGCTATGCTTTGTGGGTGTATTCCTATTGGCTCAGCCGTGGGAGCCATTCCGGAAATTATCGGTGATACCGGCTTTATTCTAGAAAAAAAGGACTCCGCAGCACTGGTGAGGATTTTCCAGGATGCCAACCAGGCTGATTTAATTACCCTAAGAATTTTGGCCCCGCTCAGGATCAAGACACATTATGATTATGAAGACCGAAAAAATGCCTTACTACAGGTTTTCCAGTGATCCTGCTTATCTTTAACTTTTTATTTTCGCATGGGTAAAATTGCCAAACAAAGTATTCTGACCACCATCAGCTCCTATTTAGGCGTACTGATTGGCTATGTCAATATTCTTTGGCTGCTCCCTTGTGCGTTGACGCCGAGTGAATTTGGGGCATTTCGTACTATACAGGATATGGCTTTGTTGCTGGTCCCATTTGCGCAATTAGGGCTGGGCCATGGCATCACACGCTTTTATCCCCAGGTAAAAAAACACAAATTCACCTTTTTCACCTATAGCTTAATCTGGTGCATAGTCGGATTTACGGCTGTTGCGGTGCTGTTTTTGGTTTTCAAGGATGAGATTATCCGCACCTATTCGGTCAACTCCCCACAGGTAAACAACTATTTAGGCGTGGTGTTGATCATCACGTTTTTTTCGGTGATCCACACAATTCTGGATGCATTTATGCGCTCATTTCTCAAGGTGGCTATTCCCACTTTTATAAGAGAGGTGATGGTTCGCCTCCTGGTGAGTGCCTGGATTGTAACCTTTTTGTTGGGTTGGATAGATTTTTACCAGGTGATGATGGGATTAGGACTGCTTTACTTGATGGCAGTGTTGTTTATGATTGCCTACATGCTGAAAAGAGACCTGTTTAGGCTGAAGTTCAACTTCGGAGTGTTATCCCAGTCTTTCAAGGGTGAATTTATTAAATACAGCTTGATCACCTTTCTGGGGACGGCTGGGTCCATTTTGATCATGAAAATCGACAGCCTGATGGTTTCGGCGATGATCAGTCTGGATGCAAATGCCATATATACGATCGGGTTTTCCATTGCCGTGGTGATCGAAATGCCCCGCAGAGCCATTAGCCAGGTAGTGATGCCGGTGATTGCTGAAAGTTTTGCGGGTGGCAGGCTGGACCAGATCCACCAGCTCTATAAGAAAGTGGCGGTCAACCAACTGATTATTTGCCTCCTACTGTTCATTGGACTTTGGGCCAATATTGATAACCTTTACCATTTTGTGCCCAACCGGGACGTTTATGAAGCCGGCAAGTGGGTAGTTTTGCTCATTGGCTTGGGAAAGCTTTCCGACGTAATCTTTTCTGTCAACGGTGAGATCATAGTCTTTAGCAAATATTATCTATTTAACATCACCTCCACCCTACTGATGAGCCTGGTGGTGATATTGCTAAATTTGATGCTGATCCCAAGTTATGGAATTGAAGGAGCGGCGATGGCTTCCTTTGTTGCCATGTTCTTTTATAACCTGTTGAAATATTACTACATCAAGGTCAAGCTTCACTTTACACCCTTCACTTGGGATCTGGCGAAAGTGATTTTGGTGGGCTTAGTGGCTTATTATATTCCAACTCTATTGTTACCGACTTTAGACAATATCTTCCTAGACCTGATCATCCGGTCAGCGCTAATCATGATAATTTACCTGACAGGAATATATGTGTTCAACCCTTCCCCGGAGGGAAAAAACATGGTTCTGAATGCGTTGAATAAAATCAAACCTTAAAGTTCATCGAGAATGGCGGCCAGCTTTTTCGTAAGCTCTTTTCGGTCGTATTTTTTGACGTTGCCTCCACTATTTATTTGGATTTCCCCCTTTGCGTAGCGAAGTAGGAAGCTTTTGATTTCGTCCACTTGCTTGTGGGCAAACACTTTCCCTGCTTGGGCTGCCTGCAAGATCTGGGCAGAATCACCGGCGGGATCACCTAGGGCCAAAACCGGCCTTTCTGTGGCCATGTATTCAAATATTTTCCCGGGAATGTTGCCCTTGGCATTTTTGGTTTTGGTCAGAATCAAAAGCAAGAGATTGGCTTGCTCATAAAAGCCAAATACTTCCTCATGGCTCACATACCCCGCAAAATGCACATGATTGGCCAACCATTCATCCGACTCGATGAAATGGATAACCTTGTCACTAACCTTGCCCACAAAAGTCATTTCCACGGGAACTGCAGTCCCCTCAAAAGCCTGTCTAAGCGCTTTTAAAAACGGCAAGGGGTCCCGAATCGCATCAATAATTCCGGTATAAACGATTTTCAGGCCTTTTGAAACCTCGGGAGCTGCCGCAAACTGAGCAGGCAAATCTGCTTGGTCAAAACCATTGGTGATTAAATCTATCGATCTGGGGTAAATCTTGCTGATTTCCTCCTGAAAAGTCGGCGATATGGTCAGCACCCGATCGGCCTCCTTCAAAACCGACCTCTCCAGCTCTTCATGCTGTTTCCTAACCAAGGGTGTCATAGGCAGGGTATCCAAAAATTCCCAACTGCTCCATGGATCCCTAAAATCCGCAACCCACCTCACTCCAAGTTTCCGCTTCAGATTTCGCCCTATCAGGTGTAGGCTATGCGGAGGGCCAGTGGTAATCACTGTTTCGATTTTATTTTTCTCAAGAATATCGGAAAGGTATTCCACTGAAGGTTTTACCCAAAACCTCCGGGGGTCAGGTATCAGCAGATTGGCGCGCATCCAGATGGAAAGCTTGTCGAAAAGTCCCTTTTCACCCTTTTCCAAAATCTTGGAAGGATCCTTTATTTTTCCTCCTTTAAGTTTCCTAAAAATCCCATAAGGCTCCCAGATAGGAAATTTCAGGACCTCCAAATCCCTGGGTATCTCCTTTAAAAGGCTCATATCCCTCAGTTCGAAGTCGGGATTCTCTGGAGTAAAAACAACAGGTTCCCAACCGTACTGGGGAAGGTATTTGGCAAATTTAAGCCATCGCTGCACACCTGAACCGGCGCTGGGCGGCCAATAATAGGTGATGATAAGAACCTTTTTTAATTCTTGCATTCCCAAAGATAATAAATAAACTTTTCGCCTCCCTTCTACTTATAATAAGGATTAATCTTTATTTTTAAGCTTAGAAAACCTATTAAGCATGAAGAAAATCGCAGTATTTACCTCCGGTGGAGATGCCCCAGGAATGAACGCCTGTATCCGTGCAGTAGTACGGACAGGAATATACCACAACCTAGATGTTTACGGTATCATGTACGGTTACGACGGCATGATCAACGGCGACATCAAGAAAATGTACACCCACTCGGTGAGCAACATAGTACAGCGGGGCGGGACCATCCTAAAATCTGCTAGAAGCGAAGAATTCAGAACCAAAGAAGGCCGGCAAAAAGCTTACGAGCAACTCAAAAAGCACGGAATTGAAGGTTTGGTGGCCATTGGAGGGGACGGTACATTTACTGGGGCGCAGATTCTGAGTAAGGAATTCGGCATACCGGTGATAGGCTGCCCCGGAACTATTGACAACGACATATATGGCACTGATTTCACCATTGGTTTTGATACGGCGCTGAACACCGCACTTGAGGCCATAGACAAGGTGAGGGATACGGCTGCGGCTCACGACAGGATCTTCTTTATTGAGGTAATGGGTCGCGACAGTGGGTATATAGCCGTGGAATGCGGTATCGGTGGAGGCGCGGAGCTGGTGATGGTACCGGAAACCAAAACCTCCATCAAGGATGTGGTCAAGTCACTCAAAGGCCTAAGAAAGACCAAAACATCCAGTATCGTAGTGGTTGCCGAAGGTGATGAAGAAGGTGGGGCGGCTGAGATTATGGAGAAGGTAAAAAAAGAGATCAATAATGATGAACTCGATTTTAAAGTAACTACATTGGGACACATTCAGCGAGGGGGCAATCCTACTGCAAAGGACAGAATCCTGGGTAGCTGGTGTGGCATGGCCGCCGTAGAAGGATTGATGCAAGGCAAGACCAACTGCATGGCTGGTATCGTCCACGAAGAAGTCGTCTACACAGACTTTAACGACTGCATTACCAAGGACAAACCTTTGAAGAAAGATTACCTTAAACTAATAGAAATCCTAAGTATCTAAATCACCCTATGGGCTTTATCCCTATCTTCCTGACATTGGCAGGATTTGTATTTCTGTTTTACACAGTAGTAGAAAACAGCCTTAAAAACAAACAAAAGGCTTTTGAGGAAAAATTTTACCTATTGAAAGAAAGGCTTGCGGTGCAGGAACACCTAAAGCCAACACGGGCCAACTTGGTCCATCTGGAAAACATCTACCTCAAGAAAAATCCGGCTGAAAAGGAAGCCGCAAAAGGCCCTCTCTCCCAGTCAAAACTTTACCTTTATCAGTATAATAGGCTATTGGCTAAAAAGCCGTATAATTTTGTAGCAAAAATCAGCGGCCGTCAATCCATTTGACGGCCAATATGCTTAATAATTGATTCTGCCTCATCCGGAGAGAACCACACCATATCCGGATCTTTTTTAAACCAGGTGAGCTGCCTTTTGGCATAACGACGGGAATTTCTTTTAAGAAGTCGCACGGCCTCCTCCTTGTCATACTTTCCATCCAAGTACCCAAAAATTTCCGAATACCCGACCGTCTGTAGAGCATTGAGATGGCGATAAGGAAATAGCTTTCCGGCTTCCTCAAACAATCCCTGCTCAATCATCTGATCCATCCTCAGGTTGATGCGCTCATACAGCAATTCCCTGTCCCTTTCCAGTCCGATTTTGATCAAATTGAAAGGCCTTTCCACTGTGTTTTTTTGTCTGAAACTACTAAATGGCTTGCCCGTGCCTTCAAAAACCTCCAATGCCCTGATCAACCGTTGTGGATTGTGCCGATCCACCATTTCGAAGTATTCGGGATCTACCTGCTTGAGCCTCTTTTGTAAAACCTCTATTCCCTCATTTTGAAAAAGCTCATTTAAGCTTTCCCGTATTTGGGATGGTATTTCAGGCATTTCATCAAAACCCTTACAAACCGCATCTATATAGAGACCCGAACCGCCGGTCATGATGACACAGTCGTGAGTTTCAAATAGGGAATTTAAAAGATTCAAGGTGTCATTTTCAAACCTTCTAACGTCATATTGGTCATGTATAGAAAGGGAGTCAATGAAATGGTGGGCAACCTGTTGGCGCTCTTCCAAGGTGGGCTTGGCTGTCCCTATTTCCATTTCCCTAAAAAATTGTCTACTATCGGAAGAAATGATAGAAGTATTAAATTTTTTGGCTATTTTTATGCACATATCCGTTTTACCAACGGCAGTCGGACCAGCGACGACAATTAAAAACTTGGCGGTATCTATCAATGGATGTAAACTATTTTTTTGAGACTCTACCGCAAAATTACAAAAACTTGATGATGAAAGATAAAAAGGTGCTGATAGTTGATGATAATGCATTAAATCGAAAGGTTTTCGAGAACATCATCCGACATAATTATCTTTTCGAGACAGCCGAAAACGGCCTTGTGGCATTGGATAAATTAAGGGAGAAAGATTTTGACATCATCCTTATGGACATTCAAATGCCCAAACTTGACGGCATTTCCACCCTTAAGGTGATCAAGACGGAGCATTTAACGGAGGCTCCCATTATTGCCGTTTCGGCATATTCCGACCAGAGCGACAGGGATTATTTTATTGCCACTGGTTTTGATGAATTTATTGCCAAGCCGATCAAGCCTAAAAACCTTCTGGAAACTATTTTCCAACACCTCAACCCGGGTGGTGCATCCGTAGTTGCGGAATCTACAGCAGTGGAAGCTGTTCCGGCTGCAGATTCTGAGGAACTTAATGAGAAAATAGTTAAACAGTTATTGAAGTATAACAGCCCCGACAATATCAAAACAGTATACTTAGACTTTATTGAGGAGGCCGAAGATCTTACCGCTGACATTAAAAATTTAATTGAAAGTAAGAATTACAAGGAAATAGGGGAAAAATTGCATATTATTAAGGGTAATTCGGGCACTTTAGGTGCCAACAAGATATACCACTTCAGTGCATCTTTTGAAAAGAACATCAAAACTTCTAATTTTGACAATATTTCACAAGAACATTTGAAGCTTAAACAATTGTTGGATAACTTTCGGGATTATTTTAGCGAGCAGCAATCCATCTTATAAAAAATAGGAATATAAAGAATGAGCGATATTAAAAAAGTATTGGTAGCAGAGGACAGCTCAGTGATCATTAATTTGACGAGAAACGTGTTGATGTTTGAAAACTTCCACATCACCTCTGTTAAAAACGGCAAGCAAGTATTGGCCAAATTGGAAAAAGAAGATTTTGACCTGATTTTGATGGACATCAACATGCCTCAAATGGACGGAATCGAGTGTACGAAAGCCATTAGGGCTTTGCCTGACAAGTCAAAAGCCAATGTTCCTATTGTTGCCATCACCGGAAATTACAAAAATTACACTCTGGACGATTTTAAACAAGCCGGCTTAAATGATTACGTTCAAAAGCCTTTGGATTACGACCACCTTTTGGCCACTGTCAAAAAGCACATCTCCAAATAAGTAAATGGCGGTAAAGTATACCAAATCCTACCTTGACAAGCTGGAAAACCTATTTGCGGAATCTGATTTCATTCTCAGGTATGAAAAAGGAAACTTCAAATCTGGCTATTGTATACTCAATGACACCAACGTGGTCATCGTCAACAAATACTACACAACTGAAGGAAAAATCAACACCCTTTTGGACATACTCAGGGAACTGAAGTTTAACCCGAAGGATTTTTCCAACAAGAAAAACCAGGATTTCCTCAGCGAACTCCAACAAACCGAGCTCAAACTTTGAAGATCACATTCTTAGGAAC
Organism: Litoribacter ruber; assembly: GCF_018500185.1. Lineage (GTDB taxonomy): Bacteria > Bacteroidota > Bacteroidia > Cytophagales > Cyclobacteriaceae > Litoribacter > Litoribacter ruber. The sequence goes on along the minus strand of NZ_JAHBGI010000012.1, from coordinate 52,679 downwards.
TGGCACCTCACAAGGGGTACCCGTAATCGGGTGCAGTTGTGAGGTGTGTACCTCCTTAGATTTTAGGGATAAAAGACTTCGAACTTCCGTTCACCTGGAGGTAGATGGAAAGAGTATCGTCATCGATACCGGCCCGGACTTTAGGCAGCAGATGCTGAGGGAAAACATCCGCGATGTGGACGCCGTTATTTTCACCCATGAGCACAAAGACCATACTGCAGGTCTTGACGACATTCGTCCCTTCAATTTCATGCACAAACGGGACATGCCCATCTTTGGTAGGCAACAGGTGCTGGAGCAAATCAAAAGGGAGTTTTCCTACATTTTCGAAAATCACAGCTACCCGGGTGTGCCTAAGGTGCAGCCTGTGGAAATCACTAATCAACCATTTATTGCGGAAGGAGTCCCTGTCACCCCTATAGATGTGCTGCACTATAAGCTTCCCGTTTTTGGGTTCAGAGTACAGGATTTTACCTATATCACAGACGCCAACTTTATCTCAGAGGCAGAGATTGAAAAAATAAAAGGGTCCAAGGTGCTTGTGCTCAATGCGCTGAGGTTAAAAGACCACATTTCCCATTTCACATTCGAAGAAGCGATTGAAATGGTGGAAAGAATACAGCCCGAGAAAGCATATTTTACGCATATCAGCCATCAACTGGGCTGCCATTCCAAGGTGGAAAAACTATTGCCGCCCCATATCCGTTTGGCCTATGATGGGCTCAAGATAGAAATCTAATCATGCATTTAAATTATCATTTTTTTAAATTCCTTTGTTCTGAACTGGACAATGCGCTGAAAGGTCACACCCTTACCAACTGCTTTTCACAAAATAAAGACGAGTTAGTTTTTGAGTTTGAAAAAGATAGCCAATACCGCTACATAAGGGCCTTGCTAAACCCCTCCAACACAGTATTAAGCTTTCCCGACAGCTTTGCCAGAAGTAAAAAAAACAACATTGATCTTTTCCCAACCCTGATAGGCCTTCAGGTCGCGGAGATCAGGACCTATGAAAATGAAAGGGCCTTTTACATTAAATTTGATCCCTTTAAACTCCTAGTATTTAAAATGCACGGCTCGCGAAGCAACGTGATACTTTTCCATGAGATAAATCAGCAACCTGAAGATATTTTCAAAAAAAACCTGCAGGAAGACTGGAACTTAGTGGCGGAAGACTTATCCCGACCCATGGACTTTACATGGAAGAGATTTACATCTCTGGAAGGTAATGCCGCACAGTTTGCCCCCACTTTGGGAAAGCTCCCAAGGCAATGGTTGAAAGAGAAAGGCTACATTGAGGCACCAATCGAGGAGAAATGGCGCCTGATGCAGGAGCTAATGGACATGCTGGACAGTCCTGTTTTTTCCATCGTTCCGGAAAACAGTGACTATAAACTTACCCTTCTCCCGGTTTCCTCCCCTACTTTCCAAAGCAGCTCGGCTATTGAGGTAAGTAATGAGTTCTTCAGATATGCGGTTGTGTATGCTTTGTTTGAAAAGGAAAAAGACAAGCTATTGAGGAGCTACCAGGATAAAATCAAAAAGACAGAATCCTACCTGGAAAAGTCTAATCAGAAATTGAAAAGCCTCACAGAAGAAACCAGTCCCCAGCAGCTGGCCGACATCATCATGGCTAACCTCCACCAGATCCCTTCTAATGAAGAAGAGGTGATTCTGTATGATTTCTACCAGGATAAAAATATCAAGGTTAAACTAAAAAGAGGCGTTACCCCACAGAAGTTTGCCGAGAATCTTTATAGAAAAGGCAAAAACCGTAAAATTGAAATTGCGCAGCTGGAGGAAAATATCAGAAGAAAGAAAGATTATCTTTTAGAACTGCTCGAGCAGTCTGAGGAGGTAGCAAGCTTTACTTCTTTTAAGCAACTTAAAGCATTCGAAAAGGAACACCATTTAACTTCCAAAACTTCCGCCTCACAGGAAACCATCCCTTATAAGAGGTTTGAGTTTGACGGTTATATTGTAATGGTCGGCAAGTCTGCCAAGGGGAACGATGAGATGCTGCGATATCACAGCTGGAAAGACGACTTGTGGCTGCACGCCAAGGGTGTGGCGGGTTCACATGTGATCATCAAAGGGAAAGGCAAGGTCAACATTCCCAAAGATGTACTGGAGAAATCTGCTCAATTGGCTGCCTATTATTCCAAAAGTAAGAATGACAGTCTCACCCCTGTCATCTATACCCCCTGCAAATACGTCAGAAAGGTAAAAGGCTCTGCTCCTGGGGCTGTGATGGTGGATAAAGAAAAAGTCATAATGGTACCTCCCAGAGGACCGCAGGAAATCCAGTAAAAAAAGGCCGGACATGCTGTCCAGCCTTTTAAATGGTTGAGGTCTATGACCGTTATCAATTTACAATATGCAATTTTAACATGTTGGTACGCCCCTTGGCTTTAAGTGGCATACTACCGGTATTGATGATTATTTCCCCATTTTTGACAAAACCGTCATTTTTTAGCTGGTTTTGAATATCCTGGAAGGTGCCGTCTGTAGAAGTCTGCTTCTCATAATAATAAGCTCGAACACCCCACACCAGGCTTAGTTGAGTGATCAAACTCTTGTTGCTGGTAAATATGAAGATATTAGCCAATGGACGGTGAGAGGCCAGCCTGAAAGCGGTAAAGCCGGAGACTGTAATACCTACCAATGCTTTGGCTTTCACATTTCTGGAAAGTCTGGAGGCCATCAGAAGCAAGTTGTTGCTTAGGAAAGTTTCATCGTCTTCAGGAATTTTATAAAGGTTATGGTAGATTTCAGCGTTTTGCTCGATATAGTCAATAATGCTGCTCATTGCCTTCACTGCCTCCACGGGATAGTTTCCTGAAGCTGTTTCCGCAGAAAGCATCACCGCATCGGCACCGTCCAATACCGCATTGGCCACGTCATTGGACTCGGCGCGGGTTGGGCGTGGATTGACGATCATGCTTTCCATCATCTGGGTAGCAATAATCACCGGCTTGCAGGCAAGCTTACATTTCTCCACCATTTTCTTTTGCCATAGAGGCACCATCTGCATCGGAACTTCCACCCCAAGATCACCTCTGGCCACCATGATAGCATCAGAAGCCTCAATGATGGCATCTATGTCCTCAAGGGCTTCCGGCTTCTCAATTTTGGCAACGATTTTACAGGCTTTCCCGGCTTTTTCGATTCTTTGCCTCAAGTCAACAATATCCTCTGAAGACCTTACAAAAGAAAGGGCAATCCAGTCTACCTCATTTGCCAACCCGAATTCCAGATCTACCAAATCCTTTTCCGTCAAGGATGGAGCACTTACTTTTGTACTTGGCAGGTTGATCCCTTTTTTGGATTTCAACAACCCACCGTGTACCACGGTACATTTTACACTTTTACCGTCTGTGCTTAGCACTACCAACTCCAAGTTTCCATCGTCAATGAGGATTCGGTCACCCTCTTGCACATCGTTGGGAAGATTTTGGTAAACTGTGCTCACCAGGCTGGAAGTACCCACCACCGGTTCGGTGGTGATGGTAATCGGATCACCTGGCACTATTTCAACACCATTGTTTTCCACCTCTCCTACCCTGATTTTTGGGCCTTGGAGATCTTGGAGAATACCAATGTTTAGATTGAGTTTTTTATTGATCTGGCGGATCAGCTTGATGACCTCTGAATGTCCTTGATGGTTGCCGTGGGAAAAATTAAGTCTGAAAACACTTGCTCCGGCGTGAACTAATTTTGTGAGAGCTTCTTCATTGTTACAGGCTGGGCCTACTGTTGCTAAGATTTTTGTTTTATTAAAAACAGGTACTTTCATAAAGTAATTTCAGTTTTAATAGGTTAATAGGTTTTCTTTTGATTTTAATTTTGTCACATCCAGTTTGACCACGTTTTGGACATAGGGATGTTTGGAAAGCTCCTCAATATACGCATTTATATTCAATTCGTAGGTATAATCCTGCAACAGGAGGAAGTAATCGATGGTTTTGAGCTCCGGCACCAGGTACAGGGCCTTGTCGGACTTGGAGTAGGAGCGGTTTCGCAGCAGCTGGATGAATCCGTGATCTTTTTCAAGAATATACTGCGAAATAACCAAAGCCGGTTGGTTGATAAATTCCAACTGGTAATCCTTCGTTCTGGCAAGATCCAAATCGAGCGAATTATTGATCACCCAGGCCATCTTATAGTCCTTGAGGGGAGCTACGAGGCCGATTAGATCAAATTCATATTCGTGTACAACTTGGAGCTTGGTTTTCTTCATTCGAGGAAGAATTTAAAAAACCAAAGGTAAAAATTATAGTTCAACTTTCAGCCGTAAGGTGAATATCTAAATTTAGTTTCCTGTTTTTTTTGGCAATAAGGGGATAAATATATTTCTTTGCGGAGTGTTTAAACTAAACTGATCACAAAATGTCTGAAATTGCACAAAAAGTAAAAGCCATTATCGTTGATAAGTTAGGCGTAGAAGAATCTGAAGTTACGCCTGAGGCAAGCTTCACTAATGACCTAGGAGCTGACTCTCTTGATACTGTTGAGCTTATTATGGAATTCGAAAAAGAATTCAACATCTCTATTCCAGACGACCAAGCTGAGCAAATTGGCACAGTAGGTCAGGCAGTGAGCTACCTGGAAGCAAACGTGAAATAAAATTCCATCACTGAAAATTCATTTATGAATTTAAGAAGAGTTGTAGTAACAGGTTTAGGTGCCCTTACACCAATTGGCAACAACCTCCAGGAGTACTGGGATGGTTTGGCAAATGGTGTAAGCGGTGCTGCGCCTATTACTAGATTCGATGCATCAAAATTCAAGACGCAATTTGCCTGCGAAATCAAAAACTTTGACGTAGAGCAATACATCGATAAAAAAGAGGCCAGAAAGATGGACCCCTTCACCCAGTACGCTATGATTGTAGTGGAAGAGGCTATGAAGGATTCCGGACTGGACCTGGAAAACATCGACCTCCACCGCGCCGGAGTAATCTGGGGATCGGGAATTGGAGGTCTGAAAACATTCCAGGATGAGGTTACCTCCTTTGCCCATGGAGACGGTACCCCAAGATTCAACCCATTCTTTATCCCAAAAATGATCGCTGACATCAGTGCGGGTTTCCTTTCCATCAAGTATGGCTTTAAAGGACCTAACTTTGTCACCGTTTCTGCTTGTGCATCTGCCACAAACGCCCTGATTGACGCGTTCAACTATATCCGTTTGGGTAAAGCTGACATCTTCATCTCAGGTGGTTCGGAAGCTGCGGTAACTGAAGCCGGTATAGGCGGGTTCAATGCCATGAAGGCGCTTTCTCAGAGAAATGATTCTCCGGAAACAGCTTCAAGGCCATTTGACAAGGATAGAGAAGGATTTGTACTTGGTGAAGGAGCCGGTGCCCTTATTCTTGAGGAATATGAGCACGCCAAAGCAAGAGGTGCCAAAATCTACGCCGAGTTAGTTGGCGGAGCTATGACAGCCGATGCTCACCACATCACCGCCCCACACCCTGAGGGTGAAGGTGCCGGAAATGTGATGAAACTTGCCCTTGAAGATGCCGGATTGACGCCCGAAGATATAGACTATATCAACGTGCACGGTACGTCCACACCACTTGGGGATGTAAGTGAAGTGAAAGCTATCCAAAAGGTTTTTGGACCACATGCTTACAACTTGAACATCAGCAGTACAAAATCCATGACAGGCCACCTTTTGGGTGCCGCTGGAGCTATTGAGGCGATTGCAGCCATCTTTGCTGTTCAAAAGGACCTGGTTCCTCCTACCATCAACCATTTTACAGATGACGAGAACCTGGACACCAAATTGAACCTGACCTTCAACAAGGCTCAGGAAAGAAAAGTAAACGCTGCATTGAGTAATACATTCGGATTTGGTGGACACAACTGTTCCATTATCTTCAAGAAAATCGCCGAATAAAATTGAAAATATTTAGGCTACTCAGAGTACAGGAGCTTATTTACAATAGAAAAGAAAGAAGGCTTGCGGCCGCTATCAAAATGATAGTGGGTCGCAAGCCTTTGAACTTATCTCTGTACAAGCTCGCTTTAAAACACGCATCTGCTGCCGAAGATGTAGGCAACGGCGTGAAAGCCTCCAATGAAAGGCTGGAGTTTTTGGGTGATGCCGTACTTGGCACCATTATCGCCGAACATTTATTTTTGAAATTCCCCTACCGTGATGAAGGTTTCCTCACCGAAACCAGGTCAAGAATTGTAAATCGGGAATCGCTCAACCAGATCGGCTTAAAGTTGGGATTAGGAAAAATCGTGGAATCCGAACTTTCCGAAAAGGGCATGTATATGCATAAATCCCTTTTTGGGGATGCTTTAGAGGCTTTGGTGGGTGCGGTTTACCTAGACCGCGGTTATGCTTTTACCAAAGAGTTTGTCTACACCCGGATTTTAACTCACTTTGATATTGAGCATATCATCAGCACCACTATCAATTTCAAGAGTAAGATTATTGAATGGGCCCAGAAAAACAACCATGTGCTGGAGTTCAATCTGGCAGGGGTGCAAGGGAACCAGCGCTTTAAGGAATTTACCGTAAACCTAACCCTCAATCAGGAACAGGTATCCGAGGGGAAAGGCCCAACAAAAAAGAAAGCGGAGCAGGAAGCTGCAAAAACGGCATGCGAAAAGCTCAAACTCTAGCTCTATAGAACTTCTACCCGCAAAATTCGTTTTAAGCCATTAAGATTCTTTAAAATCATTATGCCTCACTTAAAAATCGCGGGAGCCACTGTAAATCAGACTCCCCTGGATTGGAAGGGTAATTTTAACCGGCTAATTGCCGCCATTGAAGATGCCCAGCACCAACAAGTAGATATTCTATGTTTCCCAGAACTCTCCATTACCGGCTATGGAAGTGAGGATTTATTTTTAAGCTATTGGTATCCTGAAAGGGCTCTGGCCTATGTCCACAAACTCATCCCCTACTGTCAGAACATAACCGTTTGTGTCGGCACCCCGGTGCGCATCAATGACAAGGTTTACAACTGTATGGCCGTAATTGAAAACGGCTATCTGAAAGGCCTGGTCGCCAAACAGTTCATGGCCATCGACGGGGTTCACTATGAATTCCGATGGTTTACCCCTTGGCAACATGGGGAAATCAAAACCATTGAGTTTTTTGATGAGGATGTACCCTTGGGGGACATTATTTTTGAGAAAAAAGGGATCAAATATGGTTTTGAAATCTGTGAAGATGCCTGGAGAGGTGGAATGAGGCCTGGCTACAGGCTAAAAGACCGGAAAGTTGACCTGATTTTCAACCCAAGTGCCAGCCACTTTGCCCTGGGGAAAACCGCCCTGCGGGAGGAACTGGCCAAAAGCAGTTCCAAAGAACTCGATGCAGTCTACTGTTACACCAACCTGTTGGGCAATGAAAGTGGCCGGATGATATTTGATGGCGAGATCATGGTGGCCAAAAACGGCAAACTGGTCGAAAAGAACAACCTGCTGAGCTTTAAGGATCACCAGCTTCTCTGTTTCAAATTCCATGAGGAGATAACTGCCTCCATCAAGAAGATTCAAAAACAAATCAAAGAGGAAGAGTTTGCTCAAGCGGTGAGCTTAGCCTTATTCGATTATATGCGCAAAAGCCGCAGCAATGGCTTTGTGCTTTCACTCAGTGGTGGTGCGGATAGCTCTTCTGTTGCCATCTTAGTTTCTGAAATGGTCCGTAGAGGACTTGCCGAATTGGGCACGGATGAATTTCTCAAGAAAATCAATTTTAAAGGTGAGCTTAAAACAGACAACCCACAGAAAGAGCTAGTTGGCCATTTGCTGACCTGTGCTTATCAGGCAAGTGACAATTCGGGCGGGGACACTTTCAAAAGTGCCAAAAATCTGGCTGAAAGCATTGGGGCTACCTTTTACGACTGGCAGATCGGCGAGGAGGTGAAGGGTTTTACTTCAAAAATAGAAAAAGCTATAGGGCGAGAGTTGACTTGGGAAAGGGATGACATAACCCTGCAGAATATTCAGGCCAGAACCCGCTCTCCTATCATATGGATGCTTGCAAATCTAAACAATGCCTTGCTTCTAGCCACCTCAAACAGAAATGAAGGGTCGGTGGGCTACACCACTATGGATGGAGACACAAGCGGAAGCATTTCTCCAATTGCGGCCATTGACAAGCCTTTTATCATCAACTGGTTGAAGTGGGCAGAAAAAGTATTAGGATATAAAGGGCTTCAGTACGTCAATTCACTTCAGCCTACAGCCGAACTCCGCCCCCAGGACAACAAGCAGACGGACGAGGAGGATTTGATGCCCTATGCTGTCATGCTGGAGATCGAAAAACTTGCTCTAAGAGACCATCGGTCACCAAGTGATGTTTACCTGAACTTGAAAGAAGAACTGGATATAGAGCCTAAAAAGCTTAAAGATTACATCACCAAATTTTTCCGATTGTGGTCCCGCAATCAATGGAAGCGGGAGCGCTTGGCACCTGCTTTCCATTTGGATGATTATAATGTAGACCCCAAAACCTGGCTGCGTTTCCCTATCCTTTCCGGAGGGTTTGAGGAAGAATTGGCCGAATTGGCTTCCCTAGAGGAGGAATAATCTTATCTTAGCAAAAAATTAAAACAATGGTCAATAGTATTTTAGATTACATAGTTTGGAGCCCCAACCCGGCCGTTTTTCCTGGCTTTGAGCGGTTGAGGTGGTACAGCTTACTTTTTGCCTTGGGGTTTATCATTTCCCAGCAAATCATGATCTATATTTTCAAAAAAGAAAATCACAATACCGCCCTTGTCGACAAACTTACAATCTACATGGTAGTGGCGACAATTGTGGGCGCTAGACTGGGGCACGTCCTTTTCTATGAACCCGACAAATACCTCAGTAATCCCTTAGACATCTTAAAAGTATGGGAAGGCGGGCTGGCAAGCCATGGAGCGGCCATTGCCATTCTTATAGCCCTTTGGTTGTACGCAAGAAAAACCCCTGGGCAAAGTTATTTGTGGACGGTAGACCGGATCGTGATCGTAGTAGCGCTAACTGGATGTCTAATTCGATTTGGAAACCTGATGAATTCCGAAATCGGCGGAAAGGCTACTGAGAATGATTCTGGGTTTGTTTTCGCTAGAGATGCAGAAGAAACCCTTGCAACTTTAAGGATCCCTGTATTGGACGTGAATGCCTACAGACCGGATAACAGACAGGAGGAATTGTCTGGAAACGGAATTGTCCCATTGAATTTTGACATTGAAATTGCCAAAGGCGGATACGAAGAAAAAGATCTTAGAACAGCGCTGGAAACTGATGTCAAATATGTATTGACCAAATTCAGGAGCTCACAGAAATATTTGGCAGAGGCTCCCGACACACCGCTTAATTACACCCTGCATGACCGAGGCGACCATTATGTGGCTACGATTCAAACCTTTGGTATAGCCAAACATCCAACACAGATTTACGAGGCTATCTCCTATCTGCTTATTTTCATCGGCCTATACATAGGTTGGGTAAAATACAAGAATAGAATTCCTGAAGGGCTTTACCTTGGAATCTTCCTAGTCGCAGTATTTGGAATGAGGTTTATTTGGGAATTCCTTAAGGAAAATCAAGTAGAATTTGAGGAAGGACTAACCTTAAACATGGGTCAGGTACTGAGTATACCTGCCGTATTGGGCGGATTGGCCTTGATCATCCTAGCCATGAGAAAAAAACAAACCTAGTCTTAAGGGACCGGATCATGGCCATGACCGCCAAGCGGGTTGCATCTTGCGATCCGCTTGATGCCAAGCCACCCACCTTTGAAAACCCCATGTTTTAAAATGGCTTCTTTTGTGTACTGGCTGCACGTAGGCGTGTATCGGCACATGGGTGGCAGCAATGGGGAGATGAAGTATTGATAAAACAATACGGGTAAAATCGCAATTTTTTTGAAGATGGTACTCACACAGTTTTAGTTTAGCTGGCTAGAGATGATAGCTTGGGTTTAAAGTCGTTTCCCCTGTTAAATAATTAAACCCACGGCACGTTAATTTGATTCTGGCTTTAGGTATTTAAGTTACAACTGCCTAAGTTAGTTCCTAATTTTGATTTATTAAATACAAAAAGGTCATTTGAAGTTTTACTGGAAATATATCATCCTCTTACTGCTGAGCGTGGCTCCCAATTGTCTTATCGCACAAGACCTGGATTCCCTTGCCATCGACCCCAAGGCCCCGGAGCAGGTGACGGTAAACAATATTTTCATCATTGGAAATGAAAAAACGAGGAAAAGCATCATTTCCAGGGAAATGGATATCCAAAGCAGGACTACCTATGATTGGGAAGAGTTTATTTCCCTCCTGATCGAAGACCAAAAGAAGATTTACAACCTTCAGCTGTTTACTACAGCGGAAGTCACCCCCCTTTTCGTAGAAGATGACCAAGTGGAAATTTTGGTGACCGTAAAAGAGCGGTGGTATGTGATTCCAAGTGTGATTTTCACGCTTGCCGATCGGAACTTCTCCGAATGGTGGGTCAACCAAAACCGGGATTTTTCAAGGGTTAACTATGGGGTAAAACTCAACCATGACAACGTGGGCGGGCGAAATGAAAAGCTAAAGCTATTGGCTCAATTTGGTTTCACGCAGGCTTTTGACCTGATATATTCCAAGCCATATATAGACCGGAACCAACAGCATGGCTTGGCTGCCCAGGTCACCTATTTTACCATGAAAACCATTCCCCTTCGCTCAGTGGACAATAGGCAGGTTTTCTATACCAATGACAATGAGGATGTCTTGAGGCAAAATATTGCTGGAAATATTCGGTACACATATAGGGGCAGTTTTTACAACTTCCACAACATCACGGTAGGCTATAACCAGACCTCTATCCATGAAGATGTTTTGGCCGAAAATCCGGATTTCTTTCAGCATGGGGATAACCAGCTAAGGTTTTTCTCTGCCAGCTATAGCTACCGCCACGACAAGCGGGACAATGTTGCCTATGCTACCGAGGGGCAGGTTTTGAATGTAGGATTGACCCGCTATGGGCTTTTTTCAAATGATGATGTAAACGAGACAGAGTTTTCTCTTATTGCCAACAAATATTTGAGGATCACTCCCAAAATCCATTTTGTGACGGGGGTATCAGGTTCCACCTATTTGAGCCCCCAGCAGCCCTATACCTTGGTAAGGGGTATAGGCTACTTGCCAAACTTTATCCGTGGATATGAATTGAACGTAATTGAGGGCCAGCAAACGGTTGCCCATAAAAACAGTTTACGATATGAGCTATTCAACAAGGCTTATGACCTTTCCAGCTTTGTCCCTGTCGATGCCCTCTCCACCTTCCCAGTGAGGCTTTATTTGAGTGCTAACTTTGACCATGGCCATGTTAAAGACAGAAATAACCTGCCTGAAAATGCCCGATTGACCAATCGGTATCTATACGGTTACGGCTTGGGATTGGACTTGGTGACCTTCTATGATCAGGTTTTCCGCTTTGAATACTCAGTTAACAACCTCGGGTTTGGAAACTTTTTTATAAACTTCAGGGCACCTTTCTAACTTAGTCGTTTATTTTCAATAGGTTATGGTAATTTTATAGTAAATTACTATTCAATTTTTTATCCTCAACTCCTATTTTCATTTTTTATGAGGCATACCGCATGGATGACCCTGTCCTTATGGACTTGCTGTGTAATAGTATCTGTAGCCCAATCAGGGATGGAAACCTATCCATCTGGTGCCCGGAGCATGGGGATGGGCAACTCCCATGTTACGCTGGTGGATGGCTATAGTCTTTTCAACAATATTGGTGCACTGGGTAGGCTGGAGCAATCCCAGGCCTTCTTCGGATTTGATCACCGCCTAAACCTATCTGAACTCTCAACTCTCTCGGCAGGCTTGGCGATGGTAACTACAAAAGGCAACTTGGGAATCAATGTCAGCCATTTCGGAGGACAGCTTTTTAACCAGCAGAATTTGGGACTTGGATTTTCGAATAAGCTGGGGATTGCGAGTTTTGGCGTAAAGGCAAACTACCTGCAGACCAACATTGATGAATTTGGCCGAAGTGGTGTGCCGATTTTTGAATTTGGAGGAGTGGCGGAGCTTTCCCCTCACCTATTCTTTGGAGCCCACATTTACAACTTCACTCGGGCCAAAATGAGCCGCTATACCGATGATACCTTCCCAACCCTCGTGAAAGCAGGCTTGTCAATACGGCCTTCAAATGCCCTAATCTTGAATGTGGAAGCCGAGAAAGATATTTTGCTCCCACCCCAATTTAAGGCCGGGATGGAATATAACATGCAGGAGAAGCTTCAGGGCCGGCTTGGCTTCAACACCAACCCCAACAACCTGTTTTTTGGGATTGGATTCAGGCCTAGAAAATACCACATAGATTATGCCTTAAGCCAAAATTATAAACTCGGCTTCACGCACCATTTCTCATTTAACCTTCTCTTTGGACAATGAGGTGGTGCTGGGCCTTTTTCATTTTCCTTGCAGCATTTCCAATTTTAGCCCAAACTTACAAGCCAAGGGAAATTGATCTGGAGCAGTTTGCAGAGGACCTGTTTGCGTTCCAGGATGAGGAACTGGATTATGAAAACCTCTATGAAGGTCTCCTGCAGCTACTTCTCAACCCAGTCCATTTGAATAAGGTCTCCGCAGAGGAGCTTCAGTCTTTATACATATTAACTCCCCTTCAAATCACGGAATTCATAAATTACAGAAATACTTTTGGCCAATTTTTAACCATTTATGAGCTTCAGGCAATCCCTGAATTTGACTTGGAAACCATTTATAAGTTATTGCCTTTTGTGACGCTTGAAGACCGAGAGCACCAGTTTACTGGCAACCTTTGGAGTCGGATGGCAAGTGATAGAGAGAATTACCTAATGATCCGTCACCGGAGAGTTTGGGAACCCCGCAAGGGTTATTCCCCGCCTGATACCCTTTCCAATGGCAGGTTGACCAACCGCTATTTGGGTGATCCTAACGATTTATATGTAAGGTTTAGGATGCAACATACCAAGGATTTTAGCGTTGGCTTTACGCTGGATAAAGATCCGGGAGAACAATTTACGTGGGACACGCCCACAAATCGCTATGGTTTCAATTTTTTATCTTATCATTTCACCCTCTACAACAAGGGGAAATGGAAAACCTTGGCCTTGGGCGATTATCAGCTGCAGTTTGGACAGGGATTGGTGTTTGGTTCGGGGTTTTCTGTAGGCAAGGGGGCAGAGGCAATCACAACCGTCCGGAGGAGCTCTTTAGGCATCCGGCCCTATACATCAGTGTTGGAATTTGGGTATTTTCGAGGGGCGGCATTTACCCGAAAGGAAGGCCGGTTTGAAATCACTGCCTTGGCCTCCTCCACCCCTAGAGATGGCAATTTGCAGGTAGGTTTGGACACCCTTGAAAGAGAAGAAGCCTACATTTCATCCCTCACGCTGAGCGGCCTTCACCGTACTTCCAATGAAATCGCCCAAAAAGCCCAACTTCGGGAAAACAATATAGGCGGGAATATTCAATACGCGTCACTCAACCGTTCTTTCCAAATGGGTATTAACACGCTATTCACTGAATACAGCCAGCCTTTTCAAAGACAAGAAAGAGTGTATAACGAGTTTGAATTTAGAGGAAAGCAAAATCATATACACAGCTTTTATTTCAATTATAATTATCAAAATTATTTTTTCTTTGGGGAGTCCGCACGATCAAAAAGTGGTGGTATGGGGACAGTACTGGGCTTGATGAGCAGTTTGAGTCCAAAAGTAGACTTATCCCTCCTTTATAGAAATTATGCCAAAAACTTCCATACATTTTACGGAAACGGGTTCGGAGAAGGGAGCCGCCCCATCAATGAAACAGGCTTTTACATAGGTCTCCAGGCAAAGCCTATCCGAAAAGTCACCTGGTCTGGGTATTATGACCAATTCAGGTTTCCATGGCTTAGGTTTCAGGCCTATGCGCCTTCCGAGGGCTATGAATGGCTTCAGCGGATCACATACTCGCCTTCCCGACAGATCTCCATGTTTGTCCAAACTAGGCAAGAGAGTAAAGAAAGAAATCATCGAGCGGCACCGGCAGGTCCTTCCGGCCATATTCTTTCAAGCGCCAAAAGATTCAACTCCACCACAAGCTTAGACATGGTTTTAGACAGGAATTGGAGCATAAAGTCCCGGGTCCAGTTTAGCAGTTATCGTTTTGAGGGACAAAAAACTAAAGGATACACCATTTTGCAGGACTTGACTTTCAAGTCCCAAAAAGCCTCCTTTAGTGGTAGGGTAGCTCTTTTTGATACTGATGATTATGACAACAGGCAGTATGTGTACGAGAAAAATGTACTTTGGGCCTTTTCCATCCCTGCCTATTATGGTCAGGGTATACGCTACTACCTGTTAAGCCAATATAAAATCAGTCCTAAACTTACGGTATGGGGACGACTAGCCCGCACATCTTTTACAGACAGGGATAAAATCAGTTCTGGCCTGCAGGAAATCAACGGCTCAACACTTACCGAAAGTACCTTGCAACTCCGGTATGCTTTTAATAAGTAAGGGAGTTGTCAAAATAGTAGACAACTCCCCTAGTTAATTTTTTAAGGTCTTTTTAACAAATCCCTGATTTCCTCCAACAGCTTTTCTTCACGCGAAGGCGCAGGTGGCGGAGTTGGTTTTGCCTCCTCTTTTTTCTGCAACCTTGCCATAGAGCGGATTATCATAAAAATGATAAAGGCAATAATCAGAAAGTCAACCACCTGCTGAATAAAATTGCCATAATTGAGGGTGACTGCACTGATGGATTCTCCTGCGGGATCAATATAAGCTTCCCGCAGTACTACCATGAGATCTTTAAAGTCCACCCCACCCAGTGCCAATCCGATGGGAGGCATAATGATGTCATTGACCATGGATGTAACTATTCTACCAAAAGCTCCTCCAATAATTACGGCTATAGCCAAATCTACCACATTGCCTCTAAGAGCAAATTCTTTAAACTCTTTGATAAATGTCATAAAAATAATGTTTGGTTAAAAATGAGTCTAACAAATAATAAAACAACTCAATATACTCATTTAAAAACAAATTTCAATAAAACGCAAAAGATCAATCTATACTCAAATTATTTTTACTTAATCTAAATAATCCGAATCGAACTATTTATTTTTGTCGCAACGTTAGAGTAAAAGTTGACCGAAATCCCTATATGAACATTACGGAAACCCACCTTCTCAATAAGCCAGTGGCTAAAAAAATAGCTAAAACCCTTTCCATGCACCAGCACACCAGAGTAGATAACTACTACTGGATGAATGACCGATCCAACCCGGAAGTGATCAACTATCTCAATGAGGAAAACAGCTACTTGGATGCCCAGTTGGCTGATACTTTGGGCTTGCAAGAAAAACTTTTTTTGGAGATGAAAGGACGGGTGAAGGAAGATGATGAGAGTGTTCCTTATTTCAAGGATGGCTATTATTACTACACCAAATATATAAAGGGTGGAGAGTATCCGGTTTTTTGCCGGAAAAAAGAGACATTGGAAGCGGATGAGGAAGTGATTTTGGACCAAAATGTTTTGGCTGAGGACTTTGACTATTTTAATGTGAGTGCTGTAGGTGTGGCCCCAAACCAAAACCTGATGGCCTTTGCTCAGGATATAATCGGGAGGAGAATTTATTCCCTCAGATTTAAAGACCTAAGCACTGGTGATTTTTTGGCTGATGAAATCATTGAAGTTACGGGAAACTTTGTTTGGGCCAATGACAACAAGACTGTTTTTTACTCTAAACAGGATCAAGATACCTTGCGCTCATTTCAGATATATAAGCACACTCTGGGCACTTCCCAAGAGGAGGATGAGTTGGTCTATGAGGAAAAAGATGACACTTTCACCACATTTGTGGCGAAATCAAAATCCAAAGAATACATCTTTATAGGATCTCAAAGCACTGTATCTTCCGAGTACAGGTTTATTGATGCCAATGACCCCCATGGACTTATCCATTTGGTGCAAAAGAGAAAAAGAGATTTGGAATATGAAGTGGAACATTTCAACGGCCATTTTCTGATTCTAAACAACCATCAGGCTACAAACTTCAAGCTTGACAAGGCTCCTGTAGACCAACCATCCATCGAAAATTGGGTAGAGATTATCCCCCATCGTGAGGATGTCCTTTTGGAGGGATTTGAGGTTTTCAAAAACCACTTGGTGCTTGAAGAAAGAAACAACGGCCTTTCGCGCATACAGATCCGCCATATGCGAAATGGGTCCAACCATTTCATTGAGATTGATGAAGAAACTTACACCATCTGGATAGGGCACAATCCCGAGTTTGACACCCACATCTTGAGATTTGGTTATAATTCACTCACTACCCCAGCCTCCACGTTTGATTATGACATGGAGAGTCGTGAAAGGTACTTGCTCAAGCAGCAGGAAGTTTTGGGAGGTTTTGAGCAAAGCGATTACGAAGCGAAAAGGGAATGGGCAACTGCCGTGGACGGAACCCAAATTCCTATTTCAATTGTCTACAAAAAAGATCTTTTCAAACAAAACGGGCAAAACCCTTTGCTACAATATGCCTATGGTTCATATGGGTACAGTACTGATCCAGTATTTAGTTCCAGCAGGCTGAGCTTGTTGGACAGAGGATTTGTATTTGCTATTTCCCATATCAGAGGCGGTCAGGAAATGGGCCGAAACTGGTATGAAACCGGCAAAATGCTCCAAAAGAAAAATACCTTTCAGGACTTTGTCGACTGCTCTGAGTTTTTGATCCAGGCAAAATACACTTCCCCGCAGAACCTCTATGCGATGGGAGGCAGCGCAGGAGGCCTTCTGATGGGCGCTGTGATGAATATGCGTCCTGAGCTATATCATGGGATCATTGCAGCCGTTCCCTTTGTGGACGTGGTCACTACCATGTTAGACGAGAGTATTCCATTGACCACTGGGGAGTTTGACGAGTGGGGTAATCCAAAAAATAAGGAGTATTATGACTATATGCTCTCCTACTCTCCCTACGACAACATTGAGGCTAAAGACTATCCCCACTTATTGATCACTTCTGGCCTACATGACAGCCAGGTTCAATATTGGGAGCCCACCAAATGGGCCGCGAAGCTTCGGGAGTTGAAAACCGATGATAACCTGCTTCTCCTTTACACCAATATGGATGCCGGCCACGGAGGTGCCTCAGGAAGATTCAACAGCCTCAAAGAATTGGCCATGGAGTATGCATTTATTCTAAAATTGGCCAACATCAAGGACTGATCAAAAGCTTATTCCTAAAACCAAAAAAGCCCCAAGTATTGCTACTTGGGGCTTTTTGGGTTAAAGTAAAAGGATTGTTATGCGATGGCTTCTTGTCTCTTTGGGCTATAATCCTTGGTCAGGTAATAGATAAAACCAGCCTGAGGAACAACTAGCAAAAGAACTGTGGGTACAAGAGAAGAAGCGGTGAATCCGAACTCCATGCCCAACATCTTGGTGGCAGCAAAGATAGCTACGACAGTTACTAGTGCGTAAAAATTAACCAGAGCAATTTTCTTAAAGTTTTTCATAGTATGGTACGTTAATGTTTTAAAAAGATTCTTATTTAGGGTATCAAATCCTGGGTGATATTCCCATTTGGTTTTGATTACGACACTAATATGAAACAAAAATTTTTATTTCCAAAACACCAAAAACCCAAAACAATCAACCTAATACTGACACAATTCACCAACTATTGTTACATAAATTTATTTTTGTAACACACCAAAACTTTATTGCATTTCACCCCAAAAATCTTTTGAAAAAAATTTTGAGATTTTTTGATTTTTTTTTGATCAAATTTTAAACTGCTGAAAATCACCCTTAATTCGACCTATCCCTCCCCAGTGACACCTGAATATCATCAGGGGTACCTTTCATGTTGATATTAAGAAAACGGACGCGGCGGTCTTCGTTGCGGTAGACAATATCGTCGATTTGCTCAGGGTCCACTTCTTCTTTGCGTTTGCCGCCAAAAAGGGACCTGAAGCCAACTTGGGTCACCAAGCCAAGCGGAATCCGCAAAAAATAATCCATGCTGAGGTCAAGGCTTTGTTTACCTGACAACTCTATGAAACCAAGGCTGGAGTTGATGTTCATCTTGGGGATAGACAGGACTCCTTCTTTTAGGTCCATCGCATTTTCCAAGGTATCGAACCTGACCATATTGAGATTCTTATCCTTAAAATAATCAGATAAAGCATGCAGGGGTGCAAAGTTATTGATGCTACCCTCATAAATTCTCAGGTCCATATGGGCCTCGCTCTTTTCCAGAATAGGTGTAAAATCAGGATGTACAAGAAAATTGCTGGTGATGGTCCCGCTGACTTTTCCGTGAATATTTTCATTGATGAAATAATCCTGTCCAAAATTTTCAAACTTGATCAGCAATTTATCAAGGTCAAGCCTTTCCGCCTGCAAGGTACTGTTGAAGTATATATTTTTAGGATCTGAACCATTGAAGTATCCTTTCATACCAAGCCAGCCCTCTGCTACATTCACTCCTAGTGTATCCAAGTACATGAAGTGATCTTCTTGGATTCTGCCTTTCACTTTAAAGTTATCCAACCAGTAGGTGTGGTAATTCAATTTTCCAATTTCAGCCTGAAACTTCATGTCGGTAAAAGGCAAATCAAAGATATTAAAGGCATCCTCATGGGAAGTGTCGGCTTGAATATCATAATTCATCAGAGCATCGAGATCCAGCGCCTTTGCGACAAACCTAAAGTGATTATCCCTCTTTCGGATGGTACTGTCCTCCCCGAGGTAGTAAGCCAAGTCAATTTTGAAATCACTTGCTCCCATTTTGCCTTCAAAGCCCTCCACCAAAAGATGCTCATCCTCATAATGCACCCTGCCTTTGAAATTTTCAAACTTCAAAGGGTGGACATTCATTTTGCCCTGGAAGCCCGAAAGGTAAAAATCCAGCGAATGGAAAACCGAATCATAGTGCAAGTCCAAAAGCCCATGCGCTTTTACGCCTCTCAACTCTTCGTTTCTATAATCTTCAGGCAGGTAATTTTGGCCATCATAGGAAAGCAGGTCTGCGAGCTGAAGGTAATCCGAATGGAAATCAAATTCAAACTTGGTGTCCCCTTTTTTGACCTCCTGAAACCATTTCCTGTAGTTGTCAAGCTTTCCTGTGAAATGGAAATCACTTTTATCAATGAACCCAGAGAAATCTTTTAGCAAAAACGAGCTATCGGTGATAATCAAGTCCGCATGAAAATCATGAAGGGCATGGCTATAGTTTTTCAATTTTGCATGGAAATCCTTGATGAAAAACTCACCCTTTGGAAGGTGCTCAAAGTTCCAAAGGTCCTTGGCATTTGCCTCAAAGGCCAATTTGATTTCAAAATCATCAATCACCTCATCAGTGATGGCAAGTAGTGCTGAATCAAATGAAAGCAGCTCAGGAAAGTCAATTTTCTTGGAGTTGGCATTCAATTCCAAGTTTACTATCTGATCATATTGGTGAAACAGGGCTGGGAAATCACTTAGTCCCATGGTAAATTTGAAATCGGACCCGGCGATGTTAAATGAAAGGTTATCCATCTCGATTTTGCCGTCACGCATCACGGCATGGCCATTGGCGTTTCGGATTGGATGGGGGTAATCAGGAATGTTAAAGCTTAGGTTTTTGATGGTCAACTCACTGTCAATACCCTGCTTTAGTTGGGCCAGGTTTTCACCCGGTAGCTCTAGGTCAATCAACTCGTCAAAGTCCATATCCAGAAGCACTTGTCCTTTGATCCTCTCAAGTCCTTCCACTTGTAGAAATTGGCCGATAAACTCCAGGTCAAGATCAGCATGCAAGTTGACTTTGATAAAAGGATCTTTGAAGTTTTTAACAATCATTTTACCTTCAAAGATGCCCTCCTCAGGTCTCGCTGTAAACCTCTGTAGCCTTAACTCAGAGCTTTCCAAGGTTCTCTCTTTTCCATTGGTGAAATAACCCGCAAAGGCCAAATCATCCACTTTTTTGTTCATTTCAGTATTGAGGAAATAGGCGTTATCGGCGCCAAATTCAACCGATACGGCCGGGATATTTCCGTTTGCAGACTTGCCTTTGACACTGCCCAGAAAATAAATCTGACCTTCATTCCTATAGCGTTTGAGAGCCTCCCCTATTTCCGCAGGCGCAAATGCAGCGAAAATATTAAAATCGGGTTTTTCACCATAAAACTTGAGGTCCATGTCCATATCATCATCCATGTCCACCAACCCCTCCAAAGAAAACAGCGCCTGTTCCAACATCACCTGACTTTTTAGAACGGTGACCAATTCCTCAGTCATATCATAGTCCAAGTGGAGATCAATATCCAGATGTTTGTTGGCAAAAAATGTAGGTTGCCCATTTTCTACAATATCCAATAGGAAATCAGATGCCAAATCTATGTAGAAGTGGTCAGCACTATACTTCAGTTTGGTATCTACCGATTTGATATGAGCCAAGATTACCTGAGCGGAAGAAAGGTCTTTATAAGAGATTTCAAAACCATCAATTTTTAAGGACTCCAACTCAACTTGTCCATTGAAGGCCTCATTGGTTTCCGGCTCAGCATCTTCTCCCAACCCTTTTGCCAAAAGCAAATTGATATCTCCGTTTTCATATCTGACCACATCCAGATGCCCATTTTTAACCTTTATACTCTTGACGCTATAATTGCCCGCTAGGATATCTTTGATGTCAAAACCCACATACACATCGCTAGCCGTATATAGCGGGCGGGTGTCCATTGCTTTGTTTTCATAAAACGCCACTTCCTCCAAGTCGATGGAGATATAGGGAAAATTCGCAAAGGGAGAAATGTGGCTTCCCTTAATAGTCAACTCCCCGTCAAAACTTTCATTGACAGTGATTAGAGCTCGTTGGACTATTTTTTGTTGATTATAATATACTGCGGCGATCGTGCCGGCAAGCAGCAGCACTGGCACCAAGATGATGGCCAGTATGATGATGATTATTTTCTTACTCATGGTATTTACCCTTCCCCCAAAATGTTAACGTAAATTAGTGGAGATAGATTTTTTTTACCAAAATTAAGAACTACAATTAAAGAATAGGGTTAGAATTTTAGAAATCAGTAATTTTTACAGATTTTTAAGAAAAGAAACGACCTCAACCAAACCTAATAGACCTACTATATGCTTGATTTTCAGATTAAAAACCCAACTTTGATATTAGATGAGGCCATTTGTCGAAGAAATTTGAAAAAGATGGCTGTGAAAGCTAAATCTCTAAACCTCAAACTCGCACCTCATTTTAAAACCCACCAATCTTTAAAAGTGGCAGAGTGGTGCAAAGACTATGAAATTGATGAAATTTCGGTCTCATCCTTTCGAATGGCATTTTATTTTAGAGATAGGGGCTTTAAAAACATTCATATTGCTTTCCCCTTCAACCCACTCCTCATCGAAGATCTATCCTTGATGCAGGGGCAGCCCGTTTCTATCCAATTGGTAAATGAGGAAGTAGCAAGGCTGGTATCCCAAAAAGTAGAAAGGTCCATCGGGTTTTTCATTGAAATTGACGCTGGATACGGTCGGACCGGAGTGCCAGTAGAAAACTTTGAGGTAATTGACAACATCCTGAGGGTCATCGCTGAGAATAAAAACATGAATTTTAAAGGTTTTTATATCCATGCAGGCCACACCTATCACGCTAACTTGGAGGGAATCAAAAAGATTCACAAAGAAAACCAAGAGGCGTTTCGAGTTCTGAAGGCCAAATACCAAAGTCAATATCCCGAATTGGTGTGCAGGTCAGGGGACACTCCAAGTGCTTCACTGATGGAAAACTTTGACCATATTGATGAGTTGGGACCTGGAAATTTTGTCTTTTACGACCTTACCCAAGCAGCAATCGGCAGCTGCAACAAAGAGGACATAGCGGTAGCGCTGGCTTCACCTGTGGTGGATGTGAAAGTTGGCAAGAATGAAATATTGATACACGGTGGCGGGGTCCACTTGTCCAAAGATGTGCTCAATGATAATGAGGTTAAAAATTTCGGGGAAGTAGTACTGTTTGAAAAAGATAAATGGATAATTCCAGCCGAAAGGGCATTCCTGAAAAGCATTTCCCAAGAACATGGGCTCATCCATGCTCCCGACGCATTGATGGAGCGGATAAAAATAGGTGATGTGATTGGTATTCTACCCATCCACAGCTGCATGACAGCGGATTGCATGAGAAGCTACAGGACCTTGGACAATGACCTGATCGACCATTTGGAGGGTACAATGAAATAGAAAAATTGATAATAAAAAAAGGCTTTCAGTGATTGAAAGCCTTTTTTTTCATTTATCTAGACGCGGTAGTGCGCTCGGCTGTTGGAGTATTACCTTTCACCAATTTGCCATCCTCAATTTGTTTACTGACTATAAAATAAGGTCCGCTTATAATCTTCTGACCTTCTTCTAGGCCTTCAATAATTTCAATGTTATCAAAATCTGAAATACCCGTGGTGACTTCTACCCTCTTGGCCCTGTCGCCATCTTTTACAAACACAAGTTCCTTCAGTCTACCGTCGGTTCCTTCTCTCACTTGGCCTTCTCTAGTAGTGACTGCTGCAAGAGGCACAGCTAATACATTTTGCTTTTTGTTGGTAATGATTTCCACACTGGCTGTCATTCCAGGACGGAAAGGATACCTGTTCTTTTCGGAAATCAAGTCCTGATAGGACTCATTCAAAATCCTGATACGAACCTCAAATTCGGTGACGGCATCCTGATTGGCTTTTTCGTTTGCAGAATTGGCAATTGAGGTAACTACCCCTGTAAACTTCTTGTTGCTGTAAGAATAGGAATCCACATCTATAATAGTGGTATCGCCCAAGGAAAGCCGAACAATATCATTTTCATTCACATTTACCCTCACTTCCATTTGGGAAAGGTCGGCCAATCTCAACATTTCCGTACCGGCCATTTGCTGCGTACCTACCACACGTTCCCCTTTTTCAACCAACAACTTGGAAACTATTCCATTCATCGGGGAATACACATTGGTCAAGCGCAGGTTTTCCGCTGCTTCATCCACAGTCGCCTGGGCACTTTTCACGATGTACTCGGCTGCAATCACATTTTGCTGAGCAGCTTCCAAGTCATTTTTGGCAGAAAGAAAATCAGCATTGGCCTGCTCAAAATCCGAATCCGAAATCACTTTATCTTTATAAAGCTTCTCATTTCTTTTAAACTCCAGTTCCGCCCTATTAAATACAGCCTCAGCTCTCTTCAGCTGGGCTCTAGCTTGGCTTAAATTGGCCTTGTTTTGATTCAAGTTGGCCTCACTTCTACCCAGGGCAGAAATCAGGTTGTCAGGGCGGATCTTCACCAAAAGGTCATTTACACGCACCGAATCTCCTTCTTTGACATTTAGGTTAATAATCTCACCAGCCACGTCTGGGCTAAGTTTCACCTCAATCTCAGGCTGGACCACCCCTGAGGCACTTACTTTTTCAATGATAGTCTTTCGGTTTGCCTCGGCCACCTCGACTTCAAGTTCCTTTTCTCCACCAATCCACCCGGCTGATCTGCCGATGATGATAAAAAGTAACAATACGCCCACTACCCCGAGTAGGATGAATATCAATTTATTGGATTTCTTTTTCTTTGCCATGGTATTATAATGAAATGGGATTGCCTAAGTAAAAATCCAGGACTTTCACCCGGAAAATGTATTCGTATTTTGCATTGATCAAATCTGCTTGCGCATTGAACAGATTGTTCTGGGCAATCTGGAAATCAACGGCATTGATACCGCCTACGTCATACCGCTGCTGGGACATGCGGAAGGCTTCTTCAAGGGAACTCACCCTTCTCTGGGAGCTTCGGTAAGCCTGGCGGGAGGCCATGGCATTTGTGAAAGCTGTTTCGATATCCTGGCGTAACTGGTTCTGGGTTTCCACTTGCTGAAGCTCGCTCATTCTGCGCTGCACTCGGGCACGCTGAAGGTTGGCCCTGTTCCGGAAATTAGAGAATACCGGAATATTTAAATTTAACGTAACCTGCTGGGCTAGGTTATTTTCAATCTGCTGAAAAAACGGATTGATTTCAAAATTTGGCAGGGAAGGCTGATCAATATAGTTGGAGAATACATTTCCTCCCAAAGACAAGGTTGGATAAAAGCCTCCTTTTGCGGCCTTAACACCGAATTCCGATGCCTCAACCCCCAGCCCTGCTGCCCTTACCTGTGGCATGGTTTCCAAGGCAATGGCAAAGATTTGGTTGACATCCGTTTCGGCTAAATTATAGTCTTCTGCTTCCAGATCTGGAAAGCTGATATCAAATTCATTTGAGAATGGCACCTGAAGCATCTGAGCCAAATTCAGACGTGCCAATCGAAGGTTGTTTGAGGCATTGATTACCTCAAGCTCACTTGTGGCAGTCTGGGCTTCGATATCCAGTCTTTCCGCAGTTGGCAAAGAACCTGCCTCCACTAGTCTGGTCGTCCTGTCACGTTGCTCAGCTACAGTTTTCAGTTGACTTTGGGCAATGTTCAATTGCTCTTTGGCAAAAACCACATTGACAAAGAGATTGATCACCGTTAAGGTGATATCATTGCGGCTTGCCTCCACATCAAATTGACTTGCTTCCACATTGGTCAAGGCCTGGTTGATACTGTTTTGGATCTGCCTACCGGCGAATAAAGTCACGTTAGAATTTGCTACCATATTAACCGCCCCGATTCTTCTGGTCTCGAAGAGGTTGGTCACTGGGTTAATATTTCGACCCCATCTGATTTGGGGCGCAAACCCAAAACTAAAAGATGGTAAAACATTCCCGCGGGCCTCCAACAGGGCTGCCTCTGTATTGGCCAAATTGAGCTCGGTCCGCTGTAGGTTGATATTGTTCTCGAGAGCAATCTCGATACACTCCTGCAGGGTCAGGTCCGTAACTTGGTAGTCTTGGGCTCTAAGTTGACCGGCTAACAGAAGTAAACTAAACAAAAAGTAAACTTTCTTCATACTATAAATCTATGTCTGGGATATAAATCAGTTCCTTGATCCAAGGAAGGCTTTTCAAATATTCGATCGTGATGGGTTGAAGGCCAGAATCCATCTCGATCACATGACAGGCAATGTCATTTTTACCTTTTCGGGATACGGACATGGTGGCGATATTGGTTTTTTCTTGGGCAATTACGCTGGAAATAAAGGCAATTGCACCAGAGACATCCTGGGCCTTGATAATAAGAGTGTGCGCTTGGGCAGAAAAGTCGGCATTAAAACCATCTACTTTAGAAATATTGATCAGCCCTCCTCCCAAGCTCTCACCAATCACCTCTACTTTTTTGGTCCCTTTGGTCAGGTTAACTTTTACAGTATTGGGATGGTAAACAGATGCATTTCCAATAGATTTGAAAGAATATTGCAAGCCCTTTTCTTTGGCTACCTCAAAGGCAGTCTTGATTCTATCATCATCTGTCTTCATGTCCAGCAAGCCTCCAATTATGGCCCTGTCGCTGCCATGGCCTTCATAAGTTCTGGCAAAAGAATTGTAGAAAGTTATCAGGGCTTCATCGGGTATACCGCCCAACACACGGATAGCCGCACGCCCGATCCGAACCACACCTGCCGTATGGGATGAAGATGGGCCTATCATCACTGGTCCAATCATATCGAATACACTACTTTTTCCTGCCATTTGGGTACAAATTTTACTATAACTGTGCTAATCTAGCAACTATTTTTCAATTAAATGATTAATATTCAATTAATGGTCTTATATAAATATTAGAGCTAGGTTATTTATAATTATTTAACGTTAGCTTTATAACACAAATTCAAATTTCGCACGATAATGAACATCCACCTGTCCGATAACGAGACATGTTTTTTATTTAAATCCAAAAATGGCCAGTTTGACGCCAGCCCCTCACAGCTAGCGAACCGTGCCTATCTTTATGGAGATGGGATATTTGAAACGATGATTTTTACAGGAGCGGAAATCAGATTTGGAAAGCAACATATTTCCCGTGCGTTCAAAGGTTGTACAACTTTAAATATTGAACTGAATGTAGAGCAGGCCTTCCAAGATGTGGAGCAATATCTGAAAGAAAAATTTCCGGGTAAAATTCTAAGGGTAAGGTGGAACATTTATCGTGATAGTGTGGGGAAATACACCCCAGTGAGCCATCATGCCAGCGAATCCCTGATACTTGAGGCCTTTACTTATACCCCACCACAGCAGAAATCAGCTTTTATCAACAAACAGTTTGTTGTTCCAAATCTCCCTTGGAGCAATTGTAAGACGCTTAATGCTTTGGTATACGTGCAGGCGGGCATTTCCAGAAAAAAAGCAGGAATGGATGAAGTAATCCTACTTGAGGCAAAAGGAAACGTCTGTGAGGCCGGAGCATCAAATCTATTTTGGAAAAAAGACGGTGTATTCTATTCCCCATGCCTCACTTCCTCCTGCATCGAAGGAGTAGGAAGAACAGTGGTGATGGAAAAGTTGCAAAAAAAGGGGTACTCTGTAGTGGAAGGAGAATTCAAACCTTCAGAAATAATGAAAGCCGATCTAGTTTTTACGACCAACGTAACTGGCATACATTATATAGAAAAAATCAACTCGACCGAATTCAACATCGAACCGATCGAGTTTATAGAAACTCTTTTTGTGATTTAAACAGCCACTGGGGCTTTTATATGCGGATGAGGATCATAATTCTCCAGTTCGAAATCCTCAAATTTAAATCCAAAGATATCCTTCACCTCAGGGTTGATTTTCATCACCGGTAAAGGCCTGCATTCTCTGCTGAGCTGCAAATTCGCCTGCTCTAGGTGATTGCTGTAAAGGTGGGCATCGCCAAATGTATGAATAAACTCCCCTGGCTGGAGGTCGCAAACTTGGGCAATCATCATTACCATCAATGCATAACTGGCGATATTAAAAGGTACCCCCAAAAACACGTCAGCACTTCTTTGGTAAAGTTGGCAGGAGAGCTTGCCCTCAGCCACGTAAAACTGAAACAGCAAGTGGCAAGGCGGCAATGCCATCTGGTCCACATCTGCCACATTCCAGGCACTTACGATCAACCGCCTGGAATCTGGGTTATTCTTGATCTGCTGGATCAGATTTTTGATCTGGTCGATCTCCCCTCCCTGTCCATCAGGCCAATGCCTCCATTGGTAGCCGTAGACAGGCCCTAAATCCCCATTTTCATCAGCCCATTCATCCCAAATTGACACCTTGTTGTCTTTAAGATATTTGATGTTGGTATCACCATTCAAAAACCAAAGCAATTCATGGATAATGGATCGCAGGTGACATTTTTTGGTGGTCACCAGCGGGAATCCTTCCTGTAGGTCAAACCGCATTTGATAGCCAAACACACTCAAGGTTCCTGTACCTGTACGGTCACCTTTTTGGACGCCATTGTCCAAAATGTGCTGAAGTAATTGGTGATATTGTTTCATATTGGAATGGGATTTTTCACGACTTAGCTGAACCGCAATATAGGGATTGATCGAAAGAATTTAAATTCATTTCAAGTAAATTAATGCGCAGTTTTCAATTCTGCTGTTAATTGCCGTATTTTTGCCTATCATCAGCAATCTAGTCTTTTGAAAATCATCACTTTCAAAAGACCTATTTTAGCAAGTTCCAAACCGAAAAAGTAAGAGCGCCCCCACAGGCATCCTAGACAACATGCGATTTATTACCTTTCTAGTATTCATTATATCCATGATTTTGTTCTTTAGTGTAAGGATATCCCCCGAGGTATTACCTTACACAGGGCTTTTGCCGCTGTTGATACCGGGATTCCTAATACTCAATCTCGTTTTGCTTTTGATCCACATGTTTAGGATAAGACTGATCATGGTGGTGCCAATTATCGCTTTGGCAATTGGCTATAAGTTTTTGGGGGCAACTTACCAGCTAAATCCTCCTGTAGATAATGCCGAAGGGCTATCCGTTTTGAGCTACAATGTCAGGCTCTTCAATTTGGGAATTGCACAGGATGAGAAAAAAAGCTTCACTAGAAACAGTATCCAATGGGCGCGGGAGTTTCCGGCTGACATCAAATGCTTTCAGGAATTTTATCAGAATTATACCATCCCTACCTACAATTCCATCAAGGCGATTAACCAAGATGGCGCCTTTGAGTACAAGTATGAAATTATGGAGGGGGATGCCAAACGGAACAGTTATGGGTTGGCGACTTTCAGCAAATACCCAATAATCAATAGCGGTAAAGTTTTCCAAAACCGCTGGACCAATGGTGCTATTTTCACTGACATTAAAGTCAACCAAGACACCATCCGGGTCTACAACACCCACTTGGAATCCATGAGCATCAAAGCGGATGACCTCAACCATGTGGATGGCATTAAGGAAAATTACAAAGACACTTTCAGGAAACTAAAAAACGGCACCGAAATAAGAGCTTCACAAGTACAAATCCTCCAAGAACACATCAACAACAGCCCCCACCCTGTGATCGTGGCTGGGGATTTTAATGACCTCCCCTATAGTTTCACCTACCAAACCTTGAAAAAAGATTTGCTAAATGCTTTTGAAGAGGCAGGCAGAGGCTTTGGCTTTACTTATAACAGGGTGCTTTTCTTTCTGAGGATCGACAACATCTTCTACTCCCCAATATTCCAAATCAAAGATTTCAACACCCATCGGGAAGTTGATTATTCAGATCATTATCCCGTAAGTGCTGTTTTCAGTTGGGAGTCGCCGTTTCCTCAAAAATCCTTTGACGAAAATTATTAGCCTACCAAATCAGAATTTCCCTTCTATCCCTTCTAATGTGGGTTCGGCCTAACCTCAAAGTAGCCACAAATTCATGCGTGGTACCCGGTAATCGGTGAGAGGCGTTGGTAGGAAACTCGAAAACATAACCTACAGTGAACTGGTGAAGCAAGAGAACGCCAAATTGGAAATTGTTTCCGTGATCGATTCTATGTCCTCCCCCCAGCCAGAATGTATCAGCAAATAAGGCTTTAAAGTTAAATTCTATGTTGTCATACAACCCGTCTTGATAACGGTAAAGTGCATTTCCCATTACTGAAAGCTGGTCGGAAAGGGACTCCCTATAGCCGGCTGATATAACATAACCGATGGGTCTCTGAGGCCAAAATACATCTCCTCTGTTGAATTTACCGCCGTTGACGTTGTTCATGGCAAATCCAAGGTAATAACGCTCATGGGTCAATGCTCCTCCAATATGAAAATCCAAGGATTGCATATCGGCAAATCCACCTAGGTATTTCCCAATGGTTGGGTCATTCTCCAATTCTGGAGTCAAAGAAGCCCCATCGAGCCTCACTGAGGAAAAATTTACCCCAGCCCCCAACCTAAAACTGTGCTTGGCAGAAAGCCTTACCCTAGTGGCATAATTGACATTTAGTTCGGTCTCTGCGAATGGACCGTGCTGATCAAATAGCACATTTGCCCCCACGGCATTTCTTCCCATCAATGCCGGATCATCCTCTCCGGAAAGCTCCGCAAAATCTATTTCACCACTGAAGAAAGTGGAAGAAGGAGATCCGTCCAGCCCCATCCATTGATTTCTTACCACACCCCTCAAGGCGCTCCCTCCATGGGCTGTCAGTGCGGGATTGTAATACCCTTGCAATGAATTGAACTGGGTAAAGTATTTCCTGCTTTGGGCAAACCCATGGGAGGAAACTATCACGAAACACAGTATCAGTAAATATTTTTTCATATACACCTATTTACCTCCCTCAATCTCTTAAAATTGTCAAAACACTTCGGTGCACTTCCCCGGTTGGCACCACTTCAATTATATAATAATATGCACCCGACACTACTGGCTCGCCAAGGTAGTTTCCATCCCATCGTTCATAAGGATCATGTGAGTAATACACCCGCTTACCGCTTCTTTCAAACACCATCACCCGCACATTACCATAAAAACCTAGCACCTCCACTCCCCAAGTATCGTTGATCCCATCACCATTTGGCGAGAAAACATTTACAATTCTGAGTTCAGACAATGGTGGGAAAACACGCGTAATGGTAAAAGTCCTTGTGATTATATTCCCCATCCGATCAGTGGAACTTACTGTAATGATAAATTCGGTCCTACCTGGAAGCTGCTCGTCTGTGTTCCAGAAAAGCTGTCCGTCCTCGATTCTGAAATAGCCATTGTCAGCACCCCCATCTGCTAAAGCATAGGTATGTTGGTCATCACTAGGGTCAATGGTATTGAAACTTCCAATCGGTCTGGATACACCATGATCCATCTGGAAGGATTGATTATCTAACTCGATATCTTCCGGAAGGGGTTTGTCCTCCACAATAATGGTAATGGATGCCATTAATCCATCAGGGTTGAAAATATCCCCTGGAAGCACAATTACCCCCTCATTTTGATAAAAGCCGGGTTCCATGGCCTCATAATAATCAATTTGCCAGGTCACCTGCACGATTGCTTCCTCTCCGTTTCTAAGAATCACCCTGACCACACTTGGAAGTGGAAGGTCATCTATCTGCGTATTCCAAGGCACGGAAATTATCTCAGGCATGATTACCTCATCAATGGAATTATCAACCAAGGTGATGGTAAAGGTTATGTCTGTTTGGTTGCCGTGAATATCCGTGGCAATAATGGTAATAGTATGCGGGGTATCAAAACCTTCTAATATCGTCCCTACCGCCGGGAACTGCTCAACTGAAGCCACTTCGCAATTATCACTTAATTGTAAGTCTTCGGTGAAATCAGGAAGGGTATATTCCCCATCTACATTTGTTCCTGCGGAAAAGCTATCAGGGGCATTGGCTATAACAGGCCCCATATTATCAGCAACCGTAATTGTGAAAGTGGCAACGGTTTCATTTCCTGAAAGATCCCTAATGGTTGCCTCCACCTCATTTTCACCCACATCACTGCAGCCAAACTCATCAAGGCTAAATTCAATTGACTCAATGCCACAGTTGTCATACATCATTGCTTCAATATCTTCCTCAGAAAAGGTTGCAGCACCATTTTCATCCAAGTACAAGGTGTAGTTTTCTACCTCAGCTGTCGGAGCTAAATCATCAATAACAGTCACCATCACAGTTTCCGAGACACTGTTTCCAGCTTCATCGGTTACGGTCACGGTCACTTCATTTTCACCCAAGTCATCGCAGCTGAATTCAGCTGGTTCTACTGTAAAGGTCAAAGTAGAGTTTTCACTCACATTATCAGATGAACCCGCGTCTAAGGACCGGCCATCAATCGTGACATTCCCCTCCTCATTGAGAGAAACGGTTATTTCCTGCAAATCGGCCGTTGGTGGCGTCAGATCGATGATAAAAGTATAAGGTTCGCTTATTGGACTTTCTGCACAGAGCTCGTTGATAAGAAATGCAGTCACTTCATAAGACCCCTCTTCCAATGTCACATCGGTATAGTCCAAATCCCACCAACCATCAGCGTTGGAATCTGTCCTTCCGATTTCTTCACCATCCAAAAAGACCACGATGGTGGAATTGGCTAATCCAGTCCCGAAAATCTCTAAGTTTTGGGCGTTAGTGATGCCGTCCTCGTCTGAAATCCCAGTATCTTCTCTGATTCCCCAAACTAATGGGGCATTCGGTTCGCTCGTATCAATTAAAATCCCGGAAGTATCAGGCACATTCGCGCTGGTCATTTCTAGATCCAAGAAATCATTATTGGCAATATCAAAAATAGTGGTTCCGTTTAACCGGATCCTACCGATCCTTATCCCAGTCAGGTCTTGGTCTCCTTCTTGGATTTCGTAGGTAAAAACCAAAGTAGAATCATTAACATTCCCTTGATCAAACCTAGCCCAAGCCTCTCCAGAATCAAATAGCAATTGCAATTCAGGAAGGTTGTCAAAATGAATCTGAACAGCTTCGTTTAATTGCAATGTAAAAGTCATTACATCTTCTGCGCAAAAGGCATATACGCCATCTGCCGGTACCTGCACATTCACCACAAATGGCCGTATGCCGTCAACAAAAATATTACCGGCGATCTCTCCCACCTCCAGTGGAATGGTCTCCCCGCTGGAATTAAGCACATCCGCCCCGTCCAAGGTGACCGTAGAAGCGATTCCGATACCATCCATATCCAGTAGCTCAAGCTCTTCCTCCACGGTATAAGCAAACAGCAATTCATCTGTACCTGATCCGGATACATAGGTAGCGCGCACCTCTACCCCGTTAATGTTCAGCAAAATATAGGGAGTGCCACCGCTCACAAAAACCGGCTCACTATAGGCTAGCCGTAATTCAATCACATCATCAATTCCATACAGGCCATTTGGAGGCAAATTGACCACTTCTGTTTCAACAATCTCCAATGGCGGCTCCTCAATGCGAATGATTCGGGTAACCGGTTCACTTATATTGTTGTCCTCATCGGTAACTGTGTAGATTGCCCGTCTATCGCCGGGAGTTGGAGAGGAGCGACGGTTGTCGTAGATGATTTCCCGAAGGATACGCTCATAAATTGCCACGGGGGCAGGGCCGGAAATCAGAACCCTCATTACTGGCGAAAACTCTACTTCAAAGGCAAGGCCGTATTGAGTGATTAATTCAGTGCCCCTTTCTGTAAGAAAAAGTTGCTCAATTATAGTCCCATCCAGAATATCACTTAAAATAATCTCAGCACGGATTAAATTATCAGAATCGACATCGGTAATCCTCACATTTGGATCAACCAACATATCGATAGTGCCAGGAGGATAAATGGTGACTCCAGGTGCCGATGTGACAACGACCGGAGCCTCGGTAAACGGCAGGTAATTTTCAGCTGCAAAAAGCGAAAATTGAATGAGGAAAATTGAGAAGATTAACCGTAAACGTTTTGCCATATAAAATGGGGATACTTGAAAATAGACCACCAAATGCTTTTTCATCAGCACCTACAGCATATTTGGTATAACTTATTATTTTACCATAAAATTTTACCGAATAGCTGTTACAAATAAATATAAATTATTCAACATAACACATATCAAATTAAATTTTTTATCAAATTATCTAACATATGAAAAAAGAAAAGCCAACAGATATCTGTCGGCTTTTCAATTGGTTAGCAAATTTAACTTTTATAATCTAGCGTCAATTTCCTCTTTTGGCAATATGGACTTCACATCGTAAATCACACCTTTTTCAGCTTTTAGCTGGGAAAGATCGGAGGATAGAAATTCCTTGTGGCTCACAGCCAATACTACACCTTCGTATTTTTTCCCCGACTCGAATGGATTATCAATAAGGTCAAGTCCATATTCATGTTTTACCTCATCTTTGTCGGCCCATGGATCATATACATCCACGGTCACTCCAAAGGCTTTCATTTCTTGGATCACATCGATCACACGGGTATTTCTCACATCAGGGCAATTTTCCTTAAATGTAACTCCAAGCATCAAAACACTGGACTTAGCGATCATGTGCTCATTTTTGATCAAAAGCTTGATTACCTGGTCAGCCACAAATTTACCCATGGAGTCGTTTACTCTTCTACCGCCAAGGATGATTTCAGGGTTGTACCCCACTTCCATCGCTTTCTGGGCCAAATAGAACGGATCCACCCCAATACAGTGGCCACCCACTAATCCTGGTCTGAAAGGCAAGAAATTCCACTTGGTCCCTGCCGCCTCCAACACATCCAAGGTATCAATATCCAATTTGGCGAATATTTTAGAAAGTTCGTTTACAAAGGCTATATTGATATCTCTTTGGCTGTTTTCGATCACCTTTGCCGCTTCAGCCACCTTGATTGCCGGGGCCAAATGGGTACCAGCCACGATAATTTCACCATAAAGGTCATTGATCACTTTCCCTGATTCCGGAGTACTACCTGCAGTTACCTTTTTGATCTTGGTTACAGTATGCTCCTTATCTCCCGGATTGATCCTTTCTGGGGAATAACCTGCATAAAAATCAGTATTGAACTTAAGTCCACTTACTTCTTCCAAAACAGGCACACAGTCTTCCTCCGTACAACCTGGGTACACAGTTGATTCATAGATAACGATATCCCCTTTTTTGAGGATTTTACCTACAGTCTGACTGGCCTTCACCAAAGGCGTCAAATCAGGTCGGTTGTGCTTGTCTACTGGAGTAGGCACAGTGATTATAAAAACGCTGCAAGAAGCTATGTCTTCGCTTTTATTGGTAAATGACAAGTTGCCCATATCAAGGACCTCCTTCAAATAGTCATCTTCAACCTCAAGCGTGCGATCATGGCCCTTGCTCAATTCTGCAATACGGCCCTCATTGATATCAAAACCAACAACTTTAAACTTCTTCGCAAATTCTACTGCCAGGGGCAATCCCACATAACCTAGTCCTATGACGGCTATCCCCTGGTCTTTTATCTCATTGATACTTAACATTGAAAAAAACTTATTTATTTAACTTTGAAATCCACTTTTGAATAAATGAAGACTGAAGTTCACCTTCCTCTTCGTAATAATTCCCTGTATATTTATTTTTCTTCATGTATGAATAATTGTACCCATATCCATACGTATATCCTCCATAATCATAAATATCACCCCCACCCTTAAAGCCATTAAAAACAGCATAAAAGTCCGAAACGTGATTGCTGGAATACAGATCGTTGATCATCAGCAGGTGCTTCTTATGGGTGTAATTCTGCCTTACGATATAAAGATTCACATCCGAAAACCTCAACAAATCCATTGTCTCAGAGACCAGGCCTACAGGCGGGGTATCTAGCACCACCACATCAAACTGTTCCTTCAAACCGTTTAAAAAATCTTTCAGTCTGTCCTTCAACAGAAGTTCAGCGGGATTTGGAGGCACCGGCCCCGAAGGTACGATGTATAAATTCTCGTATTTGGTGGCCTGCACCACTTCCTCTGGTGAGGCCGTTCCCACCAACAGAGAGGATAAGCCATTCTTGTTGGAAACACCCATATACTGGGACACCTTGGGCTTGCGAAGATCCATCCCGATCAAACAAGTCTTCTTTCCGCTTAGAGCCATCGCAGAGGCCAAGTTTAGAGCCACAAAAGTTTTGCCTTCTCCCGACACGCTGGAAGTCACCAAAATTGTCTTGCATTTTTTCTCACTGGCAATATAAAAAAGTGCCGAGCGAAGTGACCTGAACGACTCCGAGACCAAAGACCGGGGATGTTCCGCCACGATGAGGTTTGTGTCTTTTGTGCTAAACCCAACTGTACTCAATAAAGGTATTTTCAAAAAGCTTTTTAGCTGAACCTGATCCACTATTCGGTTATTCAAATAGTGATACATTAACAAAAACGCCAACGGAACCATAAAACCCAAGCCCACTGCCATACCATAATTCTGCGGTTTTTTGGGGTAAATCAAATTCCCCTTTTTGGCATAATCCAAAATCGCATTATCCGGCACATTGGAGGCTTTTGCAATTCCAGCCTCGGCCCTTTTCTCCAGAAGATAGGTATAGAGATTTTCTCTAAGCTTAAACTCCCTGAAAATATGGGTGTAATTGGATTCCGCTTCCGGCAAATTGGCAAATTGATGGTCGTAAGACCTCAATTTTTCATAAATTTCCCGCTTTCGGTTTTCGGTGTTCTGCACCAAGTTCTGAATGTTCTCAAAGACGTTTTCTCTGAGCCTATCTATCTGCTGATCAAGCTGGGCCACATCGGGGTGATTGGGCTTGACCACAGAAAGTAACTTTCGTCTTTCTAACGATAATTGTACCAGATTTTGAACCAAGCCATTTAAAAGTAAATCCGAAACGCCAACCAATGAAGGTGCCACCACCTCACTGTAATCATTGCCCTTATCTGAAAGATATTGCTCTAGTGAACGGTAATATGCCAATTCAAATTCAAACCCCTGAATGGTTTCTTCCAATGACTCAATTCGGGTAAGCAGCCCGCCAAATTCTTTATTTACATCCAGTAATTTGTTGCTGACTTTGAAGTTTTGCATTCTTCTCTCTACCGATTTGAGGGAATCCTCCACCAAGAATAGCTGATCATCAATAAAAGCCAAGGTATTTTCCGAAATACGGTTTTTCTCTTTGAGATCATATTCCAAAAAGGAATCCATCAGTGCATTGACATAATCCCTACCTTTTTCAACTACCGTCGACACCATGCTCACTTCAAGCACGGAACCATAATTGTTCTGTGGTCTTACAGTAACCGATTTAGCGTAATTATCAACCAAGGTAGACGGATGATGGATCTTAAATCCAACCATATCCCCCACCCGGTTGGGGTTTACCAAATGGGCTTTAAATTTGAATTTACTTGTATGCACTGTTTCCCCAAACCTAAAAATCTTGCCGAGGATGTCTTCCTCACCTACGGATGCCTTGGCCGAAAGGTAATCCATAAAGCTGGTTTCCTCACGGGATAGCATATAAGTATCTTCTGAAAGTATGCTCAAATGCACCATCCCCTGAAGGTTTTGAGGAAACTCCCAATCCACTTCAATTCGGATGGGCGAGTTTTCGTACATCTCAATTTCCTTGATATGAGTGGCCGCATAATAGCTCACATCAAAATGGAGCTTTTTGAGTGCCTCTTCCGCGAGATTTTTTGAGGTAAAAAGGAGAATATCATTTTCCAGGTTGTTGTTTCCGGAAAAAATCTGCGACCTGTCCAAAATCCTCACCTCAGGGGAAAGGCTGCGTTTGATCATAATACTGCCCTTCACCTGGTACTGCTCCACAGTATAGCGATGAAACAAGAATACCGCCACCAAGCCGATGGCTATACAAGTGAGGTACAATGGCCAATAACGGGAATACTTGGTGATATAATACTTTATATCAATGGGTCTTTCCTCTTCCTCAAATTTTGACAAATCAATATTCTCCATCTCAAAACAACCCTTGTGTTAAACCATAGAAAAATATAAACATGGTCACCAGTGTAGCGCCAAGCTGCAGGGATTGTACGAGATTATCACCTGTCCCCACTTGACGGATCCGCATCGGCTCCAGATATAGTATGTCGTTGGGCTGAATAAAATAATACGGAGAGGCCAAAAGTCTCCGATCATTGAGGTTGATTTGGTGGATTTTAGTGCCTCCATCATATTGACGGATGATAAAAAGCTGGTTCTTTTTGGCTAAAATATTGGCTTCACCTGCATTGGCAAGTGCGTCAAAAATTGTCGCCCTGTTTCTCATAATCAGCTGGGTGCCCACACTGGAAAATTCCCCCAGAGTGGTATACCTTATCCCACCTGTCCTCAAGCGGACAAACACCTCTTCCTGAAAAAACTCATTGATTTCTCTCTGTACTTTCAATCTGGCAGATTCCTCGCTTATTCCTGCAATTTCGATTTTGCCAAGCTTGGGAATGTCCACAAACCCATCCTTGTCAATGGTATAACCCGTGAAATAAAAAATATCACCTCCGCCCATGCCGCCCCGGCCTCCGGCCATGCCTCCACGCATGGAACGTGATCCCTGAAACTCAAATGCTTTGGTAAGCTCCTCGTCTGATGTGGCAAAATCGATATCCACAATATCAAATGGCTGCAGAATATACTCATATTCCACTTCAGCATAGGGGATAAATTCCTCCAGCCCGATCGGCTCATTGCCAGGCAAGTTCTGAAAGTATGTAATTCTCCTATTGCTGATACACGAACTTGCTAGCAGCAAAAGAAGTAATAAGTAAATCCCTTTATTCATCAGTACTGAATGGAAGTATAAAAATCCCGCTCAAAATTAGTTAATTCTTTAAGCAATAAAACCCCAGTACCATTTTCTTTCAATAAGCTTAACTGGGCTTATGCTTTATGGGGAAAGATACACAATTTTTCAATCCGACAAAGCAAAAAAACTGACGATAATTACTTTACTACTCCATGGACTTTTTCCCAATCCATCACATCTCTCAAAACCAGCGAACCTGCACCAATCACCGCGCCTTCTCCTATCTGAATTCCCGGCTTGATAATAGCCCCTGCGCCAATCAACACATTGTGGTCCACTCTCACATTGCCACAAAGCGTAGCCCTGGGAGCGATATGCACAAAATCCCCAATGATGCAGTCATGGTCAATCGAAGCTTTGGTATTGACGATGGAATGGTTGCCGATCATGCAATCCGCTTGGACCACAGCCCCGGCCATGATGATGGTCCCCTTGCCTAGCTTGCAATGTTTGCTCAGAATAGCAGCGGGATGGACGATCGTTCCCCACTCTACTCTCCCCAAGTACTCCATCACAATCTTCTCCCTAGTTTGATTACAGCCAATTGCAATAAAAAGTGTTTTATCCAAGGATGGTAAAAATTGGGACCTTAAGGAAACCTCGTGCCCCAGACAACTGCTGAGCATTTCATTTTTGTCCAACACCCCGCACACCTGCCCTCCGCTCAATTCTAATGCGTCAATTACTACTTTTGCATGTCCGGAGGCGCCTACGATGTACATTCTATTCTTTGTTTAAAAGTTGCTGATACTCTTCCAGAATTAACTGGTGCATTACCCTGCTGTCAAATTTAGTTTTAACTTCCTCATAAAGGTTTTGGGCAAATCCGTACATCACTTCCCGCTTCACATAGGCAAACTCCAATGCTTCCTTAAGCACTTGGGCCTTTTTCACTGGGTAAACCAAACCTGTTTTTTTGTGAGTAATTATATCAATATTCCCTATAATATCCGAACAAATCACGGGACACTGCATAGCTCCTGCCTGTAAAATAACATTTGGACATCCTTCGCGATGAGAAGCATGGACCAAGATATCAGAAATGGCCATATAATGCTCCACATGGTCAGACCAGTCAATATGCACAATCTTCGGATGGTCGGCAATTTTCCTCACAATTTCGTCATCCAAAGGATTTAATTCCTGCTCCATAGGCCCCAAAAGGACAAGCTTGGACTTATTTACAATTTTGGAATCCAAAAAAGCCTTCACCAAATCC
This sequence comes from Litoribacter ruber, assembly GCF_018500185.1. Lineage (GTDB taxonomy): Bacteria > Bacteroidota > Bacteroidia > Cytophagales > Cyclobacteriaceae > Litoribacter > Litoribacter ruber. The sequence continues at coordinate 13,841 of NZ_JAHBGI010000012.1, read as the reverse complement.
TCAATACCCTTATCCCTGACCATCCTGCCAACAGCCAAGATCACAAATTCGTTATCTCCAGGTACCACCCGCATCATCGCTGCTACCAGATGGTTTTCTTTCAAAGAATTACGGTTAAAACGGTTCAGGTTCACCCCATTTGACGACCCCTCGCCGATTACCTTGACCTTTGCGGGGTCCACCAGCTCTTCTTTGAGTATAAAATCCTTCAGCGATTTAGAATTTGGCCACACCTGATGGGCCAATTTGAAAGTGAGCTTTTCACACCAGATCAAAAGTTTAGCTTTGTTCTTATGGGCCACCATGTAGGGCATCCCAGCCACCGTGTGTATCCGAACCTTCACCCCGGTGATCCATGCAGCCAACATCCCCAAAAGACCTGCTTTTGGCGTATGAGTATGGACGATATCCGGTTTTTCCTTGCGAAAAAGCTGAATTAACAACCACAAGCAATATAAATCATGAAAAGGAGTGATCTGCCGGGTAAAAGGAATGGATATGTGTTCCACCCCCTCATTTTTCTTGGCATCCTGAATTTCCCTTCCTTCAGCACTGACCATTTTTACCTCCCAGCCATTCTCTTTTAAAAACTTCATCTGTCCCGTCAAAAGAAGCTTCAGGGACATGGGCACTGTGGTAATCCGTATTAATTTAGGCATGAATTTCTTATTACTAAACTGAAAAATGCAAAGATAAAACCATGGCAATTATGGGGTACAGATCCCGCTGGAAAAAACATAAAATCCGAACCCTAAATCCATTTTTTTGCACTTGATCAAAGATAAGCATATTGGATGCCTAGATAGTTACGCCGGAATGATTTTTCTTAGAATTTTTTGTGGAAAATGCACCATCATCACTCTAGCCTTTGATTTCCAACTACCTGAATAATCCCTATCGATAATTTTATTCAACTTAAAATCATCTTTTCCTTTCACCAACACACAATCAGGCTGAAGATGGGACCACCTTGTGCCCGGATAATTGTTGTCCAACGGGATAAAAAGCTTGTTGGAAGGCCTGGTATACTGGAAAATCATGGAAGACCTTGTGTTAGGAGTAGAATTCTGAGTACCATGCCACAATCTGCCGTCAAAAATGATGAATTGCCCAGGTTTAACCTTGACATGAACTAATTTACATTCCGAGTTCCGCTTTTGCGCCTCATGCTGCACCTGCCGGTCATCAGTGAGGTCTACAAAATACTTCTCCCCCAATTCCTGCGGGGTGATATTGAGATGCTGGGATTTGGAAATGAGTTTCATCGAACCCTCTGTCACATTCTGCATAGCCAACCAAACCGTTACGCCATCCCAAGTAGAATGCTCCACATCGATATGCCACCTGTGAGTCACTTGGGGTTTTTGATAAATGATCTGACTGCTCCACAACAGCACATCCTCGCCAAGCAACTTGGACACCGCCTCCACCATCACCGGATGGCTCCCCAGGTCTACCATTTCGGGCACCACACTGTGTCTGCCTTTCAACCAGGGCAGAAACTTTTCAGGCAATGCGGCACAGGCAGATAAAACTTGCTCAATCTGATCCCCGTTCAACAGGTCAATGGCTTCAGTATAGCCATCCTCTAAAAATTTATCTAACATGACTGGGAGTTTTAAAAATACGAAATAAAAAATCTTGTATTAAAAATAATGCATTTCATCCAAGAAACAAACAATTCCCCTGAAATTTAATTGTATAATTTTAATCTGAACCTAACATGGAATACCTGTATATTATTCTGATCATTCTGGTTATTGCCGGAGTGCTAATTTTTCCCATTTGGCTTTTCTTGAGAAGAAGCACTGAATTAAAAATCCAAGGTAGTGAAGTCACTTTTATTTCCCCCATACAATCTGAAAGCATCAGCTTTGAAAAAGACCTCATAAGTTGGCAGGTTCAGGAAGCCTATTTCCTGTGGTGGGGAAAAGTGTACGCCATCAACATGCAGTTTGCAGGCAACAAATGGAAATCCATCAACTCCCGCATTCAACCTGAAAATTACCAAAAACTGTTGCGGGTTTTAAGTGAGTACTACGCAGAAAAACGCATCGACAAGCGCGCTAAAGGGCCCACTTCCGATCAGAGGTGAAGGATATCGTGAGCCATTTCTTATAGGGCACCTCCTGCAGGGCGTCTGAAATCTCTTGCCGGATCAGGTCCATCTCCTCTATCGTGGGTTCAAAAGCCTTTCTGTCTACCACATAGTCCACCTCAACAAAAAGCTTGCTCCCCACTTTGGAAACCCGAAGGAAATACTCTTCAAACCCGTACCGGGTCTTGGTGGCTGAAATGATTTGGTCAACTTCCTGTTTCAGCTCACTGTCGGGGGACATTTCCATCACCTCCCGCACTTGTTTTTTGATCAGCCCCATGGGCACTTTTATAAAATAGCCTGACACCAGCACCACCATCACGGGATCAATATAGGGCACAAAGTTTTTGTAAATAGTAAAATTCAGGCCAAAAGCTATGAGAAAACCCAAAAGCACCGCCATACTCAGAAAAAAATCCATTTTCCACTGCACGGCTTCGGCCTTGATAAAGCCTGACAGCAAAGCCTTGTGCCTCCTTTCCAAATAGCGATATACCAATAAACAACCGATGGTAGCCAAAAGCGCATACAAGGCCGACATCCCCGGATCAATCATCTGCCCACCTGAAAGGATACTGGCCACCGCATTGAAAAAGGCAAACACACAAAGAATGATAATCACCACATTTTTCAGCAAAATGATAATCGGCTCCAACATTTCCTTGCCAAAAGGAAACCTTTTGAAATCATACTTCTGGATATAGCTTGCCGACCATAACGAACCCACCGAAAGGGCAACGCTGATCAGGGAGTACACCCCATCAAACAATATCATCTGGGATTGCCCCAGCACACCCCATACCATGGCAATCACGGCAAAAACCAAGGCTCCATAGGCGGAAACCTTTAAAACAAACCTTTCACTGACTGGCTCCATATTAGCGAAACAGCAGTCTAATCGGGAAGGTTTAACATCAATACATCACCAACCTGTATCTCCACACCTCCCGGATATCCTCTGCCTTCACCTCAAAAGGCTTGTAAATAGGATTCCCAGAGCAAAGAAGCAGCTTTTCCTCCCCTTTCAGGTGATTGTAGGCAATTTTGAATGTCACCCCATCCTGCTCAGTTACGATCACGTATTTCTCCCCATCTTTTACATCTCTCCAATCATCTACATACTCACACACAATCCACGCCCCTTCAGGAATCGGCAGCATGGAATCTCCATCCACCTGAAAAACGCGGTGTTTTTTGTCTGCCGGCAAAAACGGAAGCGAAAAACGGGGCAGCTCCCCGATGAAATCCGGATCCGCAAAACCGGCTAGATAACTTGCTTTGGCTTTTTGGGAAACCACCTCGATCAGCTCCCTCCCTTCTGCGTCCACAGTGGTTGAGAGGATTCTCAAGTTGCGCCCGCTGAGGTACCGGTCCGTTTCCAGCAGCTCCCGGAGCTTGTATTCGGAGAAAGTCTCCAGATTTTGCCTAAGCAGCACATCCACCGACACCCCGAGATAGTCCGCAATTTTAAGCACCGTCTCTAGTGGCGGGGTAATGTTAAGCTCATACCCGGCCAGCTTGGACCTACTGATGCCTATCGCCTCCGCCATCACCACCTGGGTAAGGCCTTTTTTCTTACGGAGAAATTTGATGTTTGAGTTTAAATACATATCTCATTGTAATTATCATTCCCATCCGCCAGCAGATTAGGCTAAGCGATGAAAATTTTATCTTCTAAATGAAAACCTTTGCGACTTCTTTGCGGCCTTTGCGTGAAACCTTTTTTCTCTCAAATATAAAAATCTTTGACTACATTATAAACATAAAAATGTCAATAATGTTGTCAATATAAATATGCAGGGAAGAAGAAGCATTGTCCATATGGATCTGGACTCGTTTTTTGTGTCGGTGGAAAGGTTGTACGATAGCAGGCTCAACGGCAAACCCATCCTCATCGGTGGATCGGGCGACCGGGGCGTGGTGGCGTCCTGCAGCTATGAGGCCCGCAAATTTGGCGTGCACTCGGCCATGCCTATGCGCACGGCCAGGCAGCTGTGTCCGGAGGCGCTGATCATCCGGGGGGATTTTGAAAAATACAGCCAAAAATCACATGAGGTCACCGCTATCATTCAGGAAGACGTACCGCTATTCGAAAAGTCATCAATCGATGAATTCTACATCGACTATACCGGTATGGATCGATTTTTCGGCTGTGCCAAAATGGCCCACCAACTACGCCAGAGGATCATAAAAGAAACCGGCCTCCCCATCTCTCTGGGGCTGTCGGAAAATAAAACCGTATCCAAAGTCGCCACCGGGGAAGCCAAGCCCAATAATGAAAAGGAAATCCTTTATGGAGAGGAAAAGCCTTTTTTGGCACCTTTATCCATCCGCAAGATCCCTATGATCGGGGAAAAAACCTCGCAGACACTTTACAATATGGGTGTCCGAAAGGTGCACACCTTGCAAGCGATGCCTTCAGAGTTACTGGAAGCCACTTTTGGAAAAAACGGGAACATGATCTGGGAAAAAGCCAACGGTATCGACCGATCTCTGGTGATTCCCTACTCGGAAGCAAAATCCATTTCTACTGAAAACACCTTCGAGCAGGACACTATAGATGTGCGGATGCTGGAGGCCACCTTGGTAGCCATGACCGAGCAAATTGCTTCCAAACTCAGACAGAAAGGCCAGCTGACCGCATGTGTTAGCGTGAAAATCCGCTACTCGGATTTTGACACCCACACCATGCAGCGCAAAATCCCATATACCTCTGCCGATCATACCCTTATCCCATTGGTGAAGGAGCTTTTCCGAAAACTGTACAACCGCCGTATCCTCATCCGCCTGATTGGGGTGAGATTTAGCAGTCTGGTGTATGGAAATTATCAAATCAACCTTTTCGAAGACACCCAAGAGCAGATCAACCTCTATCAAGCCTTGGACAAGCTCAACATCAAATACGGCGACAAAACCGTATGCCGGGCAGTGGGCATGCAGGTGGGAAGAAGGAGGTTTAACCCCTTTAACGGCAGGAAAATGTAGAAAACCGCATTAAACATTCTACCAGTTTAATTTCTCGAAGATTATTAACTTTATCTCTATGAAAAACCCCTCCCAACAAATAACCCTCATCCAAGAAGAACTGCTACAACATGCCGACCCTGAAAAAGCGGAATTCTTGCCCAAATATTTCAAAGCAGTCCCGGGAGGGTATGGGGAAGGGGATCGGTTTATTGGCGTGAAGGTTCCCTTCCAGCGGAAAGTCGCTCAGAAGCATTATCGGGATCTCTTCCTGGATGAACTCGAAGCCCTCCTTACCCAAGAGGTCCATGAATACAGGCTGACCGCTTTATTTATGCTAGTACTCAAGTTTGAAAAAGCTAAATCCGCGGAAGACCGGAAGACCTTGCTGGACTTCTACCTAGACCATCTGGATTTTGTCAACAACTGGGATCTCGTAGATTCATCTGCGCCCAAGATCTTGGGGGCGTATCTGTATGATCAGGACAAAAGCCTGCTATACGATTTTGCCCAATCCGGTCAACTTTGGAAACAGCGGACTGCCATCATTTCCACCCAGTATTTTATCAAGAAAGGCCATTTTGACGACACGCTTCAACTAGCTGACCTCCTCCTTGACCATCCCCATGATCTCATTCACAAAGCCGTGGGCTGGATGTTGCGGGAAGTTGGAGAAAAGGATTTCGACACCGCTTACACGTTCTTGGAAAAATGCTATAAACAAATGCCACGCACCATGCTCCGATATACTATTGAAAAGTTTGAACCGGAGATAAGGATGGGATTCTTGAAGGGATTGATCTAAAACCCCGTTCATTTCTCTGGCCCCTTTGCGCCTCTGATCACTTCTCCCCTCCTCTATTCTCCAAATGGACAGAAGTAATTGGGTAGACAATCCTGATATCCTCCTCGTCTCTAAACTTCTCCAGCACCGCTTCAATCATGGCATGCTGTAGCACCCGCCGCTTTCTTGGCGGGCAAAGGTAACGCATGGACAACTGTATCCCCCGCTCATTAAGGTTGATATAAACGGTGGGCGTATAAAAAATGAAGGAAATCAGATGTTTCTTCTCGGCCCTTTTAAAAGCCTTTTCAATCTTCTTAAACTCATCCTTCAACTCTTCATTCATGATGTCAAGCAAAATCTGCTGGGCTTTTTTATGGTTACTATCCAGGCTGATATAAACATGCTGCTCATTCCAGATATAATCAAATCCCTGGCTGTAATTGGCCTGCGCATCGGAAAAAACCTTTCCATTTGGGATATGGATAATCCTGCCCGTACTCTGCTCGGCATCCACCCAGCTGCCTACTTCCAAAATCGAGAACTGAAACATCCGCAAATCCACCACATCCCCTTTGTGCTCCCCTATCTGAATCCTGTCCCCCACATCAAAAGGCCTCCTCCAATAAATAAAAAACCAGCCGGCTATATTGACGAAGATATCCTTAAGCGCAATGGCAATACCTGCGGAAAGCAATCCGAGGTAGGTGGTCACAAATTGAAAATTGGTGATCCAAATGCTTCCCACCAATAGTAATCCGATCAGCACCACCACATACTGAATGGTTTTCTGCCAGTGATACTGCCGCTTCAGCTCCCCACTTACGTTTTGACTCACCAGCCTGGTAGCCCCTTTTTTGATCAGCCAGAGGATGAGGATAATGATGATTGTCTGCAGTACTTTCAGCCTGACATCATAGGGCACAAATTCATCTATATAATTCCAAAGCTCATTCATAAATGCGGTGGTCGTTCAAAAGAAGTCTAATATAGGTAGAAAATCCCCCTTCTCCATCCAATCCGATTTTTTCCATATTTCTCTGTTAAAACTTTTCTTCTCTCTCTATTTTTTGATTAAATTATAAACAACAAAATGTCAAAACAATAAACATTTGCATCTCAACTGCCATTCATATTATAGTTTCAAATACGGGACCCTGCCCATTGAAGAATTGATCTCCGAAGCCAAAGGGAAAAAGCTGGATGCATTGGCTTTAACGGACATCAACAGCACGGCTGGTGTGTTTCCCTTTCTCAGGGAAGCCAGCAGGAATGGCATACACCCTGTGATTGGCATTGACTTCAGGAATGGCACCCAGCAGGCATACATTGGCCTTGCCAAAAACCAGGAGGGCTTTTTTGAGTTGAATAAGCACCTTTCCCATCATAGGATAAAGCAGGTTCCTTTTGCCGACCGGGCGCCAGAATTCACCAATAGCTTTATCATATACCCCTTACCTGATCAGTATTTTTCCCTTCGGGAAAATGAATATATCGGTGTATCTCCCGAGCGCCTCAATCAGTTTCACCGCTCTCCTTGGCTTCGCCACAAGGACCGTTTAGTACTGCTTCAACCCGCCACTTTTACCTCCAAAAGGGATTTCAGCGCCCATCGCCTGCTGCGGTCCATTGATCTGAATGCTTTATTGAGCAAGCTCCCCCTTTCTGAGCAGGGAAATGCATCCGATAGGCTATATGGATATGCGGAAATGGTGGCTCGCTGCGAAAACCACAGCTACCTGATCTACAATGCCCAAAAACTGCTTGAGCAATGCCAGTTTTCCTTTTATTTTCAGGCGGTCAAAAACAAACGGGACATCTTGGGTTCCGATTGGCAGGATTACGACTACCTGCGGGAGGAGACTTTCAAAGGGGCTACTCTGCGGTACGGGAAAACCACTCCGGAAATCGAAACCCGCATAGAAAAAGAACTTGAGCTGATCCAGCAAAAAGGATTCGTTTCCTATTTCCTCATCAATTATGACATTATCCGCTATGCCCAGCAAAAAGGGTATTACCACGTTGGCCGGGGCAGCGGGGCAAACAGCATTGTGGCGTACAGCCTTTTCATCACCGATGTGGACCCCATTGAGCTCGACCTGTACTTTGAGCGCTTCATCAATTTGTATCGCGAAAATCCCCCGGATTTCGATATAGATTTCTCATGGAAAGATCGGGATGACATCATTGATTATGTTTTCAAGAAATACAACACTCCTGAGCAGGAGCACGTATGCCTGCTCGCCACCCACACCACCTTTCAATACAATTCTGTATTCCGGGAACTGGGAAAGGTATTTGGCTTGCCCAAGACCGAAATTGAATCATTGATCTACCATGCCGACAAGCCTGGCTATCAACCGGACCAGTTTGGCCGCCTGATTATCAAATACAGTCAGGTGTTGAAAAACTTCCCATCGCACCTAAGCATCCATGCAGGGGGAATTCTGATCGCCCATAAGCCCATCCATTATTATACAGCCACCGAATTGCCCCCAAAAGGCTTTCCCATTTCCCACTTTGACATGCACGTGGCCGAAGATATTGGTTTGCACAAGTTTGACATCCTCAGCCAACGCGGCTTGGGCCACATCAAAACTGCCGTAGAGATCATTGAGCAAAACCAGGGGGTAAAAGTAGATATCCATCAAGTCAGCGAATTCAAAAAGGATCCCAAAATCAAGATGCACCTTCGGGAAGGCAAAACCATCGGGGCTTTTTATGTCGAGTCCCCTGCCATGCGAATGCTTTTGGCCAAAATGAAAGCCGACGAATACTTAGAGCTGGTGGCGGCAAGCTCCATCATCCGCCCAGGGGTGGCCCGCTCGGGCATGATGCGTGAATACATCCTCCGGCATGTCAATCCGGCCCGCCGCAAGCTGGCCCATCCGGTACTCTATGACATCATGCCCGAAACTTATGGGATCATGGTTTATCAAGAGGATGTCATCAAGGTGGCCCATTATTTTGCCAAACTCAGCCTGAGTGAAGCCGACATTCTCCGCAGAGGCATGAGCGGAAAATCCCGCTCCAAAGATGAATTTCAACGGGTGAAATCTCAATTTTTCATTAACTGCCAGCAACTGGGCAGGGACCCCAATGTCACCAAAGAGCTATGGCACCAGATTGAGAGCTTTGCCGGCTACTCTTTTGCCAAAGGCCATTCGGCTTCCTTTGCGGTAGAAAGCTATCAGAGCCTTTTTCTCAAAGTGCACTTTCCATTGGAATTCATGGTGGCGGTGGTCAACAATTTCGGGGGCTTTTACCATACCGAATTTTACATCCATGAACTCCGCATGAACGGCGCCCAAATAGAGGCTCCACACATCAATGAAAGCGATTACCTGACCAATATCAAGGGCCGGGTGGTCTATCTGGGTTTTATCCATCTCAAAAATCTAGAAACCGCCACCTCAGAACGCTTGCTGCGGGAGCGTTCCCAACACGGTCCTTTTGCGGGCTTGGAGGATTTCATCGCCAGGGTGGAGATTAGCCTTGAGCAGTTGCTTATCCTTATCCGTATCGGATGCTTCAGGTTTACGCAAAAGACCAAGCAGGAGTGCTTATGGGAAGCTCATTTTATATTCAACCAACAACGGAAGGTAGTTCCGGCCGGGGGTCTTTTTCAAAAACAGGGCCTTCGCAAAGCCCAAGTCCCTCAGCTGGAAGCCAATGATCCCCGCCAGGAAATTATTGACCAGATTGACATTCTGGAATTCCCGCTGGACTCCCCATTCCTTTTGGTGAAAGACCAAAGTGTTCCCAGTATTTCCGCCAAGAAACTCAAAAAGTTCTTGGGAAAGGAAGTTCAGGTCATCGGGTACCTGGTCACCATCAAGTACACCCGTACTGTAAAGGGGGACATCATGAATTTTGGAACATTTGTAGATCGATCTGGAGACTGGGTAGATACCGTACACTTCCCTCCCGTGGTAAAAAAACATCCCTTCAAGGGAAGGGGAATATATTTGATTCGGGGAAAAGTAACGGAAGAGTTCAGCTTTTACACCATTGAAGTGAGCCGCTGCGAAAGGATGGCTTACTGGAATGCTGAAGATTGATGGGCTTTTGTTTAAGGGGAATAAAGGTAATCACTATCTAAAAAGCTAATTATTTTCTTGTCCAAGGTCCACAGTTGCAGTTGATGTTTCATGACTCCATAGATGATTATGGAATCAATTAAACCTACTCCTTTGGAAATTAGCTTTTCCTGCTGGGAAAAAACACCGGCTTCATAAATAATCCCGCCATTGTGTAATCTGGGAAGACTTTCAAAATACCCTTCAATAATGCTTAATTCACGTCTACCTCTGGCACCTTGCTGCAGTTCTGCAAAAATTATATCCATTGCATACACACTTCCTTGCTCAAGCAAAGTTTGGCAGACTGGGAAATAATTGGGGTTGGCTTTAAAATACTCTATCCATATCGAAGTATCAAAGACAACCCCTCTCATTCCCTGTTCTTTTTACGCAAGCCCTTGGCCGAGTAATTAAATTCCAAAGGCTCGTTTAGGACCGAACTGCTCAGCTCCTTTAATTTTTGCATGGAAATATATTCCTGCAACGCTGTCTTGAGGGCCTCTGTGATAGTCCCAGCTTGGGACAGCCTCATAGCCTCTTCAATCATCTCATCTGGTATTATGGCTGTAACCTTCATGTTTTTAGATATTTATATAAAAATACGATACACTATCGTATTAAGCAAACAGCATGCAAAAATTATTTAACAACTGAGACATCAATTTTAGAGGGATTAAAAAAGGCCGTCTCTATTAAAGAAACAGCCTCAATTTGCATAAGAAAACCAGATCAAAAACACCTAACTTTTGGATTAAATGGAGTATACACTCCTGCTGGATTATGTGTCCAAACCCAGACGTGTAACTGAAAATGGGGGAAACCTAATGGGGCACCTTGAAGATGATTATCCATGGGTACACGACCAAACATTGGAGCTACACCTCTGACGTCTAAAAGACTATCCACCACGATATATTCTATAGCTCCCAACTTCAAGCGGCCATTAGGTAAGGGCTCATAAACCAACGCTTCAGGTTTGGAAGGATCAAGAATACCATCCATCAGTGCAAAATTTACATAATGGAATCCCATTCCTCCGGCAGCGGTTGCCACACATGGCGAAGCTAATTCATAACCATCGGCTACTGCCACTTCCACACGTTGATACTTTGCCGTAGCTTTTCTCACAACAGCTTCCAATTGATTTTGGGCTGCAGGATTTACTCTTAAGTTTTCTTCACTCAACTCCTCTACAAACATAACCTCTGGATTATTCACCAGATCCACATCTTCCAATTGATCGGGCATGCACCCCATCACTAACAAGGCCATGGCTATCATGGATAGCTTTAGCCAAATGCTTATTTTTTTGGCTTGCATAATAAAATTTAAAGTAGGTTAAATTGAAATAGTATGTTTAAAAACCTTTATAGGAAAGGACCTTTGGCGGGAAGGGCTGGGCGATATTACTAATTATTAAACCCGAATAATATTTTGGTTCTTGCATGAAGAACAATTCACCCGTTAAGAAAGACTGTAAATTTACAAAAAATTTGTTATTTAGAGAACCAAAAGACAAATAAAATTACTGAATATCAAGCAGTTAAACTCCTAAAAGTCAAATTGATTCTCCCTTCAGCAATTCTTGTACTCTTGGGCAGGGAATGTTCCCAATAAGTTTGAGTAGAACCTTTCATTAAGACCAAACTACCATCCTCTAGCAGAACTTGTACTTTTTCTTGCTTATTTTCATACCTTCTTAACAGGAATTTTCTCGCTGCACCAAAACTAACAGAAGCGATGGCCGGGTCTACGCCTAAAGATTTTTCATTATCCCTGTGCCAGCCCATGCTATCATTTCCATCTCTATAATAATTAAGCAACACGTGTGTAAATGAAGATTGCACTTGGCTTCCTATCCTTTCCTGGATTTCAAATAGCTCTTTGGTCATGGGTAGAGGCTGTAGCTCCAAGCCGGAGTATTTATAAGGTACATCAGAATTACCATACAGAGCGGTTAACCGTGGCTGCATCACTTTTTTTCCAAACAATTGAATCGCCCGATGCTCCCACTTAACATGTTCTCTTAATAGAGAAAAATATCTCTTACTTTCCTCAGGAGTAAAAATGCTCGGGTAATACACCTCTCCGAAAGATGGAAGCAGATTCTTAGACATATTCCTATAACTTTTGGACATTGGTTCGGTTTACTTTTAAGAAAATAGAATTATGGAAGATATAACATTCAAAAGAAATCTTGATCAATCAAACAGTTCCATTGTAGCTGTAGAACAAGAAAAAGAAGTGGGAAGGATTGAATTCTCCCTTCAATCATCAAAATTGACTATCAATCATACCGAAGTCAGTCCCGAAAAAAGAGGCGGTGAATTAGCCAAAACTCTAGTTTTTAAAACCAAAGAGTTATCTGAAGAGAAAAATATTGGAATTGAATCAAATTGCCCTTATGCGAAAAAAGTGTTGCAGAAAGAAAAAGAATAAGGCTGGAGGCCTTATTCCTTATGTACGAGTGGCGCCATTTTATTGATTACAGGATTGGCATACATGGACAAGAAGTTCCTAACAATTTCGGGATTATCCACCTTAATCCCTTTTGTCATTCTTTCCACAAACTCCTTTTTTTCATCTGCTGTGTAATTATCGGCAAATTGATCTGACTCATGAAGCAGGTCATGAGCAATGTAATTTGTTGGCCAAAGTTTATAATTTGAAATTATTGAAGCATCAATCGCGTCACATAAAGCTTGTATTTGCTTATTGGGACTAGCATGCTGTTCAATGATTTCATCAATTTCATCTTGGAGAACATCCCCTGTATGAAAATGAATTCTTTTCTTTTGCCCCATAATGCCGGTCAAGACATTAATGAAATCCTCATTCTTTTCCTTGACATACTTTTCGGCTCTTGACCTTGCCAACAGCTCTGGCATTTTTAAGGCGTCAGTTGGATCATATTCATAAGAGATTGAAACAGGAACAATCTTCATTTTCTTGAAGTATTCCATTTCACTCATATCCCCCCTAGCCATGCCAAGCATCTTTAACACCCCCTTGTGAGTTGCATCATTGCCATCTTTAGTCCGCCCTTCTCGCTGAGCCATCCACACGGATCTATTTTCATGGAAAAGGGAATTATTGATGTACTCAGACAGCAGTTTGGAGCTTAGTAATAACTCTCTTGCCGGCAAGCCTCTCTGCACTATGAAATTCCGAGTCAGCCTTGACATGGCCATCAAGAACGGTTTCTTGACCAGGTTATCCCCTATAGCCGATGTGGTCATCATCATATTATGATTATACAAGCTATAATTAAGAAGTGAGGTATCCAGGATGATGTCTCTATGATTGGAAATGAACAAATATGCAGTATGCCCATCTAATTTGTCAAAACCGGAAGTAGTTAGACCCTGGGAGCTTTTCTCAAGGACCATATTTAAAGCCGGGTAAATGAAATTGATCTGAAAATCACGGATAGAGTGAGTTCTTTTCAATCTATCAACCCACTCCTGATCCTCCATGCCTGGAAAAGTAAAATTCATGATCGCTTTCATCATGGGATCATGGGCGAATTCATGAAGCGCTGCATTTACTTCAGTATCATAATATGGTCTTATATGATCAAATTTTGACATCTCTTTTATATTTGGGCTTAACTGCAAAGAAACAAAATTTTCTTGAAAAAACCCTTAGTTAGGGTTCAGCATGTGGTTATTCCCTTAGTATTCCACTTAATGTCCCTTAATCCTCAGAAAGGCCTTCAGATTACCCGAAAGGTTCTTGTAATAAAGAAAGACCCCAGGTATAGCCATCGGGGCTACTCTCCCCAAATGTGACTTAAAACTACTCGGCGCTGCAGACCTGTCCCTCTGTGGCGGAGCTTATCCGCTGCGGCGGATCGGGATGGGAAGAAGTGTGGCGGATAAACGCAAAAAAGCCTCCAGATCTCTCTGAAGGC
>NZ_JAHBGI010000011.1 GCF_018500185.1 Litoribacter ruber | reverse complement strand
GTGCACTGAGCGCTGAGAGAGAATTCCGCAATTGATGTAGTGTTCACTTCAATGCTGCAATCCTGCCATCTTCCCACTACCCACTTTCATCCCGCGCAGTGCCCAGCGCTCAGAGCGCAGTTAACTAACTAGCGCTCAGTGCACTGAGCGCTGATAAAGGAATCCGCAATTGATGGACTGTTCACTTCAATGGTTTATTCCTGCCATCTTCCCACTACCCACTATCATCCCGCGCAGTGCCCAGCGCTCAGAGCGCAGTTAACTAACTAGCGCTCAGTGCACTGAGCGCTGATAAAGGAATCCGCAATTGATGGACTGTTCACTTCAATGGTTTATTCCTGCCATCTTCCCGTTACCCACTTTCATCCCGCGCAGTGCCCATCAGGAGGCTTAATAGTTTAACGTAAGATATTCAATCATTAATCCCATAATCAGTCCCAGAGGATATAGAGCGAAGCTATATCATCTGGGACATTCAACCCTTCAACCAATTTCCAATCTTGTCGTCGCATCGCGATTTCTAACCCCCTAACCTAGGCCGCAGGCCGGCTAACCTTCTAAACCACGAATTAATAATCAAACGAAAACATCTTCCTCACTTTGAACTGCACATTCATCGGATAATCATCAAAGCGGTTGTACCCGGTGTGTCCGTCAATATCATCCCTTAATGTAATCAAAACCGTGCCCTCTAAGGCAAAGTCTAACTGGGGACGGAAGCGGTAGGATATGCCTGCCCGGGCGGGGAAGGTGGCTATGACCATGTCGTTGTTGACATTTTGGGATTCACCGTTGACCATGATGTCATAATCTCCCATGATTCCCATCACACCCACACCAATACCACCATAGATATTCACCTGGCTACGGTTGATGTGGCGCGGTCCACCTACAAAATTGAAGACAGGCATGAAATCAAAGTAATAAATCTGCCCTTCAAAATGGTAGGCATTGCCCTGCTCTCCCATCCGGACTTTTCTGGCTTCATCAGCGTTGAAGTTCCCTTCCATCTGCTGAAAACCTATGGTCCCACGGAGGGATACAGCAGGGGAAATATTTCTAGCCAGAGAAACCGATGCAGCCGGATGTAGGGAAAATCCCGCTCTTCTAAAGGCACTGGAATTATCCGCATAGGTCCATCCAGGCCCCACGCCTACCTCCACAGCCCACGGCCTGTCAAGTGATTGGAAATTGAAGTTCTGGGCCAATACGGCCTGAAATCCCCCAATGAAAAATAGGAGGAATAGGGGTAAAAATCTTGCTTTCATATGATAATGGTCTAAAAGTAACTAGTAAAATGAATACAAAAAAAGAGCCATATTTGAATTGTTTAGAGGGTTATCTCCCGATAACCGCTTTGCGGATCGGGAGGGTTAGGATGTTAGAGAACCGTGGGAAGGTTGAACTTCTGATGGCGCTGGGTCCAAAAGGAAATTGGCAGCAGGCATCATTGCGGATAATTAAGAATTTATTATATTTACACCTATAACAATCAATAATTCAAACTTTTTGGTTATGAGAGCATTTTTTATAGTTTTTTTATGCTGCCTCTGCCACCTATCTTATGGACAGGCATTCAACAGGAATTTATCGTTAAGGGGCAACTCCACGGTTTCTATTGGTTCGGGACTCGGTGTGATGGCCGGTGACAATACCGGCGGGATCAGAAGGAATATCACCAATTTCCTTCCCCCAGTTTCGCTTTCTTATGCAAGACAGTTAAACTCCACCTTGGACCTCAGGGCCACCGTGGGCGGTCAAGTAATCGGTAGCAAACATGCTATTGTGTATGAAAACTTTTTCCCCAATTGGATAGAGAATGGCTATGCCCTTTCTTTCACCGGCAGGACATATTTTGCCGACATCATGCCAGTGGTATATCTATTTTCCAATTCCCCCTACGAAGCCATCAGGAGCGATATCAATGTGTATGCGGGAGCGGGATTTGGCTACCTTACCGTCTTCCGAAGCCAAAACATGGTAGGGGAAACCACAAGGGAAGATGTGCAAACCTCCACCCCATATATCCCTCTAAGGCTTGGAGTGAGCCGCCAGCTATCCCCATTTTGGAACATGAGCCTGGAAGGCAGTGCTTTTATAACCTTCTCCGACTACTTGGACGGCAATGCCGGTACCAACACCAGAAATGACCATTTTATCCAAGCCCAACTTATGCTTACCAGGTATTTATCCAGGTATAGATGAATTGGTTTAGAAGCCTGCCTGAGCAGACAGGTTTATGTCCGCTCTCGGCCTCCCCTGGGAGGTAAACTGCGCCTTGAGCGAGACGGTTTAGGGGCCTGCGGCAAAGGCAGGTTTAGTTGATGAAGACCTGCTAGATGGTACTATTAAGCCTCTTTCAGAATTACAAAGCTTTTCCCTTTAAGAGACACTTGCTGCTAACTATTGGAAAAGGGGAGCTCCAGTCTGTAGTAGCTATTGTCCCCTCGCGCTAAACCCCTAGACCAATTTGGTAGGAGGTTTGCAGAAGAAACAGTAAAAAAGAGATTCTGATGAAAAAAAATCTTTGGATATTGTTTTTTCTAACCTGCCTGAATTTGGATGGTTTAGCCCAGGGCTACAGCAATAAAACCCCTCGGCATAGCCTTTTTTTTGCCGCCGGCCCAGGCTTCATGTATGCGGATAACGGCGGAAGGCTCTCCATGCTGGACTTCAAAACAAGGCCGACCTTTGACGCGGGATACATTTATCATTTAACCCCAAAACTGGGCATACGGGCAACTCTCGGCACCCAATGGCTGCAGAGCAATACCCAAGTGCCGGATCGGACAATTGAGAAATGGGGGGAAAGAAACCAGGCTTTTGCCTTTTCCGGTAACGCTTACTATTTTGATATAATGCCTGAAATTACCATCGGAGACCCCTATAAAAAATCACCGAACCGCTTTTACGGGGGTGTCGGAATGGGAGTTTTGCAGGTGTATAGAACCCAGCAAACGCTCATCGCCGAAAATATCATAACAAAGGATGCCTTTACCCAAACGGCCTATTTCCCTATCAGGTTTGGTTACCTTAGGCAGCTCAACTTAAACTGGTCTGCTGGCGCCGAAGGGTCGTTTTTCTTCACACTTTCAGATGATTTGGACGGAAATGTGGGCTATAACACTTTTGGAAACGACTATCTGTTTCAATTCAAGCTCGCCATTCGAAGAACCCTTTATCAATAATCAAAGGAGAAAAGCTTTCTTAATTTAAATTTGAAGGTCAAAATATGGTCATCGATGCTGTTGTTATTGGTCCGCCCATCTATGTTGTTGGAAAAAGTGAATAACAGGCCGGCCTCCAGGGAGGCTTCATATAGTGGCAAAAACCTATACGACATCCCAGTTCGAAGTGGCAAAATTGGCGTCAAGAAATTGTTTTTGCGTTTTTGATTTCCTGAACCTGTCTGGATCTGATTGTCGGTCAACACCATCATGGCCCCAACCCCCAGACTTGTGTACATGTTGATATGGGATCGGCTATTGATGAAAGTGCGATTCAGGTATTTTATCTCAGGAGCAATATCCGCAAAAATCGTATACCCGTAAAATTGGTAAGCCTGATCGTTGAGCCCCATGGCCAGTCTTTCTTCCCTAGACACCAACGCCTCACCCAATACTTTTTGATAGCCTACTGTTCCCTTCAAACCCAGATTATTTCTGATGTTTCTGGTTAGACCAAGTGATCCCCCAAAGGTAGGTCTGAAAGTTAACTGGTCATCAAAAGGAAATGAATTGTCGGCCAGCACAAATGAGGCCCCTGCCCCAATTTCGGCAGCCCAAGGCCTATCGGGACTTTTGTAGTTGAAACTTTGTGCTTGAGCCTGGACAAGGCACAGACTGAAGAAAGACAGAAGAAGGAAAAAATGCTTCATAGTAATAATGGCTGGGTAATAAGTTCAGCGCAAAAAAAGTTAGCGCTCCTCTCATCTATTGCAAAAAACCTTCCAATAATTACTTTTTACCAGCAAAAAATTCCAATTATTTAGGCTGTTGCCATCATGTAAGCAGGCCGGGGAAGTGTCTTAAAGCTTTTATAAATCAGACTCTTATCCTCATTAAAAATAGAACACAGTGTCAGAAACAGAATCTTGTTGTCAGTTGAAAAAGAAACGTTTTTCTGATACCACATCTCCAATTCCCCTTTATAAGGATAAATCTGGTTGACATAAAATTCCCAAACATCCTCCCCCCGCTCCTTTACATCGGTAATGAGTTGCTCCTCATTGCTGAAAATGATCGAGCCGATCCCTGTCAAACCTGGAGGAAGATTGTAGATGACACTTTTTACTTCCTCAGGATATTGGTCAAAACTTTTCTTCATAACCGGTCTTGGGCCGACCAGACTCATTTGGCCTAATAGAATATTCAAAAGCTGGGGAATTTCATTGATTTTGGTAGACCTGAGAAAGGGCCCAAGGGGGGTCATGCGGGGATCTTTTGCTGTCGTAATGATGCCGCCTGCCATGTTTGGGCTGTCCTTCAGCATGGTAGCAAATTTGTA
The DNA here is from genome assembly GCF_018500185.1 of Litoribacter ruber. Taxonomy (GTDB): domain Bacteria; phylum Bacteroidota; class Bacteroidia; order Cytophagales; family Cyclobacteriaceae; genus Litoribacter; species Litoribacter ruber. Next base: position 147,654 of record NZ_JAHBGI010000011.1, on the reverse strand, counting down.
AATGAAAAATGGCCTGTTGAACTGCCCGATTCTTTCCTGTTTATAAAAAACATAGCCCTCGCCGGTGAGGCGTAGGGCAATGATGATCGGTACCAATAAGGGTAAAAACAAAAGGAGCGTCACCAGTGACACCGTGATATCAAAAGTTCTTTTCATAAACAGATCAAAGGATCCCATACAATTACATTTGCTGATCTAAGGATTTTCCGGTTTCCACATGGTTGAAATCCCCCATATGAAGGGCAAGAAGGTTTACCAAGTCCGCTTTCTCCGCATTGGTGCAGTCCAGAAGTTCGCGGATCTGGTTAAGAACATTGACGATTTTGCCCATTTCAACCTGGTTGTCATTTCTGATTATGCCCAGGCCTTTGAAAGCCGAATCGTTGATAATATCCAATGGCGAATAAAACTCCTCTACCAACTTTTCCCCCGTGGTGTGGGATGGAAAGAAGTAAACGGGATATTCGGAGCTTGAAGGCACATAATCTTTTGCTTCTGCCTCAGAATGACACGTTTTTATATTTAATCCAAGCTCTTTTATCAATGCTTCGGTGATGGATTTGAAGGAAACGAGCTGATTTTCGTTCAGTTTTGGGAAAAACACATCCCCGCTCTGTCCAAAAATTGTCGCCAAAAGACACAGCTGGCCACTTTCCTGCTGGGAAAGAAAATACCTTTTGATGTCTTCAGGACAGGACAAAGGCTGGTTGTTTTTAATTCTATAAATATAACCATCCAACAGGCTACCATTGCTGAAGGCAACATTGGCAAACCTTGCGGTGGTGATTTTAAATTCATGCTGGTAGGCCAACAGGATATTTTCCATCAGCTTTTTGCTGGCACCCATGATATTGATGGGGTTGGCGGCTTTGTCGGTGGACACGCAAAAGAAATGCTTTGGCGGTCTGAGGCTCAAGAGTTCCAAAAGTTTTTTGGTCTTAAACACATTGTTGTCCAGCATGGCCTCTATTGCAAAAATATCCTTTTCGCTTCTAACATGCTTGTGGGCGGCAAAATTGGCGATGATGTCAAACTTGCTTTCTCTCAGGTAAAGTTTCTGAAATGCCAAAGAGCCAAAGTCCATGGGGTAGGTCTTGTAGGCATCCGGCACATTCAAGCATGGCGTGCTGCGAAGATCCCGGGTGAGTTCGGTCAGCCCGTTTTCGTTGATGTCCACCACAAACAATCGGCTAGGGGAAAACTCCAATGCCGCCTTGATAAATGCTGAACCGATGGTACCTGCGCCACCGATGACTAGTATTGATTTGCCTTCAATTTCCTTACGGAGCAGCGGTCTCTTGCTTTCAAAATCCTCTGAGAAAAAACTCCGCTCTCTTTTTGTAATATGTTTGTCAATAAACTCCTCTACACGTAAAAATCCTACCATAACAATTCCATTGTATTAATAAATTCATTTGTGAGATAAAGAAGAATAAAAATTTAGATATTCAAAAGTAAAAGCGATTATTTTATTGAGAATTAAAATATAATTTCCAATCAGAAGTGATTCACTCCTAGAAATTCTTTTATTTTACCAATAACATGAATTATTTGACTCTCTGTAATGCCCACTGAACAGGGTAAACTCAGGGCTTTTTTATACAGAAGGTCGCTCTGATCTTTACCTGAAATATAATGCAGAGTGCTGTGCATAGGAAGCTGGTTCATCGGCACCCAAAGTTTCCGGGTTTGGATTCCCTGCTTCTGTAAAAAAGCCTGAAGGCCAGCAGGATTTTCTAATAGAATGGTAAAAAGCCAATCGTTGCTATCAACCTTTGGCGAGATTCTTTGGAAAGATATCTCTGTAACATCCTTCAAGCCAACCCTGTAGGCTTCCGCGATTTCTTTTTTCCTCGATAGGTGGGAGGAAAACTGTTCGGCCTGTGCCAGCCCAATGGCAGCAAGCACATTCACCATGCGGAAATTATAGCCTGTCTCATCATGGGTGTACTCTTCGGAATGGGACTTTGCTTGATTGATCAGATGCTTCAACTTTGCGGCATCTGCAGGGTTTTTGCAAACCACCATTCCCCCACCGCCGGTGCTGATTATTTTATTTCCGTTGAAACTAAAAACTCCAAAATCTCCAAATGTGCCTGCATGCTTTCCATCAAAAGTACTTCCCAAAGCCTCAGTACTGTCTTCCACTATTTTAAGATGGTGCTTTTTTGCAATCTGAAGCAACCTCTCCATATCCCCCATGTTACCCAGCACATGAACGGGCATGATGAAAGCAATTTTTCTCCTGGTTAGGTTGTAATAGATGCCAACCCCTGCTTCATCCTCAATTTTAAAGGTCTGAGTTTCCAAAAACTCTTCAAGAATATCCAAGTCAAGCTGCCAGCATTCTTGATCCACATCCATTAGAATGGGTTGTCCACCTGCATGGTGGACAGCATTGGCCGTAGCCACAAAAGTCAAATTGGGGATGATCACATGTTCTCTATCTTTCAGCCCGCCAACTTTCAATGCCAACTGCAGTCCTACTGTGCCGTTGACGCATGCGACCGTGTTGGGGTATCCTACAATTTGGCTAATCGCATTTTCAAATTTCCCTACAAAATCCCCAGCTGAAGATATCCAGCCAGTGTCCAGGCATTCCTTAACATATTCCAATTCATTGCCGGCAAGATATGGAGTTGAAAGTGGTATCATGGTTTAGGTTATTTAAACCACAGAGAACTAGAGGCTCAGAGCGTAGAAACGAATTCAAAATTAATTCTCTGCGTCCTGCGCGTCTCCGCGGTTATTTTAATTTTCTTTGTGTGTCTTAGCTTCTTTGCGGTTAATTTCAACACATTAGTTATGAACCCTCAAAGTACAAAATCCTTTCTCTGTAGTTCTCCGCGACTCCTCTGTGGTTTTATTATATTTATAATTTTTCTTTGCGAACCTTAGCTCTCTTTGCGGTTAATTCTAAATCACCTCATTCAATCCGAAATAGAAAGCTCTTTGGTCCCCATAGGCCAAGTCAAGCCGGATATTGAGGCCTTCGGAATTGAGGCGGTAGCGGAAGCCGACCCCGGCCCCGTAGCGCATTCGGGAAAAGCTATAGGTGGAAAACCTGTCGGCCACTTGCCCGGCACTGCCGAAAGCTACCATTCCTAGGTTTCTATACACTTTGAAGCGGTACTCGGCCTGCTGCACCATCGCCAAATTGTCCCGGTACCGCCCTTCAAAATACCCCCTCATCAGGTCACTGCCCCCTATCAAACTCACATGCTGAAAGGGAGGGCCTCCCGTAGTGAAACTCCACCAGCTCTGCAGGGCCAACACGTTTTGGTTTTTGAAGCCCACGTATTTTCTGAAATCTACATCAAATTGGTCAAATGTGAAATTACTTCCCAAAAATGGTTGAAAGGTCATGTAGGAAAACTGGTGAAAGCTGCCCCTAGTGGGCTGAAAGATATTGTTTCTGGAATCCCAGTTGACCTTCAAGCCCAATCCGGAAAGCCTTTGTCCAGCCGATCCGGGCACCAATCCCCGGTCCAAGATTCCCTCCTGCTCCTTTTCATAAATGTCGTCTGCCCTGAATTCATACCTTGGTCCAACATAAAGCCTAGGCAACACCTCCCTTTCGTAATTCAGATGCATGTAGAAATAGCGGGTAGCATAAAACTCCTCCTGTTCGGCAGGCAAGTCATTACCGATTCCATAAAACTTGAAGGGATAATCTGTTAGTTCTATTCGGGCATTCAGAAAGTCCCGGTTTTCGTTGAGCCAATAGTTAAGTTCTCCGGTGAGGATAATTTGGCGGTTAAGAGTATATAGAAAAGTAATGGGTAGCGTGCTGGGTCTTACAATCCCAGAAGTATCGCTTTGGTGCCGAAATACGCGGATGGCCCTTACGCCCAGTCCCAGGCTTGTTTCCGGGGAGTAGGTGACGGCCGGGATAAAGCTCCACTTTTCCCCGCTCACAAACCCCACCACGCCATCGGCCGCGTCAAAAAGCTTCTCAAACACCTTCCCCCTACTCTCCCTTCCCTCGACAGGTTCAGATTGGGCACAAACACTCAAAGGCACAAGAAAAAATGCCCACAACAAAAACTTCCTCATGCGCAAAAATAAAATTAATTACGTTGACGCAATAAGTTTTTCAATAAATCACAACGTCGCACAAAGTATTAAAAACAAGTCGCACAAAGTTTTATATATTATTCTTAACCCAAGAAGCGGTTTTAATAGAATGTCAAATGAATTTACAAATCCTCGAGATCTGTTTAAAGAACAAACCTTTTAATACCGTTTTTGAGGGACCTTTCATTGAAATTAATCAGCAGTCCAATTTAACACTGGATTAACCTTAAGTAGGTTAAAATCTGGGAGGTGTGGATATCTTTCAAGCTGTCTATAGATTTAATTTCTACAACAACTTTATTTTCAACTAGAAGGTCTAACCTGTAACCTGCTTTAATCTCTAAGTCAAAATAAAGAAAAGGCAAAATTTTCTGTTTTTCAACAGCTATACCCGCTTTTGAAAGCTCATAATACAAACATTCCTCGTATGCACTTTCAAATAACCCTGGCCCTAAATGCGTATGGACTTTATAAGCACAGTCTAATACTGCTTTGGCAACAATCTCTGTCTCCATAAAAAAATCAGTTGAGAAAAAACATCTATAATAAAAAAAACACCTACCTGAAGTGGTTGACTTCAACTAAATTAAGAAATTATTTTTTCATAATTATACATGCTTTTTAATATTTCCCAAAAGTTAAACTGTATGCGCCTTCATCGTAACTTTGTGCGACTTAGTGACCAACTTTGTGCGACTTAGTGGACAATTTACTAAAGTGCCCGTTGTGCCCCTTTCTAACTTTTCCTCAACAACTCTTCAATCTCCTCGGATTGCAGGTGGCAGTTGAACCAGCCGCCTTCCATGTAGGTGCTGTATTTTTCGTAGAAATTGATCGCGGGGGCGTTCCAGTCGAGGACCTGCCACATCATGCCGGTGCAGTTCTTCTCAAGGGATTTTTGGAGCACTGCTTCAAACAAGAGCTTGCCTGCGCCTTTTCCTCTTTCCTTTTCGGTCACAATGTAATCCTCAAGATAAAGTCTTTTGCCCTTCCAGGTGCTGTACCTATAATAATATATGGCCGTACCGATGATTTCGCTGGTCTCATCTTTGATGAGAACAAAAAACCCAAATACCGGGTTGTCACCAAAACCGTCCTTTTCCATCATTTCGACGGTGTTGGTCACTTGTTCAGGGGCCTTTTCGTAAAGGGCGAGTTCCTGAATAAGCTCAAACACCCTCGGCAAATCTTCTTTTTTTCCTTCTCTGATCGTATACATGGCGCTGAAGTTAATAAAAATGAAGAAAGATGCATGGGTTTTATATCTTTATGTCTTTGGATCTGAAAAATTAACTACATGTTTTTAGCAATTGATATAGGAAACTCGAACATCGTGTTCGGGTTTTACGATCAGGAAAATAGAAAATGGAAGGCTGAATTGAGGGTAGAAACCAGGCCCGGCCTTTTGGTTTCATCTCTACAGGAAAAAGTGCACCTCTATTTTTTAGAGAAAGATTTTCATGTAAGCGATATTGAGGAGATTGGTGTAAGTTCGGTGGTGCCGGAACTCAATGTCACCATCATAGAATTCTGCAAGTCTTTCTTGGGAAGGGAGCCCTATATCATTGCAGGAAAAAGTTACGACAACCTCAAGGTCAGCGTGGCCCGACCTGATGAAATCGGCACCGACCTCATGGCCAATGTCACCGCCGCATATGAAAAATACAAACAGGCCACTATCATTGTAGACTTTGGAACCGCCTTGACATTTACCATTGTTTCAGCTTCCGGCGAAGTGATGGGAGTCAACATTGTCCCAGGGATCAAAACAGCCATCAAGAGCCTTTTCAACAATACCGCAAAACTTCCCGAGGTCGACTTGGAGTGGCCGGAGTCGGTAATCGGAAAGGGAACCGTCCACTCCATTCAGGCCGGTATTTTATATGGATACACCGGTTTGGTAAAGGGAATGCTGGCTGATATTCAAAACGAACTCGCTGATATGGATTTCAAGATCGTCGCCACGGGAGGACTGTCGTCGATTTTGGTCAAACTTGAAAGTGAATTTGACGAGGTGGACAGGAATTTAACCTTGGAAGGGATCAGGTTGATTACAATGGGGAATAAGTAAAAATGGTACCAAGTACAAAGTACCAGGTACCAAATATTTGCGGCGGCAATGCTGGGCCACTGCGTGGGTTGTACCGGAAAGTAGTTCTAAAGCCTAGGTCCACAGATTTGAAGAACCGTAAGTTTTATGGGTATCCTTAAACAGATTCCAGCAAGGACCTAAATACTACATATTTGCCATCATATCTCTTCTTAACTTCTTCCTGAAGCTTTGTGGCAAATTCAGTTTGGTATTGCTGTATTCTGTCAATGCTTTCCGCAAAATATTGAACTGAATAATTAACACCACCATCCTCTGTTTCATGTAGCAGTCGGTAAAACTTATATTCCACAAACATTCCCGTGGCCATGACATCTGGAATGTGCTCACTTTTCATCCAGTCTAGCCATTCATTTTCAACATCCGTGTCAATATTTACAGTTACGCTATATAGTATCATAAATTATATATTTGATTCTAAATTTTAACTTTATAACAAAGATAGGGGAATTGGGTTATCCAATGAACCCTTTTTATCAGGTTTAAAAAATATGCCCCTTTCAGAAGTTAAGTTCACCAGCCGCCCAGTTTTGAAGAATTTGGGTCTTTGGAAAATCATTACCGTTTTACTTTATGGTGTTGGAATCATTGGAATGTCCATACCGGACCTTCGTCCGATATTCCAGTTCCTGACACCATTTCACCTGGCCATCAGCACATTTTCCCTCCTGCTTTTTCATGCCGGTTGGAACAAAAACTTTATCGTATTTGCTATCGGAACATTTTTGATCGGCTTTCTAGCAGAAGTGTTGGGCGTGCAGACAGGCATCCTGTTTGGCGAATATATTTACGGTCCGGTGCTGGGAATTCAACTCTGGGGAGTGCCCCTAATGATCGGGGTCAATTGGTTTTTATTGACCTATCTGACAGGAAATTTGGCTGAGCGCTACATTGCCAATGATTTTTTGGCAGCCTTAGGTGCAGCATTTATGATGGTGGGCTTGGATATTTTAATTGAGCCAGTGGCAGTGGCTTTGGATTTCTGGCAATGGGAAGGCGGTGTCATTCCTATCAGCAATTATCTTGGCTGGCTAGGTGTGGCATTTTTGTTACAGTTGTTTTACAAAAAGGCACAATTTCCTAAACAAAATCCCCTCGCTATGACTTTACTTTTAGCAATGACATTCTTTTTCGGAGTGTTAGCAATTATCCTGTAATGGAAACCTTACAGAATTTTACATGGTTTTATCATCGGACATAATAGCAATTTGGCCTAATAAAATAATATATCAGATGAAGCTTAGGTTAAGGCACTCAAACTTAAATACCTATAAGTGGTAATAAAAAAGTATTATTTCAAGTCTTGCTTAATAAAACAAGCAAGCTCAATAATTCTCATTTTTTTTTATAAAATTTATCTCTTCATTAATCTATTCTCTTCAAAGGTGAAGTCGGTAGTGGAAGGATCATAAAGGAAGGATCAATAATTTAATCAACATCATAGTGAGTACATATTCGATAAAAGATCTGGAACAGCTGTCGGGCATCAAAGCCCACACGCTCAGGATATGGGAGCAGCGGTACAACCTGCTTAGTCCTAAAAGGACGGACACCAATATTCGATTTTACGATGATGATGATCTAAAATTGATCCTCAATGTAGCCCTCCTCAATGAGAACGGCTATAAAATCAGCAAGATTGCCAAAATGAGCATGGAGGAAATGCGAGAGGAGGTATACAGCCTTACCAAACGTACCATCACCCATGAGGACCAGATCTACGCCCTTACCATCAGCATGGTGGAAATGGACGAGGAGCGGTTTGACAAAATTCTTTCGACCAATATTTTAAAGATCGGTTTTGAGCAAACCATGATCTACATCATCTACCCTTTTCTGGCCAAAATAGGCATCCTCTGGCAAACGGGGGCCATCAACCCCTCGCATGAGCATTTTATAAGCAATTTGGTCAGACAGAAACTAATCGTGGCGATAGATGGACAGATGTATAGGGACAGCGGAAAAAAATGGTTATTATTTCTGCCTGAGGGAGAACTACACGAAATTGGACTATTATTTGCGGCGTATATAATTAAGTCTAAGGGACACAAGGTCATTTACTTAGGCCAAAGTACACCAAATGATGATTTGTTGTCGGTTTATAACATTCATAAACCTGATTTTTTACTGACCATTGTCACCACATCACCGAGCAGTGAGTATGTCCAAGATTATGTTGAGGCATTGTGTGACAGGTTCCAAAAATCGCAAATCCTGCTTACTGGATTTCAAGTCTTGAATCAAGATTTAAAAATCCCGGAAAATGCCAAAGTGTTTAAGCACATCCGGCAGATTAAAGAGCTTTTAGAGGATCTTGAAACCGTCGGAGAGAATAAGTAACCGCTTACCATACACTTGACTTTGCAAGCAGGAATATTTCGTATTCCTGCTTTTTTTGTTTTATGCCCTAATGGCATTTATAAGGCATTTTTATTAGGAAACAACAGATTATCAAAAATTTTTCTGCAAATTTTCCTACTCACTATTGGATGTTTGTTTAAACTTTACTACCTTTACTTAAACAAAACCATTAAACACCACGTAAACTACTACACCATGACAACACTAGAATTCAGCTACTCACTACACAAGATGTCCAAATCACTGAAGCCTTTTGCCCTGAAGTTGACCAGAGATATGGATGATGCCAATGACCTGATGCAGGATACCATCGTCAAAGCGTTTACCAACAAGGATAAGTTTACGGATGGCACCAATCTGAAGGCATGGTTATATACCATCATGAAAAACACCTTCATCACCAATTACCAGCGCATGATCAGAAGGGGAACTTTCGTAGATACCACTGATAATCTTCATTACATCAACTCTGGGGACAGTCTGATTGAAAATGGGGCATATGGTGATTTTGCGATGGAGGACATTCAAAGCGCTATTGCTAAGCTAGATGATGTGTATAAAACACCATTTATGATGCATTTTAGAGGTTTTAAATACCACGAAATAGCAGATAAGTTATGTATACCAATTGGAACTGTTAAAAATAGAATCCATATTGCTAGGAAGATCCTAAAAGAAGAACTCAACGTATATAAGAATAAAAATTAGTATGGTAAAAAACCAAGTAGTAGTGATCGGAGCCGGTTTTGCCGGATTATCTGCCGCTACTCATTTAGCCCATCAGGGTTATCAGGTGACCTTGTTGGAAAAAAACGGAACCCCCGGCGGACGAGCTCGCAAGTTCGAGGCCGAGGGTTTTATTTTTGACATGGGGCCAAGCTGGTATTGGATGCCGGATGTGTTTGACAAGTATTTTTCATTCTTTGGAAAAAAAACGTCTGATTATTATGACCTCATCAGGTTAGACCCCTCTTATTCAGTTTTTTTCGGGGATAGGGACCGTATGGATGTACCTGCTTCTCTGGCTGAGCTAATGGAGATCTTCGAAAGCATAGAACCGGGAAGTGCCAAGCAACTTGAGCTATTTTTGGAGCAGGCTGCATACAAGTATCAGGTCGGCATACAGGACTTTGTCTACAGGCCTAGTAAGTCCATGATGGAATTTACCCAGGTATCTCTAGTTAAAGATCTAGTCAAACTGGACCTGTTCCAGTCCATGTCAAAACACCTCAGAAAATATTTCAAATCCCCCAGAATCCTCCAGTTGCTAGAGTTTCCAGTGCTTTTTCTTGGGCAAACTGCAGAAAAAATTCCAGCATTATATAGTTTGATGAACTATGCCGACATTAAGCTCGGCACATGGTATCCCATGGGTGGCATGCATGAAATCATCGCCGCCATGGTTTCACTTGCTGAGGAAAAGGGCGTAAACATCATTTATAACGCAGAAGTCGATTATATTGAAACCAAAAATGGTCAGGCAACTGCGGTAGTTTTAAAGGATGATTCCCGTCTTGAATTAGAGGTTCTCATTGGCGGAGCGGATTACCACCATGTGGATAGGCACCTTTTACCACCCAATTTAAGCAACTACCAGGCAAATTATTGGAATAAGCGCGTGATGGCGCCATCGAGTCTGATTTTCTATCTGGGAGTGGATAAAAAACTCAAAGGTCTGCACCACCACAACCTCTTCTTTGATGAGTCCCTGAGTGAGCACGCAGATGCTATCTATACCCGTCCACGTTGGCCAGAAAAGCCATTGTTTTATGTCTGTGCCCCGTCGGTCACGGACCCAAGCGTGGCACCGGAAGGCAAGGAAAACCTGTTTGTATTGATCCCATTAGCACCAGACCTTCAAGATGATGAGGAAACCAGGGAAAAATATTACCACATGGTAATGGAGAGGCTGGAAAAATATATTGATGAACCTGTTAGAAAACATATTGTCTATAAACGCAGTTATGCTCATACAGACTTCAGCAAGGACTATCACGCCTTTAAGGGCAATGCATATGGACTTGCTAACACACTGACCCAAACCGCCTTTTTAAAGCCTACTTTAAAGAACAAGAATTTAAACAACCTTTATTATACCGGACAGCTAACTGTTCCCGGCCCTGGGGTACCCCCTTCCTTGATATCAGGGGAAGTGGTGGCTAGGGAAGTAATGAAGGACTTTAAAAAAACACCAGTAACTATTTAGGCTATGGATGCGATCAAACTCTTTGACTCTACTTCTTTGGAGTGCAGCAAACTTATCACGCAGCGGTACAGTACTTCTTTTTCATTGGGCATCAAATCTCTGGACAAGATATTTCATGAGCCCATTTATGGCATATATGGTTTTGTCAGATTTGCTGATGAGATTGTGGACACCTTTCACGATAAAGATCGAAGAAAATTACTGGATACCTTTAAGGCTGAAACATACAAAGCAATTGAGGAAAAGATAAGCTTCAACCCAGTGCTGCATGCATTTCAGCTGGTCATCCACAAGTACGATATAGGGCTAGATTTGGTAGAGGCTTTCTTGAAGAGTATGGCCATGGACTTGGAAGATTTGGTGTATGACAAGGCCACCTACGAGGAATACATCTATGGCTCAGCAGAAGTTGTGGGTTTGATGTGCCTGAAGGTATTCTGCAAGGATGACCCGAAACAATACAAAGAACTAAAAGGCTATGCCTGCAAGTTGGGTGCAGCCTTCCAAAAGGTAAACTTCCTTCGGGACATGAAGAGCGATTTTGAGGAAAGAGGCCGCGTTTATTTTCCAGGTTTGGAATACAGCAAATTCAACGAACTCGCCAAAACCCAAATAGAAGAGGATATAGAAAAAGATTTTCAGGAAGCTTTGATCGGAATCAAAAAGCTACCTGAAGGAGCACGAACTGGGGTGTACCTGGCCTACAAATATTACCGCTCGCTCTTCAATAAAATCAGGGACTGCAGTCCGGAAACAATCTCCTCGATGCGGGTGAGAATTCCGAATTCCAGGAAATTGTCATTGTTAGTGGGAACCTACTTCGGTACAAAATTAGGCCTTGAGTGATGGAAAAGTATCTTTATCTTGCCATAAACCTTCTGACTATTTCGGTGCCTTTGATCCGCTCATTTGAGCCAAGGATTAATTATGCCAAAAAATGGAAAGCTTTATTTCCTGCCTTAATCCTGACTGGGGCAGTTTTCATCATATGGGATCATTTTTTCACTGAGATCGGGGTTTGGGGTTTCAATTCCACCTATTTGGTTGATTTGTTCGTCTTCTCTCTGCCAATAGAGGAATGGATGTTCTTTTTCACCGTTCCTTTTGCCTGCATATTTATATATGAAGTACTGAATTATTTTGTGCCTAAAGACTATTTCAAAAATTTCAGCCAGCCATTGACGCTGGTTTTGATTGCCGCATTTCTTATGATAGGATTGTGGAATTTGGACAAATGGTACACTAGCTTGAATTTTCTGTTTGCAGCTATGGTGCTGGGAGCACATTTGGCTTTCTTTGGAAACAAGCACTTGGGGAGATTTTATATGGCTTACCTTATCCATCTGATCCCTTTCTTAATAGTAAATAGCATATTGACCGGCACTTGGATAGAAAATCCGATAGTATGGTATAATAATGCCGAAAACCTGAGTATCCGACTGGGAACCATCCCCGTGGAGGACATCGTTTATTCTATGAGCCTTCTATTGATGAATATTTCCCTTTATGAGATGTTCTTAAAAAAAGTTGACCACCCTGTAATTACAGAGAAATTGTATGTTAAATCTTAAGGTAGACATAGACAAGCATTCAGGCTTTTGCTTTGGGGTGGTATACGCCATTGAAATGGCGGAGGCGATCTTGGAAGAGGAGGAGTATCTTTACTGCTTAGGTGACATTGTGCACAACGATGAAGAGGTACATAGGCTTGAAAAGAAGGGACTGAAGATCATCACCCATGAGCAACTCAAGGAGCTCCAAGGCGAAAAAGTTCTCATCAGAGCCCATGGGGAGCCACCCTCCACCTATCAACTTGCCCTTCACAACAATTTGACGTTGATAGACGCCAGCTGTCCAGTAGTGCTGAAGCTACAAAACAGGGTAAAAAATTCCTTCGACAAGTCTGAAAAGATTTACATCTATGGCAAGCCAGGCCATGCGGAGATTGAAGGGCTTTTGGGCCAGACCTCCAATGAGGCGGTTGTATTTCAGGATTTGGATGAGCTGGATATCGCCACACTTCCGAAAAGTATTACTTTATATAGCCAGACCACAAAAAGTACAGACAAGTTCTACGAGATCCACAAAATGCTGCAAGAGCGCGGCATTCAGGTCAATTTCAATGACACCATCTGCCGTCAGGTTTCCAACAGAGACAAAGAACTGCGTGAATATTCTAAAAAATTCGATCAGATCGTCTTCGTGAGTGGCACCAAATCTTCCAATGGTAAGGTCTTGTACCACGTCTGTAAAAACACCAACCCTAATACGCACTTTATTTCCAATATAGATCAACTCGACCCTTCATGGTTTTCAGACAACCAAAGTGTGGGTATCTGTGGGGCCACTTCTACGCCCATGTGGCTGATGGAAGATGTGAGGGAAAAGCTTCTTACCTTTTGATCATGAAAACTTATGAGCACAAAAGAGTTGACCCTACCGGTGTGATCATTGCCTTGTCCATAATCTTCTTATGGACCGGCTCTCTTGCGCTTTTGCTACAAGTCGAAATAAATTATGCTAACCCCTTAGTGTATTTGGCAATTTTGATTCAGATGCATTTATATACCGGGCTCTTTATTACTGCCCACGATGCCATGCATGGGGTGGTGAGCAGTAATAAAAAATTAAATCATGCCATCGGTTTCTTCTCTGCATTGCTTTTCAGCTTCAATTTTTACCACCGCCTTTACCCCAAACACCACGAACATCATAAGCATGTAGCCACTGATGATGATCCCGACTACCACCATTCTGGAAACTTTTGGCGCTGGTATTTATCATTTATCACGACCTATGTAAATATTTGGCAAATTCTGATGATGGCCATTACCTTCAATGTGCTCAAGCTGTTTTTTCCTGTTGAGAACCTGGTGTTATTCTGGATGCTTCCTGCCATCATTTCTACATTCCAATTATTCTACTTTGGAACCTACATTCCCCACAAGGGCGAGCACAACAACAAACACAAATCAGGCAGCATGAAGGGAAACCACGTGTGGGGTTTCTTGAGCTGCTATTTTTTTGGATACCACTACGAGCACCACGACAGCCCCGGCACCCCTTGGTGGAGGTTGTGGAGGTTGAAAGAAACCACAGAGGAGTCTCAGAGTCCTCAGAGAAATTGATTCAATTTTCTATTTTAATGTGAAGATTCTTCATCCCCTCGGAAAAGCAGGTTTATGACCTAATTCTAAAAATTAGGCCTAAATTTTAGAACGTAATCGAAATATTAGGCCTAATTTTTAGAACATAATCGAAATATTAGGCCTAAATTTAGGAATATGTGGTGAATGTTTTGTAAATTCACTTTTAAATCAATGAATTATGGTCCCTCGAAAGCTCAAAGAAAGAATAATCGCCTCTTGTTTTAAAAAGAAGGTGATTATATTATTAGGGGCAAGGCAAGTTGGTAAAACCACTTTGCTCCGAGAGGTAGTGAAGGAATTGGATGTACCTTACGCATGGTTAAATGCCGATGAGGCGGATGTTTTGGAAGCCTTTACTACTGCGGCAACCAGCTCACAGTTATTACAACTGATGGGTTCAACAAATAAACTGGTCATCATTGATGAGGCACAGCAGATTCCTGAAATCGGCAAAAAGCTCAAGCTGATTTTTGATACAAAACCTGACTTACAAATCATCGCAACGGGATCTTCAGCCTTCGAACTGCAGAATAACACGGCTGAACCTTTGACAGGGAGAAAAAAGACATTCCACTTGTTTCCCCTCAGTTACCAGGAAACCATAGAGGGTAGCTCCTTAATGGAAGCCAAAAGACTGCTGGATACACGACTGGTGTATGGGTTTTATCCGGACGTGGTCAATAATCCCGGAAGTGAAAAAGATATCCTCATTGAAATAGCCCAAAGCTATCTCTACAAAGATGTCTTGCAGCTTGAAAACATCAGAAAACCTAGCCACTTAGAGAAACTTTTGCGGGCCTTGGCTTTTCAGGTAGGCAGTGAGGTCAGTCATTATGAGTTGTCCCAAACTATAGGAAACATTGATACAGCCACTGTTGAAAAGTACTTGGACCTACTGGAAAAAGCCTTTGTAATCTACAAGCTTCCGGCATTCAGCAGAAATCTAAGAAATGAAATCAAGAAGGGCAGAAAATATTACTTCTATGATAATGGAATCAGGAATGTCTTGATCAGTAATTTTACTATACCAGAAATGAGGCAGGACAAAGGTGCGCTATGGGAGAATTTTCTGATTTCTGAGCGGTTAAAAAATAATTCCTACAATGGAAAGCATGTAAATTCTTACTTTTGGCGCACCCATGACAGGGCAGAAATTGACTACATCGAAGAGACGGATGGAGTCCTGAATGCATTTGAATTCAAATGGAAAGAGCAGAAGGCTAGATTCCCTGCCTCCTTTCTTCAAGCCTATCCCGACCATACAACTTCCCTAATAAACCGGGCGGGATTTGAAGATTTTATTGGGGTATGAAATTTAAAACGATGGATGCGGAAAAAATGCGCTCGATAAGAGCTCCGTTATTAAAAACTTCGCGCCTTCCCGCCTTTGTGGCTATTGAAAACATAAAAAAAGCGAGACCTTATTCGGCCTCGCTTTTTACTTGAAGTTCTATTGCATCTCCTGCTTCATCCAGGAATTTGTACTCCGTCACTGGTAGTGAGGAATCTTTGATCAATTTCACCCATTTGAAATACTTAAAAAACCACTTGACCCTCTTGGATACTATACCGTGGGTAAAGTATGCGTACAGATAAGGGTGCAAGCCTATTTTGATATCTGGATGGTTTTGGTTTGAAATCATGTAATCAAGGTCTTTTTCCAGTTTATCCGCCACCAAAATGGAGGCTTGGATTTTACCGGTGCCGTTACAAGATGGACAGGTTTCCTTGGTAACAATATTCATCTCAGGTCTCACCCGTTGTCGTGTGATCTGTAAAAGACCAAACTTGGTAAGGGGTAGGACGGTGTTTTTTGACCTGTCAGACTTCATTTCTTCCTTCATGGCTTCATAGATGGCCTTTTTGTGGTCGGCCCTTTTCATATCTATAAAGTCGATGACGATAATGCCTCCCATATCCCGGAGGCGAAGTTGTCTGGCAATTTCTTTGGCAGCTACCAGGTTGGTTTTAAATGCTGTTGTTTCCTGGTCACTTTCTTGATTGGACTTATTGCCACTATTGACGTCGATGACGTGCAGGGCCTCTGTATGTTCTATGATCACATAGCCCCCTTGGGGTAAACTTACAGATTGTCCGAAAAGACTTTTGATTTGCTTTTCAATTCCAAAACTTTCAAAGAGCTTAGCTTTTCCGTTGTAAAGCTTAACAATTTTTTCCTTTTCAGGGGCGATAGACTTAATATAAGATCTAATCTGATCATAAATTAACTCATCCTCCACCGTGATTGCGTCGAATGATTCGTTGAGCAGGTCCCTTATGATCGAGGATGCCATGCTCATTTCTCCTATTACCTTGTCCCTGGGCTTGGCTTTGGCCAGCTTGGCCATGCCTTCTTCCCAACTGGTGAGCAGGTTTCTCAAGTCCTTGTCCAATTCGGTAACCGATTGGCCTTCTGCCACAGTGCGGATGATTACTCCGAAATTGGCAGGTTTGATGGACGTGATCAATCTGGCTAGTCTTCTTCTTTCTTCTGCGCTTCGGATCTTTTTGGATACGTTGACGGAGTTGGAAAAAGGCACCAATACGAGATAGCGACCGGCTAAGGAGAGCTCACAGGATAGTCGCGGACCTTTCGTTGAGATCGGTTCCTTCACAACCTGAACTAAAATTTGATTGTTTTTAGAAAGGACTTGGGAAATTTTTCCCAGCTTTTCTATTTCAGGTTCTGGATCAAACCCTTTTAAATTGTAGCTGGTGTAATTATTATTCCGCACCATTTTGATGTACTTGCTCAGGCTCTTGACCTGTGGGCCAAGATCCTGGTAATGCAAGAAGGCATCTTTCTCGTATCCTACATCAATGAAGGCCGCATTTAGCCCACTGACGATTTTACGAACGGTGCCCAGATAAATATCACCAACCTTGAACTTGGAGTCGTCTTCTTCTGTGTGAAGCTCCACCAGGCTCTTGTTCTTTAAAAGAGCTATTCGACTACCGTTTTGAGCAGAATCGATTAATAATTCCGTACTCAAATCGTGTCTCCTTTCTTATGTTAATGAACGTTTGGTTTAAAAACTCAAAAAGAAGAAGTAGTTACTACTTCTTCTTATGTCTGTTTTTTCTAAGTCTTTTCTTACGCTTGTGCGTAGCGATCTTATGTCTCTTTCTTTTTTTACCGCAAGGCATAGTCTTGTTGATTTTAAGTGTAACAATTATATTCTATCCAAGTAGTTTTCCACACTGTTGAGGATCATAGAATCCTGGGTCATGCTTTTGACTAACTCAAATTGTTTTTTCGCTTTGTTTTTCTGCTTGGATTCAAAGTAGCTTACCCCTAAGTAAAACTGCCCCTGAATATGCTCAGGATGATAACTGACCAAATCCTCAAATCGTTCGGCTGCTCTTTTATACTGGCCCGACTGCATAGACAGCACGCCCATATTGAAGAGAGCAGATTCGTTTTGCGGATCCTGTTCCAAAATCTCCCTCAGCATGCCTATTGCCTGCATGGGGTTTTCCGATGTCACATAAGTCATCGCCACTTTGGTCTTCAGATCCAATCTTTCAGGATGTTGCTCCAATACCTTATTAAGGTAATCTTGCGTTTTGCCTGCAAGGGTGTTGATCTTCTCCTGGTTCATGGCAAAACCGTAGGCCTCATAATAGGCATTTCCGGCTTTTTCCCACCTAGCGGGTGCAGGAACTTTATCGGCAGCTTGGGCATAATAATATGCCGCACTATCGTATTTTCCCGAACTTGCATAAAGCGAGCCAATTGAATCTGCAAATATAGCAAAATTTTCTTTATTTTCCTCAACTTCCATTTTTGACCTCAATTCCGCTACCTGATCGTAATCTACGGCCTTGGCGTTGGGGTTGTGCATCTCTTCGGCAACTGGCGCTTCGGCGGCGGCGGTATTTTCTACCGACTGCCCTTCCTCGGCATTGTCTACCACTACTCTAGGCAGGGTATACAATCCGGCCACTAAGGCCACTCCGGCTGTCAAAACGATGATTTGCGATTTTTTCATGAATAGGGGGAGGATAAAGAATTGTGGCCATGGGTGAGATGGCCACAAGGCATTTTATGGCTTCCTACTCCTGAGGAGCCAATTCTTTTACTTTCTTGCTGTTTTTGATTTTGTCAATAAACACTTTAGATGGCTTGAAAGCCGGAACATAGTGCTCATCGATTACAATTGCCGTGTTTTTGGAGATATTACGGGCAATTTTTTTGGCTCTTTTCTTATTGATAAAGCTTCCAAAACCTCTGACATAAATGTTCTCTCCTTCTGACATGGAGTCTTTTACTACTTTGAAAAATGCCTCAATAGTTTGAGTCACATCGTCCTTCTGGATTCCGGTCTTATCCGAAATCTTTGTGATTACCTCTGCTTTAGTCACCTTCTGTTTAATTTAAATTAAGTATTATCTAATAAGCTAATAACCTATTAACCAACTCATTTTGGGATTGCAAATTTATACCAATGATTACAATATAAAAACAAATTCAGGAAAATTAGCGTCATTTGTTTAACGTAAAGTCATTCCCTAAATTTTCAAAAGTTTTGAATTTCAAGCATTTCACTAGGCAGCTTCTACATTGGTACCCCCAAAACATGCGCGATCTGCCTTGGCGCAACACCCAAAATCCATACATCATTTGGCTTTCCGAAATTATTCTTCAACAAACCCGTGTGGTTCAAGGCCTCCCCTATTTTGAAAGTTTTCTGGAAAAATACCCAACAGTTCAGGATTTGGCCAAGGCCCCACTCGACGATGTCCTACGCCTTTGGCAGGGATTGGGATACTATAGCCGCGCGCGAAACCTCCACCACTGTGCCATTCAGGTAAGTGATGAATTCAATGGCCAATTTCCCGATAATTATAAAGATCTGTTGAAACTCAAAGGTGTGGGAAGCTATACAGCCGCCGCCATCGCCTCTTTTGCCTACAGGGAAAAAGTCGCCGTGGTAGACGGGAATGTTTTCAGGGTACTGGCCCGCTACTTTGGAGTAAGCGAGGATATTTCTTCGCCCAAGGGCAAAAAAGAATTTGAACGCCTAGCCAATGAGCTGATTCCCGCAGACCAGCCTGATGAATTCAACCAGGCCATCATGGAATTTGGCGCCCTCCAATGCACCCCTAAAAACCCTGATTGCTCCAGTTGCCCTTTGCAGGAAAACTGCCTTGCATTCCAAAACGACCTGATTGGCGAGTTGCCCGTCAAAAAGGGGAAAGTGAAGGTACGAACCAGAAATTTTGTTTACTACGCCATATCCTGCGGGGAAAATCTGATGATGAAAAAAAGGGGCGGACAGGATATCTGGGAAGGACTCCACGATTTTCCTCTTGAGGAAATAGAGGAGCTGGATGATTTTGAACTGGCCAGCTCCAAATATTACCGGGAATTGGAAGCCATAAGCGCCTCAGTTCTCTACGAGCCCGAAATCAAATACCGTCATATTCTTTCCCATCAAAGAATTTTTTCAACCTTTGTGGAGATCAAAGTTCAAAAGGATTCCCTCTCCCAACTCGTAGAATTGGGGCAAAAACATGGCTGGAGGCTGCTTTCGGCCAAAGAGGTGGAGGAGCTGGGCAAACCCAAACTCATTGTAAACTATTTGAACGATCAGAATATTTGACTAAATTGAAGAAAAACTTTTTGTTCATCATTTAAACATACAAACTAATGGCAGGAGTAAACAAAGTCATCTTGGTAGGTAATTTGGGCGCAGACCCGGAGGTAAAGCACCTGGAAGGTGACAAGGTAGTCGCGAATCTGCGACTGGCCACTACCGAGTCTTATAAAGACAAAATGGGCAACCGAGTAGAGAACACCGAGTGGCATGACTTGGAGCTATGGGACGGGCAGGCAAAAATTGCCGAGCAATACTTAAGAAAGGGCAGCCAGATCTTTGTGGAAGGCAAAATCAAAAGCGATACCTGGCAGGATGACCAAGGGCAAAACCGAAAAAGAACCAAAATCCGGGTGCTGAGCTTTACCATGTTGGGAAGCAGGGGCGACAGCCAAGGCGGCGGTGCCCCAAGCCAAAATCCAAATACCATGCACCAACAACCAGCCCAATCGGCCTCCATGCCGAGCAATTCCGGTGGAATGGACGACAGTTCGGATGATGATCTACCATTCTAAGAATGGATTATTGATTTTTTAATCCTTAATTTTGTAAAAAAGATTAAAATAAATTAATGGACGACGACCCCTATCCGAGTATTTTATTGCTGGCTGAGGCCTTACAGGCTTCAGCCGGTTATATTGTGATAAACAGTTTCATTTTTATCCTTTTGCTGATTTTTTCCGCCCTCGTGTCGGGCTCTGAGGTGGCCTTCTTTTCCCTTTCCCACGATGATCTCAACCAGCTCAATGAGGAAAACGACGGCCAATCCCAGAAAGTGATCCAGTTGGTAGAGACCCCGCAAAAGCTTCTCAGCACCATCCTAATCCTAAATAACCTCATTAATATCGGTATAGTCATGCTGACTACCTTTATTACCTGGTCTATCATGGGTACTTCTGTGGCTTCAGCGGTGGTGATATTTGTGCAAACCGTAGGGGTGACTTTTGCGATCGTGTTCTTTGGGGAGATTGTACCTAAAGTGTATGCCAACAAGGCCAGAATCCCTTTCTCCAAAGCAATGGCCTCCACCATCGGCTTTTTCTCCACTTTACTAAAACCC
This sequence comes from Litoribacter ruber, assembly GCF_018500185.1. Taxonomy (GTDB): domain Bacteria; phylum Bacteroidota; class Bacteroidia; order Cytophagales; family Cyclobacteriaceae; genus Litoribacter; species Litoribacter ruber. The sequence goes on along the minus strand of NZ_JAHBGI010000011.1, from coordinate 127,091 downwards.
CTTTCGGTAACGCTAATGGCCCTAAGCAATGTAATCGAAAACAGGATTGAAAAGAAGGGTTACACCCTCTCGGTGGATGAATTGCACAAAGCACTGGAGATTACCAGCCAAGACACCACCACGGAAGAAAAAGATTTTCTGAAAGGGATTGTAAATTTCAGTACCCTTTCCGTACGGCAGGTGATGCAGTCCAGAATGGACATCACGGCAGTGGATGTGGATATGGACTTCCACGAGCTCATGGACAAGATTAACAAAAGTGGGTATTCTAGGATCCCGGTTTATAAAGACACCATTGATAATATACAGGGCATCCTTTACATCAAGGACTTGCTGAATTTTATTGAAAAGGACGAGCATTTCAAATGGCAGGAATTGATCCGAAAGGGGATGTTTGTGCCGGAAAACAAAAAGGTGGATACCCTACTGAAAGACTTTCAGAAAAAGAGGGTTCACATGGCCATCGTGGTCGACGAATACGGGGGAACATCCGGTCTGGTGACTTTGGAAGACCTTATTGAGGAGATAATCGGGGAGATCAACGATGAATTTGACGACAAGGATGACATCTTTTTCCAGCAATTGGATGAGAATACTTTTGTTTTTGAGGGCAAAATCTCCCTCCACGATTTCTGTAAAAAACTAGACCTGGACGCTCAAATTTTTGACGAGGTAAAAGGCGACAGCGAATCCCTTGGCGGCCTTCTGCTGGAAATCAACTCCAAGCTTCCAAAAGGTGGAGCCAAAATCAAATATGACCGCTTCGTGTTCACCATCATGGCTGTAGACACCAAAAGGATCAAAAAAGTAAAAGTCCACATCCTTCCACAAAAAGAAGAAATAGACAACTACAATTCCCACGAAGACTAAAATACAAATCCGGTAGCCACAAGTTGCCGGATTTTTTTCACATCACTTTTTCAAACTTTACCCAAATTATTTTTCAAATTTTCAAATAAAACAATCTTTACATCAATTTTCTTTATATAAATAGCCTTTATATCATCTTAAATTTCAGAATATAGAATATATTTTGTAATTTTTATAATTCGATTCAAACCTATTTAGCTATTTTGACAATGAACCAAGGAATGTATGTGCCATCCATGGAGCACGATGCCTGTGGCATTGGCGCCGTGGTGAATATCCAGAATAAAAAAAGCCACGAAACCATCAGCGACGCCTTACTGATGCTATCAAACATGGAACACCGAGGCGGGCGGGGAAGCGATCCCAAAACAGGGGATGGGGCCGGAATCCTCATCCAGATCCCAGATGATTTTTTAAGGACTGTCTTACCCATTAGCCAAATCGAACTCCCTGAGGCTGGATATTATGGGTTGGGTATGGTCTTTTTTCCCAACAATCCACAGATCCACAAGAAGTCCAAAAGGCTGTTGAATAAAATCATCGGTGAGCTGGGCTTTGAGCTTCTGGGCTACCGTGAGGTACCGGTGGATATCACCGTGCCCGGTTCCGGGGCCCTAGAGGTGATGCCCACTATCGAACAGGTGTTTGTAAAGCATAAAGAAAACCTTCAAGGCATTGAGTTGGAAAGAAAACTTTATGTCCTTCGTAACTATGCCAGCCATCAAATCAACAAATTGGTCCCCGGGGTCAACAATGGTTTTTATATTGCCAGCTTCAGCTGCAGAACAGTAATATACAAAGGTCAGCTGAGAACCGACCAGGTACTTCCATTCTACAAGGACCTGCAGAATAAGAAAATCAGCTCGGCACTGGCGATAGTGCACTCCAGGTTTTCCACCAACACCTTCCCCAATTGGCGTTTGGCTCAGCCGTTCCGCTTTATTTCCCACAACGGTGAGATCAATACCATACGCGGAAACCTGAACAAGATGCGGTCCAAGGAATACCTGATGAAATCGGCCAATTTCACCGACCAGGAAATCAACATGCTCATGCCTGTGACTAGCAATTCCTACTCGGATTCAGCCAACTTAGATGCTATGGTGGAGCTGCTGACGCTTAGCGGGCGGGAACTCCCCCATGTTATGATGATGCTGGTACCTGAAGCCTGGCAGGACAATAAAACCATGGATAAGAAACGCAAGGACTTCTATAAATTCCACGCCTCACTGATGGAGCCTTGGGATGGTCCGGCGGCCTTGATCTTTTCTGATGGCAAATCCATGGGTGCCACCCTGGATCGTAATGGCCTTAGACCACTCCGGTATTTCATCACCGACGATTCCAGGATCATCTTTTCATCCGAAGCCGGCGCTTTGCCCATCCGCCCTTCCACAATCACCCAAACTGGCCGGGTAAGTCCAGGAAGGATGATTTGGGTGGACCTGGAGGAAAACAAGGTCAGGTTTGATGAAGAAATCAAAGGCCAAATAAGTTCGCAACAGCCTTACGGCAAATGGATCAGCAAGGAAAGGATCAAATTGCGCCTCCGCCCAAATCCGGAGCATTTGACATTTCCCTATAAGCTGGACAATCTCAAAACCCGTCAAAAGTTATTTGGCTATACCGAGGAGGATATCAAAATCCTGCTGGCCCCAATGGCTCAAAATGGCCAAGAGCCATTAGGCTCAATGGGCGCTGATACGCCTTTGGCAGTCCTATCCACCCAAAGCCAGCACATCAGCAATTATTTCAAGCAACTGTTTGCCCAAGTGAGCAACCCTCCTATTGACCCCATAAGGGAGAGATTGGTCATGTCACTTTTTACCCGCTTGGGAGAAAGTTATAACATCCTAGAAGAAAGTGCCGAACATACCAAACAGATCCATATCAGTCAGCCAGTGCTTCTCAATGAAGACCTGGAAAAAATCAAGAGCCTGGACGGATACAAAGCGGCCACTTTGCCTATTCTCTTTCCTGCCGACCACCAGCCAAACCGGCTTTTGAATGCTTTAGATGAAATCTGCAAAATGGCAGAAAAGGCCATCTTGGAAGACGGTTGCAACATTATCATCCTTTCAGACAGAGACGCCAACCCAACCGAAGCTCCGATTCCGTCTCTTATTGCCACAGGTGCCGTCCACCACTATTTGGTGGCCAAAAAAATCAGAACCAAAGCCGGTATTTTGGTAGAGGCAGCGGACATTTTGGAAACACACCACTTTGCCACCGTGATCGGCTACGGGGCCAGTGCGATCAACCCTTACTTGGCTCTGGAGTCCATCTTGGATCTACAAAACGCCGGTCTGGTGTCGCAGGACCTTTCCAGGGAAAAATTATTCGAAAATTACCAATACGCCATCGGCAAGGGCTTGCTTAAAATCCTTTCCAAAATGGGCATCAGCACCCTACAATCCTATCAGGGAGCGCAGATTTTTGAAGCTTTGGGACTTGGACCGGAAGTGATTGAGAAGTGTTTCAAAGGAACACTTAGCCGGATAAGTGGTATTTCCTTTGACCAGCTGGCTCAGGAGGTACTTATCAAGCATTCGGCCGCCTACCTCACCGATATGCCCGTGCTGGAAGCTGGCGGGGTCTATCAATGGAAAAGAAGGGGTGAAAAGCACCTTTTCAATCCTGAAACCATCCATTTGCTCCAAAAATCCACCCGTACAAACGACTACAAACTTTATAAAAAATTTGCCGAAAAAATCAACGACCAAAGTCGGGCAGCACTGACCTTACGAGGGCTATTTGAATTTAAGAAATGCCCCTCCATCCCCATTGAAGAGGTGGAGCCAGCTGAAAGCATATTCAAGCGTTTTGCCACCGGGGCCATGTCATTTGGCTCCATTAGCCATGAGGCACATTCTACTCTTTCCATTGCCATGAACCGCATCGGCGGCAAGAGCAACAGCGGCGAAGGCGGGGAAGATGAAATCAGGTTTGAGAGAAAAGAAAATGGGGACTGGGAGCGATCAGCCATCAAGCAGGTTGCTTCCGGCAGATTTGGCGTGACCAGTAATTATCTCACCAACGCCGAAGAATTGCAGATCAAAATGGCCCAAGGCGCCAAGCCGGGGGAAGGCGGACAGCTGCCTGGCCATAAAGTGGATGACTGGATTGGGCGTGTGAGGCATTCCACGCCCGGAGTGGGACTCATTTCCCCCCCACCCCATCACGATATTTATTCGATTGAGGATCTGGCACAACTAATCTATGACCTAAAAAATGCCAACCGAAAAGCCCGTATCAATGTCAAGCTGGTCGCACAAGCCGGTGTAGGCACCGTGGCGGCTGGGGTTTCCAAAGCCAATGCGGATGTGATCCTGATTTCCGGTGCTGATGGGGGAACAGGTGCTTCTCCACTCAGCTCCATTCGTCATGCAGGTTTGCCTTGGGAGCTTGGCTTGTCAGAAGCCCATCAAACTTTGGTAAAAAACAACCTTAGAAACCGAGTGGTGTTGCAAACAGATGGGCAAATCCGAACCGGCAGGGATTTGGCCATTGCCGCTCTGTTGGGTGCTGAAGAATGGGGGATTTCCACAGCAGCATTGGTAGTAGAAGGGTGCATCATGATGAGAAAATGCCACCTGAACACCTGCCCGGTAGGAATCGCCACCCAAAACCCAGAACTGAGAAAGCTCTTTACCGGCAACCCAGACCATGTGGTAAACTATTTCCGCTTTCTAGCCGAAGACCTAAGAGAGATCATGGCAGACTTGGGATTTAGAACGGTCGAGGAAATGGTTGGCCAAAGTAATATTTTGAAAGCTGCCCCAATTCACGGGCATTGGAAATGGGATACCGTGGATCTTAGCCCAATTTTCCACAAGGTGGTAGTTCCCGAACATGTGGGCATATTCAAGCAGATTGACCAAGATTTCAAGCTCAAAAAAGTGCTGGACCGAAAACTCATTGAGACTGCAAAATTGGCCTTGGAGCAGGGTGGCCGAGTTAAGGGGGAGTTTTCCATCAATAATATTGACCGGACTGTGGGTGCAATGCTGAGCAATGAGATTTCGAAAATCTATGGCAGCAAAGGCCTGGAGGAAGATACGATCGAGTTTGGATTCAGGGGTTCTGCAGGCCAGACTTTTGGTGGTTTTTTAACCAAAGGAGCTACATTCAAACTGGAAGGGGAGGCCAACGACTACTTTGGAAAAGGCCTTTCGGGAGGAAAACTCATCGTCTTCCCCGACCGTAACGCCACTTTTGCCCCGGAGGATAATATCATCATAGGTAATGTGGCATTTTATGGTGCCACTTCCGGCACCGCCTACATCAATGGCAAAGGTGGGGAGCGTTTCTGCGTGAGAAATTCGGGAGTTAAGGCCGTGGTGGAAGGCATTGGCGACCACGGTTGCGAATACATGACCGGAGGGCAAGTGCTTATCTTGGGAGAAATAGGACGAAATTTCGCCGCCGGTATGAGTGGAGGAGTTGCCTATATCTACAAGGATTTCAAAAAGCTGGTCAACCCTGAAATGGTGGACCTCGATCCCTTGGATGAGGATGACTGCCAAGAAATCCATCTCCAAATCACCAAACATGCTCAATTGACTGGCAGTGGTGTGGCCAATAAATTATTGGAGGATTGGGATGTGGTGAAAAGTCAATTTATCAAGGTGTTTCCAAGGGATTACAAGCGGGTACTTCAAAAACAGCGTGAAATCAAACAAACTGTAGCTTAAAATGGGAGAGAAAGAAGGATTTATCAAATATAAAAGAGAACTGCCGCAAACCAGACCGGTAGAAGAAAGGGTGGGCGATTATCAGGAAATCTACCAGCCTTTGGATGAAACGAAGCTTAACCAACAGGCTGCCAGATGCATGGATTGCGGGATTCCCTTTTGCCATCAAGGTTGCCCGCTGGGAAATGTGATTCCGGATTTTAACGAAGCGGTTTATCAGGAAAGGTGGGAAGAGGCTTTTGATATTTTAAAAAGCACCAACAATTTCCCCGAATTCACAGGCCGGATCTGTCCGGCGCCCTGCGAGTCCAGCTGTGTCCTAGGTATCAACAAAGATCCTGTGACCATAGAGTTGATCGAAAAGAGCATTGCCGAAAAAGCCTATGAATTGGGCTTGGCCAAACCCAACCCTCCTATCAAAAGAACAAGTAAGCACGTGGCGGTGATCGGTTCAGGACCAGCAGGATTGGCTGCTGCCGACCAGCTCAACAAAGCCGGCCATGAGGTAACTGTTTTTGAGAAAAACGCCAAGGTTGGTGGGCTATTGAGGTACGGCATTCCCGATTTTAAAATGGAAAAGTGGGTGATAGACCGCAGGATTTCCCTTATGCGTGAAGAAGGCATCACCTTTACCACCAATACTGAAGTAGGTTTTAACATTAAAGCAGAAAACATCCTCCAGAATTTCGACGCCGTGGTTTTATCCACCGGGGCCGAGGAGCCAAGAGTGTTGAAAATACCAGGTCATGAACTGGAAGGCGTGCATTTTGCCATGGATTTTTTGGGCAACCAAAATCGCGTGGTTGGCGGGGAAAGGGGAAATAATCCCATTTCTGCAAAAGGCAAACATGTGCTGGTGATTGGAGGGGGAGATACCGGTAGCGACTGCATAGGCACTTCCCGTAGGCATGGCGCAGCATCGGTGACCCAGCTGGAGCTTTTACCCAAGCCACCACAAAAGCGGACTGAAAGCAATCCTTGGCCTGAGTGGCCCATGACTTTGCGCACTTCAAGTTCACACGAAGAAGGGGCGGAAAGGGTATGGTCGGTGCTTACCAAGAGATTTTTGGAAGGAGAAAAAGGCAAAGTCAGCGGGCTCGAAGTGGTAGAGATTGAATGGAAGGAAAAGGGAGATGGCTCATTTGGTTTTGAAGAGGTGGAAGGCACCGATAAAGTGATTCCCTGTGATTTGGCTTTCATAGCTATTGGCTATTCAGGCCCCAAAAAGGATGGTTTGCTTGAATCTTTTGGGGTGGAATTTTTGGATAATGGCTTGCCTTATTCCAAAGATTACCAAAGCAGTGAGGAAAAAGTATTTTTGGCCGGTGACATGAGGAAAGGCCAATCCTTAGTAGTGTGGGCCATTTCGGAAGGACGAGAGGCAGCCTATCATGTGGATAAATTTCTTCAAGGAAAAAGCTCCCTACCCCAGAAAGATCACTCCTATTATGAATTTGGGAGTTAAATTAAAAGTCTTATGCGGAGTTTATCACTGAGCTTCATGGAGAAAAGTTGAAAAACTGGAAAAGTCAAGAAAAAAGGGATGGTTACCTAACCATCCCTTTTTAGTTTAACATAAACCTAATTTCACCCTACAAACACTATTATTTTCTCCAAGCGCCACCGCCTCTTTTGCCTCTTTGCTTTCTGACCTTTTCAGTATCATCATTGCCTCTGGCGTCACGGTATTTACGCATTTTCTCACGGTCTTCATTTCTGATTTCCTCCCACTTCTCTTTCTGCTCAGGAGTCAATACCTTCTCAATTTCAGCCTGCTGAGCTTTTCTTTCCTCCTGCATAGCTGCTCTTCTTTCTTCCTGTTGAGCTCTTCTGGTCTCCCGGGCTTCTTTTTGCTCTTCAGCCCTTTCCATATGAATTTGCTTCACCTGCTCTTTTTGCTCTTCAGTAAGTTCGAGCTGTTCAGCCATCCGATTGACTCTCATTTCTACCCTTTTTTCAGGGTCCATTCTTTCCTGTCCTCTACGCTCGCCTCTCTTTTGGGCATCAGCGGTAAATGACATTACAGTAAATATTGCGGCAAATAACATTAGCTTTTTCATATCCTTCTTTGTTTTGGTTTGTACTTCTTAGACCCAGACCATACCCCAAGGTTTAAGCGGGTTTATCCAATAAATTGTTAACAAATCTTAATGATGATTTGGGAGAGCCCACTGAAAGGCGTAAATTAATTGGATGAAAAAGATTCTATATTTTGCCTATGCGAGCAATTTGAAGCAGGAGCTCTTCGAAGAGAGGCTGGGTCGTACAGCCGAATACAAGGGCGTGGGAATTTTGCCCAAATATGGTTTTAGATTCAACCACCCCATGGAAGACGGCTCCGCCAGAGCAAACATTGTGAGCAGCCCCAATGAACATGTGTACGGCGCCATCTATGAAATCAGCGAAGAGGATTTGCAGCATTTTTTGAAAAGCGAGCCAGGGTATAAATATCAACAAGTGGACATTCATACCAACAAGGGAAAAATCCAAGCTGGCACCTTCCTCAGTCCCGAAAACCAGCCCAACATATTCCCTTCAGAAACCTATCTAGCCTCCATTATAGAGGGAGGAAAGCAATTTAAGCTCCCCAATGATTACCTTGAAAATATAGTCAACCGAAGTGGAGCCAGGATCTTTTAATCCTTATCCTCCACCAGTTCCTTGCTTTCATGGTCCTTGACCATCCTAGGCCTGATCAAAAGACGAAGGGACACATCAAAGGAAAAGTAATTCCACGCCCAATTGAGCAGAATAAACAGTTTGTTCCTGACGCCCAAAATGGCCATCAAATGGACAAAAAGCCAGGTCACCCAGGCAAAAAAGCCCTGGAATCTGATAAAAGGAAGGTCCACCACCGCCAGTTTTTTACCCACGGTAGCCATTGATCCTAGGTCTTTGTATTTGAAGGGCCGAAGGGGCTGATTTTTATGTAAGGAAACCAGATTTTTGGCCAAGTTGGTTGCCTGCTGAATGGCCACTTGGGCCACCTGGGGGTGACCGCGGGGATAATCTTCAGAGGCCATCAAACACTGGTCCCCCAAGGCAAAAATGTAATCCGCCCCAGCCAACTGGTTAAATTCATTGACCAGCAATCGGCCATTTCCTGCCACCTGATCAGCATGGATTCCGTCCACAGCGTTGGGTTTCACCCCGGCTGCCCACACCAGAGTGCGGCTATTGAAATTCGGGTAATTCTTCACCTTGACGGTAAGGCCGTCATAATCGGTCACGGCCGCCTTGAATATGACCTCCACCCCCAGGTTTTTCAGATATTTCAATGCGTGCGCACTGGCTTGAGGAGTCATCCCCGCAAGTAAGCTCTCTCCTGCCTCAGCCAGAATCACCTGCATCTGATGAAAATCCAGCTCTGGGTAGTCTTTAGGCAGAATCCTGTTTCTCAGTTCCGCCATCGCACCGGCAAGCTCCACCCCAGTAGGCCCACCGCCTACGATTACGATGTTCATCAAGGCCCTTTTCTCGTTTTCATCCTGCGTATTGATGGCCTTTTCATAATTGGCGATGATGCGATTTCGGATATAAAGGGCTTCCGAAACGGACTTCATGGGTGTGCTTTTCTGTTTGATGTTTTCGATCCCGAAATAATTGGTATCCGCCCCCATGGCCAAAACCAAATAATCAAAATCGACAAATCCCATTTTGGTAAAAACCCTTTTTTCATCGGGCGAGATGGACTCCACTTCTGTCATCCGGAAAGTCACATTTTTACTGTGATGGAAGATTTTCCTCAGGGGAAAAGAAATGGCACTGGGCTCCAAAGCGGAGGTGGCCACCTGGTAAAAGAGGGGTTGAAACTGATGGTAATTGTTTTTATCCAAAAGGACAACCTGATAGGGTTTGCCCGAAAGTTTTTTGGCAAGTTGGAGACCTGCAAAGCCTCCGCCCAGAATCACGACTCTTTTATGATTGCTCTGCGGGAGGTTGGGAAGTGGGTAAGCTGAGGAAAAAGTCATAAGGCTAGCGTTGATTCTTTAATAGTACGGTTTTAGGGGGTTTTCGTTCTTAAATCCCTGTACTATATTTCTTATAAGCCCAAGCATTAAAACTTCCTCGGGAGGAAATGAAAAGATTTGTTATTTTTACATTAAATTAAAGCTTAGAAACACAAACACAACCGAGGAAGACCCGAGAAATAAATCTATATGGGAAGAGCATTTGAGTTCAGGAAAGAGAGAAAATTCAAACGTTGGAACAAGATGTCCAAGGTCTTTACCCGATTGGGTAAAGAAATCGTGATGGCCGTGAAAATGGGCGGACCAGACCCGGACAACAATGCCAAGCTGCGTACGGTGATCCAAAACGCCAAAGGTGCATCCATGCCCAAGGACAGGATCGAAGCCGCCATCGCACGTGCAAGCAACAAAGATGAGAAGGATTACGAAGAAGTAGTATATGAAGGCTACGGACCTCACGGGATTGCCGTAATTGTGGAAACCTCCACAGACAATATCAACAGAACGGTGGCCAATGTGCGCCATTTCTTTTCCAAGGCAGGAGGCTCGTTGGGCACTTCTGGTTCGGTGAGCTTCATGTTTGAGCACAAAGCCGTTTTCCGTTTCCCAAAGGGAGACTGGGATTTGGAGGAATTAGAGCTTGAACTGATTGATTTTGGGCTTTCCGATATCGATGAGAATGAGGGTGAAATCTTCATTTATACCGAATTTGAGGACTTTGGCAACATGCAGAAAGCCCTTGAAGATAAGGGCATCGAAGTCACCAACGCTGATTTTCAAAGATTTCCAATGTCTACCAAAGAGCTCACTGAGGAGCAGGAAGAAGACATCCATAAGATGATCGAGCGCATGGAAGAAGACGACGATGTAAACAACGTTTATCATAACATGGCATAATTACTTCAGCCTTCGGGAACCAACCGAAGGCTGTTTATTTTTACCCCAGTGGGATACAATTGAACTGGACCTCTCCAAACATTTAGCGTCCAATCCTTTTAATTAAATATGAGCTTTCCAAAAAGAGAAAACCTTCAGAAAAAGAAAAGACAACTCCTGATTATCGTCGGAAGCCGAAATCCGGTCAAAATCAACAGCACCGATGCAGCCTTCCACCAGTGCTTTGAAGATAGTTTTATCGTACAGGGCATCAACGTGACCTCCGATGTGGCTGATCAGCCAGTGGGGGATGCTGAAACACTTCAGGGTGCATTGAATCGCGCGGAGAACGCCAAAAACGCCTTTCCGGAAGCAGACTTTTGGTTGGGCATTGAAGGCGGCGTGGATGAAGACAGGCATGGAATGAATGCTTTTGCCTGGGTGGTGGTGTTGGACAAAGCCGATAAAATCGGTAAGGCCAAAACGTCTACCTTTTATCTACCCGAAGTTATATCTAAATTAGTGAAAGGAGGAATGGAACTTGGAAAGGCCGATGACAGTTTTTTTAATCGGGAAAACTCTAAAGAGACGGATGGTGCTGTGGGCATTCTTACCAATGGGGCCGTCAATAGGAAGACCTATTACGAGCAGGCCATAATTCTAGCTTTAGTCCCATTTATGAATGCCAAGATATATTAATTGAGACACTCTATCTTGTATAGATATTTTCAATTGGACTTTTATTTTAATAGACAGTACCTTTGTGCTCAATTTTAGTCTTACAATCATAACTATTAGATATGCTACAAGAATTAGAAAACGACAACCTAAAGGAAATTATCACAGAAAAAAGTAAAGTTGTGGTACAATACGGTGCCAGCTGGTGCGGAAGTTGCAGAATTATGAAGCCAAAGATGAAAAGATTGGCCAAAGATTATGATTCGGTCACATTTTTGTACGTAGATGCAGAGAAACTTCCTGAATCAAGGAAACTAGCTGCGGTGACCAATCTTCCTACTTTTGCTACATTTAAGGACGGCTTATTAGTCAACCAAACACAGACAAACAAGGAAGAAAACCTAAAAGCACTTATAGATGAGATTGCCAATAATTAAGCATGTCCTGGGCTTCATTGAGGAAAACGATGAGGACTGGGTGAATGAAACCATTGAACTTTTGGAATCCATGACTGAAATTCCTTCGCTAAAAGATGAAGAAATAGAAGTTATGGGCGAATTGCTATCCAACTTATATGGTACTCTGGAGGTCCACAAGATGATCAAGGATGGCATGGATAAAAAAGAAGCCATGAATGCCTTTATGAAAAGGGTCATGGGCTCTATAGATAATTAATAGTAAGCTGAAAGTTGCATTGACCACCCAATTCGATAGCTTGAGGTGTACCTTCCTGGTACACCTTTTTGCTTTTTAGGGGTTGAGGTTTTGGAGAAAATTGGTCAAGGCCACCTGCCAGTTAGCATCCGCATCCCATTTGGGGCCAATGTAGAGCTCATCCCTCACCAAGAAGTGGATATAATATTTGACCACTACTTTTTCCGGGTTGGGACTCTGACCCGACACGCCCATGCTTTTCATCAAATCACCTTCTCTGCCTTCCACCCTTCTGAGGACAAACTGAACCCGGTCACGGATGAGCTCCTGGGAAGTTTTAGCCTCGGTCAGAAAGACCACTTGATGTGGATAGCTGGTTTCAAAGACCGCCTGAAGCTGCTCTTTTTCCCTTTCTTGGGATCGTGCCCTTTCCGCATCGCTTCTCCCTAGCAAGTCATAGCGAAAGGAAGTCAGGTGGCTGCCCTCCCCCCCTGCCCCGCTTAGGGGAATCCCCAATCTGAAAACATTCAAGTTTAAGGGATTGCGGCTAATGTAGCTACTCGAGCCGGATTGACTGCCTTGAGGAAACTCAGGTACCTCCAGCACCAACAGGTTTTTGGATTGGGTCACTTCACCGATTTTGATCAAAGATTCATTTAATTCTTTAATATTTGATCCCCTCATGCTCCAGGAAGATCCTGGGTTTACAATGTTTTTATTGTTGGAAAAAGGCGCCACGTTCATTTCAAAAGCACCATTGGGAAGGCGGGTTAGGATAACTATTCCGTTGATCAGCCTTTTGGCAAACAGGGAGGCGTATCCAGCTTGGATTTCTTCATTAAGCACTATCTCCTCAAGCTCAAAATACCCCACCGGATCCCCACCTGCCTCTACCAAGCCCTGGTGGACCTGGTGTGCGATTTCCTCAAATCCCATAACCGGTCGGGCCGATGGTGCGTTAGAAATTAGCACCACGGACTTGCCATCCAGAAAGAAATCAGGCACACCGCTTTGGGCAAATGAGTTTGAAATACAAAAAAAGATTAAAACGAGGAGTTTTGACTTCATAATACGTTATAATTGCCTCATAATAGACAAAGGAAAGAATTGTTCCTATTACCTACAAAACTTAAAAATAGGTCTCTTTATTGTGATAGACCAAATTGCTACAAATTTTGACAACTAGTATTAACACAATTTAATTATTTGAAGTGAAATACCAATTTAAATTTATTTGCCTCCTATTGATCCTGGGGGTAGCGCTGGATTTTGCGGCTGTTGCGCAAAACATTGATAAGGACAAGCTTATCGCGGATATTGAATACCTCTCTTCAGATGAGCTGGAAGGAAGAAAACCTCTTTCGGAAGGCAATATAAAAGCTCAAAAGCATATTAGGGAGAGGTTTGGAAGCTTGAATCTGACCAGCCAATATAGCGATTTTACCCAGTATTTTTCTTTCATGAATCCACGTGACAGCGTGCAATATGAGGGGGCTGCCAATATCGTGGGCTTCATTCCCGGCAGCGAGTCTGAATACCTGATCGTAATCACGGCCCACTTTGACCACCTTGGAGTGATCAACGGGCAAATTTTCAATGGGGCTGACGACAATGCCAGCGGTACCGCGGCACTTTTGGCCATGGCGGAATATTTCTCCGTCAACAGACCCAAACATTCCATCATGTTTGCCGCCGTGGATGCAGAGGAGATGGGCCATCAAGGAGCCAAAGCACTTGTGGCAGACTTCCCTTTTCCATTGGAACAGGTCAAACTCAACATCAACATGGACATGATTTCCAGAAATGAGAACAATGAGCTTTATGCTTCTGGCACTTTTCACAATCCCAAATTGAAGCCTGTATTGGAATCTCTGGAGCCTTTTGGGCAAGTCACCCTCAAGTTGGGCCATGATGATCCGGAAATGGGCAAGGATGATTGGACATTCAGCTCCGATCATGCGCAATTCCACTTGAAAGATATCCCGCATATCTATTTCGGCGTGGAAGACCATCCCGACTATCACAAACCAACCGACACCTTCGAAAACATCGATCAAGACTTCTACCACCAAGCCGCCGAAACGGTCCTGAGGGCCGTGAAAGCCTTTGACGAAAATTTGTAAAAGACGGAAGACGGAAGACGGAAACTGCGATCTCCGGTCTTCGGTCTTCTGTATCCACTACTTGGCGAAAATCTGTCCCCTATCTTGGAATGCCTTAAATTCAAGGGCATTTCCGCTGGGGTCTAGGAAGAACATGGTGGCCTGCTCCCCTACTTCACCCTTGAAGCGGATATAGGGTTCAATGATGAAGTCAATTTTATGAGCTTTCAGTTTGTCGGCTAATTCATGCCAGGCATCCCACTCCAAAATGGCTCCAAAATGCCTTACCGGTACATTCTTCCCGTCCACCTCATTGGATTTCGCTTGCTGCAGTTCTTCGGGTTTGACATGGGCAGAAAGCTGGTGGCCGAAGAAATTAAAGTCAATCCACTTGTCAGTGCTTCTTCCAATCTCGCAGCCAAGCAGCTCTTGATAAAATTTCCGGGTCTCCTCAATATCCCTGATCGGGAAAGCCAAATGAAAGGGGTTATACTGTGTCATTTTATTGTAAATTTAGGTTTCGGTTTAAAGCATTTGCTCAAATCGGAAAGAAAAACTTTGCGGACCTTCGCGTACTTTGTGGTTAATTAAAAACGAATTTAATTAAATACTATGGATCAAAAAACCGTTTCTTTAGTCCTTTCAAGCGGTGGCGCCAGGGGGTTGGCCCATATTGGCACCATTGAAGTGTTGGAGGAAAACGGTTTTCAGATCAGTTCCGTCGCCGGTTGCTCCATGGGGGCATTGATCGCCGGGGTATACGCCAAAGGCAACCTGCCCGAATTCAAGGAATGGATCAGCAATCTTGATAGGGTCGACGTGTTTTCCCTCATGGATTTCACGATTTCCACCTCCGGATTTATCAAGGGGGAAAAGGTCTTCCAAGTGATCCAGACCCTTTTGGGGGATTGCCTTATCGAAGATCTTCCTATTCCCTTCGCCTGCAATGCGGTAAATATTATCAGCGGACAGGAGAAAGTTTTCACCAAAGGCAGCCTTTTTTCTGCAATCAGGGCTTCGGCAGCCATCCCTACCGTAATCCAACCCGCCTTGATCGATAATATTTCCTACATTGACGGCGGTATCCTAAATCCAATTCCAGTTGAATTAATCAAAGACAACCAGGCTACATTGAGGATTGCCTCTGATGTAAACGGGCCACAACAATGTCTAGTAAGACAAAAAGTATTGGAAGAAGGTAGCAGCAGAATTGCCATCCCTGCCTGGGTCAATGAATACAAGGCAAAAGTCTCCAAATACCTGCCCAGAGAGAAAAAGGCACCTAAGGTCAAAACCCTGAGCTTTTTGGACCTGATGAACCTGTCCATGGACATGATGCAGGACAGAATATCCGATTACATCCTCGAGCAGCACCCTGTGGATGTACACGTGAAAATCAGCAGGAAACAATGCGGCACGTTTGAATTTTACCGAGCAAAGGAAATTATTGAAATCGGCCGGGAAATAACCACGGAGGCCTTGCGGGAAAAAAATCTAATATGAACATCGCCCAGCTCAACCAACTATTAGGCAATATTGACATCTACCTGCTGGATCAGATTTTGAAAGGCAGGTTTACCCCGGAAATGAAAATTCTGGACGCAGGATGCGGTGAAGGGAGAAACACCCATTATTTCATAAGGGAAGGATTCCAGATTTTTGGGGTGGACAACAATCCCATCGCCATCCAAATGGCCCGGATCTATGCCCAAACCATCCTACCGGAATATGATACCCAACGGTTTCAGACAGATTTGGTGGAGGACATGATCTTTCACAAAGGAGCCTTTGATGCGGTCATTTCCTCGGCTGTCATGCATTTTGCCAAAAATGAAGAGCACTTTGTCCAACTGTGGGATGAAATGATGCGTGTGTTGAAACCAGGAGGTATATTCTTTCTTCGATGCTGCACTGCCATGGGGGGAATAGTGGAGGAAAGCCAAAGAACCGAAGAAGGGCAGCATCTACTACCAGATGGCAATACACGGTTTCTGCTTTCTGAGAGCTTGCTGGACATACTAATGCACCGACACAATTTACAGCACCTGGAAGACCCAAAAACCGTATTGGTGCACCACAAGCGAACCATGGGGACTTTTGTAATGAAGAAATTAAAATAACCACAGAGGATCAGAGGGCCCAGAGAAACAAAAAAGCGAGAACATCCCGTCTCCGGTCCTCTTCCGTCTGCTAAATGATAAGCAAATGGACATTCAATACCCACTTGAATTAATCGGTACCTTCATGTTTGCCATATCCGGTGCCTTGGCCGTGCAGGATAGGGAGCATGATTTATTTGGGGCCGGCTTCACGGGCTTCATTACGGCAATCGGCGGTGGTAGCCTCAGGGATATTATACTAGGCAGTTACCCTTTGGTATGGGTGGGCGATGTCTGGTTCCTTTACGCCATATTCTTGGGTATCTTAACGGCTTTTCTTTTTCACCGGAGTTTGGGGAAGTTACGTCGAACTCTATTCCTGTTTGATACTTTTGGGATTGGGTTTTTCACTATTCTTGGAGTGGAAAAAGCATTGAGTCTAGGGGTACAGGTGGAAATAGCCGCCATCATGGGCATGTTTTCTGCCGTGATGGGAGGCGTGATCCGGGACACGCTGACCAATGAGGTCCCCATCCTCTTTAGAAGGGAAGTGTATGCCAGTGCCTGCCTAGCCGGTGCGATCATTTATTTGGTGCTCAACCATTTTGGCCTGGACAGAGATCCCAACATGCTCATTTCCATCGGCATCGTGATCATCATCAGGTTGGTAGCGGTTAAGTACAAGTTGAGCTTGCCGAGGTTGGAGTAGAGAAAAAAGGACACAGAGTTGCACCGAGTTTAAACAGGAGTTTCNGCATCGTGATCATCATCAGGTTGGTAGCGGTTAAGTACAAGTTGAGCTTGCCGAGGTTGGAGTAGAGAAAAAAGGACACAGAGTTGCACCGAGTTTAAACAGGAGTTTCGCAGAGTTTCTTTGCGGAGAAATCAAAATAAGTTTTTTTTTAGGGATTTCTTATATCTGATCAAACCTCAGTAATAGAAAGGACAATGAAGCCCAATTCATCGTTTATATTTTCATAAAGGTATAATTTGCCTTCCCTCACGAACGGCTTGAAATACTTTTTCTTCAAGGGTGTCACTCCCTCATACACCTGCTGAAATTCCTTGTCAAGAATGGTTAATACTGTTTTGAATTCTTTTTGTCCATCCACTTCCTTATCCAAAAGGTAGGTTAACCTGTAAAACCTTTCGGCGGTAGAATCAAATATCCATTGACTGAAAAATATATCATTTCGAAAAGAGTTGCCTATTTCCATTAATTCATCCTGCGTATCTACTTCTCTTCTCGCAAACTCCTTAGGCGTGTTGGCTGTCAGTTTAGCTTGGAAATCATGTTGAATAATACTATTCTCTTCAGGATCATATATTAAAAGCTGATTATCCACGGAATTGCTTATAAGTACTTTTTCCCCATATGAAGACAAATATTTACCTACCCAATTAATTTCTGTCTGCGTTTTATCATGAACTTTAACAGTAAACCTATCCAAGGCTGTTAATTGATCAACGGGTAACTTAATTGCTTCATTGGACTCCAAATCAAACTTTACAATTCCATCTGTTACTGCCCAACCTTTTGCATAAAAAGTTACATATGTTTTTCCATTTTTTAATAAAATACCCTCAGGTGAGACAATCTCACCCTTTTCCATGACCTCTTCTGATAGTGTAGAAAATTTATGGTATTCCTTTCTATGAGCTTTGTCTGTAAAAATACCTATTGAAGTAAAATTTGATATAAGATAATTCCCATTAGTCAAATCTTGAAATCTATATACTTGTCCGGTACCATGTGGCCCCTCCTTTTCAAAGGGGATTTTGTGAGAAAGCCTAAGATTATCCATATCAATCACCTCGAGCAGATTTTCATTGTCATTGAAATTATACAATGCTCTGCCATCAGAACTAAGCTCCGCACGATAGAGCCCACTTCTTAAATAAATAAAATCCTCCCCCGCATCCACCATCACGGTGTCCACTTCAAAAGTCAGGGTTAGTTGCTGAGCTCCTTCTTCGGAACCCTTGTCAGAGCAGGCGATGCCAAACATCAGAGATAGGGGCAATAAAAATCTTTTCATATTATGCTTCATTGATGGTAAGGACGATAAATGCAAGTTCGTCATTGATGTTTTCGAAGAGGTAAAGCTTTCCACCTCTTACAAACGGATTGAAGTAATTACTTTTCAATGGTGTGAGACCTTCATACAACTGCTGAAAATCCTTGTCAAAAACTGTCAGCACTACTTTATATTCCTCCTGGTCTTCCCCAACCTCCCTTTCAAATATATGGCTCAGTCTGTAAAATCTTTCAGATAGAGGATCAAAAAGCCATTTTCCAAAGTAGACCTCGTTACGGTAAGTCTCACCCACTTCTCCTATTTCTTCAAATGTATCAAAATCCCTCTTATTAGGCTCCTTAGAATAGTTAGGTGTCAATAGAGCTTCATAAGAATGTTGAGAAATGCTATTATGGTTAGGGTCAATAACCAAAAGTTGATTTTCTACTGAATTGCTGATGAGCAACTTTTCCTCATGCCACGAAAGATGGTTGGCCACCATACTTATTTCCATTTTATATTCATCATGGGATTTCATCGTATACCTATCCAAAGCTTTCAATTGATCTACAGGAAATCTTAAGATCTCACGGGTTTCAAGGTCTAGCTTGGCGATACCATGGGCACCTGCCCATCCTTTAGCATAAAATGACACAAAGTACTTTCCATCCTCTGATAAAATACCATCCGACGAAACGACTTCACCCTCTTCGAGAATACCTGAAGGAACCTTCGAAAAATCATATGAATCCTCCCTTTGGCCTTGCTCTGAAAAAATACCAATTGATGTAAAATTGGACAAAAGGTACCTCCCATCACTCAAATTTTGAACTCCATATACGTTTCCGGTACCATTTGGTCCTTCCTTCTCAAATGGGATTTTATGAGAGAGCCGAAGATTATCCAGATCAATGACCTCGAGAAGATTCTCATTGAAATCAAAATTATAAAATGTCGTTCCATCAGAACTCAAGTCCGATTGATGGAGTCCACCTGCCAAAAAAATAATATCATCCCCCGCATCCACCATCACGGTGTCAAGCTCAAAGTTGAGAGAAAGTGATTGGCTTTGGGAAAGATCCTTTGGGTTTTCTGAACAAGCAAAAAACAAAGCCGCTGCAAAAATTGGATAAAACTTTTTCATAACTTGGTTATAAATATGACTAAAAAATTAAAACTCTGCACTAATCATTAATAAATTTTAAGTTTTAAAAAGTCATAGATACGACAATTTATTAGTGCATTGAAGGCAAAGTAGGTTTTTGTACCTTCTTAGCCATCTTTTCCTGGATTTGTTTTAATTTGGGAAGTTTTTAAAACATACCCCTTTCAACCCGTGCCCGGCTACTTCGATACCAAAATAGAATTTCTGAAAGGCGTAGGCCCCCAAAAAGCTGAGTTGCTCAACAAAGAACTCAACATTTTTACTTTTGGGGAATTGCTGCAGCATTATCCTTTCCGGTATGAAGACCGCACCAAGTTTTACAAAATCCGACACCTCACCCCCGAACTTGATCACGTACAGATATTGGGCAGGTTGGTCAAAATAGAAACCATCGGTGACGGGAGAAGGAAGCGGCTGGTAGGCTACTTCAGAGACGAAACCGGGGAAATGGAACTGACCTGGTTTAAAGGGGTACAATGGGTGGTCAAAAAACTTACCGTTGGAGCGGTTTATATTGCTTTTGGAAAGCCCAATCAATACGGTCGCAAATTCAGCATCGCCCACCCCGAACTCGAAATCTATACAGCGGCAACAGAAAACCGAAATGCCTTTCAGCCGGTCTATTCCACTACCGAAAAACTACGGGCAAAATTTCTCGACAGCAAGGGCATTTCCAAAATCATGGAAATCCTGCTGCAAAATGCCCTACCTCAGATCCACGAAACTTTACCGACAAGCATTTTGGAGAGGTTCAACCTTCTGGCAAAAAAGCCTGCGATCAAAGAAATACACTTTCCCTCAAACCCTGAGGTTTTGAGAAAAGCCATTTATAGGCTAAAGTTTGAGGAGTTTTTTTATGTACAGCTCAGGTTGTTGAAACTTAAATTGACCCGAACGGAGAAATCCCAGGGGCAGATTCTTTCAGATACCAACCTGCTGACGGAATTTTATAAAAACCATATCCCGTTTGAACTTACCGGAGCGCAGAAAAGGGTGATCAAGGAGGCTTATAACGACATGCGATCGGGAAAGCAGATGAACCGGTTGATCCAAGGCGATGTAGGGAGCGGCAAAACCATGGTGGCTTTTATCTGCTGCCTGGTGGCCATAGGCTCATCGTCACAGGCTTGTCTGATGGCACCCACGGAGATTTTGGCCAACCAGCATCATGAGGGCTTGAAGGAATTTGCGGATATGATGGGGCTCAATATTGCCTTGCTGACAGGCAGCACCAAGAAGTCGGAACGGAAAAAGATCCATGCAGCTTTGTTGAGCGGAGAACTCCATATACTTATCGGCACCCATGCGCTTTTGGAAGATATCGTCCAGTTCAAGAATCTTGGCCTAGCCATCGTGGATGAGCAGCACAGATTCGGTGTGGCCCAGCGGGCAAAACTTTGGGCCAAAAACAAGCAGTTTGTTCCGCATGTACTGGTCATGACCGCCACGCCTATTCCCAGGACTTTGGCGATGACCCTTTACGGGGATCTCGACATTTCGGTCATTGATGAGCTACCGGCTGGCAGAAAACCTATCCAGACTGTACACCGCTATGACAAGGACAGGCTCAAGGTTTTTGGGTTTATCAAGAAAGAAATCGAATTGGGCAGGCAGGTTTATATAGTCTATCCGCTCATTGAGGAATCGGAAAAGATGGATTTAAAGAGCTTGATGGATGGATATGAAAGTATCGCCAGGGCCTTTCCGCAATATCCACTCAGCATCGTGCACGGAGCAATGAAGCCGGCTGACAAGGATTACGAGATGCAGCGGTTTGTCAAAGGAGAAACCAAGATCATGGTGGCCACCACCGTGATTGAGGTGGGTGTAAATGTGCCCAATGCCTCAGTCATGATCATTGAAAATGCAGAAAGGTTTGGCCTCTCCCAGCTCCACCAGCTCAGAGGGCGCGTGGGACGTGGCGCCGAGCAGTCCTATTGTGTGCTGATGAGCAAATATGAACTCTCAAAAGACAGCCGAATCCGCCTTAACACCATGGTCAGAACAAATAACGGTTTTGAGATTGCAGATGTAGATCTCAAACTGCGTGGCCCTGGTGACCTGATGGGCACACAGCAGAGTGGCATCATGGACCTGCTGATCGGTGACCTGAGCAAGGATGCCCCTATCTTGGCCATTGCAAGAGATGCCGCCCAGAATATCCTGGCCGAGGACCCTGATCTCAGCCACCCCAGCAATGCCCTGATCCTACGGCAGGTCCAAAGCCAAAGAAAACATCAGGTCAATTGGAGCCGGATAAGTTGAGGCGTAAAAGAAAAGGAAACAGAGTTTAAATGGGTTTTAAAAAAAAATAGTTTCACAGAGTTTTTTGCTGAAGCCTGACAAACACCTCCCCTTTAATAATTTTCAGCTTTTGGAAAATCTCAGCTAGGAAATCCGTAAATTTAATCTCCACTAATTTTCTTCACCATGGACATCAAAAAAAGACTTTTAATCGCTTTATTTTTCTTTTCCATCACCAACCTTGCCCTTTCCCAAACCCGTGCCCTTGACCTGGAGGCTGCACAGAAGATTTCAGATGCGGCTGAGGAGCGGGCCAGACAGGACAACTGGAACGTGGTCATTGCCATTTTGGATGAAGGTGGGCATTTGCTGGCCTTGAGGCGCATGGACGGCACCCAGGTGGGCAGCGTGGAAGTGGCCATTGCCAAAGCAAAAACTTCTGTCTATTTCAAGCGGTCTACCAAGGTTTTTGAAGATGGAGCCAAGAGCGGAAACAGCCATTTAATGAGTTTGCCGAATGTGGTAGCCGTGGAAGGTGGGTTGCCAATCAAAGATGGAGACCGCGTGATAGGAGCCATCGGAATCAGTGGGGTAACAAGCGAACAGGATGGAATCATCGCCGAAGCGGCTCTAAAAGCTTGGCCATAAATTGCCTTCGATGGCAGAATTTACTAACTTAGTTCCCATAATCAAACTTTAGGGGTGCCCAGTTGGGCTGAGATTATACCCTTTGAACCTGATGCAGTTCGCACTGCCGAAGGAAAAAGTTGCGTATTGACTTTTCAAAGGGACTCCTAACTAAACCCACAACTACCATGGAGTCTATTATCAAAAACCTACAGCTTGTAAGGCAAAAAAGCCCGCTGGTTCACAACATCACCAATTTTGTGGTGATGAACAATACGGCCAACGCCATATTGGCCATTGGGGCCTCCCCCATCATGGCACATGCCCACCCTGAGGTGGAAGATCTCATTGACTTGGTTGGCGCCTCGGTAATCAATATCGGCACATTGGACGAATATTGGGTAGACAGCATGATGCTCGCCGCCAAAAAGGCCAACTCCATTGGCAAACCCTGGATTTTGGATCCTGTAGGTGCTGGTGCCTCCAAATACCGCAATGATACCCTTGCCGAGCTTCTCCACCACAAACCGACCGTCATCCGAGGCAACGCCTCCGAGATCATGTCTTTGGCCAAAATCGACATCGCATCCAAAGGTGTGGACAGCGCCAACACCTCCGATGAGGCCGTTGAGGCTGGAAAAAACCTCTCCAATTCTACCGGTGCCGTGGTGTGCATTTCAGGGGAAAAGGACTATGTAATCCAAGGCGACAGGGTTTCGATGATAGAAAATGGCCACGAACTCATGGGCCAAATCACGGGAATGGGCTGCACAGCCTCGGCGTTGATAGGGGCATTTGCCGCTGTAATAGATGACCCATTTGATGCCACCGTATCGGCTATGGCGGTTTTGGGCATGGCAGGGCAGATGGCCTCTGAGATGGCATCCGGTCCTGGGACCATGCAACTCTATATTTACGACTGCCTCCACCAGATGGGCGACACCGATATCACCAACCTTGCCAAAATCAGCATGCTCTAAATGGATTTTGCAGATTTTCCATTCCGCCTGTATTTAGTAACTGACCAAAAAGCCTGTCTGGGAAGGGATTTCTTTTGGGTAATGGAAGAGGCAATCAAAGGCGGCGTGGAGATCATACAGCTACGTGAAAAGGATCTTGCCACACCTGCTTTCACCGAAAAAGCCCTTCGTCTAAAGGAAATTTGTTCGAAATACAACGTGCCGTTGATAATCAATGACAACGTGGAAGTGGCCAAATCAGTAGAGGCGACAGGACTTCATATCGGGCAGAAAGATGAAAGTCTGCAACAGGTAAAAAGCCTCTTGGGCAGCCACTACCCTGTGGGCCTTTCGCTGGAACAGGCCTCAGAATTGACAAAGGCAGGCAGCGAGTTTGCCTGGTATTATGGAGTAAGCCCAATTTTCACCACTCCCACCAAAGCTGACACCTACACGGAGTGGGGCTTGAATGGGCTGCAAAACCTGAGACAGATGACCAGCAAGCCCCTGGTGGCAATAGGCAATATCAAAGTGAGCAATGCGGAGTCGGTAATTCGGGCCGGAGCGGATTGCCTGGCGGTGGTCTCCGGCATCTGCAGTGACCCTAGCCCCGCCAAGGCTGCCGAGGAATTTCGAAATCAAATTGAAAAGAGTATAAGTTAAAACCTGCCAGATTGGATAAATTTCACGAATAACCTGGCAGGTTTTATAATAAGTCACCCATGAAAAACTATTTAAGAAATAAATATATTCCCGTCCTCACCATTGCCGGATCGGACAGTGGAGGGGGCGCGGGGATACAGGCCGACCTCAAGACCTTTTCCGCACTCGGTTGCTTTGGCACCTCTGCCATTACAGCAATCACGGTTCAAAACACCTTGGGTGTGACAGCAATTCACTCCATTCCTCCTGATATCATCAAAGGGCAAATTTTGGCCGTGATTGAGGACATCAAGCCCAAGGCCATCAAAATAGGCATGCTGGACAGGCCTGAAGTTGTGGATGTCATTGTAGAAACACTTAAGAGGTATCCGAAAATCCCGGTAGTGTTTGATCCCGTGATGGTGGCCACCAGCGGGGACAAGCTCATCCAGGATGAAACCGTGGAGGCACTCGCCAAAAAACTAATCCCCCTCTGCAAAGTAATTACCCCTAATCTGGATGAGGCGGAAATACTGACCGGGATGAAAATCACTGACAAGGACGAGATGGAGATTGCCGGGCTAAAACTGATTTCTAAAGGAGCAAAGGCGGTATTGCTCAAAGGAGGGCACTTGGCTGGGGAAACGGTATACGATGTGTTGGTAAAAGATGGCAATGCCCATTTGACCTTCGACAGCCCGAAGATCCACACCAGAAATGTACACGGCACAGGCTGCACGCTCTCCTCGGCGATTGCAGCAGAATTGGCCAAAGGCCATAACTTGGAGGATGCAGTGCACAATGCTCGTGAGTACATCTGGCAGGCCATAGATCAGGGCAAAGATGTGGTGACAGGATCCGGCAATGGACCTTTAAACCATTTTTATAATCCAAAAAAACAGATTAAGCATGAAATTTAGCCAACGCGCTTGGGAGCGGATCACGCCCCTGTATGAGAAAATTTTAGCCATGCCTTTCAATCAGGAGTTGATGGAAGGAACTTTGGAAATAGAAAAGTTTAAATTTTATATGGCCCAGGATGCCTACTATCTAGGTGAATTTGGCAAAACCCTCAG
Organism: Litoribacter ruber; assembly: GCF_018500185.1. Classification (GTDB taxonomy): domain Bacteria; phylum Bacteroidota; class Bacteroidia; order Cytophagales; family Cyclobacteriaceae; genus Litoribacter; species Litoribacter ruber. The sequence continues at coordinate 102,416 of NZ_JAHBGI010000011.1, read as the reverse complement.
CACTTTGAGCGGTCGCCTGCATGACCTCAACCATGTGCTTGCCTTTTCGGAATTTGCCAGTGGCGCCATAGTGGTGGAAAGAGCCCTACATGAAAGTTATTTTAAAGAATTCGGCATACCGGATCTGGTTAACCCCTCCCCCACCTGCCTGCTTTATACCAATTACATTCTCAATCAAGCGGCCTATTCCAATGTGGAAGTGGGTGTGGCGGGTGTATTGCCCTGCTTTTGGATTTACAAAAAAGTGGGGGATTATATTTATGAAAACCATCACCACGAGGGCCATCGATACAAAAAATGGATCGAAACCTACGCAGGTGAGGAATTTGCACAATCGGTAAAACTCGCCATTGACATCACCGATGCCCTGGCCGAGAAAGCCAGCCCCGAAGCCCAGGAAAAGATGCTGGATGCCTTCGAAATGGCCAGCAAGCTGGAGTGGATGTTTTGGGATAGCGCTTATAAAATAGAGAAATGGGAGGTTTAATTTCAAAATTAACCGCTGAGGCCCAGAGGTACCAGAGATTAAAAATTAACTGCTGAGAAACGCAAAGTGAGTGAGAAGTAAAAAATGAAAGGTTTGAGGTTATTTCAAAAATCCACTTTTTACTTCTCACTTCTTACTAATTTTCTCCGAGCTCTCCGCGCCTCTGTGGTTTTTAAAAATTATTCCTATTTAAAGTCAAATTTTTCACTCGTTTTTCACGTAAGTCCGATTCTCGAGCCAGTCTTTTACTTGTAGGAATTGTTGCCATTTTAGGGTCTGGGTAATGTCGACTACCGATTGGATTTCGTCGAAAAGTTCTTGGGCAGCCCTGTAATTTCCCTCTTTAAAAGCTGCGAAAGCATACCTACAGGCCACAAATGCCCGTGCATATTCCAATTCCTGCTCAATGTAAATGGAGTCTGACTGTTGCTTGCTGAAATTTAGACTATCGGGACTGACTTTGACGCTATTTTCCCAAATTTTTCCTTTTAGCACCAAGCCCTCCAAATTGGTACATCTGCTCAATGCCACATATACCTGCCCCGCCTCAAAGCTTCTGCTGATATCCAGAATAGCCTTGTCAAAGGTTAGGCCTTGGCTTTTATGCACCGTGATTGCCCAGGCAAGTTTCAGGGGAAATTGGGACAGGGTACCTACTGTTTCTGAGTCCAAATGATCCTCTTTTTCATTGTACTTGTATTCGATATTTTCCCACAGCTCTCTTTTAACTTCATATATCCTCCCCCGGTCGTTCTGCACCTTGATTACATCCTGCTTCAACTCAAGCACTTTCCCGATCATACCATTGTAAAAGCCGGAATCCGGATTGTTTTTCATAAAAATCACTTGGGCACCAGCTTTTAAAACAAGTTCCAGGGGATCAAAGGGCTTTAGACTGGCTGGAAAATTTCCCGTTATCTCCGGAGAATATTTCCATTCCTTTCCCTTCAGCTCCTTTAATTTCATTTCATTTATCCCATTGATCGTATGATTATGGGTTCCCAAAAGGATATATCCCTCGTCTAGGAGTTTAAAGTCGTACTTGGAGGTGGTTTGGTTGAGAAGCTGTATGTCCTGATAGGTATGCTGGTTTTCCCTGACCCTATTCAACAGGTTTTTAAAATCTTCGTCTTTTTGCCTATATATTTTCTGGAGTTCTATATGAATGGGAGCGAGTTCCTGAAAGGCCCTTGAGCCAAAGAAAAAACGGGTTTGATAAAAAGGCTCCAAATGCTGCCACTCTTCATTTCTCACTACGGGCGGAAGCTGAAACGGATCCCCAATCAGGATCAGCTGCACCCCGCCAAAAGGCAAATGGTGTTTTTTTCTAAAAACCCTCAGAATTTTGTCAATTACATCCAGCATCTCCACTCTGACCATGGAAACCTCATCAATGACAAGCAAGTCCAGCTTTTTGAAAATATTGATCTTCTCTCTGGAATATTGGAATGTATTGTATATCGAAACTTTTTTATCGTGGGTTTTGGCGCTTAGCCTTGGATCGTCGGGCAAAAACAGCTGCCGAGGATCGATGCGGAAAAAGGAATGAAGGGTCTTTCCCTTGGCGTTAATCGCGGCCACGCCCGTTGGGGCCACCACGGCCATTCTCTTGTCTATGCCCAGGTGCTTGAGGGTATGCAAAAAGGTGGTCTTACCCGTTCCGGCTTTCCCTGTAAGGAAAAGCGACCTGTCCGAAAAAAGGGCAATCTCCATGGCCTGGATGAATTGATGGTTGTCAATATCCAGACCCTTTGAGACAAACTCCTTGTGAAAAAAGTCTTTAATACTAAATGCCATAGACCTTAAAGATACCCAAATTTAAGCTCATCCGGAAAAATTAAACGTTTAAACCGAATTGGAATGCCGGTAGCGGAAGACTCTCATTTTCCAGTATCCCATCTTGAAATACACGAATGCGACAATTGCAGCCACAAGATTGGAAGCAGGAAATGCCCACCAAATCCCCTCGTAGCCCAAGGGGGTTTTATAGGCCAAAACATAAGCCAATGGAAAACGGATCACCCAGAGGCTCAAAATGGAAATGAACATGGAGGCTTTGGTAAAGCCCGCCCCGTTGAACACCCCGTTCAATATTTGCTGCACACCCAATAGCCCAAAGCTTGGAGCCATGATTTTTATAAATAATGCACCGTCACGGATTACCGTGGGCTCATTGGGCACAAAAAAGGCCGTCAGGGGTTCTGCAAATATGAAAAGTAAGATCCCGATAAAGGTAAGTCCAAAAAAAGCGATGTTTGCACTGAGGTTTCCGACTTTCTCCGCTCTTTTGATTTTTCTTGCCCCTATATTTTGGCCTACCAGCGAGGTGGTGGCAATGGCGAATCCCAATGCCGGTATGATCACAAAACTGAGTATCCTGGCCCCGATTCCATAGGCAGCCACCACTTCACTCCCAAAACTAGTGACCAATATTATCATCATCACCATGGCCAAAGCGCGGGTAGATTGCTCCACACTGGAGGGTATCCCCAGATAAACCATTTTTTTGACCCAAGGAAAGTCAAAACGCATCATGGAAAGCTTGACCCTAATCCCAATTTTGCCTCTAAACAAGAGGTAAATTCCTGTGGCAGCCGAAAGCCCTTGGGTGATCACACTGGCCACCGCAGCTCCTGCCACACCGAAACCTGGAATGGGCCCAAAGCCAAATATGAATAACGGGTCAAGAACAAGATTTAGGAAAACCGTGACCAAGATGACATACACCGGCAACATGACATTTCCAATCCCACGCATGAGGGATTGAAAGACAAAAAACATGAACAGGAAAATAAAGCCGATGGAGGACACTTTGAAATAAGACACTGAGTCTTCCAAAATCTCCGGCCCCGCCCCTACCAAGGTCATCATGGGCCGAGCGGCAAAAAAACCGATTACCGATAGGACAAGTGAAACCCAGAAAATGACTATCACCGTTTGGCTGGAGCTATAATTCACCTGTTCTTGGTCTTCGGCTCCATGGTGTTGCGCCACCATCACGGTGCCAGCTAGGGTAAGCCCGCCACCGATTGCCAAGATGAGAAACAAGATCGGAAAGCTCAAACTCACGGCCGCCACAGCATTTGCACCCAACCTTCCCAGCCAAAAGGTGTCGATCAGTTGGTAAGCGGTCTGTAAAATATTTGCCAAAATGATGGGGCCAGCCAAGCTGACCAATGAACTCAGGATTTTCCCTTCAGTAAATTTTTTCCTTTTTCCTGATGCCATAAAAATTGTTTGAATCCATAAATAACCACCTGCCGGCCCGGATTAGTTTCTTCAAATCGAAATCTTATCCAAATCTGTTCCTCAAAGGATCTAATCGTTTAAAAAACGTAAATTGTATTTTGTAGATGGTAAAAAGTGAGTGTTAATTTTTTACATTTTTGCAGAAAACACAGTTGGAGTATCATTTCATCCAGTTAATTATTTATTACACCCATTTCACTAAGTAATTTGATTAATTGGTTGATAGAATGATTCGTTGGAAATGAAAAGCAAAAATGGCAATCTCAGAAACAAATTTCATAATATTTTGATATTGAAATAAATTAAAAAGGTTTTCCATATAAAATTTTTTCGCAAAATTGTGGCTTTTGAATTATCCTAAGTTGATACAGTTCAAATTCAATATTGACAATTGACAATTCATTTAAGCCATTTCATTAACTTTCCTTTAGGAAAAAGAGAATTGAAAGTGAAAAGGGTTAATCGCTCAAAAATGATTACCTTCGTGGTTCGGAAATAATTTAAAACAGATATATATGGAAATCAGCGGAAAAATTATTCAGGTACTTCCTGAGCAAGGCGGAACGGGTAGAAACGGTGCTTGGAGAAAGCAGGACTACATCCTTGAAACCACCGGACAGTATCCAAAGAAAGTTTGTATGACCGTGTGGGGAGACAAGATCGACCAGTTCGGCATGAAAGAAGGTATGGATGTGACGGCCGGGATCGAAGTGGAAAGCAGAGAATATAATGGCAGATGGTACACCGACGTGAAGGCTTGGAGAGTTGACGCTCAAGGCGGCCAAGGTGGCGGAAATGCAGCATCTCCAAACAAGATGCCTGAAGTAACCACATTCAACGAAGACAGCGGAGACGATGTACTCCCTTTCTAAAAATCTTAAAGCGGCTCTTAGCCGCTTTTTTTCTTGCTATTTCATGCAGACTTCCATCATTGATTTTTAAAACTGATTTTGCCCGAAGGTAAATCCCAGGTAGGCCCCACCAATCATCAGCAGCAACGTGATGCCACCAACGAGCAATAGCACACCCAAGGGCACCTCCCACAATTCGCCTCCTATTTTAAACCTTATGATTTTATTAAAGTCCATATTATTTCCTTTTCTGCAAAGTTAATTTTTTTAGATGAAAGTGCAGAACTCCAGAATTTCTGCGAAAGTTTAGTATATTCAGATTGACATTCATGGATCGCTTTACCAGTAATTTTTAACCCCTTTGTTATGACAGATTCTTCCTTGTTTGAACATACCTGGTTTATCATTTTTATACTCTTAGCGGCAGCGTGGGAACTGACATGGAAAGGAATCGCCATGTGGCGTGCTGCACAAGTCAGGCAAAAGGGCTGGTTTGTGGCCTTGCTGATTCTCAATACCGCAGGCATCTTGCCTATCATCTATCTATTGATAACCCCAAAAAAATAGCCGGCGTCAACCGGCTATTTTTCTATTTCACCCAATAGACTTTCTCTTCAATTGGTTTTCTTCTGGCGGCTGGCCAATGGTCTGAGGCAGGCTTTGCTATGTAGAAAAAACCCATTAGTCTGTCTTCCTCTTCAAGCCCTAGATGCTTTTTGGCTTCAGGGTAGAAAGTAACCCCACCTGTTCCCCAATAAGCCGCCAATCCATGTGCGGATGCCGTCAGATACATATTTTGAACGGCCATGGCTACTGCGGCAATCTCCTCCATCTCGGGCAGGTTGACTTTCAGGTCCCGCTTCATGCCAATCGCAATGATGTGGGAGGCCTTTAGCGGATTTTCCTGAAGCTTTTTGTAGGTAGCTTCATTAAATGTGCCTTCGCGATCGGCTTTTTCTTTATAAAGTTGGGATTGAAAATCGGCAAATTTCTGAAGTCCCTTACCAGCAAAAACCGTAAACCTCCACGGCTCGGTCAGTTTGTGGGTGGGCGCATAATTGGCATTTTCCAACATCTCCTCAATTATGCTCTCATCTACGGGGTCATTTTCCTTAAATTGAGCCACAAACATACTTCTCCTGTTCCGGATAATCTTATTTACTTCCTCAATATTAAAATCAGGTCTTTCCATAAAGTCATTATATTTTTCTATTCAGCAAAATATCAAATTTTCATTCGATCCAAAACTCTGTCAATATCTAAATCCAACTTTTAGACCGCCAAAATAATTCCTTCCCGGAGCAGGTTGGTAGTACCTGCCGGCAAAGGCATTCAAATCATTTCCCAAACTATACGATTCATCGAGCAAGTTTTCGCCACCAGCATAGACTTCCAGATCCCATCTATTGATGAAAGTTTTCCTCCATCCCAATCTGGCACTTACCAGATTGTAAGCCTCCTGAAAGACCGTGTTGCCATCATTCAATGGAATCTCATCCACGAAATGGTGGGTGAGATTCAAGTAGAATCCCAAACTGGTAGTCAAATCAAACTGGTTAACCAAACTATTTGGGGCAACCCCCGTCAGCTTATTTCCGGAAAAATCATTCCCCCCGCTTTCGTAGTTCCTGAATTCGAAATAATGACCAGTAAAGGCATGGGTAAATTTCAGGTTGGAAAGGAAAGCATTGGGATTTTGCACCAAGGTATAATCCAGCAGGGCCTCTATACCCCTTTGGTCAGTCGCACCGGCATTTCTAAACAACACCACCCCCTGCTCATTGGTAAAGGAAGTGATAGTCTGGTCCAGTCGGAAATAAAATAAGCTGGCATCCAGGTTTACCCTGCCTTGCCACCAACCGGCTCTATAACCTGCCTCATAATTTACCCCTCTTTCGGCATCGAGGTCCAAATTGATGGAGCCCTCGTTGGTCCGCACCTCGGCAATGGTAGGCGGGGAAAATCCTGAACTGACGCTGGCATGCACTGCAGCATTGTTTCCAATCCTCTTCACCACTGCAATTCTGGGAATGATCACCGGGTCAAATCTCCTTTCGGCACCCGATGGCACTCCGGTTTGTGCATCAATACTTCTGTTTATGTCATACCGGGAAAAATTTTCACTAAATGCCAACGTCAAAATCAAATCAGAGGGAAGCTCAAATTCCGCTTGCTGAAACAAGAAACCCTGTGTGGTAATCAGGTCATCAGCAAACCTCACCGTATCGGCCACCCCATCACGGTTGCCAAAGTTCTGGGCAGCTGTCTTGCCATATTGGTATTCCCCACCCGCTATCAACCTCAAGCCCACCGAGCCCAATTGGTCCTGAAAGACAAATTTGGTCCTTCCTCCGTAACTATGCTGCAATTCCCGCTTGTAATCCAATATGAAAGGGTTTTCAAATTCACTGGTCTGCACGTATGCACTGGTGACATTTTCCAGGTTTTCCAAAATCTGATAGGAATGCGTGACTCCTGCATAAAGGGATTTTTGGGCGATAGAGGAATTTTGCTCAACGGAACCCGGTCTGGCCATTTGCGGATTTTCCAAAAGCTGCCCCTCAGTCAGTGCACCAGGAATCTGATAATTTAGGTCACTGTAAAGAATGTTGGTAGAAATGGTTTGTTTGGCAGATGGGGAAAAATGCCCTCCCAATTGGAAAACCTTGCGGTCAACAGCACTGTGGTCTCGATAGCCATCAGATTGCTGGTGCACATAAGAAGCGCTGATCCCTCCATTTTCAGTGCGCTGATCTACGGCAAACCTATACCGAAGCATTCCAAAATCGCCAAAACCCAGCTCTGAGCTGATTTTGTTTTGATTGGGCTGTTGCAGGCTCTGTAGATTAATGACCCCACCATTTCCTGCTCCATAAATGCTTCCAGCTGGACCTTTGATGATTTCGGAATTTTGGATGTTCGAAAGATCCAGCAGATTCAGGGGCGTAGTGCCATCAGGAAAGGTAAAAGGCATGTCATTCCAATAGACCTTTACATTTCTTACTCCAAAAGGAGATCTCAAGGCACTCCCCCGGATAGAAATCCTATAACTTGCGGGCGCCCTTTCCTCTACTCTAATGCCTGGCTTGGTGTTGAAAGCCTGAACGATTGATCTTTCATTGAATCTATAAAGATCCGCTTCAGACACCCTGCTAATGGCCGCACCCTGTTCAAGCAGTGGCCTGTCTGTCTCAAATGCCGACACCACTACCTCACCTAAAGCGGTGCTTTTTCTTTCTAGCAGCACCTCCCTTGTCATCCCTGGCCTCAGCTGGAAGCTTTGGCTTTCGTAAGCCACATGACTCACCTTTACAAAGTAGTTCTGGGCGGGTGTAAAACTTATTAATCCATTATTATTCGAAACTTGGGTTTCCAGATTTTCGGCCTGCAAAGTTGCTCCGGGGAGTGTTTCACGTGTATCCTTATCTAAAATGACTAACTGGACTTCTTGGGCTAATAGCGTGATAGGCGCCAGAAAGAGCAAAAGGAAAAAAGTAATTTTGTAAAATTTCATATAATACTCAATATTAATTAAGCGAAAAGGTTTCGTGGGAGAAGCAAAAAAGACGGCCCTGAGCCGTCTTTTATAAATTTATCAATGTTGGTGACCTCCTGGGCCATGCACGTGTCCATGCTCGAGTTCCTCAGGTTCTGCATCACGGATAGCTACGATCTCACCTTTGAAATAAAGATCGTAACCCGCCAGCGGGGAATTAAAGTCCATATGGACACCTTTATAATCCACCTTTAAAATTTCCCCTCTCAGACGATTGCCCTTGTCATCTTTCATCGGGATCACATTTCCGACTTTCAGCAGGCCTTTATTTTTTTTGTTCTGTTCTTTAAAATTGGATTTCGGGATGATCACTTTTCTGGCCTCGTCATAGTCGCCATAGCCGTTTTCAAAATCAATAAAAACTTCAAAAGAATCTCCAACAGTTTTGCCGGAGATCGCTTCTTCAAGCTTTGGCAGAATATTGTCAGCTCCAAAAAGAAAAGGAAAAGGTTCTTCCTTAGTTACTTTTTCACGGAATTCTTTCCCGTTTTCGCCATCATCCACATGTAGCTCATAGGCCACACTCACTACTTTGTTGTTTTCAGCTATCATAAAGCAAATTTAAGCAGGCAGGTATCAAATAGTGAAACCCGGCAATACTTATTTTTTATACGCTTCTTTGTAGGGAGACCAGATTTCGTAAATAGGGTCACCTTTGGAGCTTTTGCCGCTGTGGTGCCATTCGCCATCTTTCACTTCATAATCAAACTCCAAACTGGCGCCCACTCGGCTATCATCTCTGGAGAAAAATTCAATGTTCTCCGTGTATTTGCCATTTTCAGCAGAATAAGTTCCTCCCCCTGTGCCCATAAACTGCTTGGTCTCTGAGTTGAAAGCAATCCATTGGAATCGACCCCCACCGAGGATTTTTACTGTTCTTCTAGCTCCAGGCGTAGATCGGCTCATTTCACCGTTGTTTTGACGGCCGGTGAAAACCCAGTTTCCGGTAAGGTCATCCCTGTCGTCACTGATTTTCTCCCAAATTTCAATTCTCTCCCTACCATCATCCTGGCCAGTGATCACCAACTTGCCTTCTACCCAGTCCACCTGATGGGAATTGGAGGTGCCAATGAGGCCTTCGTTGTCGGTATGGAAGTCAAAGGTTTCCGAATAGCTACTGCCATCAAGTTCAAACTCCCCGCCACCGGCACTGTGGAACTTGTCCCCTTCTTTTTCTTTTGCTCCAAAGGCAAAATACCCATCTTGGTAAATTTTGACGAATTCATGTTGAGGCATGTCCTGTCCATTTACATGAGTCAACCTCCACGCTCCTTCCAAATCCTGACCATATGCCAGTCCACTAATCATAAATAAAGCTATTAATAGTAATCTTGTCATGATATTAAAGGTTATTTGGTTAAAAATAATTGTTTCTTTGCAGCGTCAAATAAATCTTGGCAGGCTGACCTCTTATGGTGCGGAACTTGCACTTAGGCAAAATAGATTAAAAGCCTTACAGGCAACCTTATGCTAATTTACTTTGTTTCTCCAAGGATTAAAAATTGGAATTATTTTTAAAATGTTAATGGAACAGGAACTACGAGTTCATTCTCAAAAAGAGAAAAGAGCTTATTTAATTAAAAACATCATCAAAGGTCTCGCTATGTTTGCCCTGCTGATCGGGACATTCATCATCGCAGGCAAAACCATAGATGCCGAGCGCTTTGCTTGGTTACAGCCTTTTTTTGGAAGAGTCACTTTAATTATTTCTATTTTTATCGCCTCTGAAGGCTTATCCGGCCTGTTGCCACCAGAAATTTTCATAATTTGGGCATTGCAAGATGGTACATTTTTGCACTTTATGTTCAAGGTGCTATTTCTCTCCTTGATCTCCTATGCTGCAGGTTTTCTGCTTTACACGGTAGGTAGAAACTTGCGAAACAATCAGAAATTCAGAGCTATTAAGCTCAAATTTTTCTCCAAATACGACAAGCTATTCCGTGAATATGGAGGTTTTCTGATCATAGTGGCTGCCTTGAGCCCACTTCCTTTTGGGATAATCTGTCTAATGGGTGGTGCCTCAGCATATAACCGCAAAAAGTACCTGAGATACAGTCTATGGCGGGTGGCCAGATTTATAATTTACGGAGTGATCCTTTGGCACATAGACGAGCTCCGCTATGTCTAAGAAATTTACGTTGGGTACCGATAGGGCTTCCGCACTCAGCATGCTCCCCGAGCGGGCCATACGAAAAGTTCAACTGGGCAGTGATTTGGTTTGCCTGGCTAGAGTGGGGGAAAAAGTCTTTGCCTTTCAGCATTTGTGTCCCCATCAATCCGCATCTTTGGCTGATGGAAAGATTAACGGATTTGAGGAAGTCATTTGCCCCCTCCACCATTACCGCTTTGACCTGCATACAGGCGACCTCAGATCCGGGGGTAATTGCCCAGATCTGAAGGTCTTTTCTGCGGAATTGACAGACGAAGGAATAAATATTTTGATTTAAGCCTGATCTGTAGGTCTGACAATTATTTCATTTACATTGGCTCTCTTGCTGGCGCAAATGGCATATAAAACAGTGCCGGCCACATCTTCTGGGAGCAACATCCTCATCTCATCCATCCCGCTTATCTTTCGGTTTTCAATCACTTTAGGATCTTCTATCGTTGAGGAAATCTCGGAAATGGTCGCCCCTGGCATCACACAGGTTACCCTGATACCCTTGCTTGCCGATAGCTCGGCTCTTAGTCCTTCGGTAAATACATTTACAGCAGCTTTGGTGGCGGTGTACACCGACCCACCCGGAAAGGTTTTCAGGGCGGCATCTGAGGAAATGTTGATGATATGCCCATCACCTTGGTCCAAAAAAGCCGGCAGCACGGCGCCGCAGCCATAGATCACGCCTTTAAAATTGGTGTCCACCATGGCATCCCAGCCATCATGGTCCAAGCTTTCAAAATAGGATAATGGCATCACCCCGGCATTATTGATCATCACATCGATCCTACCGAACTTGTCCAGGGTGAATTTTACTATTCTTTCCAAATCTCCCCTAAAGGTCACATCGGTAGGAACATAGCAGGCATTGCCTCCACGCTGGTTGATTTTTTCACAGTTTTGCTCCAGTATATCTTCGCGCCTAGCACCCATCACCACAGTGGCACCTTCCTCGGCCAATTTGAAACAAATGGCCTCACCTATGCCGCTTGAGGCTCCCGTTACAATCACTACTTTCTTGTCCAATTTCATCCTAAAGAGGTTTTTCCAATAATTAAGGTTAGGCTTATTTACATATCAAAAAAGAATCCAAAAATATTTTTTCTCAGTTTTGGCATTTTGGATTGATTTTAAAGGATAATAAACTGTACATTGATATGAGATTACCATTGACGTATGAATAAGAATTTTATCACCGGGCTGATTTTGGCGGTCATGATTGGCTGCCAGGCCCCGCAAACCAGCTCTGAGGCTCCCATGCCGTCCAACGAACCAATGGATACGGTAACCAATGGCGGAGAGGAGCGCACGGTTTCAGAGATTAAGCCCAAGTTGGAACAGATGCTATCGGCCGCCCATTCGGCTTTGGATGCCAAGGAGCAGGAAAAACAGGATTCACTGGGACAGCAAGAATTATTGGTATTACGGTCAGACGGAGAAAGCTGGCCAGTAGTAATGGAGGTAGACCGGCCTGAAGGCAAGTTTGTCTATTATTTCCAAAATCAGCAGTTATTGGCCGTGGATAACCCTCGGGGCCATTTCATCATCGAGGATAACAAGATGAAGGTTTGGGCTGATAAAAATTGGAAACCTCTTACCGACAAAAGTACCGAAGAATGGATTGACCAAGAAAACCAAATTCTACTGGAAACGAAAAACTACTTGGCCTCCTTTGATATTAATTATGAATATTGAGCGTTGGGAAGTATAATTACATCATACTATGCGTATGTGTAGATAATTATAGGCTAACTTGATTTTTATGAAGTGGATTTGGGTGTTGATGGGTATATTTTTTTTCCAAGGAGCTGATACCTGGGCGCAGAGCTATGGCACATCTGCCGGCCTAAGGCTGGGAAGCAACAAAAACCACCGGACTATCGGCCTTAGTGTGCAGCAGCGGGTATTTGACAATTTCACCCTTGAAGGTATAGCCCAAACGGATTTTAACAACAACACTACCTTTCACGCTTTGGTACAAAAGCATTCCCGGATAATTTCCAGGAGGTTTAATTATTATTATGGCACCGGGGTAGGCTTTGGCTGGGAAGAAAGCACCCACCGGAATCCGGAAACACGGGAAATCGTAACCACCTATGGTAATAACACCCTGAATGCTGAATTAATCTTAGGAGTCGAAATGACCCTGCTGCGAACCAATATTAGCCTGGATTATAAGCCCAATGTTAACATCGTGGGGTCCAGAACACCTTGGTACAGCGGCCAAGTAGGCATTTCGGCCCGACATGTCATTGTGAAAAGTAAAGAGCAGAAAAAGAAGCAACGCCAGAGACAGCGGATGAAGAAACGCAACCAGAGAGGTAACGTTTGGGAAAACCTGAGGGAAAAAGTAAGGGGATATTAAATCCCCTTACTTTTTCCCTCATTGGATTTTACTTAAGTTAAGCGTCAATATCGGATTGTCAAGGTGGTTGATCAGGCTTTCTGTCAAGCTCGGTGAAAAAAGCTGTTTGATGCTCGACTTACCTTCTGTCGCAATCGCCAGCACATCCATCCCTTTGTTGGTCATAAAATTACTGATGCCCCGCTCTTCATTGAAGGCATTATAAATATGCTTTTGGAAATTGTTGTTGGGAAAGCCTTCAGCAAAGCTATTCAACATATACTCCATATCTTCCGTCTCCTTGAAGTAATAAGGGGTATTGATATAAAGAAGGTGTATGGGAGCGGCAAGATTTTCTCCTAGCTCAATGATCTTCTGAAAGCTAGCTATATGCCCATCTTGGTAGGTGGATGCAAAAACTATGTTTCTGAAAGTGTATTCATCCGGCGGGGTTTTCACTACCAGCACTGGCACGGCGCTGTTTCGGATTACCTTTTGCGCATTTGACCCAATCATGAATTCCCTGATGCCTCTTGCGCCATGCGAACCCATTACCACCAAGTCAAATTCACCCTTAATGATGTGCTCTTCGATGGCCTCCCGGCTTTTGTTGAATTGGAGGCTAGTCTCTACTGCCACCCCCTTAGCATGGGCATTATTTTCCAACTCTTGCAAAGCCCGTTTCGCATTGGCTATTTCCGCTTTTGTCTCGGGATAGAGTTTTTCTTTTTCAAGGGGCAGGTTGACCCAGTCTAGCGGGGTGACTACAATGTGGAGAAAAACGATGGAGGTGTTGCACATTTCGGCAATGGCCAAGGCATATTCCGTTGCGATTTTGGAACCTTGGGAGAAATCGGTGGGGACAAGGATTTTTTTCATAATACTCAGGAAAAGTGGATGTTAAAACTTGCTACATAAAAGTGCGCAGGAAAAAATTGGCACTTTACCGGACTGCACCAAAACACATGAATAAATATACTTAAATTCTGCCATAAGGTAAATTTTCACGGGTAAAAATTATTCTTTTATCATGACCCCAAACCCTTCTGGAGCAGAGAGTTGATTGAGGTCCAATTGTGGTGGGATGCCTGCCGGAAAACGGGAAAACTTCATAAAACTCAGCCTATCATCCTCAAAAGTATGGTAATTCTTAAACTCATTTTCAATCCCCATGGCGGGAAGCGCGCCAAGCATGTTAAATCCGGAGGCAACGAGCGTAAAAAGCAAGGGTGCCCCTCCATATTCGGCAATATGCACCAAGGGCAATAGTGTGGGGATGGAAGAATAAAGCCAAATATTTATAAAATTGTACGGCTGAAAATAAATAACCTTGCCACTCGCAATATTTTCCATGGGAAGTAGATGGAGCTGGCTGTTTATAATTACCAAAGTATCGTTTCTGCTACCAATCAACTCACCATAAAATACCTGGTTATCTCGGTCGTAAATTACAGTATACCCCCCATAGGGAGATTTATCAATTTTTGTCCTCATGGGCACACTGTTTTTGGGAGCCTTATTAAATTTATTGCTGCAGTTGGTAAAACCAAGCAGCAATAAAATCAGCAGGATACAGAAAAACAGTTTCATGGGTTGGTATATCTGCTGCTCCAAAACGCCTCTTCCATCTCAGGTTCTATTTCTTTAAAAACAGGGGCCATCGCTCTCAAATACCAAGAAGGCCACATGATTACCTTTTTTGCCATACGGATATTCGCATCCTTCATCCACTCCTCCCTCAGCCACTCCAAGTAGTAGCCCTTGCTTTCAATAAAATATTCCGTGTTTTCAGTGATTGTGGACGGATATAGCACGGTAAATTCATCTCCAGGAAATGTCACCACATATTCATCGGAGTGCAATTTGGCCAGCAGCTCATCTGCTGCCTTGCCATTTACCACTACATTGGCAGGATGCAGCTTTTCGGGCGTTATTTCCCCCACAATCGTCCCCAAACTTAATTCATTTATCCTCCAGAGCCCTTCAGTGAGCCTCAACCTGATTTGGATTTTATCTTGAGCAGGGCTACTTGGCAGGGGCACAAAGTGGGAGTCTGTCACAATTGGGCCTGCTTCGCGCAGGTTGGTACATTTCTCCCACTTCCCTCTATCATTCCGTATTTCCACCTCTATACCCCCCAATAACCCATACATTTTTTCGATCCGCTTTTTGAGGTAAGGTTTGTTTAATTCCATTTCCGAAATGTAATAGCCGGTCGTTTGCCCCATCAGGGATATTAAGTTATAGAATAAAAAAGTGGTCATCAGAGATTGCCGCTTGTCAATAATGAGTCCAACAGGCTCCCCAGTCTGCTCAAATTCCAAATAAATCTCCTCTTTGGTATTTAAATTCTTATCATTAGCCAGGCTAAACCATTCCAGCTCATCCTTTTCCTCCACATAGGACAAAATGGACTTGCCCTTGTTTGTAGCCAAAGAAGGTTGCCTAATTCCTGATACTTCATAAAACCTGCCTTCATTGCTATAATATATCTTGTTTCCCGCACTACTTTGAGCCTGATAGATATTCAGCTTCCTTATCATATGCGTCTCCAAGGCCTCATTTTTGACCGTCAGGGAAACCGGTGAACCCAATATCATTTTAGCATCGATTCTATCCACATCTGTATCTTCCAGAGACCTGCTTATGCTGGAGGAAAAACCTTCCCCCACAAGCTGAAGCCCATCTTCAGTGGGTACAAAGAATGTTGGGCAGGAGCCAAAGCAGGATTTGGGATTTACGAGGCAATTGACGGAAATAATCATGGTGGTCAGCCCGGTAATGGCCAAGGTTGCCACCCCGGCATTGAAGCCACGGGAATTTGTTTCCACCATCAAAATCTGATCATAGGGAATGAAAAAGGGAACTACACTGGATCTTCTACTCTCTTGGGATTCCTTGGGAAGCTTGCTTTGGATCAGCTGCCTGTTGGGATCGAGGTAGCGTCCATAGCCGGAGACATATTTGTGATCCAAATCATATCGCCAGTCCTGCAAGATATAGAGGTGCCCATCCAGAAGATGAACTTTCAAATATTGCCTTTGGGCTTCCTTATTAAGGTTTTGGATTTCTTCTACGTGTCGGAGTTCCCTTTTCACTTTGGTCGATGAGGCACATTGGAAAAAAAGCATTGCCAGGGGGATGAAAAGTAAATTGATCCCTCCAAATCTATTAGCCAATTGCATCAGGGTGCCCATAAAACAATGATAAAAGTATATAAATATACTAAAAATCAATGTTTTTTAAAAATATTATTTATGTAAATTAAAATATTATAAAATCATCATTTAGCCAATTCATTTATCATCCTTCTGAAAATTATCCCATGAAAAGGCAATACGGAATACCAATATGCCCTTCCGGCAACACCAAGTGGCCGGAAGGTGGCCGTCTGCACGATTTTGTTGTCTTTGATCTCAAATTCTAGCCATGCTTCCCCGGGAAGTTTCATTTCTGCATAAAGCAGAAGGCGTTTTTCTTCCCTATTGGCATATAGGACCCGCCAAAAATCAAGCGAATCTCCGGCAAATATCGCAGACTTATGCTTTCTCCCCCTACGCAGCCCTACTCCACCAAAAAGCTTGTCCAAAAAGCCCCTGAACCTCCAAAGCCAATCCGAGGTATACCAACCCGTATCCCCACCTATAGTCCAGATTTTCATCAGCGTATCCTCTACACTGCGGACTTCTTTTTCCCGTTTGTCTACAAAGCAACCGTAGGTGGGCACTTGGGATAGCTGGGATATCCCACCTGCCAGCACATTTCTGGCCTGGGCATCTATCCAGCTCGACACTACCTCCTCATTTTGGATCTTGTCAAAGGCCACCCTTATGGCCTCCTCATAGGTCAAAAGTTTAATATCCAGCCACTTTGCCAGATCATTTTCCTCCACCACCACTTCCACACTCATGCTGCTGACCAAATTGACGGCCAATGAATAGGAAACAGAGGTAACAAAATACAGCCAATAGGAACTCAGCTTCGGTGTCATGACCGGAACAGTAATGATTTTGCGTTTGAGGTTTCTCACTTGGGCAAAGCGAAGAAGCATTTCTTTATAGGTCAGGATTTCGGGGCCGCCAATGTCAAAATGCTGATTATAGGTTTTTTCCAATCCTACCACGCCTTTCAAAAATTGGATGACATTCCGAATGGCGATGGGCTGTGATTTGGTATTGAGCCATTTTGGCGCCACCATCACGGGCAATTTTTCGACTAAATCCCGGATAATCTCAAAAGAAGCGCTTCCGGACCCCAGAATAATCCCCGCCCTCAAAGTGGTCAAGGCAAACTTTCCCTTGCCCAAAGTATCCTCCACCAGCTTTCTGGAGCGGAGATGCTTGGAAAGTTGTTTGTCATTGACAATACCGCCTAGGTAAATTACCTGCATTACATGGGTTTTTTCCATGGCTTTCACAAAATTCTTAGCCGACTTTTCCTCCAGGGATTCAAAATCTCCTTTACTGCTTGACATGCTATGGATTAGGTAAAATGCCACATCAATATCCTCGGGTACAGAATCCAGAGTGTCCTCTTTCAGGAAGTCAATCTCAACTATGGATAGGTTTTTTTGCTCATACTTACTGGCGTCAAACCGCTGCTTGTCCCGTGTGCAACAGGCAACCTGATGGCCATCAGCTAACAGTGCTGGGAGCAGTCTTTGCCCAATATATCCGGTAGTTCCGGTAAGAAGGATCTTCATGCAGATTAGAATTTTGTGTGTAGTGACAACAATCACCTATTTGATTTGTTGAAATAGTGACCAAATCAATTTTTAGCAAATGGATATCAGAGACGCATCAGATTTAATATTTACCAAACTAGAAGATTGGGCAACTACGATAATAGCCATGTTGCCAAATTTTGTATTGGCGGTGATCGTGGTGTTCATCGGTGCGATCATTGCCAAGGTGGCCAGAAACCTAATTTATAAGGCCCTACGAAAAGTCACCAGGCATGAGTCTTTGCTATCTTTGATCACGACCACTATCCATGTAGCCATCATTTTGGTGGCCTGCTTCATCGCACTGGGTGTGCTGGATCTTACCAGGACGGTCACCACCCTTTTGGCTGGTGCCGGTATCATCGGTCTGGCCCTGGGCTTTGCTTTTCAGGATATCATGGCAAATTTCATGTCGGGGGTGATCATGGCTATCCGCAGGCCATTTGAAGAAGGTGACCTGATCGAAACGCAGGGCTCAAAAGGCATCGTGCAGCGGCTCAATCTCCGCTCCACCATCATCCGCTCCCTGCAGGGTCAAATTCACATTGTGCCAAACAAGGAAGTTTTTGAAAACACCATAATCAACTACAACACCCATGGCAAGCGGAGAATAGACTTGGAATGTGGCGTATCGTATGGAGACGATCTCCAAAAAGTAAAAGAGGTCACTTTAAAAGCGGTAAAGTCAGTGAACAACGTGCTTTCAAATGAAGACATTTCCCTTTATTTCACGGAGTTTGGCGACAGCTCCATAAATTATGTGGTGCGTTTTTGGGTAAAATTTAAAAAACAACCCGACTTTCTACAGGCTCGCAGTGAGGCAATCATGGCCATTAAGCAACAGTATGATGAAAATGACATCATGATCCCTTTCCCCATCAGAACCTTGGATTTTGGAATCAAGGGTGGGGAAAAGCTTCATGAGGTATGGCCAAAAGAAAACCACAACAACTCGGAAAATTAGTCAAAAACCATATGGACAAGTGGATAACCCAATCCCCAGTGGTCCTTTTCTATTTTGTTGACTATTCTGAATCCCTGATGCTCATAAAAGGCCAAAGCGGAGCGGTTTTGCTCGTTCACCTCCACCGCATCAATTTTTTCAAATTCCCGGGCATGTTGCAGCAAAGCCTTGCCGTAGCCCTGGCCAATATAATTGGGAAGCACATAGAGCATCTCGAGCTTGCTTGATCGGGTGCCATAAAACCCAATCAGCCCCCCCTTGTACAGGCCCACCAGGTTGAGGGACTGCAAGTAGGTGTTTATTAGCATGGGTTTCATAAGGGAAATATCTTCCTCTTTCAAAAAATCGTGAGAAAAGCGGACCGAGGCCTCCCAGAGTTGGATTACTTCAGGAAAATTTTCTGCAGTGAGTTTTTCAAATTCCATTACCATTCAGCTTTAATGAGGGTTTTGCCCATTGTTATGAATTATTGGCGCAGGCTTTGCACATTTTTATAGTAATACTATTTATTAAAATTATTCAGTTATAAATTCAAAATTATGATTTTGAATTGAGATTCCTAAAAAAATCACAAAAGAATAATTTTGTAAACTACTGACCACTACCATATGAACATTCAAACTGAAGCCTTGGCATCGGGAATTCTAGCCACCATAGGCCATACTCCGCTTGTTCCCCTCACTAAACTCTTTCCTGGAGAGCAGGTGTTTGGCAAACTTGAGGCATTCAATCCGGCAGGATCCATCAAGGACCGCACGGCTCTAAATATAATACAACGGGGCATAGCGGAGGGCAAAATAAACTCCACAACCAGAATTGTAGAAAGCACATCGGGCAATATGGGGATTGGGTTGGCACAAATCTGCCTTTGCCATAGCATTCCCCTGACTCTGGTAGTTGACCCTTACATCAATCCGCAAACGGTGAAGATCTTAAAAACCTACGGGGCCAAAGTGGAAAAAGTCACCCAACCCGATGACACTGGGGGTTATCTAAAGGCCCGGCTGAAAAAAGTAGAACAGCTGCTGGACAGCATCCCCAATTCCTTTTGGCCCAATCAATACGCCAATCCGGCTAACCCCGAGGCCCACCACCAAACTGTGGATGAGATATTGGACGAACTGTACGGGAACTTGGATTATCTATTTGTGGCCACCAGCACCTGTGGCACTATTATGGGCTGTGCGGACCGTATTCACATGAAAGGCGCCAAAACGAAAGTTGTCCCTGTGGATTCCAAAGGAAGCATCATTTTTGGCGACAGTCCTGCCAAAAGAGTTATTCCGGGTATTGGGGCTGGCCGAAAAAGCCAATTCCTCAATGAATCCCTGGTCGAACAGGCCATCCTTATGAGCGAGCAGGATAGCATAAGAGGGTGCCGGGAACTGTTAAAAAAGGAAGCCATCTTAGCTGGAGGGTCTTCTGGAGCCATCGTGAGTGCTATCCAATATGCTCTTCCCCATCTACCAAAAGGAAGTACGGTTGCCGGCATCATCTGCGACCGAGGGGAAAGGTATCTAGACACGGTGTATAACAACCGATGGGTGAAAGATCATTTTGGTGAGGAATTTGAAAAATCATTAAAATTTTAAACTTACGCATGATCTGGAAGACAAATCACATCTATACCAAACGAATTGAAGAAAACCATCAGGTCATTGATCAATTTATCCTTCCTGCCACTGGATTAGCTTTAACTCGGGATATCCCCAGGGTTGCTATTATTGGCGGCGGACCAAAGGGTTTTTATGCATTGGAGAGACTGGTGGCCTATATGCATGATGCTACGCATGCCCTTATAGTGGACTGGTTTAATGAAACCCCTCATTTTGCTGCTGGTAACAATTACCGTGTGGACCAGCCGGAATATTTGCTGATTAACTATAATATCGGCAACATCAATATTTGGATCGATGAACCGGATCAGATCTCCTGTGAAAAGTTGAGCCTGTGGCAATGGGTAGAAAGAATGAATCTCACCGACTGCCCAGCTAAGTTTACCGATTATGCCAGCAGATCGCTGGTGGGGGCATACTTGCAGGATGGGCTGAGGAAAGTCCTTGAAAACTTACCAGCAAACATGCAGGTAAATCTTATCGCTGCGCCTGTTCAAGATATAGAGATTGAAGCCGGAAATTACTACTTAACCACAAATTCAGAAACTCATTTGGGTGGTTATGAAAAAATCCTGATTGCATCTGGGCATTCCCAGAACTTTGATACAGAATTGGAAAAAAATCTTAAGGATTATGCTTCCAAACACGCCACATTTAAATTCATACCTAAAGCTTATCCTGTAGCCCCACAACTAACCGAGCTGCCAGCAAAAGAGGTAGTAGCCATCAAAGGTGTGGGGCTCACATTTATTGATGCTGCCTTGGCGCTTACGGAGGGCAGAGGTGGGACATTTATGCAGATAGAGGATAAATTGACGTATTTTCCATCGGGTAAAGAGCCGAATAAAATTTATTGTTTTTCCAGAAGCAGTCTACCCATGCTTCCTCGAGGACCAATTCCGGAGGGTAAGAAATATGAATTGAAACATCTCACAGAGCCATATTTTGATGATTTAATCAAGCATTCAGCTGAAAATCAAATTGACTTCCAAAAATCCATTTTTCCTTTGTTGAAAAAGGAGGTTGAGGAGGCCTATTATTCCACAGTGAAAAATACAGACAATGATGGTTTTATATTTGAAAGCTTTTTGGATCCCTTCCACAACAAAAAAATTGAATCACATGATGAGTTTCATTCATCAGTTCGGGATTATATCGCCCAATCCATAGAAGAAACCAAATTGGGAGAACTTGAAAGCCCACTTATGGCCGCAGTTGCGGTATGGCGGGAGGTAACGGTTCATTTGGGCAGGATCTATAATTTTGGCGGTTTTTCATCCGATTCACAAAGGGCTTTGGACAAATTGAACGGCAGCCTGTGTCGGGTCACCTATGGTCCCCCTGTGGCCAATATGGAGAAAATATTAGCCCTTGTGGATGCAGGGATCATATCTTTTGAATTGGGCCCTTCTCCAAATTTTGAAATTGATAAAACCCGACCAAAACCAATGCTTTCAGGTTCAAAATTTCCATTTTCGATTGAAGTGGATACGCTAATCGATGCGAGAATGGCCCGACCGGATTTCAGGCAGGGTCTTAACCCACTTATGAAAAAGCTATACACTGAAGGATTGCTCAAGCCATTTTACAACGGCGAGTATGCACCCGGGTGCTTCGAAATTTCCAAAGAAGGTGCGGCAATTGATTCCACTGGCATTCCTAATCCCAGCCTCCATCTGGCCGGCACCCCAACGGAGGGTATTACTTTTGACAATGACACCCTGTCTCGATACAGAAACAATCTAACGAGTAGTTGGGCGAAAAGCGTCATTTCTATCCTGCAAAACGAAAAAATAAAGCCGATTGCTTAATTTAATTGTAAAGTCAAATCATTTTACCTTCATATGAGCTTACCAAAATTGACTCCCATCATCCACGAATGGATATCTGAATTTTTGAAGAACAAAAAGAAGTTGGCCGAGCTGGTGGATAAACACCACTCCCCTATCAATGTGCACAATCCACAGCCGTTTAAAGAGAATTTTGAAGAGTTTAGCCAGGTTTTCAAAAAATACAATATCAAACATAGAATATACTTTGCCAGAAAGGCCAATAAAAGCCGGTCCATGGTAAAGGAAGCCAAAAAACTGGGGTTTGGGGTCGATACGGCCAGCTACAGGGAACTTGAACAGTGCATACATGAAGGGCTTGACCCAGAAAATATTGCCATTACCGCAGCTGTCAAAAATAGACGCTTGATAGATCTTGCCATTCAAAACCAAGTGCCAATTGTATTGGACAACCTGGATGAATGTGAACTTGCAAATGCGACAGCCATACAGTTGGGCAAAAAGATAAATATCGGGATAAGACTGGGAGGTTTTGAGCATGAAGGGGAAATCCTGTATACCCGTTTCGGATTCACCTTTTCCCAAGCCTTCCACCTTATTACAGAAGGTTTTAAAGATCAATTTCAAAACCTTAACTTTACCGGATTCCATTTCCACCTCAACGGTTATTCTCCAGAACAAAGGGCAAATGCCCTGTTTCAAACACTTAATATGGTGGACCTTTTGGCAGAGAAGGAAATTAAAACCCAATTTATCGATATCGGAGGTGGATTCCTGATGAATTATCTGCATGATAAAAATGAGTGGGAAGACTTCCATCAGTCATTAAAAAATGCCGTTTTAGGGAAAAGATCCCCTATCACTTTTGCCAACGATCCCTTGGGGATGACATTAGTGGATGGCAAGCTTCACGGAGAGCCCAAAGTTTATCCCTACTACAACACCACTCCCCGGGCGGTATTCTTAGAGCAAATTTTGACTTTCGAAAATGCGGAAGGTATTGCCCTTTATGAGGTTTTGAATAAGCATGCTGAGATAGAGATCAGAATTGAGCCGGGAAGGTCACTTTTGGATCAGGTGGGGATTACAGTAGCCCGGGTGGCATTTAGAAAGCAGGATATGAACGGTGATTGGCTAGTAGGTTTGGAAATGAACCGCACGCAGATGTTCAGCTCAAGTGCTGACTTTCTTTTAGATCCCATCATCATTTCAATGAAAACAAAACAGACTCAGCAACCGGTAGAGGGGTTTTTGGTTGGTGCGTATTGCCTTGAGCAGGAATTGATCCTGAAACGCAAACTGGCTTTTGAAAACCTGCCTGAGATCGGTGACCTCATCTGCTTCCCCAATACAGCGGGGTATATGATGCACTTTTATGAATCGCAGGCACACCTTTTCGAGCTGGCTACCAATTTGGTGGCTACAAAGGATAACGGAGAATTTAAAGTGGCCAAGGATGAGGAATATTAAGCTTTGGAAAATTCTTCACTTACTTCAATAAAAGTAGTAAAAGCTTTTTCGGCGCCTATTACCATTTGTTTTTCCTTATCGGGTGAAATAGGCAGGGCGTTGAGCTCTTGTGTAAAAAGCTTCCAGTTTTCCATCACCTCCTCATGCTCAAATCCATAAAACTCCAAGGAGGTTTTTTCCCAGTTTTGGGATACTTTATGTAGATGTTTGTAAATGAATTTTCCGCCCAATGTTGATCCTTTGAGCACATAGAGTGCACCCAAGGCCTGATTGGTGTTTTCCAAATCAAACACGACATTGGAATTTGAGGGAATATCAGCAGAAAGGTTTTGCAGATCCTTTTCAAGCAAACCTTTGCGCATCAGGTAATGCCTTTGCATTAAGTCTGCAAATTCGGGGTTTTCCTGCTCCATGAGCTTTTTTTCAATGAGCTCATGGGCAAGATAAAGATTTTTTAAAATGTGGATGTAGGCTTCTAAATCAAACGATTCCTGGAAAATCTGTTTGGAGTTTAGCGCTTTTTCGGTGAGAGAATGGTGTTTTTTGGTGGATTCCTTAAGGGTTTCAGTTACCATTATAATTTTCAAGAATGATGTTGGGATCCAAGGGCTTGTTGAAATAGCCATCGAAACCTGCCTCTATACACTTCTTTTCCCATTCATCGCCGGCATAAGAAGTCAAGGCAAATAGTTTTGAGGAGCTGCATTTTTGGCAATAGCCATTTTCCCTCAAGGATTTCAATACATCAAACCCGTCCATTTTGGGATCATTAAGGTTCAAATCGATGACAATCATTTCATAGCAGTCTTTGGCAGCCATCTCTAGGCCGGCGGGACCATTTTCTGCACAAGCAATGTCAGCTCTCGGAGACAGAAGCGTCTCGAATATCATCCTGTTAATATTATTATCCTCGATATACAGAATTTTCATATACTCTTGATTAAAACCTTTTTTAAGCTTTGACGACTGGTATCTGAACAAGAAACATGCTCCCTACCCCTTTTTCGCTTTCCACGCGGATTTTTCCGTTGAGATATTCGGAGTATTTCTTTACCAAGAACAAACCTAAACCAGAACTGTTATCCGAATGTTTGGTAATTTCTCCCTCTTTAAAGAATGGTTCGAAGATTCTTTCTAAATTTTCTTCCCAAATTCCTATACCGTTATCTTCAACCGCAATTTCTAAAATTTCTTTCAAATTTTTACTAACCAATTTGATATTTAATTGTATCACTCCCTTCTCGGGTGTAAACTTTATCGCATTGGTTATCAAATTAGAAATAATTTGTTCCAGCAAGATCTGATCGGATATTATGTGCATTTCCTCCTCATGGTTGATCAAAAGGAGCTTTTGCCTCTTTTTTGATGCCGTCTCTTTTAGGGGCTTCACAGTCTCGTTGAGAAAATTATTTAAATCAAATGCATCCAGGATAGGTTTAGTTCCATCGCTTTGAATTTTTGCCAGTTCCAAAACCCTATTCAAGGTTTTGGTCATCCTTTTGGTCGTCTCAATTTGCATGCTGGCAAATTCCTTCAGTTCCGGGGAAACAGATTTCTCCTGAATCATCAGCGATAGCCCCATGATTCCATTTAGAGGTGTCCGCATTTCGTGGCTCAAGGTGGATGGAAATTCCGTCTGCATTTTGTTCATTTGCTCAGCGGCTTCCTTGGCAATTCGAAGGTTGTTCTGTGATTTCGTTTTCTCCTCCAGTTCCTTTTTAAGCAATGAATTGAGCCTGTTCAGCTCCTTATTCCGCTCAAATAGAAGGTTTCTGTAGTGCTCTGTGGCTTCTTCCACTTCAGTGCCAGTGGAATAAACCTGCTTGAGGTGTTCTATCTCAAAAGTGATAAAGGCATCCCTAAGGATATTGGCATATTCTACATCCTGCGCACTCCAGTCTTCGGATTGCCCTTCTACCAGCTGTTCCCATTTGGAAAACGATTTGCGGGGGGTAAGGCCTTCTTGCCCATTTTCCTCTACCAGTACTGGCTTATTGGGGTTGCCCGCCCAATTTATTTTCTTTTTCTTCTCCTTTCGAAAAAGGTATACAAATTCTTTATTCTCCTCGCTAATTGTGAGCCTCAAAAATCCAGAATAAGGAAACAAACCCTCTGTATTGTTCATACCCTCGTTTGAAAGGGAATTACTGGTGTACACCAGATCTTGGTTATATTCCATGGCTGAGTCCAGCACTTCAATCTGCTTTTCACTGATTTGCTCACCTGACTGATAGGTGCCAAGCGGTGACTGGAGAAAATAACCGTCACATTTGATCAAATCGCCTATTTCCTGCCAATGCGTTTGGATAGCCACCCCAAGATCATCATGGGTGGTAAACTTCAGTGAATTTACGATGGTATTTAGCTTTTCGAACTCCTCATTCTTTTTGTTGGAATTAATTAAGGCTATCCTGTTGGACATCAAGTCCCCAAAGAATTGGGTAGTCAAGCGCTGCTCAATCGATAAAAATTTTGATTTGGTATGGTCGTGGCAAAGTAGCATACCCCACAGCTTTTTATTGATAATAAGTGAAACCCCATGGGTGGACTTTACTCCCATGTTGTTCAAATATTGAAGGTGAATTGGACTCACACTACGGAACACCGAATAACTAAGATCCAGCCTTTCTTCTGCATGGGACCCATCTAGGCTAAAAATGTCCTTTCCTTCATCCTCCACATCATAGATCGCACGCACTTTGTTTTTCAAATAGAGCAATCTTGCCTGCTTTGGAATGTCACTAGCGGGATAATGAAGCCCCAAAAAAGGTTCAAGGCCAAATTTTTTATCCTCGGCAATGACCTTTCCGTCACCATTATCATTGAATTTGTAAACCATCACTCTATCATAACCGGTATAGGTTCTCAAAAGAGAGGCGGCATTGATCGCCAATTTGGTTTCATCATTGATATTTTCAAAGACCTGACTGGCTTCGTCAATGAAACTCAGGCCTTCATTAGCATAGGCATTGTATTTTTGAAGATTGGTGACATCTTCCAGTTCAATCAAGAGGTATCCGTTGGATTTGGATAGAATTGCTTTAAAGAAAGAGTTCCCTTTTATAATCAGGTCTTTTACAATTTGATAATTCTTGGACGTGGTTGCGTACTTCTTCACTTCATCGAGAAACCACGGCCCAAAGGTGTTACCAATATCCATTTTAAAAATTTCCTCCACAGACATGTTGAGAGACTCATCTAAGCCCTCACTCACAAATGCGACTTTAAGAGAATCCACCTCCACTGCTATCAGATGCCCGTTACGCTGTAACTTGCCAAGAAGGTGAATTGGCTCTTTATCACAATTATTTAGATTTATCATATATCTGGGAATTTATATTGAACCTTAAAGTTATATAATAAGATTCATAAAAAAGAAATAAACGGCACTTATTTGTAAATGTAGAGTAAGTATCACCTAGAAGGAATCTTTTATCGATACTTATTGGGTATTTAATGAGGTAAAAAATAAAAGCCCTCATTTTGAGGGCTTTTATTTACTTTTAAGAGAAAGGATATTTCCCTTTTTCAATCATATAATCAGCAATTTCCCTCCGCAGGGTTTTGGTATCCACCAGATCCATCTTGGTAAATCGCTTCAGTCCCATGAGCATTACTTTCTGTTCATCACCTGAAGTAAAGGAACCGATTGCCTCCTTGGCTGCTGCGTTAATTTTATCGGCTGCCTGCGACATATATACCTTTGTCATGGCGATTTGATGTTTGCAGTTTTCCTCACCTTTTTGGCTTACCAATTTCTCGGTTCTCAAAATGGTGGATTCTACAGCGTAAATTTCAATCATCACATCCGCAAGATTCATCATGATCTCCTGTTCCGTCTCGATCTTATCCTGAAGCACCATGGCAGCTTTTCCGCCAACCATAAGAAAAACTTTTTTCAGTTTTTTCAATACTTCTTTCTCTGCCGCAAAAAGCTCGGAAGTATCCACTCTGTCAAATGATGGTACAGAGGTCAACTCTTTACTTACAGCCATTGCCGGCTCGTAAATATTAACCTCGCCTTTCATGGCCCTTTTAAGAACCATACCCACCATTAGCATACGGTTGATCTCATTGGTACCTTCATAGATTCTTGAGATTCTAGCATCACGGTAGGCTCTTTCCATGGGAGCATCCGCCGAATAGCCCATGCCACCGTACACCTGTACACCTTGGTCCACCACATAATCCAACACCTCAGATCCATGAACCTTCGAGATGGCGCATTCGATTGCAAATTGCTCCACACCTTTCAGCTTAGCCTGGCTATCTTCCATGCCTTCTGAGATCAAAGAGCTAATTCTATCCTCTATATCCTGTCCAACTCTGTAAGAAAGCGATTCACTGGCGTATGTTCTCACCGCCATTTCTGCCAATTTATGCTTTATGGCTCCAAACGTATTGATAGAGGTACCAAATTGCTTACGCTCAGTGGAATATTTAATGGATTGGGAAATAACAGTTCTACAACCGCCTAACACACCTGCTCCAAGTTTTACCCTACCGATGTTAAGAATGTTCACGGCGATCTTAAAGCCATTACCTCTTTCGGAAAGCATATTCTCAACCGGTACTTTGCAATCATTGAAGAAAACCTGACGGGTGGAAGATCCCTTGATACCCATCTTTTTCTCTTCCTCATTCATAGTGATGCCTCCAAAATCCTTTTCCACAATAAATGCGGTCAGGTTTTTATCGTCCTCAATCTTGGCAAACACAATGAATATATCCGCAAATCCTGCATTGGAAATCCACATCTTTTGTCCGTTCAGCAAGTAATGCTTTCCGTCTCCGGTCAGGTCCGCTTTGGTTTTACCGCTGTTGGCATCTGATCCAGCATCTGGTTCTGTCAAGCAATAGCACGCAGCCCATTCCCCACTTGCCAATTTTGGCAGATACTTCTGCTTTTGCTCCTCCGTACCG
Source organism: Litoribacter ruber (assembly GCF_018500185.1). GTDB lineage: Bacteria > Bacteroidota > Bacteroidia > Cytophagales > Cyclobacteriaceae > Litoribacter > Litoribacter ruber. The sequence continues at coordinate 74,285 of NZ_JAHBGI010000011.1, read as the reverse complement.
TAGTACAGTATCGGCAAGGTACCGATACCGGTATGTGCTCCATAAGTGGTGGAAAACGATCCCGCCGCACCTATGATATCAGCAATCAACATGGAGGTGTTAAAACTCATTCCCATACCTCCAAACTCCTCAGGTACCGAAATACCCAAAAGTCCAAGTTCTCCGGCTTTTCTAAAAATACTAGGAACAAGCTCAGGATCCTTCATGCTGTCGATTTCTTCGGCCTTTGGAGTAATCTCCGTTTCGATAAAATCCTGACAGGCCTGAGCCATCATCCTTTGCTCTTCGGTAAATTCCTCTGGTATAAAAATGTCCTGTGCAGGTGTGTCCTTAACCAAGAACTCTCCTCCATTAATAGATTTTTTTATGGTTTCCATGATAATATAGTTCAATTTTTATTTCAACAATTCAATAACACCGGCAACACCTTGTCCACCGCCCACACAGGCAGTTACCAAGCCGTATTTGCCATTTCGGCGGCGGAGCTCGTTAATGATCTGCACAGAAAGTTTCGCTCCTGTGCATCCCAGTGGGTGGCCCAAGGCCACAGCGCCACCATTCACATTTACGATATCCGGATTCATGTCCAGCGATTTGATCACTGCCAATGCCTGAGCGGCAAAAGCCTCATTTAGCTCTACCAAGTTGATATCATTCATGGTGATACCAGCTTGCTTCAAAGCTTTTGGAACAGCCTCCTTAGGACCTATACCCATGATTCTAGGCTCAACACCGGCCACGCTATAAGAAACAAGTCTGGCCACTGGCTCTAAATTCAGTTCTTTCACCATTCTCTCCGACATCACCATTACAAAGGCAGCCCCGTCTGAAGTCTGGGAGCTGTTCCCTGCCGTCACTTGGCCCCCTTGTTTGAAAGCGGGCTTCAGATTGCTCAGTACGTCCATGCTCGTACCCTTCCTAGGTCCCTCATCAGTATCTACGGTAAATTTGCGAGTTTTACGTTTGCCTTTTTCATCCACGTAAGTTTCCTCAACTTCCACAGGCACGATTTCATCTTTGAATTTACCGCTCTCAATAGCGGCTAGGGCCTTTTCGTGGGATTTGACCGAAAACTGATCCGAATCCTCACGCGTGATGTCATAATCCTTGGCAAGTTCCTCAGCTGTCAAACCCATGCTTAGGTAATAATCCGGGTTCTGGGAAGCAATTTTCCAGTTCAAAGCAGTCTTGTATCCCATCATTGGCAACAGGGACATGGATTCTGTCCCGCCAGCAATGATACAATCCGCCATTCCGGATTTGATTTTGGCAGTGGCCAAGGCTATAGCTTCTAATCCTGACCCGCAATAACGGTTGATAATAAATCCTGGTACCTCCTGAGGCAGAGCCAATAGGGAGATCATTCTTCCCATCTGCATGCCCTGCTCAGCCTCAGGAATGGCGTTTCCTACGATAAGGTCATCTACCCTTTTTGGGTCCAATCCCGGAATCTCACTGACTAAATGTGTGATTACATCCGCTGCGAGGTCATCAGGTCTATAAAACCTAAAACCTCCTTTTTTGGCCTTTCCTACGGCCGATCTATATCCATTTACAATATATGCTTCCATTATTTCTGATTATAAGTGATTGTTTTTTAATTAAATCGTATCAATTTTCTAGTCTTGATAGCTTTTCAATTAATTTCTAAGTGGTTTGCCCTTGAACAAGATGCTATGGATTCTCTCCAGAGTTTTCTTTTCACCCGTCAGGCTCAAAAAGGCTTCCCTTTCCAAATCCAACAGATAGCGTTCGCTTACCTCAGTTGGCTGCGAAAGGTCCCCACCACTCATCACATAGGCCAGTTTGCGGGCAATTTTTGCATCGTGCTCCGAGATATATTTTCCGTATCTCATGCCCGTAATACCAGCCTCAAACAAGGCTAAGGAGGTTTTTCCCAACACTCTTATATTGGTTTTCTGAACCGGTTGGGTATAACCTGCATGGTGCAAAGCCAAAACTTTCTGCTTGGCATCGGCCAATAGCCTTTTCCTGTTCAAAGTGATACTGTCTTTGGTTTGAAGAAATCCGAGACCTCTTGCTTCCTCAGCAGAGGTGGACACTTTTGCCATGGCAATATTCATGAAGGTATCCTGAAGCCTGTTGAGTTCCACATCCCCATCTTTGATGCTTTCTGAAAATCTTAGCGTCATTTCCTTGGTTCCGCCACCTGCAGGAATCAAGCCTACCCCCACTTCGACTAATCCCATGTAAAGTTCAGCATGCGCCTGTACGGCATCCGCATGAAGGGAAAGCTCGCAACCGCCACCCAAGCCCATGTTGTGCGGAGCTACCACTACCGGCACAGATGAATATCTGGCGCGCATCATGGTGTTTTGGAACTGGGCAATCATCAGGTTGATCTCATCAAAATCCTGGTCGCCGGCAAACATGAACAGCATGGCTAAGTTAGCACCTGCCGAGAAATTTGGTCCTTCGTTTCCGATCACCAGACCTTTGTATTGCTTTTCGGCCATTGAAATTGCCGTGTTGATACCTTCTATCACTTCGGCACCCAGAGAGTTCATCTTTGTGTGGAACTCCAGGCCAATCACATCGTCACCCATGTCATATATGGTCGATCCGGCATTGCCCCAAAGTTTCTTATTGGCCGATTTGAGGGTATCCAAGAGGATGAATTCATCCATTCCAGGTACGGCTTTGTAAGACTTGCTCGGGATGTCGTAGTATTTCTTCACACCGTTTTCTACTTTGTAGAAAGACTCGTGGCCCGCAGCAAGCATTTCGTCCACCCAATCGGCAGGTGTCTCGCCAGCTTCCTTCATCTTGGCCACGGTTTCTTTAACGCCAAGGATGTCCCAATTTTCAAATGGTCCATACTCCCAGCCAAACCCTGCCGTCACCGCCTGGTCAATTCTGTACAATTCGTCAGCGATCTCAGGAATTCTGTTGCTGCAATAGCGGAAAAGATCATAAAAAGTCGCTCTGTAAAACTCCCCGGCCCTATCGTCAAAGTTTACCAAGAATTTGATCCTCTTTTTCAGATCGTCAATCTCCTTCGAGCCTTCCAGCGCCTTGAACTTCGGCTTTTCTACATCTTTGTATTCAAAAGTTTCAAAATCGATTTCCTTCAGCTCCTTGGAGCCATCCTTATGACGGATCATGTTGAAATAACCCTTGCCCGTCTTGTCTCCCCACCATTTTTTCTCATAGAGTACTTCCATGATTTTGGGCAGTTTAAACTTCTCCCTTGATTCATCGTGCTCAAGAGTTTTGTAAAGGTTGTTGGCCACATTCACGGTGGTGTCCAAACCAACTACGTCCATGGTTCTGAAAGTCGCGGATTTGGCCCGACCTATCACCGTTCCAGTGAGTTTATCTACTTCAGATACGCCCATGCCCATTTTTTCGACAGTATGCATGCCACTGATAATGGCATATACACCAATTCTATTGGCAATAAAGGCTGGAGTATCCTTACAAAGCACAGTTTCCTTGCCCAAATACCTATCACCATAATCCATCAAGAAGTCAATGATGGTCGGATCGGTTTCTGGTGCAGGAATGATTTCCAATAAGCGCAGGTAACGCGGAGGGTTGAAAAAGTGAGTCCCTGCAAAGTTTTTCTTAAAGTCCTCGCTTCTTCCCTCACACATCATGTGCATTGGAATTCCCGAGGTATTCGAGGTAATTAGCGTACCAGGTTTGCGGTGCAGCTCTACCTTTTCGAAAAGCGACTGTTTTATATCCAGCCTTTCCACTACCACTTCCATTACCCAGTCATAATCTTTGATCTTGGGGAGATCATCGTCAAAATTCCCGGTTGTGATCCGGCTAGCAAAATCCTTGTTGTAAATTGGCGATGGCTTGGATTTTAACGCCGTTTGAAGGGCATCATTTACAATACGGTTCCGGACCTGCTTGTCTTCCAAGGAAAGGCCTTTCTTTTGTTCATCTTCATTAAGCTCCCTGGATACGATATCCAAAAGTAACACTTCCACGCCGATATTGGCAAAATGGCTGGCTATCCTGGATCCCATGACACCGGAACCTAAAATGGCGATTTTTTTAATTGTTCGTTTCATATTGTTTTAGTGATTTCTGAAAAAAGGTCTAATAATCTAATCCCTAATTTCAATCGTTGTTTGAGGGTTTATAGTTGACGACTGTATTTTTTCTACTACTTGGTTGATCTTGTCAAATACCTTGAAAAACCTGTCCAGTTCTTCTTTTCCCACGGCCTTTTGGACCTCCTCGTTAAATTCTTTGATCGTTTTGACGCTGATCTCTTTTTTCTTCTTTCCTTCTGGAGTCAAAAATATCCTAACCGACCTTTTGTCCTGCAGATCAGGCCTGCGGATGATCAGCCCTTTCTCCTCCATCGTTTTGAGCATCCGGGTAAGGCTTCTTGCCTCCAGCCCCATCAGCGGGGCGATCTTGGTGGCCGGCGTCCCTTCTTTGGAATTGATGTTTATCAAAACAAATCCAATGGATGTTGTAAAATCATCCTGCACAGCCCGCTGGTTATACATCCGATTGATGGCGTGCCAGGCAGATTTGATATGATAATCCACTGTTTCTTCTCTCTTCATTATGCTTTATGCTCTAGCGGGTTTAAGAATTACCTAAGTTAAGAAAAATAAAGTATGCATGCATACTATTTATTCAAAAATTTCAACTGCTTTCAATAATTAAAAGAGGTAAACAACCACTTATTCCTGATTATATTTTAAAATATAGTAAAAAAGGGCTTTCAAATAAAAATAAATACTTAAAAAACTGAAAATACAGAATTAAGTTTCTTATAAAAATATTTATTTTTTTTCATTGACTAATGACATTTATCCGCGCTTTAAAATACACGCTGGTCAGGTTAAGGTCAGGGTGATCTGCAAGATTTGGCTGCATACCAAATTGGTGAAGTAACAAGTTAGATCCAATTTCAAGGGAAAAGAAATCAAACACCCCTTTTGTAGGCTCAGGATGGAAATGATTGGGGCTGATCAGGACATTGACATTCAAACCAACACTGCTTTGGCTCAATCTCAACTCATTAAAATTCCTTTGACCCAAAAAACCGTCGAAACTCCCCAATTCATCCGTGGACTTTACAGTATAGCGTCCATTGGCAAACAAAAGGCCTAAGCCAGGCTCCAAGCGAAACAAATGCGTGCCTGGAAGCACATTGTATGCCCCTCCTATTCTGGCGTTGGAATAAAAAACATTTTCCTTTAACCCTTCTACGTCTCCAATATCATTACTGTTGGCAAATCCAAAATCCACTTGAAAAACAGTCCATTTTTCTTTTTGAATATTAAATCCCAAGCCATTTACAAAATTTCTATCAGGAAATGGAGTCAAACCATTACTCTCCAATCTTTCGGAAAATTGCTGCAAAGAAAATAAACTCTCCAAGCCCATTGAGAAAAAGAAGTTCATTGAAGATGGAGGGGATTCACTTTTTTCCTGATGCAATTTTTCAAGAAAATCAGCTGGCACTTCCTCCTGGGCAAAAATCAAACAAGGAAAAATCAAAAATAGAATAGTGAAAAAAACTTGGCGCATAATCAATAATCGGCTTCTTTTTCAGATTTAATGGTCCTTTTAAATTTGCCCAAACCAATATTGGCTTTGATGTAAAAAGCACTTGGATCAAATGTGGGTGAATTTCTAATGGCAAAATCATCCCGAATATCTGGATTGAAATTCCTTCTGAGTTTTGTCCTGCTGTTTAGCACATTCCAAATATAACCCGCCTGAAGGGAAAAACGGCTATAAATTCCAACTTGGGTGGTTGGCTTTATAAAAGCGCCGATAATTTTATCCGCATTTAAACTGAAATTCAAGCCATAATTTCTCTGATAAAGAAAGCTTGAATTCATGGCGCCAGTAATATTATCATCAAAATCCCTATTAAGGTTATTTGCTAACAGATCCAATGAAGTGGTTCCGTAAAACAGCCCAAGTCGGGGATAAAAATTCCATTGGGAAAAGCCTCTTTCTGGAAATAATCGATATTGCACACCGGCAGTGACATGTAGCGGTAAATACCTATAATTAACCTCGTCATTGGACGATCTCTTTTTATGAAGGGTTAGTTCGCTTTCAGCAAATAAACCCCACCTTGAGCTGTTAAAATGATTGATACCTATACCTACGATTCCGGCATGCTCTCCGAAATCTTGATAGCCGGCATTTTGCAATCTTTGATTTAAGGCTTTATAGGGTTGGTTGCGATATCCGCCCGAGACGTAAAAATCAGTAAAATGTAAAAACTCTTGGGCCGCCAAGTCATGGCCCAACGTCACAAGAAAAACCAGCCATAAAATCCTTTTCATTGATTGAGCATTTAAAGAGCCTTTATAATTTTCTAAAAAACTCCGAAGCCTGTAACATGTTCACTTTTTCAGTTATCCACCTCTCTATATATATACTATTTTATTTAATTAAATAAAAACTATTAAAGTTATTAAGGTGTGGATTTGTGGACAATTAACTGGCAAAAACTTTCCCACAAGCTTATAATCATTTATCCCCTTGCTATTCACGTCTCATTCACATTTTATCCACTTGTAAGTTGTTAAGGATCAATGAGCAATGGACTTATGCCCATTATGGTGTACAATATACGCCAAAGTTGAATGTGTATGAATAGCTGTGGGGGAAAATGTGGATTAAGGTGCAGAATATTGTGGTTATCCATAGGCCTCAAAAAAATCCCCCAATGAAAAATATCACTGGGGGATAACTCTGCTTTTATCCATAAGTTGTCGACACTTATTCACACTTTCTAGGCAAGTTATCGACAGCGGTTGCTATAGTTCTTCCGGGATGATAAATTCCGGTATTTCTATCTCAAAATCCATGCCTTCTTCCTCTTGATCAGTCGTTTGTGTTAAACCTGTTTCAGGAATAGCGGCAATATTAAGGTCCACATTAGACCAATTGGGCCTAATAGTGAATTCTCGGGTTCCATTAGCCGGATTTACATAATAGTAGACCGGTTCGGGTTGGCTGAGGTCGTTATAGTTGCCAGGGTCCCATCTGCGGTTGCTGTTCCTGTCTATTATTGCCCGTAATCTATATTCTCCAGCCTCTATATTGGTTATTCTAAACCTGTTTGATTCTGTCAGATAAGTGGTATAAACAATCTCATTTCGCTTGTTGAGCAGTTGCAAAATGATTGGCAATTCATCACTTTCGATTACTCCTGAAATTTCATCCGAAAGGTTATCAGACTTGATTTTTCTATAATTGGCCTCTACTTCATTTTCATTCCATAGCCCTTCCACATCCTGGAAGGTGGAATCTGCTGCAAATAAAGTATAGGTGCCAGCTGGCAAAGTATCCGGTAAGGCTACCCTGACAATGTACTTTGTATAATTGCTGCTATCCAGTAAACTCAAGTTTTCACGCGTAATAGGTATAAAGCTCGCCGTATCATACCGAACCATCAAAGAATCGTAATTGATGTTTACCACAGGTTTGTTGAAGTCCAACTGTGCGGTGAGATTGCGTATAAAGCCTTTGCCGCTATCCACCGTTAGTTCGAGCTTTTGCTTGTTTCTCGTACTCTCTTCAAAGGTTGCATACAGCGCAGTATCAATGCTGAAGCCCACAGTGTCCTTGAGCGATAATCTGACCTCTGTGCTGTCCTCCCGCATCTCAGTATGGTAAAGTCTGATTGTCCTTTCTGATAGCCTATAAAATAGCTTATCATTCAAATCTGGGTGGTCCAAATTGATTTCAGCCGGTGCCTTGCTCAGTACAATGTCATAATTGGTTGCAGTAGGGCTTGAACGGTTGATGGAAAATGCCGATAAATCAGCCCTGAAAAGGTTGAAATGGGCGCCATCTATATTTTCATCAATCACTACAGAATCGGAGAAATAAGCATAAGGTTCCACTTTAGACTCCACTTTCAATGTATTGTTTTCATCCTGCCAGGCTACTGCTCTATAGGTTCCAGCTTTGATATTAGTGATTTCAAACCTTCCGCTTGTATCAGCCTGGGCTATATAATATGGAGGATCATTGAATAAATCTGTGGTGTCGGCTATGTCATACAAGCCGACCAGCACATCCTTGATAACCTTTTCCTTTTGTGGAAATACAAATCTTACCCTTCCTGAAAATTTCAAGCTGTCGATTTCATTACCTGTCGAGAAAACCAGTTTAAGATTTTCTGCTGGATTGTTTTCGGTAATATCCTTAATGCTTTGTTGAAAGTTGAAAACATAAGTAGTACTGTCCTCCAGTTCCTGATTAAGTTTTATCCTCACTCGGTTTCTAAGGGCCACCACTTCCATTTCCTGGGTATTGATCCTAGGGGTGATGATGATCTGCTTGTTTGGATTTTCTACCTTGATAAACTCGCTAAACTCCAAATTAATCTCTTCAGGTCTTACATTTAAGGATTCATAAGCTGGATCGGATTTGAGTAGCTTGGGAGGCTCTTCATCCTTTGGGCCTCCCATTGGGGCGCTTTCCCTTGCGCAGGCAAGCAGGGCAAGAATTGCTATAAATAATAACAGCAGGTTATTTACTTTCATTTTTTCTTCAAAATATATAGCAAGCTAGAATAATTCTGGTTGTTCTTTTTTGCATAATTGTTGGATTTAAATCCATTCCTTAATGCATTTATAAAATTTTTCTTTTGATTTTTATGACTCTCTGATAAAAGTGAGACATAAAAACTATCGAATTTCATAGGGATGGTCTCTTTTATTTTTAGATTGAAGGTTTCTGCCAAAGATGTCATGGTCCCTTGTGTGAAATGGTACAAGTGGCGAGGCACATCCAATGCCGCCCAATTTTCACCGTATTCCTTGCTGTCCCATGAGGAGTAATTTGGGACGGCCAGCAGGAGCACTCCCCGCTTCTTCAATTTGTCCAAAAGAACCTCCATGGTTTCCTGCAGATCATGTACATGCTCCAATACGTGGAATAACGTAATAACATCGAATTTCTTCTCTATTTGTAGGTCTTCCCGATCCGAGTAAACAGTCAGACCATTTCTATCTTTGGCAATTTTGGCTGCTGTTGGATTTGGCTCTAATCCTATAGTCTCCCATCCATCTTCTTTAGCCTTGTTAAGAAAATATCCTGTACCGCAACCGAAATCGAGGACTCTCCCCTTCTTATTCGAAAACCTGTTGATCCAGGATACTTTTTGCCTTAAAGTATAGGAGCGAACCAATTTATAGATCAGATTGGTGATATTGGTAGCTGAATCGTTATGTGAAATGTAATCCTCAGATTCGTAATACTTCTGTATACTTTTTACGTCCGGTCGGGGATTGGTAAAAAGCAGCTCACATTTTTTGCATTTACATATTGTAAATGACTCTTGAGATACGCTGTGATCCTTTACGATTAAGGTATTATTAAAATGCCCACTTTTGCAAAGCGGGCATTTGGTCAATCTTTCGTACATACGTTTATCTTCCAAGATATACAGTTAATATAGACATGTCAGCAGGCGACACACCGCTGATTCTTGAAGCCTGTCCCATTGTTTCAGGTCTGATTTTATTAAGCTTTTGCTTTGCCTCAGCGGAAAGGGCTGGAATGGATAAATAATCAAAACTATCTGGTATCCTGAAATTCTCCATGCTGTTCAATTTATCTACCATGGCCTGCTCTTTTTCCAGGTAGCTGTCGTATTTAATCTGGATCTCCGCTTGTTCCAATACTTCCTTATCGTAGGAATCCAGAAACGCATCGAAATCAGCATCCATTCCTTTTAATTGATCCAATCCCAATTGAGGTCTTTTGATCAGCTTTTCAATGGTAGCCTTTTCCTTGATAGTAGCCGTCTGTTGCTTTTCCAATCCCTCATTGATCACTTCGGGGGAAAGCTTTCTTTCCTTCAGTTCTTTTATAAGCTGCTTAGTAGCATTCTTTTTATCGAGCATATTTTCCAATCGCTCATCAGACGCCAACCCTATCTTATGGCCAAGTTCCGTGAGTCTAAGATCTGCGTTGTCCTGTCGAAGCAGCAACCTGAACTCAGCCCTGGATGTAAACATCCTATAAGGTTCCTCAGTGCCTTTATTGATCAAATCATCAATCAATACTGATATATAGGCATCTGATCGCTTCAGTAAGAATGGTTCATCCTCTTTGACTTTATTGTGAGCATTTATTCCTGCGATTAGTCCCTGACAGGCCGCTTCTTCGTATCCTGTAGTCCCGTTGATTTGTCCTGCAAAGTATAGGTTCTCGATCAGCTGCGTCTCCAGTGTCAACTTCAATTGTGTCGGTGGAAAATAATCGTACTCTATGGCATAACCAGGTCTGAACATCTTGGCGTTTTCAAATCCCGCTATTTTCCTGATTGCTTTATATTGCACGTCTTCGGGAAGAGAAGTTGAAAATCCATTCACATAGATTTCCACAGTATTCCATCCTTCAGGTTCTACAAATATCTGGTGGCGTTCCCTTTCGGCGAAACGGTTGATTTTATCCTCTATAGAGGGACAATATCTAGGACCCAATCCCTGTATTCTCCCATTGAACATTGGTGATCTATCGAATCCTGTTTCCAGTGTTTCATGTACCTCTTTATTGGTATAGGTGATCCAACAGGTATGTTGTTTCTCCAAAGGTTTGGTTTCATTGGAATAGGAGAATTTTTCCGGAGACTCATCTCCATGTTGGACTTCCATTTTGGTATAGTCCAAACTTCTGCCATCTACTCTTGGAGGCGTGCCTGTTTTCATTCTGCCCGCTTCGAAGCCCAGTTCCACAAGTTGCTCAGTGATGCCTTTTGCTGCAGCTTCACCGGTTCTTCCCCCTCCAAATTTCTTTTCTCCGATATGAATGATCCCATTTAGAAATGTTCCATTTGTCAAAACCACGGATCTTGCCTCAATATCTAGCCCCATTCCCGTCCTCACACCTACTACCCTTTTGTCTTTAACTACGAGTCCTGTGATCATTTCCTGCCAAAAATCTAAGTTTTGCGTAGCTTCCAGTGCCAGTCTCCACTCTTCCGCAAAGCGCATCCGGTCGTTTTGTGATCTGGGCGACCACATAGCCGGACCTTTGGAGCGGTTGAGCATCCTGAACTGGATCATGGATTTATCCGAAATGATACCCGACATCCCGCCTAAGGCATCAATTTCCCTTACTATCTGGCCTTTTGCCACCCCGCCCATTGCCGGGTTGCAGGACATTTGCGCAATAGTGTTCATGTTCATGGTACAAAGCAGAACCTTGGAACCCATCTTTGCAGCAGCATGTGCGGCTTCACAACCCGCATGCCCTGCCCCTACTACTATTACGTCATATACTGGAAACATACTCGTCTGTAATTATAATGTTCCACGTGGAACGTTGATTTAATTATTGAAAATTCTCCCAGTGTTCCACGTGGAACACTTGTGTTGTTAAATGATAAGGATAAGATGAGAAGACACTGTTTCACGTGGAACAGTTTAGAATTTACCAATAGCCTGGTTTTCTTTTTCTCTCATTAATCTCTCCTCTTCCTCTGTTTTGTCCTTGTATCCCATAAGGTGTAACAAGCCGTGACTGACCACTCTTTTTAATTCTTCCGTTTCATCTGTCCCTTGGGTTTTGGCATTGTCCCTGACTCTATCGATACTGATGAAAATATCTCCTTCAATAATGTCTTCATCTTCGGAGTTGTCAAAGGTGATAATGTCCGTATAGGTGTCATGATTGAGGTATTCCAGGTTAATGGAATACAAGTACTCGTCTGAACAGAATATATAGCTCAATTCACCTATCTTAAAACCCTCCTCGCCCGCAATTTCTCTCAGCCACTTCTTGTAGCTGTTTTTTGGTTTGAGATCAAAGGGTATATCTTCACTGAAGAAATTTATCGCCATTTCAATTAACTCATGTAAAATGTCAGGATAGTCTTACGTCCGTCATCTTCGAAGGCTACCTCATCACTGAGGTGCTTCATGATGAATACTCCCCTTCCTCCGTATTTTTCAATATTTTCGGGGGAGGTCGGATCTACCAATGCATTCTGGTCAAAGCCATTGCCTTCATCTTCCACGATGAACTTCAACTCGCTATCCAAGAATTTTAGTTCCAGATTTACCGTTTTTTTGGGATCATTACCATTGCCGTGGATAATGGCATTGCTTACACACTCTGTGACCGAAATCATAATGTTTCCATATATGTCATCGTTGATATGGAATTTTTCCTTTGCATTATCTATGAAACTTTCGACAATTTTAATATTGTCTATCAGAGAAGGTATTGAAATTTTGATAGATTTCATTAAGTTTCTGTTCAGATTTATATTTTATTTAATCTTTTATTAGTATAATTCAGTCACGCAAATTATTCGATTTCCAGTACAATTGGGCAGTGGTCGCTATGTTTTGCTTCACTCAAAATTTCTACCTTTCTCAACCGGTCCTTAATGGATTTTGTGGTCATGTGATAATCGATCCGCCATCCCAAATTCTTTGCCCGAGCATTGGCCCTGTAGCTCCACCAGGTGTAATTATGCGGGTCAGGGTTGAATAACCTGAAACTGTCATCAAAGCCCGATTCGGTAAACTTGTCCATCCATGCCCTCTCCTCTGGTAAAAACCCAGACGAATTTTTGTTGCTAACTGGATTGTGGATATCAATCGCCTTATGGCAAATATTATAATCCCCGCTAAAGATCAGGTTAGGTATTTTTTGGATCAAATCCTGGCTATATCCATAGATGTCATCCAAAAACTGGTATTTGAAATCCTGCCTGATGTCCCCTGTGGTTCCTGATGGAAAATATGCGCTAATGAAAGATACATCATCAAAATCAGCTCTGATCATCCTTCCTTCATCATCATAAGTGCTTACACCCATGCCATATTCCACAAAATTTGGCTTCACTTTACTGAGTATGGCCACTCCACTGTATCCTTTTTTCACAGCTGGATACCAGAAAACATGGTATCCAAGGTCTTCGAAAATACTTATATCAACTTGGTCAGGCATGGCTTTTACCTCTTGAAGACCGATCACGTCGGCGTCTGTATCTTTAAGCCACTCTGCAAAACCTTTATTTAATGCTGCTCTAATGCCATTGACATTATAGGATACGAATTTCATTCTCTTGTGGTGAATTAATTATTTGATTTCTATATCAAATTCGATTTCAAAATATTCAATTACGTGGATCTTCAACAACTTTTCTTGATCCAATATGTCAAAGTGGGGCAATTTATTGACCAATTTCCAATGTGGCCAACCGTCTTGATCGATATAATCCAATTCATAAAAGCCGCCCAAGCTTAATACCTTGCATATGCCTATATGTATCAGATCCTGTTTTTGCTCCTTGGAAAAGGTTCTCAGACCCTGTCCCAATTCCTGTACTCCTATCAAAAACAGTACTCCATTGAGATCGGCGGGCTTTTTCCCAATCAGATCTTTCAATCCGTTTAGCAATTTGCCCCACCTTACTTCAAGGTCATAATCCTTTTTAATCATTTGTCTGGTTTTCTAGCTCCTCCCAAAATTCAACTGCCCTTCTCAAATGAGGGATCACGATAGATCCGCCAACGATCATGGAAACCGAAAAGACCTCAAATACCTGTGCTTTGGTCACTCCTGCGTCAAAACATTTTTCCAAATGATACTTTATGCAGTCATCACATCTGAGCACCATGGAACTGGAAAGGCCTAGCATTTCCTTGGTTTTTACATCCAAGGCACCTTCCGCATAGGCATTGGTGTCCAGATTGAAAAAACGCTTGATGACTTTGTTGTCCTCAGCCAAGATTTTTTCATTCATCTTGGTTCTATAAGCATTGAATTCTTCTCTTAAATTCATTAATTTCCTTAACTTTTAGATTAACCGGTAAATATAACAGGTATTTTCCTGTCATTCAGAACAAACAAGCCTTTTTCATGATGCGTTTCAATTTTTTGGAGGATTTTTTGGCCCTGGTGTTTCCCCATACCTGTTGTGGCTGTAAAACAAGCCTGTATGCTTTCGAATTTCAGCTTTGCCGAAAATGCGAAGCTTCCCTTCCCATCACCTCTTACCACCTGCGGCCGAAAGAAAATGACCTGACAGTCAAATTGCTTGGTCTTACCAAGGCGGATAGGGTTCTTGCCTTCCTTAGATTTTCCAAAAACGGCTTAAGTCAAAAGCTTCTCCACCAGCTCAAATACAAGAATAAACCACAATTGGGAGTGGTTTTGGGAAAATTGTATGGGCAGAAGCTGATTCAGGCTGAGTTTGATGTCAATTGGGATTTCATTATCGCTGTGCCTCTGCACCCAGCTAAGTTGCGCAGGCGGGGATATAACCAAAGTGCCAAATTCGCCATGGGGATTTCTGCTGCTTTGGCAGTGCCCGTACATGAGGGATTGCAAAGGACCAAATTCACTCAAACACAAACTAAGAAATCCAGGATGGAACGGTGGGAAAATGTTAAGGATGTTTTTCAATTTGATGGTAAAGAGCTAGAAGGCAAATACGTATTGTTGGTCGATGATGTGATGACCACCGGGGCCACACTCGCCGCTTGTGCCAATGCACTCTTGGCTGCCGGAGTTAAAAAAGTTGATCTGGCCGTGATAGCAGCGGGAACTGTCTAAACTTTATACCGTCGGCATGGCTTTATTTCCCAAGGCTTTTTAAATTGCTTACTTAACTTGAATTGATTCAATTATGCATATAAACCTTTCAGGCCATAGAATTCTCGTCACGGGGGCTTCCCGGGGAATTGGGAAGGCTATAGCCCAACAATTATCGGCATCTGGTGCGGAAGTACTTCTGCATTATAATAATAGTGAGAAGGATGTTTTGGAGTTGCAGAAAAGCCTTCCAAACCCCTCCCACCCCGTAGCTTGTGATCTTTCGGATCTGGATGCAGTAATGGGTTGGATACCGGTTTTGGTGGAAACCTACGGAAAGATTGATGCGGTGGTTAACAATGCGGGCATTGCCATTTCTACGCCTGACAATGCCCCAGCCATCGATTGGACCAGCTCATGGCTCAAAACCATGGATGTCAATATCAATGCACTGGCAATTATCAGTAAGGAGTTTGTCGAGCATGCCAGAAATAACAAGAATGGGCGTATTGTAAACATTTCCTCCAGGGCTGCATTTAGGGGTGACACCCCTGATTATTTGGCCTATGCCGCTTCCAAAGCCGCTATTGTAAGTTTTACACGATCTCTTGCCCGATATTACGGAAAAGAAGGAATCAAGGCTTTCATTATAGCCCCTGGCTTTACCAAAACCGATATGGCTCAGGATTTTATGGATCAATATGGTGAGGATTTCGCTTTAAACGATATTGCTCTGTCACAACTCACTGAACCTAAGGATATTGCACCGATGGTAACCTTGCTTTGTTCTGGATTAGCTGACCATTCTACAGGCTGTACTATCGATATGAATGCCGGATCTTACGTACATTGAATATGGATAAAGAGGAATTCAGAAAGCGAGCCCATGAGATGGTTGATTGGATGGCGGATTATTTGGAAAACAAAGGAAAGTATCCAGTTACACCTAAAATAGAGCCTGGTGAAATTTTAAAGCAATTGCCTTCCTCCGCTCCAGAGGAGGGTGAAGATTTTGACCGCATATTTGCTGATTTCAAAGATGTCATCCTGCCGGGTATGACTCATTGGCAACATCCATCCTTTTTCGGCTACTTTCCGGCCAACAATTCCGAGCCGTCGATATTGGCCGAAATGCTGATGTCTACTTTGGGTGCCCAGTGTATGTCTTGGCTCACCTCCCCTGCCGCAACTGAATTAGAGGAGCGGGTTTTAGATTGGTTGAGGGATGCAAAAGGCATATGTTCCACGTGGAAAGGTGTGATTCATGACACGGCCAGTACTGCCACGCTTAGTGCGATTCTTGCTGCCAGAGAGAGGGTTACCGGCTATAGAATCAACCAATTAGGTTTTGAAGGTTTTGCAAAATTCAGGGTTTATAGCTCAGAACATGTTCATTCCTCAATTGATAAAGCATTAAGGATTGCCGGGATCGGTCAGGTCAATCTGATTAGAATAAGGGTGGATGATAATTATGCTTTAATACCGGAGCTTTTGGAAAAAGCCATTCAAGCCGATGTTGAGAAGGGTTACATCCCTCTCTGCGTGGTTTCTGCTTTAGGGACTACCAGTTCCACAGCCATTGATCCGATCGATAAAATTGGTGAGATATGCCAAAAATACAGTATTTGGCACCATATAGACGCGGCTTTTGCAGGTACAGCCTTGCTTTTACCTGAATTTCGATGGATGAATGAAGGGCATGAAAAAGCTGATAGTTATGTCTTTAACCCTCATAAATGGATGTTCACCAACTTTGACTGCTCTGTTCTTTTTCTAAAAGAGCCCCAACACCTGATCAAAACCTTCAGCCTCACTCCCGAATATCTACGGACACAACTGGATGAGCAGGTCAACAATTACCGGGATTGGGGTATTCAACTGGGAAGAAGGTTTCGGGCGCTGAAACTTTGGTTTGTCATCCGCCATTATGGGTTAAATGGCCTGAGGAAAAAGTTGCGCCACCATCTTAAGCTTACCAAGAAGGCCGTAGAATGGATTGAAAGGCATCCAAACCTTGAAATTTTGGCACCTGTACCTTTAAATACCATTTGCTTTAGGTTTGTGGAAACTGGTTTGTCAACTGAAAAACTCAATCAGCTCAATGAAAAATGGATGGCTGAAGTGAACCAAACCGGCCTTGCATTTTTTACACATACAAAGCTTGACGGAAAATTTGTGATCCGCTGGGTGATCGGGCAGACGGACGTGGAAGAAACCCATATCAAAAATGCCTGGGAGTTGTTGTTAGAAAAGATGCCAAAAAAGGAAAATGTCCAAGGATAAATCATTTGACCCAGAACTTATAAAACTGTTCAAAATCTTTGGGATCGGAACGTTGATCTGGGTCTTTGCTTTATCATTTTTCAACACCAAAACGGTGGAACTGGAGGAAGGAGAAATAAGGACCTCCATCACGGCTGCGAGCCGCCTGTATTTCATGAATGTGCGGCAGCCTTTCTATGACCGAGAAAACCGCAACGATGCCAAAATGAACGTTTTCAGGTTGTCCAAAAGGGTGGTGGATGACAGCAGGCCTGTGATCAACCTTTCGATTATTCTAAATCGGGTGAAGGAAGATGCCTATATTTATTTGGAGCCATCCGAGGCAATATTGGATGGCAGGATTAATTTGAAGTATAGTTTTGATGAAAGTGACAGCTCGGGCATTATTCAATTTGGTGGTGGTGACAGGTTTGATCATTTCAGGTTTGTGGATCAGGTTTATCCTTTATTGCTTCAGGATGCCCATTTTGAGATAGAGACTTCCGATGGCTGGGAGCCCATTTTGGTGGAAAGAAAGGAAAGAGATGCTTTTAAAACCACCTCATTTGATTATTTTAGATTATTGGAACAAGAGGACAGGAACAAATGATGGAATTGAAGCGGATAGAAAACTTATGGAATTTTTGTAAAATCAAGACCAATCTGCCTTTTCAGAAGGAAGTGGGAAGTAAGGTCACCTATCGCTTTATCAAGTCCGGCATTACTTTAATCCATTCCTTTAATCCTAAATTTCTCCAGGACTCCACTCTGGAAATTCAGGAGCGGGGTTTTAATGACAGAATCGTTGGCCAAACCTATGGAAAGGTCAAAAAACAGTTTGGAATGAAAAACAGTCCAGTCAAAATGCCCCAACAGGTTTTTTTCCCGGAGGAAATTCTCAAACTGAAGGATAAGTACAGCCTCATTATCCAGCAGGACAAAAACCGGCATTATAAGGTTACCCTCTCCCCTTTTGTGCCCAAAAACATTTATGAAATTTTCGATACCGTCAATCTGATCAGCCTTTACCTATGGAAGACAATATATTTCTCAGAAATTACAAAAAACTAATCGGTACCACCATCAATCAATCCCCTTCCAAGGCCGGCAACTGGCTGGAAGGAGTCCTCAGAGAGGTAGAATACGGCTTATTGGTCATGGAGTACACCGTGAGGGAAGAATTTTGCAATCCCGGCAACATCTTGCATGGCGGGGTGGCCTCTCTTATGTTGGACGACGTGATCGGCGGGGCCAACTACGTGACCGGAAATGAATACCTGATGACTAGCATCAACCTGAACATCGACTTTTTGGCTGCGGCCCATGTAGGCGAAAAACTCACCGTAGAAGCCAAACTGGTGAGGGGTGGACGAAATGTGAACCACTGGAAAGCCAAAATCACCAATGCGGAAGGCAAGCTCATAGCCAAAGGAAGCAGCAACCTTATCGTGACGCAAGTGCCCATTTCCTCACTTAGTGACAATTCTTCCCGATAAAATTAGTAATATTGCAGGGTGAAAAATTCGTATTTGACCCAAGATAATTTACAAAAATTCATCAAATCTGCCCTGCTGGAAGACGTGGGGACAGGTGATCACTCTACTTTGGCCACCTTGCCTGAAAATGTGCAGGGTGCCGCCCAGCTATTGATCAAGGAAGAGGGCATCATTGCCGGTTTGGACTTGGCCAAGATGATTTTTGAGCATTATGATCCACATTTGCAGGTGGAGCTTTTACTCAAAGATGGCGACAAAGTCAAAGCTGGCGATATAGGTCTTAAAGTATCTGGAAGTGCAGCCTCGATTTTGACTACCGAGCGCCTGGTGCTCAACTGCATGCAGCGTATGAGCGCCATTGCCACCAAAACGTACAAGCTAAACCAGCTGATCAAGCACACCCGCACCAAATTATTGGATACCCGCAAAACCACACCAAATTTCCGCATGCTGGAAAAATGGGCCGTGGCGATCGGGGGTGGCCAAAATCATAGGTTTGCCCTTTATGACATGATCATGCTGAAGGATAACCATGTGGACTTTGCCGGTGGGATAGCCGCAGCCATTAAGGCCACTCAGGAATACCTGAAAGCCAATAAGCTGAAACTCAAGATTGAGGTGGAAACCCGAAATCTCGATGAAGTGAAGCAGGTGTTGAAAACTGGGGGTGTGGATGTGATCATGTTGGACAACATGGATTGTCCAACTATGAAGGAGGCTGTAAGACTCATCGGTGGAAAATATAAAACCGAGGCCTCTGGTGGAATTACAGAAGAAACGCTAAAAGATGTCGCAGAATGCGGCGTAGACTTTATTTCAGTGGGTGCTTTGACACATCATGTAAAAAGTCTTGATATTAGCCTGAAAGCTGTTTAGTTTTCGGACGGAAATTATCCAAGAGTAGCAAAATGGGAGTAGAAAACCAGTTCATTAATTGCATCATCGTACACCGGAGTGAGGATGGCTATAAATGGAGCCATAAATTCCAGAATGTTAACCCTTTTTTGAAAACTGTAGAAGTATTGGCCTCCTGGGAGGAAGCCTACAACTATGTAGAAAAGGGCAATAAGGTGGACCTGATTGTGGGGAGTTATGACCTGACAGATATGCATCCCTTTATATTTGAGAAACTGGACATGAGGATTCCGGTGATCTTCACTTCCCCAAAGCCTTTTATCACCGAAAAGGCTTTAAGTCTTAATTGCCTGGATTTCATCAATGAGAATGCGGATCAGGAAAGGATCCGAAAGAGCTTTGAAAAGTTTCAGGTGCTATATTCGATACAGACTGGCAGTTCCCCATCCGGTCCCTTCTCGAGTGAGCCCCAACTAAACAGCAACCAGAAATCTAGGTTTATGGTGAAATCCGGGGATTCCTTTTTGGCCAAAATGCCCTCAGAAGTGGCGTTTTTCCTTGCCGATAACGGTCAGACCTATCTGTACGAAATGGGCACGGGCGAAAGATTCACCATCAACCAAAAACTCATGGATCTGGAGGCCGATGTGCTCGATCCGAGAGAATTTTTTAGGATCAACCGCAGTGTGTTGATCAATATCAATGCTATAGGTCCCATTCAAAAACACATCAACAGCAGACTTAAAATTACCCCCAAAATCCAATTTCATGAAGAGCTTGTGGTAAGCAGGGAAAAGGTAACTGCTTTCAAGAAGTGGGTGAATCAATAGAGATTCCTTTTATATTTTAGTAGGGCTGCTTACATTTGGTTTTCCCAAATTTAAGCCCATGATTCCCACACAAGAAAAAAAGCAAAAATCCCTTCTAGACAGGTTTCTAGATGTAATCGAATATGCAGGCAATAAACTCCCTGACCCTGCTATCCTTTTCCTGATTCTAATGCTAGCCACCTGGGTGCTTTCCGCCATGTTGGCCCCCATCGACTTTGGTGAAATCGACCCCAGAACAGGCGAAGAACTTCGAGTTTTAAATTTACTTACCGGCACCCAGCTGGCTGCTTTCCTTTCTAACATGGTCAATGTGTTCATCACCTTCCCTCCTATGGGCGTAGTGTTGGTGGCCATGTTGGGTGTTGGTGTGGCGGAACATTCGGGTTACATCAATGCAGGGCTTAAATATTTGCTCAATTTTACCCCCCAAATGCTGCTCACGCCTATTTTGGTGTTGGTGGCCATTGTCAGCCATACCGCTGCTGATGCAGGGTATGTGTTGGTAATTCCCTTGGGAGGCGTGATATTTTATGCAGCAGGTCGTCACCCCTTGGCGGGAATTGCAGCGGCTTTTGCCGGGGTTTCCGGTGGTTTTAGCGCCAATTTTATTCCTTCAGGCATAGATCCCTTAATTCAAAGCTTCACCCAATCAGCAGCAAGAATTATTGACCCTACTATTAGCCTAAACCCATTAAATAACTGGTTTTTCACCGGTTCATCCAGTATTGTGGTGGTGGCGGTTGCTTGGTTTTTGACCGATAGGGTGATCGAGCCTAGGCTGAATAAAACAGCCAAAGTGGATGAAGACATGACCGATGCCCCCAAGATGGAAGAAATCGGCTCAAAGGAAAAGAAAGCTTTTTGGCTGGCTTCCCTAGTGATGATTTTGGGTTTGACAGGATTGGTAGTGTGGGCTTATCCACTGGATTCCGCGCTTAGGGATGCAGATGGAGAAATAACTTCTCTAGCCGCACCACTGATGAAATCTATCGTGCCCTTGATTTTCTTCCTTTTCTGGTTGCCAGGGCTTGTGTATGGGTTCGCTTCCGGTACTTATAAGGAAATGAAAGACGCCATAGCCTCCATGAGCAAAGCCATGGGAAGTATGGCCCACTATATCGTGATGGCATTTTTCTGCGCTTTATTTATAGATGCCTTTGCGAAGTCAAATATCGGCGCGATGACAGCCTTAAAAGGAGCTAATTTCTTAGAAAGCATGAATTTGCCTGGTCAGGTTACCATAGTGGGAATCGTATTTCTGACTGCATTTGTGAACCTTTTGGTGGGCTCGGCTTCCGCTAAATGGGCGCTGATTAGCCCCATATTTGTTCCGATGCTGATGCAGTTGGGTATTTCTCCAGATTTAACTCAAGCCGCCTATCGTGTTGGGGATTCCGTCTCGAATATCATCACACCTCTGTTGCCTTATTTCCCATTGGTGGTGGTCTTCTGCCAGCGTTATGTCAAGTCCACTGGTATCGGAACCCTCGTATCGATAATGATCCCATATTCAGTGGTTCTACTTATCGTCTGGACAATCTTCCTGCTTGGCTACTGGGCTGTGGGATACCCGCTGGGACTGCAGTCCTCGTATGAATATATCATGGTGAGATAAGCATTTAATCCTGCCAGGTTTTGAAAAAAATAGATCAAACCTGGCAGGTTTTCAAATTCAATTTGAAATTTGCAATCCTTATTTTTATCAAAATTAAATTCTATATAATAAAATCAAATACAGAAATAAATTTGTAAATTTAGATATAAAGTAGAGTATGAAGTGATAATCGTATTAATACCATTTACTTCACTTTGAAACTTTTATCGTGAAAAATGCTCTGTTTTGCTCGATCTTTAGCCTCATTTTGATTTTGAACTTGGGGTGTTCTGCTTATCAGAATGTCGGACCTCATAAGAGATCTGATCCTGAACATATTGATTGGACGGATAGGAGAAATTTGGATTTTTTAGAGATTGGGAAAAGGTATAAGATCACTATGAACAGTGGTAATACCATTCAAGCCAAAATCCTTTCCTTTGAAGAAAATTCTTTAAAGGTTGAAAGTGCGGATAACAAAGACCGCGCTTCACGTGGAATGGTTATAGACATTCCTTTCGAAAGAATTGTTGAAATACAGCAAAATAAAGTATCTCCAGGATTAACGATCGGGATACTTGGTGGCACAGCACTCTTGATTTATTTGGCTGGCAGAAACTTCAACTTAGCTTCAGGGTTCTCTTTTTAAGAAATTATCTTGTTGAATTGAAAATCTCCATCGCAAACAAACTCATTGCCTTAATCCCTGTTTTCAATGTGGGCTCTACTTCTGGAGCGAAAAGCGGACTGTGTAAGCCAGGGATTTCCTTGCCGTTTTCTTTAGCCTGCTTGAAAAGGTCATTTGGCGTAGCCCCCAAAAAAAACATAGATATCGGAACCGCTGGCTCTTGAATGCCATAGCGGCTAAAGTCCTCCCCTATCATTTCGGCTTCAATTTCCACTATCTTATTTTCTTCAAAATTGGCCTTAAATACCCCAACCATCAGCTCAGTGAGTTCATCATCGTTTATCAAAGGCGGTGTGTAGGGCTCCCTGATCCAGTAGGTGGGGAGTTTGTCCTCTGGCATTCCTGCTGATCGGGCTACATGTTCGCTGATTTTTTTGATGTTTTCAATTAAAGTTTCCCTGATTTCAGGATTGTAATACCTTAAGGTCAGCTGCATTTCCACTTCATCAGGAATAATGTTGTGCACATGGCCCCCGCGGATGGAGCCAACTGATACCACTGCTGGCTCAGTAGGAGCGATTCTTCGGCTTACGATGGATTGGTAAGCCTGAATCATCTGGGCACTCATCACCACAGGATCTATGGTCATATGGGGAGCTGCCCCATGGCCACCCTCACCGTGAACCTTCACATTCATCATATCCACACCCGCCATGAGCGGCCCGGCCTTGTATCCGATGCTTCCCGCAGGCAAATGGGGCGTATCATGCAGGGCGATGGCGTAATCGGGGTAAGGAAAACGCTCAAATAAACCGTCATTTAACATATTGTATGCACCCAATCCATTTTCCTCAGCTGGTTGGCCGATCATCATTAGCGTTCCCTGCCACTCGTTCTTGAAATTCATCAGCATGCGGGCCGTGCCCAAAAACACACTCATATGCACATCGTGACCGCAGGCCTGCATGATAAAGGTTTCCTTCCCATCACCGGTCACTCCCTTTTGCTTGCTAGCATAGGGAAGGCCGGTCTTTTCTTCCAAAGGCAAGGCGTCCATATCTGTCCTGACAAGCAGGGTTGGGCCTTCACCGTTTTCAAATATCCCCACTACACCATGACCGCCAATGCCCTCAGTGACCTCAAAACCTAAATTTTTCAGCTCCTCAGCTATCTTTGCGGCAGTTTTTTCCTCTTGTAGGGATAGCTCCGGATATTGGTGGAAATGCTTATAAAGCTCTTCTATTTCTGGAAAAATTTCTTCCAAATAAGACTCCTGTGTTTGGGCTTGGGTTTGATAACCGACCATTGTCAAACAGCCTATCAGAATGAAAAGATATTTCATGAGTGGATAAAGTTTGGTAGAACAAAGTAATAAATATAGCCTATTTACAATTGTAAGTAGAAGCTAATGCCCAAAAGTTGGAAAGGGTATGCTATTGCCAAATGAGGAATAGGCATTTGGGCACAATTTACTCAGGCTTCAGTTCGCCTGAAATATGTAAAAACCCATAGGGGACCCGACGAGGACCCGAAGGGGAGGCGACGAGGACCCGTGTTGGATGTATAATAAAAGTAAGGAATCCCATGCATTTGGGATTCGTTGTTCTGGGGATGCTATTCGGCAAACTGCAACCTTACCAAGTTGGCATAGAAGCCTTCATCCTTGTGCGCTAGAGAGTCATGGGTGCCTTCTTCCACGATCTGGCCTTCCTTCAATACATAAATTCGGTCTACCTTTCTGATGGTGGACAATCTGTGGGCGATAATGATGGTGGTCCGGCCTTTCATCAGTTCATCCATGGCTTCTTGAACCAGGGATTCGGATTCGGCATCCAGGGAGCTGGTGGCCTCGTCTAGGATCAATATGCTGGGATTTTTGAGAATGGCCCTGGCAATGGCAACTCTTTGACGCTGGCCTCCTGACAATTTTACGCCTCTTTCCCCTACCAATGTGTCCAAACCATCGGGGAAGCTTTGGATAAACTGCCAAGCGTTGGCTTTTTTGGCGGCAAGCATGATGTCTTCCTCTGTGGCGTCAGGTTTTGCATAGGCAATGTTTTCACGGATGCTCCCGCCAAAGAGCAATACCTCCTGGGGCACGATCCCCACGTTGGACCTCAACTGTTTCAAGTTCCACTTATCCACATTTTGGCCGTCAATCTTGATCGCACCGGCACCTACTTGGTAAAATTTGAGCAAAAGCTGAATGATAGTAGACTTACCCGCTCCACTGTGGCCTGCAAGGGCGATTTTCTGACCCGGAGCAATGTGGAAAGATATATTCCGAAGGACCTGCACATCAGGCCGGGTTGGATAATTAAAGGCAACATTCTGAAAGGCCACCTCACCCTTGAGCTTGGTATGCTGAAAATCGGCCAAGGATTCCTCAGGCTTCTCATCCAAAATCTCCAATACCCTCTCTGAAGAACCAATTGCCTTTTGTACCTGGCCATAAATATCCCCCAACCCAGCTATTGAGCCTCCGATGAAGGTGGTGTAAAGCACAAAAGAAACCAAGTCACCGATGCTCATGGCTCCTGTAGCCACCAATGTTGCCCCGTACCACATCACCGCCACGATCCCGCCAAAAAGGGCAAAGATGATGAAGGATATGAATGCGCCTCGGAAACTGGCCGCCTTTAGGGCTACTTTTACCACCCTGTTGAGTCCGGTTCCGTATCTTCGTGTTTCATAATCTTCTCCAGCAAAGGATTTTACCGTCATGATGGACTGCAGGGTTTCTTCCACGATCACATTGGCAGAAGCAAGCTCATCCTGGGTAGCCTTGCTCAATTTTCGGATATATTTTCCAAAAACCATGGCAATCAGTACCAACACCGGGAAGGTGGCCAACATGAATAAGGTGAGTTTCGGGGTGGTGTAAAAAAGAAAAACCGTACCTGCTAGAAGGGTGATCAATTGCCTGATCAGCTCCGCCAAAGTCACCGAAAAGGTGTCCTGCAAAAGTGAAATATCAGCCGTGATTCTACTGATCAATTCTCCGGTTCTCCTCTTGTCGAAAAATGACATAGGAAGATGGACTAACCGGTCATAAAGGGCCACTCGGATATCACGCATGGATTTTTCGCTCACTTGAGCGAAAAGCCACACGCGGAAAAATGAAAATACACTTTGGACAAAGAGGATTCCGACAAGAATCAGCGCAATGCTGTTGATATCATTCACAATCCAGGCTTGCCCGGAAGCCGTGTCGATAAGTTTGCCTGCTACAAAGGGGAAAGCGAGCAAGGTCAGGCTGGATAGGACCAAAAAGAGAAGGCCCAGGATGAAAGGTGCCTTGTAGGGCATCATGAAGCCGAAAATTCCACCTAATTTGCGAAAATTATCTTTGTTTAGCTTCCTTTTCTCGTGTTCTTCCAGCGCGGTTCCTCTTTTCTTAGCCATAGAATATACTAACCCAATTTAAATCGGGGACAAAGGTAAGGCTTTTTTTATATTAATAACTCCACAAACTTCTTTAGGCTGGGGTTGGGGTTGTTTTTAAACCAAACCGCCGTGATTTCGGCCCTTTGCGGAATCTGCTTAAGCTCAATGAATTTGACATTCACATTGGTGACTTTTTGAAATGAGGTAGGCAAAAACGTAATCCCCAACCCATGGTCCACAAGACTTAACACCGTATGTCCATGGACGGTTTCATGGGCAATGTCCGGCAAAAATCCCGCATCCTCACATATGCTCAATTGCACCTTATAATATAGGTCCCCATCCGTTTTTGGAGGAAGTATAAACTTTTCAGTCTTGAGCTCCGAAAGGTTAGGTGGGTCAGGGGCGGGATGATGGTGGGGTAAAACAAGTGAAAAGGTTTCACTAAAGACAAGCCTCTCCCCCATTTCTGGACTTGGAATCGGATTCCGTACGAAGGCCACATCCAAGTCCCCGTTTTCTAGGGCGGCCAACTGGGCAGAGGAGGTCATTTCGTTGAGATAGGTCTGGATTTGGGGAAAATTGGCATTTAAGGAAGTAAGCAAGTCAGGTAAAAACGTGTGGATACAGGATCCTACATATCCAATTTTAAGCTCACCCTTTTCCCCAGACTGTACAAGATGAGTTTGGTTTTTCAGCTTGTCCAATCTGTGCAGGATATCTTTAGCTTCATGGAAAAAATACACCCCAGCCTCAGTAAGCTCGACTTTCCGCTTAGTCCGATTCATCAATCGCACCCCCAACTCCTGCTCTAGCTGCTGCAATTGCTTGGAAAGCGCAGGTTGCACGATGTGAAGCTTTTCTGCTGCCCGGTTGAAGTGCAGCTCCTCAGCCAACACCACGAAATACTGTAACTGTCTTATCTCCATTGATCACTTAAAGTTATTAATGGGTTAAGATAATACTATTTTTTATTATTAATGGAATTGGGGAAATTTGGAGTGAGACAGAAGACGGAAGAGGGGAGACCGAAGACAGAAGACCGGAGAGAGCTGCTATTTAGCATCTAGCCTTGATTCGAGTAAAACATAGTACATAGTACTTAGTACCTAGTACAATACATAAAACAACATGGATAAAATTTCGCAGAAGAAAACCCACCAAATTGGCTCACAGTGGCTGAGTTTGCAGGAGATTGAGCATATAGTAGAGAAAAAAATGGGCATTGAGCTTTCAGAGGAGGCTATTGAAAAGATTACTGCTTGTCGGGATTACTTGGACAGGAAGATTGCCGAGGATGACGATGCACTTTTTTATGGGATCAACACTGGATTTGGATATCTTCAAAATGTAAGGATCGAAAAAGACCAGATCAGTGAGCTCCAGTATAACCTGTTAAAGTCTCACGCCTGTGGGGTGGGCGAAAAGGTGCCAAAAGCGATTGTCAAGCTCATGCTCCTGACAAAAATCCAGTCTCTGGCTTATGGCAACAGTGGTGTACAACTGATTACCGTTCAGCGATTGGTGGACTTTTATAATCATGATGTTTTGCCGGTGGTCTATCGACAGGGCTCCTTGGGGGCATCCGGTGATTTGGCCCCGCTTTCTCACCTGAGTTTGCCACTGATTGGCTTGGGCGAGGTTTATTTTGAAGGGAAAATTGTAGAGGCAGGCGAAGTTTTGAAGAATTTCAGCTGGACTCCGATTACGTTAAAGTCCAAAGAGGGCCTTTCCCTGATCAACGGGACGCAGTTTATGCTTGCCTATGGTATTCATTGTCTCATGAGCAGCAAGCGCCTTTTGGAATGGGCCGATATTATAGCAGCCATTTGTATCGATGGATTTAATTGCACCATGCAGCCATTCAACCCAAATATCCATGCCATAAGACCTCATCCGGGTCAGGTGGAGACGGCCGCCAAAATGAGAAGGCTGCTGAAAGGAAGTGAAATTGCCGAATCTAAAAGCAAGGCGGTTCAGGATCCTTATTCCTTCCGCTGCATCCCGCAAGTTCATGGGGCTTCCCGCGATACGTTTAATTATGTTTTGGGGGTTTTTGAAAGGGAAATCAATGCGGTGACCGATAACCCGAATATTTTCCCTGAGGAAGATCAAATTGTGTCAGGTGGAAATTTCCACGGACAGCCCTTGGCCTTGGGTTTTGACTTTTTGGCCATAGCCATGGCAGAAATCGGAAATATTGCTGAAAGAAGAACCTATCAGCTCCTATCAGGGCAGAGGGGTTTGCCCCTGTTTTTGATCAAAAATCCCGGTTTGCACTCTGGGATGATGATTCCCCAATATACCGCAGCCAGCGTGGTGAGTGAAAACAAGCAACTTTGCACCCCATCATCGGTGGATTCCATCACTTCCTCCAATGGGCAGGAAGACCATGTGAGCATGGGTGCCAATGGGGCAACCAAATGCTTTAGGGTGATAGAAAATGTGGAGAAGGTTTTGGCCATTGAGCTATTCTCCGCGACACAGGCTTTGGAATTCCGACGCCCGTCCAAGAGCTCAGATTTTATTGAAGGTATCGTGTCCAGCTACCGCAAGGAAGTTCCTTTCAACGATGTGGACAGGGTTTTATCCACTGACATTGCCAAGTCGATCGCCTTTATCAAAAACAAACCCGCTTTACTACAGTCATCATATTAACCATTAATTATCAACATTTATGGAAACGCTCAATAAGAAATATACCAAAGAAAAATATGCAACCCCTACCGGTACTGAGCTAACCTGCAAAGGCTGGGTTCAGGAGGCTGCCCTTAGAATGCTGCTCAACAACCTTGATCCGGAAGTGGCGGAATTGCCAGAGGAACTGATCGTATATGGTGGCCGAGGAAAGGCCGCCCGTAACTTTGAGGCTTTGGACAAAATCATCCAAGGTTTGAAGATCCTTGAGGATGACGAAACCCTTTTGATTCAATCCGGAAAGCCAGTTGGGATCGTGCCTACCCATAAAGATGCTCCAAAGGTGTTGATCTCCAATTCACAATTGGTGCCGAATTGGGCCAATTGGGAGCATTTTGATAAGTTGGAAAAGGCCGGTTTGATGATGTATGGGCAGATGACCGCGGGTTCCTGGATTTACATCGGCTCGCAGGGAATTGTACAAGGGACTTATGAAACTTTTGGAGAGTTGGCTAGGCAGCATTTCGGTGGGTCGTTGAAGGGCACTTTGAACGTTACTGCCGGTCTTGGCGGCATGGGTGGCGCGCAGCCACTGGCCATTACGATGAATGATGGGGTTTGTTTGGTCGCTGAGGTTGAAAACTGGAGAATCGAGAAGAGGCTTCAGACCAGGTATCTGGATGAAAAAATCGATGATTTGGATGAGGCCATTGACCGGGCTTTGGAGGCGAAAAAGAAAGGTGAGAGGGTTTCGATCGGTGTGCCATGCAATGCGGTTCACCTTTTGGAGAGGCTAAAGACCAGAAATGTGGTGCCTGATACCCTAACGGACCAGACTTCTGCCCACGATCCATTGACCGGATATATTCCCCACATGATTTCTCTAGAGGAATCCCTCGAATTGAGAAAAAGCAATCCGGAAAAATATGTGGAACTGGCTTATGAGTCCATGGTGGAGCATGTGAAACTTATGCTGGAACTTCAGTCCAAGGGGGCAATTACTTTTGATTACGGCAATAACCTGCGTGCCAGAGCGCATGAAAAAGGTGTGGAAAACGCTTTTGATTTTCCTGGTTTTGTGCCCGCTTACATCCGACCGCTATTTTGCGAGGGCAAGGGGCCATTCCGTTGGGCAGCTCTTTCTGGAGATCCGGCGGATATCAAGGCAACAGATGACCTGATTTTGGAACTTTTCCCTGAAAATGAAGGACTGAAAAAGTGGATAACCATGGCTCAGGACAGGATTGCTTTCCAGGGACTTCCTGCCAGAATCTGCTGGTTGGGTCAGGGAGAAAGGGAAAAAGCCGGCTTGGCTTTCAATGAATTGGTGAAAAGCGGCAAGGTAAAAGCGCCAATCGTGATCGGTCGTGACCATTTGGACACCGGTTCTGTGGCATCCCCAAACCGTGAAACCGAGGGCATGATGGATGGTTCTGATGCAGTAGCTGACTGGCCAATTTTGAATGCCTTGATGAATACCGCAGGTGGGGCTAGCTGGGTTTCTCTTCACCATGGTGGCGGGGTTGGAATGGGTTATTCCATCCATGCGGGCATGGTGATCGTGGCTGATGGTACTGATGAGGCGGCTGCCAGATTAAGGCGGGTACTGAGAAATGATCCGGGAATAGGGGTAATCCGCCATGCAGATGCGGGTTATGAAATCGCTCAAAATACGGCCAAAGAACACGGTTTGGATATGGATTCTAGATTAGGTTAATATGCTGATAAAGAATATAAAAGAATTATTTGGGGTCAGGGAAGAAACAGTTTTTCTCAAAGGAAAAGAGATGGATTCCCTGCCTTCTATAAAGAATGCATTTTTGAGGATTGAGGGAGATACCATTGTGGATTATGGCCAGATGGAAGATCTGGGCCCTCAAAACGGTGAGGAGGAAATAAATGCCGAGGGCCAGTTTATTTTGCCGGCTTGGTGCGATTCCCATACCCACCTGGTTTTTGACGGAAGTAGAGAAGAGGAATTTGTGGATAAAATCAAGGGGGTGAGCTATGAGGAAATCGCCAGAAAAGGCGGTGGAATCTTGAATTCGGCCAAAAGACTGCAAGAAGCCTCCGAAGATTCTCTATACGAACAGGCCTGGAAGAGGCTTCAGGAGGTGAAAAAACTGGGAACCGGTGCTATTGAAATCAAAAGCGGTTATGGACTGACCGTTGATGCAGAGCTTAAAATGCTGAGGGTGATCAAGAGGCTGAAGGAAAATGCCGATGTGGAAATCAAGGCGACTTTCTTGGGTGCCCATGCTTATCCAATGGAATATAAAGACAACCATCAAGGCTATTTGGATTTGGTTTGTAAGGAAATGATGCCCAAAGTGGCCCAGGAAGGTCTAGCGGAATATGTGGACATGTTTTGTGAGGCAGGGTTTTTCGGTTTGGAGGAATCCCAGCAGGTTATCGATGCGGCCAAAAAGTATGGTCTGAAGGTAAAATTGCATGCTAACCAACTTCAAAATAGCGGAGGCGTGCAGTTGGGTGTGAAAAACGGTGCGGTTTCCGTGGATCATTTGGAATGTATGGGGGAAGAGGAGATTGAGGTACTAAGAAATAGCGATACCATCCCTACCCTATTGCCATTTGCGGCGTTTTTTCTGAGATTCCCTTTCCAGCCTGCAAGGAAAATGATAGATGCCGGACTTGGGGTGGCCTTGGCGACCGATTACAATCCGGGCTCTGCGCCAAGTGGGAATATTCCGCTGATGATTGCCATGAGCTGTATCCAGATGAAGATGACGCCAGAAGAGGCCATCAATGCCGCTACAATAAATGGGGCTTTTGCCATGGGCGTGGAAAAAGAGATGGGAAGCATCACCAAAGGCAAAAAAGCCAATCTGATCTTCACCAAACCCATCCCTTCACTCGCCTATCTACCCTACGCATTCGGCAGCAATTCCATAGATAAAGTCATGATAAAAGGAAGGTTTTAAAAGCCTTCCTCCTATTTCAGTTTTCGGTCTCCGGTCTCCGGTCTTCCGTCCATCAAACGTCCAAAAACTCCCCTCCCCATGAACCACTTCCATCACTTCACTTCAGAAAATCTAAAAGAAATCGTAAACCCACGAGCAAACGAAACCAAACTCGGCGAGAAAATCAAAACCGGTTTTGAGGGTGAAAAATATGTGCTGCTCGGAATTCCGGAATCCTTCGGAGTAAAAGGAAATCTTGGCGTGGGCGGAACAGAATCCCTGTGGCCGGATTTTCTGAAGGCATTCCTCAACATCCAAAGCACCGACAAATTCCGAGGTGACGAAATTTCCATTGTGGGGCACTTCGATTTCAAGGGTTTGCTCGAGGGCCAAAAACTGCCTGTGGATAACTATCGAAAAGCGGTCGAAATTATCGATGCCGAAGTGAGTTCCTTAATTAAGGAAATAGTATTAAAAGGGAAAATTCCAATTGTCGTTGGCGGCGGTCACAACAATTGTTTCCCGATTTTGAAAGGTATAAATGAAGGGCTTACTTCCACTGGCACTTTATCCACAGTAGGTATAAATGCGATAAACCTAGATGCGCATTCTGATTTCAGGCAGATGGAAGGAAGACATAGCGGCAACGGTTTTCGCTATGCCTATGAGGCTGGATATCTGAAAAAATATGCGATTGTAGGATTACACGAAAATTACAACAGCCAAACCCTGATAAATGAGCTCACTGAAAACCAAAATGTGCATTTCAGCCTGTTTGAAGACATTTTTTTGAGAGAGGTGCAAAGTTATCCACAAGCTTTAGAGCAAGCTATTTCCTTTACCCAGAATGAAATCACGGGAATAGAACTGGATCTGGACTGTATTGAAGGGGTGCTGTCAAGTGCTGCTACTCCTTCGGGAATCAGCAGCATACAGGCAAGAAAATACCTGTTTCAGACGGCCAAAAAATGCAAAGTAGGTTACGTACATATTTGTGAAGGTGCAACCCAATTAGAAAATGGACAAAAAAAACCAGGTGCCGCCAAATTGGTCAGTTACCTGGTAAGTGATTTTATTAAGGCAAACCTTACTGTTTAAATTCCAAGGTGTTCATCAGGTGCATCATGTCTACCTTGATGTATTCAATCACCGGGGCCAGGGAGTCATTTTTGTGTGCCACATTGAAGTACAGGGCTCCCCGCAGGAAATGCTGGGTGGAATCGGTGACAAAAAACTGAAACTGCGTCGGAACTTCTCCGGAAAGCTCTGCTACCACCCCTGTGTATCCATTTGGGGTTCTGAGAATCGATTCATCGATTCCGTAGGCCTTCACTTGGTGCTTGGATGTAAGGTTAATGGCATCGGCAAGGTAACTTTTCAATTTCTCCTCCTCCCCATCAATTGGCTTGTAGGTCAAATGCACTTTGGCCTCCATATCCTTATAATTTAGATTTATCCAAGCTTCTTCATTGGGATTAAATTCGTCCGACTCGACCAGACTATGGGCAGAATGTTCAAAACTATAGGGAAAACGTGCCTCCAGCTTTTCAAATTCACGTTCTGGCAAATCGATCCGATTAAATCCCTTGGGTTTGGGAAGGTAATCCGATCCACAGGCCATGCACATCGAAACACAGGTAAGAAGGAGTAATTTTTTCATAGGCTTTCAAAGATAGGAAAACCATTGCGAAAGGCGGAAAATTCCGTTTGATAACATAAATCTTTACGCCTGTATTCATAATTTTTAACAGTTTGCGAGTTTGGCAGTTTATTGGAGAGTATGGTTAATCACTTTTAAACCTAAACCTACCCGCAGCAAGAAATGAAGTATAGCTTAAAAAAAGCATTTTTATGGTTGGGCCTCTATACGGTCCTCGCTCTCATCCCTTTGGGTATCGCCTTAATGGGCGATAGACCGGAATACAGGTCATTTTGGATTGAATTTGGGGTGGCATTAGGCTTTATTGGGCTTTCTACCATGGGGCTTCAGGCGATTTTCAGCGGCAGATATAAGTTTATCGCTCCTACATTTGGGATGGACAATATATTGCAGTTTCACCGCGAAATTGGAATCATATCTTTTTTCTTTGTATTGGCCCACCCCATTATTCTGATCCTAGCCGATCCCGAATTTATCAAATATTATGACCCAACCGTAAACTTTCCCCGGGCCATGGCGCTAAGTTTTGCCACTGTTGGCATAGTAGGCATCACCGTGACGAGTTTGTGGAGGCAGGCGTTTAAGTTAAATTATGAATGGTGGAGGCTGATACATAGCGGGGTGGGTGCTTTGTTGGTTTTTGTGGGCATCACCCATTCTGTACAGGTGGCCCATTATCTGGATGAACTTTGGAAACAAATAGCGATTGTGGTCCTTATGGGGGGA
This sequence comes from Litoribacter ruber, assembly GCF_018500185.1. GTDB lineage: Bacteria > Bacteroidota > Bacteroidia > Cytophagales > Cyclobacteriaceae > Litoribacter > Litoribacter ruber. Next base: position 40,763 of record NZ_JAHBGI010000011.1, on the reverse strand, counting down.
TGTGTTTACGCAGTGATCCATACCAGACTGGTAAGGCTTTATCTCAACGGCAAGAAACCCTATAGAATCGTGGATATCAAAGCTGAGCGAGGCGATAGCTATACGATGACTCTGGAGGCGGATGGGTTCAAAAGAGAAGACTTTATTTCTGGGCAGTTTTTTTGGATGACCGTTGGGGACAAGGTTTTCACCCTTCAGCAGCATCCTTTTTCAATTGTTTCCAGTGATGAAAGTGATAATATCTGCTTTACTGCCAAGGTCCTGGGGGATTTTACCGCCACTTGGAAAGACATGAAACCTGGAACAAAGGTAGTTTTGGAAGGTCCGTTTGGCTCTTTTACACCTAAGGGCAATGATCCGCTATTTATGATCATGGGGGGAATCGGTGTAACGCCGGGGGTGAGTATGATCAGAAGCATGGTGGACAGAGATGACAACCGGGAAATCATTTTGGTGTATGCCAACGAACATTGGGAAGAAACCCCCTTCAGGGAGGAACTGGAGGAGCTTGACAAATTGCCCAATATTGAAGTGATCAATGTGGTGGAAAGTCCGCCTGAAGGATATGTAGGTGAGACGGGTTTTGTGGATGAAGATTTCTTCAAAAAGCACCTGCCGAAGGATAAAAACGATTTTGTCTATTACATCTGTGGGCCTGAGCCGCTCATGGATGTGAGCGAAAAGAGCCTGAGAAAGTTAGGCGTAGACTGGAGGAGAATCTATTCTGAGCGATTTGAGATTGTTTAATGAAAAAGGACACGGAGTTTCGCTGAGTTTTAAACGGAGTTTCACAGAGTTCCCTCTTCGCGGAGCACTATATTAAAATAGAAATTTAATGACGCGGTGGTCTGTCCAAAAGGTCAAAAATAATAATTAACGTATAATAGCATGTATAAAATTCTCTATAAAAATATCAGGGCGATAGCCTATTTGGTCGGAGCCATACTCGTGGGTTTTTGTGTGTGGTTTGCAATGGGGTGAAAAAATAACCGCAGAGGCCCGGAGTGCGCTGAGAAAATATGACTCTCTCTGTTACCTCTGAGTCTCTACGGGTAAGAAACCTAGTTTAATCTTCGAGTCGGTCTCTCCAGCCTTTCATTTCTACTTCACGTGCGCTTTCCTCGACTTTCTCCTTAAGATCTTTCTTATACTTGTCCAGGTTTTCGGCGATTCTTGCATCAAAAGCCCCAATCATGGAGGCGGCAAGGATTCCTGCGTTTTTGGCTCCGTCAAGGGCAACTGTGGCCACGGGTATTCCGCCTGGCATTTGCAAAATGGAAAGAATGCTGTCCCAACCATCTATGGAATTGGATGATTTTACGGGAACGCCGATTACGGGAAGTGATGTCAGGGAAGCGACCATTCCCGGAAGGTGAGCTGCCCCGCCTGCCCCGGCGATAATCACCTTGATACCTCTTTTACGTGCGTTTTCCGCATAATTGACCATCCTCATGGGTGTGCGGTGGGCTGACACAATGGTCAATTCATAACTTACCCCTAATTCATCCAATGCCTTTGCGGCCTCTGACATTATGGGCAAATCGGATTTGCTCCCCATGATGATGCCTACTTGTTTGCTCATGCTTCTGCTTTTATTTTAATCAAATTCTTAATTCTCAAAGCTTTAATTTTCAGCTCCTCAATATTTTCCTCCAAAATAGTCACGTGACCCATCTTTCGGAAAGGTTTTGTGATTTTCTTGCCGTATAGGTGGACATACACGCCCTTTTGGGTAAGCACTTCATCCAGGCCCTCAATAATGGCATCACCCTCGTGCCCGTCCTCACCGAGCAGGTTGACCATTGCCGCCGGCATTCTCAAGGTGGTGTCGCCAAGCGGCATATTTAGCACCGAGCGCAGATGCTGCTCAAATTGGGAAGTGAAATTAGCCTCAATGGTATGGTGCCCACTGTTGTGAGGTCGTGGGGCGATTTCGTTTACCAAAACCTCCCCAGTTTTGGTCACAAACATTTCCACAGCCAAAAGGCCCACCATATCCAGCTTTTCAATTACATTTTGCGCGATAGCCACTGCTCTCTCGCTAATAGCCACTGGGATATTAGCTGGGGCAAATAGAAACTCAACCAGATTAGCCGTGGGATGAAACGCGCAGGCCACCGGCGGGTAGGCAAAAAGCTCCCCTCTTTCATTGCGCGACACGATTACGGCGATTTCAGTTTCAAAGTCAACCAGCTTTTCCAAGAGCCCTTGGGAATCAAAAGCTTTATCAAAGTCAGACTCATCTCTCAAAATCTGTACACCACGGCCATCGTAGCCATCTTTGCCCAGTTTGTTTACCGCCGGAAGAAAATCCTTGAAGGATACCACATCCTCTTTATCCTCTACCAGCACAAATTCCGCCGTGGGAATATCATGTTCCTGATAGAATTGCTTCTGGGTACGTTTGTCCTGAATTAGTCTAATGATGTGGGGTTGGGGAAACACTTTTTTACCCTCTTCCTGCAGCTTTTCCAGTGCCTCCGTGTTGACGCTTTCAATTTCGATGGTGATCACATCGCATTCTTTACCGAAATTATATACCGTATCAAAGTCGGTAAGCTTTCCCTGGGTAAACTTCTGGCAAATGGTTTTGCAGGGCGCATTTGCATCAGGATCTAGGATATGGATATCGATGTTATAATTGATGGCTGATTGGATAAGCATTCTGCCCAGCTGGCCGCCACCCAATACACCTAGTGTCTGCTTTTGATAGTTGGTCTGCACGATGGTTGTTGTTTTGTTCTTTGAAGAATAAAATAATAATAAATGATGCCTGTGGCCTATTTTCCTATAATTGGGAGGACGGAAGACCGAAGACCGAAGAAAGCTCCAACCTAGCATCAAACCTAGATTCTGGCAGTTTCAATGGTTTAAAAGCTATGCGGAAATAGATATAAAATTAAGACAATTATTAGCAATGGGGAAATTTTGCCATTTAAAATGGAAATTAAGCCCTTGGGGCTCGGTTTGAAGCAAAAAAAAGGAAGCCTAAGCTTCCTTGAATTATGCACTCGTACCAGAAGGGCTACACCCTTCCACCACTTATTACTCGGAACAAAACAGCAATTACTGCCAATACTAGCAAGATGTGAATCAATCCGCCAACGCTATAAACAAAGGCGCCGAAGATCCATCCAATCACTAGGATTACGGCGATGATATAAAGTATAGATCCCATAATAAAAATGTTTAGGTGAATGAATAATTTACTTTATATTCTCAAATTTTACGCCAAATAAGAAAATTCTGTTTTTTATTTTATTGATTTTCAATATTTTGGGCAGATTTTACAGATAATACCATAAAAAAAGCACCGCTTTAATGAACGGTGCTTTTTGTTGGAATCCATCGAGTGGCTATACCCTACGACCTCCTATGATATTAAATAGTACTGCGATTACTGCTAAGACTAATAGAATGTGTATCAGCCCGCCGGCACTATAAACAAATGCCCCGAAAATCCATCCTATTACAAGGATTACTGCGATGATATAAAGAATAGATCCCATAAGTTTAATGGTTTTAGTGGTTAAAATAAGTTATTGATATTGAACAAAATTTGCGCCAAATGCATAAATAAATCAAAAAATAATTAAAATATTTATATAACTGGTAATAAAAAAACTGCTGTGAAGCGGCTTTCCAATCTATAACTATACCCTGCTTCCCCCTATGATCCGGAACAGGACTGCAATTACTGCCAACACTAAGAGTATGTGAATCAGGCCACCCACACTGTAAACGAAGGCGCCAAAGATCCATCCGATAACTAGAATCAATGCGATTATATAAAGTAATGAACTCATCTTTTTAAATATTATGTGGTTAAATGATAATTTATTTATAAAAATGACAAGTTCAGTGCCAAAATGATTAATTGAATTTTATTCCCATCAATTCCATCAATTTATGGGCGTTGAAGCTTGGACAAGGACCTTTTTTAATTTTATAATCAAATATTATTTCGTCCTGCTGTATGGTAGAATGGAAGCTGAAATTCAGAACACCTGCTATTTCCAAGTCCGCCAGCTCAATGTCATGGGTAGAGATTATACCTTTGCTTTGGGTGCTTCGAAGCTGGTTGATTAGGGCTTCACTTCCCATCACCCGATCGGTGGTATTGGTACCTTTCAGGATTTCATCCAAAAGGAAAAAGATCGGTAAACCGCTTTCGGCCTGGTCGAGCAGCTTTTTGATTCTTGCCAGCTCTGCATAAAATGAACTTACGCTTTCTCCCAAACTATCCGTATTGCGCATGCTTGTAAACAACTGGAATGGCCCTGTGGCAAAGCTCTTTGCAAATGGGCTCAGCCCCATCCCGGCAAGAACCAAGTTGATACCAATCGTACGCATGAAGGTGGTTTTGCCTGACATGTTGCTCCCGGTGAGCAGCACGATTTTTTCTCCATCCTTGAGTTCAAAATCATTGGCCACACATTTATCTGGATGAATGAGGGGGTGCTTGACTTCTTGGGCTTTTAAGTTGAATTGGGAAGTCCATTCCACCGGTGTGTGGGTGCCTTCCTGCTCGGTAAATGCTGCCAAGGACACGAGTACCTGCCATTCGTTAAAACATGTTTCCCAAAAGTGCACATGGCTTTTATTTCTTTTTTTCCACCTTTCCAATCTCCAAAGCACCACGTAATCCGTCCAGAAAAGGAAATTAAAAATCATATACACCAGGTTAGCCCTGTTTTGGACCATGAAACTTTGCTGCTCCAGGCTTTTCAGGGAATTGGAGGCCTTAAACTGATCGTCATAAATAGGCTTTTGCAGGGTTTGGAGCATCTCATCCTGAAAACTGATGCCTTCCAGGAGTCTGGCCCAAGCAGTGTAAGTTTTAAGGTCCCCTTCATCTGGCATTACCTTGCTGGCCGCCATTAGAGGACGGAGAACCCAGCTTAATACTATCGCACCGATTAGAAGCCAAAGTGAAAACCACCCTGGTGTAATGTAACCCACTATGGTAGCCAATAGGACGGCCAGACCTACGATAGGGCCAATCACCATGGGAAGGAAAAAGATATCCTTCCATTTGTTGCCGGTGTTGATCCACTCATAAAAGCCTGTCTTGGCTTTTTCCTCCTTCAGAAATGCTTTTCCAAAGGCCTCAAAATGAAGCAAAAAATCCTTTTTTGTGGATAACTCTTGGATGGCCGAATGCCTCAACTGTGATTTTTCCACAGCATGATAGGCTTTCATCTCCTGTGCCAGCAGGTATCTTCCCTCCCCACTCACGGTATGGTTGAGCAATTGAAAAAGGGAATGCTCCCCAAAAAGGTCCAGGTCGTTGGAAAATGGGTGCTTCTTATCTATGAATTCCGTCCCCTGATCAAATCTGGAAAGGTCCCTGACCTTGCGGAAATGGTTTTCATCGTTTACGGCCAAGATGCCTTTCAAAAAGGCCTGTCTGTCTTTAAGCTTGTTAAACCTTTTGATCGAAAGGACGAATAGGATGCTGACGGGGAAAAACAGAAAGAGTACCCAGCGGATTTCGCTTAGCCCCACGATGATGATGGCAAGCATGGAAAAAAATAAGACCAGTCTTGATATGGATAAGCCAGCGATTCTTTTGCTTGTTTTTTTGAGCGTAACTTCCGGCTCTTTGTAGTTAAAATCTAAGATCATAGGCCAAATATAACTAATCTGTCAAATTTTATGTTTGAAAGTAAAAACAAGCGCAAAATGGATAAGAAAAATGTAAAGCAGGATATGCCCAAGGAGGATCTTGCCGAGGAATGGGATTTCTCCGAAGGTTTCGGTGGCCTGCCTGATGATGCGGATTTGACTGGAAATATTGGATGTGCTTCTGGGAGACGGAAGGGGAAGGCAGAAAAAGATTCCGAGGATAAGGTTTAAAGGTTGAAGGGACTGATTAATGGATTAGAGTAAATACAGGGGATCTCACGTTTAATCATTAATCATCCGAAGGCGCTCAGTTCCTACCGAATATAAACTTTTAAACCGAAAAAGGCCCGCTTAATAAGCAGGCCTTTGATAGTTTAATTGGAATTCTTCTCGGGAGAGAGCGTAAGTTCCGGTTTTCCTTCGGGGAAATAGTGGTTGACATCTCGCTGTGGGAACGGTACTTCTATATCATTGGCTTCAAAAGCTTCCTTGATGGCTTCCATATTGTCCCAATATACCGGCCAAAGGTCTGCGGCATTGGCCCAGCATCTGACGGAAAGATCCAGAGAGCTGTCGCCGAAATTGGTGAAGTAAACCACCGGGGCGGGGTCTTCCAATACCCTTTCATCCTTTTTGAGCACGTCGAGGATTATCTCCCTGGTCTTTTTGAGGTCTGTGCCATAAGCCACTCCCAAACTTAACTCCACCCTACGGGTAGGCTTCATGGAGAGGTTAATGATGCTGGAATTGGCCAATCCCCCATTAGGGATGATGACTACTCGGTTATCAAAATTGCGCACCGTTGTGTAAAGGATATCGATTCTTTCCACACTGCCCAAAGTCCCTTGCGCTTCAATGGTGTGGCCAACTTTGAAAGGCTTGAAGATCAAGATCAACACCCCTCCGGCAAAATTGGACAGGGAGCCCTGCAAGGCCAGACCGACTGCCAAACCCGCGGCACCCAAAATGGCGATAAAGGAAGTAATCGGGAAGCCCAGGGTCGATGCAACGGCCAATATCAGCACCACATAAAGAATGACACGAATGAAGCTGCTTAAGAATATGGCCAGAGAAACCTCTATTTCATATTTGGTAAAGATATTATTGACGGTTTTGACCAAAAACCGGATGATATACATACCAATAAAATAATATATTAAAGCTAAAATGATGCTCGGAACGACAATCCAGGCGGCATCTATAGCCCTTCTGGTGAAATGTTCAATCGTTGCAATATCTAAGTCCATAAGTTTATTGTTGATGAAGGAAGCCCAAAATTAAAAAGATTAGGCAGATAATTAAAGGAATCGGAAGGTTTTGCTTAATGCAGACCCAGAACCTGCCAGCGAAATGCCCAGTTCCATTTAATACTGTATCTTTCCCATCCTGAAAGGTTTAAGATTTCCTCCAGCTCTTTTTCTTTGAAGCTCCTCAATACCGATATGGGCCCGTCATTTTTGACCATGGGGGATTTGGAAAACAGTTTTGTGAGCAGTTTTATACTATAGTAAGCCAAGGGGTGTCTGTGGAGGTCGTTGATCACAAAACCCAGTTGGGTATTTGCCTTGAAATTCTTGAGCATGGTGATCAATTCAGTGTCTGTAAAATGGTGGGTGAATAATGTGCATGTAATGATATCCAGCGGTCGGTCGAGAAGGTTGGTATCAAATACATCGGCCACGTGAAACTCCACATTGGGATACTCCTCCAGGTTTTTTTTTGCCAACGCAATTATGTTGGGATTGGCATCAATGGCATGAAAAGTGACATGGATCCGGTTTTTCTCCGCCCAGCGCGCCATCACTTTGATCATGTCCCCTTGTCCGCAACCAATGTCGGCGATCTGGTAATGAGGCTGTGGATAACTTCCGATAAGCTGCTCCAGACCATCGGTAGAGACCTGGTTTCCACCTAGAAGGTGATTGATGGTTTTAAGCTCTTTAAGCGTCTGGACAAGTTCCTGACCACCACAATTGAGGTCATCCATCTGCTCCCTTTCAAAACTCCGCTTCTTAAACTTGCTCATTGCTTATCCAATAAAAGTGTTTCTAGCGTCAAGCCTGGTCCAAATCCCATGGCCAGGATTTCTCCGGGATTGCCATCTTGCTTCAATATCTTTTCCAAAACAAATAGAATGGTAGCCGAGGACATGTTTCCAAAATCCCTAAGCACCTGATGGGCAAAGCAATTCTGCTCTGAATCGATTCCAAAGCTCTCCTCGACTTTTTTGAGGATCATCTTGCCTCCTGGGTGTATAGCAAAGTTCTTAATTGTGGATAACTTAAATTTTTCCTCCAATTTTTTCCCCAAAGCCTCTATTCCCTTCTCCAAAAGGCCAGGGATATATTTACTCAGTTTCATTTCAAAGCCGAAATCCCCGATATGCCAAGCCATATCCCCTTCACCTTCTCTTACCAAGTTGCTTTGGTAATCCTTGATGCCTATGCCCTGTTTGGAATTGGCCACCAAGGCCGCTGCTGCCCCGTCACCAAAAAGGGCATTGGCCAATAAGTTATCCTCGTTGTAATCTTTTTGAAAATGTATGGTGCAGAGTTCCACGCAAGCCAGCACCACTTTGGCTTCCGGATCGCTGGTGCAGATTCTATCGGCCATCTTGATAGCGGTAAATGCCGCATAGCAACCCATAAAATGGATGCAATACCGCTCGACGGTGTCCTTAAACCCCATTTTTCCCATAATTTCCAATTCCAGTCCCGGTGCATACATGCCCGTGCAGCTTACCAGGATAAGGTGGGTGACCTCTTCAGCTTTTACCTCTGAATTGGAAAGGCAATTGCTGATAGCCTTAATGGCAAGGGAAGGAGCCTCTTGCTGAAATACCCGCATCCGGTCACGGGTGGAGGGAAAGGGTTCTAGGTTTTCAGATTGGGGGAAAAAACGAAAATCTTTAAAGTCGTTTTTTTCAAAGTCCTTCAGCACACTGTATCTGTTATCAATGCCGGACTGGCTATAGACAAACTGCAGCTTTCGGGCGTCCAAAGGTCCCAAGGAGTGGGCCATCTTCATAAATTCGCCAATGGATTTTTGTTGGATGGCCGCCCCGGGGTTTGCCGTACCGATAGAAATAATGGAGTTATTCATTAATTTGATTTAAATGCCTATATTGATTACAGAAAAATACTACTAACAGCCCCCACTTAACTTTGGCATAAGCTTATATGTTTAAACTATCCAACTGGAAGCTTTTAAGAATATCATTTTCCTTTTATCTGTTGCCTGTTTTTCTGTTTGCCTTAGCCCATTCCCCCAATTTGGACGGCTTTAGGTTATTAATAGTCTTTTTAGCCTTGCATCTTTTTCTTTACCCGTCCAGCAATGCCTACAACAGCTTTTTTGACAAGGATGAGCTGAGTATTGCCGGTATCAAGCATCCACCAAAAGTAACCCCTGGGCTGCTTTACCTTTCATTTATCTTTTTGTTTACTGCACTTGTTTTGGGCGTGTGGATAAACTTAGCCTTTGCCGGCATGGTGCTTTTGTATGCCTTAGTTTCAATGGCCTACAGCCATCCTGCCATCCGGTTAAAAAAATACCCCTTTATCGGCTGGATTACGGCTGGGTTTTTTCAGGGATTGTTCACATTTGCCATGGCCTATGCTGGGCTCAACGGTTTTGGGTGGAATGTCTTTGAAAAGCCCCATGTACTGATTCCGGGGCTGCTGACCAGCTTGATGATTTTGGGAAATTATCCCCTAACTCAGGTTTATCAACATGAGGAAGATGGGCGGAGGGGTGACCGCACCATGAGTTTATACCTCGGTTACACAGGCACATTCGTATTTTCCTCCATCTGGTTTTTGATAGCCGGGGCCGGGTTTATTTATTATTTTCTGGGCCAATCGCAAATATGGGCAGTTTGGGCCTTTCTTGCCGGCGTGGCTCCCGCCATATTGTTTTTCTACACCTGGTTCTATTTTGTGAGGCAAAATGCGGAGAAATATGCCACTTACCCCTGGGCCATGTGGATGATCCGGCTTTCGGCTTTGGGACTGAATGTCTTTTTTGCCTATTACTTTCTGGAAAGGACGCAAGTTTTGCAGGTAATTTGATCCCCTAGTGAAAGGGGGCTCCGTGGGTCCTTTTCATGATGGAGTGGCCCACAGAGGGAAAGGTTTTCAATATCCCGACAGCAAGGCTTGCTGAAAAAGCAGAACCAAACAATTTTTGCACCTTGCGGCCTATCCACAATCTCCGCTTAAACCGCAGAGACCAGTGGTGGCTGTACCAGTTTTCAATAGCAGACCTCTCCTTATTGTGGATAATTGCCTCGGCGGCTAATTTGCCGGAGTGAATGGCGATGGCCATCCCATTTCCACAAAGCGGGGTAATAAGGCCTGCCGCATCCCCAGCCATCAGGATATGGTCCACCACTGGTGCCTTTTGGGAAAAATCAACTTCATTGATCACTACGGGCCTCTCCAAAAGCTGTTCGCTGTTGTGGAAAAGCTCCTTTATAAAAGGATTTTCATACAGGTACTTTTTCTCCATTTCTTCTATAGAGCCTGTCTCCCTCAGCTGTTTTTTATTGCCCAAATAGCATACATTATAAGCGCCATTTTCAATTTTGTTGATCCCAAGATATCCGCCGTTGTAATTGTGGAGGGCAACAGTATCGTGGGGGAAGTCGGTTTTCATATGGTATTTGATGCCGATGAAGGGGCTGCGGTTTTCCATAAAGGGCCGCTTGAGCGACTTGTCCATGCGGGATCTTTTGCCGAAGGCCCCTATGACCTGATCCGCCTGTAGTTCCTGTCCATTCTTTAGGAATATGGAATAAGAGTTTTCATTTGGCACATAAGCGGTTTCCAAAACCTCGGTATTCAGAAGGAATTCTACGCCTGCCTGGGTACATTTCTCAAAGAGAAACTGGTCAAAGACATACCTACTCAGGCCAAACCCGCCCAGGTCCAAGGGCATTTCTATTTTGCCGCCGCTTGGGGAGGTGAGCATAAAGCGGGTGATTTCACTTGGCTCAAGATGGCTGGGAAACAGGTCGTGTTTTTGGAGGAAAGGCCTGACTTCATTGGAGATATACTCGCCGCATACTCGGTGGAAAGGATAGGATTGCTTTTCAACCAGGGTGGTTTTATGGCCTTGGCGGGCCAGCATATGTGCGGCCGTTAGGCCTGCCAGCCCACCCCCGATGATTACAATCTTCTGTTTTTGAGCCATGCAGACCTTTTAAGAGTTTGACAAACCGTTTATCAAAAATGACAAACTGTATGGATAGGGTTTTTAATTAAAATCATATTTTGTGCCCTACAACGAAATTATCAACCCAATAAATAATAAGATGTTTTCATCCCAAAACTTAAAACATGTAATCCTCGGCTCCTTGCTGGTGGGTGCAGTCTTCGCTACCGAAGATGTGCAAGCGCAGCGCAAGAAGAAAAAAGAGGCAGAGGCCCCAGCAGCCCAGCAGGCCAAGCCAGCCGCAAGCAAAAACGGCATCAAACCTTATAGCGAAGTCATCACTGCCAAGGCCAATACAAAAGATGGCCTTTTCAAAGTACATGAAATTGACGGCAAGTATTTCTATGAAATTGCCGACTCCCTGATCGGCAGAGAAATGCTGATCGTGACCACCATCGCCAAAACAGCCGAAGGTATAGGCTATGGCGGGGAGCGCACCAACACCCAAATGGTCAGATGGGACCGTGGAAACGGCAACCGCATCAACCTGAAAATGGTCAGCTATCGCAACACAGCCGCAGACTCATTGCCAATTTACCAAGCTGTAAAGAACTCCAACTTGGAGCCAATCATCCATTCTTTTGACATCAAAGCCAAATCTGAAGACGGTGATGGCGTGGTGATCGAGGCCACAGATCTTTTCAGCAAGGATGTACAGGCTCTTGGTTTGCCAAAAAACAGAAGAGAAAGCTATAAAGTAACCCGTCTGGATAATGACCGCTCTTACATCGAGCATATCCACACTTACCCGATCAACATCGAAAGTAGGTATATCATGACCTATTTGGCGAACAACCCGCCATCCAATGCAAGCACTGGTTCTATCACGGTGGAAATGAACAGCTCCATGCTTTTGCTTCCTAAAGAGCCTATGAAGCAGCGTCTGGCCGACCGCAGAGTAGGTTGGTTCAATACATCTGTGACTGATTATGGTTTGGATGAGCAAAAGGCTACGAGAAGAACCTATTTGGATCGTTGGAGACTTGAGGTGAAGGATGAGGACATCGAGAAGTTCAAGGCAGGCGAATTGGTAGAGCCAAAGAAGCCTATTGTTTACTACATTGATCCAGCTACACCGGATAAATGGAGACCTTATCTAAAACAAGGTGTGGAGGATTGGAACAGGGCTTTTGAGGCTGCAGGTTTTAAAAATGCCATACAGGCCAAAGATGCCCCTACCCCAGAAGAAGATCCAGGATGGAGCCCAGAGGATGCGCGTTATTCCGTGATCCGCTATTTTGCTTCTGATATTCAGAATGCTTATGGTCCCCACGTATCCGATCCACGTTCTGGAGAGATTCTGGAATCTGATATCGGATGGTATCACAATGTGATGAATTTGTTGAGAAACTGGTATTTTATCCAAACCGCTGCGGTAAATCCTGATGCCAGAAATGTGAAATTCAAGGATGATGTGATGGGTAGATTGATCCGATTTGTGTCCGCTCACGAAGTTGGGCATACATTAGGTCTTCCACACAACTTTGCCTCTTCCAATGCTATTCCTGTGGATTCTCTGCGTTCTGCTGAGTTTACCCAAAAGTATGGAACGGCCCCATCCATCATGGATTACGCCAGATTCAATTACGTAGCACAGCCAGAAGACAAGGGCGTGAGCCTTTTCCCTGATGTGGGGGTTTATGATAAATATGCCATCTCTTGGGGTTACAGACCAATTTTGGAAGCTGAAACTCCTGAGGACGAGCAGCCGATCCTGAACGAGTGGATAACTTCTAAAAACGGTGACCCACTATACAGATATGGCCGTCAAGGCAATTCATATGATCCAAGTGCCCAAAGTGAGGATTTGGGTGATAATGCCATGTTGGCCTCCGATTATGGGATCAAAAACCTTAAGCGGATTATGCCTAATTTGATCGAATGGACTTTCGAAGAAGATAAGCCTTTCAAAGATTATTCAGATCTAAATGAAATGTACGGTCAGGTAATCGGTCAGTTTAACCGCTACATGGGCCATGTTAAAACCAATGTAGGCGGTGTATATGAGCGCTACAGGTCTACCGGTGACGGTGAAGGCGTTTATACCCACACTGATAAAGCTACCCAAAAAGAAGCTGTGAAATTCCTGAATAAGGAATTGTTCAATACTCCTTCTTGGTTGATCGATAATGAGATCACTGCCAGGACCGCCGATTTTGGTGCTTTGGAAAAGATCAGAAGTATTCAGGTAGGTACCCTAAACAGCATTTTGGATCATGGCAGGTTAGGACGTGTAATTGAAAATGAAGCCATCAACGGTAGCAATGCCTATAACATGGTGGAACTGTTTGATGATTTGAGAGGCGGAATCTGGACAGAGCTTAGCAATGGCGCCCAGATCGACGTTTATAAAAGAGCGCTTCAGAGAGCTCACCTGGAAAGGTTGCAGGAGTTGATGACCAAAGATGAGCCGAATGTTCCTGCTAACTTCAGAAGGTTTGTAGGCCCGCAGATCAACGCTTCGCAGTCTGATATTCGTCCGATAGTAAGAGGAGAGCTGAAAACGCTGCAAAGACAGGTAAAAGCGGCCATTCCAAGAACTTCCGACAGGGTGTCTAAGCTCCACTTGGAGGATACCTTGGAAAGGATAAATGATATTTTAAACCCGAAAGCCTAATTAATTGGGGAGTCCTTGGCTCCCCAATTTTTTTATATTTCTCGCAAAGGGGCGGAGAAAATCGGAAAGGATGCAAAGAGTTTTTAGAGAAAGTTGCAATTGAGGAGTTATCTCATATTTTTCCACCTTTCTTTTTAAAGTCATACATTAGAATTATTTTTACTGCATTACCGTTGATCAGGTAGGACAGCAAATCACAGGACATGACTTTGAAAACTTCAGATATTCTAAAAGAAAACAAACTGAGAGTTACCAGTTGCAGAAGAGATGTGTTGAAAACATTTCTTAAGCGTCAGGAAGCCCTTTCCCATGCCGATCTTGAGGAAGAGCTGAAGGAAAACTTTGACCGGGTGACCATCTATAGGACTCTGAAGACTTTCCTGGAAAATGACATGGTCCATAAAGTCCTCGATGACAGTGGTGCTACCAAATACGCTTTATGTATGCACGAGCATCATGACAGCAGCGTTCACCATAATCATAGTCACGACCACGTGCATTTCAAATGCGAAAAATGTGGAAAAACCAATTGTATAGAAGAGCTCACCCTTCCGGCCATTAGCTTACCCAAAGGCTATATTGGCAAAGAGATGAACTTGCTTGTACAGGGGGTATGTGATAAATGTAGTTAAGAGACGGAAGACGGAAGACCGAAGACGGAAGATCGAAGACGTGACACCGAAACTAGCCTGACTCGGTAGAGGCAGGACATACATGAATATCAAACCATAGGGGTGGTTTTTTTCCGTTTTGGGGCGTCTTTGGGCCAGATTACCCCTGGAGGTAAATCAATTTTTGGCGGGGTCATATCTTCTACGCCTCCATCTCCATCATCTGCGTCGTTGTTGCGGTTATTGAAGCGAGCTTTTGTCATGGTTGCTACAAAATAGATCAACACCACATAGGCAAGCGCACACAAAACCAAATCGATAAATAAGCTGCTCATGGTTAAAAGTTATTTTATTTCTACGCGAATAAGTTTTAATCCTCAAAAACCTAACCATAAGCACTTTGCCTTTGTTGCGATTTGACTAAAATATCCCAGCAATTGGGAGATAATTTGGTTTATAGCCGATATCGTTAGATATTTGCGTCAAATTTTATCGCCATGATTATCAAAACCAAAAAATATAAATTAGAAACTGGTACTTATATCAAATTGGGGCTTAGAAATGTCTTCAAGGAACAGTGGTGGGTGATCCTGATCGCTTTGGCTATTGCTTCGGGGTATTTTTGGATAGCTTCATGGTGGTGGATAAGTATGGCGATATTAGCCTATGTGCTATATTTATTGTTTTGGGTTATCCAGTTTGCGGGTGTGACGCAAATGGAGCAAAATAAAGTTATGTTCGAAAAGCTGGCCTATGAGATTGACAGCCGCCAGGTGTTGATGAAAGTCAATCCCAAGCAGGGTATGCCCATCAACTGGGACATGATCAAACAGGCCTATGTGGATAAAGATGCTTATGTGCTCATCATGTCCAAAGCCCAATTCCTTCACCTCCCCTTCCGCATTTTCAACACCGAAAACGAGAAGAAGTTTATGGAGACTATTTTGAGGAGAAAAGGATTGATTAAGGCAAGCGAAAAGTAAAGAAGTCGGGAGACCGAAGACAGGAGACGGAAATTTTTACATCCGACATCCAACATCCGACATCGGTCATCCAACATCCTACATCTTACAATATTTCCAACGTCGCTATCTTGCCATCCGCTCCGGAGGCCCAGATGGAGCCGTTGGATTTGGACCTTTTTACGGTGTGAAAACCCTCTGTTCCCAGATTTTCCCAGCTTTCGCCCCCGTTGGCGCTGAAATCCGTACCCGTAGGACCTACTGCTATCACCCAATGCAAACGGGGATAGTAGGCCACTCCTGATCGGTAGCCAGAAGGGGTATTTCCTTTATTCGGTTCCCAAGTCAACCCGTTGTCGTGAGATAGCACTACGTTGGCTGAATGGTTGGATGGATCCTGAAAATCACCACCCACTGCTATAATATTGCTGTTGTCAATAATAGTTAAGCTGAAAATTCCTTGTGAGGCCTCACCCTGCACCATAGGCGTGCTAGTAACAGCCCATTTATCGCCCCTATTGTGGGAATAATAGATGTTGCTCTCTTTTCCTCCGCTGGCTAAATAAAGATTATCCTGGTCTACCACCATAATTGACCCACTTGCCGCAAAACCGGCTTCCCCATCCACGGCCTTGGGAGGATTTTCTGAACGTATCCATGTTTCTCCTCCATCTATAGTTTTGATGATGGTCCACTTGCCATTTATGGGATCGCCATAAGCATAGCCTATTTTATCATCTTTGAAGGCCATGCCGTTCAAGAAATCCTCTTCCCTTCCCTGATAGACTTTCTGCCAATTATCCCCCCCGTCGGTGGTTCGGTAAATCACCGCTGGCTGCCCGGCTGATACGACAATAGCCGTGCTGGCGCTAAAGGCTTCAATATCCCGAAAATCAACCGTATCCATACCGTCAATCACTCCGTGTTTCCAGCTTTTGCCCCCATCTGTAGTTCGCAGCCAAGTTCCATTGGCCCCGCTGGCCCACACGATATGCTCGGTCACGGGGGAAAGCCCTCGTAAAGAGGCCTCCACAGGTGTGTCTATCATCAGCCAATTTCCCGGCTCTGGATTCTCCACAGCCACTCGGGTATGACAGGATTGGAAATGGAGAGCCCCCCATATGATGGCCATAGTGAATAATAATCGTCTCATATGTTTCTAAAAAATTCCTATTGGTTCATGGATGATTCACTCAGGTATTTACCTGTATAGTTTTCTTTTTCTTGCAAAAGTTCCTCAGGAGTACCTTCAAATGTGACAAAGCCTCCTTTTTCACCCCCCTCAGGGCCAAGGTCAATCACCCAGTCTGCTGATTTGATCACTTCCGTATTATGCTCAATTATGATTACCGAATGCCCCTGGTCAATGAGGGCATTGATGGAATGGAGCAGTTTTTTGATGTCGTGAAAATGTAGTCCAGTGGTGGGCTCATCAAAAATGAACAAAATATGCTCATCCATCTTGGAAGTATTCTTCCCCAAATAGGAAGCCAATTTTACCCGTTGTGCCTCTCCTCCACTCAACGTGTTGGAGGACTGGCCCAAGCCGATGTACCCGAGTCCCACTTCCCATAGTGGCTCAAGCTTTCCAATAATGGCCTGCTTGTCTTTGAAGAAATCCATTGCCTCCTCTATGGTCAAATCCAGCACTTCGGAAATATCCTTATCCTTGAATTTGACATCGAGGATTTCATTCTTGAATCTTTTGCCTTTACAGGATTCGCAAGTCAGGTAGATGTCGGCCATAAACTGCATCTCTATCTTTTGGGTTCCTTCCCCCTGGCAGGCTTCACAGCGCCCACCATCCACATTGAAGCTGAAAAATGCCGGTTTGTACCCACGCTGCTTGGCGGTAGGCTGGTCTGCATAGAGGTTACGGATGGCATCATAGGCCTTCACGTAAGTCACAGGATTTGAGCGTGAAGATTTTCCTATGGGATTTTGATCCACAAATTCAATCTGTGTGATTTTTTTGTATTCCCCTTCCAGTTTGTCAAATTTTCCCGTTTCCTCATTTACCGTACCCAGAATTTTGCCAATAGCAGGGTAAAGCACTTTTTTGATCAAGGTGGATTTTCCTGATCCGCTGACCCCGGTAACTACCGTAAGTACTCCCAAGGGAAAGCTTACCGTCAGGTTTTTCAGGTTGTTTTCCCTTGCTCCCTTGATGGTAAATTTGTTTTTCCAAGGGCGGGTTGACTTATTAAAGGCAATCGTTTCCTCTCCTTTCAGGTATTTGGCCGTGTAGGTGTTCCCTTTGGTCAAGAGAGATTGAAGGTCACCCTGGAAAACAAGTTCCCCGCCGTGAGTACCGGCATCTGGGCCTATATCGATGATTTCATCAGCGGCTTTCATGATCTTTTCCTCATGCTCTACCACGATCACCGTATTTCCCATATCCCGCAAACTTTCCAGAACCGTAATGAGGCGGTCCGTATCCCTGGGGTGAAGTCCTATGCTTGGCTCATCCAAGATGTACATGGAACCCACCAAGGCACTACCCAGAGAGGTAGCCAATTTGATACGCTGATATTCTCCACCGGAAAGCGTGGAGGTAAGCCGATTAAGTGTCAGGTACACCAATCCTACCTTGTTTATATATTCGAGCCTGTTGATGATTTCCTTCAACAGACGGTTGGCCACCTTTTCTTCCTGTGGGGTCAATTTTAGGTTGAGAAAGTGCTCGTAGGCCTTTTCGGTTGGCATGAGTACCACGTCTATGATGCTGTGGTTGTCGATTTTTACATAGGAAGCATCCTTTCTCAATCTCGTGCCCTTACAATCCGGGCAGGTGGTTCTTCCCCTAAATCGGGAAAGCATCACCCTGTATTGGATCTTATGGGTCTTGCTTTGCAGGTGGTCAAAGAAGTCATTCAACCCCTGAAAATATTTATTTCCAGTCCAGAGGAGCTGTTTGTGTTCCTCATCCAGGTCTTCATAGGCCCTGTGAATGGGGAAATCAAAGTTGATCCCATTTTTAATCAAGGGTTCCGCCCATTTCTTGGAGCTTTCCCCTCGCCAGGGTGCTATGGCGCCTTCGTACACCGAAAGGCTTTTATCCGGAATCACCAAGTCCTCATTGATGCCCAAAACTGAACCAAATCCCTCACAGGTTTTACAGGCGCCGTAAGGGTTGTTGAAGCTGAAAAAGTTGACGGATGGATGCTCAAACGTCATCCCGTCAAGCTCAAACCTGTCGTTAAAGGATTTTTGGTCTTTTCCGGGAATCACCACATTACATTCTCCATGGCCCTCATAAAATGCCGTCTGCACACTGTCGGAAATCCTAAATTGGTTATCCTCATCATCATGCTGAACGGTCACCCGGTCGATAAGGATTTCGTAATCCCCTTTGGGAAAATCATTGTTTTCAAGAAGGTCTTCGACATAGAAAGCCTCACCGTTGATAAGGATCCGGCTGAAGCCTTTTTGGAGCAGGATTTCCAATTCTTTTTTAACTGTCCGGTCCGTTGCGATCTGAAGAGGACAGCTGATCATCACTTTGTCGCCCTCATCGAAGCTGTGGATATAATCAACCACATCGGTGACTGTGTTATGCTTTACCTCTTCCCCGGAAATGGGTGAAATGGTCCGCCCAATTCGGCTGTAGAGGAGTTTGAGGTAATCGTATATCTCCGTGGTGGTTCCTACAGTGGATCTGGGGTTTCGGGTATTTACTTTTTGCTGGATGGCAATGGCGGGAGATACACCTTTAATGTATTCCACCTCGGGTTTTTCCATGCGGCCTAGGAACTGCCGGGCGTAGGAGCTCAAGCTTTCCACATACATCCTTTGACCTTCGGCAAAAAGCGTATCGAAAGCCAAAGAGGACTTGCCTGAGCCAGATAGACCGGTCACCACTACCAGCTTGTTGCGGGGGATGGCGACACTCAAACTCTTCAGGTTGTTGACTTTGGCGTTTTTGATGATAATGTAGGAACGGGGGTCAAGCTCTTCCAAAGCTCCGTGGTGGTGTTGCATGCTTTTGTCCATAATTACAAATATACCTACCAAACACGGCAAATGGTAATTTTGTTGAAAAGCCTATTCTTGAAGAAAGGCAATTTTTCTTAGTATATTCATAATGTTAAAATTCGTTAAATGCAAAATATAATTTTATAGTACAAATAGTTCCTCACTATTGATTTTCAACTAGTTAATTGGTAAATTTATCTATCAACTAAAAGAAAGCTCTTTTGAATTGCATTTTTTTGAGTTTGGTGGCACTGGGTTTGTGACTTTAAAAGGTTTTGTCAAAAATCTGGCGATTTAGATAATTTTGTAGGTTTAGGATATTCCGACGATAATTTTGTGATAAATTATTTTATCATTTATTTGGATAGAAAAAAATTGGATATTTGATTGCGTTGTATTTTTCTAATATATACATTTGGATTCTTAGATATTTGTTTCAAACATAAAATCACAATATGGGATAAACCTCTACGTTATTTTAAAAGTTAGAATTTATGAGTAAAAGGTTAGGGCCTAAGGACAGTGAACTTATCGCACAGTATAGAAATGGTAGCGAAGTTGCTTTTGAGTTGTTGGTAGATAAGTATAAATCCAGGGTATTTACGACTATTTACATGATCGTAAAGGATCAGGGTGTGGCAGAGGATTTACTACAGGACGTATTTGTCAAGGTAGTACAGACATTAAATTCCGATCGTTATAACGAGGAAGGGAAATTCCAACCATGGTTGATGAGGATAGCTCACAACTTGGCTATTGATTATTTTAGAAAGATGAAAAGGTACCCATCCATAGTCATGGAGGACGGTTCCAATCTATTTAATACGCTGAAGTTTGCTGATGAGTCTGTGGAAGACCTCCAGGTAAAGGATGAAACCCACAAATTGGTAAGGCAACTTGTTGACGAACTGCCGGAAACGCAGAAACAGGTGCTGATTATGAGGCATTACATGGATCTGAGCTTCCAGGAGATAGCTGAGCAGACAGGGGTAAGCATTAATACTGCTCTTGGCCGCATGCGCTATGCATTGATCAACATGCGGAAGAAGATGAAACAGATAAATTTTGCCTATGACAAAATCTTTTACCCCAAATGATCTGGTAAGTTACATTTACCAAGAGTTGAGTGAAACCGAGAGTGATCAACTGACCCAGGCACTTCATGCCAATGAAGCCCTAATGGAACAGTACATTGAACTCAGAAGCGCCATTGATCAGCTCGACCAAGTTTTTATGGAGCCCTCAGAAAAAGTAGTGGACGCCATCAAAAGAAAGTGTCTGACCAAAGAAAACGTCTGATTTTAAAATAAGATATTATATTAGCCACTCTAGCGTAATGCTGGAGTGGTTTTTTTGTGAAGTAGAAAGGAAGTACGAAATACGAAGTAAAAAAAAACCACAGAGCCTTAAAGAACACAGAGAAAAAGTGTGAAGTAAAATTAGGACGTGACATGTAGTATACTTAGACCCCAGCCTTATGTGGAGCGAAGCGAGATGAAAGGCCGGGAGGGGCATACTCAGTCCCTCAAAAGGCCAACTGACAAAACATGGTCTCAAGGGCAGAACAAAACAGTCGTCCTAGAGGTACCTTGTACTTGGTACCTAGTACTTTGTACTCACAAACCCCCGTAAATAAAATGCTTAAAAAACAACGCTACCAAGCTTTCATCGATCATTTTTCCCAGCATATGCCCGAGGCAGAGACGGAACTGGAGTTTGAGACACCCTTTCAGTTGCTGATTGCCGTGGTGCTGAGTGCACAGTGCACCGACAAGCGGATCAACATGGTGACTCCGGCCATTTTCAGGGACTTTCCTACCCCCGAGCACCTGGCTGCCTCCAATTTTGATGAGCTATTCCCCTATATCAAATCGGTATCCTACCCCAACAACAAAACCAAGCACCTCCTGGGTTTGGGCAAAATGCTCGTGGAGGATTTCAACAGCGAGATTCCTTCCACGGTCAACGAATTGGTCAAATTGCCCGGAGTAGGCCGGAAAACCGCCAATGTGATCACCAGCGTAGTATGGAATCAGCCCAATATGGCTGTGGATACGCACGTTTTCCGGGTTTCAAAGCGATTGGGATTGGTACCTCAGAATGCGAAAACACCCTTGGAAGTTGAAAAACATCTGATCAAGCACATTCCCAAAGAGCATATACATGTGGCCCATCACTGGCTGATCCTGCATGGTCGATATATTTGCTTGGCCCGAAAGCCCAAATGTCAAGAATGCACCATCACCCATTTCTGTAGGTATTTCGAAAAAAACCAAAAAAACATGCAGCTGGAAGCCGATCTTATCCCTAAATCGAAGAAGTAAATGTGCGGCATCAACTTCTTGGTCAATCCGGGCAATGATGGCCAACAGAAAATTCGAGCCATGATGGAAGCAACCCAGCATAGGGGACCTGATCATTCCGACTGGGTGGGGGTGGATATTCACCTTTTTGTGGCCGGGAACCGGCTCAAGATTTTGGACTTGGGTGATTTGGCCAATCAGCCCATCATCACTTCCGACGGGAATGGCATTCTGGTGTGGAATGGCGCCCTATATAATTACCAGGATTTGAGAAATGAGCTGCTGGATCATGGGGTTAGCTTTTCTACCCAGTCTGATTCTGAGGTGCTGATCCAGTGGCTGAAACTTTTTGGTGCCGAAGGAGCCCTCAAGCTGGAAGGTATGTTTTCTTTTGTTTTTGTGGATAAGTCCAAAAAATCCATCCTAGTAGCCCGGGATGTCACGGGGAAAAAGCCGCTCTATTATTTTCATAAACAAAACCAATGGGCATTTTCATCGGAAACCGTGGGTATAATGGCATCAGAGTTAATAAATGCCCAATTGGATACCGAGCAATTGTTGCCCTATTTTTATTCAAGACATCCATTTCCGGAGAATAGTCTATATAAAGATGTCAAGCAGCTGCGTCCTGGGAAACTTCTTGAGTTGAATTTTGAGGGAGAAATTGTTTCAGATATCAGTCTGGAGCAGGGTCTCGTGCAGACCGAAAAATTGCCCAATCTGGAGGAATTTGAAAACCTGCTACTTGATGCTGTCTTGAAGCATTTTCATGCCGAAGTTCCAGTGGGGGTGATCCTAAGCGGCGGGGCGGATAGCAGTTTGCTGCTAAAAACCTGGCATAGAGAGACCGGTACACCACTGCATACCTACACGGCTGTTTTTGAAAAGAAATACCAAAATCTCTATCCAGACGCCCAGTTTGCCAGAGAAGTGGCCACTGCCATGCATTGCGGGCATCATGAGGTGTTGATAACCCAGCAATCGCTCCTGGATAATTGGCCGGCATATATAGCAAGTTTGGATCAGCCTATTGGGGATAGTGCTGGCTTTTTGACCTGGATGATTGGCAAGGAGGCCCAAAATCAGGTTAAGGTGTTGATAAGTGGTGCAGGAGCGGACGAACTCTTTAGCGGTTACAACCGACATAAGGCCTTCCGAAAATATATAAAGCAACCAGGTTTTTACCATAATTTGGCCTCATTTGTCAATAAACTGGGGCTTGGATCACGGTATATGAAAAAGTTTGCCGCATCCATTGATTCTGATCCGATGGCTACCTACATGAATTTTTCTTCCCTTCAAAACATTCCACCTGAACACCAAAATCAGTTTAGAAAGTACTATCCCAATGACTACAAAGAGCCTTACAAAAATGCTTTAGAATGGGATAGAGGCTATTATTTGGTTAATGATATTCTAAAGGTTCATGACAACGCCACCATGGCCCACGGCATTGAAGGCAGGGCCCCCTATCTTGATAAGGGCATTTTGAACCTAAGCAGATCCTTGAGCGGGGAGCTTCACCTGGGACTGGAACCGAAATTGTGGATAAAACAATTGTTGATAAAATATGGTCTTCAAAGGGTGGCCGGCCGTAAAAAACATGGTTTTGGCTTGCCATTGAAGGAATGGTTGTCGGAAGAGGGGGTTTTCAGGGCAACTGTTTTTCAAGAAATTGAGGATTTTCACAGGACCCACGGCAGTCTTATGCCTACGGAAATGAGAAAAATAGCTGAAAATCCAGCCCTTTTTGTGAAATCAGGATTTCTACAATTATTCAATCTATATATATTGGCCAGTTGGGTTAAGCATCGGGGATTATGAGAGTCATTTACATCCATCAATATTTTGTCACCCCCCAAGAAGGGGGTGCTGTGCGGTCTTATTACCTAGCCAAGGGCATGGTGGAGGACGGTATAGAGGTGGATATGATTACGGCCCACAATAAGGATTATTATGACCTCAAAATTATCGATGGGATAAGGGTTCATTATCTTCCCGTGTTTTACTATAACCATTATGGCTTTGGAAGAAGGGTGCGGGCATTTGTCCGATTTATGCGGAAAGCCAAAGCACTTATCAAGAAATTGCCGCGGCCGGACCTGATGTACATCACCTCTACCCCACTTACCACGGGACTGATCGGTGTGTGGGCCAAAATGAAATATGCACTTCCTTATATATTTGAAGTGAGGGATCTATGGCCGGAGGCACCCATACAGATGGGGGTGGTCAGAAATCCCCTGTTGATAAAGTTTTTGTACAAGCTGGAAAAGGGGATTTATAGACATGCGCTGAAAGTGGTCGCCCTTTCGCCGGGCATAAAGCATCACATAGAAAAAAGCTCACCCGATACCAGAGTATTTTTAGTACCCAATTTTGCCGATACTGAATTTTTTGAACCCTATGAACAGAGCAACATCAAATCTCTTAGGCCTTTGACAATTAGTTATGCGGGGGCTATTGGGCGAGTGAATGCGCTTCATGAATTGGTAAACTTGGCCGTGCAGGCCCAGTATCATCAGAAAAACTGGCATTTCAAAATCATGGGTGCAGGCGCCGACCTGCCTAGAATTCACCGCTTGGCCGAAGAAAAGGGATTGAGGAACCTGACCTTTTTACCATTTGGCAACAAAGAGGCGGTAAGGGATTTGATGGAAAGAAGCGATGTGATGTTTATAAGTTTTGCCCACCATCCTGTGCTGAAAACCAACAGCCCAAACAAGTTTTTTGATGCGTTAGCCATGGGTAAGCCGATTATTGTCAATCATGAGGGATGGGTGGAGGAACTTATCCACAACCATAAACTAGGGGTGCTTTTTGATGCCTTGGAGCCTGAAAAGTCCTGGAGCCTTTTGGAAAGCTTTATTGAGGATAAGCAAGCCATGGCTAATGCCAGAAGAAATGCCAGGGCGTTGGCCGAGAATAATTTTTCCTCGACAATTGCGGTAAAACGAGTGTTGAATATCATCAATCCCGCCAAGCACCCGCTGAAGGTTAACGACGGGGTTTATATCCAGACTGCCTAAAAATGTGCTCCGACCGGCTTTCCTCCATCAATTCAGGTAGGCTCACGTTATTCTTATCCACATAATCATCGACGATGTTCCAGCCCACCCATCGGCCAATCCTTCCAGGAGCATCCGGGCTGATTTCATCTGTAGCAGGGGCTTCACCTGTATATTTTCGGATTTCGAAAGGGTTGGTTTCAAACAACAACTCGTTTTCAATAAAATGGCTCCAAATCAACCCTTCATTGGCATAGCTGGCCACAATCTGGTCCTGTGAATAACCCAGGATAAGGGAGTCAGGCGTGCAGGGCATAATGGCTTTGGTGAAATGGTAGCTTTTGCCATAAAAAATCATCTCCGCCAGCAAGGTGTTGTCACGCATATTGGTCTTGTTGTATCTGGCAGACATCGCGGTAATCAAGGTAGGAACCAAGTAATCCTTTTGGTATCTATTGCTGATGTATTGGGGAAGCTCATCTGGCTGAAACTGGTGGTCGGCCGGCAGAAAATAATCCAGACCAATAACGATGATGTCATCGCCTAAGTAAAAATCCGCACTGAACCCGCTGACAAATGTGTAGACCTTGGGGGCCTGAAAATCGGGGTAATAATACTTTATGTATTTAAAGGCATTTTCCAGATCCTGCTCGATTTGGTCAAAGTCCTCAAAATGTTTTAACACCTCGCTATTTAGCTCCTGCATGAGGGTATCCTCAATGATAAACATCAATTCTTCTTCCAGCTCTTCCCTATTTGAATAGGCCTCCTCCTGCAGAAATTCATATGTGAAGTCGGGATGCTGGTCCAGAAATGTGGATAACTCTTGCCTGTTTTGGATGTTGAAAAACTGTTTTTCCAGCCTTTCTACCTGAAAATCAAGCGGCACATTCAGAATTTTATCCGAAAGGGTGCATTCATCCGCTGTTTTCCCGCATGAAGCAAAAATTGAAATCATCAAAAAAGGTATTAATAAGCGGAAGTATCTCATGACAAATCAATGTTTGCGTGCAAAAATAAGGTTTTCTCACAAACAACCTTTTGCGGGGGCGTTAAAAAGTCCAAACACTTGGATAGAAATGGGGGTTTTCATTGAGGCTTAAATTGGCCACAAAGGCCACAAATTTCATTCTTTTTTAATTTCTAATTATTAATTCAGAATTCAGAATTCCATTTATAATACTATAAAATAAACCAACTATGAGATCAATAGCTTTATTAATGTGCCTGGCAATACTAGGCCTGATGTCCTGTCATCAGGATATAGATGAGGTGCTGGAAGAACGCACTATTATTCAGATCCTACAGGAAAACGCCAATTTCAGCTTGCTAGAGGAGGCCTTGATTGCCGCAGATCTGGCCGATGACCTGATGTCTGATGGGCCGTTTACTCTTTTTGCCCCTAGCAATGATGCCTTTAACAGTTACCTTAGTGCTCATGGGGAGGATATGGAAATGTTTCTCGCCCGGCCGGGTGTAAGGGACCTGTTGTTGTACCACCTATTGAGTGGCGAGCTGCTTTCAGCTCAAATCCCCAATGCGGCGATTGAATCCCTACTCCCAAACAAAGCGCTGACATTCCAGTCCAGCGGCACAAATATCACCATCAACGACTCCGCCTCTATACTGACCCCGGATGTGGAAGCAAGCAATGGGGTAATCCACGGAATCGATCAAATATTGATCCCGCCGGTGGATAGTGTGGAGGTGAATTTTGAGCGCTGAGCACTTAGCCCTGTGCTATGCAAAGATAGCAGTTTCTTTCCTAAAGGTTGTAGATTGGGGTTTTACTAGGTTTGGGACTAAAGGTCTAATTAATAGTCAATTAGAATGGTATTACGTTTGAAGAAATTTTACTATCTTTAGGTTATGGAAGCGAAAGTAAAAAATATTCATAGACAGATTCAGATTTATAAATCAAAGCTTAAAGCTGAAATGCCAAGAATTAAAAAAGAAATCCAGATATACGAAGAAAAAGTTGCCAAGGGATTGACTACAAAAAGCCCGCCTCCTTCCCCTCAGTTCAATAATGGATAAACCCCAACTTTTAATTGTTGCAGGATGTAATGGATCTGGAAAGTCATCATATTCTAATGCATTTACTCCAGAGGGAGTTGTTCCATTCGATTACGATCAGCATTTTTTAGGCATATACAATTCATTAGTTCCTACTGAGTTTCAAGATACCATGGCTCACAATAAGGCTTTTGCTGAGCTGGAGCGCCAAAACAGAATGCTTGGTCAAATAAAAGTCCATTCTGCTACGAAACCAACTTTAACTCCACCTCATTATACTGGCCAGCTAGGTTTAAGCAGAAGGGTTATGAAATTAATATGGTTTACTTTTGCCTAAATTCAAGTGCGGAGGCGAAAAGAAGAGTCGCTATAAGAGTAGAAAATGGGGGCCATTTTGTTCCAGAGAAGGAAATAGAACAAAGGTTTTATGATGGTTATAGTAACCTGAATATTAACCTTAGTTTTTTTGATAATTTACACCTATTTGATTCCTCAAGATATAAAAAAGAGCCCCAGTATTGCCTTTCACTGGCAAATGGTAAGCTTGCTAAGCTTGAAACCTGTCCTGATCACATTATCAAATATATTCCTAAACTGAAAGAATTAGGCCTTAGGTAGTCAAGTATATTTTTTCTAGATCCATACCCATCTAAATCTGTACGCTTACCGAGAGCATTAGAAGCAGGAACGCGAGTGAAAACGCCAAAAGACAGGCCAGCGTCAAAAGGGCTTAAGAAAACCCTTTGTACTGCGGTGTAATTTGTACCTGGTTCTTCGTACTTAGTACCCATAAATTTCCCCTGAATCTTACTCCTGCTCATCCTAACTTCCTATCTTTAGCAGATGAATTCCAAAATTTGGATTGGACGGGCATTTTTGGGCTACCTCACTTGGGGTAAGGTCTACAATTACCTGTTGCTTGTTAGTTCGTTTCAATTATCCAGGAGACTAGGCAAACCCAAAATCATGGGTCTGCCCACCAGCCTTTCCATTGAACCCACTACCTCCTGCAACCTCCGCTGTCCGGAATGCCCGAGTGGATTGAGGAGCTTTTCCAGGGCTACGGGGATGTTGGATGAGGAGCTTTTCAAATCGGCCATTGACCAAATGAAAGGGCATCTCTCCTATTTACACCTTTACTTTCAAGGGGAACCCTACCTGCATCCTAATTTTCTTGATTTGGTAAAGTATGCCGACAGCCATAAAATCTTTACCGCCACTTCCACCAACGCACATTACCTTACGCCCAAAAATATCCAAAACACGGTGGAGTTTGGACTGAAGCAACTCATTGTATCGGTAGATGGAACCTCGCAGGAAATTTATCAGAATTATAGGATAGGGGGAAAACTCGCCAAAGTCACGGAGGGAATTCAAAACCTTATCGCATACCGAAACAAAGCAGGAAGCGCTTTTCCGCAGGTTATCCTTCAGTTTTTGGTCACAGGAGTGAATGAACACCAGCTACCGGATATCAAAAAACTTGCGGCACAGCTCCAGGTTGATGAGCTCCAACTGAAGACCACCCAGATCTACGATTATGAAAACGGTTCTCCCTTGATTCCGGTCAATAACCTCAACTATTCCCGATATGTACCCACAGGTGGCGGTACCTGGCAGCTCAAAAACAAAATGGAAAACAAATGCTGGCGGATGTGGCAGGGGGCGGTTATGACTTGGGACGGAAATATTGTGCCCTGCTGCTTTGATAAGGATGCTAAGTATGTGATGGGCAGTCTAAAGACCGAAAAAATGTCCTCCATTTGGAATAAACCCCTATATAATTCGTTTAGAAAACAGCTTTTGCGGGACAGGAGCCAAATCGACATCTGTCAAAACTGCACGGAATAGCCTGCAAATGTGGAATAAATCCCAAAGAACCTCTCCCAATAGAATGGAATAATTATCTTTACGGTGATTTTTGGCATACCCTGCCCAAAGCCGGGATTTCGCTGCTCAATGCCTTGTTGGGATTGAGGTGGCGAAGCTGTATCAAATATCAAATTTTACTCAGTCCAACATCTGTTCAAATCATAAAGTGAAAATACGTTTTATCTTTTTGCTGGCTCTAGTGGCTAGCCTGATTATTCAAATTCCAGAGTCTTTTGCCCAAGCCATGCCTGATATAGCGACGGTGCGGGTTGATGACCTTTCCGATAATGAAGTAAGGGAACTGATAGCAAGAGGAAAAGCGGCCGGATTATCCGACCAAGAGCTTCTCCAGATGGCAGAATCCAGGGGCCTTCCGAAAGCTGAGGTGGAAAAGCTCCGCTTGAGAATGGAGCAACTGGACCTGATCGGTGACAGCTCCACCCGCACCACCACCAGGACGGCGAGAAGAGAGCCCCGCAAGCAGGTGGACCTTGAAAAGATCAGCCAAGGCCTACTTAACCAGCAAGGGCAGGTAGTGCGGGACCAAGCCGACCTACCCATCTTTGGAATGGATCTTTTTTACAATAAGGAAAGAAACCTGACTTTTGAGCCGAACCTCAACTTGGCTACGCCAAAAAACTATATTCTAGGCCCTGGGGATAAACTTTTCATTGATATTTATGGGGAATCAGAGCAAAACTACGAAGCCAATGTGACCCCTGAAGGTAACCTTATGCTGGATAATGTTGGGCCTGTAAGCGTTTCCGGCCTATCTATAGAGGAGGCTACCCGTAGGATAAAAGGCAGGCTTCAGACTTATTACCCTGGCATGGGAGGCAGCAATCCAACTACTTTTGTGCAAGTATCTCTAGGGGATGTGCGCACCATCAAAGTACATATGGTGGGGGAATTGAGATTGCCTGGCACCTTTACTTTGAGCGCATTCAGTACGGTTTTCAATGCCCTGTATGCTGCTGGAGGCCCAAATGAGAGGGGCTCTATGAGAAACGTAAAATTGATAAGAAATAACAGGGAGATTGCCCGAATTGATATTTACGACTTTTTGATGAGGGGAACGGCAGACCTTAATTCCCAACTGCAGGATCAGGATGTCATCATGGTGGAGCCCTTTGAAGCTCGGGTGCAGGTAGCTGGAGAGGTCAAAAGACCCGGTATTTTTGAAGTGAAGGAGGGTGAAAATCTTCAATCAGTCATGCGTTACGCAGGTGGATTTACGGATGATGCCTTTACCGATAGGGTGAGTGTGGTCAGAAATACACCGAAAGAAAAAACCGTTTCCGACATTTATAGAGAGCAATTCGAAATGTTTACCGTCAAAGGGGGAGACAGGTATTATGCAGGCCAACTGCTGGATAGATTCACCAACAGGGTTCAGATCAAAGGGGCGGTATTCCGTGAGGGCAATTATGCCATCTCGGATGGCATGAAGCTTTCGGACTTGATCAAAAGGGCCGAAGGTCTGCGTGGAGAGGCTTTTTTGGAAAGGGCTACAGTTTTGCGGACGCATGAAGATTTATCCACAGAAGTGCTGCAGGTCAATCTCTCGGAGGTAATGGCTGGTCAAAATGATTTGACACTTCAGCGGGAAGACATAGTGAGGGTGGCCTCCATCTATGACCTTACAGAAGAATTTTATGTGAAGATTACCGGGGAGGTGAGAAATCCGGGTATTTTTCCTTTCTCCAAAAACATGACCGTGGAGGATTTGCTGATATTTGCCGGAGGGGTAAAAGAAGCCGCCTCCTTATCAGATGTGGAAATTGCCAGACGGGCCGCCCAGGACAATGCACGGGATATTTCCGACATCATCGCTACCAGTGTCAATAGAGACCTCAGCCCATCTGCCTCGCCGGTAGTGCTTCAACCATTTGATCATGTGATCATCAGAAGAAAGCCCAACTTCGTGCTGGAGAAAGTGATCAGAATCGAAGGACAGGTAGCGGCTCCAGGTGAATTTGCAGTGAAGAATGCGGAGGAAAAAATCTCAGACGTGATCCGCAGGGCCGGCGGGCTGACGGAGTTTGCCTATCCCAAAGGGGCAACCTTGATACGTAGGACAGAGTTTTACGAAACGGAGTCGGAAAGGGTCAGGAAGCAAAAGAATTACGAAAACCTATTGGCGAGAATTTCATCCGAAAGCGATGATTTGACCGAGTCCCAGAGAAGATTATTGACCCGTATCGGGGAAGACATCAAGAATTACCAGGAATTCACCACAGAACTTGAGGAGGATCTGGTGGTGAAGTCGAAAGTAGATGTATTGAGTGGGATCACGGAGCGTAAGGCAGAAATTGCCCCGCTGAAGATCAGGGAGACCGAGGCCATTGCCATTGATTTGGAGAAAATATTGGCCAACCCGGGTTCCAGACATGATCTGATTTTGGAAGAGGGAGACATCATCAGCATACCCAAGCGCTTGCAGACGGTTCGCCTGCGGGGAGATGTGATCTATCCGACCACGGTGAAGTATGAAGATAACCGATCCATGAGTTACTTTATCAACAGGGCGGGCGGCTTTGACAACAGGGCCAAGAGAAGAAGGACTTATGTAGTGTATGCAAATGGAGAGGTGGCCAGGACCAAGAGTTTTCTTGGCTTGAGGTTCTATCCAAGTGTGGAACCGGGCGCCGAGGTAATTGTGCCCACCAAAGGGCCAAGAATTCCTTTCCGACCGGGAGAGATTATCAGTGTTACGACAGGTTTGGCAACATTAGCCTTGTTGCTGAGCCAAATCAACTTTGGAGGAGGAGAATAAGCGATGGCAGAGTACCAACATATAAAAGACGATAAAATCACCTTCCGCGAACTCGTGCTGAGAATGCGCGGATGGGGGAAAACCTTCCGCTCCAAGTGGAAAATACTGGCCATATTTCTGGTGGTCGGAATGCTATTGGGGGCGGCGGCATCCTTTCTGAAAAAGCCGGTTTATACAGCAGAAACCTCTTTTGTACTGGAGGAGGCCGATATGTCGGGAATGGGTGGAGGCATGTCTGGCATTGCTTCCCTCGTGGGAATCAACCTGGGTTCACTGGGTGGGGGAAACGGGCTGTTTTCCGGTGATAACATCATGGAGCTGTACCGCTCTGACAATATGCTCAGCAAAACCCTGCTTAGCCCCATGGCCGGCGATAGTACCACGAGGCTTATTGACAGGTATATTGCTTTCAATAAGCTGGAGAAGAAGTGGAAAAGAAAAGTAGACTTATCCACCATGAACTTCAGCCTTCCGAGAGATCAATTTACGGTTAAACAGGATAGTGTGGTCAAGGAAATCATGAAGGATATCCGCAGGGACAACCTATCGGTGCAAAAGCCTGACAGAAAGCTTAGCATTATCAATGTGACCATCAATTCTAAAGACCAGGTGTTTGCGAAGTATTTCAATGAGCAGCTGGTGGATAATGTGAATAACTTCTACCACGAGACCAAGACCAAGAAAACGGCCGAGAACCTGGCTATTTTGCAGTCCCAGGCGGATTCGGTGAGAAGGATTTTGGACAAAAGCCTTACGGATTTTGCCTCTGCTACTGATAATGTGCCCAATCCGAACCCGCTCGTGCAGCGGGCCATGGTGGAAACCAAAAAGCGCCAAGTAGATGTGCAGGCTTCTACCACGGTATATGGTGAGATTGTCAAAAACCTGGAAATTGCCAAAGTCAACCATCGCAACAATTCTCCCTTGATCCAGATCATCGATTCTCCCAGGTTTCCATTGGAGGAAAACCGGATCAAGTTATCCAAGGGGATAGTATTTGGTGGTATGATCATGCTGGTGCTAGGCATTTTCTATGTTTACCTTTCTACCCTTTACAGGGCTAATATAAGGCAGGCAGCGTAAAGGTCCGATGATAGAAAAGCTTTCCTCATTGCCCTTTATCCATTGGATAAAGCACAAATCTTTTCAGAACTTTATTTTTCTGGCTGTCATACAGTCCTCCAATGTTCTGATTTCCCTCATTTCCATGCCCCTATTGATCACCTCCATTGGCGTGGATCAATTTGGTTTGGTCAACCTGGCCCTTTCGGTAATTATTTTAGCGAATATTTGGGTGGGGTTTGGCTATAACCTCAGCGGCCCTAGGGAAGTGGCGATCAACCAAAAAAACAAGCTGGCCCTCTCCCACTCTGTCAGCAACATCATTTTCAGCAAAGTTTTCTTAGCCACCCTTGCCACCGTGGTGCTGTTGATCAGCATCTTCGGTTTTGGCCTCTTCAAAGAGTACCAGGTGATCTTGGCGTTTTCGGTGATGCTGCTTTTCTCCGAGGCGACCTTGCCCCTATGGTTTTTCCAAGGCATGGAGAAAATGAAGCTGATTTCCATCTCCAACGTCTTCAGCAAGCTACTTTATTTGATGGGCATCGTATTGTTTATCCACAATCCGGTCCAAGCCAAATGGGTAAATTTTCTGCTGGGTATCTCGGCCTTCTCGATCAATATCCTCTTGCTCCTGTATATCCACTTTCAGATGCAGATCAGATTTTACAAGCCGGATTTCCGTCAGATATATAAATCCATAAGAAACAATCTTTTGTTGTTTCTTTCAAATTTTGTCTCCCATATAGCTATAAATGGAGGGTTAATTGTCCTATCTTTTTTTGCCTCTGCTGAGATTTTAGGAAATTTCAGTTTGGCGGAAAGAGTGACGATGGTCTTAAGGATTTTTCCAGCATTAGTTATACAAGCTATTTATCCGAATGCATCGAGACTGATGCAACAAGGAGAGGACAAGGTTATAATCTTTGTAAGGAAAATTTATTTTTTAGCTTTAGTTGGAGGGCTTGTTTTATCAATAGTTTTTTCATTAAATGCTCCTTTTATCATTAAGATTCTATCCAAAAGTGAGCTGCCCAATGCAGTTGCATACCTTGAATTATTGGCATTTGTTCCATTACTTGCCTGTTTTAATATTGTAAACAGCCTATTTATGTTGATAACAGACCAAAAGAAACTCTTCTTCAAGTCAAGCTATTTAGTGTGTATATATATGCTTTGCTCTTCAATTTTTTTAACCCATTTATATGGTGCAATTGGACTGTGCATAGCATTGCTAAGTACTGAAACGATAGCATTTGTAGTCAGTCTCATTTTATTGTTTGAGGCAAATCGCAGTATGGTCAAGAAGTTTTACAAATCCTTAATGCCCTCATTTTGATGAAGTTTAAATCTTTTCAGGATTGGAATACATATGGTGATTCGGATCCTTTTTTCGGGGTTTTATCAAGTGAAAAATTTAAAGTCCAAAATCTAACAGAAAAAGCTTTAGAAGAATTTTATTCTTCGGGAGTGGAATATGTTGATGAAACAATCGAACGCATATCTACATGTTTTGATGCTTCCTTGTCTGAATTGGATATTTTGGATTTTGGCTGTGGTGTGGGAAGATTAGCCGTGCCTTTTGCCAAAAGGACCTCTAAGGAAGTGATTGGTTTGGATATTTCTGAAGGGATGGTGAATCAAGCTAAAATATTATCCCAAAAACAAAAACTCGACAATATAAACTTCATAGCTTATTCTGGGCTTCAAATTCCCGAAATTGGGCAGTTCGATTTGGTTAATAGCTACATTGTAATTCAGCACATAGAAAAGCAGATAGGTTTTGATTTAATAGATCAGCTATGTCAAAAGGCTAAAATTGGAGGATATGTTCAATTGCAAATTCCATTTGGACATAATATTCAGTTTTGGACTTATTTAAAATTCTCTATGAAAGTCCATTCTGGGTTCTATAACAAATTGACCAATTTAATTAAGCACGGTAAGTTTCAAAGAGAACCAGTTATGCAGATGAATTATTATAAGGAGGAAAAACTTCGTGTATTATTTTCTAAATATGCTGATAAGGTCCATACTTTTCCGACGGATCATGGAGGACATTTGGGAAATATTTATTTATTTCAGAGGGTTAGATGATTTCCCCCAAAGTTGCCATAATTCTTGTCAATTGGAACACCTATGATTATTCCAGGCAATGTATGGAGCAGCTGCAACAGCAGCATTATTCCAATGTGGATATCTTATTGGTAGATAACGGTTCCACCGATGGGTCGGGAGAAAAGCTGCGAAAGGAGTATCCTAAGGCTGTTTATTTTCAAAATGTGGATAACTTGGGCTTTACCGGGGGCAATAATATAGCCTTGGATTATGCCAAGGCCCAAGGCTATGATTATGTGCTCCTTTTGAATAACGATACTTTTTTGGAGCCGGACTTTTTGGAAAAACTAGTTTTGGCCATGGAAGCAGACAGCCGGTTGGGTGCTGTTCAGCCTTTAATATTTAACCATCCCGACCGGGAAAAGGTATGGAAATCTGGAGGGGATTTTATTACCACTATAGCCTCTACCATATCATCCTCCTCAATTGGATCGGGAGTCTTCAAAACCCAATGGCTCACCGGCTGTGCCTTGATGATCCGGGGTGAAGTGTTGGAGAAAATCGGTGCGCTTACTCCCTCCTACTTCGCTTACTTTGAGGATGTGGATTATTCTTTCCGGATCAGGAAAGCCGGCTATGATCTTGGTGTGGTGACTGAAAGCAAAATTTATCATATAGCCAGTGGATCTACCAAGTCCAAAACCAAGCAAAAAGAGGGTTTCCTATCCCCTGCAGCCCATTACCTGAATGTGCGAAATCAGATCTTCCTCATGCGGCAGCATCAAGACTTGTTTAGCCGATATTCTGCCTTTCCGTTTCAAACTGCCAAGATGTTTGCCTACATGGGCTATTTCCTGTTGAGAAACCGGAAGGAGAAATTTAAGTCGGTGTGGAGAGGATTGCTCGATGGTTACAAGTTGGACCCCAATAGCCCCGTTCCCTTAAAACCTTGATTGCATTATTTATCATAATCATTGCCTGGGCTGTATTGATGCAGTTTACCTTGAAGCAGATGATCTTCAAAGGAAAATACGAATACGCTATTTTCTTCTTGATGCTGTTTCTTCCTTTTTACACCACCATTTTAAGCTTGACTTACCAGGTAACGGGTTCACCCCTAGCGGTCAATTTCTTTCAGTTTCAAAAGGAAATTATTGTTTTGCTTGGGCTTGTTGGCTTTGTGGCCTATCAAAAAAACCTGAACGATTATCCATGGAGGTTGCATATAGTGGACAAGTTGTTCTTGGCATTTGTGGGGCTTTCCTTCCTTTTTATGCTCCTGCCCCTCGGCGAGGCCTCTTTTGTCAATAGGGCCCTGTATTTTAAAAACCTGCTGATTCCTGGGATTGTGTATTTCATTGGGCGGAATTGCAATTTCTCCCAAGAGGATTACAAAAAGTTTTTTACCATAGTTTTCTTCATAGCCATTTCGGCCTTTTTTGTCAATGTATTTGAAACGGCCATTGATACCCATTTGCAATCCCTCACCGGATACGCCCGCTACATGCTGGATATACAGGATATTGAGGCCTCGGGGCATTTTGGCCTGACTTGGACCTTTGAAACTTCCGCGGTTACCAAGCGCTTGGCTTCCTTTTTCTCCGACCCTCTTGAATTGGCGAGCTCGATCTTACTGGGTTTCTCTGCTGGATTGATCTTTTTTCTTACATCTGACCGAAAAGATTGGCTTCTGCCAACAATCGTGATGTTTACCTCTTTCGCCAGCCTGTTATTTGCAGCTTCGAGGGCAGCGTTTCTAGCCTTCTTTGTGATGATATTTTTCATCGCCCTGGTTTTCAAACTTTACAAATTAATTTTAACAGGGGCTGCCGGCTTGGTGGCCTTTGTAATATATGTGCTGTTTTTTGCTTCCGAGGACTTCTACTATTTCGTAGTAGACACCCTTACCTTTCAAAGCACATCCAGTGTGGGGCACGTGATCGAATGGGTGTTGGCCCTTGACTCCATGATAGCCCATCCTCTTGGCATAGGCTTAGGTATGAGTGGAAATGTAGGAGCTGTGGATGAAGAATTGAGGGTTGGAGGAGAAAACCAGTTTCTCATCTATGGGGTGCAGTTGGGATGGCTGGGAATGATACTCTATATTTTGATGCTTTATTATGCCGTGAGGGTGTCGCTGCGAGTATTCAGGCAGAGCGAAAACGTGATGGTAGCCCGGATCGGTTTTGTGGCAGCAGCTGTCAAAGTCGGGATGTTGCTTCCCCTATTCACGGCAAATGCAGAAGTTTATGCCTATGTAGCCTGGACCAGCTGGTGGATGGTCGGCCACAGTGTGATGGCCTATCAGAAAATTGCTTACCCAAAACTTGCTCTTTCATGAAAAAGCGGGTTTATGTAGATTTATTTTACCTTAATACAGCACTGACAGGGATCAAAACCTATATGCTGGAGTTTGTGGAGGCGGTAAATGAGCATTCCTATGATGATTTCGAGTATATTTTTTCACATGATCCAGAGAAACAATCAACTCAAACCTTTTTCCGAGGCGATGTGCCTTATTGGAGAAAGCTGCTTTACCATCTTTATTACTTTTATTACAAGCAGTTAGTCCTACCTCTCAAATTGAAATTCCATAAAGCAGATCAATTGATCTGCTTTGATTTTGTAGCTCCAGCGCTCAATTCAAAGCCAAATATTGTGGTCGTTCATGATGCCTTTTTCTGGCAAATGCCCCAAAATTACAATTCACATTGGCGTAAATACTTCCTCAAGGCTATTTATTGGGGTTTGAAGGAAAATACCACTGTGGTGACTACCAGCCGATATGCGAAAGCATCCATCGAGCAGGCTACTCCAATCAAGCACCCCATTGAGGTGATTTACCAGTGCCCTAGATTACTGCCAGACCAAGCGGATGACTGCATTTTGGAAGAATTAGAGGTGTGGGCTCAGGGGTATTTTCTCCATATTGGAAGCTTTGACAAAAGGAAGGATCTAACTGTTTTGGTCAAAGCCTTTGCAAAGTTTGACCAAAAGTATCCGGGCGAAAAGAAATTGGTTTTGGTAGGTGAAAGGGGCTTAAGTGTTGCACTAGATGATTATCCTGCTGTGGTGGGTGCCATCAGGGAATATAGACTTGAAGAAAAAGTTGTCCTACCCGGTTTTCTGCCCGACAAAAAGGTGAAGTCCCTTTACAGAAATGCTTTCGCCTATATTTTTCCATCCTCCAATGAAGGTTTTGGGATTCCCGTCATTGAAGCCATGCACAATCAGATTCCTGTACTTATTTCAGACCAGGCGGCGCTGGCCGAAGTGGCCGGGGGAGCTGCCTTGGTTTCCCCTATCGGAGATGTGGATAACTTTGCCAAACAGATGGAAAAACTGCATTTGGAGCCCCAATTAAGAGAAAACCTGATACAAAAAGGCTTAATAAGAACCAAGGTTTTCTCCCGCCAGAATTTTTATGAATCCTTCCACCAATTGATCTCTAATGGTTCAAAAAACAACTGAAGGTAAAACTGTGCTTTTTCTTCACGGCTCGGCAGACCTCTACGGATCATCATTGATTCTACTGTTTGTGATAGAATCAGCCATGAAAATTGGCGTAGACCCAGTAGTGGTGCTTCCCTACCGTGGCCAATTGTCTGTAGAACTTGAAAAGCGAGGCGTCAAGGTGAAGATTCAGAACCTTGGGGTTTTAAGAAGAAAATATTTCAACCCATTAGGCCTGGCCAACCGCATACTAAAGCTTTTTGCAGCCTATAGATTTTTGAACAAACTTCATAGGGAAAACCGCTTTAGCTTGATTTACACCAACACTTTAGCGGTGTTGGTGGGGGCATTTTTTGCAAGAAATAAAGGTATTGCACATGTATGGCATGTGCATGAAATTATCCCATCTCCATCCTTTTTAGTAAAGTTCCTAGCTGGGCAAATGAAAAGTTCTGATCATGTTTTAGCGGTTTCAAAAGCTGTTTCTGATCACTGGAAAAGTTTTGGAGTACAGGGAAATGTGAAAGTTATCCACAATGGGATTCCCATCCGTGATACTCACAAACCAGAATGGGACTTAAAGGCTGGATTGGGTATAAAAGCCTCCCAGATTGTGGTGACCATGGTGGGCAGGGTAAATCCTGGCAAAGGGCAATTTTTTTATTTGGACATGGCCAAAGAGATTCTCAAAACTAGGCAGGATGTGGTTTTTCTAATGGCCGGAGACCCCTATCCAGGATATGAATTTATTTTGGATGAAATGAAAGAGTTTATCCGGAAACACGAAATGGAGGATAATGTGATCGATTTGGGTTTCCGCTCCGATATTGCTGATATTCTAGACATAAGCGATATCTTTGTGCTGCCTTCCATCATGCCGGATTCCTTTCCCACGGTCATTTTAGAGGCCATGGGAGCCGGACTACCTGTTGTGGCAACACGCTCGGGTGGCGCTGCAGAAATGGTAGAGGATGGCATTAATGGATATTTGATTACAGTTTCCGATGTCAAAGCCGGAACCAAATGTTTATTTGGGCTGATTGAGGACAAGGAGCTTAGAAAGGAAATGGGCCGGAAATCACAAAACAGGGCCAAAGCATTATTTGGTTTAGAGAGGTTTGATCAAGAAATAAAATCGTATTTGGGTCAGGTGCTTCAGCAACGTAAACCTGAGACTCACCCCAGCTAGAAAATACACTTTTCTATTATCTACATCCCTTAATTAAACGAATTGACACCTGGAACGCTTTTCGTTGAAATTGGGTTTTTCTAGGTTGAATTATAGAAAATAATCGGTGAGGTGGTTAATAATTGAATTTGAGGCCTTTACTTTGTAGTGTGGAAAACAGGAGACCGAAGACCGAAAAAAATCACGAAATATGCCAAATACTTCAGGAGAAGATAAGTTGAAAGTAGCCATATTGGGAGCCAAGGGGTATCCTTATGTGTATGGGGGCTATGATACCATGGTGAAGGAGCTGGGGGAAAGGCTGCAGGAGCGTGGGGTGGAAGTGACCGTATATTGCCATAGTGCTTTATTTGATGAGCAACCAGAAGAGGTGAACGGCATCAAGCTTAAGTATCTTCCGGCCATTGAGACCAAGAGCCTCACACAGCTTACCCATTCTTTTCTCTCCATGGTGCACGCCTGTTTTACCGATGTGGATGTGATTTTTGTAGTGAATAGTGGAAATGGCCCCTTTGGGATGATTTCACGGATTTTTAGAAAACCCACTGCTATCAATGTGGACGGTCTGGAGTGGCTCAGACCCAAATGGAAGGGCTTGGGCTCCAGGTATTTCAAATTTGCCAGCCGTCTGGCCACCAAGCTTTATGACCAAGTAATCAACGATTCCGATGAGATGCAGCGCGTGTACAAGGAAATGTTCAACGCCCAATCGGAAGTGATTGCCTATGGAGCAAATCCCTCGCTGATGGCCGACCCCAATAGAATTGAAAAGTGGAATTTATATCCGGAAGGGTATTTTCTAATTGTGGGCAGGTTGGTGCCTGATAATAATGCCGATCTGCTGATAGAGGGCTTTGTTAAATCAAATTCCAAGCGCAAACTGGTCATTGTGGGAGATGTTCCCTTTCAGGATGACTATGTGGATAAGTTAAAAAGCATTGATGACAAGCGCCTGCTGTTTACCGGATACGTAAGGGATGCTGAGGATCTGGCTGCCCTGTACCAAAACAGTTATGCCTATATACACGGCCATGAATATGGAGGCACCAATCCTGCGATGCTTAAAGCGCTGGGTTTTGGTTGTGCTATTTTGGCCCTAGATACACCGTTTAATAGAGAGATGCTGCAGGATGGAGAGCATGGCTGGTTTATTAAGAAAAACACACTGGCCGTGGCCGAATGCATAGCCAACTCCGAATCAGCCCATGCCGCTATGGAGCAGCTGAGAAAAACCTCCCGCAATGGGCTTACCGAAAAGTATGATTGGGAAATCGTGACGGATAAGTATTTGGAGGTATTCCAGCGACTATCAGGAAAAAGGGTTACTGTCCCACGAAAGGTAAGCCAAGTGGATCAGGTGGAAAAATGATTATCGTATAAACTTGAATATTGAAAGCTCCCGGGAAACTGGGAGTTTTTTTTGTTTTTAATCATAATTCCTCCATCTTTAGTTAATGTTTAGAAACGGGAAGATCTATATTTTTTTGGTTGTATTGTTACAGGTTTCCTGTATAGACGAAATCCGCATCAATGTGCCCGAGCAGGAAAGGAAAATAGCCGTGGATGGCTGGGTGTCCAATGACCCCAACATGACCTATGTGAAGGTATACTACCCTGCTGCCTTTCAGTCCGGCTCATTTAACCGCTATACCGACAGGCCCGAGATCAGGCGGATGTATGTGGAAACCGAAACTGCGGGGCGAAATATCGAGTTTGAATTTTCCCTGGCCCTGGATTCCCTTGTAGGAGCTTATCTGCCCGTGGGTGAATTTGAATTGGATGAAAACGAAAGGTACAGATTGAATTTTATCCTTCAGGACAGAACGCACTACCAGTCCACCTGGCAGGATGTGGCGCCGGCGCCCAAAATTAAAGAATATCATTATGAGGTAGAGGAAAAGCTGGTATTTATAAACCCCGTATTTGGTGAGCCTTTTGGTCAGACTCAGGTTTTCTTGAATGTCAATGTTGAGCTCGAAAGACAGTCAGAGAATGCGTATGGTTATTATTTTAAGACAAAGG
>NZ_JAHBGI010000010.1 GCF_018500185.1 Litoribacter ruber | reverse complement strand
TTTTCACGAAGTTTCACAAAGGCCACTTCGCAGAGAAAAATTTAAAAGCTTGAGAAAAAATTGTCAAGTAAATTTAGGACATGACACCTGAGACGGGAGATAAAAAAATGGCTACTTCAAGATTGAGGTAGCCATTTTTTTGAGCTTTTAATGCTGTAATAAAACCTTCCAAGCTCCTTCCACATCTCCTTGCAGGATGTATTCTTGGGCGAGTTGATGGAGGTGGAATTGATAGCTTTCTTGGTCGTTTTGGAAGCGGGTGCGGATTTCCTGAATTTCAGGCTTATGTGCATAGGCCTCCACTTCTTCATCGCTAGGGAGCTTTTCTACATTCCCCAGGCGTCCCAAGTTATTTCCTGTTAAGACCACACTGTCTCGGATCTCCTGCGGGATTTGGTCCACTCCTATACCTTTTGTGCGGAGCGGTTTTGGAATCTCAAAAAGCGACTCTCCGCTTGCCCGGCAATACCAATCTCCCCCCATTCTGGCCACGGGGTCCAACTTGAAGGGGTCAATTTTCCCATTGGCATCCAAAATATTTTCATCTATATGGGCAAGTAGGATCTCACAGATCACCAGATTTGCAGCGCCTCCACCCTCGCCTACGGGCAAGACCTGCAGAACCTTACATTCAAATGCGACAGGTGCCTCCCCTACTCTTGGGGGTTTGACCATTTCTGATTTCACTTCGGTAAAACCAGCCTTCGTAAACTCATTAACACCTTTATCGTACTCAGTAGAAGCCAAAGACATCTGCTCCACCATTTTGTAATTTACAATATTGATCACCACCTCGGCTACCTCATGCACATTCTCCAAGGTGTGCTTGGTAGTATTATCTCGCACTCTTCTGGCAGGGCTAAACACCAGAACAGGGGGATTTGAACCAAAAACATTGAAAAAACTGAATGGACTAAGGTTAACATTGCCCTCTTTGTCCACCGTGCTTGCAAAAGCAATGGGCCTTGGAGCAATTGCACCTAGCATATAACTGTGAAACTCACCTGTTGATACGTTTTTTGGATCTATAATCTTCATCATATTGGATATCAATTTCAAATTACTACTCAAATATAGGGTTTTCTGTTTATCATTTTTAACTTTGAAAAATCCTACCTAGCCACCCATGAGTAGATTGATGCAACGTATCCTAATCTGTGCACTATCCTTAATGTGCTTAATGGGCTATGCCCAAAAGCCCACAGAAAATACTTTGCTCAAAATCGACGACAATCTGGAGGAACGGATATTTTCCATTGAGAAACTTCCCTATTTCAAAGACACCACAGGAAGCCTCACCTTGGAAGATGTGAAGACATCCAGATTTCAGGACAAGTTCAAAATCAGACCTGGGGTTTCCAAAAGCAACTATGAGACTTCCAGCACCTATTGGGTAAAGCTCTCCATTGAGAAGACGCCTAATAGTTCTAAAAAATGGATCATGGAGTTTTATGATCAGACGATTGACCTTATCGAGGTATACAAGCCTGATAATAACGGCAATTACCAATTGGTAAGAATGGGTGACGGCCTGCCTTTCCATGACCGGGATTTTGTGCACAAAAATTTTGAACTCATCATAGATAATACCGCTGCCGGAATCGATCACTATTACATCAAAATCGAAAGTTCTCAAAAGGCCGATATAAGAATAGCTGTTCGATCCTTAAATCGCTTCATCTATTATGCGCTAAATGAGTACTTCATTTACGGGCTTTTTTACGGCATGATCATTATCATCGCCCTTTATAACATGCTGGTGTATTTTGCTGTAAGGGAAGTTAAATACTTGTATTATACCTTTTACCTTATCAGCGTGGGGATTTATGCCATGTGTGTGGATGGTATCGCCTTCCAATACCTCTGGCCCAATGCCCCCTCCTGGAATCAGATCGCCAACGGGATTTTCAGCTATTCCATTGTGGTATGGGCCACCCTGTTTTCAATAAGATTTCTCAACACCAAAGCCAGGGCAAGTGTACTTCATAAAGCACTATTGACGGTGCTAGGCCTGAAAACGGTTTTATTCATGATGGGACTGTTTTGGGACCCGAAATGGTTTGAGATCCGGTATTACGATGTGATTCCTTTTTTTCTGATATTTTTCAGCAGTATTTATATCTGGTCTAAAGGCTACAAAGTCGCCAGGTTTTTTGTGGTGGCTTACGGTATATTATTTATCGGAATGGCTATTAAGGTCCTTTCCAATGCAGCCGTGATTCAACATTATACGCTGGTGTATTACAGCTTGCACTTGGCGTTTTTGGGAGAAATGTTGCTTCTAACCTTTGCCCTCGGGGATCGCATCCGGATTTTGAAGAAGAACAAGGACTTGGCCCTTAGAAGGTCTTTGGAGCAGATGAAGTCCAATTATGCCCTCAAAGAAAAGGTAAACCGAGAACTAGAACAGAAAGTACAGGAGCGCACCAAGGAACTTGAATCCAAAAACCTATTGCTGGAGTCATTCAACTCCCAGCTTATAGAAAAAGATGAGGAGATCAAGCGCATAAATTCACTTCTGGACAGGGATAATTGGAAACTTAAAAGCAGCATCAAACAGTCATTTCAGGCTCGCTTGGACAATGACACGCTAACATATGAGGAGTTCTCCAATATTTTCCCAGACAGCTCTGCATGCTTTCGTTATCTGGAAGAATTGAAATGGGGCAAAAGCTTCAGCTGTAAGAGTTGCGGCAACCATAAGTGCTCTAACGGCCCCAAAATTTTCACCCGCAGGTGTAGCAAATGCGGCTATATTGAAAGCGTCACGGCTGGCACCGCTTTTCATGGGGTAAGGTTTCCTTTGGAAAAGGCCTTCTTCATAGCATACACCATTATTTCGGGACAGAACTGGACCCTAGAGCAGCTCTCTGACCTTTTAGTTGTCAGAAAGAATACTATTTGGAATTTCCGCAAAAAAGTAAAATTAATGATAGCGGCCAGTTCATCGGAAAAAGCGGACTGGAAAGACATTATCATTGACCAAGACGTGGCTAAAAATGGACAGCCCCAAATTGCCAAAAACTGATTTTTTTAAATTATTTCAGGACCCTCCCCGAGCTTAGTACTCAAATAGGAAAATATTTTAAAAACCCTTCTTAAATATTCATTATAGCGATTCTTCACTGATATTAAACAGTGAAAAATGGAGGTCATTTTATCCCCAAAAACTAGTCATTTTATTGAGTTAAATCAGATTTTTTCATGTCTTCTCTTGTGTTTCGCCTAAATTTTGAACTGGATTAATATTCTACGCAAACGATTGAAATCAGAATCGAGGAAACCAAACAATATATTCAGATTACAAGATATTACCTATCAAACCTAACCTGACTAATTGCCCCATGTTGGCCCTGTAGTGATGAGCTGCAGTGGCCTCCGGCAATTAGCTGAACCTTTAATTTTTACATATATGAATAGAAAGGCAACAAAAATGGTCAGCATGCTAGCGCTTTACCTGCTGGTAGTTTTTCAAATTCAAGGTCAGTCTAAGGAAATGTTTGAAAGAAAAGTCTATACCAACCAAGCAAATGACAGCCTGAGATACCGCATTCTTCTCCCCGAAGGCTATGATGGGTCTCAGGCATATCCTCTGGTTGTATTTTTACATGGGGCTGGAGAAAGAGGGAATGATAATGAAAAGCAGCTTACCCATGGCGCTGATTTGTTTCTGAATGAGGACAACCGAAAAAACCATCCTGCCATAGTAGTTTTCCCTCAATGCCCAGATGATAAATACTGGATTGATATCAGCATCCGTGATGAACTTTTTGGCCAAGGGGACCCGGATTTTGACCAATCCATCTCAAAACCCTCCGAGCAGCTCAGCTTGGTGAATGAACTGGTGGATGAGCTTATGAAAAAGGAAAATATTGACAGTGACAGGGTCTATATCATGGGCTTGTCCATGGG
Source organism: Litoribacter ruber (assembly GCF_018500185.1). Classification (GTDB taxonomy): domain Bacteria; phylum Bacteroidota; class Bacteroidia; order Cytophagales; family Cyclobacteriaceae; genus Litoribacter; species Litoribacter ruber. The sequence continues at coordinate 153,489 of NZ_JAHBGI010000010.1, read as the reverse complement.
AGGATTCGGCACATTTGAAACCCTAGGAAGATATCCTGAAAAATATGCAGCAGCCATCGCTATCTGCGGAGGCGGAAATCTGGAACTTGCTGAAAACTATGCGGGCAATACCAGTATATGGATTACCCATGGTGCCCAAGACGATGTGGTGCCGGTAATCCTGAGCCAGAGAATATATAAAAAGCTCCAGGAACTGGATGCCGATGTCACCTACACAGAATTTGCGGATGCCAACCACAATGCTTGGGATCCCACCTTTGAAATACCAGAGCTCATGCCCTGGTTATTTTCCAAATCAAAACAACAGTAACCTATGAAGTACCCCAATTCCCTTAACCTACTCTTATTTCTATTAATCCCCTGCATGGCCTTCACCTGCGAGGAAAACAATGATAAAAGTCCCGTGCTCGCCACTGGATATGATAGGCACGTGGAATTGCAATGGCCAAAGCATCCCCATGCTGTGCAGTACAGAATCCTGGTAAGCTCTGACGGTGAAAGTTTTTCCGAAAGAGCCACAATCGAAGACACCCTTTACATGGATTTTGTCAATGACTTGGGCAACAATCTTTCCCTTCATTACAAGGTGGAAGCCTTTACCACCGGAGAACAAGCCGAGACAATAGGCACCAAAGAGGTGAAAACAAAGGACTTTTCCGATGAGGAATTATTAGAAATGGTGTCCTATTATACTTTCCGATACTTCTGGGAAGGTGCCGAGCCTAACTCCGGTTTGGCAAGGGAGCGTATCCACATAGATGGGGAATATCCCCAGGATGATGCCCACATTATCACCACGGGAGGATCTGGGTTCGGGCTTTTCGCTCTTTTGGCAGGGATCGAAAGAGGCTGGATAACCAAGGACCAGGGCCGAGAAAGGTTTGAAAGAATTGTGGATTTCTTGGCCAAAGCGGACAGGTTTCACGGCATATGGCCACATTGGCTGAATGGAGAAACCGGGGAGGTGAAACCCTTTGGGCAAAAAGATGATGGCGGAGATTTGGTTGAATCAGCCTTTTTGATGCAGGGGCTTTTGGCAGTAAGAGAATATTACAAAAATGAAGGCCAGATTCAGGACAAGCAGTTGGCTTCCAAGATCGACCAGCTTTGGGAAGAAATGGAGTGGGACTGGCATACGCAAGGAGGACAGGATGTGTTATTCTGGCATTGGTCGCCAAATTATGGCTGGGACATGAATTTCCCGCTTCTTGGATATGATGAAACCTTGATCACCTACGTATTGGCGGCATCCTCCCCTACCCATTCAGTTTCAGCTGATGCTTACCATAAGGGCTGGGCAAGGGATGGAGGCATCAAAACGCAGCAGGAGCCATTTGGCTACAAACTGGAATTGAAGCATAACGGTGCCGAGGAAATGGGCGGACCCTTGTTTTGGGCTCACTATTCATATATAGGATTGAATCCAAAAGGCCTGAAGGACAAATATGCTGATTACTGGAAGCACAATAGAAACCATACCTTAATCAACCGCGCATGGTGTGTAGAAAACCCTGAAGGTTTCAAAGGCTATGGAGAAGACCTATGGGGACTTACCGCCAGCTATTCCGTGAATGGCTATTCAGCCCACAAACCAGGTAGTGACCTAGGCGTGATCACCCCAACCGCGGCCCTTTCAAGCTACCCTTACACTCCGGAAGAATCCATGGAGGTGATCAAAAACATGTACTACAACTATGGTGAAAAGGTATTTGGGCGATATGGCTTTTACGATGCCTTCAGCCCTGAGGAAAACTGGTACCCGCAGAGATATTTGGCCATCGACCAGGGCCCCATTGTGGCCATGATTGAAAACCACCGATCGGGATTAGGTTGGAACCTGTTCATGGCAGCACCTGAAATTCAGGAAGGATTGAAGAAGCTGGGGTTTGAATTTGAAGATAAATATAAAGCCTCATCAACTGGCAATTAACCTGTGAAAATCAGGATTAAAGTGAATCGAAAGATGTTATTATAAAACCAAACAGCAAAACCCAAAAGAAAATGATTAGCAAATTAAACAGTTCCTAAACCTTTCCCAAATACCGCACTTTCGGGTCGTAGTCAGAATCGTGGGAAGAAGTACCCGAATTTTTATATCAATCAACTATTAGTAAATAAAATACTATGAAACAAAATCTATTAATGTGGTTGAAGTACTCTTCATGCGGTTTTGCCCTTCAATTGATAGCCATGAATGTGGCTTTTGGGGCAAACTCAGCCAAGCTTGGGAGTATGGATTATGAAAAAGATGCCATGGGCGTCGGCATTGAAGCCCAAGACCCCATAACCATTACGGGGACCGTGGTGGACAATCTTGGAGAGCCCCTCCCCGGGGTAACTATCACGGTGGAAGGCACCACCCGTGGTACGGTAACGGATATCGATGGTAATTACAGCATCGAAGCGGAAGAAGGTCAGGTATTGGTTTTTTCCTTTATCGGATTTGAACCTCAACGCAGGGTAGTCGGCACTTCTAATGTCATCGACGTGAACATGGAAGAAGATGAAACGGCCCTGGATGAGGTGGTCGTGATCGGGTACGGCACCCAGAGAGAGCAGGACAGAACATCCGCTATAGCAAGGGTTAAAGCCGAAGATATCGTCAAAACCCCCTCCACCAACGCCATGCAGTCTCTTCAGGGCCGGGTTTCCGGTGTGCAGATTGTCAGTAGCGGTGCACCTGGCCAATCCCCTACCGTAAGGGTGAGAGGTGTTGGTTCCTTTGAAGGCGGTGCAGCCCCATTATATGTGGTGGATGGTATGTTTATGGACAACATCGACTTTTTGAACCCCAATGATATCGAAACCATGTCGGTATTGAAGGATGCTTCTGCGGCGGCCATTTATGGTGTTAGGGCTGCAAACGGGGTGATACTAATTGAAACCAAATCAGGCAATTACGGTCGTGATCCGGAAATCGTTTACGATGGTTATGTAGGTATTCAAAACCCGCAAAATGTTCTGCAAATGGCCAATGCCCAGCAATATGCAGGCTATGTGCAGGAAACGGGAAGTGCAGCGGATATCAGCTTTTTGAACAATGCCATCCAGCGTTTTGGAAGAAGCAGAATTGATCCCAGCTTGCCAAATGTGAACACGGATTGGTATTCAGAAATCATGAGCCCGGCCAGCATTCAAAACCATTCCTTGACATTCAACGGGGGAACTGACAAAACCCGATACTCAATAGGTGGTAGCTACTTTGAGCAAAACGGTCTGATGAACGACAGAAGGAATGATTACACCAGATTGAACTTCAGAGCCAAATTTGACACAGATGTAAAGGATTGGCTTACTGTGGGTGCCAATTTGAATGTAAGTACCGCACGCCGCCACAATGCAGATGACGGAGCTTGGTTCACAGCTTACAATGCAGTTCCCATTTTACCTGTCTACGATGATTTGAATACTGCGGCCTCCCCTGTGCCACGTCCATTGGCAAACGCGCAGCAATTGGGTTACCGTTCTCCTCAAAACCCCTACAATAGTATCCTTTTTGGAGATAGCAGAAATAACATTGGAACAATCACCGGTAATTTTTATGGTGACATCCAGTTGATTCCGGAAAAACTCTCTTTCCGTTCGGCTTATAACTATAATATTGAGCAGATCAATACCAGAGTGGTAAATTTTGCCAGAAACGATGGAGTTACAGAATTTCAGTCAGGCCTTTCTCGTAACCACTTCACCAGATTTGATCAGATTCTTGATAATTTCTTGACCTATAACGAGAATTTCGGGCAGCATAGGTTTACCGCTGTGTTGGGACAATCCTTCAGAAGTGAGACTTTCGAAAGTCTTTTTGCAAGAGGCGAAGGCTTGAATCCAAACCCTAACTTCAATAACCAGCATTTCTGGTATTTGGCTAATGCAAGCAATTTTGTTATAGGGGATGAGGATTTGGGGGACAATGGAGAAAGGCTGTTTTTTCAATCCTATTTTGCAAGAGTCAGCTACAACTATGATGACCGATACCTATTGTATGGTACCATCCGTAGAGATGGCAACAACAAATTCCAACGCAAGTGGGGTAATTTTGCAACCATCGGCGCAGGTTGGGTTTTGTCTGAGGAAAACTTCTTCAATGTTTCCGGAATTGATTTCTTGAAATTCAGAGCTTCTTGGGGACAGTTGGGTAATGATGCCATCAACCCAGCAGTTGGTCGTCCTACCATTCAGGAAAATAACTTGGCCATTGATGATGTATTAATCATCGGCCGAAGACTAAATCCAACGTTTGACCTCATCGACAGATGGGAAACAACTGTTGAGCAAAACTTCGGTATCAGTGCCAGATTCTTTAGAGAGAGACTTTCACTGGAAGCTGATTATTACATCAGGGACACCAGAAACCTGGCCGTTTCCATCATCCCACCTGTTTTCAGGGCTACTGAAAGAAGAAGTGTGGGTGAAATCAGAAACCAAGGTTTGGAACTTGCCCTAAACTGGGAAGATAGAATTACTGACAATTTCTCCTATTGGATAGGCGGTAACTTATCTACTCTTAAAAATACGGTGAGAGACCTTGGTGGCCCAGAGTTTCTAGATGCGGGATCTGCAGAATTTAGACAGCGATCCATTGTAGGCTCTCCCTATTTGGCTTTCTATGGCTATCAGGTAGATGGTGTGTTCCAAAACCAGGAGCAAATCAACAACAGTGGGTATACACAAGATTTCATTAACGACATCAACCTGCAACCGGGCGACCTGATCTTTAGGGATGTGAACGGGGACGGCGTTATCAATGATGAAGACAGAATGGTGTTGGGTTCATTCCTGCCTACCCTGACATGGGGTATCAATGCCGGATTCAGATATGGCAATTTTGAGTTCTCCTCTTTACTTCAAAGTCAAATGGGACACAGCATACTCAACCGTAAGCGTGGTGAGTTGATCTTTACCAATGATACCAACCTTGATGCGGAGCTGATCAACAACCTGTGGAGAGGTGAAGGCACTTCAGACAGGTATCCATCAGCATCCGGTTTGAGAAGAGGCTGGAACCAAAATATGAGCAGTTATTTCATTGAAGACGGTTCTTTCTTCAGAATCCAGAACGTGCAACTGGCCTACAACATCACCGACAGAACCATCTTTGGGGCCAACATGCCTAGAACGCGTGTGACTTTTACTGCAGAAAGACCATTGACGGTTTTCAATTATAATGGTTTTAACCCTGAAGTAGCAGATGGTATAGACAGACAGGTTTATCCTATCCCGGCTATTTACACAGTGGGTCTGAATGTTACCTTTTAATTAAAAGCGAAGAAAGTCATGAAAAAATCAATTTATAAAAATATAGGCGCGGTGGTCTTAGCGGTATTTACGGTAACGGCAATACCTACCTCGTGTACCGGACTACTAGATGAGCCATTGGAAAATGCCATCATTGCTGATGAAACGGATTACTCCCAATCCAGTAACATGATCCAAATGCTCTATGGGGCATATGGTGAATTATATAGATCCCAATGGGAAACCCACACGCTCATTGGAGTCAGAGGAGATGATGTCACTGCAGCAGGTGACCAAGTCCCTTTGACCGAAACGGACCTATTCAGATATGACAGAAATTTCTGGATGTACAATTCTGTTTGGCTGAATCTTTACTCGGATCTAATCTATTGGCATGGAGCTATGGAAGAGATCAGACTTTATCAGGAAGCCGGAGCCAATGCTGCAAATGCAGAACAGTATATAGCTGAAATCAAGGTAATGCAGGGACTTGAACTGATCCAGTTGGCCAAGTTGTGGGGAAGCATCCTTATTCCTACATCTTCCCAACCAGCAGAGCTTTACAACGTGGAAGTGTCCACCTTTGAGGAAGTAATGCAGTACGTATCCGCTTTGATGGATGAGGCATTGCCTGCCCTTCCAAATGTTCACCCAAGTGAGCGCTCCGATGTAAGGGGCGGAATCACCCGTGGGGCTGCCTTGGCGGTGAAAGCTATGGCCAATCTAGAACTGAATAACTGGGCGGCAGTAACAGAAGCTACCGGGGAGATTATTAGCAGCGGAAATTATGCACTGGAAGCTGATTACTACCAGCTCTTCAAAGTTCCTGGCAAACTCAATCGTGAAAATGTTCTGGAATTCCAATACTCAGATTTCGGAACCAGCACAGGTACCTTGACGCAGTACCCATTTGAAACTTATGGTCCTGCCTCATGGACCCCTGCGGTAGCGGGTGCCTCCAACGGCTGGGGATTCTACGCCCCTACAGCCAAGTATGTGCGATTCATGCTTGACCGCGGTGAGCAGACCAGGTTGGTAACCACGGTATTGTTTACTCCTGACGGCATCGCAGAGGTTCAGTCTGAGCCAGGTTACGAAAACCTTCCCGACTGGGTTTCCAATATCACGCCAGATGGGGATCAGTTTAACAACCACCCTAGGTACAATTTCCTGAGCGGAAAGCACTATTTGCCTTCCACCCAGCTGACTGAGGGCCGGTTTGGCTATGGTACCAATAATAACTTTACCGTGATCCGTTATGCAGAAATTCTGCTTATGCATGCCGAAGCAGTGGTGAACGGTGGCGCTGCTGGTCCATTGTCAGCAGATGAAGCTGTCAATACAGTGAGGGCACGCGCAGGTTTGGAGCCCTTGGCCGGTGTGGCACTTGAGGATGTGCTCAATGAGAAATACGCTGAATTCGGTATGGAGCTAGGCATCAGGTTTTATGATTTGATGCGATATGGCATTGAAAACGAACTCAGTTTTGGGGGCAGAAACTTCAATATTGCCAATCATAGATTCCTTCCCTATCCATTGGAGCAGACTACCATTTTGCCTCAAATCGGGACTAATTAATAATATTTAAAATATTTGGTTATGAAAAAGTATAAAATTTGGACACTTGCCCTGGTTTGGCTACTGGCAGGCTGCGACGAAAGCTATATCGATGATATAGTGCCCGTGTCACCGGGCGTGGACACCGAGCCACCAGAAGTAGTTATCAATTTCCCCACTGAAGGCACTCAAATCCGGGTTACGGAGGATGTGACCCCTCTGGATATTTCATTTGAAGTAACAGATGACATTGAGGTTGAAACGATTCGATTGGAGCTCAACGGCAGTGAGATTGCCACGTATTCTGATTTTTTGGATTTCAGAAGGGTGATCAAAACACACCGCTATGAGGAATTGGGCAATGGCGCTCATGAGCTGACCATTACAGCGACTGACCTTTCGGGAAAAACTACAACTGAGACGGTCAATTTCGAGAAAATCGAGCCATATACTCCAGTTTACGACGGTGAGACTTTCTATGCTCCTTTTGACGGGGATTTTATGGACTTGGTATCTACCCAAACCCCTGAAGTAACCGGCAACCCTGGATTTGGGGATGGCATCATGAACAGGGCCTATAGAGGTGCTGCAAACGCCCACCTGGTATATCCCACTGATGGATTGCTGCAGGATGAATTCTCCGCAGTCTTCTGGTACCATGTAAACGGTGACCCAGATAGAGCGGGATTATTGACCATCGCTCCTCCGGATGAAGACAATCCTGACAATCAGAATAACAGAACCGGTGGATTCAGGCTATTCAGAGAGGCTGCTGGACCAATGCAGAGAATCAAACTGAACGTAGGTAACGGTGAAGCTGACAACTGGTTTGACGGCGGTGAGGCTGCTGATGTGGATCCAAGCGCCAACGAATGGGTTCACGTGGCCATTACTATCTCCCAATCCCAAGCGGCTGTTTACATCAATGGCGAGGTAGTCAGCCAAGGCGACTTCCCAGGTATAGATTGGACAGGCAGTGATATCATGACGGTGGGATCGGGTGCGCCGCGATTTACCGAGTGGGGTCACTTGGGTGATGCCAGTTTGTTTGACGAACTGAGATTGTTCAGCAGATACCTGAACCAGGCAGAAATCCAAGCCATCATGGCGGCTGAGATGCCTTAATAGATTTCCTAATAATTGAAAATGATAAGGGCTTGCCGAAAAGCAGGCCCTTACTTTTCCCTTTTGAAGATGAAAACCTACCTACCTTATTTCCTACTTTTATTAATCATTGCCTGCAATCAGATCGAACCTGACATTGCAGCATTGCAACTTTTGAATGCAAGCGTAGGGGATGACGAAATCAGTCTGTCAGAACCGATTTCCGAAAACTTACCACTAGATCGCCCGATCACCCTGGATTTTTCCCAACCCTTGGATCCAGCTTCCATTTCAGCAGGCATTGCCTTAGTTGGTACTGAAGACCCTATTAACATCAACACCAATCTTGTAAATCAAAACAGGACTGTTATCATTTATGCCTCAGGGGCTTTAAGAAATAACACCGTTTACCGTATCCAAATTACCGATCAGCTCAAAGGGGCAGGAGGAAATGCTTTTTCTGCCACGAATGTGAGTTTCAAAACTCAAATTGGCGACCTTACTTTACAAAGTTTCACCATTGAAAATTCTGAAGAATTGCGGTCTGGTAGGATTGTAAACGTACCCTTGGAACCTCAATTCACATTGAATTTTTCCCACCCTATCAACCGTGAATCCATCCAGCAAGCAGTTCGGCTTTCATCAAGTTCTGGACCTGACTTGAACTTTGCCTTCGAGGAAAATGACACCAAAGTAATCATTACTTCCACTGGAAGTTTGGAATACCTTGCTAGGTATGAAATTTCAGTAAGTGAAGCCCTACAAGGCGCGGAGGGCGAAAGCTTTGCTGGCACATCCAGAACGTTTTTCACCCAAGTGGATGAAACGCCCAAGTTTCCGCTTATTCCGGATGAGGAATTATTGACCAAAGTGCAGGAACACACCTTCCGCTATTTCTGGGATTTTGCCCATGAAAACAGCGGGTTAGCCCGTGAGCGAAACACTTCCGGCAACCTGGTGACAATCGGAGGTTCAGGTTTTGGCGTGATGGCTATAATAGTTGGCGTAGAAAGAAACTTTATCACCAGAAATGAAGCGGTGGAGCGCTGGGAGAAAATTGTAGATTTTCTTGATGCCGCCGACAGATTTTACGGCGTTTGGCCCCATTGGCTTAATGGAAATGATGGATCGGTCATTCCTTTCAGCACCTCTGATAACGGCGGAGATTTGGTTGAAACGGCATTTATGATCCAAGGCCTCCTTACCGTGCAGGCCTATTTAGATGAAAGTCAGCCGAGAGAGCGGGCAATAAGTGAAAAAATCACCCAACTCTGGCGGGAAGTCGAATGGGACTGGTACACCCGAGGTGGTCAGGACGTCCTGTTTTGGCACTACTCGCCCGATCAACAATGGGCGATGAACCTGCCGATTCAAGGTTATAACGAATGCCTGATCACCTATGTGCTTGCTGCTGCCTCCCCTACCCACAGCATAGAAAAAAGTGTGTATGACAACGGCTGGGCCAGAAGCGGAAACATGGTGAACGGTGGGGCATTCTATGATATCCCTCTTCCGCTTGGTGAAGATTATGGTGGCCCCATGTTCTTTTCCCATTACAGCTTTCTAGGTCTTGACCCACGAAATCTTCAGGACCAATACGCCAACTATTGGGAACAAAGTGTCAACCACACCTTGATTAATAGAGCTTATTGCATTGACAATCCTTCAGGATTTGTGGGATATGGAGAAAACAGCTGGGGTCTGACTGCCAGTGATAACCATTTGGGATATTCGGCACATTCCCCCCGAAATGACCTTGGGGTAATCACCCCAACTGCCGCGTTATCCTCATTCCCCTATACACCAGAGGAATCCATGGAAGCTCTTAAATTCTTCTACTATACCCTGGGTGACAGGCTTTGGGGAGAATATGGGTTTCATGATGCCTTTAACCCTACAGAAGAGTGGTATGCGGATTCTTATTTGGCTATTGACCAGGGGCCGATATTGCTGATGATTGAGAATCATAGGACGGGTTTGCTATGGGACCTTTTCATGCAGAATAATGAAGTCCGAAATGGGCTGAACAAGCTCCAGTTTAATTATTAAAGACAAATGAATACTGAAATGACTCGAGGCTATTCCTTCATATTGCTGATGCTTTGGTTTGCACTGGGCTTTTCATCCTGTAGCATGGATGAAAAAGTGGTGGAATCTAAACCCAACATCCTCTTCATCATGACCGATGACCATGCCCTGCAGGCGATCAGTGCTTATGGGCACCCACTTTCCCAACTTGCCCCCACTCCTAACATCGACCGTATTGCCTCCTCGGGAGCACTGTTTACTTCCAACTTTTGCGGGAATTCTATCTGTGGACCCAGCCGAGCCACCGTTTTGACCGGAAAGCATAGCCATAAAAATGGTTTTATGAGAAATACCAACATTGGCTTTGATGGCACCCAGCAAACTTTGCCCAAAATTTTGGGAAAGAACGGGTACCAGACGGCCATAATTGGCAAGTGGCACCTGGTATCAGAGCCTACCGGTTTTGACCATTGGGAAATATTGCATGACCAAGGGGAATACAACAATCCCGATTTTATCACTATACAAGACACTACCCAAAAATTCGGTTATGTGACCGACTTGATTACAGACATGACCAAGGATTGGCTTGATAAGCGGGATCCAGAAAAGCCATTTTACCTCATGATGCACCACAAGGCGCCCCACCGAAATTGGGTGCCTGCAGAAAGGCATTATCACTTATATGATGACACTGAATTTCCCATGCCAGACAATTATTTTGATGATTACGAGGGAAGGTATGCCGCTTCTCAGCAGGAAATGAACATTTATAGGGACATGTTCGAGGGGCATAACTTAAAGCTGAGCACTGAAAAAGGGGTGGATAGTCTCCGCTATGACCCTTGGCCACATGTTTTTATGGGCAGGATGACGGATGAGGAAAAAGAAACCTTCTGGAAGGCCTACCACAAAAAGAACGAAAGCTATTTTGAGCTGGACCCAGCCGATTCAGTTGCAATTGCCAAATGGAAATTCCAACGGTACATGCAGGATTATCTTGCCGTGATCAAGTCTGTGGATGAAAGCGTGGGTGAGATATTGGATTATTTGGATGAAAATGGACTCTCGGAAAATACCTTGGTGGTGTACACTTCTGATCAGGGTTTCTATTTGGGCGAGCATGGTTGGTTTGACAAGCGCTTCATGTACGAAGAGTCAATGTTGATGCCTCTGATGATCCGCTATCCCGGTTACATTGGAGAAGGCCTACAAGTCAGCAATTTGACGCAGAATATAGATTTTGCCCCTACATTCCTTGATTATGTAGGCTTGCAGATTCCCGATGACATGCAGGGGGAATCCTTCAGGCCGCTACTTGAAAACTCCACTCCTGAGGATTGGCGCCAGTCGCTCTACTATCATTATTATGAGTTCCCCGGCTTTCATAGCGTGAGAAAGCATTACGGTGTTCGCGATGAACGACATAAACTTATTTATTTCTATGAGGAGGATAAATGGGAATTGTTTGACCTGGAAAAAGACCCTACCGAAATGAATAACATTTATGGCTTAGAAGGTACAGAGGAAATTACCGATCGAATGACCCACGAGCTCAGGGCTCTTCAGGATAAGTATGAGGTACCCGAGGACCACCGGTGACCCTTTATTTAGCAATTAAAATACAATTACCATGATTCACCTATCACCTACTTTCAATTTAAAAGGCATTTGTAGTCTAGTCCTTGTACTGCTAAGCTTTGCGGTTACTAAGGCCCAGACTACCCACATGAGCACTTACTGTAATCCGGTAAACCTTGATTACACTTATATGATATACAATTCCCACAAGGACATGTCCTATCGGTCAGGTGCGGATCCGGCCGTGGTGGAATTTAGAGGGGAATATTACATGTTTGTGACCCGCTCGATGGGATATTGGCACTCTACCGACTTGCAGAATTGGACTTTTATTGAACCTGAGAAATGGTATTTTGAAGGCTCCAACGCCCCTACGGCCCATAATTATAAGGACTCCGTTTTATATGTGGCAGGCAATCCCTCTGGACATATGAGTGTACTGTATACAGACAACCCTAAAAAAGGTGATTGGAAGGCTGTTCCTGGCATTATAAATAGTCTGCAAGATCCCCACATCTTTATTGACGATGACGACCAAGCCTATGTGTTTTGGGGGTCCTCCAATAAATATCCCATTCGCGCAAAAACGCTTGACAAGAATCTCCGCTTTCGCCCTTCAGAAGAGACATACGAATTATTTAACCTAAATGAGGAAAAGCACGGCTGGGAAAGATTTGGGGAAAACCATTCTGACACGGAGCTTGGCGGCTATATCGAGGGGCCGTGGCTGACCAAGCATGATGGCAAATACTACATGCAATATGCCGCTCCAGGCACTGAATTTAATGTGTATGGAGATGGTGTTTATGTGGCTGACTCCCCATTAGGCCCCTATGAGTACGCCCCAAACAATCCGGTTTCCTATAAACCTGGTGGATTTATGAACGGGGCCGGTCACGGCAGTACGGTAGTGGGTCCAGGCGGGGCATATTGGCATTTTGCCAGCATGGCTGTGGCCGTGACTGTGGGCTGGGAACGTAGGGTTAGCATGTCTCCGACGTTTTTTGACGAAGACGGCTTGATGTACATGGATAATTACTTCGGGGATTACCCCCATTTTGCACCAGCCACACCGGGCAAAAAAGGGGAATTTGCAGGCTGGATGTTGCTTTCTTACAAAAAGCCCACGAAATCCTCCAGCCAAGTGGATGACCACTATGCCGGCAAACTTGTGGATGAGGAAGTAAAGACTTTTTGGTTGGCAGAAAATGCCGACGATCAGCAATGGGTGGAGATAGACCTGAAAAGCCCTTCAACCGTCCACGCCATTCAGGTCAACTTTCATGACCATGAGTCTGATATGTATGGCAGAATCCCAGGACTATTCCACCGATATGAAATAGAGGGATCAGAGGATGCCAATTCTTGGAAAACCCTGGTAGATCGTAAAAATAGCTTTAGGGATGTCCCAAACGATTATGTGGAGTTGGCCGAGCCTGAAAAGGTGAGGTATATTCGTTACAAAAACATTCACGTCCCTACCCCCCACCTGGCCATATCCGGCTTGAGGGTATTTGGACTTGGAGAGGGGCAAGCCCCATCAAGAGTTGAGTCGTTTCAGGTGGAGAGACAAGACGACCGTAGGGACGCGATGATCACTTGGGACAAAAAAGATGGCGCGCAAGGTTACAATATCCTTTGGGGTATAGCACCGGACAAGCTTTATAATTCTTGGTTGATCTATGAAGACGATGAGTTGTTGATGAAAAGCCTCACAGTCGACCAAAAGTATTATTTCACCATCGAGGCCTTCAATGAGAATGGAGTGTCCGAAAGAACAGAAATAATTGAGGTAAACTAATTATCTTTATGTATGCATTTTTAATATACCTATTAAATCTATTAACATGAAAATGAACAAAAAACTGTTCCTTGGAGTGCTATCCCTGGGGGTAGCCTTGGGGACGGCGCAAGCTCAGGATGAATACACACGAAAGGCTGATTCTGTGCTGGCCCTGATGACCCTTGAGGAGAAAATCGGGCAACTCAATCTTCCAGCTGCGGGGGACATCACCACCGGACAGGCTGAAAGTGCCAACATTGCCGAAAAAATCAAGGATGGGAAAGTTGGTGGTCTTTTTAACCTGAAGGGTGCCGAAAAGATCAGGGATGTGCAGCGGGTCGCCATGGAAGAAAGCCGCCTGAAGATTCCATTGCTTTTTGGAATGGATGTTATCCACGGATATGAGACAGTTTTCCCAATCCCATTGGGTATTTCAAGTAGCTGGGATATGGGTTTGATCGAAAAAACAGCACGGATTGCCGCAGAGGAGGCAAGTGCGGATGGAATCAGCTGGACATTTTCCCCTATGACCGACATCTCTCGCGACCCACGTTGGGGCAGGGTTTCGGAAGGCAGCGGCGAGGATCCGTACTTGGGGTCCAAGATTGCCAAGGCCATGGTCAAAGGCTATCAAGGCGATGACCTATCCGACCCCCAGACCATCATGGCAACAGTTAAACATTTTGCCCTATATGGAGCTCCCGAGGCAGGAAGAGATTATCACTCTGTGGATATGAGCCGCCAAAAGATGTACAACGAGTATTTCCCACCTTATAAAGCAGCCATTGAAGCTGGTGTGGGTTCGGTAATGACCGCCTTCAATGATGTGGACGGTATTCCTGCAAGTGGCAACAAATGGCTCATGACAGAGGTGTTGAGAAACCAATGGGGCTTTGATGGCTTCGTCGTGACCGATTATACAGCCATCAATGAGATGATCGATCATGGCATGGGAGACCTCCAGACTGTGTCGGCGATGGCCCTCAATGCCGGAGTTGAAATGGATATGGTGGGTGAAGGCTTCCTGACTACTTTGGAAAAATCACTTGAAGAGGGAAAAGTTACCCAAGAGCAAATTGACAACGCTGCCCGATTGATCCTAATCGCCAAGTTTAGACTGGGATTATTTGACGACCCTTATCGATACAGCGATCCTGAGAGAGCCAAATCCGAGGTGTTTACCCCAGAAAAAAGACAGATCTCCAGAGAGTTGGCATCGCAAACATTTGTTTTGCTTAAAAACGAAGACAATCTACTTCCTTTGAAAAAAGAAGGGAAAATCGCCTTGGTGGGCCCAATGGCCGACAACCGCAAAAACATGACAGGAACCTGGAGTGTGGCAGGAAGACACGATGAATCAGTTTCCTTGCTTGACGGTTTGAAAAACGCTTTGGGTGACCAGGCCGAAATTGTGACCGCAAGAGGAGCCAATGTGGCCGTGGACTCCCTGTTGGAATCCAGAATCAGCATATTTGGCAAAGATACCGAAAGAGATCCAAGGCCTGACGAGAACTTGATAGCTGAAGCTCTAGAAATCTCCAAAGACGCTGATGTGATCATCGCTGCTATGGGAGAATCTGCCGAAATGAGCGGTGAGGCATCCAGTATGACTAACATTGAGCTGCAAAAAAACCAAAGAGAGCTGCTCAAAGCCCTTAAGGGCACCGGAAAACCAGTAGTAATGGTGTTGTTTACAGGTAGACCACTTGCTATCAAATGGGAAGAAGAAAATGTTCCTGCCATCCTGAACGTTTGGTTTGCAGGAAGTGAGGCTGGCGATGCCATCTCGGACGCCTTGTTTGGAGATGTGAATCCTTCTGGAAAACTTACCGCAACTTTCCCACAAAATGTAGGTCAAGTGCCCATTTATTATAACCACAAAAATACCGGCAGGCCTTTGGGAGAAGGTGAATGGTTTCAGAAATTCCGCTCCAATTATTTGGATGTAAGCAATGAGCCACTTTATCCATTCGGCTTTGGACTTAGCTACACTACATTTGAATACGGGGACATCAATCTGAGCAAAACCTCCCTTCAAGGTAATGAAACCTTGGAAATCACTATTGATGTGACCAATAGTGGCGAGTATGATGGCGCAGAGGTGGTCCAGCTTTATATTCGTGACATGGTGGCTTCCATCACCAGACCGGTTAAAGAGTTGAAAGGCTTCGAAAAAATCCAGCTTGCAGCCGGAGAAACCAAAACGGTTACTTTTGAACTAACAACCGAAGACCTCAAGTTTTACAACAACGAAATTGAGCATATTTGGGAACCAGGAGAATTCCAGATTATGGTAGGGGGCAACTCCAGAGATGTAAAATCCAAAATGATCACTTGGGAAGAATAACACAACAAGCTTGGATTGGCAGGTAACTACCAGTCCAAGCTTTTTTTATTATGAAACATTCCACCTTAAGCCTGTTACTGCTAATCATTCTTTCCTGTTCGGAAAGGAAAAGTGGCGAAAATCTCAATTGGGGGTTTTCAACAGAAGGGATGGTTTTCATTGAAGGTGGGGAATTTTACATGGGAACGAATGATAGGTGGACAGCTCATCGGGAAAGGCCAGCCGTTAAATCTACCGTAAACAGTTTTTGGATGGACGAAACGGAAGTCACCAATGCACAATTCGAAGAATTTGTAAGAAAAACGGGGTATGTGACCGTGGCAGAAAGGGATGTTAACTGGGAAAAACTGCAAAAACAGCTTCCACAGGGTACGCCAAAGCCTGCTGACTCCCTTTTGGTGGCAGGATCGTTGGTTTTTACTCCTCCCTCCCATCCCGTAAATTTACGAAACCACCAGGTTTGGTGGAAATTGATACCTGGAGCGCACTGGAAACAACCTGAAGGGCCCGCCAGTAATCTGGAGGGGAAATGGGATCACCCAGTAGTCCATATTGCATTTGAAGATGCCCAGGCTTATGCCAATTGGGCCGGAAAAAGACTACCCACCGAAAAGGAGTGGGAATACGCCGCTAAAGCTGAAAACTCAGACCAATATCCTTGGGGGAATGAACTTAAAGTGGACGGGCAGTTTATGGCTAACACTTTCCAGGGGAATTTCCCGAGCCACGACAGTGCTGAGGACGGCTTCACAGGCACTTCACCAGTTAAAAGTTTTCCCGCTAACAGATGGGGGCTTTATGATATGATTGGAAATGTTTGGGAACTCACCTCGGATTGGTATGATGAATATACACTGTCCAGAATTTCAGGAAAAAGGATGCCATTGGACTCCACGGTTTCAAAATGTTTCAACCCCAACAATCCCAAAGCACAGGAAAAGACTATCAAAGGAGGCTCGTACCTTTGTGCAGACAATTATTGCACTAACTACAGAACAACTGCCAGAACAGGCCAAGACATCTACTCGGGAGCCTCCCATATTGGCTTCAGATGTGTTGCCGATAATTGAAAAACTAAAACGAAAAATAATGATGAAAACCTTAACCACTTTAGTCCTATTTGTTACGCTCACGATTTCGGGCTTTTCCCAGTCTCTCAATATTGCATCATACAACATCAGGTTTGATAGCCCCACTGATGAGGACAACATGTGGGAGGATCGGGCTCCCCATCTTATAAACCTGATCAAATTTCATCAAATGGACATCATAGGCACCCAGGAAGGGATGCACCACCAGTTGGAAAAAATGCAGGCTGAACTTGGCTTTCCCTATATCGGCGTGGGTCGGGACAAAGGTGACGAGGAAGGCGAGTTTTCTGCCATCTTTTATAACCCGGATAAATTCGAACTCTTGGAAGAAGACACATTTTGGTTATCAGAAACTCCTGATGAGCCATCTGTAGGTTGGGACGCCCAATTGCCGCGGGTATGCACCTATGGTAAATTTAAGCATGAGGAATTTGGCGAATTTTATGTGTTCAACGTCCACTATGACCACGTAGGGCAGCAGGCAAGGGAGGAAAGCAGCAAGCTTGTGATGGAGAAAATCCAAGAAATCAACACGGCTGAGCATCCCGTGATCTTCATGGGGGATATGAATGTGACGGATGATAACCCTGCATACAAAACTGTGGAAGAGGCAGGCATGCTCAAGGACACCTATCACTTGGCACCATTCCACTCCATTGGACCGAAGGGCACCTTCAATGCCTTCGATTGGGATAGGCTTCCTGAAAACAGGATTGATTACATTTTTATCACTAATGATTTTGAAGTTATCAGACACGGTACCCTTTCAGACAATTATGGGAAAAAATATCCATCCGATCATTTCCCTGTATTGACGGAAATAAAACGCAAGTAAAGCTGTATAGCTCTTCATAATAGTTGGCCCGTTTTTTAACGGGCTTTTTTATGCTCAAAAATAATTTTATGCAAAGCTTTTATTTTTATAAATTAAACAACTATTATTAGCAACAAATTGAAATTAATGCATCAACATATAATATTTACGTTTTTTAAATTGACTTTTTACAAGATTTTCACTACATTATTAAGACTTTAAGTAAAATCACTGCAATTATGCCACTAATCGAGTCCAGATCATCGAAGGCTTTTTTTGATGAAATGTATGATGAGCACGGCCTCTGCCGCCCTCATTATTGCAAGTACGAAAGCCTAATCAAAAGAGTATCGCGTAAAAAACTAAACCACTTACAATTTGCCGCCGATAAGGCGCAGGTAGGAATGGGCATGACGTTTA
This sequence comes from Litoribacter ruber, assembly GCF_018500185.1. Classification (GTDB taxonomy): domain Bacteria; phylum Bacteroidota; class Bacteroidia; order Cytophagales; family Cyclobacteriaceae; genus Litoribacter; species Litoribacter ruber. The sequence continues at coordinate 135,529 of NZ_JAHBGI010000010.1, read as the reverse complement.
ATGTGTATCATGATGACCAGGGGGTTGAGAAAATCCTTCACCTGGACATCATTCCCCGCATCATCCCCTCCCAGGAATGGAAGATTATCGAAGATGGCCTAAAGCAAAGGATCAAGGCATTGAACCTGTTTCTTCAGGACATCTACAATGAACAAAACATCCTAAACGATGGGGTGGTACCAAAGGACCTGATTTTGGGGTCCAAAGATTATCTTGAACCCTGCATTGGGCTAACTCCCCCAAAAGGAATCTGGTGCCATATCACGGGCACGGACCTGGTGAAGGACAAAGATGGCCAATATTATGTGCTTGAGGATAACCTAAGATGTCCATCAGGGGTCTCCTACATGCTGGAAAGCCGGGAGATAATCAAGCGGGCTTATCCAGATTTATTCAATGACCTTGGTGTAAGACCTGTTTCAAATTACCCCATCAGGCTGTTGAACATGCTCCAGTTCCTGTCTGACAAAGCTAAGCCTAAGGTCGGTGTTTTGACCCCGGGGGTCTTCAACTCGGCCTATTTTGAACATTCCTACCTTGCCCAGCAGATGGGCTGCGAACTCGTGGTGGGCATGGATTTAATTGTAGAAGACAATATTGTATACATGCAGACCACCTATGGTAAAGAACAAATTGATGTACTTTACAGAAGGCTTGACGACACTTTTATAGACCCAATGGCATTTAACCCTGACAGTATGCTGGGTGTACCGGGCCTTTTTGAAGCTTATAAAGCCGGCAATATTGCATTGGCCAATGCTCCCGGAACCGGGGTGGCAGATGATAAGGCTGTGTACGCCTACGTACCCGAGATTATCAGGTATTATTTGAAGGAAGAACCAATCCTCTCAAATGTCCCTACTTATTTGTGCCGAAAAGAAGATGAGAGGCAATATGTTTTAGACAACATTCATGACTTGGTAGTAAAAGAAACCAATGCAGCAGGTGGCTATGGGATGCTCATAGGTCCAAAATCCACCGCTGAGGAACATGAGAAATTCAGGGAGTTGATCAAGGCCAACCCTTCCAATTACATTGCCCAGCCTACCTTGTCGCTTTCTACCGTACCGACAATCGTGGGTGATTCAATCGAGTCCCGACACGTGGATTTGAGGCCTTATGTGCTTTACGGTGAGGAAATAGACGTAGTTCCTGGTGCCCTCACAAGGGTTGCGCTGAAAAAAGGATCCTTGGTGGTAAACAGTTCCCAAGGTGGGGGCAGCAAAGATACCTGGGTATTATATTAACAAAACACGACGAATATGCTTAGTAGAGTTGCAAACTCCATATACTGGTTGGGGCGATATGTCGAAAGGGCGGAAAATTATGCCCGTTTCATAGATGTCAATTTCAATCTCATGCTGGACATGCCTCATGATATGAAAGAACAATGGGAACCCTTGGTGAAAATCACCGGTGACCACCAAATCTATATCGACAAATACGGAAACCATTTTGACCGAAAGACGGTCATTTTCTTCCTGGCCTTCGACGAGGACAATCCCAATTCATTGTTCAATTCGGTGAAAAATGCCCGTGAAAATGCCAGAATGATCAGAGAAAACCTCAGCAAAGAAACCTGGGAAAAACTAAATGAAACCTACCACTTTGTAAAATCGGGTAAGGAAAAAACCATCTGGAAGAAGGAAGATCCAAGGGCATTCTTTGGGCATGTAAAAGACAGCATCTTGCTTCTTTATGGCTTGGCTGAAAACACCGTCGCTAGAACAGAGGGCTGGTATTTTAGGCAATTGGGCCAATATCTGGAAAGAGCGGATAAGACCAGCAGGTTTTTGGATGTCAAATACCACATCCTACTTCCCTCCCATGAGGAAGTAGGTTCACCATTGGACTTTTTGCAATGGTCTGCCTTATTGAAATCAGTTACCGCGTTCAATACCTACAGACGATTTTATGGCAACATTAACCCTTCCGGTGTAGTGGAGTTTTTGGTGCTGGATAAGTATTTCCCACGCTCGGTTTACTATTGTCTCAAAGAAGCCGAAAACTGTCTGAACAAGATTTCAGGTTCTGATGGAGTAGGTTTCAAAAACAACGCTGAGAAATCCATGGGCGAACTCCGCTCCAAATTGGAGTATGATGACGTGAACGATGTGATTTCAGAAGGGTTGCATGAGTATTTGGACAAGCTCCAGATAAAAATCAACAAAATTTCCAACGAGGTAGATAAGAATTATTTCCAGATTAAAAGTAACTTGATCTTTCAAACTCAAGAGCAATCATGACCTTTTGTATTGGAATCAAATTACAATCTGGAATTTTAGGCCTTGCCGACACCCGGATCACCTCCGGGAGCGACACGACTACTTCAAGAAAAGTATTTACTCTTAATCGGGAAAACCATTCCTTCTTCATTATGACTTCTGGCCTTCGTTCCGTAAGGGACAAGGCCATCACTTATTTCTTGGAAATCATTGAAGAGCGGGACGATTCTTTTGACAAGCTCTACAAGGCCGTTAATGAATTTAGCACCCAAATCCGGCGGGTAGCCGCTGAAGACAAACAAAGCCTGGTGGATGCCGGGCTTTCCTTCAACCTGTTCTCAATCATTGGAGGACAACTGGAAAACGATAAAGAACCCAAATTATACCTGCTTTACCCGGAAGGTAATTGGATTGAAATCCAGGAAGGGACACCCTTTGTCATTATAGGAAACAGCGGCTTTGGAACCCCGATTCTCCGCAGATCGCTGCATTTTACGGACTCGATGGAATTTGCCCTAAAATGTGCATTCCTCGCCTTTGATGCTACCAGAATATCGGCCAATGATGTGGATTACCCGATTGATACGGTTTACTTGAAAAACGATTCCTACTTTACCATTGAAAAGCGTTTTACCCAACCGGAGTTGAGGCACATCTCTGACTTTTGGAACACCCGGATCAAGGCTGCTATCAATGCCCTCCCTTCAGAATCTCTCAACAAAGCCATCACCAAAGATGACCCCCAACTAAATATAGACATGGAATGAAGTCCCTCAGAATTGTACACCATACCCGATATGCTTATTCTGAAAAAGTTCAGTTAAATCCCCATGCCATATTCATGCACCCCCTGCAAAGGGATCATTTTGAGCTTAAGGAGTATGACTTAAAAATTTCTCCCGGCCCCGTAGACCAGCAGTTGAGATTTAATATTGATGGAAACCCCCATCATCTTGCCTGGTTTGAAGGAGAAACGGACAGGTTGGAAATTGTCATTGAATTCTCGGCCGAACTTCGGCATTTCAATCCATTTGCTTTTATTTTGGACCACCAGTTTACAGAAAGGTTTCAGCAGAATCTTAACACCTTCTACACCCCAGAGGAAAAGCAACTCCTTTACGCCTCCCTCCAATACGAGCCAAAGGAAGAAATTAAGAATCTGGCGCACATTTTCTTTCATGAAAATGAAAACCCTCTTACCTTTCTAAATCGCATTCTACATTACATCCACCAAGAATGGGAACATATTGTTCGGGAGGATGACGGGCTGTGGCTACCCATTAAAACACTGAGAGAAAAAATCGGAAGCTGCAGAGACCTCAGCTGGATGCTCATCCAGATGCTACGAAGTTTAGGCCTTGCTGCCAAGTTTGTCAGTGGCTATGCATACAATCCGGAATTGGAGGAAGGACACGAGCTGCATGCCTGGGTGGAGGTTTACCTTCCAGGAGCCGGCTGGGTGGGGATAGACCCTAGTCTGGGTTTATTCACCGACGAACATTACATCCCATTGGCCAGCAGCGCCATACCCAAACTCACCTTACCCGTGGTTGGCACCTATGGCGGAACTGCTAAATCAACACTTGAAAGCAAAGTCTACATCACACCGGAATAAATAAGGCGCTTGAAATTCATCAAGCGCCTTATTTTTGCAATTTATGATCATCCCCTTTTGGGAATATAAACCTAATCGTCAAATTCTATTTTTTTGTCGGCAAAACTTTGGAGCTTACTTCCCCAAAGCCAACACGGATTTCATCCTTCTGACAATGGCCTTTCATAATCACCGAATCACCATCTTCGATAAATTTCCTTTCCTCACCTGAATCTAGTTTTACAGGCTTGGTACCCTTCCAGGCCAATTCCAACATGGAACCATAGCTATCCTCTGTAGGACCGGAAATGGTACCCGAAGCATACATATCACCTACATTGATGTTACAACCATTCACAGTATGATGGGCAAGCTGCTGGGCAATGTTCCAGTACATATATTTGTAATTTGAAGAGCAGACCTTAGAGGGCTTCCCATTTTCCGGTTGGATAAACACCTCTAAATTAATGTCAAACCCATGGTCTCCCTCACACTGCAGGTAAGGCAAGACCTCTGGATCCTGCTTTGGGCTGCTGGTACGGAACGGCTCCATAGCTTCCATAGTTACGATCCACGGAGAGATGCTGGAGGCAAAGTTTTTGCCCAAGAATGGCCCCAATGGCACATATTCCCAAGCCTGAAGGTCTCTTGCCGACCAATCGTTGAAGAGCACAAAGCCAAAGATGTAATCTTCAGCATCTTTCGTGCTTACAGAATCCCCCATTTTGGTGGATTTCCCTGTGATGAATGCCAGCTCAAGCTCAAAATCAAGTCGCCTAGATGGTCCAAACTCAGGTTTGTCCATATTCGGGTCTTTATACTGGCCTTTTGGACGGTGTATAGGCACTCCTGAAGGAATGATTGAAGAAGCACGCCCATGATAACCTACCGGCAGATGTTTCCAGTTAGGCAGCAAGGCGTTGTCAGGATCCCTAAACATAGTACCCACATTAGTGGCGTGCTCCATGCTGCTGTAAAAATCCGTATAGTCACCCACTTTTACAGGCATCAGCATTTCGGCCTCTTGGCGATTGACCATCGCTTTTCCCCTGCATTGATGATCCCTAAGCTCAGCACTTTCTTCTTCCAGAAGATACTGGACTTTCTCTCTAACCTTTCGGGTTACATTTTTGCCCAGGCCAATGAAGTCATTTAAGGAATCTTTTAGGAAAATATCATCCGGCAGGTGCATATCCGAGAAAAAACCTTCCGCATGCAACACTGAAAGATCCACGATCTTGTCCCCAATGGCTATTCCGGCCCGTGGGGATAGGCGTTTGTTTTTAAAAATCCCAAAAGGCAAATTGTAAATGGTAAAATCAGAGTTTTTGGGCACCTGAACCCACGTTGTCTTTGAGGCTACTTTTTGGTTCTTCATCATCAAAAATTAGTTTGTGACAAATTTAGAACTTAAAAGCCGAACTCAAAATACAAACTGACTTTTAAAAGGGAGGTAATTGCCTGCACATTGATGCCCAAAAAGATATTTATGTTATTTTTGTGCTCTATTTACACATCTATATAGCAACAACTGATATGTCCTTATCTACTAAGTATGATCCTTCAGAAGCGGAATCCAAATGGTACCAGTTCTGGATGGAAAACAAATTATTTAGCTCACAAGTAGATTATAATAAAGAACCGTACACGGTGGTCATCCCTCCGCCAAACGTCACCGGCGTTTTGCACATGGGGCACATGTTGAACAATACCCTTCAGGATGTCTTGGTACGAAAAGCCAGAATGGAAGGAAAAAATGCTTGCTGGGTTCCTGGAACTGACCATGCATCCATCGCCACTGAAACGAAAGTCGTGGCCATGCTCAAGGAAAGGGGCATTGACAAGAAGTCCATCACGCGCGAAGAGTTTTTGTCTTATGCCTGGGAATGGAAGGAAAAATACGGTGGAATTATCCTTGAACAGTTGAAAAAACTTGGAGCTTCCTGTGACTGGGACCGCACCAAATTTACCATGGACGAGGATTTGAGCAAGGCTGTCATCAGCGTGTTTGTGGATCTTCACAAAAAAGGCAAAATCTACCGTGGCATCCGAATGGTGAATTGGGATCCCCAGGGCAAGACGGCACTGTCCGATGACGAGGTGATTTTCAAGGAAATCAATTCCAAGCTTTATTACATCAATTATAAAATCGAAGGGTCGGAAGACCACTTGACCATTGCCACCACGCGCCCTGAAACCATTATGGCTGACGTGGCCATCTGCATCAACCCGAATGATCCTAGATTTACCCATCTCAAAGGTAAAAAGGCATTGATCCCATTGATCAACAGAGCCATCCCGATCATAGAAGATGAATATGTTGACGTGGAGTTTGGTACAGGTTGCCTTAAAGTTACCCCTGCCCACGATTTGAACGATTATGAATTGGGTTTAAAACATAAGCTGGAATCTATCGACATTTTGAATGACGACGGTACACTGAATGAAAAAGCCCAGATCCTGGTAGGTGAGGATAGGTTTGTAGCTAGAAAAAAGATCGCCAAAAAGCTTGAAGAAGTTGGCCAATTGGATAAAGTGGAGGATTACAAATCCAATGTTGGACATTCTGAGAGAACAGATGCGGTAATAGAGCCCAAGCTCTCCCTGCAATGGTTTTTGAAAATGGATGAGCTTACCAAGCCTGCTTTAAAGGCAGTAATGGAAGACGTAATTCAACTTTATCCCCCTAAATTCAAAAACATGTACCGCGCATGGATGGAAAATGTGCGCGACTGGTGTATTTCCCGTCAGCTTTGGTGGGGCCACAGGATACCTGCCTATTACCTTCCAAACGGGGAATATGTAGTAGCCGGAAGCTTAGAAGAGGCGGTAGAGATGGCAAATCAGCAGTATGGCGAAAATTACAGTGCGTCAGACCTCAGACAGGAAGAAGATGTATTGGACACTTGGTTTTCATCCTGGCTGTGGCCGATTTCTGTTTTTGACTCCGAAGTTTTCACTACCGGTGAGCAGAATGAGGATCTGAAATACTATTATCCGACAAATGACCTGGTGACCGCCCCAGAGATCCTATTCTTCTGGGTAGCCAGAATGATCATAGCGGGTTACGAATATACTGGCGAGAAGCCATTCAAAAATGTGTACCTGACCGGGATAGTTAGGGATAAATTGGGCAGAAAAATGTCCAAATCGCTGGGCAACTCCCCTGATCCATTGGATTTGATTAAAATCTATGGTGCGGACGGAGTAAGAACAGGTATGTTGTTCAGCTCACCGGCGGGAAATGATTTGCCCTTTGATGAGAAGCTGGTAGAGCAGGGCCGTAATTTCTCCAACAAAATCTGGAATGCCTTCCGATTGGTAAAAGGCTGGGAAGTGGATTCCTCTATTTTGGAAAACAACAACAAAGCGGCTTTCCAATGGTTTGAAAGCAGATTAAACCAAGCCATAATGGAAATCGAGGACCATTTTAGCAAGTTCAGGATTTCTGACGCCCTGATGGCTACTTACAAGTTGGTTTGGGATGACTTCTGCTCTTGGTATTTGGAGATGATCAAGCCGGCGTATCAACAGCCCGCAGATTTGGAAACATATGAAAAAACGATTGAGTTTTTCGAATCCATCCTGAAGCTGCTCCATCCTTTCATGCCATTCATCACTGAAGAGCTTTGGCACCAGATCAAAGGCCGTGATGTGAAGGATGCTTTGATAGTATCCGCATGGCCAAAAGCTGGAGACTTTAACAAAGAGCTAATAGACAAAGCCGCCGTAGTCTTTGATGTGGTGAGCCAGATCAGAAATACACGTGCATCCAAAGGAATTTCCCCAAAGGAAAGCTTTGACCTGACCATCAACACCAAGCAGCCTGAGCTCTACCAAGAGTTTGAAGCAATTATCAAAAAATTGGCAAACATCAGTGATGTCAGCTTTGGAGAAAAGGTAGAAAATGCTCTCAGCTTTGTAGTAAAATCCGATGAGTTCTTCATCCCTATGGGTGATCAGATTGATGTGGAACAGGAAAAGGAGAACCTGCAAAAGGAATTGGATTACACCAAAGGCTTCCTCAAGTCTGTGTCTAAAAAACTTAGCAATGAGCGCTTTGTAAACAACGCTCCTGCCCAAGTGGTGGAAGTGGAAAAGAAAAAAGAGGCTGATGCGGTAGCCAAAATTAAAGCTTTGGAAGAGAGCTTGGCTAAATTGGGCTGATTGCCTTAAACAAAAAAAAGCCACACAAATGAAATTTTGTGGGGCTTTTTTTTTTTTTAAAACCTTATCGCCAAGGAAGAATTAATAGCCGTATTTCCAGTGCTTACTCTCCCTCCGGGAAGATCAAAAATAGGTTCAGGGCTATTAAATTGCCTCAGCTCTATCCGAGCCAATGCTTTTGGGTGAACCTGGTAGTCAAGATTCACCGAATAACCAGTGACCTCCAAACCTGAGTTTAGTATCACACCGTTGACATCGGAATAATGATCAGCTCTCAGGGCTAAATAAAATTTTTCTCCCAACTGCCTACGAAGCGACGCCGTAAAGGCATACCATTCGTTAAAAGGCCGAAAAATAGCTTCTTCCACCCCATAATCAGCTCCTACCGTTACCCCCCACTTGGAAAAGGAATACATGGTATAAAAGTTATTGTAAAACCGGTTTAACCTTAAAGTTTGCGGGTATTCATTTCCAAAAAAATTGCTGTAATTGATTTCCAGCCCTTCCAAAGGCTGATAATTAAGCCCGAGCCCCAATGCCAGAGATTGGTGGCCTTCTTGTCTCTGCACGTTCTGCCAGCCATTCCCAGCCCAAAGGGTAACCTCCAAATCTTCTAGAGCCATATACGTCAACCGGCCACCTGTGAGGAAATATGGGGAGTTCTCCGCCAAAAGGCTTCTTGAGAGATGCCAGGTTTCCATCCCTTCGGCACTTTCAAAACCAATATGGGATGGCATAATCCCCACATCCAACCAAAGTTTATCATAAAGCCTTACCCCTACCGATGCCTCATACACCATCTGGGCCCAAGCAGGCTCATCTGCAAGGTTGAATTGGGCATAGGTGCCTGTCATCAAGGCTAAGTTGCCACGGATATTTTCATCCTCATATTTTGCCCGGATAAAAGCTAAATTGACGCTGAACTCATTATGCCTTTTGTAATTATACAGGAAGTCAGGCCGTTGATGGTTTTCTGGCCGGTTAAATTCATAACTATAATAGGCTTCCATATGTCCAGAAAGCTCCCATCCATTTTGTTGGATAATCTGGGCCTTGGAAAAATGGCTTATCAATAGAAAAAGCAGTAGGTAAAAGTGTTTCATCTGCCCAATAATAGCAAATTAGCCCGGCTTTAAAAACCGGGCTATTTGATTATTTCTGTGTTCTGAAGTTTTTGTCGTACAATTCGATACTTTCCTGAATGATACGCTTGGCATCCTCCTTACCCAGGAAGTCCTCGACTTTCACCTCTTTGTTTTCCAATTTCTTGTAATCTTCAAAGAATCGGTGCACCTCTTTCATCAAGTGAGGAGGCAATTCATCGATATCATCAATATAATTGACAGACTGGTCATCGGCAGCCACTGCAATGATTTTATCATCTGCCTCGCCACCATCGATCATTCTCATTACACCGATCACCTTGGCTTTTACCAAAGTCATGGAAGGAATATCAATCTGGGAAATGATCAAAATATCTAAAGGATCGTGGTCATCACAAAAGGTCTGCGGGATAAAACCGTAATTAGCTGGATAATGCACAGCTGAAAACAACACCCTGTCCAATAGCAACATGCCGGTCTTCTTGTCCAGCTCATACTTACCTTTGCTACCTTTAGGGATTTCAATTACTCCGGTCACATATTCCGGTGCATCTTTACCGATCTGCACATCGTGCCATGGATTTATCATATCAAAAACTTTAAATTTCAAAATTCAAATAGAACGCAAAATTACGGCCATTTACCCTGTTTCCAAAGTAATTATTTGCTATTTTGTTATATATTTTTCAATAAAACCGTAGCGTTACCTTTCTCGTTACCGTCTTATCTACAAATCACAAAAACATGAGAGCAGCTATCCTTTCCCTTTTGTTCCTAGTCGCACTGTCGGCTCCAATTATGGCTCAAGACAACCTCATCGAGGTAGAAGGGCAAAGTGAAATAAAAATCAAGCCTGACCAAGCCCTGCTATCAGTCAATCTACAGCTCAAAGCCATGCAGGCTTCCCAAGCCTCCCAGGCCCTTAATAAAAAGACAAACACCATCATAAAAAACCTCGAAAAAGCCAAAATTGAGGACATGGAAGTTTTCACCAGCAACTATTTCGTCAACATCAACCGCATATACCAAAGAGGTTCCTCCAAAGACAGTGGATACGTCGCATCCCAGACCTTGAACATTAAAGTGAATGAGCTCGAACAGTCACTGTTTAAAGTAATGGAAGTACTGGGGGAGTATGAGGAGTTGAATTATTCGGTAAGCTTTCAGTTGACTGATGACTTGCGCAAATCCAAAGAAGAGGAACTTTTGAAACTGGCCCTGGAAGATGCGCAGAGAAGGGCGAATACGATAGCGTCCGCAATGAATTTGGGAGAATTAATGGTCAAAAAGGTACAATATAAAAGCCAGGAAAACTTTGCACGCCCTATGATGCGCATGGCCATGGATGCCAGTATGGAAAGCGCCAAAACCTCGCCGGTGCTGCTGCCCGAAGAGCAGACTTTGACCGACAAGGTCTTGGTTACATTTGGGTTTAAACAGTAATTGGAGAAGCGGGGATTTGTTGGAGGTTGGGTAATTCCACCCTCACATGGGTCCCCTCTCCCATTTTTGACTGGAGCGTTATTTTGCCCTGCATGAGTTCCACGGATTCTTTGACCATGTAAAGACCGATTCCTGAGCCCACATTTTGCTGGGTAGCCCGCTGAAAAAGGTTAAATACTTCTTTCTGAAGTTTTTCATCAATACCTATACCGTTGTCAAAAACCTCAATTATGGCATTATCCTCAGTAACTTCGACGTCGATTCTAATCTTTTTAAATGGATTATCCTTCTTCTGAAAATTGAAGGCATTTCCGAAAAGGTTGTTCAGAATTACCCTTAGCTTGGAATCATCGGTATAAAAATCAAACGTTTGATTGACGTTGAAGTCCACTGCTACATCTTCCAAATCCCATTTTTCCTGGTAAGCAGCATATTGTTGACTCAATACCTTGTTGAAATCAATGGCCACTATTTTGTTTTCGATTTTAGTGGACCTATAAAAGTCCAGCATTTTATAAATAAAATCGTCAAGTTTGTCGGTTGCATGATCTATCATGGTAAAATACTCCAGGACTTCAGGATTTTGATTTTCCAGCTTTGCCAGCTTGGATATGCCCGATATACTCATCAAAGGTCCTCTCAATTCATGCGAAAGGCTATATACAAACTGATTCATTTCAGTATGTACTTTTTTGAGCTTGTCATTTTTATCCTTCAGTTCCTTACGGGTGAAATATATCTCTCCCGCATTATAGATCGCATTTTTGATCTGCTCGATGTTCCAAGGCTTGTCAATGAACCTGTATACCTCGCCCTTGTTGATGGCATCTATCACAGATTTGATGTCTGAATAACCGGTAAGCAGTATTCTTATGGGATTAGGGTTGATCGCAATGAGTTTTTCAAAGAACTCCACACCAGTAATTTCAGGCATGCGCTGATCGGCTATGACCACTTGATATTCTTCAAATTTGACCATTTCCAGCCCAGCTTCCGCGTTGATTGCTGTGTGCACGACAAAGTCCTTCCTCAAACTCGCTTTAAAAGAGTTTAAGTTGTTGTCCTCATCGTCAATATATAAAACCTTAATCTTTTCGGTTATCATATCATATCAGATTCTTGATGAACTGGCAGCCTAATGATAAATGCGGTACCAGCATCTGGGCAGCTTTCCACTTCAAGTGTCCCGCTATGTTTTTCAATAATAGTGAAAACTATTGAAAGTCCAAGCCCAGTACCTTTTCCAACCGGTTTGGTGGTAAAGAAAGGTTCAAATATTCTGGCTTTTACTTCATCGGGAATCCCCGGCCCATTGTCGATGATTTCTATTTTCACAAAATCATCCCCGTCCATGGAAGTCCTGATAATGATCTCGGGATTCGGGTTTTTATCCAAATGTTCTGTGAGGGCATGAACCGCATTATTTACAATATTCATAAAGACCTGGTTGATCTTGCCCGCCAGGCATTCCACCATCGGAATCTGACCAAAGTCTTTTACGATTTGTATCTTATTGGACATACTGCTGTTGAGAAGCACGAGTGTACTGCTTATACCAGCGTGAATATCAACTTTTTTCACATCCTGCTCGTCAATTCTTGAAAATAGCTTCAAGCCTTTGACAATCTCAACCGTACGCTTTGCTCCATCTTCCATACCTTGAAGCAATTGATCAATTTCACCTATTACGTACTCTAATTCAATCTCATCTTCCAGATTTTTCAATTCCTTCAAAGAAGCATCGGAAAACTCCTTGGCCCCTTTTTCTCTGTAGGCATCCATAATCTCGATCAAGTCTGCCACATCCCTTTTCAGCGGGTTGACATTGGAACTCACAAAGTTGATCGGGTTATTGATCTCATGCGCCACTCCTGCTGTCAACTGTCCCAGAGAGGCCATTTTTTCTTGGTTAACCAATTGTGTCTGGGTATCCTGAAGGTTTTTAAGCGTTTTTTCGAGCTCTTCAGTTCGAATATGGACTTTCTCTTCAAGTATTAGATTTTGTTCTTTTACTAATCTCTCATTTTCTTTAAGTGCTGCAAGCTTTTCATATTGCTCCTGCTCCTTTTCCTTTTTGAGGATATTAATCCTATCAGCTAAAGCAAGAGAAAGTAAAATAGCTTCGAAAGCAGTCCCAATTAGCATAGGTAAATTAGATGCAGAAGAAATAGTTATAATACCAAAATTCTGCATAACAAAAATCAATAATCCCACTAAGAAAACTGCCCATGCGGTAAGAAAAAATATAGCAGGTCGATAACCTCTCAACGCTATCTTGACACCCACTGTCATAAACAATACAACTCCAGCTACACCGGCAACATCTACTATCGTATAACTCAGGGAAACAAAGTTTGTCAAACGGCATATAATCGCCAACGCATAAACAGCAGTTAAAGCTTTTAACAATTTGTCCATGACTGGAACAAAGTGGGAAGTTTTTAGAAATAGCCGTATAAATAAAACTGCCAGGACACCTGCTATTGAGGGGAATAAAATTATACTCAAATTATACAGATAAGTATTTTCCCCGAGAAAATAATAAAAGGTAACTCCTACTATGGAAAGCTGGGCAAGACTAATGAAAAGAACATAAAAAGAATAATAGAAATAAAGCCGATCTTTTATTAAAAAAAATAAAATAAGGTTATATAAAAATAAAGCGAGCATTAAACCCAAATAAACATTAAATAGCATCACTCTGTTAGTATACTTACTCAAAAAATCAAATTTTTCCGTAAGTATTAAATTAAAGCCAATAGGCTCAGTTGAAAAAACATCTACAATAAAAAAACTACCTTCAAGTTCTTTTGTGTCAATTTCAAATACGGGACGAGGATAGGTTAAAGGATTTGAGTTAGGAACCAATGTACCAGCTTGTCGAAAAAGCTGAATTACTCCTTCATCATTTACTCTATATAAATCTACCTTATGTAGATGAGGATTTGAAAACTCCAAAACATATTTATCAATTGTTCTGTCAATGTTATTATCTACATTAAACCCAACTAATAAAGATTGATCGAACTCCCTATCATTAAGCGATAAGACATCCTCAACCTCCTTAAGCTCACTTATTGAAAGCCCTTCCAAACTTTCTTCCAGTTCAAACAGAGTGAAATTGTAAACGACATTTAAATCATCTCTTTCAAAAAAATGTAATATAATTAAAATAGAAACAATTACACTTATGAAAAACCCAAAAACAAAAATTAAACTATTGTTATTTTTCATATTACATCACCATTGTTGAAGACATAATTTTAATATCAAACTCTATTGACATTTCCCCTTTAGGGCCTGATTCTTGAACAGAAAAATTAATATCTTTCCTCAATTTAAATATAAAATCCCTATCATCATTTGTTGCATTTGGCAAGTTTTCAACATTGTTAATTTCCAAAGCTGTAGCAATCAATCCCTCTTTCGGGTAATAAAACTTACCATCAACCCCTAAAGATTCTATAATTGAAAAACCAACTCTTTTACAGTTCCTGAGGGTAGCTGGTGAGCATAATGCTAGAAGTTTATTTACATTTAATTGAGTACATATAGCTGCACCCACTCTTCCTAAATAAATACTACCAATTCCAAAGCCCGCTACTTCTTTAGAATTCCAAAGTCCACAAAACTCAGCAACCTGTGCTGTACCAATAGAATCCATATACTGATTTATCCCCACATCAATTTCTCTAACAGCTTCAACTAGAGGGAGATCATTATTTTCAGTTTTCATTTGAATTCTTCCTCCTCCTAGAACTCTACCGTCCTCGAGATTTTCGACTAGAATCAAGAAACAATTTGGATTGTTAATCCAAGAAGTATCGGCGGATGTAACCTTTGTCACGCCATATGCCTCAAGTACTTTATGATGTCCTTGAATATATTTTTCAGCGGCCTCTTTGTCATCAATTGACTTGACAATTCTAACTTTAACCTTCATTTTGATCCTTAATAAATGCGTCCAAATCTACGTAAAGCCTAGTAGAGTTACTAATGTTCTTTGTGAGAATTAATCTAGAGTAATATGCCGTCGCCGCACCTCCCAATAAAACTGAAGTGGCTGTCTGAGGCCAAGTTGTTAAACTTTTCCCAACTTCTCCCAGACTAATCTTTGCCCTATCAGAAATCTTTTCTATATCTAAAATAGAAAATAATAATTCTTTATATTTCTCTGCTACAATTGATTTCAAAGTAGATTCTTCCCCAAACTCCTTTAATTTCCCATGAAATATAGGCCTTTCTCTTTCCAAATCAAATCTTTCTATGTCAATCATACCACGATCGCTGGTATCCATCAAAACAGGAATACCTAAAGATTTGGCTTTCAACCTACTGGTAAGCTTTATAGGCAAACTGTCACATTCCTCTATTAATAGGTCTAATTTGCCTCCTTTTTCAAAAAATGCGTCCATATTATCCTCGGTCAATCCATCCTCAAATAAAGTTACTTTCAGATAGGGGTCTATTTCCGCAATTTCCCTAGCTACGATTCTGGTCTTTGGTTCGCCCAAGTTCACTACGCTGGTCCTGATTCTGTTCATGTTGCTCAACTCCAAAGTGTCAAAATCAGCAATCCGCAACTCCCCAAAACCGCGCTCCATGGCCAAACTCAACGCCACACTTTGTCCTACAGATAACCCAACCACCCCGATGATTTTCGTAGACAGCACATCCTGTTCTTCTTGGGTGATCTTGTATTTATTTCTGGAAGTCCTCAAATGGGAGAATTCCTTTTCCTTGAGTAAAACCGTTAGTGTGTTTCTCCATGGATAAAACACAAAATTAAATAAAGCCGCCTTTCCTTTCTCTTCAAGAAACTGAGTTGCTTTTAGGGTTAAAATTTCAGGAGCAAATTTTTCGGTAGGATTATTGATCTTGATCAATTCCTCAACTTGACTCAAGGATGTGTCAATTAAAGTGACATAAGGTTGGGCCAAAAGTTCATCAATCTGGGCTTGGTCAGTTTGGGACTGGGGATCCAAAACAACCGCCTTGTACGCTACTTTTTTATGGGTTGGGGCCAAAATACCTTCCATGAATTGCATTTTTTGTAAGCTGATATGGCAGTAAAGTTATATTTTAGAAGTCATATTTTTATAGATTTCGCACAATAATTTATTCAAACGGCAAAAAATGCATTTCATGGACATTTTTACCGCCTTCTACCTCAATAAAATTTCATTTTTTGTATATTATCAAAAATAATTTCAAAAGGTTCAGCTAAATACCTGAAGGCAAATTCAAAATTTTCTCTAATTTAGCAACCAAATCCCAAGTGAAGATCAATTACTGATAATGGAAGAAGTAAACGAAAAAATAAAAGTCCTTTATGTGGACGATGAGGTGAACAACCTGCAGGCATTCAAAGCTACCTTTAGAAGAAACTATCAGATTTTTATCGCTGAGTCAGCTGAGGAAGCCCGAAAAATCCTTGAAAACCAAACAGTTGAAATCATCATTACTGACCAAAGGATGCCCAATGAAACTGGCGTGGAGTTCTTGGAATCCATCATTCCGGACTATCCTGATCCTATGCGTATTCTATTGACTGGCTATACAGATATCCAGGCTGTAATTGACGCCATCAACAAAGGCCAGGTGTACCATTACCTGACCAAACCTTGGGATGAAGATTATATGAGAACAGTCGTGAAAAATGCTTACGAAGTATTTGACTTAAGGAGAAAAAATGACCAGTTGACCAGAAGCTTGCTAAAAGCCAATGATCAACTAGAGTTCCTTTTGAGACAAAACCTTCTTTCCTAATACCTTGCAGCTAGCAATAGCTGCAATTCCTTGTGAGACATGGAGAATTTCCTAGCCAAGTGAGCATTGGTCAGGCTACCTCTATAAGTATATACTCCTTTCATAAACCACTTGTAATTGAAAATCATCTCCTCGGCTCCACCGAGGTCAGCCATTTGGAGGAGAATGGGTGTGAAAATATTGCTCAGGGCCACGGAAGCTGTCCTTGCTACCCGGGATGCGATATTCGGCACACAATAGTGGATCACATCATATTTTGTAAAAGTCGGATTGCTGTGGGTTGTCATCTCTGAGGTTTCCACACATCCGCCCTGATCGATACTTACATCTATGATGATACTTCCAGGCATCATAGCGGCGACCATTTCGTCCGAAACAACCACCTTAGTTTTTCCCTTTTCGGCCCTTAAGGCTCCTATCACCACGTCTGCCTCTTTCAAAGCCTGACCCAACGTATAGTTATCAATCGTGGAAGTATACACCTGCTGACCAAGCAGTTGCTTGATTCTACGAAGCTTGTAGATATGATTATCGAAGATACGGATAGTGGCACCAAGGCCCAAGGCTGTTCGGGCGGCATATTCAGCCACCGTGCCCGCACCAATGATCACCACTTGTGTAGGCGGCACACCGGTGATCCCCCCCAAAATCAGCCCTTTTCCATCATTTACGCTACTCAAATACTCGGCCGCCACCAGCATCACCGTGCTACCGGCAATTTCGCTCATGGCCCGCACCACCGGCATACCCCCCACCTTGTCTTCCAAGTTTTCGAAGGCCACCGCGGTAACCTTTTTCCTGTTCAAGGCATGTATATAGTCAGCATTCTGCTTTCCTAGCTGTAGAGCAGAAATGAGGCAGGCACCGGGTTTCATCATGGCTATTTCATCTTCCTTCGGGGGCTCTACCTTTAGCACAATTTCAGCATCAAAGGCTTCTTTGGCACTATAGACCACCTTGGCTCCCGCATCAGAATAGTCCTTGTCGGTAAATTTGGAAAGTTTGCCTGCATTGGACTCCACCATCACGCGCTGCCCGTTGTTGACCAATAGCGCCACGGCTTCGGGAGTGAGCACCACACGCTTTTCCTGAAACGCCACCTCACGGGGCAATCCGATCAACAGTGAATTGTTGGACTTTTTTACTTTGGCTAGTGCCTCTTGGGGATATATACCCGCTTCCTTAGTGATCTCGGCCATTTTAGCTACCATCCCTAACTGTCTTTATTTGAATGTTTCTTTTGCCGGAAAGATCGCTGTTGATTTCAATCAGCACAAAATCCTCCGGAATATATTCGGCGACTTTTTCACCCCACTCTATCCAACATGGATTGCCGCTATAAAAATAGTCATCAATCCCGATTTCCAACGCTTCATCAGGATCATCGAGCCTGTAGAAATCGAAATGATAAAACAAATCCCCGCTTGTATTCTGGTATTCATTTACAATGGAGAAGGTTGGGCTGCTGACATTGTCAACCACCCCGTGCTGCCTGGCCAGCTCCTTGATCAGGGTGGTCTTGCCTGCCCCCATGTCACCTTTGAAAACCCAGATCTTATCCTCTTTGCAAGTTTCCATCAAGGTTTTCGCTACCTGAGGCAGTTCCTCTAGACCATCATAACTTATTTCTTCCAAATCAATATTTCTTCGGTGAAAGATGTACCAAAGGCACAATTACTTCCTCAAGCGATACGCCGCCATGCTGGAAGGTGTCCTTGTAGTAATTTACATAATAATTGTAATTATTAGGATATGCAAAGAAATAGTCTTCTACGGCAAAAACATAACTTGTTGAAACATTAAATTTCGGAAGCTTGGCATCTTCCGGTTTTCTGATCTCGAAAACCTTTCCGGATTCAAAATTTAGATTCTTCCCCTGCTTGTATCGCAAGTTGGTCGTTACAGTCCTATCGCCGATTATTTTGTAAGGGCGGTGCACCCTTTTGGTCCCGTGATCAGTGGTAATAATTACATCGGCTCCAGCATCGCTTATTTTCTTCAACAGCTCAAAGAGGGAGGAATGGGTAAACCAGCTTTCCGTTAGGGACCTATATGCGGATTCGTTCGGAGCCAGCTCACGGATCATTTTCATGTCCGTTCGGGCGTGCGAAAGCATGTCCACAAAATTGTATACCAACACGTTCAGGTCATTATTCATCAGATTGGGAAAAGCATCCACCACGGCCTTGCCCTGATGCGCCTGTAGGATTTTATGGTAACTGCTCTTTATGTTAAGCTTGTTTCTCTTGATATTTTCATTCAAAAACTCCTCTTCGTGGTTATTCTTGCCCTCATCGGTATCCTCCCCTTCCCACAGGTCGGGATGGAACCTTGCCATGTCCATAGGCATCATACCACTAAATAGGGCATTTCTGGCATATGCCGTAGTGGTGGGCAAAATACTGTAATACGTCTCATCGCTCTGCACTACAAAATGGGTAGAAAGCAAAGGTTCGATTACCTCCCACTGGTCAAGACGAAGGTTATCAATAACGATAAAAAACAGGGGTTTCCCTTCTTGAAGCTTCGGAAAAACCTTTTCCCGCATCACCTGATGGGAAAGAATGGGTTTGTCTATCCCTTTTTCATTGAGCCAATCAAGGTAGTTTTCCTTGATGAATTTGGCAAAGTTGGCGTTGGCCTCCGTTTTTTGGGTGTCGAGCACTTCCTGCATGCTCTTGTTTTCCGTCTTGTCGATCTCCAGTTCCCAATATACCAGCTTGGTATAAATATCGGCCCACTCATCATGATCAATGGCATCATTGTAAGCCATGCTGATATTCCTGAAATCCTGCTGATAACTCAGGTTTGTTTTCTCAGTGATCAATCTTTTATTCTGAAGGATCTTCTTGACGGAAAGCAGGATCTGGTTGGGGTTAATAGGTTTGATAAGGTAATCGGCGATTTTTCCGCCGATGGCATCATCCATAATATGCTCCTCTTCACTTTTGGTGATCATCACCACGGGTGTTTGCGGTTTCAAAATCTTGACCTGCTGGAGGGTTTCCAAACCGGTCATGCCAGGCATCATTTCGTCCAAAAAGATCACATCAAAATTGCTCTCCTCCACTTTCTCCACGGCATCCACACCGCTGTTGACGGTGGTAATCTCGTAGCCTTTTTGTTCCAAAAACATGATATGGGGTTTCAGTAGATCAATTTCGTCATCAGCCCAAAGGATTTTGAATTTTTGCATATTATTTGGTTTATATCTTTTAAAATTATAATTACTTTTGTTATTACTCACAAAAAATAAAGGCCATTGAACAGCCATAAAATACTCAACGATCCTGTCTATGGTTTTATAACCATTCCCAGCGAGCTCATTTTCGCCATCATTGATCACCCCTACTTTCAAAGGTTACGTAGAATCAAACAGCTGGGTTTGACGGATTTCATTTATCCGGGGGCACTGCACACCAGGTTTCACCATGCCTTGGGAGCCATGCACCTGATGAGCATTACTCTTGACAATTTACGAAATAAAGGCCACGAAATCAGCAATGAGGAGTATGAAGCTTCTCTTATTGCTATTTTGCTCCATGATATCGGCCACGGGCCGTTTTCCCATGCATTGGAATTTAGCCTGCTCAAGGACATCCACCATGAGAAACTCTCCCTGCTGATCATTGAGGCGCTCAATAAGGAGTTTAACAACCAGCTGGAACTGGCCATCAAGATCTTTACCGGGCGATACGAGCGGAAGTTTTTCCATCAACTGGTATCCAGCCAACTGGACATAGACCGCTTGGACTACCTCCAACGTGACTGTTTCTTCACTGGGGTCTCCGAAGGTACCATCGGGGCGGACAGGATTATCAAGATGATGAACATCAAAGATGATGCCTTGGTTATTGAGGAAAAAGGAATCTACAGCATTGAAAATTTCCTAAGTGCCAGAAGGCTAATGTATTGGCAGGTATACCTGCACAAAACCACCGTGAGCGCGGAAAAAATGCTCATCAATTTAATCAGCCGGGCAAAAGAAGTACAGCAATCCGGCGTTAACCTTAATGGAACCGACGAACTCATCCATTTGCTCAAATACGATTATACAGTAGAGGATTTTCAAAACTCCAAAGAGCTTCTTGATATTTTCACCCAGCTTGATGATTTTGATATTTGGGGGGCTGTAAAACTTTGGAAGTCCAATGAGGACTTTGTGCTCAAAACTATTTCCAACATGTTTTTGACACGCAACCTTTTCAAAGTTGACCTGGTAAGCTCCCCTATTGAAAAATCGCAACTAGAGGAAATGAAAAAGAAAACCATCCAGAAACTGGACATTCCGGAAGCATACCTCCCCTATTTCTTTTCTTATGGCAGCATCAGCAACAATGCGTATGTGGCCAAAGACAGCATCCTGATCTACACAAAAAAAGGTCAGGTGATCGATGTGGCCCAAGCGGCTGACTTACCAAACATCAAAGCTATGAGCAAAATTGTAAAAAAGTATTACGCTTGTCGAGCCAAAAAAATTTAACTTTGAGCCAACATAAAATTAACATCCATGGAATTTACCATCAGTCAAGTAGCTGAACTTTTGAATGGCAAAGTAGAAGGCGATGGTTCTCAAAAGGTAAGCAGACTGGACAAAATCCAAGAAGGCAGCCCCGGGGGAATCAGTTTTCTTTCCAACCTGAAATACGAAAACTACCTTTATACCACCAAAGCAAGTGCGGTGATTGTAGCCGACAGTTTTAGCCCTTCCAAGGATTATAACACCACCCTGATCAAAGTTGAAGATCCCTATATAGGTTTTACCCAATTGCTGGAAGCTTATGAAATGATGATCAAGGAAGACAAGCTGGGCGTAGAGCAACCTTCCTACATGGACCCCACCAGTACCATGGGTGAAAATGGCTATCGCGGCGCTTTTTCCCATATCGGGAAAAACACCAAAATCGGAAAAAACACCAAAATCCACCCCCAGGCATTTATTGGGGACAATGTGACTATTGGCGACAACTGTAAAATCTTCTCTGGTGCAAGAATCCTCAACGACTGTGTGATCGGCAACAACTGTGATGTCCACGCCAATGCGGTAGTTGGCGCCGACGGTTTTGGCTTTGCCCCACAGGCTGACGGCACCTATAAAAACATCCCCCAACTCGGCAACGTGGTATTGGAAGACAATGTAAGCATTGGGGCAAACTCCACCTTGGACAGGGCCACGATGGGGTCAACGATCGTCAAAAAAGGCGTGAAAATTGACAACCTTGTGCAAATTGCCCATAATGTGGTAATCGGCGAAAACACGGTAATTGCCGCCCAGGCTGGAATCTCTGGTTCCACCGAAATAGGAAAGAACTGCATAATCGCCGGAAAAGCAGGGATTGTTGGACATTTGAAAATTGCCGACAACACCACAATTGGAGCAAATACAGGGATTTCAAAGTCTATCACCAAGCCCGGCAACACCCTTTTGGGCTACATGGCTATGGACATCAAAGACTTTCTGAAATCCTACGCGGTTTTTAGAAAATTGCCAGAGCTTCAAAACAAATTGAAAGATCTAGAAAAAAAACAATAAATTTGGAGCTTGTTCCAAAAGAATTTCGACCCTTCGAAAAGAAATATTCTGAATGAAAGTAAAACAGCATACCATAGGAAAGCAAGTATCCGTGTCAGGCGTGGGCCTACATACAGGAGTAGTCACCAACATGACTTTTGTCCCTGCCCCACCAAACCATGGCTACAAGTTCCAAAGGACTGACTTGGAAGGCCAGCCTATCATAGATGCGGACGTGGACAATGTAGTGGACGTATCCCGCGGTACCACCCTCGAGCAGGGCGGAGCTAGGGTTTTCACCGTTGAGCACGTATTGGCAGCATTGGTTGGTCTTGAGATTGACAATGTACTTATACAGCTGGATGGCCCCGAGCCCCCTATCATGGACGGCAGCTCCATCCAGTTTATCAATATCTTGGAGGATGCAGGATTTCAAGAGCAGAATGCCTTGAGAAGATTCTTTGAAGTTCCCGAAAGTATCCATTACAGAGATTCCGAGCGGGAAGTGGAAATGGCAGCTCTGCCCCTCGACGACTATAGAGTGACCGTAATGGTGGATTACAATTCCCCTGTTTTGGGAAGCCAGCACGCCTCCATTACCGACATCAGCCAATTCAAAAATGAGATTGCCTCTTGTAGGACTTTCTGCTTTTTGCATGAATTGGAAATGCTATATAACCAGAACCTGATTAAAGGTGGCGATCTAAACAATGCCATTGTGGTGGTGGATCGCGTGGTGGAAGAAGCAGAATTGGCCAATTTGGCCAAAATGTTCAACAAACCTAAGGTTGAGGTTCGAAAAGAAGGCATTTTGAACAATGTGGAGCTCCGTTATAAAAACGAGCCAGCCAGACATAAACTCTTGGACGTGGTAGGGGATTTGGCTTTGGTAGGAAGACCTCTGAAGGCCCAGATTCTGGCGGCCCGACCTGGCCATGCCGCCAATGTGGCTTTTGCCAAAAAGCTGAAAAGAGCCATGGAGAAAAGCGGGCCTAGCCACATCCCTCATTATGATCCAAAGCTTCCGCCTGTTTTGGACATCAATCAGATCAGCAATATATTGCCACACAGGTATCCCTTCCAGTTGTTGGATAAAATCATTTATTTGGACGATACAGTAGTAGCCGGTGTGAAGAACGTGACCATCAACGAACCGTTCTTTATGGGGCATTTCCCAAACAATCCGGTGATGCCCGGAGTACTTCAAGTGGAAGCCATGGCACAGACTGGGGGAATCCTTGTTTTGAGCACTGTGGATGACCCTGAAAATTACTGGACCTACTTTTTAGGAATTGAAAGTTGCAAATTTAGAAAGATGGTACTTCCTGGTGATACCCTGATTTTCAAATGTGAGCTCTTGGCTCCGATCAGAAGAGGTATAGCCAAAATGAAAGGCGAGGCATATGTGGGCAACACATTGGTCTGTGAAGCCGTCATGACCGCAAGTATCGTAAGAAAAGAAGCATGATAAGTAAGCTAGCGCATATAGAAGAAAGTGCAGTAATTGGAGAAAATGTAACCATAGACCCTTTTACCTGCATTCATGAAAATGTTGAAATTGGTGAAGGGACTTGGATTGGGTCAAATGTAACCATCTACCCTGGGGCCAAGATTGGCAAAAACTGCAAAATTTTCCCTGGCGCGGTAATCTGTGCCATTCCTCAAGACCTTAAATTCCAGGGAGAGGACTCTACAGTGGAAATTGGTGACAACACCACCATTCGCGAGTGCGTCACCATCAGCCGGGGTACTTTGGACAAAAGGACTACCAAGGTTGGTTCTAACTGCTTGATAATGGCCTATGTTCACATTGCCCATGACTGTTTTGTGGGCGACAATGTGATCATCGCCAACTCTGTACAGGTGGCAGGGCACGTTACTATTGACGATTGGGCAATAGTGGGCGGCAGCAGCGCCATACACCAATTTGTCAAAATAGGCATGCACTCTATGATTTCGGGTGGATCACTGGTAAGAAAGGATGTGCCACCCTTTACCAAGGCAGCCCGAGAGCCGCTTAGCTATGCGGGTGTAAATTCCTTAGGATTGAGAAGAAGAGGATTTTCCAGCGAGGCCATCAGCCACATACAGGAAGTCTATCGCTATCTTTTCCTTAACAGTCTTAATAACAGCAGGGCCCTGGAGGAAATTGAAATCAACCTGCCGGCAACCAAAGAAAGAGACGAAATTGTCAATTTTATCCGCACTTCAGAGAGAGGTGTCATGAAGGGATATTTCAATTGATATGATCAGCATACAGCTAGACCAGGCTGCCAAGAGATTCCAATACGACTGGATTTTCAAAAATGTCAGCCTGGTTTTTCCTTCTCACAGCAAAATAGCCATCACCGGAAGCAACGGCTCCGGAAAATCCACTTTTTTGAAGTGCCTTTCAGGCCTTATTCCCCTCACTGAAGGCAAAATCACCTATCAGGCCAACGACCGAACCATTACCGAGGAAGATTTTTACCAATACCTTACCCTGAGCGCCCCCTATCTCGAGCTTCCGGAAGAATTCACCCTGGTGGAGTTTCTGGATTTCCATTTCAAATTCAAGAACAAACTTGAAGGTTTGACCACCGAAAAAATGCTGGAATTGATGTATCTTCAGGAGCATAAAAACAAACAGATCCAGTTCTTTTCCAGCGGAATGAAGCAACGGCTTAAACTGGGTGTGTGCTTTTTCTCCGACTCCCCACTGATGCTTTTGGACGAGCCTACCTCCAATCTGGATGTGAGGGGGGTGAATTGGTATTTGGATATGGTAAAAAAATTCGGCCTACAGAAAACTACCATAATCTGCTCCAATGATGAAAGGGAATACAATTTTTGTGATCAAACCATATCCATTGAAGACTACAAGCTTAAAAATCAGCTTTGATTTTTGAAGGGATTAGTTAAATTTACAGCAGAACAATTTTGTATTTATGATCAAGCATCTACTAAAAGGCTTTTTAGCCTTAACTATTTTGATTGCGGCATCTGCCTGCGGAAGTGAAACTCCCGAACCAGACCAAAAAACCCCAGAACAATTGGCAATCGAAGAACTGGCCGATGATGGATCAGCCACTTGGACGGTGGCCCAAGGAGGCTCTGTGACAAAAGATGGGGCAAACCAAACGGACTTGTTCAACGGTTTTTCAATCACCTTCAATGCTTCCGGCCAAAGCCGCACCTATAGCAGTTCAAATGGGCAGGGGATCTTTGATGCCTCAGGCAATTGGTCCTTGGCAGGCAGCAACCTTGACCGGGTGATATTGACAGGCGATCAACCCGCCTCCGGAGAAGAAATCCAATTCACCCGCAACCAAAACAACCTCCGACTCAGCTTCTCCATCCCAATGCCCAACGCAAGAACCAATGCTGTGGCAGGTTCATATGTGTTTGAGTTGACGAAAGAGTAGGCTTAACGCGGTCATTACTTCATTATTCATTATTCGAAGTTCATCATTCATCATTATTTAGTGATCAAATGATGAACTTCTTATTTTTACTGCTTCAGCGTCACCAGCGTCACTCCAGCTCCCCCTCTATCGGCATGCTCGTCTTCAAATGAGGAAACACTATCCATGTGCCTCAACAGGTTTCTGGTAATATCTCTCAAGATGCCATCTCCTTTGCCATGGACGATCCGAAGATCCTTCAAGCCTAACATGAAGCCCTCATCGACAAATCTTTCGACCATCGGCAGAATCTCTTCTCCCCTTTTGCCTCTCAAGTCAAGGTTGACATTAAACTCGCGCATGGCCGCCGTGGTGTCATAGGACATGCGCTTGGCAATGGCTTTCTTCTCTTTTTTTACCTCAGTTTTGCTGATCTTCTCCAGCCTGTTGAGTTTCACATTGGATTTTAGCTCCCCAATGCTGATTTCCACATCCTTATTTTTGATCGAAATCACCTCAGCAACGGCCCCGTTATCCTTCAGCCTCACATGGTCGCCAGGCTGAATAGCTCCTCCGACCACCTTAATCTCAGCCCCCTGGGCTACTTTCTGCTTTTCAGGCTTCACCTCCTGCTTGTGCTGCTCGAGAGTGGCTCTGGCCTTTTTGGTGGCCTCCTTATCAGCCTTGCTTTCACGGATCTCCCGGATAGTGGCTTCTATTTGCCTGTTGGTTTGATCAAGCAGTTGCTTGGCCTCCACCTTGGCCTGTTGCACAATTTCCTTTTTGTTCTTTTCTAAAGTTTCCTTTAACTGAGAGTACTCTTCCATAAGTTTGGTCAGTAGACGGTCTTTCATCTGGGTTTCCAGCAAGAGCTTGTCATACTTGTTTTTTTCCGCTTCTACCTTGTTGAGAAGCTTGTCATATCGCACCCGCTCCTCCCCTATTTTCTCTTTGGCTTCTGCTATGATATCCTTGCGGATCCCGATTTTGGAGGCGATTTCCAAAGCAAAGGAACTCCCAGGCTTGCCTACCTCCAATTGGTAGAGAGGCTCGAGTTTATCCACGTCGTACCGCATGGCACCATTGACCATGCCCTGGTGCTTGGCCGCCACCTGTTTGAGGTTGCCGTAGTGGGTAGTCACTATCCCATACGCTCCCGTTTGGTTGAGGGCTAGCAGGATCGCCTCCGCGATGGCCCCGCCAAATTGCGGCTCGGTACCCGTGCCAAATTCGTCAATAAAGAATATGGTCTTCTTGTCGGCAAATTCGGTAAAATACTTCATGCTCATCAAGTGTGAGCTGTAAGTACTCAAGTCGTTTTCTATATTCTGCTCATCTCCTATGTCGATGAACAGGTTGTTGAAAATGCTAAACTTGGAATGTGGATCCACCGGGATCAGTAGACCACACTGCACCATATATTGGAGTAGGGATACCGTTTTTAAGGTCACCGACTTACCTCCGGCATTTGGTCCAGAGATCACTAGGAGCCTTTTGTTATGGTCAAGCTGTATGTTAAGCGGGGTTATCTTTTTGCCTTGCTGGGCCAAAGCCATTTCCAATAGCGGGTGTCGGGCGTTGTACCATTCGATCACCTTGGCTTTTTCATAGGAGGGCTTGCTTGCATTCACCTTAATGGCAAACCTAGCCTTAGCCCGGATGAAATCCACCATGCCTAGAAACTGGAAAGCCTTTCTCAGGTCTGGAATATAGGGCCGCAAGGTATCGGTAAGTTGCGTAAGGATCTTGGTGATCTCCCTTCGCTCCATGTACTCCAATTCCTTGAGTTCATTGTTGATGTCCAGTACCTCGGCAGGTTCGAGGTACACCGTCTGACCAGTGGCGGATTCATCGTGTACGAAACCTTTAATCTTACGCTTGTTTTCAGCCAAAACAGGCATCACCATCCTTCCTCCCCTGATGGTGAGCGAAGCATCCTCCGGCGTATACCCCTTGGATTTGGCTTCTCTGAAAATCCTATCCAGCACCTTCCTCAACCTGTTTTCTTCATAAAGGATCTGCGACCGGATCAAGGCCAATTCTTTGGAAGCATTGTTTTTCAGCTTTCCTTTTTCATCAATCACCTTCTCAATTGCCTTCAGCAGGGTATTGTCCAAAGTCACCATGCCTACCAGCTGATACAGATTCGGATATTCTTCCTGGTACTTTTCCAGAAATGCCGTGCATCCCCTCAGGGTGATCAATGACATTTTGATGTCATGAAACTCATCCTCATATAGAAAGGTCCCCTCAATCTTGGCTTTTTCCAGAAAAGGGTAAATATTCAAGAAGTTGGAAGCGGGAAACATCTCACCGGATATGATGATCTGCCTAAACTCCTCGGTTTGGTCGAGAAGCTTTTGTATCAATTTGGGGTCCTTGGAAAAGGAAATCTTGGAAACAAACTCCACCCCTAGTGGGCTTGTACATTCGGCCTTGATGTGATCTTTGATTTTGTCAAAATCAATCTTATGCTCAAGGCTTTTGGGATATAGCATATATTATTGTTCTCCTATATTTTGTTTGACCGTCAAAGAATCAATCACCCTGGCATAGAGCTGCTCCATCTTGGCGGCATCACGCAGGTAATACTGAAGGTTTTCAACGTAAACTGAATCCGGCACCCCATGTTTTTCAAAAACCCGGTGCTCCAGGTAAGGGTACACTTTTTTGGAGGAATCATAGGAAATGGGCAACGAACTGGCGATGCCCTCCACCATGTGGATGTCCATCATGATGGCCACCATCTGATCCTCATTCAACAACTGTTTGGGTCTGTCACCGTTGCCGCAGGAAAGGGCAAAAACCGACAGAACCATAAATATTATCAACTTTTTCACACTGCAAAATTAGCCAATTCAAACGAATTTAAATAATATGTTACCTTCTACACGTTTTATTATTCAAATGAGTGCGTTAAATTTAGGCCTCAGGAAAAACACAGCAAATGAAACACCTGCTTAAAAAGCTCAGAAAATATGAAATTATGCTCCGAAAAGTGGCCAACAACCATTTACAGGGGGATTACAAGTCTATTTTCAAAGGGGCAGGTCTGGAATTTGATGACCTCCGCCCCTACCAGTATGGAGACGATGTGAGGACTATTGAATGGAAAGTATCCGCAAAAGGGCACGGAACATTTGTTAAAACTTTTAAAGAAGAAAAAGATCAGTCGGTAATATTTCTGCTCGACATCAGTGGATCCCAAAATATTGGGGCAAAAGGCAGAAAGAAACTTGACCTCGGAAAAGAGATTGCCGGAGTGCTCACGTTGGCCGCCCTCTATGAAGGAAGCCAGGTAGGCCTGATTTCCTTCAGTGACCAAAAAGAACAGGTGGTACTCCCTGGGAAGGGCCAGCGCCATGGGGTCAAACTCATCCGCGCAATCTTTCAGCATGAAAATAAATCCCTGAAAACCGACCTCAATTCCATGTTTACCTACACCTTGAATTTGGTCAAGAAAAGAAGTATCATCATTGTGATTTCGGATTTTATAGATGAGGGCTACGAAAGGACTTTGAAAGCCATGGGCGAAAAACATGACGTGGTGGCCATACAGGTAACCGACCCTCGGGAAACCAAACTTCCTTCCCTGGGCATCATCCCCATTTATGACAAGGAGGAAGACAAAACCACTTGGGTAAACACCGCTTTCCGAACCTTTTCTAAAAAAATCTCATCCACCTTTACCGATGAAAGAGAAGCTATCAGCGACTTATGCAAAAGACATCAAATAAATTACCTATCCATTGACACCCAGCAGGACATTGTTTTGCCTTTGATAGAATTATTTAAGTATCGAAATAAAACCATGAAACGTGGGTAAGCAGCATTCGTTTTTATTCATCATCACCTTTCTATTCCCTTACATGCTGTCCGCCCAGGATGTGCAGGTAGAGGGATATTTCCGTAAGGATTCCGCCAAGCTCGGCGAACGGGTGGAGTACGTGCTTAAGGCCACCTACCACCCCAGCCAGCAGGTCATTTTCCCCGATTCCTCCTTCCGGTTTGAAGATATGGAATACCTGGGCAGAAAAACCTTTGTCACCGATACCCGTGACACCGTCACCAGGGATAGCGTAATCTATTACCTCTCCAACTTCTCCCTGGATCCGGTGCGGAACTTTACCATGCCGGTGTATGAGGTGTTGAAATATGACAGTCTCGAGTACTTCCCCGAAGAGGACCAGCTGGCCCTTATCCTAACCTTATCTGAGATCCCGCCTGAACCGGCCTTCAAAGACAACGATACTTACCAGAAGATCCAAAGGGAATTCAACTATCCATACTTCTATATCGCTCTGTCCATCATCCTGGTGCTGGGTATTGTGATCTATTTTGTGTTTGGAGATAAAATCTATAACCACTGGCTTGCCTGGTTGGAAAAAAGGAGATGGAACAGGTTTGAAAAGAAATGGGAGAATGTCACTTCCACTTTCATTTCCCAACCCACCGCCTCACATGCCGACAATGTGCTGGGCCTCTGGAAAAGGTACCTTGAGCTGGTGACCAACCGGCCCTATCAGGAATGGACCTCCACAGAGGTGGCCATGGACCTTCCCCGTGATGGCATTTTGGATGACCTGCGAAACATCGAACTTATCATCTATGCAGACCGCAAAACAGAGCAACTGCCAGCCATCTGTCAGAACCTGAAAACGGATTGCCGAAATATGTACACTAACAAAATTGAACTGATCCATGAACATAAATAGTATAGGCGACATGCTTTCATGGCATTGGTTTACCCCAGAAACTTTGCGCTCCTTCGAGTGGGAAAACATCTGGGCGCTGCATCTGATTTGGATCATCCCTATATTGATGCTATTGAGGGTTTTTATCAAGTTTTTGAGAAACCCTTCCTTGGAGCTTACCCTTCCCAAGAGAGTGGCCCAAAGCAACCCTTGGACTTATTTAAGGCTGATTCCCACCTTCTTTTTCCTACTGGCCCTCTGGATGATCGCCATCGCCTTGGCCCGCCCACAACGCACCAATGAGCGGGTGGAACAGTCCACGGAAGGTATTGACATCATGCTGGTGCTGGATATCTCTGAATCTATGGATCTGCAGGATTTAAAACCAAACAGATTGGAAGCCGCCAAGGAGACAGCCAATGAATTTATAGAAGGCCGGCGAGGTGACCGGATCGGAATGGTGGTTTTTGCCGGAGAGGCTTTTTCCCTTTCTCCCCTCACCACCGACCACAAAATGCTCACCGACGCCATCAGTGACATTTCCTTCAACATGATGGATGCCAAAGGTACAGCCATAGGAAGCGCCCTCGCAACTGCCACTAACCGCATGAGGGAATCAGAAAGCACCAGCAAGGTGATGGTGCTGCTTAGTGACGGCGACAATAATGCCGGGAATGTGGACCCGGTTTTTGCCGCACAGCTGGCCGCCGCCCTGGATATCAAGATATACACCATTGCAGTGGGGAAAGACGGGATGGTGCCCTACGGCACGGATTTCTTCGGCCGTCCCCAGATGATCGAAAGCTACCTGGATGAGACCACCCTTCGTGAGATTGCCCAAATAGGCAGCGGACAGTTCTTTAGAGCAGGCGACGACGATGCGCTAGACCAGATCTTTGACCAGATCGATGAACTCGAAAAGGCCGAAATCATCGAAAACAGATACAAGGAAACCCAGGACTACTATCGGGCATACATGATGTGGGCTTTTGTATTCTTGTTTTTTTGGATGATGCTGAAGAGTAGTTTTCTTAATAACTTTTTGTTGGATTAGAGGGGTGTACTTAAGTACTATGTACTATGTACTATGTACTATGTACCTAGTAATTACCGTTTGTTCAGGAGTGAGTGGATTTTAGGTAGTTAGCGGAGATGGTGCGTCTCAATGGAACTTGAGGTATGGATGGATACATACACTTGCCACCCATTTTGCAGAGAAGAAGCCTTTTTATCTCATCTGTTCGTATCTGGTACTTGCGTATGGGTACAAAGTACCAGGTACCAAGTACCAGGTACAAAGTACCAGGTACAAAGGTTCTTACCATCGTGCCCCTCCCTCTGAGCTGCGCTATTCGGATGGGGTATCGGTAAGCGAAGAAGCCTTTGAGCGACTTCTTTTTTAACTTGGTGCCCTTTGTGACCCATTTGCCTACGTGAAGCCTCATACCGCCTCAGCAGCAAATACAATCAGCCTGATTCCGAAGCCCACCAGTGCCACTGCCACAACCTTGTTGAGCAACTGCATGATCTTCGGAGTGATGAAGGTGCGGAGTTTGGTAGCGCTGTAGGCCTTGAGAACGTCTATCAGGAACACCGTGAGCAGGATCCCCAAATAATACCCCACCACGTCAAGAGCTCCAAATCCATCCTTTAAATGCACTAATCCCGCAATGGAAGTCCAAAAGAGCAACACAAAAGGGTTGACGCCGTTGAGGGAAAAGCCTTTGGCAAAGCCTTTCCGCTTCATGGGCCGCTTTTTACTCTTGGGGAAACCTCCGGTGTTTGGTCGGCCCATGCCTTTCTTCATAAAAGTCAGGACCCCAAAAGCCACCAAAAAACCGCCACCGACAAAACCCAAGACCATCTCCACCATCGGATTGTTGGTGATCAGGGATACGCCAAAGTAGGTAAGCAACACATAAAGGCTATCACTCAGCAAAATGCCGGCAGCCATCGCCACGGCATACCTGAAACCTTTTTCAATGCTGCTTTGGATCAGGGCAAAAAAAACGGGCCCGATGATAAGGGATAGCACCAGCCCCATTCCAATTCCTTCTATTACATTCATTTTATGCCAGCCCTTTCTCCTTCAAAAAGCCAACCCAAGCCTCCGCCTTATCCCCTTTCAACACACGTGGGAATTTATTCTGCCCGCCTTCCTTGCCCTGTTGCCGCATATATTCAATGAAGGTCTCCTGAGGCAACACTTTCACCTCAATTTCCTTCAACGCATGCTGGCGCTCTGTAATATAGTCGTCATTCAGACTTTTCAGCTTCTCATCAATAATGTTCCTCAACCTCCCCGCATCCACTTCATCATCGCTGCCAATATACCAGTGATGGGCAAATAGGCTCCCGTGTGGCACACCTATGACCGTAAATTCCCGGATATCGATATCCAATTCCTCTGAAGCCAGCTCAATGGCCCTGTTCATATTGTCCACGGAAAGATGTTCCCCACACAAGCTGAGAAAATGCTTGGTCCTGCCGGTGATCACAATCTCGGCTTCCGCCAAAGATTCAAACTTGATCACATCCCCAATCAAATAACGCCAAGCCCCGGCACAGGTGCTGATCAGTATGGCATATTCCTTACCCTCCTCGAGCTGGTCAATGGAAAGGGTTTGCGCATCCGGCTTTACCTCCCCATTTTCGTCAAAATTTTCATCCTTGAAAGGAATAAATTCATAGAAAATCCCATTATTGAGCACCAGCCTCATTGAGCGGCGGTCAGGCAGGGCCTGAAAGGCCAAAAAACCCTCACTCGCCAGGTAGGTTTCCATATAAATAAGCGGCCTATCCAACAGCTTTTCAAAGCCTTTTTTGTAAGGCTCAAAACTCACCCCTCCGTGCACAAAAATCTTGAGGTTTGGCCAAATGTCATGAATAGATTTCAAGTTGTAACGCTCGATGATCTTCTCGAGCAAGATCTGCAACCATGCAGGCACCCCCACAATGATCCCAATATCCCAGTTGGGGGCGTTGTCCACGATCCTTTCGAGTTTATCACCCCAGTTTTTATTTTTGGCAATCTCGGAACCCGGCTTATAAAACCGCTGGAACCATATAGGAAGTTTGCCAGCCGTGATCCCGCTCAGGTCACCGGAAAAATAGGTGCCGTTAAACTCCAAATCCGTGCTTCCTCCCAACATCAGGATACCGGTGTTGAACAGTCTGTCCGGCAGATCATATTTGGACAGGGAAAGGATCTGGCGCACACCTGTCTTCCGGATGGCCCTCACCATTTCGTAGGAGATAGGGATGTATTTGGAGGAGGCTCCCGAGGTGCCCGAAGTCATGGCAAAATACTTGATAGCCCCCGGCCATGTGATGTCCTTCTGTCCTTCCTGCAACTTGTGCCACCATTCGTCATACATCCTGTTGTAGTCGAATATCGGCATATCCTGTTTGAACACCTCATAGAAGGTATTGCCCTTCTTCTTAAACTCCTTGAGTTTGTCCGAAAAACCGTACTGACGTCCAAACTCCGTTTTGGAGGCTGCGATCATCAGTTTTTTCAGCTCTCTTTTCTGAAGCTCAATTGGGGAACTGTATTCCTGTTCCAGGGATTCCCGCAACCTGATGCCGCGTTTCAATAAAGTGCCTAATATCGCCATAATTTTATATGCTAATGTTAAAACAATGCAGGCCGGAGGATTGCCCGTCCTAATCTTAAACAGTATCTTTGAGAGTGTAAATTTAGGAGAATGGCTATAAAAGAAAACCTTCAGGAGATAAAAAACACTTTTATTAACCCCGACTGCCTACTGGTAGCTGTAAGCAAGACCAAACCCAAAGAAGACCTTCAGGAAGCCTATGAGGCTGGCATACGGGACTTTGGAGAAAACAAAGTACAGGAACTCGTAGATAAACAGCCCCAGTTGCCCTCCGACATCCGATGGCATATGATTGGCCACCTACAGCGCAACAAGGTCAAATACATCGCCCCTTTTGTCCATCTTATACATGGCGTGGACTCCTTCAAGCTGCTCAAGGAAATCAACAAACAGGCCAAAAAGGCCGAAAGGACTATCCCCTGCCTGCTACAGGTTCATATTGCGGAGGAGGACAGCAAGTTTGGCTTTGATGAGACTGAGCTCCTCCAGCTAATAGAAAGTGGGGAGCTGAAGACTCTAGAGCATGTGGAAATAAAGGGGTTGATGGGAATGGCCACCTTCACAGAAAATGAGGAACAGATCCGCAGGGAGTTTTCGGGGTTAAAAAGCCTGTTTGACAAATTGAAAACCTTACCACTCCCCGCCAACATGAAAATGGAGGAGCTTTCCATGGGCATGAGCGGGGATTACCTCATCGCACAGGAGGAAGGCAGCACCATGGTGCGGATCGGAAGCGCCATCTTCGGGGCGAGGGGTTGACATTTTAATGGGACACAGAGGAGTTACTCAGAGTTTTAAATGGAGTTGCACAGAGCTTGCCTTTGCTGCAAGCAGGCCTGCCTCGCCGGCAAGGCAGGCATCTTTGCGGAATCACGCCTTGTTACTTCGGTCATCGGTCTTCCGTCCTGACAATCAAAGAAAAATAGGCTACCGACATCATTCCGGATAATATAAAAAAAATGCATAAAGAAAGAATAATACAAGTAGGAGCCGTTTTGGGGGCGCTGGCTGTGGGGATCGGGGCCTTTGGGGCCCATGGATTGGCAGATATGCTGGAGATGCAGGGCCGAGCAGAGACTTTTGAAACGGGAGTGAAATATCACTTTTATCATGCCCTGGCAATGTTATTGGTGGGCATACTGTCGTTATTGAAATTGCAGGAAAAATGGATCAAGCGTAGCGCGTGGCTCTTTTTGGCCGGCATCGTTATTTTCTCCGGTTCCCTTTATGTGCTGTCCCTGACAGGCATCACCTGGCTTGGCGCCATCACGCCCTTCGGCGGCGTAGCCTTCATCGCTGGCTGGATATGTGTGGCAATGGCGAAGTACGAAGGGTGATGTTCGCGGAAATAAAGGGACACGGACCGGCCTGCGCAGGCAGGGTTTCGCGGAGTTGCAGCAAGCCACAATAGCTTTCGTGGCAAAAAGATAAAATCCTTGAAGAATGGATTTCAAAGAGATTAAAGTTAAAGCAAAAAGCTTTTTGAATAGATGGAAGTAAAGACTTATAGCAAGCACGTACACCGCCCCAGATTACTTAGTTCTTTGTACTTAGTACCTAGTACAATCACGCTCCTTTTATTCCTACAAGTCTCCAGCCTAATTGCCCAACCTTCTCGGGATAAGACTGCGGAGCTGGAAAGCTATTTCAACAAGGACTCCTTCTTCAACAACCACCTCACCGGTTTTATGCTCTATGACCTGGACACCCAGCAGCCGGTGTATGAAAAAAACAGCCACCTATACTTCATCCCCGCCTCCACTACCAAGCTCGTAACCTTCTTTTCTTCCCTGATCACTTTGGGGGACAGCACCACCATTCTTAGGTATGTGAACAAAGGCAACGAAGTCACCGTTTGGGGCACCGGGGATCCAAGCTGGAAATACCATGCCCTGCCCCAACAGCCCAGATTAAGGGAGTTTTTTGACAAGTATGAAAAAATCAACTTCTCCGATGCCAACTGGAAGGACCAGGCATTTGGTTTTGGCTGGCAATGGGACGATTATTATTTCTCCTACTCTGCCGAAAAATCACCCTTCCCCATCTATGGCAACGTCGCCAAAGTGATCAACCGCAACAACAAGCCGGAAGTCAGCCCTTCCCTATTTAGGCAAAACCTCACCACCAGCGATAGGGATGTGCGAAACGTGCAAAGGGAATTTCACAGTAACCAGTTCTACTATAATCCCCGCACCTACAACGGCATGAATACCTACGTACCCTTCCTGACCAGCCAGCAGACTTTTGCCCAACTGGCCAGTTCGGAACTCAACAAAATGGTGATCCCCACCAAGGAAAAGCTCCCGAAGGACCACCAGCGCCTCAAGGGGATCCGTACAGAGGCCCTGTATAAAGAAATGATGCTGGAAAGCGACAATTTTATCGCCGAACACCTGCTGCTGATGAT
This sequence comes from Litoribacter ruber, assembly GCF_018500185.1. Lineage (GTDB taxonomy): Bacteria > Bacteroidota > Bacteroidia > Cytophagales > Cyclobacteriaceae > Litoribacter > Litoribacter ruber. The sequence continues at coordinate 99,615 of NZ_JAHBGI010000010.1, read as the reverse complement.
TTCTGATGAACTCTTTCAGGAGCTTAATTCTGAAAGAGCCATTGATTATATCAAAAAAACATACTTAATTGACCTTCCTGACGAATTGTTGTGGGTGGATGGCTCCGGGTTGTCCAGGCACAACCTGATGACCCCCCGATCACTGGTGGTTTTGATGGATAAAATCTACAGGGTAATGCCTGACGAGATGCTGTTCAACCTGCTGCCCAAAGGCGGTGTGAGCGGTACCTTAAAAAACAATTACCATGCGCCCAAACCTTATGTGTTTGGCAAAACGGGCACCATTTCCAACAACCACAGCTTGGTTGGATTCGTCAGAACAAAAAGTGACAAGTTATATGCCTTTGCATTTATGAACAACAATTACCCCTACAAGGCCAGCAAGGTGAGAGCAGAGATGGAAAAGGTGATGGTCTATATCCGGGAAAACTTTTAAACACACATGAACAAAAGAAATTTCCTCAAGTCCTTGGGACTATCCATGAGCCTATTTCCCATCCTCGGGATGCAAAAGGCCATCAAATCCACCTCCCCTGTTCAGAAGCTTTTGCCCAAACCTTTGCAAAAAGGCGACATTGTAGGCTTGATCAGTCCTTCTGCGGCCACGGCCGAAAGGATACAGTTTCAGTTGGCCAAAGAGGCGCTGGAGGCTTTGGGTTTTGAGGTCAAAATGGGCGAAAACCTACAGAACCGAAGAGGGCATCTCGCCGGGACCGATGCCGAGCGGGCCAATGACCTTAACGGCATGTTTGCCGATGAGCAAGTGAAGGCCGTCATCTGCATCCGCGGAGGATCCGGGGCGGCCAGGATCCTGCCCATGATCGATTACGAAAACATCAAACGCAACCCCAAACCGATTTTGGGCTACAGCGACATTACCGCGCTGCACAACGCGATCTATGCCAAAACCGGCCTGATCACCTTCCACGGCCCCAACGGCACAGGCAGCTGGAACAGTTTTAATGTAAGACAGTTTGAGGAAGTGTTTTTCAACCAGTCCCTGCACAAGTTTGAAAACGAGCAGGAAAAAGGCGATGAGCTGATCGTCAAAAACAACCGTATCCAGACTATCACTAGCGGTGAGGTAGAAGGAGAACTGGTGGGTGGCAACCTGACGGTATTGACCGCTTTGGCGGGAACGGGCTATCTGCCGGATTTCCACGACAAAATCTTGTTTCTCGAAGACATCGGCGAGGAACCTTACAAGGTGGACCGCATGATGAGCACCCTAAAGCTTATGGGCGCCCTCAGCCAGATCAAAGGCTTCGTCTTTGGTCAGTGCACGGACTGCAGCCCCACGGGCGGATACGGCACCCTAACGCTGGACGACATTTTTGACGATTACATCAAACCCCTCAACATCCCCGCTTACCGCGGTGCCATGATCGGCCATGTGCCCAAACAATTCATCGTACCGATTGGCGCCAAAGCCCGAATGAATGCGGATGAGGGCACCTTCCAGCTTACCGAAAAGCTATTCCAGTCATGATCCACCTGTTCACCTTTTTGGCCTTGAGCTTGGCCGTACTTACAACCCAACCGAAAATGGAGCAAAAACTCACATACTTGGCATTAGGCGATTCTTACACCATTGGGGAAGGAGTCGAAGAGCATGAAAGATTCCCTAACCAGGCCGTGGTCATGCTAAGGGAAAAAGGTTACGATTTTGAGGATCCCAAAATCATCGCCACCACCGGCTGGACCACCGATGAACTCCAAAAAGGGATCAGCGAGGCCAATATAGAGGGGCAGACCTATGATTTGGTCACCTTGCTCATCGGGGTAAACAACCAGTACAGGGGCAGGGACCTGGACAACTACAGGGAGGAATTCAGGCAGTTGCTCGAGCAGGCCATAAGTTTTGCGGGAGGAAAGAAGGAAAACGTCCTCGTCCTTTCCATTCCAGACTGGGGCATCACGCCCTTTGCCACCGAAAAAGAAACAGACAAGGCCAAAGTGGCCCAGGAAATCGACCGCTTCAACCGCGCCAAGCAAGCCATCGCCGAAAGGCACGGCGTCACCTTCCTCGACATCACCACCCACTACCGGGAATATCCCCTAGCCGTGGTTAGCGACAAGCTGCACCCGGATGCGGAGATTTATAAGTATTGGGCGGAGAGGGTTGTGGGGGAGTATTAAATAAAGAAATCAAGGAGCTGAATAAAAACAATCTTTTAACAATTCCAACCCATCTATTGTGAACGACTCACACTTTAGACATCTTTCTAAATATTCGAATGGATTAATTAAGTTCAGCGAACCAATGGGATTTGCAACTGAATTTGAACATTTCCACATTCTTTAAAGCTTTTTCCCATTACGTAAATATTCACAAGTTTACCTATTGAGTACCTCATGGGTCAGGAAATCAAAAGTCATTACAATATATATATATACAGTTAAAAGTAAAATAATATTTATTGCATGAATTCCTTAATCTTCACAATTAATTGAGACATAGGAAACACATACTTACTTGTCACTATATGATTTTTATATTTCTCCAAAACTTTTGAATCATCAGCTAAAAAGAAAAGATGTCTATAGGAACCCAACTCAGATAGCTTTGCATCACTTAAATCGATATCATTGTTAATGATGTGAATAACATATTTTATGCGGTTCCTGTCTAAAATAGAAGTATCTGTTGTATATGTTTGTTTCCAGCGTTCCCGCAGGGTCCTCTTTAAGCTTATTCCAATATAGTAACCATTTTTATCTTTAATCCAGTTATCAACCTCTAACCCAGTCGAAATATGCTCAGGTCCTCCCCCTGTTTTAATTTTGAAATAGTCAAAAATAAATTGAGTTACACTTTCTAGGTCATTACCTGCCCTTTGCTTTCTTTTTTGACCAGTTCTCCTTTCAAACTCTTGGCTTATTGCCGAAATTATGACATCCATATCATGATCATTAAGTGATCCTTCTGCTTGCCCCAATTCTAACTGTAATCTTCCCCTAATACTTGAGATTAGATTCACAATTAAATCTCTTTCTCTATTTAAAGCAATAGTCTCAGTAAAGATATCCCACTCTCTTATAAGATTAGATAATCCTTTTTCATTTTTAGAATCCAAAATAGCCTTTCCATATAATTTTGCAAAAGCTACACATTCATTACTAGGAACATTCTGAATAGCTTCATTTGTAGGCAACAACAACTCTTTAATCGTTAATGCTAACACAAAATAATCCTTCGGATCAACTAGAAAAACCTGCAAATTGTCATACAAATAAACATAAGCATGGAATTTCTTACTATCATTTTTAACTTTATCAAATAAGGTATCATAAAAAATTGAGTCTAAAACCTTAATTTTATCCTCCGATGACTCTTCCTTATTTAGAAGCTTATATGCTGTCAGAATATTTTCATACAAGAATTTGCATTTTGAAATGTTTTTTCCCAACGCCCCAAATCTATTTGTATCAATTAAAAATCTTAGATACCAATAACACTTGTCCCAGTATTGCAATTCATCATTAGTCTTAAATCCAGTATCCTTTAAGTTCATACTATCCATCATCATTCTTTCACTAAAAATTTTTGTATATTTTTTCCTATTTTGAAAATTACGGGGATTGCAACAGAATTACCAAACTGCTTATAAGCTGATGAATTACTTGGATGAAGAATAAATTCTTCAGGAAATCCCTGAAGCCTTGCGCATTCCCTAGGAGTAAGTTTTCTAGGATTACTATTTTCCTGAGGAATTAAGCATTCTTTTCCATCTTTGTAATATCTAGCAACAATCGTATTTGAAGGCTTTTCTAAATCTGCTAATTTGACTGTAAAGCCAGTACCTCGTTCCTTATTCCTCCTACTTCTATTCTGATGACCTTGCCAGAGTTTATCTGATATAGTAAAAGTTTCTGGAACTTTTTCTTCAAGAATATTTTTCAAAGGCAATGGATCCCCACTAATTTCAGGAAATTCAAAATTAATTTTCTGGTTTAAGAAGCAAACCATATAAGTTCTAACTCGTCTCTGCGGAACTAATGATTCCGAGTTAATTATTTTCCAATCAAATGAATATCCTAATTCTTTAATCATCATTTCAATGGTGGAAAAAGTCTTACCATTATCATGGCTTTTCAAGTTTCTAACATTTTCCAAAAATAGTACTTTAGGTCTTTTCACTTTGACAATCCTAAGAATATCAAAGAATAAATTACCCTGATCTTGATCATGAAACCCATGGCTCATACCTAAAAAATTACGGGCAGAAACACCCGCTAGACTAAATGGCTGACATGGGAAACCTGCAGCTAACAGGTCATGATCCGGAATCATTTGATCGATTTCCAGATCACTTATTTCGTAGCTAGTAAACTCTTTAATATCTCCAAACGGGACCTCTCCAAAATTTGCCTCATATGTCTGTTGAGCCGCTTTATCTATTTCAGAGGAAAAAACACATCTACCACCTAATTTTTGAAGTGCAATTCTAAAACCTCCTATCCCAGCAAAAAGATCAATAAAAGTAAAATCCGACTTAACAGGAGGAAAAGGAACATCCCAATTTAGATTTAATTTTTGTTGAAAGTAAGGTTCTTCTAATATACTTTCTTGAATCAACCCTTCATTTACATATTTTTTAACTTTCGCCTTATACCCCTCGTTTTCAATTTTACTTTCAGCATGTAAAAAATGAGTTAAATAAGCCAATTCGGATTGAGCAGTCTTTTTAACTTCGATTTTGTATTTATTTTTGATATCTGAATAATTTACCATTCCTCTATTATTATTTTGTTAGTACGAAGAATAATTAAACAGCTCTTTCATTTCTATCTCTAGAGCAACAGCAAGCTTCTGAACTGTCTCTATTGAGACATTTCGCTTACCTTTCTCTATATCTGAAATGTATGTTCGGTCTAAAAAGGCTAAGTCTGCGAGACTTTCCTGTGATATGCCTTTCTCGGTCCGGATGGACTTTATCTTCTTCCCAAATGCTTCTTTAATATCCATGGTGCAAATAGAAAAAATGTAGACAATTGCACCACGGACTATAGTCGACAAAAAGACTTTAAGGGATATTTTTATGACAACACGTGTCAGGGATTCAAAAAAGTATTAGTAAGAATGCCACCAGAAAAGTGGTAAATAATTTGAAGGGAAGATACGTGTAGGAGAGGAAATATATGGGTTACTCCCCCTACTCCCACCCACCTTTGGCCAAGCGCTGACCCAGCGCTTGGCCAAAGGTGGGGATTGGGTGGCCTCGGCTGGTGGACGGGTCAGCCTAGCCGGAAATACAAGCCGATCAAGCCCAATTGCCAAGAAAAATATGATTATTCTAAGAAAAGTTACGGAAAGCCCCATCGGAAATCCAGCGTTTTCAATGCTCCCGAGCTCCTACGGCCCATTTCCTAGTCAATTTTCGGAAATATCCGTAACTGATCCGTAAGTGATCCGTAGGTGATCCGTAAGTGATCCGTAACTGATACGGGGGAACCCCGAGGGAAAGTAAAGTTTACTCTGTGTTAATCTGTGTTCTCCTCTGTGGTGATTCTTTCACAAACCAGCAAATACCTGTCTATATCATCCAAGATCTCCCCATACTTGTCCATGACAAACTTGCGGGCAAACAGGAAGTCACTTGCCTTTTCCTTCAGCTCTTCCAAATCTCCGGCGCCAAAGGTGACGGGAAGTTCACAGTTTGGCCTCGTCCAGTTGACGTAGGTGACACTGGGGAGGATGCTGGAGGTATCGCCATTTAATATTTCCATCAGCAGACTCTGGAAAAACTCCTCATCGGCGCAGTAGGTGTACTGAAAATACTCCTGCATCTCCTCCCCGCGCATTTCCATAAAACGCAGGATCTTTTCAAAGGTTTTGGTATTGATGGCCCACCAGGCGGATCCGCCGTAAAGCCTAAAGGGTTCCACCCGCTTCTTGAAGATGAGTTTGAATATATCCAGCCCTACCCTGCCCTTGAGCAGGCAATTGATGAGCATCAAATCAATGCCCTTGAAAAAAGCAAAGTCGGCCCTCTTGTCGGAAAAATTGACTTTGTAGGTCTCCCTCCTGCGGTAACAGCTGAATTCCGGCCAGGCTTCCTCTAGGGGCATGCAGGTGATAAAGTTCTTGTCCATGTGTCTTAGAAAAAAAACCCGTATTTCCTCAGCTGGCCTAAGGGGGTAATCCTGCCCGCTTAAAAGCACCATCATCCCCTGCTGCCCATCAGCCAGGGCCACCTCTGCCAAATTGAGCACGGCCTGCACAAACGCATAATCGGCCCAGACACACGCTACCCGGTTACTGATAAACCTGACCCCGTCCGACTCGAGGTAACGGTATTCACCCATATCGGACCTGATGTCCAGATGCACATAAAAAACCGTATCCGGGCCTTCCAATTTCCTGATTAACCTTTCCACTTGTGCGGGATTGCGATGGGCGATGATGAAATAGATGATTTTGTTCATGGGAAAAAATTGGGGGTACGTGAATTAAAAATTTTGGGACGGAAGACCGAAGACCGGAGACCGGAAGACGGAAGACCGAAACCTTAGATACGCTATCAATTTATAAATAATCCCCAAAATAAAAAAGCCCGGGTCTAAAACCCGGGCCTCTTCATAAGTCCTTAAACCATAAACCTTAAACGGCCGCAGGCCCATAAACTATTTCTTCGGTTGCACATTCGAAATCAAGCTTACTTTCTCGATCGGCTCAGAGGCGTTGGAGTAGATTCTCACTACACTGTTCTGCTTGCCCATCTTGCCTGCAGAGTTGAAGGAAACTTTGATCTCGGCTGATTCTCCCGGAGCGATTGGCTCCTTTGGCCAGGCCGGGACGGTACATCCACAGGTGGCGGCCACGTTGCTGATCACGAGGGGGGCGCTGCCGGTATTCTCAAACTTGAAGGTATGCTCCACCTTGTCACCCTGGGTGATGTCACCGAAATCCTTGGACTTCTCGGCAAATGAAATCGCCGCACCTTCGCCATTTGAAGCCTGCTGTGCCTGCACCGCAAAGGCCATCACGGCCATTACCATTACTAATACTAATTTTCTCATGTTTATATATATGTTAATTTTTATTGATCCAATTATTAGCCACGAAGGCTCGAAGACGCTAAGTCCGTTTCAGTTTCACGCAAAGAACGCGAAGGAGGCGCAAAGATCACAGAGTTTCTTCTTACCCACCGTCATTTCGAGTCACATATTTTGCAAACACACCCAATGCTATGACAATATGATTTCTCGCTGCGGCGCTGCGAAAATCGCCGCGATCGCTGCGAGAAAATTTACACGCCATTGTCATTTTCAGTTTCACCCAAAGACCGCAAAGCAAGCGCAAAGACCGCAAAGTCTTTAATTTCAACACTAATAAAATCTCCGCGCTCTTTGCGTGAAATCTCTGCGCTCTTTGCGTGAAACTACCATGCGTGAAACCACTCCGCTCTTCTCACCCAAAAAACCTCGGATGAAAGTTCACCATGAACACCTCTTTGGTCGCTCTGGTCACAGCGGTATATAGCCAACGAATAAATCCCGTATCTAGTTGCTCTTCCTTCAAATATCCCTGATCAACAAATACGGCATCCCACTGCCCGCCCTGCGATTTATGGCAGGTAAGGGCGTAGGCAAACTTCACCTGTAGGGCGTTGAGATAGGGATCTTTTTTGATCATCTCCATCCGCTCCCCTTTCTTGGCGATATCAGCGTAGTCTTCCTGTACCTGCCGGTAAAGCTCCCTATATTCCTCTTGGCTCAACGAGGGCCCTGAGGAATAAAGCGTATCCATGATCACCTTGGCCTCAAAGCTGGGCTCCTCGGGATAATCGAGCAGCTGCAGCTCCAGGGTGGCAAATCTCAGCCCGTACATTTCCTCAAAAGAACGAATTTTTCTCACTTCTACAAAATCCCCGTTGGCCAAAAAATTCACCCTCTCGGAATCGGCCATGTAGATGTAATTGTTTTTCACGATCATCAGCAAATCCCCAGAAGTGATTTCCTCATCCATGAAATGAATCGCCCTCCTTATATATTGGTTGTATTGCACCGCTGCTTTGTTGGACCTGGTGACGATGATGGTATTTTCCACACCAAACTTGTTATAAGCGTACCGCAGCCCGTCCTCGAGCTTTTCACCCGTCATTTTGTAAAAATCCTTAAAGGGCTTTACCTGAAAGGAAATCTGGGGCTTCTCCTTCACCACTTCCTCTCTGAGTTTGGTGGCATTGAACAATATCCCAGAATCGAGCTGCTGCCTCATCACTTCGGTGAGCTCGGTTTCCAGAATGGACAGTCCATAATGCCTCACCATATAATTTTTATCCAAGGCGGGGCTGTTGGGATTGCCCACGGGAGGCAACTGGGCACTGTCCCCTATCAGCATCAGCCTGTTGGACTTGTGCTGGAAGACATAGCGCACCAGGTCCATCAGCAGGCTCTGCCCCATGCCCCCCTCATCGGAAAGCATGGAGGCCTCATCCACGATGAAAACCGTATTGGTGTAATAGTTTTTTTGCAGGTCAAACCCCGAGAAATTCCCCTGTTCGCCCAAGGGCGTGTAAATGATTTTATGAATGGTGTACCCATTTTTGCCGGAGTAGGTAGACATGACTTTGGCCGCCCTGCCCGTGGGAGCCAGCATCAGGGAGCGGTAATTCAACTGGGGAAGCATCTGCACCAGAGCCGATACCACGGAAGTTTTTCCCGTACCGGCATACCCCCTGAGAATGAAGGTGGGTTTTTCGCCCATATGGGGAGAAAGAAACTCATCCAAAAGCCGGAAGAAGGCCTCCTGACCATGGGTGGGGGTGTGAGGAAACTTTCCTCTGATCAGATAGGAAGGCTTTGGCAGAGGATGCGTATCTTTACTCATAATGCTAATCTAAAGCTTTAATGCCGAATATCGAAAAAGAAATATCAGACAAATTTGGGGGAAGGCTGCGGGTGCGGGTCAATGGTGTGCTCATCAAGGAGGACAAGATTTTGATGATCAGGCATGACATGGGCCAGGGCCGCAGTTTTTGGAACGTGCCTGGGGGCGGGATGAAATTTGGCAGTCCAGCCACGGCCAATCTGGCCAGGGAATTTGCGGAAGAAACGGGATTGGAGATCCGGGTGGAAAAATTCCTTTTCACCTTTGAATATCTGGACAGGCCACTCCATGCGGTGGAACTTTTTTTTGAGGTAAGTACCAATGGGCAAAATCCCCAACTGGGGCATGATCCAGAGCTGCCGGCGGGCACACAATTGATCCAAGAAGTGAAATTCATGGACCTAGATGAGCTGCAGTCCATACCCAACGAAGCCAAACATCAGGTATTTTGGGACCTAAAATCACTAAATGATGTAAGAATATGGAAAGGTTATTTTAATTTTGAAAATAAATGCATAAAATAGCATCTTGTAAAAACAGCATCAACCTTATTAAGACGAATTAATTATCCTTTAAAATGAACGTAACTAAGATCTTATCATTGGTATTCCTAGTGGGCGCTCTTGCTTTGGGCTATTTTCTATACAACGGTATCGATACCGTAATGGAAGAAGAAAAGAGAATTGCAAGACTTGAAGCCAGAGTAGTAGAAAAGCTTCAGATGCTGCGCGACGCACAAGTTGCCTACTTGGCCAGCAACGGAGAGTATGCTGACAATTGGAATGATTTGAGGAATTTCATCCAAAGCGGGGATATCTATCTTGTACAAAGATCTGAGACCACCGTCCTATTGGACTACGGTAAGGAAGAAACCACTGTAACTTATGATACACTGGGTTCTGTACCGGTAATGGACTCCTTGTTCAACGAAAGAAGGCACCCTAACTTCAACCTTGAAAACCTGCACATTGTACCGGGTTCTGGGGGAAGAGAGTTTGAATTCTTTGCCGACAAAATCACCCGTAACAACAGGGAGATCGCTGTATTCGAGATCAGAGATCCAGCTCCAATCAACCCGACCAGAAGAGAGAACAACAACGAGAAAGCTTTGAGAGTAGGTTCTAGAACCGACGCCTCTACTTCAGGTAACTGGGAATAATAGTGGTAAAACCATTAGAGAACATGAAGTTTAAATATCTAAGCGATAAATTTGACACCCAAGTGGTGTCAGATTTGTCGCTTTTCTTGTCTAAAGACAACCTTTTGATTATCGCTAAGGACTCCAATGGGGAAGTTGTGGCTGGGGAAAGCCTTCCCGCCTCAGAACTAAATTCCGTCCTGGAATCCAATGAGCTGCTCAAATCAAACCCAAAAACGGCCAAATTGTGGGTGCACAACGACCACTTCAATCTAGTACCGGGTGTGCTGTTTGACCAAAGCCAAGCCGCCACCTACCTAAACTACTCCAGCCCGCTGGTGCAGCAGGAAGCGCATGAGGTGTTTTCAGAAAGCCTGGACAGCAACAACCTGCATCTGGTGGCCGCAATAGACAAAGCGACTTCTGACAAGTTTAGAAAACGGTTCCCAGAGATCAAATTCGGCCATGCTGGCGCCTTGTCCCTGGATTACGTGCTGCAGCAAAAAAACGATTACCTGGGCCAGGAGATCTTTGTCATCGCAGAGCATGGACACATCTACCTTGTGGCTTTTTCCAGCCAGGAGCTTAAGATGTTCAACCGCTTTGAGGTATCCAACACCGAGGAGTTGCTCAAATATGTTTTCGTAGCTTTTGAGCAGCTTAATTTTGACAGGAATTACTGCAAGGTGAACCTGATTGGAGATCTTTCCTCGCTTGGAAGCAACTTGGAAGACCTACAGCCTTATTTCAAAAACCTTATCCCTATCACCCCAAGAGCCAATACCACCTACCACTCCGGGGCTGAGCGCCTACAGGAAACGCAGAGGCTGGAAACCTATTGGACACTCTAAAACCGATTGAATGAAAAAAGTAGCTATTTTTCCGGGTTCTTTTGACCCGTTTACCCTTGGTCACCACGATATAGTAATGAGGGGCGTGGAGCTCTTCGACGAAGTAATTATCGCTATTGGTTACAACACCAACAAAAGTAAAAGGTATTTTGACATCGATTTGATCGTCGATAAAATCAAAGAGACCTACAAGGACCTTCCACAAGTGAAAGTGGTAATCTACAGCGAACTCACCTCCTCCTTAGCCAAAAAGAACGAGGCCAATTTCCTGCTTAGGGGCTTGAGAAATACTACGGATTTTGAATATGAAAATGCCATCGCCCAGATGAACAGGCATTTGAACAAGGACTTGGAAACGGTGTTTCTGATCACTTCACCCAAGTACAGTTCGATCAATTCTACCATCCTAAGGGAAGTGCACCGCTATGGCGGGGAGATCAATGAATTCCTCCCCTACGAGGTCTGAACCTTGGGCACCATCTTGATAAACTTCTTGTAAAGGTACCTCATGGACGGGTAGGAATTGACCAAGGCGAATTTTGCCTCTTGGTGGTTGAGCCACTTCACATCCTCAATCCCCTCTTCGGTCTGCGGCTTCATGTTGGAGTCATCCACGATTTCCATGGCGTACCAATAGGTTTTCTTCAGGATGCTTTTGCGGTTGTGGGTGTAGGTGTGCCACGTTTTCACGATTGGTTCACCTAATTTCACCTTTACCATACACTCCTCCTCCACTTCCCTAACGGCACATTCCTCTGGAGTTTCACCTTTGTCAAACTTTCCTTTTGGCAGATCCCATTTGCCCAGCCTCTTAATAAAAAGCACCTTTTCGCCTTTTGTGACTACACCACCAGCGGCTTTGACAATGGAAAATCGGCTTTTGATATATCTCTTTAGCTTCTCTTTGTCTTTGGACAGGATGGTAATGCTATCCAGGTTTTTGAGTTTTCGAGTCCTGAGCAAGTAGAGCAATTTGTGGATGATCTCCTTGGAGGGATTTACAAGCAGCACATCATCGTGAAATTCCACATAGGAAGGCAGGTCTGTGGGATTGTCATAAATACATTCAAAGGTTTTTTCCGGGGAAAGCTCCTCAGTAGACAGAATGTCTAAAGGCTTGTCATTGATGAAAATTCTCATGGGGCATTCGATTAGAAGCTAAAATTGCATAAAAAATACACCTATCACAACAGCGTTATGGGTTTTATCTTTTAATTTTATTGTATGGAACTATTTAACAAAAACATTGCCGAAGAGGTAGCCAAAAACCTCCTAGAGATAAAAGCCATCCGTCTTAATCCAGAAAGCCCTTTTACTTGGGCATCAGGCTGGAAATCACCCATTTACTGTGACAACAGATTGTCCCTTTCTTTTCCCGAAGTAAGAAACCACATCAAGCATGCGCTAGTAGGTGCTATTAATGAAAACTTCCCTGGAGTAGAATCCATTGCAGGCGTGGCTACTGCGGGTATCCCACAAGGGGCCTTGATTGCCGATGAGATGGATTTGCCATTTTTGTACGTGAGATCCAAACCAAAAGGCCATGGCATGGAAAACATGATCGAAGGGAAAGTAACCCCTGGCCAAAAAGTGGTGGTAGTGGAAGATCTGGTTTCCACCGGCGGCAGTTCCCTTAAGGCCGTGCAGGACTTAAAAAATGCCGGTTTCGAAGTAATGGGCATGGTGGCCATTTTTACTTACGGATTTGACATCGCAAGAAAAAACTTTGAAGATGCTGGAATAAAGTTGATTTGTTTGAGTGATTACTCTGCTATGTTGCCACAGGCAGTAGCCCTGGACTACGCTTCCGATCAGGACTTGAAGTCTTTGGAAGAATGGAGGGAAAAGCCGGAGATTTGGGGTAAATGAAGCGAATGGGTACAAAGCACTAGGTACCAAGTACGGAGGTGAAAGGGTACAAAGTACTAGGTACCAAGTACAAAGTACACCGCAGGGCATGGTGCTTTTTGGAGTAATTTGGAGGCTTTTCTGATATTAACCGTTGTTATTCTCGCCGCCCTCCCTGCGAGCTGCGCTCTTCGGATGGGGTATTAGTGAACGATGACGGGTAGTTGTCCCGAGGCTGTGCCGCGGGACGGCAGAAATGGAGGCTGTGCCTCCCAACTGTGCACACCTCAGCAGCGAATACCTGGTACTTGGTACGTTGTTCTTGGTACCCTGCCCAGTAAATACCTATTAAATCGGTACAAAGGACTAGGTACCTAGTACTAAGTACACCGCATAACATGGTGCTTTTTTGAGTAATTTGGAGGCTTTTCTGATATTAACCGTTGTTATTCTCGCCGCCCTCCCTGCGAGCTGCGCTCTTCGGATGGGGTATTAGTGAACGATGACGGGTAGTTGTCCCGAGGCTGTGCCTCGGGACGGCAGAAATGGAGGCTGTGCCTCCCAAATGTGCACACCTCAGCAGCGAATACCTGGTACTTGGTACGTTGTACTTGGTACCCTGCCCAGTAAAAACCTCTTAAATAGGTACAAAGTACTAGGTACCAAGTACTAAGTACACCGCATAACATGGTGCTTTTTTGAGTAATTTGGAGGCTTTTCTGATATTAACCGTTCTTATTCTGCCCGCCCTCCCTGCGAGCTGCGCTCTTCGGATGGGGTATTAGTGGAAAGATGTCTCGTGACGGCAGAAATGGAGGCTGTGCCTCCCAAATGTGCACACCTCAGCAGCGAATACCTGGTACTTGGTACGTTGTACTTGGTACCCTGCCCAGTAAAAATCTCTTAAATAGGTACAAAGTACACCGCAGGGCATGGTGCTTTTTGGAGTAATTTGGAGGCTTTTCTGATATTAACAGTTCTTAGTCTGGCCACCCTCCCTCCGAGCTGCGCTCTTCGGAGGGGGTAATAGTGGAAAGATGTCTCGGGACGGCAGAAATGGAGGCTGTGGCTCCCAAATGTGCACACCTCAGCAGCGAATACCTGGTACTTGGTCCGTTGTACTTGGTACCCTGCCCAGTAAATAACGCTTTAATAGGTACAAAGTACACCGCAGGGCATGGTGCTTTTTGGAGTAATTTGGAGGCTTTTCTGATATTAACCGTTCTTATTCTGGCCACCCTCCCTCCGAGCTGCGCTCTTCGGATGGGGTAATAGTGGAAAGATGTCTCGGGACGGCAGAAATGGAGCCTGTGCCTCCCAAACGTGCACCTCCGCAGCGAATACCTGGTACTTGGTACGTTGTACTTGGTACCCTGCCCAGTAAAAATCTCTTAAATAGGTACAAAGTACACCGCAGGGCATGGTGCTTTTTGGAGTAATTTGGAGGCTTTTCTGATATTCACCGTTCTTATTCTGGCCACCCTCCCTCCGAGCTGCGCTCTTCGGATGGGGTAATAGTGGAAAGATGTCTCGGGACGGCAGAAATGGAGCCTGTGCCTCCCAAACGTGCACCTCCGCAGCGAATACCTGGTACTTGGTACGTTGTACTTGGTACCCTGATTCATCATTATTCTGAATGAGGATTATAGAAGCCACTATTCATTCTTTGCGTTTCTTAGCTGATCTTTGTGGTGAAAAGTCTCTCTGTGTCTTCTCAAAACTTCTCCTCTACGCCCAAGCCGAAGAGCGCGAAATCGTATTTTACCGGGTCTAGAGGGTCAAGTTCAGCCAGCCTTCCGGTTAGTTCGACGGCTGTCCTCCAGTCGGTCTGTTTTCTTTCGATCAGACCAAGTTTGCGCCCTACTCTGTCCACGTGTACATCGCAGGGGCAGATGAGTTGGGAGGGCTTGACCCGGTGCCAAATACCAAAGTCCACGCCCTTGTCGTCTTTTCTGACCATCCACCGGAGAAACATGTTGATGCGTTTACAGGCGGCCTTTCTAGCAGGTGTGGCGATATGCTTGCGTGTCCGCTGGGGAGCCAATGGGTCGGCAAAGAAGTAATCATGAAAATGAATCAGCATTTTTTCCATTTCCATGGCGCTTCCTATAGGAAGAAAAGCCTCTTCCAAACTCCCGTGCTGCTGATAAAACCTGCGGAAAAAATCCAGAAAATACAGCGTGTCAGTGGCATTGAAGGTGCGGTGCTTAAAGTGCAGGAAAGACTTGAGGTCTGATTCGGAATGGTTTAGGATAAACTCATACGGAGCATTGTCCATCATTTCGAGCAGGGAAACACACTTGTTGATTATGGTCTTCCGCTGTCCCCAAGCCAGTACGGCCGCAAAAAACCCGGCAATCTCAATATCTTGGGGTTTGGTAAAACGGTGGGGAATGCAGATGGGGTCGTTTTCGATAAAATCCGGCTGGTTGTAATAAGCCACTTTTTCATCCAAAAACTCCTTCATACTTTCTCTCATAGAGCTATCTTCACCTCCCCGCCTTGGGTACCGTCAAACCATTTGAAGTTCAGCGAATTGTCATCTTGCTCGGCTAAGTGCCAATCAAAGCATTTAATATTGGTGAGAGACTTTAGCGAATCTTCGTCAGGGTCGTAAAGGCAGATATCGAAATCGGGAAGGTCTTTCGAGTCGGTGCTGTTCCACTTTTCAAGCAGCAAGCCTTCTTCCAACACCTTGATTTTGTTGCCAAAAACATAGTCTTCCAAAACGGAAGGTACCCCATCAGACCTTCGGAAATGATATCCGCTAGGCCCAAACATGATCTGCGTGCAGACCTTCCCCTCTATCAACGAATTATCCTGAACCATTTTCTTCCATTCAGCTTTATCAAAAGTAATCTCCATCTTTTCCCCTTTCTTGAACTTGGTCAACACCCTTGACAAGCCGGAAAACATGTAAGTAACCCCTATAAATAAGAGCCCAAACGATGCAAGAACTGGATAGGAAATTACAAAGATGGCATTCCAGATAAACCGGAAGAAGTGGTGAATGAAGAGTTGGAATTTATTCATTATAGTGGTAATCGAACACAAAACTAGATCGAAAAAAGGACAAACGCAAAAACATTGGCTATTCCTCTCCTTTTCATCAAAACAGTTACCCACTGAAAATGAAGCAAATAACCCTTTTAAAAGGCCTTTGCTCCCATTGAACCTAATGTGTTAAAAATGGCAAAAAAGACGGGAGACCGAAGACCGAATATATCTACGTCCTCAATCTCCCGCCTTCGGTCTCCCGTCTTCCGTCTTTTTCAATAAGAAACCTCCACTGGGAAACGGCTATTAACTGCCCTGAGTTGCTCGTAGGCAGCCTTGGATACTTTGATCAGCAACCTGCCATTGTCGCCGGTTTCAGGAAGTTTTCCTACCACTCGGGCAAAGATGGTCACATCATTCTCCTCGTTTCTGATCCTCATGATGGTACCAACGGGAGCATTTCTGTGCAATACTAGATATTTGGTATGGTTTCCGGTCCCTTCGATTACTTCAGCCTGACCGGTTTCCTTGATATTCTTTCTTTCTGTAGATTCCTCCACTGGCGGTGCGGTTCTGGTATTCACCACCGGACGGGGATTCTCGGCTGGGGCTTCACTTCTTACTGTTTCTATCCACTTTTGGGCAACGTCTGCTTTGTCAGCATTCCCGCTTTTTGCCTGCTGTGGCTGGGATTGATTGGCAGCTTGGTTCTGCTGAGCTGGAGTCTGGGTGGTCGCTCTGGCCGGGGCCGCCCCACCTTCTCGCTGGCTAACTTTCAACTTTTGCCCAGGGGCCAAGTTAGTAGAAGTAAGCAGATTCCAACGGATGATATCATCCACCTTGGTATCGTAATCTTTGGCCAATGAAAAAAGTGTTTCCCCTGGGGCTACAGTATGCATCACCCATTCGCCATCAGTAGAAGCTGCGTTTGGCTGGGCATCACGGGGAGCTTCAGCTCTTTTTTCCTCTCGCTTAGTAGCTGGAGCAGCGGGAGTCTGTGCCGCCGGTGTTTGGGCTGCAGCCGATTCAACTGCCGCTGGCTTTTTACCCTCCTTGATGATTAGGTTTTGGCCTACACTTAGGCCGTTGCCGTTGAGGTTGTTCCATTCTGTCACTTCCTGCACGGATACGTTGTGGGTTTTGGCAATGGCGAAGAGGGTTTCACCAGGCATCACCTTATGTACTTTAGCCCCTTCGGGAAGCGGCTCTTTTTCCGTATATGGGATCCTGATTCTCTGCCCCGGCTGAAGGCCGCCGGCAAGGGTGGGGTTAGCGGTAATAATATCGTTCATGGGAGCATCATAGCGCCGGGCGATTCCAAAAAGGGTTTCCTTTTGGTCAATTTCATGGATGATGAAAGTTTTGCCATCCTTTTTCTCAATCCCCACGGAGTCCATCGCCGCATACTCTGATGCCGACACTGCCACTCCTAAACCCATAAAACACAAAGTCAATAAACTTTTCTTCATTAGAATATTCTTACCTGGTATTAATGTTACTTTTTTAAACAAAATCAACCTGTTTTCAGCAATAACGGATAGTTTTATTTGATGTTTGACGATCCGCTCGAAATATGTGGCAAAGAGGTAATTTTTGCCTACAAATTTCAAATTAATTTCTTTAAATACAACGGGCAAAAGCCACTAAAATATTTAATTATCGTTAAATATTACACCCTAAAATCAGCACTGTAATCAGTTTGGAAGTCGATTCTTTTACTATAGGAGCAACGATAAAATCAATAATTTAGGTATATTGGTGAGTAAAATAGCATCATTCATGAAGTATCCTTTTTATATATGGCTATGTTTGCTGGGCCTAGTAGCTTCCCAAAGCTTTGCTTTTCAGGAGAACAGCATTCCAGCCGCCACTTCCAAGGTTTTTGTTTTTGACATCAAATCGGACATAGACCCCAGGATGAACAGACAGGTCACCCTTGCCATGGAGGAGGCCAAGGAAAAAGCCGCCGACCTCATCATCATCCATATGGATACTTACGGAGGGGCTGTTAATGATGCCGACGATATCCGTACCATGGTATTGGAGTCGGAGATTCCCATCCACGTGTTCATAGACAAGGATGCCGCCTCCGCAGGGGCACTGATCTCCATAGCAGCCGACAGCATCTACATGGCCCGCGGGGCAAGCATAGGCGCCGCCACAGTGGTGGTAGGTGGATCAGGCGAAGCGGCTCCCGACAAGTACCAATCCTACATGCGCTCCATGATGAGAAGCACCGCTGAAGCCAAAGGCCGCGATCCCCAAATCGCCGAAGCCATGGTGGACCAGAGCATCGAAATAGAAGGCATCACCAAGGAGGGCTCGGTTATTACCTTTTCGGTTTCTGAAGCCATAGAAAACGGCTTTTGTGAAGCCCAAGTAAACAGTATTGAGGAAATCATAGAAAGGCAGGGCATTACTGATTTTGAAATCACCCGATATGAACCAAGCGGCGTGGAAAAGGTCATTGCTTTCTTCCTAAACCCTGCTGTCAGCGGTTTCTTGATTCTGGTGATATTTGCAGGCATCTACTTTGAGATCCAGACACCGGGCGTGGGCTTCCCTCTGGCTGCGTCCGTATTGGCGATGATCTTATATTTCATCCCCTATTACCTCACCGGATTGGCTGGGAATTGGGAGATTTTGATTTTTATAGTTGGTTTTGTCCTGCTGGCGGTCGAAATATTCGTGCTGCCGGGATTTGGGGTGTTTGGCATATTGGGCATCTTGGGTATCCTGGCCGGACTTACCTTCGGCATGCTGCCAAACGACGCCTTTGACTTCACTTTTGTGCCCACAGGGGAATTATTTACCGCATTGCTTACCGTGATCCTTTCGGCAGTAATCAGCATAGCCCTGATTTTCTACCTGGCACCAAAGGTAAACCAATGGAAAGCTTTCAACCACATCTCTTTGGCCACTACCCTCAGCAAGTCGGAAGGCTATACCAGTTCCTTCTACAGCGATTCGCTGGTAGGCAAGGAAGGAGTCACGCATACCCGACTTATGCCTAGCGGCAAAATAATAGTGGAAGATGAACTGTATGATGCCTACAGCCGCGGGGAATTTATCGATAGGGGAGAAAAAATAGTGGTGATCAGCGCCGAGGGCACCTCCCTAAGAGTCAAACGGATGGTTTAATATTTGTTAAGATCCTTGCCTGCAGATTTCAGGTTTTTTTTAAGTATGTTTGTGCCAAAGAAAAAGCATGCACGATTTCCAAACAATCTATAGCAAAATTGGGGAGGAAAAAATCAAGAAGCTGGTCCATTATTTCTATGAGGAAGTGGCTCTAAACCCAGATCTGAGGGCTCTTTATCCCGAGGAGTTGGCTCCTGCCGAGGAAAGGCTTTTCCTGTTTTTGCTACAGGTATTTGGCGGCCCCCAGACTTACAGCGAAAAGCGGGGCCATCCCATGTTGCGCAGAAGGCATTTCAACTGGGAAATCGGCGGTAGGATGCGGGATGCCTGGCTGAATGCCATGATGAAGGCAATGGATAAAATGGATTTTGATTCCACGGTAAAAGATCAAATGTTGGGGTACTTCGTAAAAGTGGCCAACCACATGGTAAACAAGCAATGAAAATTCTGAGGAGGATATATTCAATTTACGGTTTGGGGGTGTTTATCATCACCTTCCTGTTGCTTTTGCCTTTTTTTGTGTTGACCATCGAGATTCCCGGCCTGAAGAAATACGGGCGCATGCTCAACAGAGTGTGGGCCAAGCTGTTTTTTGTGATGCTTTTCATCAAGGTGAAATACGAAAACAAACACCACCTGAAGTTCAGCAAGCAGTACATCATCGTAGCCAACCATTTCTCCTATCTGGACATCCCCGCCTTGGGGCTGATTCCCAATGATGCCATCTTTATCGGGAAAAGCTCCCTGGGCAAACTTCCGATTTTTGGCTACATGTTCAGAAATTTGCACATTGCCGTCAACAGAAGTAGCCTGAGAAGCAGGGGAGAAACGATCACCAAAACCAAGGAGGCCTTGGATAAAGGCAGCAGCGTGGTGATTTTTCCCGAAGGGGGAATCATCGCCCCAAACCCTCCGCAAATGGGCAGGTTTAAAGATGGGGCCTTCAAGGTGGCCCTTGAGAAACAAATCCCCATTATTCCTGTAACTTTATCCTATAATCACTTAATTTTGCCGGACGACGGCAAACTGTTGCTGAACTATAAAAACATCAAGGTCGTTTTTCACCCGCCGATTTCAGTGGAAGGACTGGATGTAAAGGCTGCAGGGGAGCTAAAAGAACGTTGCTACCAAACCATTCAGGAGCAATTGTGGAAGGACAACCCCGAGCTGGTGGTTTCAGGCCAAACAGTAGCTGAAAACAATAATCTTCAGAATTTGATCATACATGAAAATAGATAACAATACCCTTAAGAAAATCGCCCATTTGGCCAGACTTGAATTTGATGAGGCAGGGGCAGAGAAAATGACCAAAGACATGACCCAGATTTTGGACTGGGTGGAAAAGCTCAACGAGGTGGATACCGAAGGAGTGGAGCCCATCACCACCATGTCATCTGAAGTCAATGTATTGAGGGAAGATAAAGTAGGCGAGCACCTTTCACATGAAAAAGGACTGAAAAACGCGCCTCAAAAAGACTCTGATTACTTCAGGGTACCAAAAGTAATGGAATAATGCGGTTTTCGAGTCGCACGAACTACCTCCTTTTAGGCCTGCTATGCCTGATCGGGGCGGTAATTCTTATAGAAACACTTTATATCAACCCGGGTAGAGCCATGCCGCTCGAGCCGGGCATTTTTTCTGAAAAGATAAACATTCCCCTCAAGTTTCTGAATTTGGGATTATACCAGTTGCCACTGGAGGTTGAAAACTTTGTGCTTTTCCAGAATTACGAATCCCTCCCCCCTATCCTTCAGACGAATTCCACCCTTGTTTTTGGGTTGGCCATTTGGCTATTGACCGCTGCGGGGATGGTATTTGTATCCACCTTCAAGCGGGTTCAGTTCATTGTCACAGCAGTAATATTCATAGGACTATCCCTGCTGGCCGGATTCAACGGTTTGAATATTGGGGGCATTAACACTCCTTATGGTCTATTGATCTGGATTTTGGGGATGGTGGCTCCGGCCATGCTTATCCATACTTTTTTGGACCATTGGCAGCTTGGCAAAAGAGCCCTAGTAATTATCCCTGTTGGTCTTTTGACCTTGCCACTGTTGGCATACTTAAGCCCGGTGATCAATCCCTACCTCATGATGGCCGAAAACCTCAGCCTTTTGGCTATGGGATTTTCCTTCATCTTTTTTGCCTACATAGGCCACTCCGCCATCACAGGTTTGTTTTTCCTGCTCGTCAAACTTAATAAAGGCGTCGGGATCAAAGTCACCTGGCACTTTGTAACTATCTTTATCATCTACCTGATAGCACTTATCTTTGTATATCTTGACATTACCGGAAACGCCACATTTGGCTTCCCTATAGTACCCATTCCTTTTTTGTTTTTGCTGGTGGGAGCTTTGGGCTTTTTGGAGGTGCACCTCAAAACCAAGCAGATTGAGCAGCCCTACCCTTTTCCAAGCATAGGGAAAAACTTCTATCTGATCGGTTTCGCCATTGCTATTTTCACCTACTGGAAGGCAGCCTTTTCGGTTAACCAGCCCATGCATGACTTTCTCAGACATGGTTTTATTTATACCCAAATAGCCTTTAGTACACTCTTCTTTGCCTATGTGCTAGCCAATTTCTCCAACTTGATGAACAGCGGGCAGATGGTGCACAGGGTGCTATTCGAACCCAAGCTTTTCGCCTACATCCACATGAGACTTGGAGCCCTGATCGGTATGCTCAGTTTGGTCATGTTTGCCGACGGGGTTATTGGTTTGCAGTTTGGGGCCAGCTCCACTAATTTGGCCGCTGACTATTATTACGCCACCAATCGTCCACTTGAAGCTGGGATCCTGTTTGAAAACAGCTGGGACCGCTATAGGAACAACCCAAAGGCAAAAAATGCCTCGGCCCACATGAAGCTCAACCAAAGACAGCCAACCTTGGCCAAAAGAGAGCTCGAACAAAGTCTGGAGGTGGCACCTACCGTGAATGATATCATTTTGCTGTCCTCGGTTTTGCATAGGGAAAACAAAGTCCTGGATGCGATATTCTACCTGACCAAAGGCTTAGAGATTTTCCCTGACAACATTCATTTGAGCAACAACCTGGCGCTGCTGCAGAGCAGAATCAACAAATCGGAAGATGCCTACGCCTTGCTGGAAAATCTTTCAGCCAACAATAAAATCATTTTGGCCAATAAAATCGGGCTTCAGGTAAAACACCTCATCCGATTTGAAGAGGAAATGGATCCTGAAAACGATTTGATTGCACAGATCAACAGCCTGGCTTTTCACAACCAAAAAGGGAATATAGCCCCTTTCAGTTTACGAGATGAAAAAGAAGTGAATACGCCACTTCTGGAGAGGGCGCTGCTGACCAACCAATGGAGCAACCAGACCACTGGGACAGTTGGGGATGACCTGGCATTTATTGACCAGAAACTTTCCGAGGAAAATGCCCCCCAGGTCGAAGAAGAATGGAGGCAGCTCAGGGTGCTGCGGACCCTCCAGGCCAACAAGATAAATGAAGCTGTGGAATACAGCAACGGACTTGCCTTCGGGTTTGCGGGCTCAGCCGGATATTACCACCACCTCACTGCCATGATTCTGGCTGGTCAACTTGATTTTGAAAAGGCGGCCAAAGAACTTCAGCAGGCAGAAGAAAAGGGCTTTCGGAATTTCAAGCCCGAGCACTTGGCAATCTTATATTTTGGAGGGAAGCCCGATTTGGCAATGCGGATTGCCCTGCAGTATGAGGCAGACTGGCCGGAGTGGCTCAACTTGGAAGAGGAAACAGTAGTGGAAACCCAGGAAGAACGTTTCTTTCACGCACTTTCTAGATTGCTTCCCGCCACCAAGCAAGAGGTTTTGGACAGAATTGCAACTGTAGATGATGTGGATATGAGGTCTAGACTTGCTTATGAAACACTTTGGAGAAAAGCCCATTGGTTCGACACAAAAGAATTGGAAGGGTTAAAGACCTTGATCCTCCAATCGCCAACCTTTCAACAGGAAGAAAGCTATATATCTGAGCTCATCACCATGCTGCAACCCGGTGAATGGAAGATCCCAAGCCATGAAAGATTGGAAAGAACAGTGGACGGCAGTGACCTTACCGCCAACGCCTATTGGACCCCTTTGGTGCTCAAAGCGGTAGAAGCTGAGGAAGACCTGATGGAAAAATACAACATCCTTCAGGAAGCAATCAGTTTCAACAGAGATCCTTTGTTGTGGATCAATTTTGTCAAACACAGCCGGATGGCCGGCTTGCACCAATATGGAAGTGAGGCTTTGAGCGACATGCGGGGCTGGGTGGATGACCAAACCCTTGAGGAACTACAAGTTAAACACTTTTAAATGCCGTTTGTGGCATATCATACTGTAATAATCCTTTGAAAACCGTATATTGAAATCCTAAAATAATTTTATGCGATGGGAAAAGTAATTGAAACCAATGACATTCAGAAGGTTTACCGAATGGGAGCCGAAGAAGTACACGCTTTAAAATCTATTTCCATCACCGTCAACAGAGGGGAATATGTGGCTTTTATGGGGCCTTCCGGATCAGGAAAGTCCACACTCATGAACATAATCGGTTGCTTGGACACCCCATCGGCGGGCACCTACATTTTGAACAACAAAGATGTAAGTGACATGACCGAAAACGAGCTGGCCGAAATCAGAAACCGGGAAATCGGGTTCGTGTTCCAAACGTTCAACCTTTTACCCAGGGCCACTTGCTTGGAAAATGTAGCCCTTCCACTTATCTATGCTGGGTATGGCAAAACCGAACGGCACGACAAAGCCTACATGGCACTGAAGAATGTGGGGCTGGCCGACAGGGTAAGTCACAAACCCAATGAACTTTCAGGAGGTCAGCGCCAAAGGGTGGCCATTGCCAGGGCATTGGTGAATGACCCGAGTATCATCCTTGCCGATGAACCTACCGGTAACTTGGATACCAAAACCTCTTATGACATTATGGGCCTTTTTGAGGAATTGCATTCCAAAGGCAACACCATCATCATGGTCACGCACGAGGATGATATCGCCCATTATGCGCATAGAATTGTAAGATTGAGAGATGGACTTGTAGAGTCTGATACTATCAACCATAACCCAACCAGAGCCAAAGTAAAACAGGAAGCCCAAGAATTGGGTTAAACATAACACCAACTTTCAATTCTTCCATGAAAATCTATACCAAATCAGGGGACAAAGGCACCACCTCTCTACTTGGAGGCACCCGTGTATCCAAGGCTCACCTACGCATTGACGCCTATGGAACAGTCGACGAGCTCAATTCCTATATAGGCTTGCTCAGAGATCAGGAGGTCAATTCGAGCCGAGCGGACTTTTTGAAGGATATTCAGGACAGGCTTTTCACCGTCGGAGCGGCACTGGCCACGGCCCCAGGCAAGGACAAGGTCAAGAGGCCCGACATCCATGAGCAAGATGTCGAGTTGCTGGAGAAAGCTATCGATGAGATGGACAAGCAACTTGCACCGCTGAAAAATTTTGTATTGCCAGGTGGACACCAGGCGGTTTCCTTTTGTCATTTGGCCCGAACGGTTTGCAGAAGGACAGAAAGATGCATCATTCTATTAAATGAATCGGAGCATGTGGATGAACTGATCGTCACCTATATCAACCGGCTTTCCGATTACCTTTTTGTGCTGGGTAGAATGATGGCTAAAGAACTGAATATTAACGAGGTCCTGTGGGAACCTAGAAAATAACAACATGAACACTACCATAGAAATCCAAATTAACCAAACCTCCGACTCCAAACTATTGCAAACTGACTTCGACAACCTACAGTTTGGACAGACCATCAGCGACCACATGTTTGTGGCTGATTTTAAGGATGGCGAATGGGGCGAGTTTAGAATAGAGCCGTATGCTCCGCTCACCCTCAATCCGGCAAACTCGACCCTTCATTATGGGCAGTCGGTATTTGAGGGTATGAAAGCTTACAAAAACAAAGACGGGGAAACCCTGATTTTTAGACCGGAGGAGAACCAAAAACGACTCAACGTCTCAGCTCAAAGAATGTGTATCCCTGAACTTCCGGAGGAAATATTCATGAGCGGGTTGAAAAAACTTTTGGAGGTGGACAATGCCTGGATTCCTAACAAGGACGGGTATTCTCTTTACATCAGGCCCTTCATTTTTGCCACAGACGATTTTCTTGGGATCCGACCATCCAGCAATTATAAATTCATCATATTCACCTGCCCGGTGGGGCACTACTATGCCAAGCCAGTGAAGGTGAAGGTGGAAACTAAATATAGCCGCGCGGCTGAAGGCGGTACAGGTTATGCAAAAGCCGCGGGCAATTATGCAGGTTCCTTGTATCCTGCCTTGCTTGCCCAGAAGGAAGGCTATGACCAGCTACTCTGGACAGACGCCAAGTCCCACCAGTTTATAGAGGAAAGCGGCACGATGAATATTATGTTTATCATCAACGGCACCTTGATCACGGCCCCATTGACCACCAGCACCATTTTGGCAGGTATTACCAGGGAAAGTGTGTTGATATTGGCCAAGGAAATGGGATTGAATGTGGAAGAGAGATTTCTAAGAGTGGCAGAACTGGAAGAGGCCTTGGAAAAAGGCTCCGTGGTGGAAGCCTTTGGTACCGGTACCGCCGCTACCATAGCCCACATTTCACTCATCTCTGTAAATGGCAAGGATTTTACTTTGCCAGAAAAACCAAGCGACTCCTTTAGCTACAACGTATTGGAAGAACTTGATGCTATCAAGTATGGCAAAAAAGAAGATCCTTACGGCTGGATTACCAAACTTTAAATTCATAAAGAGCAACATCCACCTAGGTGTTGCTCTTTTTATGTGCACGATTACCTTTCACTTGGATTTATGAAAGTATTATTCTTATCACTGGCATGTTTATTCTGCCTCGAGGCTGCTTTTGCCCAGCATGTATTGCTTCTGCAAAGAGGCACCAATAAGAAAACCAGGATTTTCTACGAAGTAGGGGAAGAAATCACCTACAGGCAAACTGATGCGGACTACTTCTACACCGACGTCATCACAGAAATCCAGCAGGATATCATAGTGATGCGTGAAAATGTGCTCAAGCCTGAGCAAATCGCTGTGGTGGACATCCGGCACAAGGACGAGAGAAACCAGACTATTCGAAACCTCAGCACGTTGGCGGCTGGAGCGGGAGCTCTGTGGTTGACCGCCGAAACGATCAACAGCCTCTATCATGACGGCAGGCTAAGCTACAGTACAGGCGGGCTGATTCTCTCAGGTGCTCTTTTTGCTACCAGTGGAATCATATCCCTTACGAAATATAAGTATTTCAAAAACCAGGGCCGCAACAGAATTCAATTGATCCGACAGGAGCCTGAGGACCAGATTGACTGATTGGGTGGAGGGCCACATTTCTGTTGAGGAAATTGTTAAACTGGGGAGATTAGGTAAATCGGTTTTAAATATCGAAATTTGCACCCTTAAAATAAAACGAATTTATTATGACATCAGACGGGTTGAAAGACTTGAAGGCGCGTATCACGGCCTTGAGGAGGTATCTTTGACTACGATCGTAAGAAAGTAGAAATAGAAGACCTAGAGGCGGTATCCGCCCAACCGGACTTCTGGAATGATCCGGAAGAAGCCGAAAAAACAATGAAACAAATCCAGGCGCGTAAAGCTTGGACATCTGCCTATGAAAAGGTGGAAACCCAAGTGCAGGACCTGGAAGTGCTATATGAGTTTTACACTGCCGGAGAGGTAGACGAAAGCGAGCTCAAAGCTGATTACAACAAGGCCTTATCAGAAGTTGAAGACCTCGAGCTGAAAAAAATGCTCAGCAGTGAAGAGGACCAATTGAGCGCCATGCTGGAAATCAATCCAGGTGCGGGCGGTACGGAAAGTAACGACTGGGCATCCATCCTGATGAGGATGTACATTATGTGGGGAGAGAAAAACGGCTACAAAGTTCGTGAAGTAGACCTCCAAGAAGGTGAAGTGGCCGGGATCAAGTCGGTTACGCTGGAATTTGACGGACCTCTGGCTTATGGGTTTCTAAAATCCGAGATCGGTGTACACAGATTAGTAAGAATTTCACCATTTGACAGTGGTGGAAGAAGACACACTTCTTTTGCCTCTGTATATGCCTATCCTGTGGTGGACGATACCATTGAGATTGAAATCAACCCTTCGGACATCGAGCTACACACCTCCCGATCAGGTGGGGCAGGCGGGCAGAACGTGAACAAGGTAGAAACCAAAGTTCAGCTGACCCACAAGCCAACCGGAATCGTGGTGGTCTGCCAGATCGAGCGTTCGCAGCTAGCCAACCGTGAGAAGGCCATGCAAATGCTGAAGTCCAGGCTTTATCAGCTGGAGATGGAGAAGCGAAATGCCGAGAGGGCGAAAATTGAGTCCGGCAAAATGAGGATCGACTTTGGTTCTCAAATTCGTAACTATGTGCTTCACCCATATAAGCTCATCAAGGATGCCCGGACCGGTCATGAAACTTCCGACGTACAGTCTGTGCTGGACGGCAACCTGAATGAATTTATCAAAGCTTACCTGCTGGCCCAAAGCGAAAAGGAGTCTAAACAGGATTAAGCATCACCATTCTTATTAATGCGATTAAAGGCACTGCGACAAGCGGTGCCTTTAATCATTTGAAACCCCATGAACTTCCGGCCTTCCTTCTTTACCCTTGATTTCATGTTGCTGTGCATAAGTTCATTTCTGTTCTTTGCCAGCTTCAACATGATCGTGCCCGAGCTCCCCTCCTATCTCACTTCTTTGGGCGGGGAGGATTACAAAGGTCTTATCATCTCCTTGTTTACCCTAACAGCTGGTCTTTCTAGGCCCTTTAGCGGAAAGCTGGCCGACAAGGTGGGAAGGATCCCCGTGATGGTTTTTGGTGCCATGATTTGCTTCGGGGTAAGCTTGATGTATCCTATCATGACCTCGATCGGTGGTTTTCTGTTCTTAAGGTTTGTGCATGGCTTCTCAACCGGCTTTACCCCTACCGGCACTTCAGCTTATGTGGCCGACATTGTGCCCTTTCAGCGGAGAGGAGAAGCTATGGGTATACAATCGCTTTTCGGATCCCTAGGCATGGCAGCGGGGCCGGCACTTGGGGGATACATTGCTGCCATTTATGGCCTTACGCCATTGTTTTATCTCTCGGCTATCATTGCATTGCTGTCGGTAGTCATTCTTTTCAAGCTAAAAGAAACTGTACCCAACAAAGAAAAACTTCACAAAAGCCATCTCATGCTAAAAAGACATGAGATCATTGAAAAGCGGGTGGTGGATCCATCGGTAGTCCTGTTTTTTACCGTTTTCTCTTTTGGCATCATCCTGACAATAATTCCGGATTATTCAGCGCATTTGGGTATAAAGAACAAAGGGCTGTTTTTTGCAGTCTTCACCCTATCCTCTCTGGCTATCAGAATCATAGCTGGAAAAACTTCGGACCGCTATGGCAGGATCCCCATCCTCAAGATTGCCACTTTCATTATGGCATTATCTATGCTAATTATAGCTTATGCAGACAGCAAGATGATGCTGATGATTGGCGGAGTACTTTTTGGATGCTCTGTGGGAATGAACTCACCTACCGTTACGGCTTGGACGATTGATTTATCCCTTGATGCTTATCGGGGAAGAGCGCTGGCCACGATGTACATTGCCCTTGAGGCAGGTATCGGTATGGGGGCATTGTTTTCCGGCTGGCTGTTTGCAAACCAAGCTAGCAATTTCAAGATGGTGTTTTTGCTGGGCACGGTAAGTGCGCTGATTGCTTTTGTCTACTTATTTACTTTTCCATACAAGAGAAAATATTTAATAGGCAAATAAACGCAAAACATTTTGATAATATAACATTAATACATTACTTGAAAGTTGTTACTATATTTCAGAAGTCTAATTCTTGTAAAAGGTAATGATTGCCAATAACAGAACATTCATATTGGGATATACTGTCATCACGCTGGTGGCTATCTTTAGCGCACTATTGGGCGGGGGCAGCAATATGGTTCATTACCTAAGTAGGCTTTTGATTGTGCCAGCCATTTTGTTTGCCCTGATTACCCTGTTCAAAAAATTTGAACACCCATTGATCCCAATTCTTATCACAGCAACCTTCTTCAAATTTCTTGGGGACATTTTCTTCATGGTGGATTTTGAAATCATCCTTTTCAGAATGCTCGGCCTTTGTAGCTTTATAGTGGCCAATGTGGCATACGGGCTGATGTTCTTTCTTTCCTTTCAGCAAAAGCCAAAGTTCAAAAAAGATACCTTCTTCCTTCCTGAAATCATCTTTATCACCATCATTCTGGCGGTATTGTTGATCATTTTCCCACGTCTAGGCGTGTTCAAAACACCCGTTTTGATTTACAGCATCTTTTTGGTGCTTACCATGATAGCCGCATTTAGGCGAAGAAAATATTTAAAACCAAGAACTTATGTTCCGGTTTTGGTGGGATCTGTGCTGTTCTTGACAGTGGATATCCTGCATAGTATGGGCCTATACTATCAGGATCCCATTCGAGTAGTGGTATTGGTGGCCGCCTATAGCTTGGGCCACTACTTTGTAATTGAAGGAATGAGCCTCCAGTTTAGTGATGAAATACCGGAGGATCAATCCTCTTTGATAGAACCCTCTTACGGGTTGAGATGAGTGGAGCGCCGGGGAATGGGCATGATCTTGGTCTGCCTTCCATTGATATAGGTGACCTTCTCCCCATCATAAATCGCCTCTTCCTCCAGCATTATGCGAACATCTTTGTCCCATTCCGTTATAAACACCTCTGCATTCAGCTCAATAGAAAAGGCCGTATTGGGGTAAAGCGGGTAATCTCCCGATCCGGGGGTATCGCCCTGATTGTCCCACATCCCTATGGTAGGGCCCGCCGCATGGCCATGATAACCGATCGGGTGGGTGTAAATGGTAGCCTTGATGTTTTCCTTCTCTGCAATTTCCAAACTTCTCCTCAATATCTCGTTACCGCTTCTTCCTGTCTCAAACTGGCTGGTCAAGATATCCTGCAGCCTGTTTCCTACCTTTAAGGCATCTTCCAAATAGGATGGCACCTCGGTTTCCCCTGGCTTAAGCACATAGGCCAGTTGCTGGGTATCCGTATTTAACCTCAAATAGGTAATTCCAAAATCCATGTGAAGCAGATCACCCGGCATGATCACCTCAGCCTCTGGCCTGCTGGCAAACGACTTCAACGTTTTCTCACTTTCAGGCCGTTGAATATCTACAGTGGGATGAAACCAAGTATCCAGCTTGAGCTCCTTGATTCTTTCCCTATACCACCACACCACATCATCGGTGGTAGTAACACCTGGCGTAATGACTTTTTCGGAAAGCCCTTCGGCAATGATTTCATGTGCCAAACCTACAATATGCCTGTAAGTAGCCATTTCCGCTGGAGTGCGGGTTTCCAGCCAGCCCACGGCCAGGTTTTCGGCTGATACCACCTTGTCTTTCAGGTTTTCCGGCAGGTATTCCATCAGCAGGTTATATTCGGTAGCGTTCAACCCGTCAGCATGCCCATAATTGTCCGCCATATTCACAGCGATTTTAGATGGATTGCGTTCTTCAATTAGCTTGGTAAGCTGCTCCCATTGGTCAGGAGTTTCCTCTGGATCCCAGGATTTCTTAAATGCTTTTCCCACATCATAGCGGGCCACGGCAAGTTTTTCCACCCCTTTTCCCTCCCCTTGATCATAAAGCAGGAGCATGGTCCTTCGCCTTGCGGCATGCCAGGTGGCAGGGAGCAAAGTCCTGATCACCGGATCTTCATTATATTCCCGGCTTACCACAAACCACATATCAATCCCCTCTCTGCGCATGAGTTTGGGAAGGACAGAATCCAGTTTGTCGTTTAGCCATTGGTCAATCACCTCGGCTTGGTCTCGCTGGGACATGACATGCGACTGGGCGTGGCTTTCAGAGTAGGCCAAGGCAATGGCCAAGGCCGCGGTCAGTATAGTTTTTTTCATAAGTCGGCTTTGTTAATACATCTTTCATTCTTGAGCAGGGCCTTGATGTCCTCATCTTCCCAATGGCTTTTGATATCCTTGAGGCTCTCGCCGTAGCTTCTCTTAAACTTCCTTCTATAGATTGCCTCCACAAACCTGCGGAGATCGGTAGGTGTTTCCAGTATTAGTTTAGGAACAGTAAATGGCTTATCATCATCCCCCTTGGCAATCATGGTGAAATAACTGGTATTGGTATGGTTCACCTTTCCTGATTTGACATCCTCAGATATCACCTTGATCCCTATCACCATGGAGGAATTCCCCACATAATTGACGGAAGCCTTGAGTGATACCAGCTCACCTACCGAGACAGGCTTTAGAAAATCCACGGTGTCGACCGAGACGGTCACACAATATGCCCCGCTATGCTTGCTGGCGCAGGCATAGGCTACTTTGTCCATAAGTGACAATAGAATACCCCCATGGATCTTCCCGCCAAAATTGGCGTAGCTGGGAATCATGAGTTCGGTGATGGTGGTTCGGCTGAAATTGATTGGGCGTGAATCTTTCTTATTTTCCATATTTAAAAATTGTAGATTGGAAAATAGTCAAAAATGTTGAATTGCGCCAGAGAGAGGGCAATTAAGGCGCCGGCTTTAGTCCAAAACCGGCGCTTTTGTTTCTTTGAGTAACTTATCACTGAGCTTGTGAAACCTCCACAACAGCATCACACCTGTGGATGTCAAACCAATCAGAAGCCCATACCAGATACCCTTTTCCTGCATGTTGAAGACAAAGGCAAAAAGGTAACCCAATGGAAGCCCCATCACCCAATAGGCGACCAGAGTCACCAAGGTGGGTACTTTCACATCAGACATTCCCCTCAAGGCCCCTAGCCCTACCACTTGAATGCCGTCAGAAAGCTGGAAAAATCCTGCGATAATCAACAAGGAGGCGGTCATTTCAATAACCGGAAGTTCATCGATATATAGGGTCGGCAAGAAATTTCTGAACACAATGAAGATAAAAGCAAAACATAGCATGAACAAGGCTACCATGCCAAAGATGGTAAATCCTGCTTCCCTTAACGTTTTGATATCATTTCGTCCCAGCTGGTTTCCCACCCGCACCATGGCGGCGGCCGATAGCCCAGAGGCCATCATGTAACTGATGGAGGCCAAATTTATGGCTATCTGATGTGCGGCAAGGGCATTCACCCCAATCCAGCCCATCATAATGGCTGCGGCACTGAAGGCTCCCACTTCGAAGATAAACTGAAACCCTGTGGGCACACCTATCTTTAGCATTTTGGAAATCATGGGAAAACTGAGTTTTTTAAAGCCGAAGCCAATTTTATATTCAGTGTACCTTTTGGAATGCCACACATAATACCACATGATCAGGCCCATCAACACCCTCGAAATCAGGGTGGCCCATCCAGCTCCGTTTAGGCCCATTTCAGGAAAACCTAGCTTACCATAGATCAACACCCAGTTAAGGAATACGTTGATCAGGTTGCAGAAAATGGTTATAAACATTGCCTGCTTGGTCTGGGATAGCCCCTCAGCAAACTGCTTAAAGGTCTGGAAAAACATGAAAGGGATAAGGGAAAGGGTGATAATTCCCAAATAAGGAATGGCCAGCCTGACCACCTCTTCTGGCTGGTTCATATAACCCAGCGATGGCGCGGCCATCACAATGATCAAAAACAGCCCCAGCGCCGAGAACATATTGATGACAAAACCATGTTTAAAAAGTTTGGCAATACGTTTCCTGCTGCCCTTCCCGTCGGCTGCAGCAACAAGAGGCGTTATGGCCATGGACACGCCGATCCCAAACATCAGCACCACAAAGAAAATACTGTTGGCCAATGATGCCGCGGCCAATGGCTCGGCTCCCAAGCGGCCCACCATCATACTGTCCGCCACCCCGACCAAAACCTGCCCCAACTGGCTTAACATCACCGGATACGCCAAATTGAAGGTGCGGTTGAAATGCTCTTTATAGGTTAGTTGAGTCATCTGTTATTTTATATCTAAAAGCCTACCTGCTTTCAGCAAGCCTGCAATACTTATCGCATCTGTAATCTCTCCATTCATCACCATTTCCAAAGCCTTGGATAGCGGAAGCTTTTTAACGTGGAGTTTCTCGGTTTCCTCAAATTCAGTCTCACCCTGTGTCAAATCGGTGGCCAAAAAAACGAAGCCCTCCTCATCGGTCACCGAATTGGAAGTGTGGATCCTCATGATGTTTTCCCATTTTTGGGCGGAAAGTCCCGTCTCTTCCTTCAGTTCCCTTTGGGCGCTTTCCAGCATATCCACATCAAGCGGTCCTCCTCCCATGGGGATTTCCCAAGAATATTCTCCCAGTGTATAGCGATACTGTCCTACCAGCCAGGTATCCCCCTGCTCATCTACGGGAATAATCCCTAGCGCAAGGTTTTTGAAATGAACCTTGCCATAAATACCATCTGTGCCTGCAGGTGTCAAAACTTGATGCTCCTCAACGGCAATCCACGGATTGTCGTATTTAAGCTCTAAAGAAAGGGTGGTCCAAGGATTCTTCGTCTCCATTATTTCAACCAATTAAGGAACCAAACTGACCGGTCCCAGAGTACAAAGTTAAACAACAAAAAAAGGGTGACCGCTAAGCCACCCTCAAACTTTTTAAAGTCTTTCTTAAGCAGGTATAGGAAGGACTTTGCTGTCCTTGAAAGTTGAAAGGATAACCATTGACTGCATGGAATCCACTTCTTTGATTTCAGAAACTCTTTCCAACATCAACTTTTGGTAAGCAGTGATGTCTTTAGCGATGATTTTCAAGATGAAATCACCAGTACCAGTAATGTGGTGACACTCAATCACTTCCTGAATAAGGTTGATTTCCTTCATGAAAGCGTCGATGTTACCTTTGTTGTGGCCTACTAGACCTACCAATACGAAGGTACTTACACCTAGCCCGATTTTCTCAGGGTCAAGTTTGGCATGGTAACTTTTGATGATCCCAGACTGCTCCAGTTTTTTCACCCTCTCCAAAGTAGGTGCAGGGGAAAGCCCAATGTCTTTCGAAAGCTGAGCATTAGTGATTTTCGCGTTAGCCTGAAGGATTTCTAAAATCTTCCTGTCAATCTTGTCAAATTTTACTTTGATGCTATTATCCATAATGTAGGTATTTGCAAAATTATATGTTGCACAAATGTACTATATTCTTAAATTATTTTAAAGCAATTCAAAACAAAAAACGGCCATTCAAACAAAATATTGTTAATCTTAATGAAGATTATCTAAAATATTACCATCAAACCGTATAATCATCTTGAAAAAATTCAAATTATCTCCTGAATTTACAATTTAGGTGAAATGAATTTTTGATTAAATTTTATTCTTTTTCACAAAATCTCGCGCTTCTTGGTGCGCAGGGTGCTTTCTTTTGGCATATTTCTTCACATCCTTGAAGTATTTTTTGGCCGCTGCCTTGTCATTTTCCTTGGTGGCTATCTTCCCCAAATTCAACAAACTATACAAATAATACCCGCTCTCTTGTGTCTCGGACTCCTCTCCAAATGCTATGGCTTTTTGATAGTATTGCTTAGCCGATTTGGTCTGCCCAATACGCTCATAATACTGCCCAACGAAGAAAGCTGCATATCGACCACTATTGGCTTCATAGCCCGTCTGCTTTGCCTCTATCCGCTTCAGGATCTCCATACTCGACTCCATAGCATCCAAGCTTCTTCCCACCGAATATAATTGACGGGCATAGAATCTATGGAAATACGGATTGTTGGGATATTTGTTGTGCAAATATTCCGTAATACTCAAAGCCTCGTAAGGTTTCTTTTCCTCCGCCGAATAAAGCCTGAAAAGAAAATATTGGGCCTCCACTCTGGCATAGAAGGCATTTTTGGATACATCCTCCAGCTGTTGCAAGCCAAGTTGCTTATCCCCTTTGGGAAACAATGCCAAAATGGGTTTCAATAGAGGATAATTTTCCGGAATCCACACCGAAAAATAATTGAACAGGGCATCCCCTAACAAAAGTTCGGGGCCCAGTTCTTCCTCGCCGCGACTCATTTCCAGATATTTAAGGGCATTTTTTCCAGAGAAAGTGGCTTTAGTCCAAGCCTTTCTCTCACTATATAATCGCCCCTTAAAACCATGTGCACCAGCCAAAAAGAAAGCAGCTTCCTTATTCTCAGGATCTTGCTTAATAAGTTTCTCGGCCTTATGAATAGAGGAATCCATATAAGCAATAAAACGTTTGTCAAACCGCTCGTTTTCCATATCTGGGGCGATCTTCCACCACTGGCTCAAACCTATCAGAAAATCTGGCAGAGGATGATCAGGATAAGAATGCTTCATCACCATAAATCCCCTTTCAGCCGTGGCAAAATCAAAGTTATACATGCTATTCACGTACTCAGTGATGCGAAACTGCAGGCCCCGGTCTAATAAAAGATATCCGGAGGGGTTGTCCACTACCTCTTCCAACGGCTCTCCCCCAACCGTATCCCCCGCTGTCGTACCGACTGCTTCTTTCATTTGTGCGTGGACTCCCCCCGTAACCAATCCCAGTCCAAACACCAACAAACACAATATATTTCGCATACGATACTTCATTTTTCCGCAAAATTATACGCAATAGCTTTCAAAAGCATACATTTACGGTAATATAATTTTGATAATTCTATGGCCGTTTCTCCTACCAACTTATCACAACGCACGGAAGAACTAATTAATTTCGACAAAAGAATCTTTTTTGCTTTTTTGGTGATAACCTTCATCTTACTGCGTTATCTCACCAATATTTTAATCATTGAGGCCATTCCAGGCTCCAATGAATTGGGTCAGGACGGCACATTCACCTTTTTCCATATCTTCAATACGCTCAATTATTTATGGACGCCTTTTGCCTTGCTTTGGAAGTTTACCTTAACCGCTTTTCTATTATGGATTGGCACATTCCTTTTTGGATTTAAAGTCAAATACGGGGAAATATGGAAATTTGTCCTGGTGGCTGAAATGGTTTTTATTTTGCCGGACCTGATCCGCCTGCTGTATTTTGCGGCCATCCCTCCTGATAATTATTGGGAGATCAGGAATTTTCACCCCTTCTCAATCTTTTCATTTCTCTCGACGGACAATGTGCCTAGCAGGTTTCACTATCCTCTTCAGGCAATTAATTTATTTGAGGTTTCATATTGGTTTTTGCTTGCAATAGGCATCCATACCCTTACTGGAAAAAACTACAAAACCTGCTTGGGATTGGTCTTGAGCAGCTATTTGGTGGGGTTACTTTTATGGCTTGCCTATTATGCGATGGTGTATAAAGGATAAAGAATGCCCTAGATCGGTTTAAAATCTGTTAAACCGCCTATTTTTCATCTATAATTTTTTATTTTCGCCATTTGTAATTAAGATTTTAAACATGTTGAATTATAACAAGGTCAATAACCTCACGGGCTGGATAGTTTTTTTCTTTGCCACATTAGTCTATGTTCTGACAGTTGAAGACACGGCGAGCTTTTGGGATCCGGGAGAATTTATCGCGGTAGCTTACAAGCTCCAGGTCCCCCACCCTCCGGGAGCCCCTTTCTTTTTGCTGGTCTACCGGATGTTCAGCTTTTTTGCTTTTGGAAATGAACTGCAGGTAGCCTACTGGATGAACATTGCCAGTGCCTTGTTTTCGGGATTCACGATTTTGTTCCTCTTTTGGTCTATTACCCTATTTGGAAAAAAACTTTTCAAAGTTGAAATGGGCCAAGAGAGCAAGGGCCACACCATCGCCCTCATGGGGGCGGGAATTGTGGGCGCACTTGCTTACACCTTTTCCGACAGTTTCTGGTTTTCGGCCGTTGAGGCGGAGGTTTACGCCATGTCCTCTTTCTTTACCGCCATTGTAATTTGGGCGTTTTTGAAATGGGATGTGATCACCGATCCACGGGAAGAAAACCGCTGGATGATCTTTATCGCTTACCTGGTAGGACTGTCCATTGGAGTCCATTTGCTCAACTTGGTCACCCTGCCTGCCTTGGCGCTGATCTATTACTTCAAGAAATATCCCAACCCTAATCTGAAAGGCGCCTTTTATGCACTCGTTCTTGGAGGGGTTGCGCTAATTATCATCAACAACATCATCATCCCCGGTCTGCCGAGCATTGCAGGTTCCGTGGAGATTTTCTTTGTCAACAGTCTTGGGTTGCCATTTGGCTCTGGTATCATCGTATTCAGTGCTCTATTTATTGGAGCATTGATATGGGCGATGTTTTTCTCCATCAGGGAGAAAAAAGTATTGCTGAATACCATACTTTTAAGCCTAACCTTTATCCTTATCGGATACGGTTCTTATGCCATGATCGTGATCCGAGCCAATGCCGACACGGTGATCAACGAAAACAACCCTAAAGATGTCCTCAGCTTTGTAAGTTATCTCAAAAGGGAACAGTATGGTGATCGCCCGCTCTTGCACGGCAGGTATTTCACAGCCGACATCATTGATCAGGAAGAAGGGGCGCCCATCTATGTGAAGAGTGAAAACAAGTATGAAATTGTAGACTATCAAATCAACAGTACCTACGATCCAGAGCATACCACCATCCTGCCGCGGATCTATTCCACGCAAGATAGGCACAGACAGATCTACAGAGCCAAACTTGGCTTGAGGGAAGGGGAAAAGCCCTCTTTCTCTGATAACATTTATTTTATGTTCTCCCACCAGTTGGGACATATGTATTGGAGATATTTCATGTGGAATTTCTCGGGCAGGGAAAGTGATTTCTCAGATGCACCTTGGCTGGGCTTCTGGGATGCTTTTGACGACACCTATCCAGATTACATTCAAGATAACAAGGCCCACAACAATTACCTCATGTTGCCATTCATTTTGGGTATCATCGGGTTGATCTTCCAGGCCAAAAAGGATCCGAAATCCTTCTACGTAACCCTGATGCTGTTCTTGATGATGGGGGCAGTACTGGTACTTTACCTCAACTCACCTCCAGTGGAACCACGTGAAAGGGACTACATTTATGTGGGTTCGTTTTATGCGTTTGCCATTTGGATTGGTATCGGGGTGATGGCCCTTACGCACTGGATCGCCAAACTGAACAAGAATTTTGCGGTGGCAGGCATCATCGCTACCATGATTGCTTTCCCTGTGCCAGCCATAATGGGAATCCAAAACTGGAATGACCATGACAGAAGCGACCGTTTCTTCTCCGTGGATTCGGCCAGGAATTTCCTGGCATCCTGTGAGCCCAATGCTATCTTGTTTACAGGTGGGGACAATGACACCTTCCCGCTTTGGTATGTTCAGGAAGTTGAAGGTTTCAGAACCGATGTTCGGGTAATTGTATTGAGCTATTTTGACACGGACTGGTATGTAGACCAGATGAGAAGACCGGTGAATGAGTCTCCAGCCATTGACTTCACCCTTGAGCCACGAAATTACCGCAAAGGCACCAATGATGTGCTATATGTAAGCGAAAGGCCAGGGCTGGATGCTATCTCCGCCAGGGAATATTTGAAACTGCTGAAAAACGAAAGCGACTTGTTGAAATTGAGGTCCAGCTTCAAAGGAACCCTGTTTTCAGTTCCCTCCAAAAACCTGATACTGGACGTGAACAAGGATGAAGTAAGAGCCAAAGGGGTGATACCAGAGCACATGGAAGACCTCATGGTTGACCAGCTTAACATGCGTGTGAAGGGCAATTATGTCACCAAAGGCGGCATGATGCTCATGGACATGATTGTGACCAACAACTGGGAAAGACCTATCTATTTCAACAACACCTCATTGGCCTCCATTGGGTTTGACTTGAGTGATCACGTGGTAATGGAAGGCTTGACCTACAGGTTGCTTCCTGTCAAAAAGCCTGAATATGTTGAAGAATTGGTGAATACGGATAAGGCTTATGACAATGTCATGAATGATTTTGCCTTCAGAGGCATGAACAATCCTGACAATTATTTTGACGATGAGTTCAGGAGATTCACCTCTAATCATAGAAGTGCGTTGAATAGTTTAACTATCGCGCTATTGGAAGAGAACCAGACTGAAAAAGCTAGAGATATACAAATGTTGAGTCTGGAGGCTTTCCCTCACGAAGCCATTCCTTATGATTTGGCCAATGGGCAGGCGGTTCCATTGCTTTTCGAACTTGGAGAAGATGACTGGGCTATGGATATCATCGAAAAGATTTCCCATAGATCTGTTCAGATGCTCCAATTCTACACCGAGCGCGACCGGGCTATCGACCGAGAGGCAATGATTGCTGGAGAGATGCTGAAATATTTTATCCCCCTACTCAAGGAAAGAGGTTATGATGAAATGGCTACCCAAATCCAGAATGACATGGACCGCATATTCGGACAGTCCTCTGGAGGAAACCAGCTTCAAAGAAGGTAACACGAAAAAAGCCGTTCCGCAATCTAAGCGGAACGGCTTTTTTATTATGGTTTCTTATGTAAGAAATAAAAGAGGTCCAGTGCCTGTTCGGGGTTGTCTACTTCTATATAGTCCTTGTAGGTGATTCCCTCCACAGCATCACTTTGCTGTTTGTGGAGCTTGTTGCGGTTGAGTCTATTCAGCACCTCGTAAGGCTTCCTCAACCATTTTGCCGGCAATCTATGCTGCAAGTCAAAGACATCAAACCTGGTGATTTTCTTAACCGATTCGCGGTTTGCCTCATGGTATTCCCAAACTTTATCGTTGCCGCCGATCCCTTTGGCCTCCACGTGGTCAAAAATCCCATCGCATAGGTCGGTCAGCTGGTTTGGAGTATACTCTCTTTCGTGCCAAGGGTTCCTGGTGAGTGAGTGCCGGATGTTGGGAGTAGAAATAATGGCATATCCCCCGGGCTTTAGCACCCGGTAGATTTCCTTTAGAAAAAGTTTATCGTCTTTGATATGCTCAATTACCTGAAAGCTGACCACAAAGTCATATTTGTTGCTTTCGACAGTTTCAAACGGAGGGATATTCATCACCTCAAATTTGCCTTTAGGGTATTTCCCCTTCAGCTTCTCGATGATTTCCTCGTTTTTGTCAATAGCATGAAAGCTTTTTACCTGGTCAATAAGTGCGTCCACCCCCCTGCCTTCTCCACAGCCAACTTCCAATAAATCACCTTTTACGTGAGGGATGGCTGCCATATATGCTTTCAACAGGCGTTGGTGAATGGGGTTGTCACTTACCAACTTATCTGAAGTAATTTCCGTTGTATAGGTAGCCATAGAAAATTTTATTAATTTCAACAAAAATACGGTTAATTTTTCATAACATATGAAGTTTCAAAAATTGCAAAAATCAATCCAAACCCTTTTACTTTTATTGGTAATCTGGTCCGTTCCACAATTTGCTTTTGCACAGGCCACCCTTCAAAATCTTAATCAATCGCTTCGCTATTCACGCTATTCCAGAATAGATTTGAAAATTATTCCCATCAAAAAGGCTGAAAACAGCTTTTCGGTGCAAATGCCTATTGAAAAAATTGAAGACAACATTGAATTTGGGGATTACCTGTTTTCCTATGCCGTGGTCAACAGCTTCACCGAAGAGATCACCGATGAAAAAATCATCCCGCTGACGGAGGATAAATTGCGCTACGATACGGACAGGCACTTTTACTTTGAAGAAAACATAGAGGTGCCTGCTGACCAAAATGAGGCTTATGTGGTCCTTTGGGCCAAAGATACCAGGCAGGGAGATGAGTACATTTACCATGCTGACTTGCGCAGCCCTTACATTTTTGAGACCCCCTCATTGGGTGCTTATTTCAGCAACAACATTCCATTTGATCAAAACTTTCTTATCCGCGGACAAGCCCTTCTATTTAAATCCAACCAGGGGGTAAATCTTTTCAGCTTCTATTACCCCCAGGAATTCAACGTGCCTGTGCCTCCAATGGAAACCAAACCTGCGCCGGTACAGAAAGAAGTGGATGTGATCGAAGAGGAACCTTTTCTACAAAATGTCCCCAAAACCTTTGACCAAACTGGCTATTATTTTATACAGTCTGACACCACGGCCCCGGCCGGAGTGCTTGTCAAAACGGTAAATGAAACTTTTCCAAAAGTGGCAGACTGGGATGAAATGGTGCAGATGGTGGTTTATATCTCAACCCGTCGGGAGCA
Source organism: Litoribacter ruber (assembly GCF_018500185.1). GTDB lineage: Bacteria > Bacteroidota > Bacteroidia > Cytophagales > Cyclobacteriaceae > Litoribacter > Litoribacter ruber. Next base: position 58,746 of record NZ_JAHBGI010000010.1, on the reverse strand, counting down.
TGAGAAGCTTTTGGAAGCCGAGGATAAGAAGCGGGCTTTGGACGAATATTGGATCAACATGACCAAGAGTGAGGATATTTCCAAAACCTTGATCCGGGAATATTTCCGCCAGGTGGAATTTGCCAACATCCTTTTTACCGACTTCCGTGAAGGCTGGAAAACCGACCGGGGGATGATCTATGTAGTAATGGGTCCCCCAGAAGAGGTTTATTTCAATGTGGATAGAGAAGTGTGGGTTTATGGAGGCGTGGACTCAAATTCAAAAATAAACTTTACCTTTGCGCGGGTCAAAAATGTATTGACTCCAAATTATTACCAACTGAACCGTTCCAGAGCCTACCAGCCTGAATGGTTTAAACGAATCACCCTATGGAGAAGCGGAAAGATAGCTTTCTAATAAATAAAGGCGAACACGAAAAGGACTTCCTTTTCGGTACTAGAGCCGTCATCGAGGCCATCAATGCCCAAAAGGATATAGACAAAATCCTTGTCAACAAGGACCAAAACAACGATTTGACTAAGGAACTGCTGGCTTTGGCCAAAGCAGAAAGAATCCCTGTAGTAAGGGTTCCAGAGGCAAAATTAAACCGCATCACGCGCAAAAACCACCAAGGAGTGGTCGCACATGTATCGGCGATCCAGTATGCCTCACTCGACAATGTGATCGAAACCTGCTTTTCCAAAGGGGTTTCTCCACTGATTCTAGTTTTGGATAGGATTACGGACGTGAGAAACTTTGGCGCTATTGCCCGTACGGCGGAGTGTGCCGGGGTGCACGCCATCATCATCCCTGAAAAAGGCAGCGCACAGATCAATTCCGATGCGGTAAAAACATCCGCCGGTGCGCTGAATTTCCTACCGATCTGTCGTGTAAAAAATCTCTACTACACGGTCAAAGATTTGAAAAAAATGGGCCTTACAGTCATCAGTTGTACTGAAAAGACCGAGCGTGACATGTATGCCGCCGACTACTCCGGTCCGACTTGCCTGATTATGGGTTCTGAGGAAGATGGAATTAGCAACGAACTGATGGGCATCAGCGACGAATTTGTCGCCATCCCTATGACTGGCAACATTGAGAGCTTAAACGTATCTGTCGCTTCTGGTGTGTTGATCTACGAAGCTGTAAGGCAGAGGAAGGCTAAGTAATAGCCAAAAATTAAAAAAAACCGCTGAGGCGCAGAGGTCTCAGAGATAAATTTTCTCTGATTCTCTGCGCCTCAGCGGTTTAAAACTTTTTTATTTAAACAAACTCCTCTCCCCTACTCTTAGCATCACTTACAAACTCTCTGAACTTCTTCTCAGCATCAAGTTTGCAGATTAGCAACACGTTATCGGCTTCGGTGATTAGGTAATTGTCTAAGCCTTGTACGACAACGAGTTTGTCGCTGTTCACTTTTACAAAGCTGTTACTTGTATCATAGAGCAAGGCATTACCTTCCACCACGTTGTTTTTATCATCATGAGGCTGAAGTTCGTGAAGGCTCATCCAGGAACCAAGGTCAGACCAGCCGAAATCCCCCAACACTACAAATACATTTTCGGATTTCTCCATTACCCCGTAATCTATGGAAATGTTTTTCACTAGACTGTAAGCCCTTTTGATGAACTCCTGCTCCTGGTCGGTATAAAAGAATCCTTCCCCTTCCTCAAACACTTCGGCGAGCTCCGGCATGTATTTTTCGAAAGCCTTTAGGATACTGCTGTTTTTCCAAACAAACATCCCGGAGTTCCACACAAAATCGCCGCTTTCCACAAAGGTTTTGGCCAGGTTGAGGTTGGGTTTTTCCGTAAAGGTTTTAACTTTTTTGGCTACCCCATTGGTATCCGTCATAAATTGGATATAGCCATAGCCTGTTTCAGGTCGGTTTGGCTTAATACCGATAGTAACCAGGCGTTCATTTTCATCAGCCGCATCGAGGGCATCATTTACCCTGAGTTGGAATTTCTCATCCTTGAGGATGAGGTGATCCGCAGGGGTCACCACCACTCTGGCTTCTGGATCTAGTTTTTTGATTTTATAACTGGCAAAAGCTATACAAGCCGCCGTATTTCTACGCATAGGCTCGGTGAGGATATGGTCTTCCGGCATCTCTGGCAGCTGTTCCTTTACCAGGTCAAAATAGCTATCATTAGTAACCACAAAAAAACGGTCGGGATCGGAGATCTGAACAAACCTATCAAAAGTCATCTGCAGCAGAGTCCGCCCAGTTCCAAGGATATCTAAAAATTGCTTTGGATGGTTATTTCTGCTATATGGCCAAAACCTGGAGCCTATACCTCCAGCCATAATCACTACATAGGGTTTTTGCTTCATAGTATTAAATTAAACAATTCCTTCTTTCATTAAATCATGAATATGGATAAATCCTGCGATATTTCCATTATCCATGGCAACTAATTGGGTTATATTATATTCTTTCATTCGGTTCAGAGCCCGAATAGCATATTCCTGTACATCAATAGTCTTTGGATTGGCAGTCATAATATCCTGGGCTTTCACCTTGGTGATATCGCTGTGGTTTTGAAGCATCCTTCTCAGGTCTCCATCGGTGATAATCCCCAGCAGTTGTCCCTCTTCTCCCGTCACCGCAGTGGCACCTAAGCGTTTGCCGCTGATCTCTACAATGATCTCAGCCAAAGCCGAATCGTGGCTTACCACCGGAATGGTATTTTTGGGCACCACATCGGCCACAGTAAGATAAAGTTGCTTGCCAAGCGCTCCTCCCGGATGGTATTTGGCAAAATCCTCGCTGGAAAACCCTTTGGCTTCCAGCAGGCAAACCGCAAGTGCGTCACCAAGAGCCATATGGACCGTGGTGCTTGTGGTAGGCGCAAGATTATTGGGGCAGGCCTCTTCTTTTATAGTCGCATCCAAAACAAAATCCGCATGTTCGGCCAAATAACTCTGCGTATTGCTGACTAAAGCTATCAATTTCGATCCAAGCCTCTTCAATAATGGTACCAACACCTTTATCTCGGGTGTATTTCCACTCTTGGAAATACAAATTACGAAATCTTCCCGTTGAATCATACCCAAATCTCCATGGATTGCATCCGCGGCATGCATAAACAGGGCTGGGGTGCCTGTGGAGTTGAGCGTGGCCACAATTTTCTGGGCGACTATGGCACTTTTTCCAACCCCGGTGATCACCACCCTACCCTTCGACTCCAGAATGGCCTCCACACAGGCTTCAAAATCGCCATTGATACGTTCAGATATGGACTGTAGGGCTTCAGCCTCGGATTGAAGCACCTTTATAGCGCTGTTTCTAATATTTTTTATTAACTTCAATTTTACCGCGGTTAATTGTTAAATTTGTCACAAAGGTAAAAAAAGAATCCTTTAAAGTTTAATGAGGGGTGAGGCACACATCATTAAAAACAAGAAAGAGGCGTGGATAAAACAGTAAAAGAGAATCTTAAGAAAATCTTCGGTTTTAACCAATTTAGAGGTAACCAAGAAGGGATAGTAGATAATATATTGGCAGGCAACAATACATTTGTGATCATGCCCACAGGAGCGGGCAAATCCCTGTGTTACCAGTTGCCGGCAGTGATCAAAGAGGGGACGGCGATTGTGATTTCTCCTTTGATCGCCTTGATGAAAAACCAGGTGGATCAGCTCAATGCTTTTGGGATTGACGCCTATTTTCTCAATTCAACACTCAGCAAATCCGAAATCAATAAAGTCAAGAAAGAAACTCTTGCCGGACGGGCCAAGCTGCTCTATGTAGCCCCTGAATCCCTGACCAAGGAGGAAAACATCAATTTCTTGAAGCAGGCCAAGCTTAGCTTTGTGGCCATTGATGAGGCGCACTGTATTTCGGAGTGGGGACATGACTTCCGTCCGGAATACCGAAAGATCAAAAGCATCATTGCTCAAATAGGCGACAACCTACCTGTAATCGCCCTTACGGCCACTGCTACACCCAAAGTGCAGCAGGACATTCAGAAAAACCTGCAGATGGAGGAGGCCGACCTCTTCAAGTCCTCATTCAACAGGACCAACCTCTTCTATGAGGTGAAGCCCAAGGTGAAGAACGAGACCAAAAAGCAACTTATCAAGTACGTAAAGTCCCACAAGAACAAATCGGGAATCATCTATTGCCTCAGCCGCAAAAAGGTAGAGGAAGTAGCCGAACTCCTCAAGGTAAACGGCATCAATGCAGCACCTTACCACGCAGGACTTGATTCCAATCTGAGGATTAAAACCCAGGACGATTTCCTCAATGAAGAAATCGACGTGATAGTGGCTACCATTGCTTTTGGAATGGGTATTGACAAGCCAGACGTGCGGTATGTGGTGCATTACGACGTGCCTAAATCCCTTGAGGGATACTACCAAGAAACCGGACGTGCGGGCAGGGATGGATTGGAAGGCCATTGCATGATGTTTTACAGGTATGATGACATCATCAAGCTGGAAAAATTCAACAAGGACAAGCCTGTAAATGAGCGTGAGAATGCCAAAGTTCTCCTGCAGGAAATGGCAGCCTATGCAGAAAGCAGCGTTTGTCGCAGGAAAGTATTGCTTCACTATTTTGGGGAGCGCTTTGAAAAAGACTGTGGATTCTGCGACAACTGCAAAAAGCCGAAGGAGACCTTTGAGGCCATGGAGTCCGTACTGCAGGTAATCGAGGCGGTTAAAGAAACCAAGCAGCGCTTCAGCCTGGAACATGTGGTGAATGTGCTCCGCGGGGAAAACAATGAATACATGGAAAGCTACCATCACGACCAACTGGCTGTGTATGGAAAGGGCAAGGATCATGACGAAAAGCATTGGAAAACCGTTATTCGCCAAGCAATGATTATAGGGCTTTTGGAAAAAGACATTGAGAATTATGGGGTAATCAAACTTTCTGACAAAAGCGAAGAGTTTGTCAAAAGCCCTTATTCCTTGGTATTTAGCAAAGACCATGATTTTGACCAAATAGCCGAAGACAACCTGGCCGAGGAGCTCAATAACTCCAACAAGGCCTATGATGAAAAGCTATTTGAGCTGCTGAAGGCCGAAAGGAAAAAGGTCGCCAAAACTAAAAACCTGCCTCCATATGTGATCTTTCAGGATCCAAGTTTGGAGGAAATGGCCACCCTCTACCCTACCACACGGGAGGAGTTGGCTCAGATCAATGGCGTGGGAATGGGAAAAGTAACCAAGTTTGGCGCCCCCTTCCTAAAGCTAATTAATACGTATGTAGAAGAAAATGAAATTATTACCGCATCAGATGTGGTCGTAAAATCATCCGGTACCCGGTCAAAGGTTAAGATTTCCATCATACAGCAAATTGACCGAAAGATCGATCTGGACGAAATCGCATCCAATCTGAACATCAGCTTGAGCGAGTTGCTACAGGAAATCGAGCAGATCATCTATAGCGGAACCAAGCTTAATATAAATTATTACATTCAAAACATCATGGACGAGGAACGAGAGGACATCCTCCATGAATATTTTATGTCTGCAGAGACTGACAAGATTAAAGACGCCCTGGCAGAGCTAGAGGATGAGGATTTTGGTGAGGAGGAGATAAGAGTCTACCGGATCAAGTTCATCTCTGAACATGCCAACTAACCCAATAGAAATGAAGATTTTACTACTAGGAAGCGGGGGCCGTGAACATGCCTTCGCCTGGAAAATAGTCAATAGCAATAAATGTGAAAAGCTCTATGTAGCGCCCGGCAATGCCGGAACAGGTCAAATTGCGGAAAATGTGAATCTAGGTGTCAATGACTTTGAGTCCATCCGTGAATTTGTACTTCAAAAGGACATCACGATGGTAGTGGTGGGGCCTGAGGAGCCGTTGGTAAGAGGCATCGTGGATTATTTTGCAAAGGATGAGAGCCTGAGATCAATCCCGGTTATCGGACCAGACCAAAAAGGAGCCACCCTTGAAGGCAGCAAGGACTTTTCCAAGAAGTTCATGACCCGTCACGGCATCCCAACTGCCGCCCATGATACCTTTACGCCAGAGACGGTTGACGAAGGTGTGGAATTTATCAAAAAGCAAACCCTTCCAATTGTACTCAAGGCAGATGGACTTGCAGCTGGCAAAGGTGTCTTGATCTGCCAAAATTACCAAGAAGCTGAGGCAGAATTCAGAGACATGCTGCTCAACCAGAAATTTGGCGAAGCGTCAAGCAAGGTTGTGGTAGAGGAATTCCTTCAAGGTATCGAACTATCTGTATTTGTGGTGACAGACGGGGAAAACTATAAAATTTTACCTGCTGCCAAAGATTATAAGCGCATCGGGGAAAGGGATACCGGGTTAAATACCGGTGGTATGGGAGCTGTAAGTCCCGTTCCTTTTGCAGATGACAGCTTTATTTCAAAAGTTGAACATAGCATTGTGCAACCCACCATACAAGGACTCCATGAAGAAGGCGTTAAATACAAAGGCTTTCTTTTTATTGGTCTGATGAATGTGGATGGAGAACCAAAAGTGATCGAGTATAATGTGAGAATGGGCGATCCAGAAACCCAGGCCGTCTTGCCACGAATCAAAAGTGATTTCTTGGACATGCTTTATGCCGTGGGCACTAAGACACTTTCGGGCTACGATCTTCAAATAGATAATACCGCCACTACCACAATTGTCATGGTAGCAGGGGGGTATCCAGATGGGTATGAGAAAGGCAATGAAATCACCGGGCTGCCACAGCAGCAGTCTGAAAAGGCGATGGTTTTCCATGCGGGGACCAAAGCTGAAAACGACAAAGTTCTAACCAGCGGAGGCAGAGTATTGGGCATCACGGGCAGAGGAAACAGCATAGAGGAAGCCCTGAAAAACGCCTATAAGCAGGTAGAAGCCATATCTTGGAAAGATGTCTATTACAGAAAAGACATCGGCCAAGATATCCTAAATTACGGTAAGTAATTACCTATAACGAGGAGTGGAAGCTCCCTTAACATATAGACAGAAATGGCAGGATGCAGTAGCTGCTCCACCGGCTCCGGTACTTCCGGCGGCTGCCAAAATAACGGCACTTGCGGTACGAGCGATTGTAACAAAATGAATTCCTTCGACTGGCTGTCCCATATGGGCATCCCCGAAGTGGATAGATTCGATATAGTAGAAGTAAAGTTTAAAGGCGGACGGAAAGAATATTTCCGCAATGTGGACCATCAGACCTACACTACCGGTGACCCCGTAGTGGTAGATGTGCCCAATGGCCATCATATAGGCTATGTTTCTCTTCAAGGTGAACTGGTAAGACTTCAGATGCAAAAGAGGAAAGTCAAAAATGACGACAACATCCTCCGCATTTACCGTGTGGCCAATCAGAAAGACCTTGATAAATGGGAAGAGGCCCGAAACCGGGAAATCCCCACCCTTTACCGTGCAAAGCAGATCATTGATGAGATTAACCTCAAAATGAAGCTTTCGGATGTGGAATACCAGGCGGACAATTCCAAAGCTACTTTCTATTATTCAGCAGATGACCGAGTGGATTTCCGTGAGCTTATCAAGATCCTGGCTTCGGAGTTTAAGATCAGGGTGGAAATGAGGCAGATAAGCCTTCGCCAAGAAGCCGGTAGAATTGGGGGAATTGGTGTTTGCGGACGCGAACTTTGCTGCTCCACTTGGATACATGATTTCAAAAGTGTCAGCACTTCTGCGGCCCGATACCAAAACCTGTCCTTAAATCCATCCAAACTGAGCGGTCAGTGTGGCAGGTTGAAATGCTGTCTCAATTATGAACTGGAAACCTATATGACGGCCTTGAAGGATATTCCAAATGTGGATAAACCTCTTCAAACCGAAGCAGGCACGGCCAAGCTTCAGAAAACGGACATTTTCCGCCGTTTGATGTGGTTCAGTTATAACAACGACAACAACTGGTTTTCGGTTGATTGTGACAGGGTATCTGAAATAATTGCCCAAAATAAAGAGGGTAAGAAACCTTTCGATCTTCAGCACGATACGGCCTTCGAAGGTGAGGAAAATAACACCAAATCTAACAGTGACTTGGAAGCTTTGGACAAGAAATTTAGTACCACCACCACTAAAAAGAAGAAAAAGAAGAAGAAAAAACCAAAGCTCCAGGGAAGCGCTGACCAACCTGCTCAGCCAAACCAGCAGCCTCAACGTAACAAGCCCCAGCAACAGCCAAAAAGTGAAGGCAGGCCGCCGCGAGACAAGCAGCAACAGGGAAGACCGTCCAAAAAGCGGAGAAATCCGGAGCAAGCGGACTCCTCTCCAAGGAATCAGGAGGCCAAAAAACCTCAGGACAAAAGACCTCAGGACAAGAAGCCCAACAGACCCCAAAGACAGGGAATGGAATCAAAAGCTTTGGGCAACCAGCCTGACAAGCCAAAAGAAAGCAAGAAAAAGAAGTTTCCTCCCAGAAATAAAGGAAAGAACAACAACAAAGGGGATAACACCAATGAATAGAATATTTCCAGCTCTGGCCCTCATTCTGGGCCTGAGCTTTTTTAGTGCCTGCGATCAAAATAGGGTATTTGAAGATTTTCAGGGCATGCCTGCCATCAGGTGGACGGTAGAAGATACGGTAACTTTTGAAACCGACTGGGAAGCTGAAGGACATACCGCATTTGTAGCCGTGAGGTACAATACCGATTATGATTACCACAATTTGTATGTGAGGTATTTCTTGGAGGATACCGTTTCTCAAGCTGTTGAAGAAAAGCTGGTGAATCTGCAGTTATTTGACTCAAAGACAGGTAAGCCACTTGGCGATGGGTTTGGAAGCACGTATACGCTTTATGATACCTTGCCAATCGAGCAGAATGGTCAGAAAATCTCCTTTGTTCAATATATGAGGCAGAAAGAATTGAAAGGAATTGAGGCGGTAGGATTCAAAATCACCAGGAATTAACCTTTTGGAGTTCCTTTCAAAAGGTTATCCACTAGGCCTCTATTCTGCAGCCAATACTGCCTACTAAATACAAAATGCACCGGCCAGTTCTTGGCCTTCAGCCATTCCGGATGGTAGACAAAGGCTGACTTGACGCTCTTTGCGCTATACAATCTTTGATCGTCGGTCAGTACTGCACCTTCAAACATTTCAGACTTCTTAATCGCCAAGTCATAGACTGGCGAAAGGTTTAGCCGCTTCACCTCAAACTCCCCCAGTTCAGTGGCCAGCAGCTCGGTGAGCAACCAGTCGGGCTGGAAACCAAAAACCTGACGGGGGGTGATTTCCACCTTTCTACCCTGCACGATCTGCTCCACATAGCTCAGGTATCCACGAAGCCTTTTCACCCCATCATGGGTTAGGTGCTTGACCTTGAAGTCAGATGCAAGCATGCTGCTCACCACCGTTACCCGCTTTCTGGCCCTAGTAATAGCTACATTAAGCCTGTTTTCCCCACCTGCCTTGGAGAGCAGTCCAAAATTGGCCGTAAACTTACCGGCTTTATTTTTGGCGTAGCCAATGCTGAAAATCACATGGTCAAATTCATCCCCTTGGACATTTTCGATATTTTTAACCTTCACCAGTCTTTTATCAACCCTGTTATCCTTCACCAAAAGATCCAGTATAAGGTCCATTTGGAAGAAATTAAAAGTAATGACGCCTATGCTTTCTCCCGGGTAGGCTTGTTGGCATTTTAGCACCTGCCTGATTACCTCCTCAGCCTCAATGGGGTTAGTCTGTTTTGTCCATACCCCTTCCACATGGATATGGTCAAAAGCCTGAAATCCCGAATTGAGAAGTAGGCGGTCAGGAAGCATTTCAAGCCTGTCTTCATAAAAATGCTGGTTGGAATATTGGATTAGTGAAAGCGATTGGCTTCTATAATGGCTATTTAAATGGTATTTGGAAAAATAATTGGAAGCCAAATCCAGTAGAGAGTCCGTCTCCATTTCCACCCCTTCCTCATCCAGGTCTATTTTTACCCGATACAGGTCGAATGGCTGTAGCTGCTTGCTGTCTCCTACAATAACCACCTGCTTTCCCCTAAGCATAGCGGGCAGGCCTTTTTCGGTATAGCATTGGGAGGATTCATCAAACACCACCAAATCAAAGTCCTGCTGCATGGGAAAAAGGGCCGAGACCGTCTCTGGCGAGGCCAGCCAGCATGGAATCAACTTAAAAACTTCTTCTTTGTATGTCTCCAAAAGCTTCTTTACCGGCCAGACCTTCTTCTTTTTCCTCACCTGATGGGTCAGGTCTCTGTAAGTAACCATATTTCCCAGCCGATTAAACTCAAGTCCTTGGAAAGTCTGCTCCCGCAACTTAAGCTCTGCATTAAAGCGGGCCATCTCCTGCTTTTCCTTTACAGATTCGTCCAATTCTTGCATCACCTGTTCAAACTTTGCGGAGGTAATTTCACGCAAGACAGGGTATTTGGTTTCGATGTGGTCAATCCAACTTTCTCGAAGCCCGGAGAGGAACCTCCATTTCACCTCGTCAAAAGCCAAATCCGGATATTGCTGGGCCAGCTTGGTCATGATTTCCAAATCCACGCTACGAAGTTTCTTTCGTAGCTTGTCCAAGATCACCAATTCTGTATATTCCTCATCCAGATTTTTCCTAAACTCATCTACCCTTCTTTCATTGGTGGTAGTAAGGAGATGCCTGATCTGCACATTGGTGAGATAGCGCTCCCATTGATTAAGTTTGTGCTCGATGAGGTGGGTTATCCCCAATAGTTCCTCCAGGGTAAGATGAAAGAATTCAAAGTCAAAATTGGACCCAGATAGAAATGGGCCGAGTTTACCAACCTCCTCCACCACCATTCGGGCCTCAATTATAGGGATCAAATCAGCCACCTGGGATTGGAATTCAGTAAGCCCAAACGGTTTTTGGGGCATTTCAATCCAGCCTTTTTCATTCAAAAGGGCATATTGGTGATTGAGGTTAAGGCGGTTTTCAAGCCTTTTCACCAATACCTGTAAACCCTCCCTAGTGTCGGGCAATCCATTGGCCTGCAAAAACTCTTTTACATGCTTATAGGCTTTTCGATCAAATAAAAGGGCCACCTTACCCATCCATGAGCTTTTGGCTTCCAAAATCTGTATAGCTTTTTCAAGGCTCTTTTCAATCTCCTCATCGGGCAATTTCCATTCTATATCTTCCTGCAAAAGGTTTTGGAAAGTATTGATCTTCCCCTTAAACCATAACAGATCAAACTCCCCCACCGAAAAAGGAAGCAGTTGAAGAAAGCATTTGTAATCCCGCTCGTTGGTGATTAGCTTTTGAAGCTTAAGAAGCTGCGGCTTCTGAGCGTAACATTCGTAAATGAAGAGATGGTTAAAGCTTTGCCCCATCAATTCCTGCAGAGTAGACTCGGCTGTGCTTTTAAGTTCCAGGATTTCAATTACCGTTTCACGGAGACGCGGCAATGCTCCTTGGCCAAACTTGGAGAAATCAAGCCTGTGAAGCCAAAATGAATCCCTTTCCTGATATTTGGGATAAAACTGGAGAAATATTTTCAGGTCCCTGAAAAACTCGTCCAACCTGTCCCAAGAATAGTCCTTATAAAATTGAGTGAGGTCAAAGCCCTTTTCGGTGGCATTCCCAGTTACATAAAGCTGCTTTATGGGAATCCCGCACTCCTCAGTATTGTAGAGCGCAGACTTGAACTCCTCCAAATACTCCAGATTAATGCTTATCTGCCGGGCGGCTTTGATAAAGTTCCTTTCCAACTGTATCGCATCCAGCCCCCTATTCAATTCCTTATAATTCTCCAGGGCATCTACCTGATCCGAAATCTTTTTATATAACTCTTTTCTATCAGCCCTAAAATCATGCATCAGCCCTAAAAAATTGGCAAAACCCAAAGGCTTCAGTCTGCCATAAACGACATCCAAGGCCGCCCGCTTTTGGGATACCACCAGCACCTTTTTGCCCCTTGCGATGTAATCGGCAACCAGATTGCTTATCAATTGGCTTTTCCCAGTTCCCGGCGGGCCTTCCACCAAGCAGGATTCACCCGCCCTCACGGCTTTGAAAACCTCCTCCTGAGAAGCATCCATGGGAAAAACATTTAGCATATTGTCCTCACGCACCTCGGTGAGGTGATCAGGATCCACGGCAAATTTCTCCGCAAAAAGTTCTTCCAGGTTTTCTGCCTCTTCCTTTTCCATCAACTCCTCAAAGTCCCTAACCAAATGGGAGCCTTTTTGGCTAAACTGACCCAATACAGCATATGAATGAAGCTTTAGCAAGCCTGTCTTATAATTCTTCTCATCCTCTGTCCTGTTGCTTTCAGGGAAATCCAACAGGTTTTTCTCAAACATCTCCTGGTTAAAATTGAGATTCAGTGTCTCTTTGAGAAAATGGTAGAGGGCTGTTAAAAACTCAGTTGAATCCTTTGGCAGATCATCCAAACTTTCCGAAAGGTCTTGATGGACTTTGGTTTGGGTGGCATGCGAATAGGCAAGCAAAAAGTTTTGATTGAACATCAGGGATTCCTCTTCCCTTTTCACCAAATACCACTCTCCATCTATCTGGGCAAGATCTACGGGGAAAAACAACAGTGGACATTTGATGACCTGCTCGTTGATGAGCTTTCCTTCTACAAAGGGCCAACCCACATACAGGTTTTTCTCCCCTGTTTCTTCCTCTGCAAGTTTGACGGATTGTTGGAGGCGATTGAGTTGGCGGGAAAGTTTATTGGAGGTCCTGTCCCTCATATGCAGGACCTTGATCAAGGGAATTTGCTTTTTTCCCGCCACCAGTGCTTCCATATAGCTGAAGGCATCTTTGGAGCGGAGAAAATGGAAACTTTTCAGGTCAACCATCATATTACCCATTAACTTGGGCAAGTATATCGCCTTGTTCTTTGTGGAAAGGTCAATCAAGCGGTTGAGGTAAACCTGGAGTACTTCCTTGAGCATAGGGGGGATTTTATAATTACTTGAACGGGGAGTCCTTCTCTTTGGCCATGTGATTGTAGACGATCTTATCCATCATACCCGGCATCCATTTGTTCAGGAAAGAGGCCAACTTGCCCTGCCTAGTAAGGATCAAGTCTCTTTTCCTCTTGAGAGTGGCATTCAGCATTTCAGTGGCCACCTCGGTAGCGGTCATCATATCGTCCTCATCTCTGGGTGACTCCCCCTGTGCGCTGCCATCTGCAGTTAGGGCATTGTTTCGGATATTGGAAGCGGTGAAGCCGGGGCAGGCCACCAACACATGTACGCCGCGTTTCATCACTTCCGTGCGCAGGGACTCAAAAAAACCGTTCATGGCAAACTTGCTTGCCGTATAGGCCGTTCTGGCCGGGGTGCCCCTAAAGCCATTTACAGAAGAGACACCGATTATTGAGCCTTTATTTTTAAGGATCTCAGGTAGACAAAACTTGGTGGCGTACACCGTACCCCAAAAGTTGGTGTCCATTACCTTCCTAAACACATCCAGGTCCAAATCCTCAAACAGGGCCCGCATGGAAATCCCAGCGTTGTTGATTAAAACATCGATTCTTCCATATTGCTCCATGGCAAATTCAGCCATCTTTCTGTTATCCTCCTCATTGCCCGCATCGGCCAGGATGCCCGCACAGTCGATGCCGAAATTTTGGAGCTTGATCAGGGTGTTATCCAGTTTTACCTGATTCCTTCCTGTGATGATTACTTTGGCACCTTCCAGTCCAAAGACTTTAGCACACGCTTCTCCGATTCCGGAAGTTGCCCCTGTCACGATGACTACTTTATCTTTTAAATTCATGTTTGCTGTACGGTTTGACCTTAAAGATATAAAATTTAGCCTAATTCAAGTGAAAGCCCCTTGAGGATTACCTCCGCCTACCTTCCTCCTTCTTATTATTTTGCTTAATTTTGCACCCTATGTCGAGAAAAATGAAAAACAAGGTTCTCGAGAACCTTACCATTGAAAGAATTGCCTCTGAGGGGAAAAGTGTGGCCCACTACGAGGGGAAAGTGGTTTTCGTACAAAATGTAGCTCCCGGTGATGTGGTAGACGTGCGTGTGACTAGGGGAAAAAGCAGCTTCATGGAAGGCGAGGCCATTAAAATTCATGAATACAGTAAAGACAGGGTGGATCCCTTTTGCCAGCACTTCGGCGTATGCGGAGGTTGCAAATGGCAGCATATAGATTACAAACTTCAACTTTCTTACAAAAGACAGCAGGTCATCGACCAGTTTCAGCGTATTGCCAAGGTGGCCATTCCTGAGGTGATGCCCATCATCGGCTCTGCCGATACCCAGTATTACCGAAACAAATTGGATTTCACCTTTTCCAACAACCGATGGTTGACCAGAGAAGAGATTGATTCAGGAAAGGATTTTGAAAGAAACGCTTTGGGTTTTCACATCCCAAAAAGATTCGACAAAATCGTAGATATTGAGCACTGCTACCTTCAGGGAAATATTTCCAATGATGTCAGGAACAGTCTGCGTGAGTTTGCCCTTTCCAATGGCATCACCTTCTTTGATATGATCAAGCAGGTGGGTGTGTTGAGAAACCTCATCATCAGGACTACCTCCACAGGGGAATCCATGGTGATAGTACAGTTTGGGGAAGACGACAAGGAAGCGATTGAGAAAGTAATGGACTTCCTCAAAACGAAATTCCCTGAGACCACAGCCCTTCTTTACATTGTCAACCTGAAGAAAAATGAGACCATCCATGATCAGGAAGTGATCACCTATTATGGAAAAGATTATATAGAGGAAGAAATGGAGGGGCTGAAATTCCGGATCAACCCGAAATCATTTTACCAAACCAACTCCGACCAAGCGTATAGGCTTTATCAAGTAGCAAGGGAATTTGCGGACCTCCAGGGCGATGAAGTGGTGTACGATCTTTATACCGGAACCGGCACTATTGCCAATTTCGTTGCCAAAAAGGCCAAGCAGGTTGTTGGAATCGAGTATGTGGAAGAAGCAATCGTGGATGCCAGAATAAATTCAAAAATCAACGGTTTGGACAACACCCTGTTTTACGCAGGGGACATGAAAGACATGTTGAATGAAGACTTTATGGCCAAGCATGCCGCTCCCGATGTGATCATCACCGATCCACCAAGAGCTGGAATGCACGAGGATGTGGTGAATATGTTGCTGAAATTGGATGCTCCAAAGATTGTTTATGTAAGCTGTAACCCGGCTACGCAGGCAAGGGATGTGGCATTGCTGGCTGAAAAATATCAGGTGGATATCGTCCAGCCTGTAGACATGTTCCCTCACACTTATCATGTGGAAAACGTAGTACTATTAACCAAAAAATCATGATACCTGACAGCAACGATCCAGAATTAAATGGCAAATACCTAGGTACCATCACCAAGGATTTTGTCAAAATATCCGACACCTTGAAGGAAGCCTCCTATCAGGTGAGGTCTCGAAAATTCTCCGAGTACCCGATTTTCCCAATTTCCAAAACCGAGCAGCCCATAGGCCAGCTTTTTTTGGGTAGGGAGGAAAAGAAGCTGGACTGGAATTATTACATCACTTACTTGGACGAATTCATCCAGAGAAAGCTAATTCCAGAAGATAACCTACAGGAATTTTATCAGAGCTACAAGGATCCAGATGAATTCTGCTGCCTTTTCGTAGTAGACCAGGAATTCACCAGCTTTGTGTATATCCCCTACCCGGAAGAATAAGGGGGAGTGCATAGGTATTGAAAGTATTAAAATGGTCACAAAGTACATGAAGTTAAAAAGAAGTATCACAAAGACTTCATTGAATTAAAAGGGACACGGACCTGCCTGCGCAGGCAGGGTTGCACAGTGTTTAAAAAGGAGTTTCACAGAGGCCTCTTCACGGAGAAATTTTCAAGGAAAAAAAGCTTATTTTAATTTCTTTTTCCGGAAGAGGCCTTAGTGTTACTTCTTTTATTTTGTGTCCTTCGTGACCAATTTAAATTTTTTTTAAATTTTAAAAATGCTTCCATCCTTGTGCCTTGAGGGCTACGGCGGTTTGGCTTTTGGTGACTAGGAATTTCCCTTCCTCCTCTTTGGTCACATGGCCGATGAAGTGGATATCGGGGTGTTTTTCAAGTTTTTGGAAATCCTCCTGCTTGATGGTAAAAAGCAGTTC
Source organism: Litoribacter ruber (assembly GCF_018500185.1). Lineage (GTDB taxonomy): Bacteria > Bacteroidota > Bacteroidia > Cytophagales > Cyclobacteriaceae > Litoribacter > Litoribacter ruber. Next base: position 42,772 of record NZ_JAHBGI010000010.1, on the reverse strand, counting down.
ATAATCCTCTCCCCCATTCAGCACGCAGGTGATCGGATCGAGATTCAGTTCCACAGCCGTACTGTAGGTCTGCTGGTCGATCGGCAACTTATCTTCATAGATAGTCACGCCAACTTTGGAAGCCTTGCAAATATGGAAAAGCTCCGAGGCCAAGCCGTCAGAAATATCCATCATGCTGGTAGGCACCACTTCCAAATCCCTGAGTTCATGGATAATGTCCATACGGGCGTCTGGCTTCAACTGTCGGGCAGTCACCAAGGTGTACTTTTCCAAATCCGGCTTCATGTTTGGATTGGCCATGAAGACTTGCTTTTCCCTTTCCAAAACTTGAAGTCCTACTACGGCGCCACCCAAGTCGCCCGTTACACATATAATATCGTTTTCTTTGGCACCGGAACGGTAGACTACTTGGTCTTCCATCGCCTCCCCAATAGCCGTAATCGAAATCGCCAATCCGGCCCTTGAGGTTGTGGTATCGCCACCTACCACGTCTACATCGTAGTGCTCTGCAGCGGCATTGATCCCGGCGTATAAAGCCTCAACCGCTTCCACTGAAAACCGATTTGAAATCCCGATACTGACCGTGATATGCTTGGGGATCGCATTCATAGCCGCTACATCAGATACGTTAACTGCAACGGCCTTGAAACCCAAGTGGGTCAATGGAGCATAGGAAAGGTCAAAATGAACCCCCTCCATCAATAAATCCGTGGTTACTACCTTGACTTTGCCCTCTCCACATGCAATCACTGCCGCATCGTCCCCTACGCCCTTTAAGGTAGTTTCATGCTTGATTACAATTTTTTCATTCAACCGGTCAATGAGCCCAAACTCGCCGATTTCACCTATCTCTGTTCTTTTTTCTGACATATATTTTAAATTTAACCACAGAGGATCAGAGGTCCCAAAGGAATGTAAGATTTAACCGCAAAGGACGCGGAGGATCGCAAAGTTTTAAAATAAAAATTTTTACCTCTTTGCGAATCTTAAATTCTTTGCGGTTAGTTTTTCTATCAGCTCTGTGTTAATTTTTTATTTAGTTACTTTTTCTCCTGACACAACTCCACCAAGACCCCATTAGTGCTCCTAGGATGCAAAAATACAACTAATTTGTTGTCTGCACCCTGTTTTGGGGTTTCATTGAGTATCTCAAAACCTTCGGATTTCAACCGCTCCACTTCGGTATGGATGTCCTCCACATCAAAGGCTATGTGGTGTATGCCTTCAGACTTCTTTTCTATAAATTTCGCAATGGGGCTGTCCTCGCGGGTGGCCTCAAGCAATTCTACCTTTGTTTCCCCAACCATAAAAAAAGAAGTGGACACGCCTTCACCCTCCACTTTTTCCTCCTTATAATGCTCCTTGCCCAATAGTTTACGGAAAAGTTCATTGGACTTTTTCAGGTCCTTGACCGCTATGCCGAGATGCTCGATTTTTCTCATGTAAATAATTTGTATATTTGTAGATGAATCATTTGTAAGGTAATCACGTTTTACCGTTACTCAAACCAAATTCAGCTCAAACCAAACCGAAATATGATCATAGTATCTGACAAAGCTAAAGAAAGGATTCTTGAATTAAAAAGAGAGGAAGGCCGCTCTGAGAATGAAAACATCAGGGTTTCTGTCAAAGGCGGTGGCTGTTCCGGCTTGATGTATGACCTGGGTTTTGACGGCAAACTTGCGGATTCCGACCAGGTTTTTGAAGATAAAGGCGTCAAGATCATCGTGGACAAGAAGAGCCTGCTTTACCTAGCCGGCACCACGCTCGAATTTACCGACGGCCTCAATGGCAAAGGGTTTCAATTTGTAAATCCTAATGCTTCCAGAACATGCGGCTGTGGGGAAAGCTTTTCCATCTAAGAGCAAATATCAGATCCAAATATTTAAGCAGCCTAACTAGGCTGCTTTTTTTTATGCCTATTGCCAACCTAACCACTTAATTTTTAATCTATTGGCAACAAAATTTTTCCATCCAAAATAATTCTAGCCTATAAAATCATCAAAATTTTTAACTTTAAAATAGTTTTTGTCTAATTTTGACATTTATTAACATTTAATTTTATTGCTTATTCTAATTGAAACCACAATTCACTGTTTATGAGAAAAAGTTTACTAGGCGTATTGGTCCTTATCCTGCTGATGACAGCGGAAACCTTTGCGCAAGCGCAGACCGTATCCGGCACTGTGGTCTCCGACGAGGACAACCTTCCTCTCCCCGGAGTAAATGTGCGGATAAAGGGCACTTCGAGAGGTGCCATCACTGATCTGGACGGGGTCTATTCACTCCAGGCCAGTAGTGAGGATGTTTTAGTGTTTTCATTTGTGGGTTTTTTGACCCAAGAAATACAAGTGGGAAATCAAAGTACGATCAACCTGACCTTAATGACCGACGCCAAAACACTGGGTGAAGTCGTGGTGGTAGGTTATGGTACCATCGAAAGAAGAGAGCTCACCGGCTCTGTAGGATCAGTAAATGCCGAAGTGATCAGAGACGTACCGGCATTGGGGATTGACCAAGCCCTACAGGGCCGTGTGGCCGGTGTTCAGATCACCCAAAACTCAGGTACTCCCGGTGCGGGTATTTCCGTGAGGGTAAGGGGTTCTTCTTCCATCTCGGCATCCAATCAGCCTTTATATGTAATTGACGGTGTGCCTATGACCACCGGGGATCCTTCCCAACTTGGGTTTGGCGGGCAAAGCTCTAACTCCCTTGCCGACCTCAACCCATCGGATATTGAATCGATGGAGGTTTTGAAGGATGCAGCAGCGGCAGCCATTTATGGCTCCAGGGCGGCAAATGGCGTAGTTTTAATCACCACCAAAAGAGGTGCGGACCAGAAAACGCAGGTCAACCTTAACATGTTTGGAGGCATCCAGCAAGTATGGAGGCAGCCTGATTTCCTTGACCGCAGAGGGTATCTGGATCTGATGAACGATGCAATCGGCGGCTTTGTGGCTGGCGATTTTGGCATTCCCAGAGATGAAGTGGGCGACCAGGATCTACTTGATTGGTACTATGGTGGACTTCCTTTTGGCGAAGATGTGAATACCGACTGGGTGAGAGAAGTGACCCGCACAGCCCCAATTCAGAATTATGAACTTACCCTTAGAGGTGGAAATGAAAGAACGAGGTATTATATCTCAGGAAGCTTTTTTGACCAGCAAGGTACAGTTATCAATAGCCGTTTTAACAGGATGTCTACCAGGTTCAACTTGGATCACGACCTGAACGATAGGATGACCATCAGCCTCAACAGTGGTATAAGCCGCTCGGTACAAAACAGGATTGTTTCTGACAACACGCTGAATGGCCCTTTTGCCAATTCCTTGGCTGCATCACCGCTTTGGCCGGTATATGATGAGGCTGGCAATTACACCCGTCCCCAGTTTTTCTACAGTAACCCTGTAGCGGAGGGTATGGAAAATGACAACATCAACCAGTCCATCCGTATTTTCACCAATGCTTTGGCAACCTATGAAGTCATTCCTGACCTCAATGTAAACGTAAGAGTGGGTACTGACATCTTGAACTTCCAGGAGAGACGCTACACCCCGGACAGCTATCCTGGCAGTGCCTCTGCAGCAGAAGGCGGCTCAGGTTCTTTCAGTACCAACAACCCCATCAAATGGGTAGCCGAGGCTTTTGTGGATTACCGAACAACTTTTGCTGACAGACATGCGCTGAACTTTGTGGCAGGTCACAATAGAGAGGAAAACCTGATCACAACTTCATTTGTGAGAGGCATCCAGTTTCCCGATGACCGTTTCCGCTACGTAGGGGCTGCAGGTTTGGTAAATGAAGGAGACAACAACTTTGTGGCTTGGGGTCTAGAATCCTATTTTGGAAGGGCTAACTATAGCTTGGACGACAAGTATTTGTTCAGTGCAAGTTTCAGGGCTGATGCTTCTTCCAGATTTGGACCAAACAACAGATGGGGTTATTTCCCTTCCGTTTCTGCAGGCTGGAGATTAATGGACGAGGACTTTTTCCCGGAAATCGAGCAGTTATCAGATCTTAAACTAAGAGCCAGCTTTGGGTACACCGGTAACCAAGAAATCGGAAACTTTGCCTGGAGAGGGCTTGTGGGCGCAGGAAATTACCTGGGCACGCCATCCATCTTCCCTGTACAATTGGGCAATCCGGATTTGAAGTGGGAAAACACTGCCCAGACCGATATCGGAATTGACGCAAGCTTCTTCAACGGAAGGCTAACCTTAATTGCGGATTATTACTACAAATTGACCAGAGACCTTCTTTTCTCCAGACCAATCCCAACCCAAAGTGGTTTTGGAACCTACCAGTCAAACATTGGCTCAGTTGAAAACAGAGGTTTTGAATTCACCATTTCCACAGTCAATATGGACAGACCAGGCGGAATTACTTGGAGGTCTGATTTGAATCTCAGCTTTAACAGAAACAAGATTCTTGAGCTGTATCAAGGAGAAGATGTATTCTATGGATTTGGAGGCAATTCCCTTGTATTGAGAGAAGGACATCCAATAGGAACATTCTACGGTCTAATTGCTGATGGCGTATTTGCCACCAACGAAGAAGTGCCAGAGGAAAGAAGAGCATTTGGCATACAAGCCGGTGATATGAACTACCGCGACATCAATGGAGATGGCATCATCACTGACGATGACTTCACCGTGTTGGGCAATTCCCAACCGCTATTTTTCGGTGGTTTCACCAATACTTTCACCTATAAAAACTGGGACGCACAAGTGTTCATGCAGTTTTCTGTAGGCAATGAAATCTGGAATGCTGCCGGGAGTTTCCAAGAAGGTATGTTTGCCAACTTCTTTGACGACAACAACAGGGCAACGGTCAACAACCGATGGAGATCTGAGGAAGATCCAGGGGATGGCTTGGTACCAAGAGCCACTATCGACGTGTCTGCCAATAGAAACAACCAGTCAAACTCCACCCGCTTTATCGAAGATGGCTCATACTTGAGAGTCAAAAACCTTATCGTAGGTTACAGACTTCCTTCAACTGTTGTGGATAGAATAAGAGTGAGTAGCGCCCGTGTTTATTTCCAGGCACAAAATCTACTGACCTTTACCAGCTATTCCGGATTTGACCCTGAAGTCAACTTTGCCGGAACGGACAACATTACGCTTGGGGTGGATTTTTACACTTTCCCACAGCCAAGAACATTTACTTTGGGCTTAAACGTAGGATTCTAAGCATATGAAAAAGAATAATTTAATATATACCTATTTATTGGCCGTCAGCTTTCTTTTTGGGATGGGCGCCTGTGACACCTTGGACCAGGAACCTGTAAACCAAATCCCAACCGATGAAGCGATTACAAATGCCAGAAGTGCCGAAAGAGCTATTTTGGGAATGTATGACGGTATGCAGAGTGAGAATTATTATGGATTGAGGTACCTTTATTATCAGGACACCTATACCGATAACTTGCAGCATGCGGGCACTTTCACCACTGATCAAGAGGTAAGTTTCCGAAGAATCAATCCTTCCAACCTTCAAATCAGAAGTACCTGGCAAACCATGTACAGGGTGATCCGGGATGCCAATTTCATCCTTTTTTCCCTATCAAATCTAGACGATGCCACAGAAGAGCAGCTATTGGCCTATGAAGCTGAGGCGAGGTTCATCCGGGCTTATGTGTATTACGATTTGTTGAGGGTATTCAATGGAGTGCCATTGGTAACCGATTTTGTCACTACGGTTGACGAGATCAACACGTTACCACGAGCTTCTACCGAAGACCTGTATGCCTTTATCATTGCAGAACTGCAGTTTGCCGAACAGAACCTTGGAGAGACTCCTGATGCGCCTTTCCGTGCCAGACCTGCCGCTGCCACAGCCATGCTGGCAAGGGTTCATTTGCAAGCGGGAAACCCAGGGCAAGCTGCTCAGAAAGCTACCGAAGCCATAGGCTTGGGTTATAGCTTATTGCCAAATTACCGGGACATCTGGACAATACCTGGCAATGCGGAGATGATTTTCAACCTTAGCTTTACCAACGTGGATGGGGACCAAAGTGCATTGGCTATCTCATCCGATCCTGATACCGGTGGACAGAAGTTTTATATTAGAGAAGACTTCTTCAACCAATTCGCGGCTTCAGCTGCAGAGGGCGACACCAGGTTTGAGGCATCCATTACTTTAGAATTTATTGCGGATAGAGTATTTCGCAGAGTTTTCAAATATTACCGTTCTGCGACCAATGACGACAATGTTCCCCTTATCAGACTGGCTGAAATGTACCTTATCAGAGCCGAGGCAATTGTCAGACAAGGTTCTGTCACTGCACAGGTGATCACCGATATCAACACGATCAGAAACCGTGCAGGCCTAGTTTCCCTCACCGGCCTGGCCTCACCCGCAGCCGCACTGACGGAGATTCAGCGCCAGAGAAGGTTTGAGCTTGCCTTTGAAGGTCACCGCTATTCGGACATGAGAAGATTTGGCAACATCGGCACCTTGTTTCCTGACAACGAACAGTTCCGGGTTATCTGGCCCATTCCTTTGCAGGAAATAGAGGTTAATCCAAATTTGGAACAGAACCCTGGCTATACCGCCGAATAATATGTAAATTTCTTAATTAGGCCGCTCCCACAAGGGGCGGCTTTTTTTTTTTGCTTTTGAAAAGGGAATTTAGGATATTACAGATTGGGAAAATTAGCTTTAGAAAATGTAACTTTATTAAACCTTAGATAAGCCTATTTTATGAAACCTATTTCCCAAGAAGATAAGACCATACTGCTGGAAACCCTGCAGAAAAGATTTGAGAAGCATCCAGACCGCCATCCAAATGTTCAGTGGAGCGAAATTTTGGAAAGGTTGGAAGCCAATGACGAAAAACTCGCCACTCTCCTTCAAATGGAGCGTTCTGAAGGTGAACCCGATGTGGTTGGTTCCAGAACTGAGGAAGGAACATTCATTTTTATGGATTCCAGCCCTGAAAGCCCCAAGGGTCGCCGGAGCGTTTGCTATGACCGCGCTGCACTCAATTCCCGAAAAGAACACAAGCCCAAGAACAGTGCAATGGACCTTTGCTCAGAGATGGGCATCGAAATGCTTTCTGAAGAAGATTACCGGTACTTGCAAAAGTTCGGCAAATTTGACCTCAAAACCTCCAGCTGGGTGGCTACCCCCTCCCCCATCCGCAACCTCGGCGGCGCCCTATTCTGTGACCGGCGCTATAATCAGGTATTCCTCTACCACAATGGAGCAGAATCCTATTATGCCGCCAGGGGTGTCAGGGGTAAGGTGGAGGTTTAAGGAAAAAAATCAGCCTCAAGTATTAGAACAATGAGCCTTTTTAATCCCGAGAGTGTTTATCGGAACCTTTTCCTTTTGCCAATTTATTGCAGTTAATGTGAATCAAAATCTTAAATATGTCTTGCCAAAATCCCCAAAGCAGCCCTAGATTTCCCCTGACTAAGGTCCCGTTTTGAAATCCTTTCGGAACAGGCACGGAGCACACACAAGCCGGCTGTTCTGCGGACCTGATGGAGCCCTGAAGCGGACCTGATCGGGAGGAGGTCGGGAGTATATAGCCCTTTGGGTCGGCGGGTATACGGCCCCATAAAAACGCCGAAGTGGACTCCACCGCATTTTGGATCTTTTAACCTTCACGCAGAAATTTATATGGTGCATCCCTCTGGGACTTATGATGTGGTAGGTGTTTGCTGCCCACCGGTTGTCACCGGCGGTTATTATATCGGCCGCTCCTAGTGGAGCTGTGGGCATACCGTTGTGTGAAGGTCCTCAGACTTCGCACCACTGAGTGCAATGTCTCCGACTCGGGTTAACGTTTCAAATTTCACCGCAAAGTTTGCAAAGAAGCGCAGAGAGGATTAGGTTAAAAGTGGCAAGTAAAAAGTACATCTGGTAACATGAACGGTGACAAAATTTTTCTCGCCGCTTCGCGATTTCTAACCCCCTAAACCAGGCCGAAGGCCGTATAAACTTCTAAACTACGGCTCCTCCTTAATCCATTAATCAGTCCTTAAGGGAATCTAGCGCAGCTATTCCCTTAAGGACATTAAACCTTTAAACCAACACTCCTCCGCACCTTTTAGCCTTTGGCCCACCCCCTTCGCACCTTCACTTCTTCGTGGCAAAAATACGAGTACCTTACACTTACTTCACTTCCAACACCCCCAAAGTATACCGCAGGATCACTTCCTGAAAATAATGGGTATAGCGAGCTTGGGCATGGTCAGATTGGGCGGTCACCAGTTGCTGGTTTGCCTGGGCAAGGTCCACAAAATTGCTCACTCCAAGTCGAAACCTTTCCTCGATCACCTGTTGAGCCACCTCTGCGGCTTCAAGCTGTACCTTTGTTGCCTCCTCTCTTTTGATGGCCACGCGGTAATTCTCGAAGGCAAGCTTGGTCTCTTGGGTGAGCCTTCTCTCTATGGCATTCAATTCCAGCGATTGATTGTTGTGCTCCATTTTACTTCTAGCTACCGCCACCCTATTTTCAAAATTGTTGAAAATAGGAATGGTGATATTGATCCCAAAAGTCCGCTGCGGATAAATCCTCATGTATTGATCTCTAAAACTTCGCTCATCTAATGAGGTGAAGAAGGTATTGTAATTAAAAAAACCATTGATCTGGGGATAATAAAAGGACCTCGCTGCGGAAATCATATCTTTTTGCCCGGCCACCAGTAGTTTTTGTGCCCTAAAATCCTGTCTGTTGTTTGTAGCTAGTTCATAAAGCTCATCCAGACCAAGGTCAAGAAACTCGCTCGGCACTGTTTTAAGGTCAAGGGGCAACAATTCCGGAATTGTGTTGGACTCTAGCTGCAAAGTTTCGGCAAATTGCCACATATCCGTTTCCAACTGGATTTCAGCATCCAGCACCACGGTAGTTAGTCTGGCCACTTCGGATTGCTGGTTGTACTGATCGGAAAGCGTCCGAAGACCCGCCTCAACGAAGCCCTCGATTTGGCGGAGCTGTTCCTTTTGGTTCTCCAAGTTTTGAACCGCAATTCTATAGAGTTCCTGATCAAGTAAAATCTGCAGGTATTGCTGTGCAATTTCAAACACCACATCTTGGGAAGCTCTATGTAGGTTAAGACTTCCTGCCTCTTCAAATTGCCGGGTTGCCCGGGTGGTAAAAAGTCTGCGTCCAGAATTGAAAATGGGAAGGTTTGCATTCAAACCTGTGGTGAGCAAGTCATTGGTAACATTGGTAACAACAAGCTGCCCTTCCAGCTGCTGGTATTGCTGGCCCATTTGGCGGAAAAGGTTGTTGTTGATATTCACTCTGGGAAGGTGTCCCATTATCGCAGCTTGTCTTTCCATTTTTAGGACATGCTGTTCATTTTTCCTTATTTGGAAATTCTGATTTTGCTGTAGACCAATCTCAACCGCATCCTGAAAAGAAATGAGCAGGGTGTCTTGGGCCTTTACAGGCAAAACATACCCCAACCAAACAATTAAAAACAATACTGGTAACTTCATATTAAATGCTGACTTGTTGTAAAATTTTGCCATCCATCATCTCAATTAATCGGTGACCATAATCTGCATTCTCACGGGAGTGGGTAGCCTGTACAATCGTGGTTCCTTCCCTGTTTAGCTGCTGAAATACTTCCATGATCTCTTTGGCCTGTGCGGAATGGAGGTTGCCTGTAGGTTCATCGGCCAGCAAAATCTTCGGTTTGCCCGCCACGGCCCTTGCAATCCCCACCAGCTGCTGCTGCCCTCCGGATAACTGCTCGGGAAACAGGTCTTTTTTGGCCACCATATTGAACCTGTCGAGTAGTTCGGCAATAATGGATTTCCGCTCGCTTGAGGAGACATTCCTGTATAAAAGTGGGGTTTCAATGTTTTCGTAAACGGTGAGTTCATCAATGAGGTGATAAGCCTGAAAGATGTAGCCGAATTCGCTTTTGTGAAGAGCAGACCTTTGCCGCTCCTTCATAGTCCCGATTGACTGCCCGTCCAACAGGTACTCCCCCTCATAATCATCATCAAGCAGCCCTATGATATTCAGCAGTGTTGACTTACCCACCCCCGACGGTCCCATCAGGGTAACAAACTCGCCTTGTTCAATAGTCAGGTCAACGTCTTTGAGAATAAATATCCGCTGAAAGCGGGAGTCGATGTATTTGTTGATGTTGTTGAGGTGGATCATGGGATGTTGGATGTTTGGATGTCGGGTGTCAGATGTCGGATGTCGGATGTATGGATATATGGATATCGGCTGCCTGCACGCCGTGGCGTGTCGGAAGTTAATGTAGGGTGGTATATTCTACATTCGTGCCATGGGGAAAAAGTGTTTTTCCGTGTCTAGGGAGGGGTATTTTGATTTTATGATGGATTTGAATCGTACATTTTTGTTCGTTGGCGGACGATATGGTAAAATACTTTTAGCCAACACTGCTTTAAAAAAGGCTATTATAAATCAAACCCTTTCATCAACTCTAATTTCCATTTCACCGAACCCAAACTTGAAGTGACCGAATTTAAAAGAACTCATATCCTCCATGGATTACTTTTACATTAAAAGAAGTGTGAAAACTTAATTTTTAAATCTTATGGAAAACTTAAGAACTCATCAGATAGGGTTTGGAGCGACGGAAATGAGAAAAAGAGTTTTTGATGTTTTGTTTGCCATCCTAGTGTTGTTTTTCTTGTTAAGCTGGCTCATCCCATTGATGGCAATACTTATCAAGCTGGATTCTTCAGGACCGGTTTTTTTCAAACAACTCCGATCAGGCAGGAACAATAAGCCCTTCTATTGCCTAAAATTCCGCAGCATGATAGTCAACAAGGAGGCAGATTGGCTCCAAGCAAGGCACGACGATGTAAGAATAACAAGAATCGGGGCTTTTATCCGGAAGAGCAACATTGACGAATTGCCACAATTTATTAATGTCTTATTGGGCGATATGTCGGTAGTGGGCCCAAGACCGCATATGCTCAAACATACCGAGGAATATTCATGGAAAATTGAAAACTACATGGAGCGCCATAAAATCCCACCAGGCATCACCGGCTGGGCCCAGGTTAGCGGCTTGAGAGGAGAAACAACAGAGGATGTAGCAATGGAAAATAGAGTAAAAGCGGATTTGTGGTATATGGAGAACAGAACCATGTCTTTGGATGTCAAGATTATTCTCCTTACTGTTTGGCTGTCCTTTTACCCGGTGCATCAGGATCGGGTGACTTCTTTAATGAAGCAATCCGAATTGGCATAATTCCACCAAACCTGAAAAAATAGCATGTTATCAATGAAAAATACGAATAGTTAATTGCAGTGAAGAGAGGTTTATCTCTATTTGACGAAGGTTGGGTAGAGGTGGCCTTTTATTGTTTGATTAACCTATTAAGGAGAAAAATCATGTGGAAAATACATTAAATAGTCCGAGTTGGCATTTAACAATTTCATTATGCATACAAGAACCGCTCTCGTTACCGGTATTACGGGCCAAGATGGGGCCTATCTAGCCGAATTACTTTTAGAAAAAGGTTACAAAGTACATGGCATCAAAAGAAGGTCATCCTTGATCAATACCGACAGGATAGATCACCTGTACCAAGATCCTCATGACCCTGATCCCCAGTTGGTGCTTCACTATGGCGATATGACCGACTCCATGAACATTACCCGGATCATACAGGAAACTCAGCCGGACGAGATTTATAATTTAGCAGCAATGAGCCATGTTAAGGTAAGTTTTGACTTACCGGAATACACCGCCAATGCAGACGGTATAGGGGCCCTGAGGATACTGGAAGCCATCCGCTTGTTGGGTATGGAAAAAAAAGTCAGATTTTATCAGGCGTCCACTTCTGAGCTTTATGGAATGGTCCAGGCTGTTCCCCAGTGCGAAACCACCCCCTTCTACCCCAGATCTCCTTATGCAGTGGCCAAATTATATGCTTATTGGATCACTGTAAATTATAGGGAGGCCTATAATATGTTTGCCACCAATGGGATCCTGTTCAATCATGAATCTCCTATTAGAGGAGAAACCTTCGTCACTAGAAAAATTACCCAAGGAATAGCCAATATTGCCTTTGGGGCACAACAAGTAATTTATATGGGTAATTTGGATGCAAAAAGGGACTGGGGACATGCAAAAGATTATGTGGAAGCCATGTGGAGAATTCTACAACAGGACATCCCTGAAGATTATGTCATCGCAACAGGAATAACCACCACTGTACGGGACTTCATTAAAATGGCTTTTGCAGAAATAGGGTTTCACCTCAGATGGGAAGGAGAAGGAGCTGGAGAAACTGGAATTCTGGATTCCATAGATGAAAAAATATACCGGGAAGCTACTGGTCAAGAATTAGACCCAATAAAGCATGTTCTGGACTCGAAAATAGTAAAAGTGGACCCACGGTACTTAAGACCAACTGAGGTTGATTTACTGATCGGAGATCCTACTAAAGCAAAAGAGAGGCTGGATTGGCAGCCAAAACACACCCTGACCACTTTAGTCCAGGACATGGTGATTTCGGACTTAGAGTGGGTGAGGAACCAAAGAAGGAGTATGGGTGAACTTTATCAGATCGTCAACTATATCGATTAATCACAAAAGGGAATATTCTCTATTACAGTAATTCGATAAACCGAAATTTGTAGAAGCGTGCTTGGAGATAAATCAGAACCAAGCACGCTCTATTTTGACTACTGCAATTAGTTTTAATTAAAAAGTTGGGTCAAATTCTCATGTATAATGCGTTTTATATTGAACCATCACCGTCAAAAGTTTGAAAGCACATGCATACCGGGGAATATAGACTTTAGGCTTATTAATACAACGCACCAGCCAGCCCAAAAAAAGCCTGTCAGCCCAGGTTGGAACCTGCGCCTGCTCTCCTGTTAAAAAGGCAATTGCCGCACCAGTACAGATTATTGCAGGCCTGTAACTCAAATTACCCTTGAGATAAGCACCAAGGATCTCCTGTACCCCCCCACCTAAATTGATCAGAACATATCGGGGCTTTTTCTCTTCCAGTAGGTTCAGCAGATTTTCATCTTCAATACGATCCTTTGGGTAAATCGGAGCTATATAAGAGTTATCAGTTGTCAATTTGAACCCTTTCTTATTTAGATAATCCTGATTGGCATCTGCTTCTTTTTTGGAAGGGTTTACTAACAGAAATTCGGAATGTTTCACTTCCTCATCGGCGAGGAATTGTTGCAGAAATTCAAGCCCGGAAATCCGGTTTATTTTCTGTTCATGGGTCAAGTTCCACAAAAGAGTCATATATCCGCTGTCTGCTATCACCAGATCAGCAGCCTGAAGGGACCTATAATATTCTGTTTCACTATTGATTGTGGCCAACCCCGGGCCAGAAGGCACTACCAAAAGACCTCCCGATTTTAAGGCGGCTATTACTTCCTGCACCTGCCCGTTAAAAAAATCAAGTCCGAGAATTTTGATGAATTTACCCTCCATAAACACTTCATTTTAAACCATTTGCAAATTACAAAGGGGCAAAAAAGAATTGAGGGATTTTCGGTGAACTGGCTTGCTGGGGATATGAACATAAAGGATCAGAGGTTAAGAATTAATATTGAAAATTACCAAACCGTAATTATATGAATCAATTAGTTTTAGGCAAACTACGAAAAAGAGCCATTCACCTATACACCACTGTATTTCAACGAAATACATTATTTCAGAATCAGGCAAGCTATACATTTGTTCTAAACAAGTATTACAAAATTGTAAACCAATTGGTAGAGTAACCTAGTTTGAAGAACCTAACTGTCGATGATTATGAAAATTTCCAGATTTCTTCCAAAATTGACCTTTATGATGGGAATAATTTTTTATTTCATTCTTTCCGACGCATATTCCCAAGGAAGATCCCAAAGTGCACCTGGGAGGGCAAAATCCGAGGCTGCCAAATCAAAAGGAAAAGGCACTTCAGTTCCAATTGACGGCGGATTGGGTTTACTTCTTGCCGCAGGGGCAGCCTACGGTTTGAAAAGGATTAAAGATCAAAAATTAAAAGATATATCTTAAACTAATTATTTTCTGATGGCCCAACGGGTCTCGCAGCAATTGATCATGCAGAAAAAAAACAGATTGTTCCGATTTCTTGTGATTGTAGTAGTACTCATTTTTGGATGGTTGATCCTATATGATGTCTGGTTGAATAAATTCGATGACTTCTTAACGTATCAAATTTCTTTGGCAAGCGGATGGCTCCTCAATCTAGCGGGTTATGAGGTCACCGTGCAGAATACGGCTATCATTCTGAATGGTGAAGAGCTCGTCAGAGTAGGGGCAGCATGTAACGCAATGGTATTGATGGCACTTTTTGCCGGATTTATCATTGCGTTTCCTGGTCCCTTAATAAGGAAGATGATTTTTATTCCTCTAGGTATTCTGATCATTAATATCTTAAATCTGCTCAGGGTCTCAATTTTGGCCCTAAATGCCTTCTATAGCGAGCAAACTCTTGATTTCAATCACAAATACACCTTTACCCTGGTCGTATATGCTGCTATTTTTTATCTATGGATGATATGGGTCCAAAAATTAAGCAAGTACAGAACCTATGTTCCAGCAACTTCAAACGCATAGTATCGTTCGGGTTTTTCTCCTAGTCTTTGTCACGGGTATTTGGATCCTTGCCGGTTTTTTTGAAACCAAGATCTTGGTTTTTTTGGAGACTCTTCTTAGTTCCAATTTTTTCCTAATGGACAAATTTCCATTATACGTTTATTATGGTATTTACTGTGGCCTATGCCTATGCATTATACATTTGGCTTTTTTAAATGCTCAAACTACCCGATTGGCAACCATCCTATATGTACTGCTTTTCATCATTACACTTACCTTAAATGAAGCCGGTAAGATTTTGCTTTTTGAGCCTTTCCGTATTACTGCTTACCGGATGATGACCATTATTGTTTCCCCTTTCCTATTAATATTGATAATTCCAGCAAATTACTTTTTCAAGTATAATAATAAAGCCCAGCAAACTACAGATGGAGTCAATAATACCCCGGAATAACTGTGAGAATTTAACCATTGGAAATAAGGATTTCGGCTAAGAATAGATGCGGTTCACCGAAAAGAAAGCATAATGAGCCAAGATCTTCGCATTTTTAAACTTAACACTTTTCAGGTATTACTGTACCAAATACACAAGGATGCTAATCCTAATTACTATAAGAATCTATCGGCTAAAATCCAACATGAGCATTCTGTTTTTAGTCGAGTTTCTTATTATCCGTACCACAAAAATGTAGCCCCGGGGCTTACCGGGCGAAGCTGTGTTAAATCCTAAGTCAATCTTTTTATGAAATATTCCATATTCAAAATATTTATATATCTCATATTGTTTGCATCCTGTACGAAACGAAATATTGTTTATTTCAGTGATTTGCCCTATGAGGAAATCAACTCTGAAATAATGAACAGAACTGACCATAGAATCCAACCAATTGATTTATTAAACATTTCAGTCAGCACTCTTAATCCAGAATCAAATCTCTTATTCAACCGTGGTTTACTAACCTCGCTTGGAGGCGGTAGCTCGGGAATTAATCAGGCAAGTGTCAGTGAAAGTTACCGGGTCGACAATAATGGTTACATCAACTTCCCTGTATTGGGAAAGGTGGAGGTGGCTGGTTTGACTTTGGAGGAGGCAAACGAGAAATTATCGACTTACCTCCAAGCTGAAGCTAAAAATCCAATAGTCAATATTCGGATCATTAACTTTCGGATCACGGTGATAGGAGAAGTAAGAAACCCCAATACCTTTCCTGTACCTACCGAAAGGATTAATATTCTGGAAGCCATAGGACTAGCCGGAGACCTGACGGCATTTGGCAGACGGGAAAATGTACTTTTGGTCCGGGATGTGGAGGGTGTGCGGACCACGGTACGCTTAGACCTCAATAAAAAAGACCTTTTTTCATCCCCCTATTATTATTTACAGCAAAATGATATCATCTACGTGGAGCCTGTGAGGGCAAGGGCTGAACAGGGAAGTATGGCGAGGGCCAATATTTCTTTGGGTTTTTCTGTCATCTCAATTGTAACCTTATTATTAACCAGGTTTGTCCTATAACGCTCATGAATCCAAAAAACAATAGTTTGTTTGACTCAGGGTCCCAAAAACCAATATTGGAAACGGTGAAGACACAATATTTACCCTACTGGTATTGGTTTGCCATATGCATTTTTTTGGCTTATATGACTGCAAATATTTATACGCGGTACAATTCCACACCTCAATACCTCATCAGCGGAACTTTATTAATTAAAGACAACAACAGCACAGGCGGGCTTTCCTCTCAAATAGGTGACATTTCCGGAAATAGGAATTTGGGTAATGAAATGGTGATACTTCGATCCAAAAATCTGATGCACCGGGTGATTTCAGAACTTTCCCTCCATACCAGTTATTTTTTTGAGGGAAGATTTAAAGATATAGAAGTTTTTCAAGATGACCTTCCGGTATCCCTAATTATCAGCTCAATTGATTCTTCTGCTTATGGAAAATCATTTAAACTAAATATAAAGGAGGACAATACCTTCAACTTAATTGAGGTGGATGATGACAATCAGGAAATAATATCCAAATATAGATTCGGCCAGGAAATAGTGAAACCATATGCAACTTTTACTGTGACTGGATCCCCTAATACAAAAGTGACAAAAGACATTATAGTAAGGTTCCAAAATTTCCGTAAGCTGGCCAGCAAATACAGTAAAAATCTATGGGTGGAATTAGAGACCAAAGATGCAAATGTACTTAGATTAAGCTTGACCGATGCCGTTCCTCAAAGAGGCGTATTAATTCTCAATAAACTTGTTGATGTTTACAACAAGGAAAACATGGAGGACAGAAACCAGGTAGAGGTAAACAGCATCAAGTTTCTGGACGAAAGAATAGCATTCCTATCTGAGGAAATATCTGATGTTGAAAAACATGTTGAACAATATAAAAAACAGAATGACCTAACGGACGTAAATTCAAATGCTCAACTTTACCTCCGCACAGCGAGTGAGTATAATAGGGAACTTGCATCTTTTGATTTACAACTAGAGATAATTAATTCCCTTGAGGAATATCTACAGCAGGAAGAATTAAGGCTGGTCCCGAGCTCCTTGAACATTTCAGATGGAACACTAAATGGACTTATCTCCAAATTCAATGAGCTTCAATTGGATAGACAGCGGATGTTAAGAACCATTCAACCCAGCAGCTCGCTAATCCAGAACATTGATGATCAATTAGCTAATCTGAGAATTAACATAAAAGAAAACCTGGGCAATATCAAAAAAAGTTTATTGATTACCCGTGACAACCTAAAATCCAACTCAGCACAATTCCAATCAAAAATCAGACAGGTACCTACCATCGACAGGGAACTGCAGGAAATCAACAGGCAACAGACGATCAAGCAATCCATATATTTATTTTTGCTTCAGCGTAGGGAAGAAGCCGGACTGGCCCTTGCGTCAATTGAACCAAAAAGCAGAGTTATCGACGCTCCATCAGCAAATAACACTCCCTTTAATACAGGAAGCAGTTCTACTTACCTAGCATCCATTCTATTAGGGTTTTTAATTCCATTTTCATTTATCTACCTGAAAAATATGCTCAACGATAAAATCACTGAAAAGGAAGATGTTGAAAAATCCACCGGTGTACCCATTTTGGGTGAAATCACCCATAGTGATATAACTGATCCTTTACAGGTCACTGAAGGCAATCTCTCTCCTATAGCCGAATCCTTTCGCCTGATAAGAGCCAACCTTCATTTTGCCACTATAGGCAAAGAGAATAAAGTAATATTAATTACATCCTGCCGGAGTGGGGAAGGCAAAACCTTCTTCAGCACTAATCTGGGAGCTAGTTTGGCCATATCAGGAAAAAAGGTAATTCTTTTAGAATTCGACCTCCGTTTGCCCAAACTGATTTCCAACTTAAACTATAAAAACAAAATAGGCATAACCAATTATTTGATATCAAATGATATAGATCTGGAGTCCATAATTATTCCGATATCGGCAATCCCTGGATTATCAGCAATAGGAGCCGGAACCCTCCCCCCTAACCCAGCTGAAATCATGATGAGCACTAAGGTCGGCCAGATGATTAAAGATCTTAGAAAAAAATTCGATTATATTATCATAGACACTTCTCCTGTCGGACAGGTTGCTGATACTTTTAACATTTCATCTTATGCAGACTCCTCCTTATATATCATCCGGTACAATTATTCACGAAAATTAGATTTGGATATTATTGAAGAGGTTCATCAAAGCCATAAATTAAAAAATCCAATGATTGTTCTCAATGATTCTACTAATAAGAGGTCAAAATACGGATATGAATATGGAACTAAGCCTAAAGCCAAAGTTAAAATCTTCCAGAATATTTTTGGATTATAAATATTCAATAAACTTTTATGGGTAAAATATTTCTGGAAAAATTCTTTGAAAAATATTTTGAAAGCTTTACCTATTTTTTCAAAAGGCTAAAGTATAGAATTTTTATCCGAATGGGACTCAGCATTTGTGTGGGGGTATTGGATGGATTTGGCCTTGCCATGTTTTTGCCTCTTTTACAGATGATTGAAGAGCCTTCAGTCGTTGACCCTGATAGCCTCGGGAAATTGTCATTTTTGCTAAATGGACTCTCCTCCCTCGGCCTTCATCTGAACCTCACCACCATTCTGATCATCATGTGCATTTTTTTTATCCTTAAAGGGTTTGCACAATATGGGAACAACATGTACAATGTCACATTAAGGCAATTTTTTGTCAAAACCATCAGAATTTTCCTTTCCAAAAATTTATCAAAAATGTCTTATAAAGATTTTGTCCTTGCTGATGCGGGAAGGATCCAAAACACCATGTCAGGAGAGGTCACTAGGGTTTCAAAGGCCTATGAAAGTTATTTTGGCGCTTTTCAGCAGGTGGTAATGGTAACGGTTTACATGATGTTCGCTTTTTTCATAGATGCGCAATTTGCCTTGCTGATATGTTTAGGTGGAGCCCTTACGAATTTAATCTACAGAAAATTATATAAAGCTACCAAAGTTTCCTCCAAGAGGCTCACCAAAAACACGAATCATTATCAAGGGTTAATACTTCAATTTGTGTCTAATTTTAAATATTTAAAAGCTACACAGTTCATTGATAATTACAATGATAAACTTATTAAAAACATAAAGAAGATTGAAGAAAACAACCGTAGAATTGGACATTTAAACTCGATGGTAAACGCGCTGAGGGAGCCAATTCTGATCCTTGTGGTAAGTGCTGTTATACTGGCACAAGTAAATCTTTTTGAAGGGGCATTGGGGGTCATTCTTATCAGCTTACTCTTCTTTTACCGTGCACTAGCTGCCTTGATTTTACTGCAAACCCAATACAATGATTTCTTGGCAGTTTCCGGCTCATTGGATAATATGAAAAATTTCGAACGGGAATTGGAAGAGGCAAAGGAAAAAAATGGCAAACACCATTTTGAAGGCTTCCAATCCGATATTAAGCTCTTCGATGTATCTTTTGGATTTTTAGAAAATCAAATTTTAAAAAGATTGAATTTGGAGATCCGGAAAAATGAAACCATAGCATTTGTCGGGGAAAGCGGCAGCGGAAAAACCACCTTGATAAATATAATTTCCGGCTTGTTACCGGTGACATCCGGAAATATGGTAATAGACGGCATTGACAGTAAAGAACTCAACAAAAACAGCTATAGCCGAAGAGTGGGATATATCACCCAAGAACCGGTAGTCTTTACTGACACCATCTTCAACAACATCAGCTTTTGGGCAGAGCCTACTGCCGAAAATCATCAAAGATTTCAATGGGCTCTCCAACAGGCATCATTGATTGATTTTATCCAATCCCTTCCTGATAAAGAAAATACCATGATCGGCCACAATGGGGTAAATCTAAGCGGTGGTCAGAAACAGAGGATATCAATTGCTAGGGAATTATTTAAGGAAGTTGATATCCTGGTACTGGATGAGGCCACTTCTGCTCTGGATTCAGAGACTGAAGAAGCAATACAAAGAGGAATAGATCAGCTCCATGGGAAGTACACCATATTGGTAGTGGCTCACCGATTGTCCACCATTAAAAATGCAGATAGAATTATCATCATGGACAAAGGAGAAATAGTAGAGGAAGGGGCCTTCAAAGAGCTGGTCCAGAAATCGTTGAAATTTCAGAAGATGGTGGAATTACAGGTGATGTAAATGGCAAAGTACGTGGAATTGGTAGGGAAACCGGGGGTAGGAAAAACCGCTACTTATATCAAACTGAAGTGCTCTAAAAGTCATCTCATTTTTCATAAAAACTTCCAGAAAAATCCTTATTCAATAAGTGGTGCAATAAATAACAAAATTCAATCTTTAAGGAAGAAATTCCATTTACGCTCCCACTTATCAACGACACCGGAAGAACTTTTAGCTAGATTTTTACATGATAATCATAGGCTGGCTGATAATTTTTGGGAAATAGTTCTTCGTGACAATGACCCTTTAATCAAAAACCACCAATTTCATCTCATCAATTATATCAGAAAAATATTTGAAAAAATCCAGCTTATAAAAGAAGATCTATCTCCCGGACATTTTGTAGTAGATGAAGGTCTTATCCATAATTACAAATATTTTCTCCCAAACAATTCAGGAGAAAACCTTGATCAACAACTGACTCAATTATTCCATATCATGCACCTACCCCAAGGTATTGTGTTTTTTCATGAAGACATCTCGAAAGTTGGAGACCGAACTTTAACCAGAAACAAAATATTAGAAAAAGACATGAATTTGTCCAAAACCGACCTCAACCTATCCAGAGAGGAGGAAATAATGGACTTGATAAAATGCATACAAGTCCTTAAAGAAAAGAAGGTGGAGGTTTTATGGGTGGAGTCCCACGAAGACATTGATTATAATGTTCAAAAAATAACTGAATTCATCAACGCTCTTGATTGACCCTCAGCACTTTTTTAAAATCTTCCTATAGTAATCCTGTTATGAAATTACGCTCTTACTTCAAAATCAAGCCCTTTGTGGAGTTTTTAGCTCGCAAAATGGGCTATGAATTAGTTGGAGAAGGAAGCATATCAGACTTTAAACTTTATCCACGCAAACTGCCAGAGCAAATAAGTCTACAAGCCACTGATCCTTACACGGTACCCATTAGTGTGGATATATCCAATATAACTTCCCGAGTGGGTTTTTCCTTTTCCTCCAACGACTGGCATCCATTTGTCCAAACCTTGAAGGAGTATAAAATAAATCCCAATCTTCGTTATGAAGACTCCACACTTGCCAAACTTTATAACCGCTATACCCCCCAGAATGTCCAAGAGGTGTTGACCGAACAGATACCCACTCCCCAAAAACCTTTTTGTGATTGGCCCCCCAAGTATCAATTTATCACTTGGGTATGGACACTCAACCAAAACCGGGTGGTTAATATAATGAACTACATTAAGGGTCGCTGTGAAACTAATGGCTGGATTTATTTTGGTCCCCATGACATCACTTATGGAAAAAAAGAATTTGATCGGTTGATCAGTCTTTACAATTCGATAAAAAAAGATGGGTTTGCGTCCACGCTTTCTGACCAGGATCCCGTAAATGGTTATTTCCTGAAAAAAGGGAATGATTTGAAATTTGTACTGCTGCAGGGCAACCATCGGGTTTCTGTTTTAAAGGCATTAGAATATAAAACCGTCAAAATCCTTATAAGGAAAGGCCACCCAGCAGTAGTGGGTTATGAAAAATTACACTTATGGACTCAAGGATTTGGAGGGATATATCCTACCATTCTTATTGAACAGTTGTTCAATAACCTATTCTATGGGTCAGGACTGGACAAGGCTAAACGGTATGGGTTGAATCACTGATCGGTGCCAAGCTTTTATGTTTTTTTATACTTCCAAATTACCTCCCTTCTTCAAGTGAAAATGCATTTTGTTATGAAAAAATACATTCTTTTCCTCCTATTAGGTTTGTGTATGGTAGTTTCAGCTTTCTCCCAGGGATTTTCTACCATTTCGGACTTAACCCCAGTTCCTATTTCTACAAACACAGGTGAAAAGCCCCAGTCAAAAGTCTGGGCTTATGAAGGCAAACACTGGGCTGTTCTGCCAAATTCTTCTGGCACTCATCTTTACCGATTGGATGGAACTACATGGACTAATGTCTTAAGATTATCAACAAGGACATCCTCTAAAGCAGATTGTAAATTAAATGGAAATGATGCGCACATTTTATTATTTCAAGGTGCTTCATCACAATTTGTGTCGGTTGAATATAATCATTCCACTGGCAGTTATCAATTATGGTCAAAAAGAACTTCTACAGTCGGATTGAACTTCAGAACCAATACCGAGACTGCGACTATTGATATGGACGGGACGGGAAGAATGTGGCTCGCTTATGATGCTGCACCTGAAGTACATGTCCGGTACAGTGACTCCCCCTACCATACTTGGAGCGACCCCATCACTTTGGCGAATAATATCGCAAATGATGATATTTCCGCCGTAGTAGCCATGCCTGGCAAAATCGGCGTTTTTTGGTCCAATCAGAACACTAAAAGATTTGGATTCAGAACGCATACTGATGGTGCTTCTCCTACTTCCTGGTCTGCAGATGAAATTCCGGCATCTCAATCAGCATTAAACATTGGGGGTGGCATGGCCGATGACCATATGAACCTTGCTGTTGCATCGGATGGAACCCTTTACAGTGCTGTCAAAACCGAATATAATACGACGGGGTATCCTGACATAGCATTATTGGTACGTCGGCCCAATGGAACATGGGATGATTTATATGAGGTAGCCCAAAGGGGAACCAGGCCCATTGTTGTTCTAAACGAAGATCAAAAAAAAATCAGGGTGGTTTATACCGATAGAAACGGAGGGGGAAATATTGAATATAACGAATCCTCTACAGAAAAAATAGCCTTTGGCCCCCAGTTGAGGTTAATGAGCAGTTCAGTTTTGAACAATTCTACGGGGGCGAAAGACAATTTCACCACTGACGTTGTAATTCTGGCTTCAAGCACCACTCATGCTGCAGGTGTTCTTGCAACAGACGGTACTCCACCTTCAGGACTCCAACCACCAACCTTGGACTCTCCTCCTAATTTGTATACCAATGTACCTGTCAACCCTCGATTAGAATGGATCCAATCTTCCGGAGCTGAAACTTATCATGTTCAGGTTTCGAATAAGGAAGATTTTTCATCCTTATTTTACGAAAAAAACGGCGTGACCGATTTGTGGGTTAATCTTTCCGGGCTTGAAAACAATACCACCTATTACTGGAAAGTGCGAGCGTCTAATTCAAAAGAAACAAGTGATTGGTCGGGGGTATGGAGGTTTACCACCAAAGCGGCGCCTTCCGGCACTCCTCTGGTTGCCCATTGGAAATTAGACGAAGGTAGCGGCACTACTTTAAAAGATGAATCCGAATATACTAATATAGCCACCATACGGGGCAATCCAACTTGGATTGATGGAGTGAAAGGTAAGGCTCTGAGGTTTAATGGCTCTAACCAATTTGCAACTGTACCCGACAATGCCTCTTTGGATCTTAGTGAATCACTTACGATAGCTACATGGATCAAACCCGAAAAAACAGCCACACAATATCTTATCAAAAAAGCAGAGAGCCCAATTGATGGCTATGAATTGTCTTTGGCCAGCAATGGCAAGGTTTTTTTCCGCTTCAACCAAGAAACTTCCGGCAACACTTATAGATTAAACTCCTCCACCTCCTATCCTGCTAATGGCAACACTTGGATGCATGTAGCCATAATCTATGACGGGGCAACCCTACGTATGTATATAGATGGAAAAGAAGACAGTAGACAATCCTATTCATCTCCTCCCCCAGTCAACATGAATGACCTGGAATTAACAATAGGCTCCGGATTTGATGGATATCGAGGACTGCAGGGCGCCATGGATGATATCCACATCTACAATACTGCACTATCCTCCGCAGAAATAGCAGCACTTGCAGCAATTGAAGGAGAAGAACCAACAGCCCCAGTCACACCAATTCTTACTTCGCCGGAAAACCAAGCCAAAGGAGTTTCTACCAATCCTACATTGGTATGGAATACCTCAACTGGTGCCGAAACATATCAGGCTCAAGTCTCCACCTCACAAAATTTCTCCTCTTTAATCTTTGACCAATCAGGAATTACTAGTTCCTCTGTAAACGTCTCTGGTCTCTCTCACACTACTACATATTACTGGAGAGTCAGAGCAACTAATGCAGCAGGAAATAGTGAATGGTCAAGTATCTGGAGTTTCATTACAGGTAATGAACCCATTGGAGGAGACCTGGTGGCAAATTGGAAAATGGACGAAGGCAGTGGAACAATTGTAGACGATGCTTCCGAAAACAAAAACCATGCTTCAACCTCGGGAGGGCCTACTTGGATTGACGGTGTAAAAGGAAAAGCCTTAAGGTTCAACGGATCCAACCAATATGCCATAGCGCCAAATCATGCCTCCCTCAATTTGACCCAGTCCCTGACCATCGCCGCGTGGATCAAACCGGAAAAAACCGCTACACAATATTTGATCAAAAAGGCGATACAGGGTTCTGTTGACGGCTATGAGCTTTCACTGGCCAGTAATGGAAGAGTATTCTTCAGGTTCAATCAAAATATGTCAGGTGACA
Source organism: Litoribacter ruber (assembly GCF_018500185.1). Lineage (GTDB taxonomy): Bacteria > Bacteroidota > Bacteroidia > Cytophagales > Cyclobacteriaceae > Litoribacter > Litoribacter ruber. The sequence continues at coordinate 18,108 of NZ_JAHBGI010000010.1, read as the reverse complement.
CCTACAGATTGAATTCCCAAGTTTCCTATCCTTCCAATGGAAACACCTGGATGCACGTAGCGGCTACTTTTGACGGCTCAACGATGAGGTTATATATCGATGGGGTCGAAAACAGCTCAACCACCTTCAGTTCTCCCCCTCCAATCAATACGAACACCCTTGCACTTGCCCTTGGAGCAGAGGCAAATGGTTTCAGAGGACTTCAAGGTGCTATGGATGAGGTATATATTTTCAACAGGGCACTAAGCTCGGCCGAGGTTAAAGAATTGGCATCAATTGGAGAACCATCTACTCCAATAACCCCTATACTTGCTTCTCCAGAAAACAACGAAAGCGGAGTTTCTACTTCACCGACTTTAACCTGGAGTGCTTCCGATGGAGCTGTAACCTATCAGGCACAGGTATCCACTTCCGTCAATTTCTCGGGAACGGTATTGAACCAAACAGATATTACCCAGACCTTCGTTGAGCTAAATGATCTCCAAAACGAGACAACCTATTATTGGAGAGTCAGGGCAACAAATGAAGCAGGAAACAGCGATTGGTCTTCCACATGGAACTTTACAACCACACCAGCCGCCCCAGCTCCGGCCGAACCGCCGGTTTTGAGCTCCCCGGCCAACAACTCCACCAACATTTCAACAGCACCGGAATTAAGTTGGAGTAATTCCGATGGGGCTGTGAGCTATCAGGCACAGATATCCACTTCCGCCAATTTCTCGGAAACGGTATTTGACCAAACAGATATTGCCCAAACCTTCGTTGAGCTAAATGATCTCCAAAACGAGACAACCTATTATTGGAGAGTCAGGGCAACAAATGAAGCAGGAAACAGCGATTGGTCTTCCACATGGAACTTTACAACCACACCAGCCGCCCCAGCTCCGGCCGAACCGCCGGTTTTGAGCTCCCCGGCCAACAACTCCACCAACATTTCAACAGCACCGGAATTAAGTTGGAGTAATTCCGATGGGGCTGTGAGCTATCAGGCACAGATATCCACTTCCGCCAATTTCTCGGAAACGGTATTTGACCAAACAGATATTGCCCAAACCTTCGTTGAGCTAAATGATCTCCAAAACGAGACAACCTATTATTGGAGAGTCAGAGCAACAAATGAAGCAGGAAACAGCGATTGGTCTTCCACATGGAACTTTACAACAACACCAGCCGCACCTGCACCGGCCGAACCGCCGGTTTTGAGCTCGCCAGCCAACAGCTCAACCAACATTTCAACAGCACCGGAATTAAGCTGGAGGGCTTCCGATGGAGCGGTAACCTATCAGGCACAGGTATCCACTTCCGTCAATTTCTCACAAACGGTATTTGACCAGACAGATATTGCCCAAACCTTCGTTGAGCTAAATGATCTCCAAAACGAGACAACCTATTATTGGAGAGTCAGAGCAACAAATGAAGCAGGAAACAGCGATTGGTCTTCCACATGGAACTTTACAACAACACCAGCCGCACCTGCACCGGCCGAACCGCCGGTTTTGAGCTCGCCAGCCAACAGCTCAACCAACATTTCAACAGCACCGGAATTAAGCTGGAGGGCTTCCGATGGAGCGGTAACCTATCAGGCACAGGTATCCACTTCCGTCAATTTCTCACAAACGGTATTTGACCAGACAGATATTGCCCAAACCTTCGTTGAGCTAAATGATCTCCAAAACGAGACAACCTATTATTGGAGAGTCAGAGCAACAAATGAAGCAGGAAACAGCGATTGGTCTTCCACATGGAACTTTACAACAACACCAGCCGCACCTGCACCGGCCGAACCGCCGGTTTTGAGCTCGCCAGCCAACAGCTCAACCAACATTTCAACAGCACCGGAATTAAGCTGGAGGGCTTCCGATGGAGCGGTAACCTATCAGGCACAGGTATCCACTTCCGTCAATTTCTCACAAACGGTATTTGACCAGACAGATATTGCCCAAACCTTCGTTGAGCTAAATGATCTCCAAAACGAGACAACCTATTATTGGAGAGTCAGAGCAACAAATGAAGCAGGAAACAGCGATTGGTCTTCCACATGGAACTTTACAACGACACCAGCCGCACCTGCTCCGGCCGAACCGCCGGTTTTGAGCTCGCCGGCCAACAACTCTACCAATATTTCAACAGCGCCAGAATTAAGCTGGAGTGCCTCCGATGGAGCTGAATCCTATCAGGCACAGGTTTCCACTTCCGCCAATTTCTCGGAAACGGTATTTGACCAAACAGATATTGTCCAAACCTTCATTGAGCTAAAGGATCTCCAAAACGAAACAACATATTACTGGAGAGTCAGGGCAACAAATGCAGCAGGAAACAGCGAATGGTCATCCACATGGAACTTTACTACTGTAAAAATATCTAGGATAGGTCAATTGGTAGCACACTGGCAATTGGATGAAGGTAGTGGCACTACTCTCAATGATGCCTCCGGTTTCAACAATACAGGCATCATTACAGGAAGTTCCACTTGGGTACAGGGAGTTAAAGAGTTAGCTATTAGATTAAATGGTTCTGGACAATTCGCTACAGCGGCAAATGATCCTTCTCTAAATGTTTCCGAAGAAATCACCATTGCTCTATGGGTAAGGCCTGAGAAACGAGGTGTACAAAGTCTCCTCAACAAAGCTGATTTTGGAGCCCGAAGCGGTTATGAATTGTCCCTGGCCAATAACGGAAGGGTCTCTTTCCAAATCAACCATAATTCCAGCAGGGTGACTTCGCAGGCTTCCTATCCAACGAATGGTAGAACCTGGATGCACATTGCCGTGACATATGATGGGTCTACATTGAAACTTTTCATAGACGGTGTAGAAAACAGCAGCAATAGTCTCTCTTCTTCTCCCCTAATAGGAACCAATGACCTTCCTTTGATCATAGGCGCTGAACAAGGCGGAGTCAATAGTTTAATGGGGGCTCTGGACGATATAATGATTTATAATAGTGCATTAAGCCCTTCTCAAATCGGGGAAATTGCCGGAGCAGTATCTGGTGCTTCCCTAAGGGTTGCTCCAAGTGAACTCACTGAACCTAAGGAAAAGGAAATAGAAGCTGAGTTGTTGGCTTTTCCTAATCCATTTGCGACCAAAGCCACTGTTACCTTTACCTTCCCAGAAGAAAGCGCCTACAGTCTAACCCTTTATGACAGTAAAGGAACAACAGTTACCCAACTGACCCAAGGAGAAGCAAAAGCAAATGAAAAGAACACCTTTGAAATAGATGGAGCAGGACTACCTGCAGGTATCTATCTACTCAGATTGCAGACAAGGCAGGGTAAAACCAAAACCCTGCGGCTTGTTCTGACAAAATAAATCTCCACTTATACACCTTTTCGATTTTTCTGTCATTTAAATGATTATTTATGAATTTAAAAGATAAAGCACTTAATAAGCTGTTTCTATTTAGGAAAAAACACTCCGGCTATTTGACCAGGCTTGTTTCTTTGGCCAGAAGAAATATGCCGGAAACAGTGAGGGAGAAAATCAAATCAAGCTTCTTGAAACCCCACTATGAAAGACTCAGAAGAATCTTGATCAGTCCGAAAAAAACTCCGAGGGTTTTTATAAAAAGGGGATTATCAAGATCCAGGTTCTTTGATCTATTAAATGAACGAAAAGTAAAATATGTACTATTACGTTGGTGGCAGGATTACCCGGAAATCCCTGTTGGAGAGGACCTGGACATCCTAATCCCTGATGAGGAGAGGAGCAAACTGGATGATCTCGTGGTATTTTATGACAATGGGACAGGCCTTAAATGCGACATCTATACCATACAAGGAGGCAATCATGGTTGTCGAAAAAATTTACCTTACTTCCAATCAAACTTAGCACATAAGCTTTTAGATACACGGGTAATGTACAGGGGGATCTATGTTCCAGCACCAGTACCTTACTTTGCCTCATTGGCCTACCATGCATTATTCCATAAAGGAAAAGCTTCCGGTTTGGAGGGGTTCCAGCAACCTGATAATGAATTGGAGCATAGCTACACGGAAATCTTACGGGATCTTGCCAGAGAATTAAAGCTGGAAGTGGAAATTTCTGTTAAGGGGATTTATTCCTGGTTAAAAGAACACAATTTCGCCCCAGCTGAAGACACTTTATCAAAATTGGCTGAAATTAAACCAGAATTAGACTTTCTCCAGACAAGCCTTAGTTCTGACGTAAGAGGTGGAGACCTCATCGTATATATTATCAGGGAGCGACTTTTGGAGGAGGGGCATTTAAAACCTTTTACGGATTTCCTGAAGAAGGAATTTCTTTTCGACATCATAGATGTCCGAATGCTCGAGGAACAGGAGATTCTAATCTGCTCCAGACAAATCAGGGGGGGCAAATGGGACAAAGGCCCATTCAAATATTCCGGGGGGCCTCCTGCTGCTTTTGTTGTGGCATATGATTATCATCCTTGGCCGCTATCTGATGCAGAGGCCAAAAAGCAAACCAGGATGACCAATCGAAACAATCCAAATGCTAAATACGCCTTCAGGGAAAAAATCAATCAAACAAGAATAAACAGAAATTATAACGGGATTCATTCTGCTGACAATGAACATGATGCCAGGTTCTACATTTCACTTTTAGGTAAAAAATACGCTGAATTTATTTCAGATCAAGTGGAACAAAGAAGATCAGGTTTTATTTCCCCAATAGGCACTCCACTAACTCATAAAGAGTATAATGGTACTTTAGAGATAAAAAAAGATTTTCAGATTATACAAGGGAAAACTGCCTGAAAAGAAAATTAGAATAAAAACATTCAAAATGATCTATAATTATAGGACTTTGCAAAAAAACAGGTAATAATTTCCCCGCAAGGGGATTTTCCACTAAGGAGGAATTTAAATTCCAACGATAGATAAACCAATGAGAACTGCAAATTTAAAAATAAGGCCCTATATTGAATATCTAGCACGAAAGATAGGCTATGAATTAGTTGGGGAGGGAAATAAATTGATAAATTTTTCCGAATTTAAATTGTATTCCAGAAAGTTGCCAAAAGAGATTTGTCAAGAAAATATTGATCCTTATTTTTCACCAGTTAGTGTAGAGATAGAAGCCATAACATCTAGAGTAGGTTTTTCTTTTTCTAGAAATGATTGGCATCCCTTTGTAGAAACCCTAAAGGAATACAAGTTAAATTCAAATCTTCTTTATGAAGACTCCACGCTCGCAAAGCTATACTGCCGATATACTCCACAAAATGTTCAAGAAGTATTAACCGATCAGCTATCCACTCCCCAAAAACCTTTGTGTGATTGGCCTCCAAAGTATAAACTCATTTCTTGGATATGGACACTCAATCACACCCGAGTGAACAGAATTTTAAAACATATCCAAAATCGCAAAAAAAACGACGGTTGGATTTATTATGGACCACATGACCTATCTTATGGAAAAAATGAATTTGATCGATTAATCAAGGTTTATAACTCCATTAAATATAATGGTTATTCTTCCAACCTGTCCAAAAGTGATCCCGTAAGCGGGTACTTTTTGAAAAAAGGAAAAGAAATCAGGTTTGTTTTATTAGAAGGTAACCATCGGGTATCTGCTTTACAAGCACTTGGCCATAAAAAAGTAAACGTCCTTATTAGAAAGGGTCACCCTGCGATAGTAGATTATGAAAAACTGCATTTCTGGACAAAAGAAGAGGGGGGATTATATCCTTCCATCCTCTTAAAACAGGTATTCGATAATTTATTTTATGGGACAGGCTTAGATAAAGCTCGAAGGTATAGATTAAATATCTAACCAAATATAAATTTGAGGTTCAAACGCCAGATATTCGTAAAGTTGGAATTAAAACCAAATGGGCAAATGTAGCATTATCCTTTAAAAACTATGGCAAAATATGTGGAATTTATAGGGGTTTCTGGAGTGGGAAAATCTACCACTTATCGATATTTATTTAAAAATTACAAAACCTCCTTACCATGGATTCCTTACGAGGAGTTATGCAAAGATCAATACCACCACACCAATAGTTTCAAGAACTTTTTGGAATATAGATTATATAAACTTTATAAACCCAACCATATCCCAAGGATACCTCACAATCAGGAATCCCTGAACAAATTCGTAAATCAAAACAGAGAGTTTTTAGAAAATTTTTGGAATACAATGTACAATTGTAAAGAAGATGTCAATTTGAGATTCTATAAGACCAATTATATCCGTGACATAATAGAAAAAATTCAAAACGTAAAAGACAGCGCCTATAAAAAGTACTGTATTATTGACGAAGGCCTTATCCATAATTTGAATTATTTCATCAACCCTAGAATCCCTCCTACAGAGACCGAAGTTGAAAGACTTCTAAATCTAATTGAATTACCGGACGGTATTGTTTATTTCAAAGGGGAAATAGATAACATAATGAGCAGAACAATGAACAGAGGATCCTTGAGAGCCGGGGAAAAAAATTTGTCTTCTGAGGATCTTGTATTGAAAAAAACACAATCGATTAAAGAAAAATCCCTGTTTATTGATTGTATTAAAAAGTCCCAGATCCCCATTCTAACTGTACATGCACAGGACTCCATATCAACTAAGGCTGATAAGATAATGGAATTTTTATCCACCTTACATGAAAAAACCACTTCTGCAAAAAGCCTAGAAAACAAATCCACCCCATTTGTTAAGTGATATAATCATGAAGATAGCATTTTGCTCAAGAGGTAAATTTTCCTTGGAAAAAGGATCAACGAAAAATAGAATAGAGCTTTCCGAAAGTTTAAGGAGCTTGGGGTGGGACACTGTTTTGGTTGATAAACAGGTTTTGGGAATTGGTACCGAAGGGAAAGTCCAGGAATCCGTTCACAGTACCGCTTTAAAGGAATTTTTATTGGACAACAATGATAGCTTTGACGTTGTCTTGTATGAGTATGACAGTTTACCCTTTGAAAGGAATATTTTCAACAAACAAACGCTCTTCGTAGCTAGACCTGCAATTTTAGGCTATCATTTACCTCTTACGAAGTTTAAATACAATTTCAGGACAAAAATCGCGAAGATAATAAAATCATTCCTTGGACATGAAAATAAACATCAGGAACTCCTTTATCAAAAAAAAATCAATTTCTGTTTAAATCAGGCTGATCTAATCCAAGTACAGAACAGAAAGGATTGCAGTATGCTGGTTTCCAAGAACCATTCTCCTGAAAAAATAATTGTTGTACCGAATGGAATAACACCTGAAAGAATATCCGAATTTGGAATCCGCCGCACAAAGAATCAAAACACCACTATAGCTTTTGTAGGAACTTTTGACTTTCGAAAGGGTGCTATGGATTTTCCTGTTCTGTATGAAAAGGTAAAAGAAAAATTTCCTTTACTGAAATTAAAACTTTTAGGAACAAGTGGCATGTTTTATTCCGAAAAGCAAGTACTACAATTTTTTCCTAAGCATTTTCGAAATGATATTGAAGTGGTGCCAATATTCCAAGCCAATGAATTACCAGAACTTTTGAATGATTGTGACATAGGAGTTTTTCCTTCTTTTTTAGAAAGCTTTGGTTTTGGGGCTTTGGAAATGATGTGTGCAGGATTGCCCGTTATTGCCTATGATTCCCCAGGACCTTCCGACTTTATCCTTCCTGACCTTTTGGTACCCACGGGCGATATCAATGCACTTATTGAAAAGGTAATTGCCTTATTGAAAGATAAAGCTTTACTAAAACAGAAAGCCAAACAGGCAAGGGAAACAGTGGTGAAAAACTATTGCTGGGATGATATTGCCAAAGAAGTGGATTACCTATATAGAAAGCATTTGGATTTATTGCGTCAAAAACATGTTTTCCAAAATCAGGTATAGATTTTCTTAAACTGAAGCTGGTATGAAGAATCTGATATCGATCATCATTCCATTCTATAATGCGGAAAAATATCTGGCAGCCACCATCCAAAGCTGTCTTGATCAGACTTACCCTGTCATTGAGGTAATTCTTGTAAATGATGGAAGTAATGATAAATCGGAAAATGTAATAAATTCTTTTGATGATAATCGCTTAAAATACTTCTCTTTACCAAACGGGGGGCCATGTAGAGCAAGGAATTTTGGGTTATCAAAAGCTACAGGAGAGCTTATTCAATTTTTGGATGCTGATGATATCCTGGAAAAGCATAAGCTATCGATCCAATTTAAAAAATTTCTTCAATACGGGGACGATTATATCTTTAGTGGAATAATGGGCAATATTATAGGGCATCAAAAAACTTTAGAACAAGATTTTAATTTTTACTATAAGAACTTGTCCGTCTTGGAATATTTTCAGGAAATGTTCAGAAACTTCGGTAAGTATTATACAACCGGAGTTTGGCTGGTACCCAGAAAACTTGTTGATAAGACCCATAGGTGGGATGAAAAAGTCCTTCTGAACAATGATGGTGAATATTTTTGTAGGGTGATTTTAGCCTCAAAAGGAGTTGTTTTTTGCCCAGGAGCAACTTTCTATTATCGTAGAGATGTGCCAATGAGTGTAAGCAAACAATTAAAATCCAAAAGAATAAATGAAAGTTGGTTATATTCTTATACCTGTTACACCAGACACTTCCAATTGACTTTTGATAAAAAAACAGCTAATAACCTGAGCAGAAAAGCCCTCAGCGTTTTTTACTGCAACTCCTACCCTAATCATCCGGATTTATTAAATGAATGCAAAAAGCAGATAAAGGAATTGGGGTTCAATTCCCCATCAGCACATGGGAGCAAAGTATTCAAGATAATCTCTGCCATAATTGGAGTTGATAATGCATTAAAGTTTAGAACATATAAAGACAGGGCCAAGTACCTAACGAAACCCAGTGTATGATGACGGTAGTATTCATTTGTGGATCATTGGAGCCTGGAAAAGATGGTGTAGGAGACTATACCAGAAGGCTAGCTGGAGAATTGATCCGGCAAGGGCATAAGGCAAAGGTCATAGCCCTCAATGATCGTCATATCGATGAGGGCTTTCAAGGCATACAATATATAGAAAACACTGAGGTTCCAATTGTGAGGCTCCCCTCCTCCTTACCTGAAAATAAACGGCACCAAAAAACATCAGGGTTAGTAAAAACGATCAAGCCTGATTGGATAAGTCTTCAATTTGTCCCTTACTCCTACCATTCCAAAGGACTGCCGGTGAGTTTGATAAATCATCTTGATAAGATTCTTGGAGAAATAAAATTTCATATAATGTTCCATGAACTGTGGACAGGAATGGAAGAAACCTCCAGCCACAAACAAACCTTATTAGGACTAGCTCAAAAGTTTCTTATCCGATTTTTAATCAAAAAATCTCAGCCCTTGGTGGTTAACACACAATCCTCTGTATATAAAACCCAATTGACTGCCATAGGTCATAAAGCTGAGCTGCTCCCTTTATTTGGTAACATTCCCAGAAATCCAGATTTCATCCAAACCGCAAAAAATCGCAAAGGAATAGACAAAATTACATTTGTACTCTTTGGCCAAATCCGTAAAAATGCCCCTGTAGCTCAATTTGCTAAAGAAGTTGCTTTACTAACCAAACAGGGGTATCAATTTAATTTGATTTTAATTGGTAAGAATGGGGATGAACAAAACCATTGGGTTTCCACCTGGACAGAAGCAGGCTTGGAAGTTAATGTTTTGGGTGAAATTAGTTCCCATAGGATATCTTCGGTTTTTGAGTCGGCTACAATGGGACTATCAACCACACCCGTTCCCCTAATTGAAAAAAGCGGTGCGGTAGCCGCTATGAGAGAGCATAGCCTGCCAGTGCTTTGTGTGGCTAAACCTTGGAGGTTGAGAAACCAATCGGAATTCGAAATACCAGCGGGAATAAGGGAATATCAAAAAGGAAACTTGGAAAAGATACTGGCCACTAACAGCCGCCCTACCTCCAATGGGGCCGATGTGACACATGTTAGCCAACAGTTTTTAAGGTCTCTAGAAGGTTTTTCCCTAGAAACAATAAAAACCAATTGACCTATACAAGCTAAAAACTTCCTTCTGAATTATCAATGAAAATCCTATTGTTAACCCATAAGTTTTACCCAGACATAGGAGGAATTGAAGTGAATTCTGAGATTTTGGCTTCAAGATTTCTCAAAGATGGTCATGAAGTAAGGGTTTTAACCTGGACGGAGGCAGTAGGCACAAAAAGCTTCCCTTTCAAAATCATTCGAAAACCAAGTTTAAAGCACTTATTGGAAGAACATAAATGGGCAGAAGTTGTCTTCGAGAACAATCCATGCCTCAGACTTGCATGGACTTCTTTTTTCTTCAAAAAACCATCAGTTGTAGCTTTAAGAACTTGGGTAAGCAGGCAAGATGGTCATATTGGGTGGCAAGATAAAGTAAAATTCTGGTGGTTAAAAAGAGCTTCAGCTGTCATTGCAGTAAGTAATGCAGTCAGGGTAAAGAGTTGGCCGGAAGCTGTAGTGATCGGAAACCCTTATCGGCACCAACTTTTCAGGCCTTCACCCCAACCTGGTTCTAGAGCAGGATTTGTGTTTTTAGGAAGGCTTGTTTCTGATAAGGGAGCGGATCTTGCCATCGCAGGATTACATCACCTGGTGAAGGTTAAAAAGTTAAAAAGCCGATCCGACGAAGAATTGACTTTGACAATTATAGGTGAAGGGCCTGAGAGAAAAAATCTGGAAGAAATGGTGGCTGATCTGGATTTAAAAGATCATGTAAAGTTTACAGGAGCACTACGAGAAGAAAAGCTGGTGAATTGCTTAAACAAGCATAAGTTTTTACTTGTCCCCTCACTGTGGGATGAGCCTTTTGGCAACGTGGTACTGGAGGGGCTTGCCTGCGGATGTATTCCAATTGTCTCTAACGGGGGCGGCTTACCTGATGCAGTTGGTAATGCCGGACTGGTTTTTCAAAAAGGAGACTTAAATTCCCTTTTGAATTGCCTTTGCAAAGTTTTAGAAAATCAAGAATTAGAAAAACAATTACGCTCCAATGCGGAGGCACATCTCAGGACTCACCACCCAAAAACAGTTTCTCGCCGCTATTTAGAGATTCTGGAGAGTGTCGTTAAGCCCCGGCTCATTTTATGAAAATCATACTTTCCCATCCTACCGGAAATGCAAATGTCAGAGCAGCTGCCAACGCCCTGGCCGATGCAGGGCATTTGGCTGAATTCAGAACCTCAATTGCCTCTTTCCCCGGAGGCTTACTTGATAAAATAGGCCATATTTGCTCTTTTCCCGATATTTCCAGAAGACAGTTTTCTCCACAGTTAAAATCCGTCACTCATACCTGGCCATGGAAAGAAATAGCCCGGATCCTTGCCTCAAAAGCAGGAGTTTCCTCTTTGCTTAGGCATGAACAGGGAGCCTTTTGTGTAGATAAGGTATATAAATCTTTTGACTTACATGTAGCTTCCATTATTAAGCATGCAAGAGCAGACGCAATGTATTGCTATGAGGATGGGGCTGAGAACTCCTTTTATGAAGCAAAAAAATTAAAGCTTACCTGCTTATATGATCTTCCTATTGGTTATTGGCGGGCTGGACGTAAGATATTTGAAAGTATACGGCTCCAGTACCCGGAATGGGCTACTACCCTCAGTGGTTTAAAAGACTCTGAAGCCAAGCTTTTGCGGAAAGACGAAGAACTAAAAATGGCAGATCTAATTCTTGTAGCCAGTAAATTCACCGCCGGCACATTGAAAGAGTTCCCAGGAAAACTCGCTCCTGTCAAAGTCATTCCATACGGCTTCCCTGCTGTTGTTGAAAATAGAGAATATTCAAATGGAAGCCGAGGACCGTTAAAAGTTCTTTTTGTGGGCAGTTTATCGCAGCGAAAGGGAATTGCAAACTTATTGGAAGCAGTGGATGGCTTGGAAAAGCATGTCACACTCACCATAGTAGGCAAAAAAGTGAGCGAGGATTGTCATCCATTAAATTCTGCTCTAGCCAAACACACTTGGATTCCAAGTCTGTCGCACCCTGAAATACTTTTCTTAATGAAGGCTCATGACGTTTTGGCATTTCCATCCCTTTTCGAGGGTTTTGGACTTGTTATCACTGAAGCGATGTCGCAAGGAACTCCTGTTATAACCACAGACAGGACTGCAGGCCCTGACTTAATAGAGGATGGCAACAATGGCTGGCTAATAGATGCCGGATCAACAGAAGCTTTGAAAATTGCCATAGAAGGATTAATTGGAAAGCCGAAAAAAATCTTGGAAGCCGGAAAAGCTGCTTTGGAAACTGCACGCCGCCGGCCATGGCAGGTATACGGTCAGGAGCTGGTTGATGAATTGGCCAAACATCATCTTAGGAATATAAGTAAATGAGCACTGCACCTTCACCAACTCCAAGGTTAAAATCTTCTTCCCGTCATGCAGAAAGCCATGATTTGGATTCAACCTATGTTAATGGCAAGGATCCCAACCATTTGCTAAAACAGGCCATTTGGGCATATTTCTTATTACTGATTTTTGAAGGGGCCTTGCGTAAATGGTTTCTACCCAGCTTGGCTACACCGTTATTAGCCATAAGGGATCCCATAGCACTTTGGTTAGTGGTCAAATCGATGCAACGTGGATTGTTACCTTCCAATATTTATTTAACCGGGGCAGTTTTTATTGGAACTATCGGCGTATTTTCTGCAACCTTTTTGGGGCACGGGAGCCTTCCAGTAGCAATTTATGGAGCCCGTATACTCCTAATACATTTTCCTCTCATTTTTGTGATCGGAAGCATATTTGATCAAGATGATGTAATTAAAATCGGAAAGGCAACCTTGGTAATTGCAATTCCTATGGCCTTCCTGATTACACTCCAGTTTTATAGCCCCCAATCCGCATGGGTCAACCGGGGTATAGGCGGTGATATGGAGGGAGCCGGATTTAGTGGCGCGATGGGATACATGCGGCCTCCGGGAACATTCTCCTTTACCAATGGCCTTACTTTATTTTATAGCTTGGTCGCCTCATTTGTTTTTTATTTCTGGCTCAACACTCAGAATATCCACAAATTAGTTCTTTTGGGTGCAACACTTGGCTTATTTGCGGCCATCCCTCTATCTATAAGCCGTAGTCTTTTCTTTACAGTGGGAGTCATTATGATATTTACTCTTTTTGCCGTAACCAAAAAACCTGAGTATATCGGAAAAACCATCGGGGCTGTGATCGGACTTTTATTTGCTTTGGTTGTCTTGAGTCAGGTCAGTTTTTTTCAGACCGCCACAGAAGCATTTACCAACAGGTTTGATACTGCCAATAACACCGAAGGTGGAGTGGAGGGGGTATTACTTGACCGCTATTTAGGAGGATTAGTGGGAGCCATTCTTGGGAAAAACAATGAATCCTTACCATTCTTTGGTTATGGGCAAGGGATGGGAACCAATGTAGGGAGCATGCTCCTTACGGGCAAATCGAAATTTTTGATTGCTGAAGGTGAGTGGGGAAGGCTCATTGGTGAATTCGGGCCTTTCTTTGGCATGGCCCTGATTTTTATTAGAATAAGTCTCAGCGCCAAAATCTCCCTTGCCTCCTTTGCAGCTCTAAAAAGAGGAGATTTACTTCCCTGGATTCTCTTAAGTCTAATGTTGTTGGTTTTTCCCCAGGGACAATGGGCACAACCAACTTCACTTGGTTTTTCGACACTGATTGTAGGTTTGGTTATCGCCTCACTAAACAAACCACAAACTTCAGAAATTCTCCATTCCAACTGATCTTAAATGAAGAAGCTGAACCTGGTATTTTTGGCTCATCCTGAGATTTTGGGATCCCAAAGCATGCCCCGATTTGCCGAAATGATGGCGAATGGAATGGCTGAACGCGGACATTCCACTGAAATCATCAGGCCTTCCCCTCATTTGGCAAAAATGACTATCTCCTTCTTCCGAAAATGGTTTGGTTATATAGATGCGTTTCTTCTGTTTCCATTACAAATAAGGCGTAAACTTAAGGGCTATGCTGACAACACATTGTTTGTAATCTTGGATCATGCATTAGGTCCTTGGGTTTTTCTGGTTGCTGACCGTCCCCATGTTATCCATTGTCACGATTTTTTGGCTCAAAAATCAGCCTTCGGTGAGATTCCCGAGCATCCCACTGCATGGTCGGGGCGAAGATATCAGTCTTTGATAAGATGGGGCTATTCAAAAGGGCAAAACTTCATTTCGGTGTCCGAAAAAACTCAATCTGATCTCCACAGGTTTTTAGTAACACCTCCTAACCTTTCTGAAGTGGTCTATAACGGTATCAATAAGAAATTCAGCCCCATGAATCAGAATATTGCACAAAAAGACTTGAGTGAAATCCTCGGCATAGATCTCTCTAAGGGATTTATCCTCCATGTGGGGGGAAATCAATGGTATAAAAACAGAGAAGGAGTAATAGAAATATATGATGCCTGGCGCTCAACCGGAGTCAAACACCTACCACTCTTATTGGTAGGTAAAGCTCCAGATGCTAAATTAAACAGGATTTATAGCAAATCAGACTTTAAGAATGACATCTATTTTATAGAAGGCTTAGAGGATAGAATGGTGAGAATGGCATATGCGGGTGCCTCATTGTTCTTATTCCCATCGCTAGCCGAAGGTTTTGGTTGGCCAATAGCTGAAGCCATGGCTTCCGGGTGCCCTGTTATAACCACCAATGAGCCTCCAATGACAGAAGTGGCAGGAGATGCGGCTCACCTCATTTCCATAAAACCCACAGAAGATTTTCAAAAGAAAGAATGGGCCAAATCATCCGCAAAAATTATTGATAAAATCCTTTGCTTATCCCCCGACGAAAGGTTTAAAATCATAGAAAAAGGCCTTCATAACGTAAAAAGGTTTGAAATAGAACATACTTTGAATCAAGTTGAAAAGCTTTATTTGAGTATTTTAAAAGGAAAGGAAACCCATGAAAATCTTAAGGGTCATTGCCAGCATGGACCCCTCTAACGGGGGACCATGTCAAGGTATCCGATACTCAATTCCGGAATTGGAAAAACTTGGTGTTTCCAATGAGGTAGTTTGTCTGGATGATCCGGCCGCACCTTTTTGTTCCGCAGATCCTTTTCCTGTCCAGGCTTTGGGAGAAGGAAGAGGTCCATGGCAATACAGCGGAAAATTGGGTCCCTGGCTTATGCAACATCTCCACCGCTTTGATGTCGTGATTGTTCATGGGTTATGGCTGTACCACAGTTTTGCAGTAAATAGGGCCTTGAATCATTTTAAAAAATTAAACCATTCCTGTTCACCCAAATTGTTTATCATGCCACATGGTATGCTGGATCCCTACTTCCAACGAGCGGCCGGACGCAAGATAAAAGCATTGCGTAACTGGCTATATTGGAAATTAATTGAGGGGAATGTGGTAAATGGTGCCGACGGAGTCTTATTCACCTGCGAGCAAGAATTAAAATTGGCCCAGTTACCATTCCGTCCCTACTCTCCTGCAAAAGAATTAAATGTAGGATACGGCATTGCAGAACCACCAAAATCCTCTGAAACTATTCTAAAAGCATTTTACCGGTTGATCCCAGGCCTTCGAAATCAAAAATTTTTACTTTTCATCAGTAGAATACATGAGAAAAAAGGGGTAGATATGTTAATTGAGGCGTATGCTGAAATCTGGAAAAGACACTTGAACCCATTGGATACGCACACAGCAAAACCTCCGCTATTGGTGATTGCCGGGCCAGGTTTGAATTCTGATTTTGGTAAAAAAATCAGGAATTCAGCAGCATCCATTATCCCAAAAAACGCTGTTTTTTTCTCAGGTATGCTTTCAGGCGACGAAAAATGGGGTGCATTTTACAGTTGCGAGGCATTTATATTACCCAGTCATCAAGAAAATTTCGGCATTGCCGTAGTTGAAGCTCTGGGATGCGGAAAACCGGTTCTGATTACTGATCAGATAAACATTTATCGAGAGATTATTAGGCAAGAAGCCGGAATTATTGCTAAAGATAATTTAGCGGGGACTATTAAGTTACTGGACGATTGGATTAGCCTTTCTCCCCGGGAAAAAACAACTATGGGAGATAAAGCTTTCGATTGTTTTTTAAAGTACTTCAGCTTATCACAAAATGCTAGAAAGCTCCTTTCCGCATTACAATAACCTAACAAATAATTTTAGATTATGATAAATCAGGATACACATTCTGGCCCATCATTTTCACTCAAAAATCGAATGGCAAGGATCATTTGGATGATATTTTATTTATTTCTGTTCCGGTATACTCCAAACCCCTTCCATTCCTGGAGGGCGACCATCCTTCGGTTCTTTGGTGCCAAAGTGGGCAAAGGTGTACATGTATACCCAAAAGTAAAAATATGGGCGCCTTGGAACCTTGAATTGGAAGATTATTGTGGAGTGGCTAATGATGTCAATTTATATTCACAAGGGAAAATTACTATTGGGAAAAAAGCTGTAATTTCCCAAGGGGCACACTTATGTGCAGGAACCCATGATTATACCCACCCTGGCTTTCCCCAGATTTCCAAGCCGATCAATATCGGTGGCCACTCCTGGATTGCCGCTGAGGCATTTATCCATCCTGGAATTAATATAGGCGAAGGTGCGGTTATAGGCGCCCGATCGGTGGTGACCAAAAATATGCCCGCATGGATGGTTTGTTCAGGACATCCCTGTAATCCTATAAAGACAAGAAATTTAAATTCACTTTCCTTAGAATCATCTACTATTTTTTCTTAACCACGTTAATATGGAGCCTTTAGATATTACAATCGTCATCCCTGTAAAAAATGAAGAAAAACTTATCGGAGACTGCTTAAAGTCAGTAGGAACAGACTTTTGTAAAAAAATCATAGTCATCGATTCTTCCAGTACAGACAGGACTTGTGAAATAGCTGAGCGGTTAGGTGCGGAAGTGATAAATTTTAAATGGGATGGAAAATTTCCTAAAAAGAGAAACTGGTTTTTAAGAAACCACACTCCTACCACAAAATGGGTTTTGTTTTTGGATGCAGATGAATTTCTAACTGAAGGGTTTAAAAAGGAACTTAGATCCAAAATCCAAAAGGATAGTTATGTAGGGTTTTGGCTTTCATATTCAATTTATTTTGCCGGTAAAAAATTAAGGGGGGGATATCCCCTTCAAAAACTCGCCCTCTTTCAAGTTGGGGCAGGAGAATATGAAAGAATTAAGGAGCAGCATTGGAGTAAATTAGATATGGAAATCCACGAGCATCCTATCGTAGAGGGAAAAGTTGGAAAAATAAAAAGCAAAATAGATCATAGGGATTTTCGAAGTATTGAACATTATATCCAGAAACAAAGGGAATATGCAAAATGGGAATCCTATCGCTACCTGGATTTAAACCCAAAAAGTCGTTTATTACTTACGGCCAAGCAGAAATTAAAATATAGACTTCTTACCAGTCCATGGGTTGGTCCCTTGTATTTTCTTGGCAGCTTCATCTTCTTGGGAGGATTTAGAGATGGTTATACGGGATTGACATTTGCTTTTTTAAAAATGGCATATTTTAATGAAATCTATTGCCGGATTAAAGAATTGAAATCCTCATGCCCCTCCCATTTGATACCAGGCCAAATTACCGGTTTGAAATCAAAATCGAGCCAAAAGATTAAGTCGAGATTTCCTTACCTAAAAAGAAATACCTCAGCCAAAATTTTTCCTAATTGACTTACCCACAAACTTATTTCAATCTATAAATCATCCTTTTTTACAGGTAATACCCGACAGAGACTGGGCGGAATTACTTTAAAAGTTTTGCTTACACATTTAAAACATCTTTAGAGGCATGTTAAAATATTTATTAGTATTTTGTAGGACCTTTGGTGTGCTTTCCCCCCTTCAGTAATTCTCTTCTCTCCCAAGACCTAATAGATCCAGAAGCACAGACTACTACAGGTATTGATTCTGTTAAAGAAGAAGTCCAATCAAAAGTCCTTGTATTACTCAAGGTAGGACCGAATCTTTCAAACATGAATTTCAAAAAAGGTTATCATCCTGATGCTGATCACATCGACCCATCATGGAAAACAGGATACTTTGTTGGAACTGGAATCCAAATACCATTCCCCCGACGATTTTCCTTAGGCAGGAATATGTTTTATCCTGAACAAGAGGAGAACTCTACCCCCAGGTGTCTATTACGGCGATGATGGGCCAGTGATTACGGAGCATG
>NZ_JAHBGI010000001.1 GCF_018500185.1 Litoribacter ruber | reverse complement strand
GCGCAGCGCTGATCGGGAAATAAACTCCTAAACGCCGAATCCATTTCAACTTCGTACTCCCATTGCGCCCTTTGCGAATTCCTTCGCGCCCTTTGCGTGAAACCAATGCCTCATTTTTCCTTCCGCGAAGAAGCCCCCAACACCACTCCACATGCCCCCTCCTTCAGCTGCACAGGCCCATCAGTCCCCAACTGATAATACCTTATCCCCATCAAAGCCGTCACCAGTACCTCTTCATATTTCTGCTCGTAAGCCATTCGAACCTTGCCAAGATGATCCATTCCCTCCTCGATCGGCACAATCAACTCCTCCCCCTCATTATCCCAACATTGGCGCTGCTTCTCCCCATCCTCAGATATCAATACCACCCCATATCGGATCGAAAAATGCGTGGCCCTTTGCGGAACATGCCTCAGACTACCCCTAAAACCAAACTCCACCACCTGCTCTTCAGTCAATATATTCACTGTAGGAAGACTCTCCACATAATCACTCACCTGGTATTCCTTGGCCAACTCAAACCCCTTCAGCAAACCCACTTTCCCATTCAACAACTTTCTGTCCCCTCTCTCCAAGAGCTCGTCAGACTGAATAATACGCTGAAAGACCCCCGTCAGATAGGAAGGCATATAGCCTGTCTTCATATCATACAAAAAACTCCACGCCACATGCCTATACAGCTGGCTCAACGACGTGGCCCTCCCAAACTCCGACGCCGTCTTCCTGCTATTGACAAACTCCGGCCTTTTCCTAAACTGTTCCCCGGTCAGCGAGCTCTTTCTTCTCGCATAATGTTTCCCATTCATCTTATAAAAGCATACCCCATCCACGGTACCCTCAAATTCATGTCCTGCTGATTGCCTTGCCATATTTTTTTTCTCCTTAATCCATTAATCCCTTAAACCATTAATCCCAAACCCATAAACCATAAGCCTTAAACCATAAACCATAAACCATCTCGTTGTGCGAACGTCTCCCACTTCGCACCCCCACATTAATCCATTAATCCCTTAAACCATTAATCCTTCCCATATGAACATTTGAACAGTGAACATTTTGAACCCTGAACATTTGAACAATAAACCCTGAACATTTGAACACCTGAACACCTAAACATTGAACACCTGAACACCTGAACACCTAAACATTGAACACCTAAACAATAAACCATAAGCCTTAAACCATAAACCATAAACCTTAACCCATAAACGAACACCTTAAACATTAAACCTTAAGCCTTAAACACTTCAAACCATTTCAAAAAGCTCCTCCCCACAGGCAGCACCTCTCCATTAACCAACTCTACCCTTCTCCCCTCATGCCTTCTGATCGCATGCATATTGACGATATAACTCCGATGGATCCTTACAAAATTCTTCGGACCCATTTTGGCCTCCACCTCCTTCATCGTCATCCTTAGCAAATCCTTCCTGCTCTCCGTATGCACATGAACATAATCACCATCAGCCTGAAAATACAAAATCTCCTTAGGTTTAAGGGAATGAAGCTTATGCACCCCCTGACGGATATACAACGGCTCCTCCTCCTCCACCCTTGACCCATAATAAGTTGAAACCTTTGAAATCGCCTCCATAATTTCCTCCTTCCCAAAAGGCTTCATCACCGCTGCCAACACGTCCCTTATCCTATAGGATGCTATCACCTTTTCAGGATGGGCCGATACCACCACCACAGGAATTTGGTACACCTTTATAGACTCCATCAGATCCATACCATCCACATCAGGCATCACCAGATCCGTAAATAAAATATCGGGACGAATCTCCCTCACTAGCCGCAAACCCTTCTTTCCATCTGTCGTACCAAATGCAATCTTCACCCCCTCCAGCTCATCAATATACTTTTCAATCAGCTTCACCACGTGAGGCTCATCGTCTATCACCCCTATGCTATATTCACGATTCATATGTCAACCTAATCTCAAGTGAATACCAACCTCTCTTTACCCGCTCCTCCATCTGGTACCCACTTCCAAAAAGCTTTTCCAAATGCACCCCCACATACTTCTTCCCAATACCACTTCCTTCATTTGAACTTGCCGACCGCAGCTTATTATGTACACATATCAATAAGGTACCCTCACCCTCCATATATACACAGATAAAGGCCGGCTGCTGGGGATCATTGTATACGCCATGATGAACCACATTCTCCAGAAGCGATATCAACACCATTCTGGGAAATACCAGACCCTCATAGTCTGCCGACAATCCATTCATCAACAACACATGCGATTTGCCGCCAGTCCGCTCATCCAAAAACTCCAAATACCGCTTGGCTACCAGCAATTCCTCCCCAAGAGTACTATCCTTACTGGCAATACTATACTTCAAGATGTGGCTCAACTTCATAAGATGCCTGGCCTGACCATGCCCCGATAGCTCACCTTCCGATTGGATCAACTGTAGCGTATTCAGCAGAAAATGGTGGCTTATCACACCCCTGGTGTAGTTAAGCTCTGCCTCCAATACCTGCTGCTTGGCTTCCAGAGCCAGTTTCTCCGCAGCCAACACCTTGTTTTCCGCATCCAAACGCTGGTTTTCCTCCTCCACTAGCTGTCTCTTCATGAGCTCTTTCTCAGTCCCAAGCTTTTGGCTTAGCTCCCCCAGGCTTGTGGAAAGGGCATAGACACCAAAAATGAACACCCGCATCACCTCCTCCACCACAAAGTCCTGAAAAATGAGCTCAATATGGCCCCACAGCCAACTGGTCAATAGCCACTTGGGCCAGAAATAAATGTTGATGAATATCAAAAACTTGATAATAGGCCCTATATACTTCCCCTCCCATAGTACAGGCCTATAGATCCATATCCAGAAGAAATAAAAAATCATCAGGGCACATATCAAATTGATCCCTACCCTCAGCGGATCTATCTCATACTTGCTATGTAAGAGCGTGGTCGTAAAATCAAACGCCAAAAACACACTCCAAAAGAGAACATGAATATACACCTGCCTTCCTACAAAGGGGATACTTTGGTCGTTTAACCGTAAAGTTTGGTCGTTCATCGCATAAATTTTTTAGGTAAAAACTAATTAGCTAACTTTTACTTGTAATTAAAAAACCGACTTCAAACCAAGCTAAACGTCTACTAAACAATGATATAGAAAATTTTCAAATTTAAATAGCATTTAATAAAAACAATTTTCAGGTAACCTTTACCATAAGGCGACAGGAAATCCATTGTCCAAAAAATGCAACTTCTAACCAATAGCCATGACCAAACACCACAACATATTGACCGAAGTCACCGCCCTCCTACTTATCCTTTTGATGGGATATACAGGACTGGCAAAACTGGTGGATTTTCAAGGATTCCAATCAGCCATGCAGAATCAGGAGATACCATTTGATTGGGCAAGGCAACTGGCCTGGGCAATCCCCTTGGTAGAGATGCTCCTGGTGGGATTATTACTTTGGGAGAAGACAAGAATCTGGGGCTTTATCGGATCCCTTGCTTTATTATCCATCTTCAGCACCTACGTAGGCCTGATCTGGATAGGCTCCTTCCCCCGAGTCCCCTGCGGCTGCGCAGGCATCTTCGACTCCATGAACTGGGGAGCCCACCTGGCGGTCAACCTGGGATTTGCCGCCATCAGTGCTCTAGGCATATATCTCTCAACCACAAATCCTGCAGTACATCATCAGGCGGTTGGAAATAGTTCAAAGTTTAATTTCCCCTAAAGCGTAGGATGGAAAGATTAATATAGAGCAGAGCATTGGTTTATGGCTTATGGTCCGCTGCGCGGACGTTTAAAGTTTAAAACCGAAAACCATAAACTTTAAGCCATAAACGTCCGCATAGCGGACAATAACCTATAAACAAAATCCCTCTTCTTCTGAGAGTGAGGGTCAATTATAAAACTGGGCGAAAAAAAAACTTTACAAAGAAGTCTGAAGGACTTCAACTATGAGTAACCCCGGGTGGCAACCCGGGGCAAATAACTACAAAACAACCAACAACCCTGAAAGGGTTGAACTATCCGCTATACTTTTGATAGCCAAATGGATATAAACAATTTCCGCCGAGGAGGATGAACGGATTAACGTAAAGCAATGAGTGGGTTTATGGTTTATGGTCCGCTTTGCGGACGGTTAAAGTTTAAAGAACCGAGGCCCATAAACCATAAGCCATAAACGTCCTCGAAGTTTACCTCCCGCGGGAGGATGACAATAAACTATAAACAAAATTCCGCTTCTTCTGAGAGTGAGGGTCAATTATAAAACTGGGCGAAAAAAAAACTTTATATAGAAGTCTGAAGGACTTCAACTATGAATAACCCCGGGTGACAACCCGGGGAACAACAACTACAAAATAACCAACAACCCTGAAAGGGTTGAACTATATACGTAATCTTCGGCGCAGACGGTTAAAGTTTAAAACCGAGGCCCGTAAACCATAAACCATAAACGTCCTCGGAGAGGACAATAACCTTTAAACTAAAAGCCTATGGATCCATAATAATACGTCAGTCTGGGATGCTGCCAGGCAGCAAGCAGGCACCAGCAGGGGGCAAAAGAAAATCCGGCCGCCCCTCTCCGAAGAGCGCTCCTCCCCTGCCCGGGAGAAAGCTCAAAGCGACCGGAAATAGTAATAAACCATAATATATAAAGTTATGAAAAAAATCGTAAAATCGCTCCCAGCCCTGGGATTGGCGCTGGCAGCAACAATGGCATTTGCGTTTAACATGCCATCAAAAACGAATCAGGTCAAATTCGCCGACCATCCTACCTTAGGTCCAATAAATGTTACAAACTGGACTCTTGGAGAGGATTATGAATGTGATTCTGGAGACCAATGCACCTATGACGAAAACGGAATGACAGTGGAGCAAGGAGCTTTCATACCATTGCGTGAGTAGTAAGGGAAATATAAGGTGATGGAATTTTTCCATCACCTTTATTACTTACCTGGGATTCTGCTCCATATTATTTAAAATCACCTCCTCCATAGGTAAGGGAAATACATATCGGGGGTCATTCGGCAACAATTCATATTCTACCCCATCAACTATCCTTCTCAATATCCTGCCATAAAAGCCTTCCCTGTTCAACCGCTTCAAATCCAACCAATTCACCCCCCGGTGGATCAGTGACTTCCTTCGTTCGGCAATCACCAAAGACATGGGGTCATCTATGGATTCTGTGGTATAGGATTCAAACGTCCCCGCCAAATACCGGTGATCGAGCAACTCATTTAATGCCTCGATCCCCTCTTCCACCTGCCCCAACCGAATAGAAGCCTCGGCATAATTAAGATACATCTCATCCAGGGCAATTCCCCCAAACCATCTAAACATTCCCGAATACTGCCCCCTGAAACTTTTACCTGTTGGTCTATCGATAAAATATAAGCTCTTTCTCAGATCACCGTCTTCGTATTTATTATACATGGCAGTATCAACCAATGTAGTAACCCTCGAAAATGTGGCAGAATGAACCAAACTGGCATGAAATACCACCTCACTGTTATACCTTTCAAATGGGTAAAGGATAGAACTATTGAGCAGATTATAATCCATTAATGAGAAAGGCCCCGTCAATACTGAATCTGCATAAAACCTGCTCATCTCATAATTGCCCATACTATGATAGATCCTGGACAGCAACCCGTACACGGCATATTTGGAGGGTCTGGTTTTGATTGCCGAAAAGTCCGGAAGGTCTGAAACCGCATCTTCCAGATCCATTAAAATTTGTTCATAACTTTCCCCAAGCGTACTTCTAACAGGCCTTTCCAGTACATTTTGGCTCAACTTTAACGGAATACCCAGCTCTCCTACATGCGCGGGATCATACTGTCGTGCAAATATGGACACAGCATTATAGTGACCGAGCCCCCTAAAGAATCTTGCACTAGCTACTATTTCCTTAATTTCTGCATTGTCAGGATCGCTTTCCAAAAACTCCAATGCTTTTTCCAAAACCACATTGGCAAAGTACACAATCTGGTAACACGACCTCCAGTCTCCCGGAAACTCCCCCTCGTATATTTCGGGTTGCCAAGTATAGGCATTCCTTTCAACCGCGTTGGTTAGACTATTATAGGCCACTGTTGGAAAGTAAATGTCATCTGAACTGAATACCCCCATCGAAGGCACAAAATTTAGCACTTCAGAATTGTCAAGCATCAGGTTAAGGTCATCTATAGTACCCGGAACCACGATTGACTTATCCGGTCTCTCGTCCAAGAAGCCCTCACAACCGAACAGCACTCCTACAGAAAGGATGGTAATAATAAAGTATATATGTTTTTTCATGATATTTTATATTTGATGTTAAAATTTATGTTGACTCCAACTATGAACCGTTAACCGTGAACTTAAATAAATACCCCGCCCGCCGGAACCGTATAACTAAACCTTATGAAGAAAGTACGGCGGAACGGGGATATTTATGACTTGACTCAGAGATCAACCCGTATCCCAAAGGCAATGCTTCTCAGGGGTCGGCTTATTGGAAAATCCGGGTCCAATGGGTCATCACTGGCTTTCCAAAGGATGCCAAGATTGTTGGCATAGGTATAAACTTCCGCACGTTCAAATGGCAGCCTAGGAAGTTTGCTTTTACGCAACATATAAGAGAACCGAACATCCTGAAACCTTATATGGTCACCCCGTTCTACCAAAATCTCTGAAAAACGGTATATGTTATCCCTGCTGATATTCACGGCAGAAGGGATCGAGGGCACATTAGTTATAAGTTCATCCCCAGGTTGCTGCCACCGGTCAGAGAAATCCGCATGAGAAATCCTGCCTGCCAATACTTCATTGTACAATACAGAATTCCGCCTGTAGAAATAACCCAGCCTGTAACTGATGTTGACCGATAATGAAAAATCACCTACTGAAAAATCATTTCTCACCGCACCAAATACTGGCGGCCTGGCAGGGCCATGGTATATCATATCCCCAACCTCGGTATTGTTGATAACCCCGAAATAATTGTTGCTGGGTTCACCGTCCAGATATCCCCTAGGGTCTCCCGTAGCAGGATCCAGACCTGCCCAAGGAAGGCTATAAACTGAGTAAAGAGGTCTTCCTACCAGAGGATAGGCATTTATTGATCCCATTGCACCGCTGCCATGCATCAAATAATTATTGACCGTGGCCTCAAAGAAATATCCGGTGATTTTTTCCCTTACCAGATTGCCTATCAGAGTCCCTGTCCATTTTAATCCTTTATCCAATATGAGGGTATTCAACACCATATCAATTCCCTGGCTTCTGGAAGTGGATGTGTTTCCCCTAAACCTGATCACCCCACTGGATGGTGCCATTTCGGTATCACCGATCAAATCCTCTCCATATTTGTCAAAAAAATCAATACTGCCCCAAAACCGGCCATTTCCATATTCAAAATCAAGTCCCAAATTGGTAACCCGCGTCTTCTCCCATCTTAACATGGGATTGGCCGGATTTTGGATCAAACTATAGGGCAGGCCCGGATTGATTGTACCTGAGCCCCCCACAATACTGGAAGAGGTCACCTCCGCTGTCAGTCTTTTATCCACGTTGCCATTATAGCCGAAAGTACTTCTGAGCTTTAAAAAATTGAATTTTTGATTTTGCAGAAAGTCCTCGTTCGAAAGCACCCAGCTGCCTCCCACAGACCACAGCGGCACTCCCCTCATATTGGCCTCAACCCCAAATAGATTGGATTGATCTTTTCTCATGCTTGCCGAAAGACCGTATTTTTCGTTGTATAGATATGACCCATTGAAATAATAGGAGACAAACCTGTCCGTAAGATCGGTATGGGCTAGGCCGTGAGGTATCGTGTTAAGCTGGCCGGGATTGTTGTACATCGGAAACCGGCTTACATAATCCACTGGCAGACTCATGGCCAGATTGGGGTTATAGCCGTAAAATCGATTGGAATTGCCACGGGTTTCCAGATCCTTGACTTCCCATCCCCCCAGTAAATTGATATCATGTACCTGACCAATTATTTTTCTGTATCGCAGCTGCCCCCTAAGGTTATGGCTTTGCGAAAACCTGTTGTTCCGGTTTGATATAGCCCCCAGCGGAATGTGCCGCACCAGTTCCGTCCCCACGGTTTCAGTATATCTATTAATCAAGTTTCTGGTAAAATAACTATCCGCGTCCCAAACCGTACCCGCATCCCTGTCATTTTGCCAATACTGATACTGAACCTCCGCATCCAATCCTGCCAAAATATTATATGAGGTTTGCAGATTTACCCGGATATCCGTGCTTTCTATGTGCTCACGCTGCCTCCCCAGATCTTCAAGCGGAATATATTGCCAATCCAACAGCCCCTGGTCTCTGGCCCCGCTTACAAACCCCTGCCTATAATCCCGGATTATGGATTGCGGCCTACCCTGATCATCTACCAACCTTGCATAAGGATAAGCTGGATCAATGGACTCAAAGGTTACTTGGGAAGGCCCCTCATTACCCGTTGTTCTGAGGTCTCTGACCAGATAAATGCCCGTTCCCACTTTTAGCCTGCCTTTCATGCCCGTCCAGGTATTTTGGGCCGAAAGCGTAATCCTGTCCTCATTGTTGTGGGTAAAGCCGGTGGTATTGTTATCATACCCTGCCGAGTAGGCATAGGTACTGGACTTGGTCCCTCCCTGAATATTGGCCGCAATTTGATAGAGATTGCGCGGTCTCAAATAATACCGGGACAAATCATGCCTGACATCTCCGCCTCCCAGCTCACTTCTGATGGCTCCCAACTCTGAGTCGGATATCAGGCCATCCCTGTGCCTTATCATGCTTTCTACATAAGGAGTTAGCGCACGGTTGTCAATGGAGCTCTCCCTGGCATTGTAAAACCCCCTGCCAAACAACAGCTCCTCCACCTCTAGAAATTCCGGGGTGGACATTATTGGATTGTACCACAGGTCATCCTGCTGGGTAGTAGTAAAATTTGTGTTGATACTTACGCGAAGAGGCCGTTCCAGTCCTCCCTTTTTCGTCGTGATCACAATTACACCGTTTCCGGCCCTGGCTCCCCAAATGGATGCTGCAGCGGCATCCTTCAGTACCGTCACCGATTCCACATCATTGGGATTGATATTTTCCAGGGGACCGTCATAAGGAAAATTATCGATAATGATCAGTGGCTGTGAATTGGCAAATATGGTATTTCGCCCTCTTATACTGAGTGGGTCCTGAGGGGAACCGGTCCTGTTGAAAACCAATCCCGGGGTGACATCCTCCAGCCGGTCCAATATATTGTTGCCCACCCTTCTATCCACAAGCTCGTTGTCCAGATAGGAAAACGAACCCGTCATTCTCTCCTTTGGCAACTCAAGGTATCCGGTGGAAACCACTTCCACCATCTGGAGCGCATTCTCACTTTCCTGAAGCGCAAATACCAATTCATTTTCGCGGGGAAAATCAACCCTTCTTACCAACTGTTCAAATCCCACGTAATCCACCGTGAGCGTATACGACCCAGCCTCCAGATTCAAAATGAAACTTCCCTCCTCATCACTCACTGCCCCCAAATCCCGGTTTTGGATCCTTATTACCGCCCCGGGCAACCCCTGCCCATTTACGGCATCCACTACCGTACCTCTGAAGGTCCGGTCGCTACGGGTCTGCCCCATTGTTGTCAGACAACTGAGGCAAACCAAAATTTTAATCAGTAATACTCTTTTCATATCAGTTATTTTAAGGTTAAAGATTTATTGTTGACTGCTTCCATGATGAGCTTTTTCATATCCTCAGGGTCGTAGGATATTTTTCCGGACCGGAAGACACGGCCTTGGGCATCAAGTATCAGGATGAAGGGATATCCCGAGATGGCATTTTTGATAAGAAAGGGGTGCCTCCCCCCATATCCATCCGTATGCAGATTTACGGCATCACTACTGGTATATTTTCCGGTAGAAAGACTCTTGAGCCAGGTATTCCTGTTTTTGTCCACCGACACGGTCACCACCTCCACATCTGGATTGTCAGCAAATTCCTCTTGTATATGGGACAGGGTATTCTTGTAGAACCCTAGACAGGCGCTGCAGCCGCTTATCCAAAAATCCAACACCACCACTTTTCCCTCAAAATCCTTCCACGTGACAAGGGAACCTTTCTCATCCACAAACTCAAAATCCATCACAGCACCTCCTGCTTTGCGGTTGGTCACAAACGCATCCAAGTCTCTTAATACCCTCTCACTCTCCACATGCATGCTGGCCCTTTGGATTTCCTCCTCGGCGGATGCTATGGAATTAAAAAACCGGATCAGGCGGCCCGCTATTGCCTTGTCCCGCGCGATGGAGGGAGGGAGACTGTATAAGGATTTTATTGCTTCTCCACTTTCCGCTTTGGCACTGGTCCTAGACCATTGTACTATCAGATCTATGTAGGCAGGAACAACCCCGAGTATGCTTTCCTCCACCCCGTAATCCGGCAGGGCCCCATACCGGCTATTGAAATATGAAAGTGCATGACCCCTGATGCCCGAGGGATCCGTTTCGGTATTAAACTGTAGCGCTAGCTCAATCTTGGCCAAAATCCTAAGATCCCGCTCCGCTGTGGCAGCCACTTCCATTGCCTTAAATTCGGAGGCTGAAAAGACCTCCTCAAACCTGGATAGCTCCTCGAGCAGCCCCCTGAGTTTTGACTCCTCGATTTTTACCACTTCCCCGATCGGTTCGGTACCCGGGCTAAATATTCTGGACTCACGGTGGGGAACGGCATTTGCATTTTCAAAATTTTTAAGCTGGAATTCATCCGCATACACCTGCTCCCTATCGGTAATCAGGGATAAGGGATGGTCCAGAATCTGGTTTCCCTTATAGGCCTTCAGATAGGATTGGGCAAAAAGCTTTTTACCTGCCGGCCCTCCAAAATTCAATGTCAGGGAAGGCATATTAATCTTGACATAGGCAGTGTCTCCAGGAGACATAAAATAGTTGTCCATCAGCGTTCTGCCCGGTTGGAAGAAACTGACAAAAATTGGATCCACCACGGGAGGGGACACCCATGTAAAACTCCGTGTATTGGCTGGAACCTGGCCCAGATAGATATTCCCTTTTTCAAGTGCCAGTGGCTCGTTAACTATCCCAGTGCCAACAAAAGCATCATAATAATAGTCCAGATAGGCTTTCACACTTAGCTCTTCAATAGGCCCGAAAGACACTATCTCACCATACACCACCACCGGCGCCCCCTCCGTCTTGGAGGAGACTTTCGGGTGAGCGGCAACTTCCTGCCCCACTACTATTTCAACCCTTCCCATCAGACATACCAGTCCCAGGAAGAAAAAGATCATTCTTTTTTTCATCGTATTAATCGTTAATATTTACCGTAATTAATTCCCCCGTTGGAAGCGCTTGTCCCGAGAGCCCCCCCCATTACTCCTCCTTAATCCTATAATCAGTCCCCGCTGGGCATTATGCCCACGGGACGATCAACCATTATCCATAAACCTTAAGCGGCGAAGCCAAATAATCCATAAACGGCGAAGCCCCGTAACCGGCCCAGCCAAGTAACCTAGACTGCGCAGCAGTCGATAAACCATAACCGGCGCAGCCCATAAACGGCGAAGCCAAGTAAACGGCGCAGCCCATAACCTAGACTGCGCAGCAGTCGATAAACCATAAACGGCGAAGCCCATAAACCATAAGCCATAAACGGCGTAGCCAAGTAACCTAGACTGCGCAGCAGTCGATAAACCATACCCGGCGCAGCCCATAAACGGCGAAGCCAAGTAAACGGCGCAGCCCATACCCTAGACTGCGCAGCAGTCGATAAACCATACCCGGCGCAGCCCATAAACGGCGAAGCCAAGTAAACGGCGCAGCCCATCACCTAGACTGCGCAGCAGTCGATAAACCATAACCTACTGCGTTTCCGGCGGCTCCTTCCCCAAAGGCCTCACCTCTACCCGAACGTCCAGCTGATTCTTCATCCCCTCCTCCCGCAGTATCACCCCTATCGCCTTGCACAGCAATATCGCCTCCTGCTGTTCCCGGCTCAGCGGCTTCGGCTTGGGATCAGGCACATACGTACAATTGGGTTTCCCCTTACCGAGCATCCCCCCCTCCAGCCCCCGATCCCCCACCAGCAGCCACAACACCCCGTCAAGAAATTGTTTTATACTTTTCATTGGTTTATAGTTTATAGTTTATTGTCCGCAAATGCGGACGGTTAAAGTTTATAAGTTCAATGTTCAATGTTCAGTGTTCAGTGCTCAGCCCTGGCTCCAACCGTGAACAGTGAACCCCTAACCGGCGAAGCCATTTAACCCTTAAGCGGCGCAGCCCATAACCGGCGAAGCCAAATAAACGGCGAAGCCAAGTAACCGGCGTAGCCACGTAAGCGGCGAAGCCATGTAACCCTTAAGCGGCGCAGCCCATAAACGGCGAAGCCAAGTAACCGGCGCAGCCATCAAGGCATACTTCTCCCCCGAAGAATTGATGCATTCTTTTTTTTATTCAATACCTTCTCGGTTTATAGCTTATTTTTTCCCCTGCGGGGAAAGTTTATGGTTTAAAAATCCGGAATTCCATAAACCATAAACCTTAATCGGCGCAGCCAAATAAACAGCGAAGCCAGTAAGCGCGCAGCAAGTAAACGGCGAAGCCAGGACCGGCGAAGCCAAATAAACAGCGCAGCGTCAATCCGGAGATTTAATCACATTCTTTTGTAATTGCTTGTTGGTTACTTTAGGATTTTGATAGATGGAACTGGGGCAGCGACATTCGACTTGTTCCAAGAGGCCGAAGCGCAGATGTAGAATTTTGTTTTTTTCAAGAATAGAAATGCAGTGTCCCACATCTTCCAAAACGGAAGTGTTTAATTTAATTATGTGGGATTTTACGAAGCACTCTTCCATAATCTAATTTTTCTGAAAGAGTCTTGTCAAGGAAGGACCTCAAAAAATAATGAGGTGGGCTACTCCCGACACGTTGTAAGGTACGTAGGAGAACCTGATTAAGACTATAACTAGCCTTAATCTGAAACGCAATGCCAAGAGTGAGCCCACCTCTATATTCACAAATATAGTGGATGGGCTTCTACTCTCAGTCCTGCGTTTCAAGAAATTTCCTACGTTTCTACAACAAGACTCTGACTAGATGCCAATTAATTTTAATAACATCTGAAATACAATGCTAAAATAAATACTTGTCCTCAAATAAACAACATAAATGTCGAAAAATGAGGACAAATTTTTCTTCCTCTTTGTTTTATGAAAGATGGAAGACATAAAATTGACACCTCGAGACTCGCCAAAAACCTCAAAAAATTGAGGCAAGAAGCCAATTTGACCATTTCAGGCGTTCATGCTGCTACTGGGATTTCCGAAGACCACCTTCGAAGGTTGGAAAAAACAGAAAACCAAATCTCTCCTAACTCTTCCACTATACAAGCATTTCTGACTTTATACGATGTAACCTATAACTCACTAACTATGAAGGAAAATGCAAAATTAGGAGCGGCTCCCACTTTCTTGGATTCTTTTAAAAAGAATAACATAACAACAAAAGCCTATTTCTTATCAAATAAATCAATCCCAAAGCTTTTAAGCGAAACCTTAAAAGAGAATCCCCAGATGAGAAAAGGAATGACCGTCTCTGAAATATTAACTTTATTCCCTAATGCTAGGCTTACAAGTAAACAAGTATCCAATGCGTTAAAACAGCTAGTGGAAAAGAATTATTTATTAAGAGAAGATCCAGCAGGTACAAAATCTGTCTATATCTATAAAATCAATCCTTTCAAAAAATTGTAGCTCTTCTTAATTCTCAAGTCTGAATTATATGCAATTGTTGAATTGGCCACAAACCTATGATTTCCAATTTTATAGATTACAGATCGTCACTTAAACGATTCTTAAAACCGAATTTTGAAAAGTTGCACCTTTTTGAATAGTCTATACTAAGATCGAAAGAGAAAAATCGAGCAGGTGGAGAATTTTTTATCATGAGATTTGAAGGCCATTATTTATGTTTATATTATAGACAAAAAGTGGTCAACAAAATAAACATTTGATTATGGATACCCAGAAACAGCTAATTGAGCTTAGGTCACGATGTGAAGCTAAATAGAAAAGCCTCTATTCCTGGCAGAAGCTACCCTATGACCGAATTGCGAAGGGAAGAGGAATAATTTCGACAATTGATTTAACACTCAACTATATTAATGATGGCAATGAAGACGGTATAGAGCTTAAAGGAACTTAGAAATATGGGATTTCAAATTTAGAAAGTCAGAAAAATTACTTTTCCTAAAATTGCGATTCAAGGCTTTTGTACCTATATTCATTTGAAAATAATAAATGGGATTAAGTTGTATACCACCCTCCAGTGAGTAACGTACAGCCTCCGAGAGATCGGGGGCTTTTTTGATGCTTTATTTTAAAGAGTAAAAAGAAATCTCACCTGCCCGTAACTATTTGTCTCACAATGAATTAGTCTCCAAAGGATTTTAGACAACAATCTAATATCTTTAAGTCACGCTTGTAACCTTATTGATCATTCATGACAGCCAAAGAAGTTAATTTATACGAAATAAGCTCTATTGCAACCCTTAATGAGTTTATCGAAAACAACATCCTCGAATTAGAAACCAGAAGGGAGCATGCAAACCTTCTGGTAAGGTATAGAGACCTTACATTAGACTAAATAGAAAAAGAAAAAGCCCAATTTGAAATTGATTACATGATTTTTCATCCTGAGCAGGATGACTTTTTTCGTCTTATTTGTAGAAAAACAGGAAAACCCGAAAAAACTTGCGCTTATGAGGACTTAACAGAAAAAGCAAAAATGGAATTTGACTATTTATTGGATAGAGCGGAAAGGTCCATTCATCCAATCTTAAAGTCTCGCTATTACCACGTGCTTTGGAAATGTCCCTCAAAACTAAAGAGAAAAGATTTTGCCCAAAAAGCCATATCGAATTACTTTGCAACAATTGATGTCTATCTGAATATCCTCAAAACCGGAATACAGGAGGAAATTCTCTCTTTAGTAGGCGAGAATTTTGGTCACCTCAATACTTTGGTAATGGAAGTCAATGAACCAAGAGAAGAATTAAATCTTCTTTTCAGAGACCTGCTTTGGAATCACATAAACATCCCCTTCTATGAAAAGGATCATTTGGTATCCTTAACATTGAAACATCCAAAACTTTTTGACAAAGAAAGTTTAAACACAGCCTTTCAAGTGTATGAACAAGAATTTTTTAAGAATTTCAAGAAAAATGATGCGTTTTTAATTATTCACGAATACATCCCTAATGCACTCAATCTGGCAAAAAGGTTAAAGATCAATCCAAAAAAGTGGTTTGACCTACTTGGCAACTTTCATTATGAATCAGCACTTCAGGACACGGACCCCACCCGGAGCTGGATTAGACTGGACAATATCCGGCAAGCTCGACTCAATTTTAAAAGAGCTAAAAATGAAGAAAAGCTTGCGCTAGTTGAAACTTTGTATGAAGAAAGCCGGCTAAAGGTAGATCTGCCATCGACCCTCATACAATTAACAAGGGAAAAGCATAAGCATTTATTTGAATTCCGTGACCAAAAAATAGAAGCTGCCAAAGAATTGGTCCGTACAAAAGATGCCGATTTTAATTATACTCGGCTAATTTCAGGAATTGATTTCCCCTCAGCAAAACCATTTGATGAGGAGGATAACAAGTATATCCCTGATTTTTTTAGGGGAACCCGAACCATCTTCTTTGACATTACCAATAACACCAGTGAAGGAGATGAAGAAATTGAAAAAAATGTCATTAAGTTAGATTTTTATAAGCTAGAGCTGGATTTCAACACAAATCCGTTTCTGGAAGTTTTATATACTGAAGGAGTTAGATCTTCTCAATTGACTGCAGATAATTTATTAAATTTTCTCAGAGATAGAACCTGGCTTGGCCAGCCTTATTACATCCTTGACCAGGAGCAAAATCAGCATGCACTTTCTTGGCTTTCTTTATTAGAGCCATCATTACGAGAATTTTATTCCCAATTGGAACTCAAAGCGGACAACCAGGAACATAGGCTTAATTTCATTTTATGCCTTGATAGCATCGTACCCAAATTTGAAGGTTTGTTAAGGTACTTCTTGCAGCAGTGCGGGAAAACTGTCAGTGTCACTATAGCAAATAGAGTTGAGCAAATGACCTTAAATAAAATGCTTGAATCCGAAGGATTTACTTCTTTGTTCAACCGGGATGACCAAATGTTATTTCAATACCTGTTTGGTGGAGCTGGAGGTCTTGATATCAGAAACAATATAGCCCATTCCTTTTATCATTCTCACCATTATAATCTGAAAAAAATGCTTCTCGTTATCGGTGCTTTATTAAGACTCTCAAAGTATCGGTTAAGGGAAAATGAGAAAACATCATGAATTATATTCAAATAACATATACACCGCAAAAATCGAATTACGGGCATGGTAGGATACCGACCCTTTATTAATTACAGTTAAAAAAGAATTCCCATTAGAACCATAAAGTTTCCCAATGATGCCACTTGATCTACAGGAATTAAAAGCTCCTGCCGTTATTACACTTCTACTTTTCCTTATTTCTGTAATGGGTTCAGGAATTTTATTCACATTCATTTTTTACAATCAGCTATTTTCACACGCAGATACTGTGAAGTTATTACTAATTGCTTTTTCCATAGGATCTCCAATCTGGTTACTCAACTCTTATTTATTTGCCCATTTTAAATTTGTGGATTTCGTTGCTGAAGGAGGGGCTAATGTTTTGGCCATTATGGGAGCTTTAGTCTCTATCCCTGTATTTTATTTACCTATCCTACTCGGATTTTATTTCGAAATCCCCGGGAAATGGGGAATTGGGTCAATAATAATATTGGAATTTTTATTGTTTTTAGGCTTGTTGTATGATCAGATTGTCCTTAAAAAGGATGAGAGAACGAAAATTAATTCTTGACCTAATTGGTAAGAATAGTGTTCTCATTTTCCGGATTATACTGATCCTTACTCAAACTAACAAATTCTTCAAAGGGGGGGGGGGGGGCAAGGACTTTGAGGGGTTGCTGTATCAGAATCAGCCCTTAGCCCTTCTCGCTCATGGATAGGTACTTGCTCTGGTTGAGGACAATGTCCTCACTGATCTGCCGGAGGAAAAAATTCTCCATTTGGAGGCAGTGGATTTCGAAATAAGACATAAAATTGCCAAAGTACACATTTATGAAATGCTAGTTTTGGTCAATCAGCAAAATAGTCTAAAATCCTCTTGGGGCATGCCCTAAGAGGATTTTTAGTGGTGCCCTATTTGTTGCCAAATTTGGTGCAGTTTTTTTTTACCGATTACAGGGGAGGATAGATACCTTAAAAACACTGCTACTTTAACGTTAAGAAGCATAATATTTAAAAAGAATCAAACCTACCATTCAGATTAATTCTCTTTCTTTAGCTTGAATAAATTTATCTATAAGAAAGATAAACACCATCAAAATAGGTATTTATCACGTCAAAATCTTTTAATGACTTAGGCAACATATTTTCAAGACGTCTATATACTTGACCTTTTTTACCAATATCTTCAATAATTGAGAGATAATTTTTATCGTTCAGACCGCTACTTATTTCAAAGAAGAACCCTCCAATGTTTGTCAATATTTCAGCTACTGTTATTGATTGACCATTTGACAAATATATTTTATTATGTAACTCATAATTTGTCTGTTCCATTGCATCAACAACATCCCTTTGAAAATAAAAATTCAATGCGATAACTTCATCTAAATAACTATATGGGTCTTGCTGTAAAACCGGAGAAATATTTTCAATCTGAACACATAGGTGTTGAATGTTTTTTGTAAGTTCAACTGAATTTGAAATTTTTTTAATGAAACCAAACATATTTTGTAATTTTAATTGTAAATTAAATTCGTTTTTTCAACATATCATAAAATCACTTAATTTTAGGATTAAAAAAGCAATTCTATCTCAAAACATAACCTCTAACCATATCTATCGCAACACCCTTGGCGCGATAAGCTAAAAATTTATAAAGTCACCTTTTATCGCGACACTAGATCTAAATTTATGTCGCTATAGCTTCATAATATGTCCTTGGACCTAAACCCTTCGCACTATTAGACGTTATACCTCGATTCGATCGTGGTATAACGTCTAATAGGATATTCGCAAAGTCCAGAATCCACCCCTCTGCATCCTTCTCTGTGAACAGGGTTCATTTCTTCTTAAATCTCTTGACACCGGACTTCTCCATCCATTAGGTCCAGGACAGTTCCAGAGATTTCATAGTCCGTTGGATATACCATGGCATTACCTGCTTGATCCATAAACCGGTCATTGAGTTCCAGCCCCAGTATCTTTACATTTGCGAGGATGGCTTATCTACTAGTAAGAACCCCTAGCTATTTACCTACAGCCCGTTCACCTTACCTCCGCCAAGATTAAGGAATTAATTACAATTAAAAAATACCGTGATTGGGGTAATTTGTAAGGGAGTTGGTGATAAAGACAAGTTTTTAATAGAATAGTTATAATATTGTTAAATTTTTATTGGAGGGCATAGCGGATGACAGATGATCGATAGGAAAATGTAGTAAGAGGGATTATGAAAATAGTGGCTCAAATAGCACTATGACATTACCGGTCTGTTTAAACCGGGACGGTTGTCGCAATTAAACCGAAACGAGTGGCACATATCGAACCGATATATAGAAAAAGGCTCTATTCACAATTTATGGGGTATTCAAGCCAACCAATTTCCACCTTCAAATTATTGTGCCACAAACCTTTTATTCTTATATTTCATAAGCAATAGTTAATTCGGCAAAGTTGTTAACCACCCTCCAGTGAGTAATTTAAGCCTCCGAGAGGTCGGGGGCTTTTTTAATAGCTGGTACAGGTCAACGGACCTCGAAATTTAACTTTCTATTCCACCCTTCAAAATTACCCGTCTCCGGAATAGGACCAAAAGAGGTCAACCTGTTCCGGAATCATTTACTGCAATTATTTTTGGGGATCAGTCCCGACAATGAATCTAGGGACATCGGGTCAATAAATCCTGCTGTATATTGAGGGGTCACGATGGTCTGAATAATCATACTTGATCTCCCAAAGTGGCACAATTCGAAC
Organism: Litoribacter ruber; assembly: GCF_018500185.1. Classification (GTDB taxonomy): domain Bacteria; phylum Bacteroidota; class Bacteroidia; order Cytophagales; family Cyclobacteriaceae; genus Litoribacter; species Litoribacter ruber. The sequence goes on along the minus strand of NZ_JAHBGI010000001.1, from coordinate 519,415 downwards.
CGAACCCCGGCCCAAAACTGGCACCGTTAAACCAAAACAGGTGGCGCAGTTACTCCAAACGGGTGGCACAAATCGAACAGCTATATCCATGGTATACTTTGCCTCGGAATCAGCCGGAAAAAAGGCGACTTTCCTGGTACTTTCCCTCGGAATAAATGGTATACTTTCCCTCAGAACAGTGGTATACTTTGGATCGAAACGGTGGTATAATATAGCTCGGAATACACACCCTAAAATCAAGAAAATAACCAGAGCTTTTACTTTACAACCAATTTAAATAAGGGTTAGGAATCCATCCGAATTGAATTATTATGATTTCGATTTTGTTAAGATAAATCCTTAATCATTCTTTACTCCCCCAATTTTAAAGGCAAAAAAAATCTAAATTCGAATTGGCTGTAAACGAGAAGATTAGGTGAATTAGGGAATCTAAAGGATTCAAGTAGGTCAGCATCCCCAGGAATTGCAGGCGATTAGAGCTTTTAAACTGAGAATGAATCAATGGATCCGAAACTTTTGGGAGGGGTAATGATAGGCCGGTTTATCCAACTAGCTCATAAAAAATATACACATGACGTTAAGAGGTGTTGTGAAAAAGAACTTGAAAATAGCTAATTTCTCTAACTTTTCAAATTTTGTAAAAGTCTGGAGAAATGGGACACTTAATTTATAGGAACAATGAAAAAACCTATGCTACCATGCTCTAAACAAAATAGATGAGAAAATCAAACTTAAAAATGCTAGTTAAGAATAATTTCTTTGAATATTAAGAAATCTTCATTATCACTTTCAGTTTGAATAAATATGCTATCATGGGAAGAAAAAAAATTTAAAAACGATAACTTTTTTTCTTTACTTTCATAAAAACTTTCTGACACTAAATTAAGGCACTTATCCAATTTTTGAATTGAAAAAGGCCTGTGAGCTGCACTATTCATTTTTTTATTAGAATCCAATAATTCCTGTGAAGGCACAACTATTCGAAAATAGATTGAGTCTTTAAGAATCGGCACAATATTATGGTAAAAACCATATTCAACCATTGATTCAAGTTCAGTTTTATTATTATTTTTGTTATTACTAAAAACAGATTTATATTTTGATTTTATCGGTTTGCTTGAATAAAGATTTTGATTTATATATCGATGAATAATTTCGGAATTTCTAAATGAAACCAAAATTTCATTTTCATCAAACAAGCCCAAAGAAAACATCAGTTTATGGTCATTAAAACGATATTGGATAGAATTCATTATGTCTTCAGGAAAAATCCCAAAATAAGACGTCAAGTTAATATTATTTAAATCAATTCTTGCAATAAACGGAGAACGGTAAAAAGATTTACTAGTTTTAACATCGCGAAATGGACTTACCCTACAATAAACAATGGAATTCAATATAACATAATTATCATTGTTGTTACTTGGATTAAATTCATAATGATCATTAATAAAATTATTAATTTGAAACTTTTGAATAAGTTCCCCTTTACTACTTATCAAAAAAAGTCGCCCAATTTGGTCAGCTAAATAAATTGAATCGAAGCTAATTACATGAAATTCTGATGGAGTAAAACCAATCATTTCAGGAACATCTGGAAATTTAACAGTTTCTTTATATATCTTTCCGCCCCAATCAAAAACATCAATCTTTGAATTTATTAAATCAAAGGCATACAGGTATTCATCGTTTCCATTTGTCCAATACTTATAGCGGCTATATGAGTTTTGACCTTCACTTACATCTATTCTAATTTCACCATTTTCAAACTGTATCCGATCATATTCATCCAAATATTTACTACAAGACAAACAAATTGTTAAAAGAAAAAAACACAAACATCTCATTATTTTTTAATAAAAGATTTAACTTTATCAATTTCAAAATCACTAACCAACCAAGATTTATAATGATTACTATCACTTTTTATAAGAAGAGGTTTACTTAATCCCAATTCGTATAAAAAAGCTTTCCCCTGATCATCTATTAAGCATTTAGAATTTAAGAAAATAGTTTCAAATTTACCCTCCAAATCCTTTATATATAATGAACCTATAAAAATAATAAACACATCATCTTTCAAACTATTTGTGGAAACTAATTCCTCAAGCATATCTAGATTTTTCTGAACACAGGAACTACAACCTTCTAAATCAATTAAATAATAAAAGTGTTTATCATCTAAATCAAAATAAAACTCTTTTTTGAGATAAGTTTTAAAGTTGTCACCATAAATGTACTTTTCAAACGAATAGTCACACCCTATCATATTAATTAAACAAATAGACACAAATAGGGTTTTAAAAAATAATTTCATAAAAATCTAATTCTAATTGGGATTGAGATGATTTTCTATTTAAAAACACTATTCCTTTATCGGTAGGACTCATCATTAAATAAGTATAATTCCTACCATCGGGAACTTTCGCTTCTCCTAAATAATTAAACTGATCATCATGAACAATAATTGAGAAATTTTTTACTCCAGCATTATTTAAATATCCTGAATCATTTTTCAATTGTTGAGAATGTGAAACAATTCGATAATAAAAATTATTTTCGTAATCTTTATATATATTGTGATAGATACCATTCTCAATTAAAACATTTGTTTCCGCTTGAGGATTATAGCCTCTTTCAATAAGCTTAAACTCATTTAAAAACACACTTTTTGAAAATTTGTTTTCTATGGTTTTATCTTTCAAGTCATATATATAAATACAAGGATCTCTTCTATAAGATATTAAAATTTTTGAATTATCTAAGTTTTTTGTAAAGGAATACCTATAATCATTTACGAAATAAATACCTTTACTCAAACTCATGTAATTAGGAAATCCTATAATTGGCTCATAAGTAAAATCGGAGTTAAGTTTAATAAGCGAAGGTTTTTGGTAGTACTTATAATCTTTACTCCAATCTAATTTAGGAAATGACCTGATATATAATTTTGAATTTAACACGAAAAAGCTCTGGGAATTACTTAAAGGATCTACGCCAGCAATTTCATTCGTCTGCTTTATTTCCTTGTTTATTTTAATATGTTCCAATATATCACTTTGGGAATTTATTCTTGTTAAATTACCTCCTGGAGCAAATAAATATATTGAATCTTCTGAATGATAGAAGATTTCTTGAGGTGAATTGAAGGAGAATTCCTTTTTGCTTCCAAGAAACATTCTATTTACTATCTCCTTTTTATTAAGGTCAATAAAATCAATAATTAATGAAATATTATCAAAACCAAGAAGACAATTAGAATCTCCAAATTTTACATAATCTAAATAATTATAATTTGGAAAACTATCATCTGACTCTATAATAAGTTTCTCTTTTAAATTAAGAGTCAATTCTTTATGAACAATATTTGAAGAATCAAATAATTCATCATTCTCGAATGTGAAGGAATTTGTTTGACAAGAATAAAAAACAAAGATCAGAAGAGAAAAAAATAAGATTTTCATATTTTTTAAATTTTAAAAAGTGAACCCATAATAGGGTTCACTTATAATTATAATCAATATTCTAAACACCTTGTATTATCATGTATTTAATTACCCAGGGTCAACACTGGCTAACTCGCAATCAAAGCCTATAGTTATAGAACATAAATTACCATCTCCCACGCAAGAGCGGGCGACTCCAGATTCACATCTTGAGTCTTCCATCCGAGTTTCTGCACTACCTCTACCACCACCAAATGTAGTTATGGAAGTTCCAAACATTCCCAACCCCAGCAAAAGGGTTGACGCCAAGAATAAATTAGTTTTTTTCATGATTTTTTGATTTGTTTAAAAATTTATTAAAAATAAGATAATAACAAAAACTACCTCAAAGGCACACAGTTTAAATAATATAGCCTTTAAGCAAAAAACATTGGGGCCCCAACGAAAAAGAATTCTTTAGTGTGTTAAAAATAAATTCAATCCTTAAATAAAACAAATTTTTTAGTAAAAAAAATTAAAATTTTCCACAATCATTTGTTTTCCAGCCAGTTAAGCTATATTTTTTCTATTTACCTGTTTTCAGCGCTGGGATACCCAAAGCTAAACAGGCCCCTTTCCCTGTTGGACCGGTCTTTTCAGGCCCGCTTCTCAAAATAGCTGACAACCATTTTGAGCCCTTCTTCCCAATCCAGGATGGTGCTCTCCCCGTTGCACAGCTTAAGTGAAAGAACCTTTGATTTTTGGCCCTTACCGCCGGTCTTCTGCAATAGTACATCCTCGACGGTGTTAAAGCCAATCATATAACAATTTTTCCCAACAAAAGCTCTGATCCGGTTACCGTAATTCCTGCAATATCGTCCAGAACGTTTTGAACCGCCTGCTTTGCGTTATTGAATGTGAGCTCCAGAAGTCCACGCTAGGACTTAATCCACTGTTCTCGTCTCCCTCCTTGACAAATCTTTCTACTGATTTAAAATCCGAGCTGCTGCCGACAGTTTTGACGACTATATATTTACCAGATTTTTTCTCGATTACCTTGACGCTGATTTTTCTGCTTTTATTGGTTTTTTTCCGGACAACATAGATGAAAATAAGAAAAAAGAAGGCTGGGACACCCATTATCACCCACTAAAAACTATGATTTAATTGAAAATCATTTAATTAATCAAAAACGCGACTGACGACTGTCGAAAACAGGGGGGAAACGATTTGAACAATTTTGCGGGCCTCCTGACTTCCAAGTTTAGGAAATTCAGCTTTTATTTGTTTTGTTATACCTTCATTATTAGGCTTTTTGGACATTTCTTGAAAAATTAATAAGTTTCTAATTCATCCTCAGAAAATCTACTTCCTAATCCTCTATTAACCGACACATTATTCATGGCCCTTTTAAAATAAATCCCCACATTAAACCAGCTAGATTCAAGGTTATCACTCTTTCTTTGAGAAAGACCTTCCCCCATAATGCTAAAAGATGTTTCCATTCCTTCATTCAAAGGGCTTTTTTTCCTTTTTTTAGGCTTTTTCTTCATGGCATAAATGGTTTATAATTTTGTAACGATAAAGCAAATATAATAGTTTAATTTACAATGACCTTACCAGATGGTATCCGAAAAGGAAGCGCCGTATTTCCAAAACTTATCCTATGCTTTGTCCCTCTTGGGAAGAGAAGGAAATGGTTTAATGTTTTTCTATTGACCCCGACTCCCCCACCCTGTAATAGAGATTGGGTAACTAAAGGGGTGTCCTAAATTTTCGGTATTAATTTTTATTCATAATTATGGAATTGAGATCGCGAACCTTCATTATTCTATAGAGAATTTCTTTTGCCAAAAACTCATATGAACTTTCTAGACTTAAAGGAGATAGTTCGCTGATAAGTTTTTCAATTCGAGGTTCTTCATTCAGCAGGTTCTCTGGATAATACTTAATGGAAGGAATATATCCAATGGTTTTGTAGTTCTTGTTTACTATTATCTGGGCATTCATTACCAATCCCAATTTATACAAGAAGTCATCGAAGAGTGCATAATAACTCTTGAAGCCTGGGTAGAGTTTTTCAATCTTCAGGATTGTTTTTGAAGCATCTGAATTTGGTTGTTCATGAAGAAATTTTTTAATTCTCCGATCAAATGATTGTTCTGCTGTCATTTTTAATTTATATTTTTCAACTCCATTAAACTCCACAGTAAATAATTGATTCGATACCTATCCTTAACCGATTTGCAGGAGACTTCCAACCAACCTAGCCCGTATCCCACTTCAATATTAATCACCTCCAAATCTGGTAATTCTATTGGACTCAGTTGAATCAGAATGATCTTTTTGGAAAGAACTTAATACTTATAGTCAAAATACATAAGATAACTTACTTTTCAAAATTGATGTACTGCCATGAAATCCTACCCAGCAGTTAATCAACGATTAAAAAAAAGTCCGGTTATTAAGAGAAGAAATTGGTTTTAAATGGGCTACATAATATTTTAATAGGATACAAATACCATTTCTGATGCCCTATCTGATCTTGCCAGGAGTCTTAGATTTTTTTTAGGATAGAACCTATTTAGACCTTACTGATAATATATTTCTTTAAAGGAGTGTGGAATAAGCATCTTAAATGCATGTTTCTATAAATTTCACAGTGGAAAATCTCAATTTGATAGTTATGGAATGCTTTCAAAATTGTACCTTACTAAGGATATCACAGTACGTTTGCTAGTGAAGAGCCAGAAGGCTAAGTTGTGAATTGCTTTCAAAATTGCACCTTACTAAGGATATCACAGCCAGTTTTTGAACCAAAACAACACAAATGCCGTTGTGAATTGCTTTCAAAATTGTACCTTACTAAGGATATCACAGCTGTCCGGCCCTTTTATAGCTGCGTGGATGTGTTGTGAATTGCTTTCAAAATTGCACCTTACTAAGGATATCACAGCCAGTTTTTGAACCAAAACAACACAAATGCCGTGGTGAATTGCTTTCAAAATTGTACCTTACTAAGGATATCACAGCTGTCCGGCCCTTTTATAGCTGCGTGGATGTGTTGTGAATTGCTTTCAAAATTGTACCTTACTAAGGATATCACAGCAAGGTGGGTTTAAGTCTTTCTTCACCGGTTGTTGTGAATTGCTTTCAAAATTGTACCTTACTAAGGATATCACAGCGTCACCTTCCCCCTGAATGATCTTGACCATGTTGTGAATTGCTTTCAAAATTGTACCTTACTAAGGATATCACAGCAAATCTCCGGGTAAATTTCCGGATCAACATGTTGTGAATTGCTTTCAAAATTGTACCTTACTAAGGATATCACAGCTGGGAGATGGGCTTGAATTTCCTGGCTAGGTTGTGAATTGCTTTCAAAATTGTACCTTACTAAGGATATCACAGCTGCTGGGTTGCCGCAACGTGGCTGTTACCGTTGTGAATTGCTTTCAAAATTGTACCTTACTAAGGATATCACAGCCAGCGCCGAAAAAGCCCATACATCCAACCCGTTGTGAATTGCTTTCAAAATTGTACCTTACTAAGGATATCACAGCACCCAGAATCCAATGATCACCGTCCTAGTCGTTGTGAATTGCTTTCAAAATTGTACCTTACTTAGGATATCACAGCCAGCGCCGAAAAAGCCCATACATCCAAACCGTTGTGAATTGCTTTCAAAATTGAACCTTACTAAGGATAGCACAGCAACCAGAATCCAATGATCACCGTCCTAGTCGATGTGAATTGCTTTCAAAATTGTACCTTACTAAGGATATCACAGCAACCAGAATCCAATGATCACCGTCCTAGTCGTTGTGAATTGCTTTCAAAATTGTACCTTACTAAGGATATCACAGCAGAGAAGTACTACAGGCTACTCGAATCCTAGTTGTGAATTGCTTTCAAAATTGTACCTTACTAAGGATATCACAGCACAAACACCAAAACGGCGCGCACGAACTCCGTTGTGAATTGCTTTCAAAATTGTACCTTACTAAGGATATCACAGCACAAACACCAAACCGGCGCGCACGAACTCCGTTGTGAATTGCTTTCAAAATTGTCCCTTACTAAGGATATCACAGCACAAACACCAAACCGGCGCGCACGAACTCCGTTGTGAATTGCTTTCAAAATTGTCCCTTACTAAGGATATCACAGCACAAACAACAAAAAGGGGCGAAAGAACTCCGTAGTGAATTGCTTTCAAATTTGTACCTTACTAAGGATATCACAGCCGCTGGGGTTGTGATCAAGCCGATTGACCTGTTGTGAATTGCTTTCAAAATTGTACCTTACTAAGGATATCACAGCCCATCGGCCCGGGTATGCCATCGGCGGAAAGTTGTGAATTGCTTTCAAAATTGTACCTTACTAAGGATATCACAGCCCCTCGGCCCGGGTATGCCATCGGCGGAAAGTTGTGAATTGCTTTCAAAATTGGACCTTACTAAGGATATCACAGCCCCTCGGCCCGGGTATGCCATCGGCGGAAAGTTGTGAATTGCTATCAAAATTGTACCTTACTAAGGATATCACAGCACAAACACCACAACGGCGCGCACGAACGCCGTTGTGAATTGCTTTCAAAATTGTACCTTACTAAGGATATCACAGCCGCTGGGGTTGTGATCAACCCGATTGACCTGTTGTGAATTGCTTTCAAAATTGTACCTTACTAAGGATATCACAGCTTGCTGACGACATGAGCGATGTCAATATCCGGTTGTGAATTGCTTTCAAAATTGTACCTTACTAAGGATATCACAGCAGGGGTGTCCCAAATCACGCTTACCTCTTCGTTGTGAATTGCTTTCAAAATTGTACCTTACTAAGGATATCACAGCCATTAAAAGTTGCTGTGTGGTTGCTGAGGGGTTGTGAATTGCTTTCAAAATTGTACCTTACTAAGGATATCACAGCCATTAAAAGTTGCTGTGTGGTTGCTGAGGGGTTGTGACTTGCTTTCAAAATTGTACCTTACTAAGGATATCACAGCCATTAAAAGTTGCTGTGTGGTTGCTGAGGGGTTGTGACTTGCTTTCAAAATTGTACCTTACTAAGGATATCACAGCAGGGGTGTCCCAAATCACGCTGACCACTTCGTTGTGAATTGCTTTCAAAATTGTACCTTACTAAGGATATCGCAGCACGTGACCAATGACTTAGTCATAAACGAGTGTTGTGAATTGCTTTCAAAATTGTACCTTACTAAGGATATCACAGCCAGGGTGGAGCGCATCAGGGATTGGCTCAAGTTGGGAATTGCTTTCAAAATTGTACCTTACTTAGGATATCACAGCCAGGGTGGAGCGCATCAGGGATTGGCTCAAGTTGGGAATTGCTTTCAAAATTGTACCTTACTTAGGATATCACAGCCAGGGTGGAGCGCATCAGGGATTGGCTCAAGTTGGGAATTGCTTTCAAAATTGTACCTTACTAAGGATATCACAGCCAGGGTGGAGCGCATCAGGGATTGGCTCAAGTTGTGAATTGCTTTCAAAATTGTACCTTACTAAGGATATCACAGCCCTAACGGCTTTCAGAAGGTTTGCCACCCGGTTGTGAATTGCTTTCAAAATTGTACCTTACTAAGGATATCACAGCTGGTGGGACTTTATTTAGTGAAGGTGGTGAGTTGTGAATTGCTTTCAAAATTGTACCTTACTAAGGATATCACAGCATACCCCTAGATAACCATCTGGTATGCTGTGATTTATCACTAAAATCAGAAATGAAAATTAATTGATTTTTTGATCTGGAATTTCAAACTTTCTTAAATTTTGGATTTCAAAATAATTCTAACTGCTGGACAGGCTGTTCCTTTTCTGCTAATTTTGTTCCATGGAATACCTCCATCAATCCAAATTGCCTGTCTGTTATTTGCATAATCCCCACCTTGCCTTTCTTGGGAAGATTCTTACGTATCCGCTTTACGTGGACTTCGGCATTTTCCCTACTGGCACAAAACCTCATATAAATGGAGAATTGAAACATAGCAAAACCGTCGTCCAATAGCTTTTTGCGAAAGGAGGTAGCGATCTTCCGTTCTTTTCTGGTCTCTGTTGGTAAATCAAAAAATACAAGCACCCACAAACTCCTATATTGGTTTAAACGTGAATAAAATCTTTCATCCATATTCCGGGTAAATAATTTTCCTGCTCGTTCCCAAATAACACTCAAACAAGGAACTGGTCGTTCTACTTACCGCTACAAGCAAAGGGCTTTTTTGTCCTTCCATGGTTACATCCAGCGCCGGTATGGTTAGCAACTCCTTTTTCAAGGAAGTGTTTAGTTCACCGTAATTATCTTCGGTTTCCACAATATGGCTTACAACCAAATCTACAAATGGTCTATAGGGCTCCATAATATCATCAGCTAAGCAATAGGCATTATATTTATTTCTATGCCATATACCCACTGAAGGAAGCAAGCCAGAACTCACTAATGCTCTAGCTACTACGGCTCTTAAAATGGCATAACCATAATTCAACAAATTATTGGGTGGAATTCCTTTTTGAGCCCTATTAAACACAGGTAAAGGAAAAATATGTTGCCAATAATATGCCGCTGCTTGTGCTTCATTGTTTCCAATATCACCAGATTGTACCGTCTTGGCAAGATGCTTAAGTTTTTGAACGGAGATGCCTTTTTCTTCTAAGAGAAAAGCCTGGTTTTGGATTTTTGCAGTGACCGTTTGTTGCCATAGATATTTTTTGAGCGGCAGGCTAGCATTTAGTTGATGCCGGGCTCGTTCTGTTTGCTCACTGTGCCCATGTATAGGCAACAACAAACCACAAGGAAGATGTTGTTGATTACAGGAAATCACGGCTATCTTCTTATCCGATAGCTTAGCCAACAACCCATTGGTAATCGTGATCTGCTGATTCTCAAGAACCACAACACCCACATCTTCTATGGGAACCGTTCTAGGTTCAAGGGACCCATCAGAAAAGGTTACAACCAATTGTTCATTCTTCGTGCTTAAGTAAGCAGGATTTCCAAAGAAAAGTGTACGCTTAATCATATTAAAAAAGTTATGGAGCAACCGGAAGTAACGGTTGCTCCAGTTTTTACTCATTCCCAATTTTGCTTTTAGGCCTTATTTTTCGGGAAGAGCCTCGTTCTTCTTAATTTTGGCAATTGTTTCCAATAGGATATTTGGAGAAGATTCACCTATCTGTACAATTTTACCTAAATGGTTTAACCTTACCTTTACTATTCCTTTTAATGGAGCAGTACTTCTAATACTTTTAAATGCGATTCCTTTTAATGCTGCTGGTTCTTCCACATTCGTTTCCAGATGGTGCCTGAACATATAATTCTTTGCAGCGATTTTTTGAACTCTATAGAGATTAGGACTTATTAGGGAATAATTCGTAGGATCCATTAAATCAATGTCTCCAGGATCAAAATCCATCGATGGAAACACAAAATACTCATTCTGCTTTAAGGTAAACAGAAATTCCCAACCTTTCTCATGTTGCTTTTCAACAACTGCTCTCCCTTGGTTTTTTCTTTCTACTGCTTCAAAAAAAGAAACTACCTCTTCCTGCAGATCACCCTTCTCGTCTCTATAAATAGCGACATGGTGATTATTACCGGTACTAACAAAATTAACTTCCTCTTTTTGCCCTTCCGCGTTTAAGATGAAATTACCCCTATTATCTTTTTTATAGTGCAATGAAACTATATTGCTTACCCCAGATATCTTTACTTTTTTAATAGCTATACCTTTTTCTTTATTGAGCCATATTGGATTTTCATCAATATTTGCAAACGCTAACTTTGGGTCTTCATTATAGGAAGTCAACCTATTTTTAAGTATTGACTTAATTTTGGGATCAATCACCTTATCGACCTTCAAATCAGGAGTAATATTTTTCCTAATTGTATAATATGGCTCTAACCAGACCAATTTTACTTTTTCAGGCACCGTTATATTCTTTTCCAAGGAGAGATATATGGGAAGTTTAGTCAATGAATTTTTTCCTGTAAAGGCTTTTTTAGGATCATTTCCAAATTGCTGTAACCTAAGGGAAAGTGCATCTCTGTATTTTTTGTTGGCTACTTTTGCTATAGACTCAGAATCAAAATTTCCTCCAACCTTTTCGATCTTTGTTTTATACTGATGCTGTTTGCCATAGACAGTTTCTTTATGCAATTGCCCTCTGGGTGTTAAAGCTGTTTGGATCAGGAAGCCTCCAGCTTTTTTTATTTTATTTTTATTTATGGTTACTACTTTGTTTTTTGATTTAAATGAGACAAGAATATTACCAAGATGAAATCGTGCCTCTTCTCTAAAATTTGGAATTGGGGAAATAAATTTTAATTTCCTATTCTCTTTAAACAAATATTTTCTTTCAATCGCCCGTATCTCTATACCTTTTTCACCTTCTATTCCCTTAGCACTTAAGTTATTTAAGTATTGAATATAAGCTGGTTTAGTATAAGCTACAGCCAAAGCATCCATGGCATGGTGTCTATGGTCATTCCTTTTACTCCAATCCTTTATTTTTTTTAACCGTTCACCATTTTTCCCTTTTTCAATCTTGGTAAGGCCTAAGGCATTATACTTATCCCAATTCAGCTCTTTCATTACCTCTACCAAACCCCAATCATCCCTTAGCTTATCAGTAACTGAACCTGAGGTAACAGTAACATTTCTTGAGATACTCAGCAAAATTTCTTTTGCTTTTCGACTAATGTACTGGGTTTCTCTAATCTGCCTCTCAATAAAATCAGTAGGAATTTTATCGGTAGCCATTAAAAGTTTCTGGATTTTGGTTCTACCTATTTTACCATAGAGGCCTTTTACTCTGGCCAGATATTGTTCAAAATCACCTGCTGACAAGGTTTCCTGAAGAAATGTGAAGGCAGTGATATTGCTTTTATCTGCATTCAGCTGCCTTTCACATATTGTTTTATTAGAAAAAGAATCATCAAAAAGCCTGGCTTTAGGTATGATATGCTCAATATCGTATTCCTTTGAAAATAGTTTTGTTGCTTCAATTGGCCTGCCAGTATAAATGGAAATTCCCCCGCATTCTTTCCATAGCTTATATCTGATAATGTCATTTCTAGTCACTCGTGATATCCCAAATTCTTTTTTCAGTAACTCTCGAATTTCTTGATGGTATTTTGTGGCTCTTCCAATATCATTGGTCATCTTTTTCCTTTGTTCAGAATTAGCTTTTAATTCTCTAGCCAACTCAACCCTTATTTCATCTGGACGACCTAATGCCGGGTCTTTCACTATTGCATTGACCACATTTACCAATTGATTGAGAATTTTCTCTACAACTGGGTTCCTCAATGCGTTTTTCTTAACTAATTCAAGTTCATCCTTTAAAGGTCTATTATCATTTTCTTCCTTAGTCAGGAAGGAAGAATGGTTGTAACCAGCTTTTTCGCAAGCTTCACTATAGTCTAAGCCTAAAATTAAATATGGCAATATTTTCTTGATTGCCTTTGAACTTAAGGAGCAGTGTTCTTGCTGAAAACTCACTCCTGATATAATCTTTGCGTGATTTTCTTTGAAATTGAATTTCTTTACCATGGTCTTCCTCAGCTTTTTCTCATCTTCTGACGCATATAGAAGGTGCCATAATTGAAGATATGGCTGTTTTTCAAAGCCATCTCCAACTAATCCATTATTTACTTGCAGGTATTCCGGATTTATCCCAAACCTTAAAAATGCCTCTGAAAAAACATCCAGAATTTCATCAGCGCGCAGTTTATTTAACTTAATCTCATTACCATCCTCTAGCTCAATAATTTTTGCAAATGCGGTGAAAATCTCATGATTAGTTCTATTTCCCTGAAGCTCTTCAAAATTCAGCTCCCAATTTTTATCATACCCAATCTCCTTTAAAACATCAGCAGCAGCCATTTTTTTCTTAAAAGTCAACTCAGCTTGCAATTGCTCCTTATGCTCTTGAGATAATGAAAGCTTTTCGAACGTTTCTGTATTAGTAAGCGTCACATGATTAAGGTTTTGCCAAATCCTAAAATCCTGAAAAATTGGGGAGGATTTTGGAGCAACTTTCTGCAAAAGCTCGAATTCGCACGTGCTAATCAGGTGTTTTTGGCTTTTCAACCTCCTTTGGTAAAAAATGGTGATGTCCCTAACCTCTTTTTTAAGTTTTTCGGTAAGTTCGGGAAAATAAGCAGCTTGTTTCTCCCAAATTCTTTCAAATTCATCCAAGTAATCTTGCCGATAAAAAACCTGTCCTTTTAACCTTGTATGGCGGTTTTTTTCAACTTGCTTTAAAAGATACTGACCAACCGTCTCCTGATTAAAATAAAGCTCTTTACTCCTATCGCTAATCGCCCCTAAATACCCACTAGAGGCTGAAATTTGACCATTGATTTCCGTAAAAAGGAAAGCTAGTTCTGAAGGAGCAAGCTTTTCTTCCAAGGCATCGTTTCTCCATTTATAATGTTGTAAAGTTCTTTCAGGCCTCTTGCCTTTATTCTCTGCTAAGGGAATATTATGAAGTTTATTAAAGTAAAACCTGGTTTGATCCTTTGTTTTGCCCAAAACGTTATCTAAAAAATCGGTTGGCAACAATTCCGGAAAGAATTCCTTCTGAAATTCATAAATGCATCTAAACTCTTCTTCCAAATCTGACCTATAGAAATCCGGAATGGTTTTTCTCCCTTTTTTTAAGGCCTCAAAAACCCACTGCCCTGGAGTTAGGTTACTTTGATATAGTTCTTTTGCTATACCCATACTATCGATAGCAACACCTTCATCATCTTCCGATTTCACTTTCCTACTGCTCTTATAACCTCTTTTTTTATTGAGAGCCATTAAAACCTTCACGAAATCTTCTCTGCTTATTTTTTCAGTAACCGCTAAAGCTCGAAGAGTTAAGGTGGAATAGGTACTCTTACTACCTGATTCAGCACAGGAAAAGTCTGAATCTATATAGCCTAGCCCTGCAAAAATTTCTAATAGCGCATCCCTTCTCTGCTTAAATCTTTGGAGGTTTTTTCTTGCACTTCTTTTTAAGGTACGGTCTGCATTAATCGAAATGGTTTTACCCTTCGCAAAATCATTTTCCTCATCAGAAGTCAAAGGCACAATCCGTACCCCAACATCCACGATGCGGTTTTCTTCTTCTTCTTTTTCCTTTTCGTGCACAAAAGCCCACCCAATGGAGGTGGTACCCAAATCAAGTCCTAGGATTTTTTTCATAATACAGTGGGAGAAAAATTAAAAAAAGCTGCGTTGATTCGCTTTGAAACTTTTGAAGCAATTCACAGCATATATAAGAACAATTTAAACGCTAAGTTCAATTAAACCTTAAGTTGTCCTAAATATAAACAAATCAACGCAGCACCCAAGGAATTTTCTTACTTTATATTAATGGATACAGAGCGATATTTCCCACTGATCAAGTTTGCCGGATATTTTTTCGACATTGAGCATTACAAAGATATCACATTTATTTTTACTATTCTTATATATAGGTTCGCTGAAAAAAATAACACATCTAATCACTTGATTATCAGTTATAAAATTATTTCAAAAAAAGTATTTGGTTTTTAATTAAAAAAACCTTAACATTGAAAACAATTTTGAAGCAATTCACAATAAGGATTATTCCGTTGTGAAAACATTTCAAGGGGCCCCGTAGATTCTCTTCGGGGTCGCTTCTTTTTTGCCCCTTAAACACTTCCCCCAACCCCTAATTCTTTAAATTTTTGTGAATAAAAGGGCCCCTGAGATGGTTTAATGGCTACAGGAGGGTTAAAATTTAATTGTCCAACTTCTTTTTGCTCCGCATTGATTCTCCTTCTAAATTTAAACTGTGTGTGGCGTAAACCAATCGGTCAAGAACCGCATCGGCAATGCTAGCATACCTCAAGATTTCTGACTTTGTGCATAAATACTAACCAGTTAGATTGCATATTTGCGGCTCTATCGATTTCTCGAGACTACAGGAAGGCCTGCTTTATGCACTTTCAATTTCAATTCATTCATTTCAAAGGATTCTCTCCAATTGAGACCGATACAGGTCACGTATTGCAGCTACCCGAAGGTGGCGATTTCGAAGCACTTCACTGTCAATCAAACACAAACTTTGATCGAAGTACAAAACTTGAATTAACCACTGAATTGCCACTTTTGGGTAGCTGCTGTTATGGCACGTTGCTATATCATTCGTTTATATGGTTCTTTTTCAATAATTGCTGTTTTAATCTTGTCCCGTAGATAGTTTTTAAAATCAATTTCTCCGTCAATGACTTTAACAAATTCTTCCAAGTCAAACATTACAAGTAAAGCATTTTTAATCAATGCTTCTTTTGCAGCTGTAACACCTGATGGTGAATAACCTGATGCTGAAATAAAAATTCCGTGCGCATTGGCTCTATGATAAATTCTACCTAAATGAGAGAATATATCATCACTTCCAATAGAGTCTTTCTTCCACTTCATCTCAACCAAAAAAATCTGATTGTCAACTTCTACAATCCCATCAAGTTGTTCAATAATACCTTCCCCTGGCTCGCCAAGTCTTTTAAAATCTTCTTTAACGAGTATTTCATAAACTTTGAAATATCCATTAAGAACAGATTCTAAAGACTTTCCACGTTTTTGAGGATTTGTTTCATTGAATAATGAAAATAAATTCTTCTTTATCCTTTCAACTCGTTCTTTTCTTTTTTGAATTTCCTGAATTTTCTTTCGATGTTCTTCTTGCCTAATTTTTTGTTCGTTGTCTCTTTCTTGTTTCATTCTTGTGAATGAATCCTTTACATTAATAACCTTCTGAATTTCTGAGACAAGTCCTTTGGCTTTAAGTTGGTCACTTTCCCAACAAGTCGAAAATGCTTCAAATTCTGTTATTCGTTTTAATATTTCTCTTCTTTGTCTTAGATATTTGTCGCTATTTTGATTTATTCGTTCCAGTATTATTCTACATATTTCATATTTAGAAATTGAGTCGGGATTAGATTCCAATTCCGCAGCAACATCTTTATACAGTGTTACTTCAACACCCGCACCATTAAAAAATGTAAGAACTGCTTTTTTTGACCTGTTGAGTAATGGAATAGTTTGAACAACAAGGTCAAATAAGTCAGGTGGATAATGATAAATATCGTTCATAGTTGTCGTTTCTTACAATGTGCCATAACTCGAATATCTCCATAAGTACTATGAGGCTTATTTTTAAGGATTATTTAAGGCAACCCGTCAAAGAAAGGTTAATAGGCCTCTCCCATTCATTACTATTAGAAAAGTCCGAGGATTTTCATCCTCACTATGGATTTATTACTGAGTCTCCTACTGGCCGTTCATTTTACCTCCTCCAAGATTAAGGAATTAATTATAATTAAAAAATACCGTGATTGGGGTATTTTGAAAGAGAATTAGTGAAAAAGCCAAGTTTTGAATCGAATAGTTATGCATTACCTGATTTTTTTTGTTGAGAAATAGCGGATCACAAATAACCAATGGGAAAATGCAAGATGTGATTTAGGTAATGTAGGTGTTAAACCGGCACTTGGACAAAGCCAGTCAGATTTAAAAGGAACTGGTGGAGCAGGTAATCCGAAACAGGTGGCACAAATCAAACCGATCAGCCTACATTTCCACCTAGCATCCCTTCACCCTGCGGATGTCCGTCAATACGCCATAGGCGCACACAGCAGCCAATAACATCTCGATCACTATCGGTGACCCTGATAGATGAATGCATCAACCAGGGCTTTTTTGCTAGGGCTTTTGGCTAGTGGGCTAAATGTTATGTGCAGATTTCTTACCTTGCAAAATAGTTTTCGGGCCATAAATATTCAGGTAAGTAATGTCTAATCATTTCAGAAGCCCAATCATATCCTCTATTTTCTAATTCCCTACCAAAGTGAGGCCATGGTGGAATATTACTTCTGTAATCATTACCAGATAGGGTTGACATTCCACCTCCTTGCAAAGTAGACAAGCCTCCATATTGTAAGGTTGATAGCCCTCCATACTGCAATGTTGATAAGCCCCCATATTGCAAAGTTGATAGTCCTCCATACTGCAATGTTGAGGCTCCACCGTATTGTAAAGTTGACATTCCTCCACCTTGGAGGGTAGAAAGTCCACCACCTTGTAGGGTACTAAGGTTTCGTGGCCAAGTTCTTAAATTTGGAATATTTGGTCTCATTTTCTAGATTTTATATTTTCATTTATTTGCCCAAAACGTGATTCAGCTTGGAGACGGCGGGCATTCGAAGCCGTGGGTTCTAAATTATATGGGTCGCCCGCTGGATCCAAGGTCATGTTATGCCCAGGTAATCCCCTTATTACCTGTTATAACTTAATTATTTTTATTCTTATCCCAACCTTGTGATTCAAAATCTACACTAAAATATTTAATCACCTTATCAATATTCATATGTATAATATTATTGGGTTTGTAGAAGTCAAAAGCAACAAATAGCATAATCAGGCAACTAATTGAAGCTAAAATTCTAGCTAATAAATCCTTATCTGGTGAAAGAATGGCACTAATAAAAATCATAACCACTGTGATGAAAGGGAAAAAAATTACTACTGATTTTCTTCCCTTTTTTATCATCATTAGTAATCGGATAAAATTTAAAAATAACATTACGACAGCACTATAAATAATCATTAAATAATGCAATCCAGGCGGGGTAAAGGTAATATATATTGTCATAATTAGCAGTAAAATCATTACTGCGTCCATTAATCCAATAAAAAGTTTTGTTTTTCGTCCCATGCGTAATAAAGAAGATGACTAGATGGTAATGCTTATGGCTAGTGCATAACGGTTTCGGGCCTTGCGTTGGTGGGCTTTGAAACTGTAAACGTCAGCCGGCACCAAAGTTTATTAATTGCTCAAAAGTTTCTATTCGCACTGTCCGCCCACTAACGCAAAACCCGTGTTAGCTGGGGTTAAATTTCTGTTCGTCAACTCTTTTATTTGTATATAAGTCTTTGTTTCCATTGTAAAACCAAAAGCGCAGAATATTACTATTAATGTTATGGAATGGTTCTATTTTAAAGATATGTGTGGTATGTTCTTCGTCAAAGGGCGCAAGAAGTCCGACTTTTGTTGTAGAGTCACCCAAAACAATATATCCAGTTGTTTTTGTGTTAGCTACTCTGTCAATTTGCTGTCCAGAAAAAGGCAAAAGAGTATTGGGTTCTAGGCCTACTCGATAAATAAACGGACTACATATTTCATAATATACCGTCCCGTTAGTGTCATGGGTGTGCATCCAAATATGATTATTCAAAACAATACTGGTGTCTATTAGCTGAATGAGTGTTGCAGTTCGATTGGCTGTATCTTCTCTATAGACGGTAATTGGAACAACTTCTCTAGAAACGTCAACCATTAGATGCATTTCTCCGTTGTTTGCCATTGCAATCATTTTTAAATCTGACGGCTTTGTCAGAGCATCTAAACTTGTAAAATATGGATAGCAAATGTTTTCTAGCTGTTTTGTACCTTGATAGTTCCACAAGGATCCGCGATAACTGGATGATTTAAGAATTAGTTCTTTTGTTGCGGGTAGGGTATGGTGATATAAGTATTTATATGGAATGCCATTAATAAGTTTCCCTTTTCCGGTACTAAAGTCCATTAGATTTAATGGTCCGGTGATTCTGCATTTAAATAAATTGGAATGGTCTTGAAGATTGGTGATATGCCATTCGTTAGTAATTGTCAGTCTAAGTGTGTGTCCAAAAGCAATGTCAAGGTAAAGCGTTCCGAAGATTTCGTCATCTGAAAATTTTGAAAGCTGATTCGGCATGAAAGAATAGAACTGAAACCACGTAAAGTCAGTGTCGTTGTCCATAATGTAAACAAGGTCAGGAACAATAACAGACCATCCGTGCCCATGTACAAGTTTACACTTTACAAAACCTTCATAGTCGGTTGAACCAATCGGCTCTGTTCCACGAATGGTGTTATAAATGTTGTCCTTGTCTCCTTCGGTTCTATCGTAATGGTAGTTTCGTTTCGTCATGTTAATCGTAGCTAACTCCAATATCTCCATAAGACCTATGAGGCTTATTTTCTAAAGATTGATTAAGACAACCCGTCAAACAAAGGTTAATAGGCCTCTCCTATTCATTGCTATTAGAAAAATTTGAGGATTTCATAGTCACTATGGATTTATTACTGAGTCTCCTTCTGGCCGTTCATTTTATCTCCTCCAAGATTAAGGAATTAATTACAATTAAAAAATACCGTGATTGGGGTATTTTAAGCTGTCCGATGTAGGGATTACTGATTCCTACCCGGCCAGGCGGGTCAGATGCTTTCCGAGGGAAAAATACATGATCGGGTTTGCAAATCCCTGACATCTGGCATTTCATCATATGACATGTTGTGGATTGTCGACTCCCATTACTACCACGACCCCATGTCGCGATTAATGTCGCAATAAGTGAAAACTCCATTAAACATACCCTTCTATCGCGACAACATGACCTGGTTTATGTCGCAATAGCTTCATAATATATTCCAGGGCCGGCACCCTTTCGCTCTACTAATCCTTGTTCTACGAAGTACTTGCCCCCGATCCGCAGAGTGATAATTGAAGAATAAACTTCTAAACGGCGAATCATTATTTTCCATTTCACCTCAATCTAATTGAATAAAAAACTCGAATAAATACCACCCAAAATCCCCAAGGCAGCCCCATATATCCCTTTACCCTACTCCCGTTTTGAAATTCTTCCGAAACAGGCACGGAGCCCACCCAAGCCGCCTGTTTTGCGAATCTGATGTGCCCCTGAAGCGGACCCGATCGGGAGGAGATCGGGCCCATATAGCCCTTTGGGTCGGCGGAATTACGACTCCTGGGGAAGCTACCGGGGAAGTTAGTGTGGGAGTTACCGGGGAAGTAAAAAGTTAAGTAATAGTCTAGGATGGAGAATCGAAATATTTCAAAATTCAACAATCCGCAAAAGTTATATCTACTCCTTAATCCATTAATCAGTCCAGAAGGGAATCTAGCGCAGCTATTCCCTTCTGGACCTTAAACCAATAAACCAACTTATGCCCCTCGACTTCGCTCAGGGACCGGCTCAGAAATCGGTAAGACCATGAATAAAAGTAATTTATCAAGCACTGCGGGCTTTGCGCTTTCTCTTTGCGCCCGCCGCGTGAAACCAAAACCATCCGAAAGAGGGGTCAGTATGTACCAGATTATCCAGTTCACTGGCACGGATCTCCCACACCCGCTCCAGCAACTCATCAAAATAATCCTTGCCAAATGGATTATCAGGGTTTTTCAACTTTTTGTTATCAAGTACAAAACCCTTAATAATAAGTTCTTTTAGCTGATTGGTGGCCCATATCCTGAAATGTGTCCCTCATATGGAGTAACAGAGCCCAGCGCTCCGTGCTCCGTGCCCAGCGCTAAATTCCCCCTCCCCGCAATACCGCGATCAGGGTATTTTTTTATATATTAGCCACAAAGACCCCAAGGCACAAAGAAAAATTTAGAAAGAATAGCTAGCCCCTAAGTCGCCAAGGCACAAAGAAAAATCTAGCCACTAAGACGCCAAGTCGCAAAGAAAACTTGGCGACTTTTGGCCTTTGTGGCAAAAACAACTTCTGCAAATAAACTTTGGGCCTTCGGGCTTTTGTGGCAAAACAACTTCAGTAAATAAACTTGGCGCCTTCGGGCCTTTGTGGCAAAAACACCTTCTGTAAATAAACTTAGCGCCTTTGGGCCTTGGTGGCAACCAATCTGCTCTTCGACTTCATTTCAACTTCTTGACGGCTGTTTTATGGATCAGCAGGGATTTCATCTGCGTAATGGCCATTTGATTGAGCTGTACCAATCGTTCGCCTTGTTCTACCCCTTGGTGAATCAGTAAAGCATTGGTACTCTCCATATTAGACAAGACCACAAGCTGTTCAATAGTAGCGTAATCTCTGACATTTCCTTTCTTTTCCGGATTCCCTAAACGCCATTCCTTAGCTGTTTTTCCGAACAATGCCATGTTGAGGACGTCGGCTTCACTGGCATAGATTTGAGAGGCTTGATGTTTAGTGATTTCCGAAGGAACAAGGTTCTCCTTGATGGCGTCCGTATGGATGTGATAATTTACTTTGGCTAGAGTTCGGTGAAAATCCCACTTTAACCTTAACCGATCACTTTCATCTTCCTTAAGCCGCTGATATTCTTTTACTAATAACAATTGAAATCTTGGACTTATCCACATCCCAAAATGAAAGGCGATATCCTTATGGGCAAACGTACCTCCATATCTACCCGCTTTTGCGGTTAGCCCTTTGGCATTGGTAAGTTCCAGCCAATTTTTCACAGACAAAACGAAATTGTTACTTCCTGCTGCATTTTTAATTGTACCGAATTCGGTATAATTAAAATCAGGGTTGTATAGGGACTCCCACTCTCCCAGATATTCAATAGTACTTTTTAAACTCAGCCATTTAATAATGACTACCTCCTGCAATTGGCTCCTTGCCATATCCGTAAGTGAAATAAAATCATCTTGATCCTGAGAAATTATGGAAATCTTATTTCCTTCAATATCAATTATTTTGCTTTTAGCCATACCTATCAAAAATTTATTTAAAAAGATAAAAACCGGTAGCTGGAGCACAAGATCAGCTTTCCATCCTGAATAATCCTTTCCCTATTTCATTCCCAGGTAGCCGGGCAGAGGGCGCTTATCGTATAGCTGATTAACGGAAGCTGATCCACTTGTTACCTAAAGTTAAAAATATTATTTCAAACCAGCTCTGTCTTTATGATCGACCCGTATCTCCCTCTTTTTAAACTAATCTCATGGCATTGGCACTTTCAATCCATTTTTTTGGGGTAAGCACAAAGCTGTTTAGTGAAAAATCTAACCACAAAGACGCCAAGACCCAAAGAAAACTTGGCGACTTTGGGCCTCCGTGGCAAAACAACTTCCGCAAATAAACTTGGCGACTTGGCGTCTTAGTGGCAAATACACCTTCTGTAAATAAACTTAGCGCCCTTGGGCCTTTGTGGCAAAACAACTTCAGTAAATAAACTTGGCGACTTTGGGCCTTTGTGGCAAAAACACCTTCTGTAAATAAACTTAGCGTCTTCGGGCCTTTGTGGCAAAACACCTTCTGTAAATAAACTTAGCGCCTTCGGGCCTTAGTAGCTAAAAGACTTTCCGCTGCTCGGGACAAGTTGTGTCCTTCGTTACCCATTTCATTTTTGGCGTCGCCTCGCGCTTTTCTAAACACCTAAACCTCCCGATCCGCGCAGCGCTGATCGGGAAATAACCTCCTAAACGCCGGAGCTAATTTGGGTACAAAGTACTAGGTACCATGTACCAAGTATTTCTAGGACAGATCTGGTTTTATACCATTTGGACCTAATCGCATATTCGCCTTTGTTACCCATTTCATTTCAGCCTAGCGTCCCTTCGCGCTTTTCTAAACCCCTAAACCTCCCGATCCGCGCAGCGATGATCGGGAAATAAACTTCTAAACGCCGGAGCTAATTTGGGTACAAAGTACTAGGTACCATGTACCAAGTATTTCTAGGACAGATCTGGTTTTATACCATTTGGACCAAATCGCATATTCGCCTTTGTTACCCATTTCATTTCAGCCTAGCGTCCCCTCGCGCTTTTCTAAACCCCTAAACCTCCCGATCCGCGCAGCGCTGATCGGGAAATAAACTTCTAAACGCCGGAGCTAATTTGGGTACAAAGTACTAGGTACCATGTACCAAGTATTTCTAGGACAGATCTGGTTTTATACCATTTGGACCTAATCGCATATTCGCCTTCGTGACCCATTTCATTTCAGCCTAGCGTCGCCTTGCGATTTTCTAAACCCCTAAACCTCCCGATCCGCGCAGCTCTGATCGGGAAATAACCTTCTAAACGCCGGAGCTAATTTGGGTACAAAGAGTACTAGGTACCATGGACCAAGTATTTCTAGGACAGATCTGGTTTTATACCATTTGGACCTAATCGCATATTCGCCTTTGTTACCCATTTCATTTCAGCCTAGCGTCGCTTCGCGATTTTCTAAACCCCTAAACCTCCCGATCCGCGCAGCACTGATCGGGAAATAACCTTCTAAACGCCGGAGCTAATTTGGGTACAAAGAGTACTAGGTACCATGTACCAAGTATTTCTAGGACAGATCTGGTTTTATACCATTTGGACCAAATCGCATATTCGCCTTTGTGACCCATTTCATTTCAGCCTAGCGTCCCCTCGCGCTTTTCTAAACCCCTAAACCTCCCGATCCGCGCAGCGCTGATCGGGAAATAAACTTCTAAACGCCGGATCTAATTTAAGGGGGAGTTTAACCTACCTTCCCAATCAATTTTAGAATCAGCTGATCATGCTGCCCCAAACCGGTGTGGAAGTAGAAGAGGTGGCCGTGTTCTATGCGGAAGGTGGATGAGGTCAGCTGCAGGTCTTGGCCCAGCTCCACGTACTGCCGGATCTCGTTGGCCTTGTCCCTCCACTGGGCGGCCTCCTCATAATATTGCCTGCGCATGGCCTCAGCCTTCTCCCTCTCGGCATGCTCCAGCTTTTCCTTGCTATAAAACTCCAGATCCAGCACCTTCACCTTTAGCCCTCCTTCCCCCAGCAGCTCCCCCAATGACCTCCCAAACTCCTCACGATCAATTTCATCCCCGGCTATCAACGCATTCAGCTGCGCCACCTTTTTATCTATATCCATATTTAGCTTAAAAATTAATGAGATACAATTTACTCCTGATTGGTGAAGGATAAAAATCTTGGAGGCAGGTAGTGGGACATTTGGTGTCGGGCGTAAAATCTCGGTTTCAATTTCTCCCACTCTCCCCTTCTCCCCCTCTCCCACCCCCAAATAATCTCTGTGCACTCCGCTCCTCTGTGGTTATTTTTTTCTTCCTACCCCACGCTGCGCCCTCCGCGTTTTTCGCTGCGGCGTTGCGTGAAATCT
Organism: Litoribacter ruber; assembly: GCF_018500185.1. GTDB lineage: Bacteria > Bacteroidota > Bacteroidia > Cytophagales > Cyclobacteriaceae > Litoribacter > Litoribacter ruber. The sequence goes on along the minus strand of NZ_JAHBGI010000001.1, from coordinate 495,042 downwards.
CGTTTTCAGTTTCACCCACTCTCCCCTTCTCCCCCTCTCCCACCCCAAATAATCACCGTGCACTCCGCTCCTCTGTGGTTATTTTTTTTCTTCCTACCCCACGCTGCGCCCTCCGCGTTTTTCGCTGCGCCGTTGCGTGAAATCTCGTTTTCAGTTTCACCCACTCTCCCCTTCTCCCCCTCTCCCACCCCAAATAATCTCCGTGCACTCCGCTCCTCTGTGGTTATTTTTTTCTTCCTACCCCACGCTGCGCCCTCCGCGATTTTCGCTGCGCCGCTGCGTGAAATCTCGTTTTCAGTTTCACGCAAAGACCGCAAAGGAGGCGCAGAGATCGCAAAGATTTTCTTTTTTCTCGCCCTCACCCACTCACGCCTTCTCTCCCTCCCAAATGATCTTCTTACACCTGTGATTATTTATTCTTCCTTCCCCACGCTGCGCCCTCCGCGTTTTTCGCTGCGCCGCTGCGTGAAATCTCGTTTTCAGTTTCACGCAAAGACCGCAAAGGAGGCGCAGAGATCGCAAAGATTTTCTTTTTTCTCCCCCTCACCCACTCACCCCTTCTCTCCCTCCCAAATGATCTTCTTACACCTGTGATTATTTATTCTTCCTACCCCACGCTGCGCCCTCCGCGTTTTTCGCTGCGCCGCTGCGTGAAATCTCGTTTTCAGTTTCACGCAAAGACCGCAAAGGAGGCGCAGAGATCGCAAAGATTTTCTTTTTTCTCCCCCTCACCCACTCCCCCCTTCTCTCCCTCCCAAAAGATCTTCTTACACCTGTGATTATTTATTCTTCCGACCCCACGCTGCGCCCTCCGCGTTTTTCGCTGCGCCGCTGCGTGAAATTTTGTATTACCCCCTACCTCCCTAGCATACAATAACTTACTCCCTTATTTTTTAACAAAAAAAATTTTAATATTAATATTTTAAATCATATATTGACACGTACTAATTAACGCTATGTTATTTTTAAATAGTTAGGATGGATAGAATTAACAATTACTTCAATTGTTGTTCACCAAATTTTTATGATAATAAAGTACTTTTATGAAGTAAAATACAAACCCCGTTTTCAGTTCATTTAATTTTAGTGATATTTTATACCTTAAATATTAGAGTTATGCTGCATTTTTTATTCATTGACGACAAGCTTATCGATTTATTGACAGTAGAGGAAAAACCCAGTGGAGGGGCCGCGGTGCAGGCCTTGGGATGGGTAAAGGGATTGCAGGATGAGGGCCACCGCGTCAGCATTGTGACGCGCACCTCCCCGGATCAAAAACTCAAGCAGGAATTTGAGGATCTCGATCTCATTCCTTTTTATGACGATAACAAGGGTATCAAAAAGATCAGATGGGCCACCTACAGGCTCCCCTATTTTTACAAAATCTTCAAGGAAGTCAGACCAGATTATGTGTATGTGGGCATTCCTTCCTGGAGCACTTTCTATTTTGCACTCATGTGCAAGGCTCTCGGCATCAAACTCATTGTAAGGATTTCCAGCGATGGACTGGTGGACAACCGGATCCTTTCCAAGTATTCCAAAAGCCATAAATTACTGCAGGCTATGGGTCTCAGCCTAAGTGAAACCATCCTCTGCCAGAATGATTACCAGTTGGCCCAGATCCAAAAAAGGTTCCCCAACAAAAAAACCGTCAAGCTCAGCAACCCGATATTCCCCTACACCCCCCCGGTAAACCTGGGCATGCCCAAAAACGCCATCGTTTGGCTGGGGCTGTTCAAGCCTGAGAAGAACCTCAAACTGCTTTTTGAGATTGCCACCCTCATGCCCGAGCAGGAGTTTGTGGTAGCCGGCAAGGAGGAAAAAAACATCAATTCCATCACCCGCGCCTACGTCAAGCAGCTGAAAACCCTGCCCAATGTGAAGTTTATTGGGTTCCTGCAGCGGCACGAGGTACTTCCGGTGCTGGCCCAGGCAAAGTTTCTGCTCAACACCTCCCACTACGAAGGTTTCAGCAACACCTTTTTGGAGGCCATGTATGTGGGCACGCCCATCATATCCAGCGGGCGGGTAAATCCGGACGGCATCATTTCCACCCATAAACTGGGGATCATCTATGCCACCCGCGAAGACCTTCAGCTGCAGCTTGAGAGCTTGGATACCAAGAAATACGACAAGATGCGCTCACACTGTCTGGACTACATCTCCGCCCACCACAACCACCGCCTGCTGACCCAAAAGCTGCTGGCCTTTTTGGAAAACAGGCCGTTTATCAATGTGGAAATCCAAAAAGACGGGAAGAAGGAGAAAGCGTTGCCGGATATGGCGAGTTGAAAGCTTGGGGGTAGTCCTTCGGACTTAGAAATGGGTACCAAGTACCAGGTACCAGGTACCAAATACACCAGCACCTGAGGTTGATTGAAGCCATTCTGCCCGACTGAAGCAATCTGGCGTCTTTATTCCGTCGCCCTCCCTTGAGCTGCGCTCTTCGGATGGGGTATCAGTGTACCGAAAGTAACTTCATTATTCATCATTCATCATTCATCATTAAACTCCGTGACTGCCCGAAATTTCTTGTCACGTCCTAAATCTACTTGACACTTTTTTTCAAGCTATTAAATTTTTCACCGCGAAGTGGCCTTTCCCGATCCGCCCTCGATAATCCAGGTGGCTATCGAGGGCGGATCGGGACAAGTAGTGAAACTTCGTGAAAACCCTGACTGCCGTCAGGCAAGTTTTGTGCACTTGATGCCTTTACCTCCGCGAAGAGGAAAACTCCGTGTAACTCCTTTTAAAAACTCTGCGAAACCCTGCCTGCGCAGGCAGGTCTGTGTCCCTTTACTTCCGCGAAGAGGCCTCTTGTTCGTACTTCCGAAAAAAACATCTCCCTATCCAGCTTGTTAAGGTACAGCAAACAACCCAAGCTTATATGTCCAAAACCCCGGTGATACCAGATTTTGAGGATTTTAAAAATGATATAATAGAGATTTTTGAGCAGGTGGCACCCCATACCGAAGGCACCCCTGATGAGGATCTATTTCCGGAAGGGTTGGAAAACCCGCCTTTTGCCGTTTCCATCTGCACCATTGATGGGCAATTGCTTCAACTCGGGGACCACCACCTATCCTTTTCCGTGCAGTCCATCTCCAAACCCATCAATTATGGCATCGCACTGGAGGAACGGGGCGAGGAATTGGTCCATCAGCATATAGGTCGCGAACCCGGGGCGGAGAATTTTGAAAAGGGGATGGTGCTTAATCGGGAAAACCTTCCCCACAACCCCATGATCAATTCGGGATCCATCATGAGCGGATGCCTCATAAAGCCCGATTGGGACAATAAGAAAAAATTAAAACACGTGACGGAAATATGGGAACAGCTTTGCGGGGGAATCTCTTTGGAGTTTGATCACGATGCCTTTCAAAAAGAAATGAAAGCCTCCCACTCCAACTTTGCCATGGCCCATATTATGATGGAAAATGGTGCCTTTCCTGAGAATACCGACCTGCAAAAAGCCGTGGAGTTCCACTACCTCTGCTGTTCCATAGGGGTTAACATCGATGACCTGGCCCATGCGGCCGCCACGCTGGCCAATTATGGTCTTAGCCCGACTACCGGCAGCCAAGTCTTCAGCCATAAAACCGTGAGGGATATGCTCAGTCTCATGCTTTCATGCGGGATGTACGATCATTCTGGGCAATACGCTTTCAAAGTAGGTATCCCCTCCAAAAGCGGAGTGGCGGGAGGGCTGATTGCCGTCATCCCAGAACTGATGGGTATTTCCATTTACTCCCCTCCATTGGACAAACATGGGAATACAGTTCGTGGGGTGAAATTTTGCGAGAAACTGGTGGAAAAATTTAATTTCCATAAGCATGATGCTCTTTTCTCCAACATCCATGGAAAAAAAGACCCTCGAATTGATTATAGGAAAAGATAGGGGGCCTAAAAATGGTACTCTAAGTAAAAAATTAAACCTTCCAGGTCTCGTGAAAAATCATGGACCTGGAAGGTTTTTTTTGTGTTTATTATTTATGCTCAACTATTTCGGCGCTATTGATTTCTATTAAATTACTCCTTGAAATCATTGAAATAAGCACTTCTAAATTTCTGTCAAAAATCCCTAATAACTGATTGTTTGGCAGATTACCAGTTTTTACTAAAATTAATTTCCGAGGCTGGGAGTTGATTATAAAAGACTCTAAAAAATCCGCATCCTTACTAATAACGATTCTTTTATCCTTAGTAGCAACTTCAAGTATTTGCCTATCTGTGGTATTGTTTTTATCAGGTAATTCAAGGGTATGAATAGAATCAAATCCTTTCTTAACCAAAAAGTCTGAAAGTGATTTTGGTAATTGTGCATCCACTAAAAACTTCACGTTGTGATTTTATGGATGCTTTTGAGATGAACCAATTTTGCAGCATAAGCTAGGCAGGCCAAAATATCTTCCTGCTCCAGGTCCGGAAAGTCCTGCAATAACTCATCATGGGACATCCCTGCCGCCAACAATTCCAACAAATTCTCCACAGGATACCGCAACCCTCGAATAGTAGGCTTGCCATGGCAAATTTCCGGATCTATTGTGATTCTTTCAATGTGGTTTTCCATAGATAAGGTTTAACATAAATTTAAACATTTATTACGGCTTTATAAGCAATGTATTAAATAAACGCTTGGGAAAGGGGATGGGTTGAAATGATTTGGTGAAAATCATAGATCTGGAGGTTTTTTTCAAACCATTTCCCTCAACAAAAGGTAACCTTACAAAAAAGTCATGTATGGAATTGGTAATAGTAGGTTCGGTAATCGTAGCGGCGGTGTTTTTAATCAGGTTTGTGATTAAAAAGGTGTTTGAGTGAGAGTTTAGAAGGTTAGCGTCCCGGATCGCATAGCTTCGCTATATGCGACCCAGGACTGTTTAGAAGTTAAGATTGGGAATGGATGTGCCACCCTCCTCAGGATCTAAACTCCTAAACCTCCCGATCCGCGAAGCGATGATCGGGAAATAACCTTCTAAACGCCTGATCTAATTTGGGTACCAAGTACCACGTACCAGGTACCAAGTATTTCTAGGTCTGATCTGGTTTTATACCATTTTGACCTAATCTCATATTATATTGCATTATCTCCGCGAAGAGGCTTTGTGTTCTTCGTGAGCACTTTGTGCCCTTCGTGACCCATTTAAGTTTGGCGTCGCTTCGCGGTTTCTAAACTCCTAAACCTCCCGATCCGCGAAGCGATGATCGGGAAATAAACTTCTAAACGCACTATCTAATTTTTGTCACGTCCAAGACCTCTCCATTTCGCTTCGCTTCAGTCGAGGTGACGACGCTTAATTGTCCGCGATGTGGCCTTGGTGTCCTTTGTGGAACCTTTGTGCCCTTCGTGACCCATTTAAGTTTGGCGTCGCTTCGCGGTTTCTAGACTCCTAAACCTCCCGATCCGCGAAGCGATGATCGGGAAATAAACTTCTAAACGCACTATCTAATTTTTGTCACGTCCAAGACCTCTCCATTTCGCTTCGCTTCAGTCGAGGTGACGACGCTTAATTGTCCGCGAAGAGGACTTAGTGTCCTTCGTGAAAACTTTGTGTCCTTCGTGGCCCATTTAGTTCCGTGCCCCCCTTTAGTTCGGTAGTTTATCCGCAAACCTGCCGTACACCCAAGTACCTGCAATTGCACTTAACAGCGTCACAGCTACCACGCCGAAACCACTACCAATCTGGGCGAACAATGGTCCTGGACAGGCGCCTGTGAGGGCCCAGCCGAGGCCGAAGATGAATCCACCGATGATCTGGCCTTTTCTGAACTCCTTGTTGCCGATCTTGATGGGCTCCCCGGAGATGGTTTTGATGTTGAATCTTTTGATGATCTGAATGGAAAGCATCCCCACGGCGATGGCCGAACCGATCACCCCGTACATGAAGAAGCTCTGCAGCCTGAACATTTCCTGTATCCTGTACCAAGAAATGATCTCCGCCTTGACAAACACGATCCCAAAAAGGATTCCTACGATCAAGTATTTCAGCAGAGACAAGCCTGTCTCGTCCATTTTCTGCATATTGGGCGCCTCGCACTCCAACGGGTTGTTTTGTATGTTTTTTTGTTCTGTGTTCATTTTTTTGATGTTTTTTAAAGACGGAAGACCGAAGACGGAAGACCGGGACCGGAGTCAGACTTTAAGCTCCTTTGTGCGACTTCGTGAAAACTTTCCCGATTCGCTCCGCTGCTCGGGACAAGTTGTGTCCTTCGTGACCCATTTCATGTTGGCGTCGCCTCGCGCTTTTCTAAACCCCTAAACCTCACGATCCGCGAAGCGCTGATCGGGAAATAAACCTGCCTTTGCCGGCAGGCAGGCTTCTAAACGCACTATCTAATTTTTATCACGTTCAAGACCTCTCCATTTCGCTTCGCTTCAGTCGAGGTGACGACGCTTAATTGTCCGCGATGTGGCCTTGGTGTCCTTCGTGAAAACTTGGTGCCCTGTGTGGCCAATTGTCTCCGCGATGTGGCCTTGGTGTCCTTCGTGAAAACTTGGTGCCCTGTGTGGCCAATTGTCTCCGCGATGTGGCCTTGGTGTCCTTCGTGAAAACTTGGTGCCCTGTGTGGCCAATTGTCTCCGCGATGTGGCCTTGGTGTCCTTCGTGAAAACTTGGTGCCCTGTGTGGCCAATTGTCTCCGCGATGTGGCCTTGGTGTCCTTCGTGAAAACTTGGTGCCCTTTGTGGCCAATTGACTCCGCGATGTGGACTTTGTGCGACTTCGTGGAAACTTGGTGCCCTTTGTGGCCAATTGACCTAGAATCCCACAAATGCCATAATATGCGGTAGGAGCAGGTGGGTCATGGCGAAGCCGCCCAGCATGAAGAAAATGGTTGCTACCAAAGATGGCCACTGCAGGTTGCTGATCCCCATGATGGCGTGGCCTGATGTACAGCCGCCCGCATATCGGGTTCCGAAACCTACCATAAAACCACCTATCACGAAGAAAAACAGTCCTTTCAGCGTAAACAGGTTGTCGAAGGTAAAGATCTCCTTGGGCATCAGATTGCCAAAACTGGTTATCCCCAAGGCTGCAAGATCCCTTTGGGTGGACTCGGCCACTACTACGGTGTCGGGATTGGAAATAAACACGGTGGCCACAAAGCCTCCGATCAGCACTCCCAGCACGAATACCAGATTCCACATTTCCTTCTGCCAATTGTACTGGAAAAAGGGAATGTTGGCCGGAAAACAGGCCGCACAGGCATGGCGCAGCGAAGAGGATATCCCGAAGGATTTGTTGCCCAGCAGCAGAAGCGCCGGTACCGTCAATCCAATCAACGGGCCCGCCACATACCAGGGCCACGGTTGCTTAATCAGTTCAATTAATTGTTCCATTTTCTAATCTATTGTTTAAAATCTATAATCCATTATTACATTGAAGTTCCACATATCCACCCGGTTGATCCGGAAACGGTCGGGAACCTGGTTGGGCCTCTGGGCGGTCTTGTTGACTACCATAAACCTGAGGTCCAGCCCTTTGAGAAAACCGTCAAATTCGTAGTCAAGTTCGCCCACGAAATGATAATAGGACGGCACCCCGTATTTGTTTAACCCATAATTATTAATGTCCGGGTTTTTGACTGTGCTGGCACCCAGGGCACCTCTCCAGTTATGTGAACTTTTCCAGTCATATTTGGCGGTGATGGCTGTGACCCCGCCATTTCCTTCGAATCTTTCTCTTGGCAAACTGGCATAAAACCTTTCCCTTCCCCATTCTCTCGGAAAGAGAAATCTTCCCGAGTCTGAAATGCCGAGGAAATTCAGGGACCAGGCATGGTTTCCGCCATACCATCCGGCCTTGCCGCCTATCCCGTAGGTCTGCTCGCTGTCCATAATATAGGACATGGTTGGGTTTTCGTTGCCTCCCCCTGTTGGGGACTGATAAAAGCCCTGCAAACCCAGTTGCAACCCTTTTCCCCCCATCCCAAACTTCCAATCTGTCTGGGCAAAGGTGGTGTTGAACACATTTTCCGCCCAATAATTATATACCTGGAGGTTGCCTTGCTCATTCAGTTTGCGCTGCACGCCCAGCATCCCTATGCCTTTGGAGGTAATGTTGTCCTTATACCTAGAAGGCTCCCCAAAAGGATTCCTGCCAAAGGGATACACCCCGAAGGACTCCTCAATGGTGTACCAATCCACCGTGCCCCGCATGGTGACATGGCTGAAAGCACCCCCGTATATGTCCCATTCGTTAGTCTTGTACCTGAGAGTCAAACCACTGAAAGTATTAGGCCTCATCCGGTTGTCCTGCTCATTTAGGAATGGCGAGTTAACACTTTGCCTTCCGAAAACGGCCTGAAAACCGCCCTTAAGATAGGAAATATACAAATGCTCCAATCTGTCCAGGTCTCTGGTGTTATCCAGATCATTCATGTCATAGAGCAGGATTTCGTACCTGTTGACATTTCCCGTGCTCGGGTCCGCTATGCGCAGATTATGTTCATAGAGCTGGAAAACAAAGAACCCGCTAAATCCCACATGGAAACCTTTGAAGGAAGGGCTGTAATACCCCATCCCAGCTCCGGTGGCCAGGGAGGAATAATCCAACAAAGCGCCTTTGTTTCGGGTAGCCATGTAGAATTTGCGGACATGAAAGTCCAGCTCCCCATTTTTGAACCAGTCGCCCAGTGTTCCACTGTTCTGGCCCATGCTGTCCATTTTGGCGTGTTTCTCTTGGGGGTAAGCCACAAGAGAGATCAACATCGCCGCTACAAACAGATACTTTTTCATCACGTTACAAAGATACATCATCATCTTGTGTCCTTACAGTGACATTCATCACACTGCAAATCTTTAAACCGAAAACGGCGAGAACTGAGTCTCGCCGTTTAAGGGTTTGTTTGGTTTAATATAATGTACTAGGTACTAGGTACTAGGTACTAAGTATTTTTGGGTCGGGGGCTAGTTTTATGTCCATTTGGCCTTGGTGCTAATTTCAGCGAATGAAGCCTTAATGCACGTTTCACATCCCCCAAACCCCCTTCAAAGGGGGAATTACTTTCGGACCGCAAAGAGGATTTTGTGTCCTTCGTGACCCTTTTACTTACGTGAGTATTTGGGTACGAAGTACCAGGTACCAAATACCAAGTATTTCTAGGTCAAAGGCTTGTTTTATACCCTTTTAGCCTTGAGGCTAATTTGAGCAAATGAATCTGAGAATAGACCTTCGTGCGACTTAGAGGAAACTTTGTGTCCTTCGTGACCAATTTCATTTCAGCCTGGCGTCGCTTCGCGGTTTCTAAACTCCTAAACCTCCCGATCCGCGCAGCGATGATCGGGAAATAAACCTGCCTTTGCCGGCAGGCAGGCTTCTAAACCCACTATCCAATTTTTGTCACGTCCTAGACCTCTCCATTTCGCTTCGCTTCAGTCGAGGTGACGACGCTTAATTGTCCGCGAAGAGGCCTTAGTGCGACTTCGTGAGCACTTTGTGTCCTTTGTGACCCATTTCAGTGCCCTGCCCTTTACAGTAACGTAGAAGGACAGACGTATTCGCTTAGTTGGAATTTGCCTGAATCCTTGATGGCTTTGAAGCCGCCGTCCACGTCGATCAAGTTGTCGTAACCTCTGGCTTTGAGGATGGAGGTGAAGATCATGGACCTGTATCCTCCTGCGCAATGCACGTAGTAAGTCTTGTCCTTGTCCACTTGGGCCATGTTTTCGTTGATATAGTCCAAGGCAACATTTTCAGCTCCCACGATATGCTCGCTGATATGCTCGCTGTTTTTCCTCACATCCAATATGGCAGCCTGGGGGTCGTTTTCCTTGATAGCGGCCAACTCATCTGCTGAGATGGATCTGATGGCATCCACTTCCTTGCCTTCAGATTTCCAAGTTTCGAAACCTCCTTTTAGGTATCCCAAAGCATGGTCATAACCCACACGGGCAAGTCTGGTGATCACTTCTTCCTCTCTACCCTCATCGGCAATGATCAGCAACTCCTGCTTCACATCCGGGATCAAAGTCCCTACCCATACGGCAAATGACCCGTCGATACCGATGTTGATGGATTTAGGTACAAAACCTTTGGCGAATACCTGAGGAGCTCTGGTATCCAGAAGGATGGCTCCGGTCTCATTGGCAGCAGCTTCAAACTCCGTAGGAGAAAGAGCTCTCTGGCCTCTGGTCAACACCTCGTCGATGTTGTCATAACCCTGGATGTTCATCATCACGTTTTGTGGGAAATATGACGGCGGAGGGGTAAGTCCGGTAATCACTTGTTTGATAAACTCCTCTTTGCTCATGTCCTGCAAAGCGTAATTGGTTTTCTTTTGGTTGCCCAAAGTATCGGAAGTTTCCTTGCTCATGTTCTTCCCACAGGCACTACCCGCACCGTGGGCCGGATATACGATCAAATCATCGGAAAGCGGCATGATCTTGTTTCTCAAAGAATCGTAAAGATGGCCCGCAAGAATGTCCTGGGTCAAATCCTCGACTACTTTTTGGGCCAGGTCAGGTCTTCCCACGTCACCGATAAATAAGGTGTCGCCGGTGAAGATGGCCTCTTCTTTACCCTCCTCATTGGTCAAAAGGAAAACGGAGCTTTCCATGGTATGACCTGGAGTGTGGATCACTTTAATTTTAGCTTTACCGATGGAGAATTCCTGTCCATCCTGTGCCACTACGGCATCAAAGCCCAGTTTCATTTCAGTTGGACCAAATACTATAGTTGCACCGGTTTTGGAAGCAAGGTCTTTATGGCCTGACACGAAATCGGCGTGGAAGTGGGTTTCAAACACATACTTGATCTTCACTCCGTTTCTTTCCGCTTTTTCAATATAAGGCTGCACCTCTCTCAAAGGATCAATGATTGCGGCCTCTCCGTTGGACTCGATGTAATAAGCACCCTGTGCCAAACATCCCGTATAAATCTGTTCTATTTTCATAATGGTTATATTTTCCGTATTTGATAATTATGTCATGTTCTAAATTTACTTGACACTTTTTTCTCAAGCTTTTTAATTTTTCTCCGAGAAGTGGCCTTTGTGAAACTTCGTGAAAACTTGGTGGCCTTTGTGGCCAATTTTTACACTAGATTCGGTCTTCCGTCTTCCGTCTTCCGTCCTATTATTCTACAAAGTTAAACTACGAATCGCTCAAGCTAAATGACATTTGTCACATTATACTTTGGCGTGTTGTCTGATGACATGCACCAGCTGATTGGCCGGCACCACACCGGACTGCCTCCACAAAGGTTTGCCATTCTGGAATAAAATCAAAGTGGGAACGCCTCTAACCTGAAACTTGCTTGCGGCCAGCTGGTTTTTGTCCACATCCACTTTGATCACCTTGACGGCTGTACCCATCTGCTTGGACACATCCTCCAGTATAGGCTGCATCATCTGACAGGGTCCGCACCAGGTGGCAAAGAAATCCACCAACACCGGCTGCTCGCCGGAGATTAGCTCGTTGAAAGACTTAGGTCTATTTTGAGTGCTCATATTTTTTTCTTTTGTACAAAGTACGATAAATCAAACCGTATCAAAAGGCCAGCTCATGATGCCGCCTTTCAGGTTGTTCACATTTTCAAATCCGTTGCTAGCCATGAGGCCGGCAGCGGATCCGCTTCGGTTGCCGCTTCTGCAGTACAGGTAATACTCCTTGTCTTTGGGCAGGCCTGCGATCTGCTTGGCAAAGTTACCCATCAGGTCGATATTTCTGGCCCCTTTCAGTTTCCCGCTTGCAAATTCCCCTGCACTTCTCACATCAATGATCACGGCATTTTTATTTTTCATGCCTTCTTGGAAAGACTTGGCGTCAAGATCATTGTAACCCTTTGGTTTGCTTTTAAAGAAATTCGAGAACATAATGGTTATTAGTTTAAGTTTATGCAAAGGTAGTGTAAGGAGGTGGGGTGTACAGTAATTTTAGTCACATAGGGGGATGTCGGATGTCGGATGTCGGATGTCGGATGTCGGATGTACGATGTCGGGTGTCCGATGTCGGATGGGGTGCACGTGGTTGTCATGGTTGTACGCCCCGCGAGTCGCTTGCGGCTCCCCGGGGCTGTTGTCATGGTTGTCATTGTTCTACGTAAGGTCAGTCACGGGTGGGATGAGAGCCCGCTTAACGAGAACAGTTGAAGGTAGGGATTCGGCTATCTTTCAAAGGCTTTGCCTTTGAAAGGACTTTCGGTTGATATTACGCAAATAATGTCCTGCGGGGCGCGGATTGGAACCATGACAACAATGACAACTTAGCCAGGGAGGCGAAGCCGACCCATGGAGGGACAACAGTCCCGAAGTGCGAAGTTTACCTCCCAGGGGAGGCGACTTCGGGACGGACAACTACGGATCAATCCTTCTTCGGCAAGTATCCCTTGATGTGACTGCCCATATCGAGCACTTTGGCTCCTGTCAGTTCGTGGTGAAGGATGCTGGCGCCGATGGCGGAGCGGTAGCCGGTACCGCAATGGACGACAATGGGTTTGCCAGTAGGAATCTCATCGGCGCGATCGGCTAGCTCGGCCAAGGGGATGTTTACCGAGTTTTTGAACACCGGATAATCCTCATGCTCATCCTCTCCCCTCACGTCAACAATCGTAAACGCATCGGGATCCCGATCAAATTCAGTTTTGTCAAACTGCTGAATTTTTTCCCCATCCGTTTTATTGTACAAAAAGACTCCTTTGATATTAGGACCATACCCCACCGAATCGGCATGATCCACTAGCATGGAAAGCCTTTCAGGATTATCTGCCACTACAAAGAATTCCACCTCAGGGTCCACCATTTTGGTTAGAAATTCCCCGAACTTGGCCTCCTGAATGTTGATGGCACCCGGCAGGTGGGATTGCTTAAACTTCTCCTGAGGCCGGCCGTCAATGATCACGGCGCCACCCTCAGGGTTGTAGTTTTCCTCCATCAGCGGCACATCCCGCTTTACCGGGGTCTGCCTCTCATCCTGTGCGATTGCAGCCTGACCGAACATGCCGGCCATTGCTGCGAGAATTAGTAGTTTTTTCATTTTGTATGGATTAAAGTTATTAAAGGTGGTTAGGAGGTTATCTCTGGGCGCTGCGCGCATCCAGAGGGTTTAGAAGTTTAGAAATAGCACTCCCTAAACTCCTAACCAATCCCGCACCGCATATAGCGAAGCTATGCGGTGCGGGATGCTAAACTTCTAAACTGCCTCAGTTAAAATCCTTGATCGCCTCACTCATATCCATGACGGTTTTGTCGGGGAAGGCGTTTTTGACGATGGAGCTACCTGCTGCCGAGCGGTAACCCCCGGCACAGTGGACCACAATAGGTCTATCCTTCGGGATTTCGTTGATGCGCTCCCTAAGTTCGGGCAGGGGAATGTTGATCGCCGAATCAAATACCTTATCCCCTTTGGTTTCGCTGGTATTCCGGATATCCAGGATGGTGTAGGCATCCTTGTTTTCCTTAAACTTACCTTTATCAAATAAATCGAAGCCTTTGCCGTCTTTTCCGGTGTAAACAAAGGCAGCCTTGATATTCAGTTCATACCCGATTTTGGCTGCCTTTCGGATCAGTTTGTCCAGTGTCTCCTCGTCTTCAGCTACCAGGTAATAAGCCTCATCAGGTCCGACTATACTTCCCAGCCAGGTTTCGAATTTTTCCCCGTCCATGATGTTGATGGCACCGGGTAGGTGTGATTCCTTATATTTATCGCCTGAACGTCCATCGACGGTCAGGGCTCCCTCCTCGGGATGGAAGTTGGGCTCCATTTTTTTCACTTTGGCTACACTTTCCAGATAATCTGGCGCGCCCTGTTTGTTGAGGTCCACATCGTAGGGGAAGTACTTAGGGATAAAGGGCTGGTCCTCGAGGAGGATTTCCACAAACCTGTCCTCACTCATGTCCTGAAGGGCATAATTGGAAGCTTTTTCCTGACCGATGGTGCTGCTGTTGGCATCACTCATGGACTTGCCGCAAAGGGAGCCCGAGCCATGGGCCGGATAGACCACCACCTCATCTTCGAGTTTCATTAATTTTTCACGGGTACTTTTGTACATCTGGCGTGCAAGTTCCTCGCGTTTGGCCTGCATTTTCCCGGATTTCTCACGCAGGTCAGGTCTTCCCACATCACCGATGAATAGGGTATCCCCCGTAAAGACCGCTTTGTCTTTGCCTTCTTCCGAAAGCACTATGCTGATACTGTCAGGAGAATGTCCTGGAGTGTGAAGGGCTTTGAACTTAACTTTGTCGCCCAGGCTGATTTCATCACCTTCATCAAAGGCCTGATGCGGATAATCAGCGCCCACCATCTCACTGATGTAAACGGTGGCTCCGGTGGTCTTGTGGATCTCATAATGCGAACTGATGAAATCGGCATGCGGGTGGGTCTCGATCACACCCACGATTTCGGCACCATGCTGTTTGGCGTATTCATAATAAGGTTTCGGATCCCTGGCAGGATCTATTAGAACAACCTTGTTGTCGGCCAACACGGCATATGAAAAATGAGAAAGTCCCTTGTCTTCAAATTGTTTGATTTCCATGAATGTACAAATGGTTTGTTAATGGTTAAATTTTATTTAGTACAAAAATAATTCTATTTCTGTTTAAACTCGGTGACTTGGGTCACTTAGAGGCTCTGTCTTTCCCAAACACGCCCTTTGCTATGACGTCATGATTTCTCGCAGCGGCGCTGCGAAAATCGTTGCGCCTGCCGGCAAAGGCAGGGTCGCAGCCTGCCCTATTTGCTGTTAAAGTAGATTAAGGGTTTAACGTCCCGCTGGCATAATTGCATTGGAGCCCAGCGGGACTGATTAATGGATTAAGGAGACTTAGTGCCCACCGTTAATCCCTTAATCCTTAAACCTTTAAACCTTTATAAGTCAATATTTTTTTCTAGGAAACACTATAATATTATAACAACAAAAGACTATATTTGTAATAATATAAAGAATTATTTTAACTATTAGTATTTTATACGTGTAGCAAGTAATATCAACTAATTGCTTTTTATAAGTTGGTAATTTGGGTGGGCCTATGGGTCTTTTTTGAGGATTTTTTTTAGAAAACCATTAACCATAAACTGCTAGGCCTATGACCCTGAACTCTTCCTAACCCGTTTTTCCCGCGGCTTATCACTTTTGAGATCATTACGGGCATGCATCCATGCCGGGCGGGACACCTATGCTTTTTTTGAAATCTTTTTTACCAAACAGAGAAATTATGAAAACCTTTATACCAATCAAAACCACAGGATTTTTACACGCCCTATTGACCATCTTGCTGATTATCTACTTTGTCCCGGAGTCAAAGGGGCAGCGGGTTTTCGGTACGGGGCAGGATGGAGGGCCTAAAGGCGGGGGCACCATCTTTAGCATGAATCCCAATGGAGACAACTTTACAATTGAACATGCATTTGAGCTTCCCATGAGTGGCCCTATTGCATTAGCGCAGGGGATGGATGGCAGTTATTACGGTACCAATTATGGAGGAATATATGGGCAGGGAGCAATTAGCCGATATGCGGCTGATGGCACGGAAGTGCAGGTACTGCATTATTTTGAGGGTGGAGAAATGGGTGGCCAACCTTTCGGTCAACTTATCCAGGATGAGGACGGCAATTTTTATGGTTTTGCTTTGGGAGGGCAAACCGATGATGGAATCCTTTATAGATTTAATAGCCAAGGTGGGTTTACCATATTGCACCATTTCAATAGTGCTACGGCGGTTGGTGGAAATCCTAGAGATGGAGTCACGCTAGGCAGTGATGGAAGACTTTACGGAACCACCGGTTCTAGTTTGGATGGTTTCGGGGCAGGGGCATTTTTTGTTATCGATCGTGACGGAACTGGCTTAACTACCTTTAGGGAATTTGAGGGATTTGGAAACGGAAGCCCCTCGTCAAAGTTCTACGAAGGACCTGATGGTTTACTTTATGGGCTACTAGACTATGATAATGCCCTGTTCAGAATATCCCCTGATGGCAGCAACTTTGAGACATTAGGAAACCTTGATTCAAGTTTGCAGCTTTTTTCCATGGTAAACCATCCGGATAACGCTGCAGGAATTCTATATGCATTGGCTATTCAGGGATTTGCTGGAGGAGAGACGAAGATTTATAAAATAGATACAGAAACGGCCGAACTGGAATTGCTTTATTCTATGGAGTCCCCACAAAGCGCTGACAACAGGGTAGATTCAGGATTATTAATTGATAGTGACGGATTCCTTTATTGGCTTACCCGCACGTTCAGGGCTAATTCCCAGGTCTTCCGCTTCGATCCGGATTCGAGAGCTTTAACTGTTTTTTCCCATCTTGAGTCAAGCAATGGCTTTATAAATGCTACCACCATTGGCTTTAATAACAGTGGAGACCTATTCGGAGCAGGATCCATTCGTGAAAAGATTTCCACTTTGATCTTTAAGTTGGATTTAGAGGAAAGCACCCCCAGCATTGTTTATGAAAAAACTATTGAAGCCCCTTTTGGTCCAAACAATAGGTTGCTTGAAAGTTCATTTGGCAAGCTGTACGGCACAGCCGCTGGGGGGAAAGGTGTAGGAACGATCTTTGGAATAAATGCCGACGGAACTGGCTTTACTGTTCTAAGAAACCTTGACAGCAATGAGGACGGAGCCTACCCCACAGGGTTAATTGAAGGAAGCGATGGACATATTTACGGGGTAAATTCCGGAGGCGGGGTTCATTTGGGCGGTACAATATTTAAAATGTCTCCGGATGGTTCTGACTTTTCGGTACTCCGCCATATTCACCCAGAATTGGATGGAGGCAACATCAACGGACAGCTTGTGGAAGGGCCAAATGGGCTGCTTTATGGGTTGGCCAGAGATGAGGGTCCCGAGGGATTTGGAAGTTTGTTTAGCATCAGCAAGGAAGGAGACTTTAATGTGGTATATGCTTTTTCAGAGGCCAGAGCAGGCCGATCTCCAAACGGGTCCCTCACTTTAGGTCAGGATGGCAGACTTTATGGGTTTACCACAGAAGGCGCCAGAAATAGAAAAGGAACAATTTTCAGCATAGGTTTGGATGGCCGCGATCTGCAAGTCCTATATGAAACCCCATTTCGGGACCAAGGGATGTTTCCCATTGACCACATGGTTGAGGGAGATCCTGGGATATTCTACGGTGTGATGGTAACGGGGCCGGATGATTTTTTCAGCTTTTTGGATTATGGACTGGTTTTCAAGCTTACGGTGGAGGATTTAAATTTCGAGATTTTACAAACCTTTGTGGTGGAGGAAGATGGGGTTCCGGACATAGGGTTGGCCATTGACAATCAGGGAAATCTGTATGGCGGAACCGATATAAATTTTCAACCATATGACCCCATTACCCAATCCGGGGTGGTTTTCAAATTAAGCGCCGGGGATTACAATTACGAAATACTCAGAAGGCTCAATGAATCAACTGATGGAAAAGGTGTGACAGGCGTTAGCTTTATTAAAGGAGATTTGCCCGACTGCATTGAAATCAAGCTTGGTGATCTCATCATTGACCCAGACAAGCGCGCACCGGTGGGCAAAACCGTGAGACCTCATCTGGCACTGCCATCCGGGGAGATCAAGTCGGCCACCTGGCATTGGGGCAATGGGCAAAGCAGCCCGGCTACCATTGATAACGGCGTGGCCACGGGTACATTTAGATATGAGGAGGCCGGCCTTTACAGGATCAGTCTGGAAGTCGAAAGCGGCTGCGGGGAAAATACCCTAGCCGAGGCCGACCCCTACCCCATTTTTGATCCCGAGGCGGGGGCTGTTGCAGGGGCAGGCTGGTTCCATTCCCCGCAGGGGGCCTACATACCCAGGCCTAACTCTTCCGGCAAGGCCTTCTTCAGCCTTTCGGCACGCTATCATCGCCACAGCAAAACCCCTTCAGGCCATGTGGGACTCAATACCCGTGATTTCAAATTCAACAGCAGTTTCCTCAACTGGCTGGTGATTGAGGAGGATAAGGCCGTGATCCAGGGGGTAGGCAAACTCAATGGCAAAGGCAACTATGGATTCCTGCTTGCCAGCGCCGAAGGCACTTCCACTACCAAAGTCCGGATGAAAATCTGGGACAGAAACCGGGGTGACCAACTCGTCTACGACAGCGACATCAATGCCCCTTGGGATGCCATGCCCGAACTTTTGGCACAAGGAACGGTGACCGTGCTGGAAGGAAGCAAGCGTAAGGGCCAACCCAGCCATGAGGAGCTGTTTGCCGAACTGCTCAAGAAAATCAAGGCCTACCCTAACCCGACAACTGACAAAATCTTTGTGGACCTGGGAGATCTGTCCCCGGAACTCATCACCACTATCCTGACGGATGCCTATGGCAACCTGGAGTTGAGGGACCTGCATCAACTCTTGGAGAACAACATTTTGGAATTCAACGTGAGCAGGCTGAGAAAAGGCACTTATTATATTCAGGTTCGTACCGAATATGGCTACCACAGTGTGAAAGTTTTGAAGAGGTAAGAGTTGCTTATTGACATCTTTTGAGGCAAGTATTCCAAGTCGGGAAAAACCCAGTCCCGACTTGGGCCCGCCTCCCTATTTACCACATAATCACCTTAAAATCATTGTTTTACACCTTTTAAAAGATTTGCAATTAGCTTAAATTTGTAACATAGATTACCATTGGATTTTGATTTTTTCAGAATAATTGACTGCAGGTTAACCCAAGGCAACATGTAGCGCAACGTTACAGACTGCTTTTTAATTAGGCCGGTTATCTAGCGGGATTTTTAGGTTTTGGTACTGGTTTTCAAGCAGTTTTTTTCAAAGAGCTACGTTCCACTTAACCTTCTACACCTCTGTTGATTATGAAACCTATTTTACTAAAAAACCCAAAAAGCTTTGTTCTAGCATGGATCTGTTATCTGCTATTGGCGCCCTTTATCATTCAATCAGTGGTGGCCCAAGACAAATTTTACGGTTCCTCCCAAAGCGGATATGATTTCCCCGGAGGCTTTATTTACGCGGTCAATTCGGATGGATCGGATTTCCAAGTTATCAAAGACTTTGCCCCTACGCCGGGGGCCTTTTCCAATGGACTTTTATTACTCGATGATGGGGACTTTATGGCGTCCTCCAATACTCAGCGGGCCCTCTACAGGTTTTCGGGTGACGGTTCAAATTTTGAAACCATCCCCATAAATGCCAGGCCACTGGGTCTTTTTTTGGCAGCGGATGGATTCATCTATGGCTCCGCAGAAGTCCAAATTTCCGACGATGACGTTGAAGCCAGAATATTTCGGATCAACCAGGACGGATCAGGCCTGGAGTTTTTTGAAAACCCGGCAGGCATCCTGCCCAGAGAAGTTTTGCATGTATCCGACGGCTACTTTTATACCTCACAGCAATATGGCATCCTGAAAATCCGGATAGGTGGAAATGAAGCCACCATGTTGGGGGAGGCCGAATTCAGAACTGATTTTTTCTCCCCTAGCGTGGCACTGGTTTTTGAGGAAGATTGGATTTATGGCTTTGCGGCAGACAACAACGGAAGGTCCAGATTTTACAGAATGGGAACCGATGGCACAGACTTCCAGTATTTACGGCAATTTGAGGAGTTCGGAAATTTTGAGTTCAGGCCAGTCGGGAAATTACTCTTGTCGGACAACAACTATTTGTACGGTTTTGCCCGCAGGAGTGGGACCAGCAGTGCTGCCTTTCGCATCGGGCTGGATGGTTCAGGCTTTGAGATTTTACATGAATTCCCATCCGAACTCCACTTGGGTTCCTTGAGCGAAAGAGATGACATGTTATTTGGGATTACGGAAAGGCGGGTATTTAGCCTGGAAAAAAACGGCGATAATTTCACCCAGCTTTTCAGTTTTGATCCCCCTCTCGAGGATCCGAATTTCAGCTCACCCCTCAATCAAAATATTGCATTTGACAACGATGACAACTTACTTGCCCTAACCTACAACCAAATATACATTGCCTCACCCAACAGCGCTGATTTGGACAGCCTCCCGCTACCATTGAACGTGGAAGGACTATCCCCGATCAATCTCGTTCAGGTGGGCAATACCTTCTATGGCATAAACAGGTTTGGGGGAGAATTTGGGCATGGTACGATATTCAAAATAGAAAACGGCCAATTTGAAATCACCAGACAACTCGACCAAGAATTTGCTTTTTCACATCTGGAGGCGGGTCAAGGTGGCAACCTCTATGCCATGGGAAATCGACTGGTCCGCATTTTTGCTGAAGGAACAGATTTGGAAATCATTCGGGAATTTACGGGTAGCCGGTTTATTCCCAAAAAGTTGTTTTACAAAGATGGGTATCTGTATGGGGAGGACGGAGATGAAGTGTTCAGCATGGATACAGAAGACAATTCATTTAGCTCCATACTTGACATCCAGGATTTGGGTCCAAACTTCAACTTGTTGCTTTTGACCAGGGGCAGCACTTTCTACGCAATTTCCCAAAAATCTTCCACCCTAAGGGAGTTGGTAACGTTTTCGGATACCGGCTCTGATTTTCAGGTCTTACTGGAGTATGACACTGAGGAGATTAATGACATATTAGCTTTGATCGAAACTGAGGATGGGGAGATATTCGGGATTTATCAGGATGATGAGTCTACCTCTGGCAAGTTATTCCAACTTGAAAATGGTGATAGCGATTTTGGGGTGCTTTACAATTTCCCATGGGTTGGTGAATCCCTTATAGAGGGCTCAGACAATTCACTGTATGGCACTGCGGGCGGTTTTAGCAGCTATTTATACCAAATTGAAAAAGACGGCACCGGATTTTCTGAGATTTTCGCCATTGAAAACTCCGGCCTTTTGGGTTTGCTTGTCAAGCAAACCATGGCCGCCCCCCCAATGGACAATTTCCCACTATGGGGCCTTTCCTCTAGGGGCGATCAGGAGATAGGGTCTATTTTTTCCCTGCAAAACGACGGCTCGGACTTCACTTCCCTCAGGGATTTTGTGCCCAGTGACGGGGAAATTCCAGTCGGAAAACCAATCTTTGGTTCAGATGGATATTTTTACGGTATGACCCGTGACGGTGGATCCAATGGCCTAGGCACTCTGTATAAAATAAAACCCGATGGCACATCCTTCTCGGTGATCCATAATTTTGCCGAACCGGATGGCACCCACCCTCTGGGAAGCCTGGAATGGGGGGGAGACAACTACCTATACGGAGCTGCTTATTCTGGTGGCAATACCGGTGGGGGGACGGTCTTTAGGATTCGGCCAAACGGTTCCGGTTTTGAAGTCTTGAAACACTTTGACCAAGAACAAACAGACCAAGGATTTAGGCCAAGCGAAATCCTGCTGGCCGAGGACGGAAAAATCTATGGGCATGCCAATGGCGGCAACCAATTCAATGGGCTGCTATATAGTTTGGAAAGGGATGGCAGTGATTTTACCATATTAAGGCATTTTGACGATCCGGATGGCAGGTATCCAACTGGGGATCTCATCCAAGGGTCTGACGACTACATCTATGGCCTCACCGAAGAAGGAGGCAATCGAAGGGGAACCCTCTACAAAATCAGTCTCGATGGCTCTGAGTTTATGGTTCTAAGGAGCTTTGACAGAAATGAAGAAGGCTTTTATCCAATTGGACAGCTTTTAGAATACCGACAGGGGGTTTTCTATGGACTGCTCGAGCATGGAGTAGAGGAAGATGGGGACGGCAGCATTTACAAAATAAATGCGGATGGGTCAGGTTTTGAGGTTCTCCACCGCTTTGTTTTTCCAATTTCTAGTCCATCCAGCGGGTTGGTGGCTGGACCTGATGGGTTGCTGTATGGTATGACTATCAATGCCATCTATCGAATCAGTCCAAGCGGGTCCAATTTTGAAGTGATCAAAGAAGTGCCTAGTGAATACAGTGGCATTCGGGGGCTGGCCTTGGCTGTTTCCGAAGACTGTATTTCGGCTGAGATAGGAACTGTTGAAATTATACCTTCCAATCCCGTCGGCAGCACTACCACCATTACTGCCTCGGCAGCCTATACTGGTTCAATCCAGGGAGCCAAGTGGAATTGGGGTGACGGGAACACCACCGAAGCTACCCTCACCGATTCCACCATTGTAGGCACCCATAGCTATTCAACAGCCGGATCCTATCAGGTAACCCTTGAGGTAAGCGACGCCTGTGGAGTTCAGGTTTCGCCTTCTATAGAAGTGGAAGTCACAGATGAAGCCTCTCAAGGCACCGGTTCGGTGAAAGGCGAAGGCATGTTCCTTTCCCCAAGAGGGGCATATGTCAGCAGACCACAGGTCAAAGGCATGGCTCACTATACCTTCAGCGCCAAGGCAACAGAAGGCAAGGTCAAAGGCAACTTCCAGTTCAAGATAGCCGACCTCCACCTTAGAAGTACCCGCTTCAGCAGCTTGGTGATTGAGGACAACAAAGCCTGGCTGCAGGGCGAGGGCCGGATCAAGGGCAAGGGCAAATACGGCTTCCTGTTGGCGATGATGGATGAGGAAGACAAACGAAATGAAAAAAGCTACCGCAAGTGGAAATCCCGCGGCAAGGACAAACTCCGCGTGAAGATCTGGAACCTGCAAAAGGACGGTCGCGTGGTCTACGACAACCAGCTCGGGGATGCCGACGGGGCTGTGGCGACTGCTACTATTGAGAGGGGAACCATCATAATCCTGAAGGAAGAAACCCTCCCAGATAGCACTGCTGCCAAGGACTTCCTATTGGAGCAGCTCAAAAAGATCAAGGCCTACCCCAACCCGGCCAGCGACAGGATCACGATTGACTTGGGAGACATTGACCCAGAGCTAATCCAGTCCATGCTGACCGATGCCTACGGCAACCTGGAAATCAGGAATGTGCATAGAAAGGCTGGCGGGAATAAAATTGAGTTTGACGTGTCTTCTTTGAGGTTTGGCACTTATTATATCAGGATATATACAGACAAGGGCTCGCATAGTATTAAGATCATGAAGAAGTGAGGTCCGCCGTGAGAGAAAAGGGGCACAGAGGTTCAACAGAGCCTCTTCGCGGAGAAATTCCAGAAAGTAGCATTTGTCCCCGATGTGGTTAAACTTAGTACATAGTACCTAGTACCAAGTACAATATATGTCAGCTAATAAAGAAAGCCCCTAGGCTGTGTCCCCAGGGCTTTCTTATTTAGAAAGACTGCATATTCATGTGATTTAAATCACTGAGTGAAAGGGACCTAAAAAGTATCTTTGTATAGATTTCAATTAAGAGGTTTGAACATATTCTATGAAAGATAAACTGACAAAATTTCTCCCCATACTGGAGTGGCTACCCAACTACCAAAAGGGCAATCTTCAGGGAGACTTATCGGCTGGGCTAACGGTGGGAATCATGCTCATCCCCCAGGGTATGGCCTATGCCATGCTGGCCGGACTCGAACCAATCCATGGACTGTATGCGGTGACCATACCTCTATTGCTTTATGCCATTTTCGGGACTTCCAGGCAACTGGCCGTAGGACCGGTAGCGATGGTTTCACTGCTGACCGCTGCCGGAATCGGGGCGTTAAACCCATCCGGTCCTGAGCAATACCTACTATATGCCCTCACTTTGGCCTTTTTGATCGGCCTCATCCAGTTTGGAATGGGCCTATTCAGATTGGGCTTTGTGGTAAACTTTCTCTCCCATCCCGTGATCAGCGGGTTTACATCTGCGGCGGCCATTATCATCGGACTCAGCCAGATCAAGCACCTTTTCAGAATCAACCTACCCAATAGCGAACATATTCAGGACATGGCAGTGGCTATAGCCCAAAATATCGGGGATACCCATTTTTTGACCTTGGGTATCGGTGTACTGGGGATCCTGATCATCAAGTTTGGCAAAAAGATCCACAAATCCTTCCCTGCCCCCTTGGCGGCTGTGGTAGTCGGTATTTTGTTGGTCTGGGGTTTTGACCTGACCGGACAGGGGGTAAAAATCGTAGGGGAGGTGCCAAGCGGTTTGCCTAGCCTATCCGCTCCCTCTTTTGATTTGGACACCTGGAATACCTTGCTGCCCATTGCCTTGACGATTTCATTGGTGGGATTTGCGGAAAGTTTTGCAGTGGCCAAAACCATCCAAAACAAGCATAAAAATTACAAACTGGACGCCAACCAAGAGCTGATCGGCTTGGGGATGGCTAATTTTGGAGCGGCCTTTTTCAAAGGCTATCCGGTCACCGGCGGGTTTTCCAGAACTGCTGTAAACAATGACGCCGGTGCCAAAACAGGCCTGGCCTCCATCTTCAGTGCCGCGCTGATCGTGCTCACCTTATTGTTTTTCACTGATTTGTTTTACAACCTGCCAAGCGCCATACTGGCTGCGGTAGTGTTGGTAGCCGTTTCGGGTCTGATTGACTTTAAGGAACCGGTAAAGCTTTGGCACAAAGACAAGGCGGACTTCTGGATGTTGACTTCCACCTTTGTGATAACGCTGACCTTGGGGATTGAAACCGGGATAATCGCAGGGATGGTGCTTTCCCTGCTTGTAGTCATCTACAGAGCTTCCAGACCACATATGGCGCAGCTGGGAAGGGTTGCCGGAACCAATATTTTCAGAAATGTCAACAGATTTAAAGAGCTGGAGAATAGAGAAGATTTGCTTATGGTGAGGATTGACGGGCCAATTTACTTTGCCAACATCGAATACATCAAAAGCAGAATCGACAAATGGCTGGAGGAAAAAGGTCCGAAGGTCAAAATGATCGTCTTCAACATGGAAAGTGTGACCAACCTGGACAGCACAGGAGCCCATGAATTACACGACTGGGTCACTACTTGGAGGTCGCAGGGTTTGGACGTTTGCATCACTGCCACCAAAGGCCCCGTGCGGGACACACTCAACCGCTGGGGGCTGATTGAGTGCGTGGGAGCAGACCATATGTTTGTCGATGACAATTCCGCCGTGGAATACTTTGACCATACCGCCAACCTGGAAAACGCCAAGAAACTTTCACCCTACGCAACCCAGGTCAACTAAAAAAAGAAAATCCCGCACCAACCGACGCGGGATTTTCCATTTATAAACAACAACAATTCAGCACATGAAATGCCAGGACGGTTAGAAGGTTATGTCCCGATTGGGGCTGGCGCACATCGGGACGGTTTAGGAGTTTAGAGAATGCAGGCCTGCCGGTCGGGGATCTTTACCATCTTTCTTGCAATTTCACCCATCAACTATACTTAATCGGTTCCAACTGGCTCCGTGTATAGGCGCCAAGAACCACCTGCAATCTTTCTCGACGCCTCGCGCCTAAACTTCTAAACCGTCTCTCGCTGGAGGCGAAGTTTACCTCCCGGGGGAGGCCGACAGCGGACTTAACCTCCTAACCAGCTGTGCTAAGAAGTGGATGCAAAGGCGTTAGTACAGTCGGTTAAGAGGTTAATTTCTATCGTCCTCTTCCTTTTCCGCCTTTTTTTTCAATTCTGCCAACTCTTCTTTACTATAGGCTTTTCTTGAAATCAGAACAAATAAAACGGGTACCAGGAAAATGGTCATGGTGGTGGCAGCGACCATTCCACCAAATACTGTCCAGCCGATCGTCTGCCTGGCCAATGCTCCAGCACCACCTGCAAATGCCAAAGGCAAAATCCCCAAAATGAAAGCCATGGAAGTCATGATGATAGGCCGCAACCTCAGCTCAGCGGCTTCCCGGGCTGCTTTCTTGATGGACATGCCCTGATCTACCCGCTCCTTGGCATATTCCACAATCAGGATGGCATTCTTGGCCGCCAATCCCACCAAAGTCAAAAGCCCGATTTGGGCATACACATTATTGTCCAACCTAGGGAAAAGCAACAAGGTGAGTATGGCCCCAAAAGCCCCCGTGGGCACTGCCAGCAACACTGAAAATGGCACAGACCAGCTTTCATAAAGTGCTGTCAGACACAGAAACACAAATAAGATGGACAACAGGAAAATGATGATGGTGCTTGCACCCGTTTTGACTTCCTCCCGCGTGATTCCCGAAAACTCATACCCATATCCAGAAGGAAGATGCTTTCCCGCCAAGTCCTCCAATGCCGCGATGGCGTCCCCTGAACTCCTTCCGGGGGCTGCCTCCCCATTGATAGTGGCGGATCGGAAAAGGTTAAAATGGTTGATCAATGGGGCATTTTCGATCAGCTCCACTTCGGCAAGCGAGCTCAAGGGAGTTAGCCCCCCGGCAGGGTTACGAAGGAAAAACTGCTGTATAGCCTCCGGCTTTTCCCTGTAATTGCTATCTGCTTGCACCAAAACCCTGAAATTTCGACCATAAAGAATGAAGTCATTGACATAAAAGCTTCCCAAGTAGGTCTGCAGAGTTCGGTACGCATCTCCAATATTCAATCCCAGCCGGGCGGTTTTTTCCCTGTCCAGATTAAATCTATATGCAGGAGTGGAGGCACTGAAAAAGCTGATCGCATTGTTGATATCCGGGTGGTCATTGGCCTCTGATATGAAATTCTGGAGGTTCTCCTCAAAGTTTTTGATATCCCCACCGGCTTCAAGTTCCTGAAAAACAAATGAAAACCCAGAGGTGCTGCCCAGACCCGGAATAGCAGGCGGAGCTAAGATGACTATTTTGGCCTCAGGAAGTTCTTCAGCAAGCAGTTTTTCTAGCCTGTCCCTGACTTCAAAAGCCCCCTGCCCGCTCCCACTCCGTTTATCCCAAGGCTTCAACTGCGTGAAAACAGTTCCGCTGTTGGACTTGGTGGCAAAGTTGACGGCATTCAGGCCAGTCACGGCAGAATAATGCAAGACCTCTTCCTGTTCGTCCAGGATTTCCATGAGCCTTTTGATGGTAGAAAGGGATCGGGCCGTGGAGGACCCCTCAGGGAGTTCGAATGCGACAAACAGCCTTCCTTCATCCTCCACAGGGATGAAGCCGGTGGATTTCTGTTGGAACATGAAAAAAGTAGCCACCGCCAGTACCACAAGACCAATAATGAAATACAGCGACCTTGAAAAACTCCACTTAACTTTTTTGATATACCAGTCCCCCATCCTGTCAAACCAGGTGTTGAACTTATGGAAAAACTTGTTCAGCCCGGTGGATTTTTCAGATACCTCCGTGGGTTTAAGTAGCAAGGAGCAGAGTGCGGGGGTTAGGGACAAAGCCACAAAACCCGAAATCAGGCCAGAAACCGCCACCGCCATGGCAAACTGCTGATACAACCTTCCCAAAATCCCCGGGATAAAACCCACCGGGATGAATACCGAGGCCACAATCAATGACATGGCAATCACCGGACCTGAGATTTGCTTCATGGCCTTGCTCACCGCTTCCTTGGCTGAGATTTTTTCCTTTTGCATGATAGCAGAAGTGGCCTCCACCACCACAATGGCATCATCCACCACGATCCCAATAGCCAGCACAAACCCGAAAAGGGTAAGGGTATTAATGGTGAAGCCAAGCGGTATAAACAGGGCAAATGTACCGATAATGGATACCGGAATGATCAAGATTGGAATGAGGGTGGCCCGCCAATTCTGCAAAAAGAGAAATACTACCAAACATACCAGCCCTAAGGCTATAAATAGCGTTTTTACCACTTCATTGATGGAGGCGTCCACCACAGAAGCTGACTCAAAAGGAATGATGTAGTCCAGATCGGGGGGGAAACTTTCCTTCAGCCTTTCCATAGTCTCCCTGATCCCTTCTTCTGTTTCAAGAATATTGCTGTCCGGGGTCTGGTACACCAACAGATAGGCGGCAGGATAGCCATCGGTAAAGTTGTTTGGGGCATAATCAAAACGGCCCAACTCCACCCGGGCCACATCTCGCAGGTAGACCAGGGCATTGCTGTCCTCATCTGCTTTGAGGATTACGCTTTCAAATTCCTCCACACTTTGTAAGCGCCCATTGGAAAACAGCGTGTATTCGAAAGCCTGATAATCCGGCTGGGGAGGGGCCCCCAATCGGCCTGCGGCAATTTGGATATTCTGATCTTGAAGGGAGTTGATCACGTCAGTGGCAGTCAACCCCAGCTGCGAAAGCCTATCAGGCTTCAGCCAAACACGCATACTGAAATCCTCCGCCCGGGCAAAAATATCCCCGACACCGGGCACCCTGAGCAGCTCATCTTTTACAAATATATTGGTATAGTTATTTAGGAAATCTATATCATGGGTCCCTTCGGGGGAAAACAGGGAAACGATAAGCAGGATACTCGGATTTCTTTTCCGAATGATCACCCCCAGCCTCCTTACCTCCTCAGGCAACAAAGGTTCGGCTATACTGACCCTGTTTTGCACCTCCACGGCTGCCACATCGATATCCGTCCCCACATCAAAAGTAATGTTGATCGTCATCCTGCCCTCACTACTTGCCGTGCTTTCAATGTAAGACATCCCCGGCGTACCGTTGATTTCAGTTTCAAGGGGAGTGATAACTGTCTGTTCGATGGTTTCAGCATCAGCGCCTGTGTACACGGCCGTCACCTGAATAGTTGGTGGGGTAATGTTCGGGTATTGGGACACCGGGAGGCCCACAATGGCCAAAATGCCAAACAGTAAAATAAAAATGGATACTACGATAGCCGTATTGGGCCTTCTTATAAAAACATCTGCTATCATCGCTGCGTCTGGTTTTCTACCCGTACGGCAGCACCATCACTCACCCTTTGGATACCTTTTACAATCACTTCCTGGCCTTCCTGCAGCCCGTCCAAAATCACCGTTTCTCCCTGCAGCTTTCTACCGGTTTGCACTTTTACCTGTCTGGCTTCCCCATTTTCGACTATGTAAACAGAAAATTCCCCCATCTGCTCCTGCACGGCCTGCTCAGGCACCAGCAGCACCTCACTGCTTTCTTCTTCTTTGACAATCAGCGTGGCGCTAAGTCCGGGACGGAGTAAAAAATCCGGGTTGGGAAAAGAAAGCCTGATCTGGATGGTTCCCGTATTGCGGTCCACTGCCCTGTCGATGATGCGGATATTGCCGGTGTATGGATAGCTCTGACCGTCAGGCAAGCGGAGCAAAAACACGGAATCGGCCTCAATATTTTCACTAAACTGCAGAGAGGTAAACTTTCTCAGGTACCTTTCCTCCGGAAAAAAATCCACCCCCATGGGCTCATCTCTGGAAAGGGTGTTCAACAAAGTCTGTCCTGGCTGTATGAGGGTTCCTTCCCGGACCTGCGAAAAGCCTATGGTACCATCAAATGGCGCATAGATGCTGGCATATTGAAGGTCAATCCGGGCATTTTCAAGATTGGCCTCAGCTGCGGCAACCTCCTGTTCTGCATTGCGCACCTCAATCACCGCATTGTCATAGATCTGCCCAGCAATGGCATCCTCCTCCTGCAATGCCTGATACCTTCGCAAATCCCGCTGGGCCCTTTCCAGATTTGCCTTCGCAATGGCCAGCTGCGACTCGGCCTGCTCCTTTCTCGCCCTGAATCGGGTTTCATCTATTTGATAAAGCAGCTGGCCCTTTTTGACCCGCTGTCCTTCTTCTATATAAATACCTGTGATATAGCCATTGACATCAGCCCTCAACTCCACCTCTTCCACAGCGGTGACTGTGGCCGGATATTGTTGGGTGAAATTCACGTTGGATTTCCTGGCCTGCACGGTCTGTACTACCGTGGGTTCTTCTTCCTCTTCCTCTTCACCACAGGAAAATAGAAAGGGCAGCAAACCCAACAGCATCAGGCAGTAAATTCTGTGGTATAATCTGGTCGTCTTCAATCGTATATATTTACGTCAATAGTTCCTCTCGCCCGCAACACTTCCAGCCTGCTGGTCATCATTCTAAAAAGGGCGTTGTAATAATTAATTCTAGCCGTTCGCAGGTCGGTTTCAGCCTGTATCACCTCCAGGAAGTTTTTGATTCCTTCTTCATATTGCAGGCTGACAGTGTTGTAGATTTCCTCTGCCAACTGCTTGTTGCTTTCCAAAATTCTGAATTCATAAAACCTGGATTTGTACCCAGATAGGGCCTCTTCATGCTCACGGTTTATTTGCAACAACAGGCCATCTTCAGCATATTGCAACTGTTCAAATTCGAGGTTTGCTGCACGGATATCATGGTTTCTTCTTCCTCCTTGGAAAATCGGAAAATTCAGCCGAAGCCCTGCTAGGGAATTCGGGTATGCCCGGTTGAAAATTTCATTTCCAAAAGGTGTCTGATAGATGATGTTATAATTGAAAAAAGCACTGAGTGTGGGAATAAACCTGCGTCGGAAATAACTGACCTGTTCACCCTGCAGGTCTTGCTGGGTAAGCAGCAACTGATAATCCGGTCTCCTTCCCACCTCGACGGTTTCCAGGGTATCCAGTGAACTGCTCAACACCATTTTCTCCTCGTCGTACACCAGTCGGATGGGCTGTGTGACGCCACTTCTTTCCTGCAACACGGCCAACATGGCCTTATAATCCTGCTGAGCTTCAAATAGGGCCGCCTGGGTGTTTTGTAAGGTGATGGTTGCTCTTTTGTAATCGATGTTATCGGTAATGCCGGCTTCATAAAGCAGCCTGGCATCTTTGAGCTGACGCTCCTGTCTTACCAAGTCTTCTTTATTGATACGGATTTGTTCCTGGCTGAGGAGGGTTTCATAAAAAGCCCTACCAACCTCCAGAATTAAGTCCTGCTTGAACTCTTCTACCTGATATGCGGCCTCCTTCCTCCTAAGCTCGGCCTGTCCTTTGGCCAAAAAGAGCTCATTGTTAAATAGGGATTGCTCCACAAAGAAATTCACATTGGAATTGAAGGGCACGCCCGTACGGACTTCCTGAAATTGACCGGACTCCGGGTTGTTGAAATCGGGAAAGATGGCTACTGGCTGTTCAAAATACCTGAAATAATCCGCAAACACCCCCGCCTGCGGAAACCATCCCGACATATCCGACCTTACCTGCGCATCGGCAATGTCCTCTTGCAGCTTCATTTGCCTAAAAACCGGCTGGTTTTGAAGGCTGTAATCGATGATTTCTTCTAAAGAATACGAAACCGTGTCCTGTTGTGCAAACAACTGGCTGAACGTTGAAAAAAATAAAATTAAAAAGATTAGTCGGGTCATAATAAAACGTACCGTGGGTGAAACTTATCAACGGTACGCCAATCCAACCAGCATTTTTAGGCTTTTGTTTAACTTTTGACCTTTATCATAAGGGCTACTTACTAATCAATTCCTCAAAATCATCCCGGATGTAAATCACATTTCTTCCCAGCTCGATCCATTTTTTCTTTTCCAGCTGCTTGAGCAGTCGGGAAATGACTTCGCGGGAGGTGCCGAGTTCGTTGGCAATTTCCTGATGGGTGGTGTGGAGTTCATTGCCTTTGTATTGCTTCATCTTGGTGACGATGTAGCGCATCAGCCTTTCATCCATACGCTTGAAGGCCACCGCATCCAAGGCAACGAGCATTTCCTGAAAACGCTGCTGGTAGGTGCTGGACACAAAATCCTTCCACTGCTTATATTCATCCATCCACTTTTCGTGAAGCTGTACGGGAATGCCCAAAATGGTGGTGTTTTCCTCTGCTACGGCTTTGATTTCGCTGGGCTTGTGCGCACTGCAGCAGGTCAAAGACAAAGCGCAGGTCTCCCCAGGCTCCAGGTAATATAAAAACAATTCGCGTCCATCTTCATCTGTCCTCATCACTTTGATGGCTCCATCCAGCACGATGGGCACCATTTTGATAAACTGACCAGGCTCCATGATGGATTTTCCCTGTTCAAAAGTCATCAACTTGCCTTCTGCGTTAAGAGCGTTCAACAATTGCGGGTCTGTCAACAAGGGCAATTTTTCCTTTAGCGAATCTAATTCCATTTTAGTTTTAGGTTATTTTTTCAAAGAAAGGGGTTCACCTACTCTAAGTTAGTGATAAAAATCACACAAAGGGTATTCAAAAAGCTTTTATGGCCAAAACCATTTCAAGGGAATTTGCTTAATGATATGACAGCTATCCCTTTTACCTATGAGACTTTTTAAATGCCACAATTGCGAGCAACCGGTATATTTTGAAAACTTCCATTGCGCAAACTGTAAAGCCGAGCTCGGTTTTGACCCCAGAAATACTGGGATGAAGTCCCTGTCCCCTGTAGGGGAGTATTGGAACGACACGAGCACCGGCGAAACCTTCAAAAAATGCCACAACCATCAGCATGGCGTCTGCAACTGGCTTCTTCCAGCGGATAGCGATCAGTCCTTTTGCCTGGCCTGCTCCCTTAACCGGACCATTCCCAATCTCTCAAACCCGGAACACTTGGAACGCTGGACCGCCATAGAACAAGCCAAGCATAGATTAATCTATGCCTTGATCAGGTGGAACGTACCCGTAGTCAACAAATTGGAAAATGCCCAAGAGGGGCTGGTTTTTGATTTCAAATCGGATGAGGGCCTGCCTCCTGGGCAACGGGTTCTGACCGGCCATGCCGATGGGGTGATCACCATGAACATTTCCGAGGCCGACGATGTGGAAAGGGAAATGGCCAGAAACCAAATGGATGAGGTTTATAGGACAGTTTTGGGACATTTCAGGCATGAAGTTGGGCATTACTATTGGGACCGACTGGTGATGGGAAGTCCTTATCTGGATTCTTTTAGGGATTTGTTTGGAGATGAGCGCAAAAGCTATCAAAAGGCCCTTGATCAGCACTACGAAAACGGCCCCCCTCAGGATTGGAGGGAAAATTTCATCAGCTCCTATGCGACCATGCATCCTTGGGAGGATTGGGCAGAGACCTGGGCACATTACCTGCATATAGTGGATACTCTCGATACCGCCTTTTCATATGGGCTATCCATCCACCCCAACTTGGCCACAGACCATCCCGTGCTTTCCGGGAAGGCTGATTTTGATCCCTATTTGGAAAAAGATTTTGACCAAATTATCAAAAACTGGTTCCCCCTCTCCCTGATGATCAACAGCCTCAACAGAAGCATGGGCGCAAGAGATGCCTACCCCTTTGTCATCACCCCCACGGTACAGAAAAAACTGAAGTTTGTCCATGAGGTGATAAAAGGACAAACTAGTAGAACAGCCACCCTATTATAGCCATGACAAATTCTTATAAAATCCCCAGCCACACCCGTATTGGGCATGTGCACCTAAAGGTTTCCAATTTGCAACGGGCCATGGATTTCTACTGTGGACTGTTGGGGTTTGAGCTGCAGCAAAAATTTGGGGAGGAAGCAGCTTTCCTTTCCGCAGGAGGGTATCACCATCACATAGGCTTGAATGTCTGGTTTAGCAAAAATGCCAGCGCGGCTCCCCGCAATGCTCCGGGGCTTTTCCATACGGCCATTCTTTACCCTACACGAAAAGATCTAGCGCAAATTTACCAAAGAATCAAGGAGACCGATTATCCCTTTACTGGATTTGCCGACCATGGTGTTTCTGAAGCTTTGTACCTCGACGACCCCGACGGCAATGGCGTGGAGCTTTACTGGGACCGGCCAGTCGAGGCTTGGCCCAAAACCTCCAAGGGGGAATTGGATATGTACACCAGGGCTTTGGATATCAACAGCTTACTTTCAGCAATTGAAAGTTAATAACTCACCAGCACAAATTGACTAAATCATTGAAAATGAGTAAATTTACATCATAACCAATCGCAAAATACTCATGGAAAAAGTCATTTATTGCAGAGATGTAGGTTTTGATTGCAATGGGGTGATCAGGGCCAAAAGCGAGGAGGAAGCAATGCAGCTTGCCGCCGAACATGCGACAACGGTTCATGGCGTGAAAGAAATCACGCCGGAGATGGTAACTAAGATCAAATCAGTGATGCAGGAAAACCCCGAAGGCCATGTGATGACCTAGGAAAGGATAAACTGAAAGGTTGGTGTTCAGCCTTTCTTTTTTTTACCCACTTGATTATCAATATTTTTCTTTTAGAACCAATCATTTTTACCCCTCGGCCAATCCGTTTTCCGTAATATATCCCTAAATTGAACACACCAATTAAACTACTAACAGATTTCATGAAAAAATTAATGACCGCACTGGCCTGTCTGATGATGAGCCTTTCAGCATTTGGCCAAACTGAGCTGCCCGTAAAGGGGGAGGTTACCGTGCACGAAACCGACAACAAGGGCAAGCATTTCTCCTATATACTAGTCAATGAGGGAGAGGAAACCCTGGAAGGCGGTTCCTATCGGGTATACCTAAAAGTCAACAAAAAGTACATCAGCTTTGACCGCGTCACTTCTGACTTGGAGCCTGGTCAGGCAATCCGATATGAAAGCAATGAGATTTTCATGAAAGATGAAAAAACAGAAGAGCTCAATTACCTTCTGGAACTGACAACCAAAAAACCCAAGAAGAGACATACCTTAGCCGAAGGTTTGGTGACATGGGACGAGTAGAGGATCCTTACCAGCTTACCCGCTTCCTTGAGGCCCAAGCCAGCAGTCTGGCCCAAGCCAAGAAAGAGCTCCAAAATGGCAAGAAGGTATCCCATTGGATGTGGTATATATTCCCCCAGCTTAAGCAGTTAGGACACAGTAGTACGGCTAAGTTTTATGGAATTAGGGACCTGGCTGAGGCCAAGGCTTTTTACCAGCATCCAGTGTTGGGTCACAATTTGCGGGAATGCTGCGAGCTATTGTTGCCTCACGGGCAAAGGACAGCTTACCAAATAATGGGATCTCCGGATGATTTAAAGCTTCGATCCTGCGTCACCTTATTCCTTTTGGCTACAGGAGACCTTATTTTTCAGCAGGTATTGGACCAGTTTTTTGATGGAAAAAAGGATGAAAAAACGGTGGCTTTTATAAAACAGGACTGAAAAGTTTGTCGAAATCCTCCCTGTTTTCAGCTTCCATTTTTGATAATTTATAGCTAAATTGCTGTAAGCTATTTTTTCCACCTTAATCATTTTTTTCAATGAAAAACGTAAACGTTTTTGTCGACCCCGCGACCCGCATCAACTACACTGCCTACTATTTGGTAGGCCTCTACGATTATTTCGGGCGGAAAAATGTGAGCTTTAAAAGAAGCCCCTTTTCACAGCTTTTTCAAAACCGTGAAAAAAATGATAATGGAGAGTATTTTAACTATACAGCATTTGTGGTGGAATCTGCCGGCAAAAGCACCAAATATATTATCGATTTTAGGGACAGCCCGGAAGTATATGAACACGCCTATCGCTGGTGTGACACCTACGCCAAAATCAACGTCAATTTGGATTACCTGAGTGGCAGAAAGGATATCTCTAAGCTGCTGTCCATAGGGCCAGGGTTTAGCATTCGCATATGGGGTAAATGGAAGACCTACTGGCACTGCCTGCAAAATCTCCGCAGGCTTAACTTCCAGCCGGGAATTTATTGGAAAACCTTTGTGAGGACCTATGAAAACCAGATGGAAAAATCCTATCTCAACCAATTTGTCAACCCACCTAGGCCAGTCAGCCCTAAAAGAAAGCCATACATTTTCACCATTGCAACCTTGTGGGAACATGCCAATTGCCAACTGGGCACCAACCACCTGAGAAAGCAATTTATGACCATATGTAAAAACAGTCCCTTGTGCAGCTTTGAGGGTGGCTTTTTCTTTTATAAAAAATTCAAAGGGGTGAAGGATTTCAAAGAGTTGAAAATCAAGAAATTTGTTTCCCACCCTGAATTTCTACAGAAAACCCATGAATCCGCGCTGGTATTCAATACCCCTTCAGTTTTTAATTGCCATGGGTGGAAACTGGGTGAGTTTCTAGCCATGGGAAAAGCCATGATTTCCAGCCCCATAATCAACGAACTCCCTGAACCTTTGCAGCATGGAGAAAACATTCATTTAATAGAAGATGAAAGCGAGATGGAGGATGCGGTAAACTATCTGTTGACCAATGAGGCCTATCGGAAAAAATTGGAAAAGGGCGCAAAAAAATACTACAATGACCATCTGGCCCCAATTAGGGTGATAAGCAATATAATAGGTAAAGCCCATCCGATAAAAGACCCGGTCACCATTCGTAAGGCCGTTACCAAATAGCCGAATCTTAAGGAATCCCCTCGGTCTTACCCGCACCGTGGGGATTCATTTTTTTGTCAATATAGGAAAGGAGGGATTTCCAAATCAATCTTTATAAAATTCATTATGAACACTCAGGCCACCACCACCCCTATTTACCATTTCACTGCGCCACCCAGCCCCCGTCCACGGCCAAGGCATGCCCGGTGACAAAGGATGACCTCTCCGAACAAAGCCAAAGCACCGCATCGGCCACCTCTTCCGGCTCGCCCAACCTCCCGATGGGTTCGGCGGATTCAAATTGCTTTTCCACCTCCTTATTTTTTCCGGTGAAGCGGTCAATCATGGGGGTTTTGATCACCCCTGGGCAGACAACATTGATCCGTACGCCGGACTTTGCGTATTCGAGTGCGGCATTTTTGGTCAAGCCTATCAGTCCATGCTTGGATGCCACATAAGCGGGTATACCGGGAAATCCAACCAATCCCGCAATCGAGGCATTGTTTACAATGGCCCCGCCCCCGTTCTGGATCAGGTGGGGCAACTGGTACTTCATGCACCACCATACCCCTTTGAGATTTATTCCGAGGACTTTGTCCCAGTTTTCATTGGTGCAGTCGATCACTGGAGCGGTCAATCCTTCCACTCCGGCATTGTTGAAGGCATAATCAAGGCGGCCGTAGTGACTGATGGTCTTTTCCACCTTATTCTTGATATCTTCTTCACTGGACATATCCCCTTTAATGAAAATACAATCCCCGCCTTCATTTTTGATCTTATCCACAGTTTTTGAATCCTCCACCCAGTCGACCACCACCACCTTGGCCCCCTCTCGGGCAAAAGCTATGGCCGTGGCTTGGCCAATACCGAAACTCCCTCCGGTGACCAAAGCGACTTTATTTTCAA
This sequence comes from Litoribacter ruber, assembly GCF_018500185.1. Lineage (GTDB taxonomy): Bacteria > Bacteroidota > Bacteroidia > Cytophagales > Cyclobacteriaceae > Litoribacter > Litoribacter ruber. The sequence continues at coordinate 458,337 of NZ_JAHBGI010000001.1, read as the reverse complement.
AGTTCATTTTCATGTGAGTATCATTAAGTTGAAAAGTATGATTTATGCAGGTTTGCTGACCTTATCCTCAGCGATCTTGATGTTTTCTATGCCTCTGAACAAGGCATCCGAACTGAAGGAAATGCTGTCAATGCCTTCCTCCACTAAAAACTGGGCAAACTCCGGATAATCACTTGGGGCCTGCCCACAAAGACCTATTTTTACCCCAGCTTTTTTGGCACTGCGGATAACTTCTGAAAGCATGCGCTTCACCGCGGCATTGTTCTCGTCAAAAAGCTCGCTGATGGTGGCGGAGTCTCGGTCTATCCCAAGAGTGAGTTGCGTGAGGTCATTGGAACCGATGGAGAAACCGTCAAATATCCGCGCAAACTCCTCGGCCAAAATCACGTTGCTGGGGATCTCGGCCATCACGTATACCTCAAGACCGTTGTCACCTCGTTCAAGGCCAAACTCTTTCATGGTCTCCAGCACCTTTTTGCCCTCCTCGATTGTCCGGCAAAAAGGGATCATCACTTTTACATTGGTAAGGCCCATTTCATCCCTGACCACTTTCATGGCCTGGCATTCCAGTCCAAAGCCTTCCCTGTACTGGTCATTGTAGTACCGAGAGGCTCCCCGGAATCCCAGCATGGGGTTTTCCTCATGGGGCTCGAAACTTTTCCCCCCGATGAGTTCCGCATACTCATTGGTTTTGAAGTCACTCATTCGGACGATGACATCCTTGGGATAAAATGCGGCTGCAACCATGGCCACTGCCTCCGAAAGGTTTTCTACGAAATATTTTTTCTTATCATGATAGTGTTGGGTGATGGCCTGAATAGCTCTCTTATCGTTGTTGTCATCCAGTTCCCCAAACTTCACCAGCGCCATGGGATGGATCCGGATGCTGTTGGCAATTATGAATTCCATTCTCAACAGGCCCACTCCTTCATTGGGATAAAAAGACAACCTGAAGGCTTTTTCGGGATCTGCCAAAATGAACATGGGTTTAGTCCGGGTGCTCTCCAAGGCTTCAAAACTGACCTCTTTTTCTTCCCAATCGAGTTTACCGTCATAGATATGGCCCTCGTCGCCCTCTATGCAGGAAACGGTGATTATTTGCCCATCATACAGCTTCTGGGTCGCGTCACCTGTTCCGACCACAGCATGTATTCCCAATTCCCTGGCCACAATGGAGGCATGGCTGGTCCGCCCCCCCTTGTTGGTAACGATACTTATCGCTTTCTGCAACATATTGTTCCAATCGGGATTGGTGATGTCAGCCACGATGATGTCACCTTTCTTAACCTTTTTGGCATCAGCCACGGAATGTACAATACAAACCCTTCCGCTGGCGATGGACCGCCCAACAGCCTTGCCCTTACAGATCGGCTCAGCCCTTGACATAAGTTTATACTCCTTCCCGGCCACCTTTTTGGCCTGCCTATGAACGGTCTCCGGTCTAGCCTGAACTATGAAAAGCTCCCCTGTCAACCCATCCTTGGCCCACTCAATGTCCATGGGGAGGTTATAATGCTTTTCAATAGCAGCGGACCACTGGGCAAGGATTTCCACTTCCCTGTCCTGCAGGGAAAAAATCCCCCTTTCAAAAGGCTCGGTTTCGATATTGGTGATGGGCCGCTCAGCATTTTCGGCATACACCATTTTATGTTCCTTGGAGCCCAGTTTGCGGTGGATGATGCTTTTCATGCCCTTTTCGAGGGAGGGTTTGAAAATATAGAATTCATCGGGATTCACCGCTCCCTGCACTACATTCTCTCCCAGTCCCCAGGAAGCCGTAAGGTAGATTACTTTTTCAAACCCTGTTTCAGGATCGATGGTAAAGGCCACTCCCGCACTTCCAAGATCTGATCTCACCATACGTTGTACCCCCACCGAAAGGGCCACCTGCATGTGGTCAAACCCGTTGTCAATCCGGTATTTGATCGCCCTGTCGTTGAAAAGGGACCTGTAGCAGCGTTTCACCGCATCCAGCAGTTCGCTCTCGCCTTTGATGTTGAGAAAGCTGTCATGTTGGCCGGCAAAACTGGCGGTGGGAAGGTCTTCGGCCGTGGCGCTGCTTCTTACGGCGACAGATATATCCTCTTGACCGAGGAGTTTACGGTAAGCCTCCAAAATTTCTGTCTTGAGCTTTTCGGAAAAATTGCCCGATGCCATGAGTTCCCGGCATTTGGCCCCAACCTCCTGGAGGTTGCCCAGCCCCTTGCTGTCCAGTTGCTGGAGTTGGCGGGAAAGACTTGCGTCAAGCCCGTTTTCATGGAGATAACTTCTAAAGGCATCTGCCGTGGTGGCAAAACCGTCAGGAATGTTGACTCCAAGCGGAGCAAGTTCGTGGATCATTTCTCCGAGGCTGGCATTCTTGCCACCGACCAGGGAGACGTCGCTGTTGCGGATTTTTTGAAAGGAGATGGTCAAAACAGTCATGTCTTTGGGATATTTGACAAATAAAAATCCGGCACAAAAAACTCATCGTAACCTTTTGCTTAACAACACCTTAAGTTAGCAATTTTATGGGAGATCTTTATTTTAAACTGACATAAATTTTCCATAAACCCTCTCAAAAGCTTTGCAAATCACCTCTCTTATATAGTCTTGGATGCCAACAAAAAAACCTACGGAAATTAATAATTTTTAACAGGAGAAATACTTAAGCATTTCTATATATTTGCGCGCTTAATTTTATGAAAACTATGAAAAAACTCATCCTCTTAGTGGGGTTTCTCCTTCCGTTTTTCTCTATGGCACAAACGGATAGAGACAGCTTGAGGCAAGAAAACCTTGTTTTGGACAGCTTATTTATATATGAGGTGGAAAATGTAAAAGGGGAAAAGCCTAAGGTACTCCATGCCGAACCGCTATATATAGATTTGATCCGTGACCTGGGTGCCAGAAAGGGCGAAAAGGAGTGGAACGTAGGGATGGGCATGAAAGCCGGCCGGCATTACAATGAGTTTGAAGCATTGGTAGAGTACGAATGGGCGCCGATCGATAGGCTTGGTTTTGAGATTGAACTTCCCGTAACCATGTACAGCCAACCGTTGAGTATGGCCAATTCGGACGTGCGCAAACCATCCAACAGGCTAGAAAGCTTGAAACTGGCTACTCAGTGGTCATTCCTGGTTTCGGAAAAGCACAACACCACCTTGGCGCTGGGATATATCCATGAATTTGAATTGACAGATCTGGATAGGATGGGCAGGGAAAAAGCCTATCAGGGCAACATCTACAACCCGTTTTTTGTAGCGGCAAAAAGGTGGGGTAGGAATTACCATACCCTCATCTATACAGGACCAAAGTTTATTCAGGAGTTCCACCACAAGGGAACCTATCAGGTGTTTGAGTTTAACACCAATCTACATTACATGATCACCGGCACCCGGAACTTCATCGGCCTTGAGATCAACAAGGAATTGAACCAGGGAAAACTGCTGACGGTGATGCGGCCACAGATGAGGCTCGCATTGGCCGAAAACCTGATGGTGGGCATCGTCTCTGGTATTCCCATCAACACGGAAATCCAGGGGCTCAGCTCCTTTGTGCGGATCATCTATGAGCCGGGCTTCAAGACCATGCACTAACTAGAAAACAGGCGATAGCAGCATGGCGATAGGCCTATTTTGAAGCCGATCAGATCTTATTAAGAATAAAAAAAACAGGCTGTAAAAGCCTGTTTTTTTTTCATTGTCATATTTTTTGCTTCCTTAATGGCTTAAACTTTCGTTTTGTGGCCGCCCCATTCTCTTCAGAAAATTTGCGTGGGACTTAAGCGCAGAGATAAAGGTTTTGTTCTCGTAATAGGGCAGGTCATGCTCCAAGGCCGTCTGCTTGACAATATCCGAAATGGCTGGGTAATGGATATGGCAGATTTTAGGAAACAGGTGGTGTTCGACCTGACAGTTGAGTCCCCCGCAAAGAAAGGTAGCTAATTTGCTTTTCCTGGCAAAATTGGCCGTTGTTCTCATCTGGTGTTGCGCCCAGGCCTCTTCTATGTTTTCGTTCTCCTCCGGCTGGGGGAAAGAGGTCTGCTCGACCAAGTGGGCCAATTGAAACACCAATCCCAACACCAGCCCCTCAGCAAAATTGAGTGCAAAAAAGCCGATTAGGTATTGCCACCAGGTGATATCCATAAATACCAATGGCAATATGATGAAAAGGGTGTAATAAATAAATTTGTAAAAAAAGAGATTGAAATACTCGATTGTGGGGTGGTTATTCTCATGTTGCCCGATCTTTTTCTGGAAAAATTTGAGATAATCTTTTCTGAAAAACCAAGACATAGAGGCCAATGCATATAGAAAAAAGGCATAGATGTGTTGGTATCGATAGATCGGTTTATGTCTTTCGATTGGGGACACCCTCACCATACCGGGAGCCACTTCCAGATCCCCGTCATGGCCTATAATGTTGGTATAGGTATGGTGGATTTTATTATGAGTGATATTCCAAATGTAAACGTTGGCCCCGATTATATTAAACAACAAGCCCAATGACTTATTGACCCATGGCTTGGAAGAATATGAGCCGTGCAGGGCATCATGACAGATATTGAACCCAATAAATGCCATGGTCATGCCCAGGCATATGGCCAATACCAATAAAAGGAAAAGGGGGAAGACCTGAAGAATAATTAGTAAGTAAAGAGAAATGAATAAAGTGATATATATCACCGTTTTGGCCACCATTTGAAAGTTGGCTCGTCTGGATATCCCATTTTTTTCAAAGTAGTGATCTACCCTGTTGCGGACAGTCAAAAAAAAACTTGAATTATTTGAATCAATAAATTTAAGGGGAGATTGCATGTAAAATTGTATGATGAATTATAAGAACAAATATATATGCATAAACATTACAAAAAAGTTGCTTATCGATAAATTAAATTAAGCCTGGAAAATTTAATTCACTAAGGACTGCCCTTAATTATAAAATAAAATTTCCATTTGAACTCCATTTTTAAAATTGTTAACTTCATATGGACTTTAACCACTTCAACTAATATGAAAAAGCGCCTGATCCTTCTAATAGATTTTTCGAAATTTTCTGAACCTCTGGTAAAGCTGGCGCATTTGCTGGCCAAACAGCTGGAGTCTAAAATCACATTAGTCCATCAAGTCCCTAGCTTGGTTCCTTCCCTATCAGACCTGGAAAGCAGAGAACAGCTGATCAGTCATGAAAAAGAAGCTGCCACCAGCAAAATGCTCGAACTTATACATACAGTCGGACTAGCTGAGGAGGAAGTTTCACTCTTGGTGACTGAAAAAAACCTGTCAAAGATTTTGAATGAGCGGTCTGTAATGGGACATGATGACATTGTCATGCTGGGCCTAAAAGGAACTGGATTTTTAAAAAAGCTATTGATCGGCAGCACGGTGACCAAAATCATTGAGGAAACCAACAAGCCTATCATTGCCATCCCCTCCAATCTGACTTCCTTTGAACCGTCCAAATTTGTAGTGGCGGTAAGCTACCGCTTTCCTGTCAATGAGGATAGTCTCCAACATATGCTTGAAACCTTCAAACCATTCCGGGTGAAGCTGGAATTTATCACCGTGGTAACCAAAAACGATAATCCTGACAGCAGCTCTGCATACTTGCTTTTGCTTGAGGAAAGATTCAGAGATTGGGGGGCCACCTATAAGATTTATCATGGAGCAGATGCTTTCAAAGAAATCAAATCGCACGTCCATGCCATTCCCAACTCCTACTTGGTAGCCCAAAAGGGAAGCCGGACGCTGAACGACCAGCTTTTCAGAAACTTTATGCTCAACGACCTGATTCACGATGGCTCTATGCCGCTTTTGATATTACCCAAATGAATTGGCTTTCCAGTTTAGCGGACAACCCTTTTTATGAATTTGCCATAATATTGTTTTTGGCGGCATTGATGGGCGGGCTTGGGCAACTGCTGAAGCAACCATTGATCGTGATGTTTATTGCCTTGGGCATCCTGGTTGGCCCTGCCTTTCTCAATGTGGTAAAATCAGAGGACAACATCCATCTGCTGGCAGAGATAGGCATCGTGATCCTGCTTTTTATCGTGGGGTTAAAGCTGGACCTGAGAATCATCAGCTCGATCGGAAAAATCGCCCTACTTACAGGGCTGGGGCAGGTTTTATTCACTTCCCTGATAGGTTTTTTTATAGGCGTGGCTTTGGATTTCTCCTACCTTCACAGTTTTTACATTGCCGTGGCCCTGACATTTTCCAGTACTATAATCATTGTCAAACTGCTTTCCGACAAGAAAGAAATTGATTCCCTACACGGGCAAATAGCGATAGGTTTTTTGATCGTGCAGGACATTGTGGTGATTTTGGTCATGATCGTCTTATCCGCCATGCGCCAAAGTGAGGGAGGCTCTTTTTGGGAAGACATGGGCAGCACGGTGCTGGCCGGGGCGGTTTTGGGTCTCTTGACTTTCATCGCAATGAAATTTATCATCCCCAGACTGAGTATTTTTCTGGCAAAATCTCAAGAACTTCTGACCTTGTTTGCCATTGCTTGGGCTATAGCGATGGCGGCCCTGGGTGACGCTATGGGTTTCAGTGGGGAGGTTGGCGCCTTTTTGGCGGGGGTCAGCCTGGCCTCCTCCCAGTTTAAAGACGTCATCAGCAGTAGGCTGATAAGCCTGAGGGATTTCCTTTTGCTGTTTTTTTTCGTCAATCTAGGGGCAAACTTGGATCTCGGCATTATAGGAAGCCAAATCCCCTCCTCCCTGATTTTTTCCGTTTTCGTACTCGTTGGCAACCCCATAATCGTTTTGATCATCATGGGAGTCATGGGCTATAGGAAAAGGACCGGGTTTCTGGCTGGGCTCACCGTAGCCCAAATCAGCGAGTTTTCCCTGATTTTTGCCGGCTTGGGACTGTCGGTGGGACATATTACTGAGGATGTGGTAGGGTTAATAACACTAGTGGGATTGATAACCATCGCATTGTCCACTTATTTGATCATCTATAGCCATCCCATCTACGATTTTATAGCCCCTGCCCTGAGTATTTTCGAAAAAAGACATCCGTATCGGGAGGCCGAGTTTGAAGAGGAAGTTCATGCCAAATATGATTTGATCATATTTGGGCTGGGAAGGTTTGGTTCCAATGTGGCAGACCTGCTTGATCAGTACCATGACATAAAATATTTGGCCATAGACTTTGATCCCATTGTGGTCAGGGAGTGGCGAAAAAAGGGCGATCATGTGATTTATGGAGACATTGAAGATCCGGATCTATTGGATTCCTTACCCTTAACCACGGCCAAGTGCGTGATCTGCACCGTCCCCAGCACGGAATTATCCATCAACCTAATCCATGCCTTGAGAAGGCAGGAATTTAAGGGGAAAATATACGTGACTGCCATGCATGAAAAGGATCTACGGATCCTGCAGGCCGAAAACCCCGACCAAGTCCTTCTGCCGCACCAGTTGGCAGCCACTTCGTTTTATCAAACCCTCATGGAGGAGGTGCAAGCTTAATTAGCCTCCACTTTTTCCGGTTGCGTCCTGAATTTCCAAAAATCTATGGCATTCCCCAGGTTGTCCAATGAGGTGGAAGTTTGCCGGATTACATTGGCCAAGGTGGATACTGGAAAGAGTTCGTGTTTGTTTTTTCTTAATTCCAAATGCAGGAAGGTATTGATTTCTTTGAGGGAGAGTTCATTCCCATATCGCCAAGCATTCAGGTTGTTAAAGGTCAAAGATCCGGCCTGAACCCTTTCTTCTAAGTCCAACAAACTATTTTTGAGCTGGTTTCTCAGCTTTTTCAAGATCTCTGTAGTGAGTGTATCCTCCGAATTTTCCATCTGTCGCAGGTTGTGTTGGATATCTTTGATGTCTTTGGCTGCAAAAATCATAGACCGTAAGCTGAGCATGAGATTGGTGAGGGACTCCGCCTCCCTCTCACTAAGCACCTCCTCCTGTAAGGAAACATGGTAGGCGGTAAGCTCATCCTCGATTACCTTGAGCTGGTTGTAATTTTCGATGGGGTCTTTCACTTCGCTGACAATCCTTCTCCATGTAGGCATTTTCTGCCGTTTTTTACCCGCCTGGAAAGTGCCAATTATAAAATCCACTGTTTTCTCAAAAGTCGCCGCCACCTCCTTTTCCACGGCCGAAACCGCCACCTCAGGTACCTTGGTAGACACGTTTTTGATGTAAAGGGTCTGACCTTTGGGTTCTGATTTCGAAAACCGGCGCTTGAGCCATTTTTCCAAAAGCCCCAGAAAAGGAAGGAATAGGAACACGCCTAGCAACTTGATAAATGTACTGAAGATCACCAAATCAATCAGCGCATCCTGAACTGGAAAGAGCATGAGGGTCAAGTTGATCAAATCCGCTATGAAGGCATAAATGATCAAGCCCGTGACCAAGTTGAAGAGCAGGTGTGCCAAGGCCAGGCGCTTTTTATCGGCCGCCCCGCCCATGGCTCCTATGGCCACGGTAATGGTGGTGCCAATATTGGCCCCCACTACCATTGCGGCCGCCTGTGTGAGGGTCACCACATCTGCATGCACAGCGGAGAGAATGATCACCATCATGGCCGAACTGGACTGGATCAGCGCAGTAACAATGATCCCAATGCCCAAGAACATCCACAGGCCATAATGCTGATATTGCTTAAAATCAATCTGAGTGGCAACCTCTTCAATGGCCACCTTCATGAAATCCAAGCCCAAGAAAAGCAATCCAAAACCTATACAGAAATAGCCTATGTTTTTCAGCACCGGCCGTTGCTGCAGAAAAATGACAGATAGGCTCCCCAATCCCAGAAAAGGTAGGGAAAAATCGGCCACACTTAGCTTAAAGCCCAAGGTAGCCACAATCCAAGCGGTAATGGTGGTGCCCAAATTGGCCCCCAAGATCACGCCTAGGGAACTGCGGAGATTGATGACTTTGGCTCCTAAAAACGCCAGCACCATTAGGGTCACCAAGGAGCTGCTCTGCAAAACCGCCGTGATCAAAGCGCCCACCAGCACCCCTTTCCAGGACTGGTCGGTCAGGCTTTGCAGCATTTTGCGGAAAGATTTCCCGGCAAGCTCTTTCAAGGCTGTCTCCAGTTGGCTCATACCAAAAAGAAACACCCCTATGCCGGCCAGGAACCGCCAAAAATCAAAACTTGGTTCTCCCATTAATCGTACAGCTTATAAGCAAATATAAGTAATGCCTACCAAAAACAGTCATTACCTAATTTTAGGATTAAAGAGTTGAGGAACTTATTCCTCTTCTATTTATTTATACCTTATCACAAAGATTTTTACCTTTGGGTAAACCTAGCTTCAAAAAATCAGAGCTCAAGATTTAAATACCGCCCATAAAAACCAAGCTTCAACGCTTCGGAGGATTTCACTTTACCTTTTAAGTGCGGTAATGCTTGTCATGGCCTGCAATAGCAGGAAAGCCATTTCGGAGTATTTTGAAGTCTCCATTCCCAAACCTCTTAACGTCACAAAGCCCATCCTTCAAAATGAGGGCTGCGAAATCCATGATGATTTGGCTTGGGGCGAAAAGGTTGAGGCCTTTGAGGTTTCGGAGCACCATGTAGGACTTGGTTTTGCAGAAGCAGCCCGGTCAACTTTTTCATTTAAGACCCTACAACAATTCACCCCACAATCCAATAATAATATTGGCTCATGGGCAAAACTCCCCTTATACATCTTATTTAAGCAATGGAAGTCTTGGCTGATGTAATCACCTTTTACAGCCAAAATTATTTGAACTTCTAATTGCATTAAATGAAATCACAAGAATTAAAATCTTATGACGGCCATTCCTATGAACTGGCTGGACTATTTTCCCTTGCCCTGAGATTAGTGGCCGGATGGACATACTTCTCTGCATTTTGGAGAAGGTTAGTTTTGGAAAACAAGCTCGACCCGGATGCCCCAGGCTACATTGGTGAGAAATTCAACCATTTCCTCCCCAATGCCTTGGGCATACAGCCTATGATTGAATATCTGTTGCTGAACCCCGATATTTTATGGATAGCCATGACTGTTTTCACCCTAGTGGAAGCGGTGGTAGGTCTACTTTTCATGCTGGGTTTATTCACCCGATTGATGAGTGTAGGGGTGTTTGGATTGGCAATGGGCATCTTGCTTGGCGCCGGATGGATAGGAACAACCTGTCTGGACGAATGGCAAATCGGCATTTTAGGGATTGCGGTTGGCTTTACCGTCTTTCTATCAGGCAGTGGCCGGTATTCTTTAGATTATTATCTAATGAAAAACCACCCCTCAATCAACGAGAAGCCCTGGTTTTCCTGGCTGGCCTCCGGTGTAATGCCGATCAAGGCCAATGTCTTGCACAAGCTGGTTTTGGGGGGCTCTTTGGCCATTTTATTTATAACCCTTCTAACCAACCAGGTTTTCCATGGAGGGGTTTGGGGAACACTTCACAACAAATCCGTGAAGCCTAAACTTGAGCTATCAAAACCACAGCTGGAAAATGGCAGCTTGGAATTTACCGTTTTCAGAGTGGAAGGTGTTGATGTATACGGCTCTTGGCTAATCGGAATAGCGCTAGAGGAGCCAAATGGCGAGGCGGTTTTGGAATTGGATGGCAAAGAGCTGGCAGCATTCCCGGAAAGTCAGATTGCCAATACTTATGTGACCAAAGTTAAACCAGGTGCCCACAGTTTGATCATTCCTTTAGGCGGCAAAGCACGTCTGCGGATAGAAGACACTAGCCTAACTTCATTGAATAAAAATGAATATAGATTGAGGCTAACGGATATCAGCGGTGCTGAATGGACTATCCCTGTATATAAGTAAAAGCATGAGGCCGGGCCAACCTGGCCTCATGTTATTTTATAAACCCTGCGCCAAAGTTTGAACCCCTCCACCCAAATCACCGAGGCAAACCCGACTGCTAATGTTTGAAGCAAAATAGCGGCATTTAGAGGCGCAAAGTCAAAAACATTTCTCAATGGCTCAAAGTACAAAGCAAGTCCCAATACCCCCAGAGATGCCAATAATATCAGCGGCATGAGCCTGTTAGAGTAGCTCAGTGTTTTGACAATCGAATAATAAAAAGACCTGTTGACCAAGGTAAGAAAAACATTGCTGAAGATGAGTGTGGAGAAAATAACGGTTCGCACCAAATGCTCACTTGCCCCGGCCTCTATATAATAATACCCAATTCCCAGACAGCCTGCCGTGATCACCAGCCCTTGGACTATGCTGATGGCCAATTCCCGCAGGGAAAAGAAAGTGCTAGTCATCTTCCTCGGTGGACGGTTCATGGACCCCGGCTCAATGGGTTCGTTTTCAAACACTATAGAGCAGGTAGGCCCCATCACCAACTCCAAAAAGATCACATGTATAGGAGAAAATATGGCAGTGAATTCCCAGAAAAACACCAAGGGAAGGGTAACTATCAGAATAATGGGGATGTGGATGGAAATGATATATTGGATGGCTTTTTTAAGATTTTCATAAATCCTGCGCCCCAATGCCACGGCATCCACCATATGGGCCAGATCGTCATCCATCAGAACCAGTGCAGCAGCTTTTTTGGCGATCTCAGTCCCTCTCAGCCCCATGGCCACTCCAATGTGGGCGGCTTTTAGCGCTGGGCCGTCGTTCACCCCGTCACCCGTCATGGCCACTATCTCCCCATTTTCCTTCAAGGCTTCCACTACTTTCATTTTGGCTTGGGGAAACATCCTGGAAAACAGCTTGGTGTTTTTGACTTTCTCCCGCAGTTCATTTGCATCCATACTTAGCACTTCGGTTCCGGTAAGGGCGGATGAGTGGTTTTTCATACCAATCAACTCAGAAATAGCCTGGGCCGTTTTGGCATAATCGCCGGTTATCATTTTTACCTCAATCCCGGCTTTGTAAAACTTGGAGATGATCTCGGGGATATTGGATTTTGGCGGATCATAGAAGCAGACCAACCCCAGGAATTCAAATTGGAAATCAAACTGGGTTTCTGGAAAGGCTCCCACCCAATGAGCCACCTTTCCCACTGCCAAAACCCTATACCCCCGATGGGTATAATCATCCACCACTTTCATGATACCTTCCTTTTCGGACAGGGTCAAATCACATTGCTTAACGACCCCTTCCACGCTGCCTTTGACGGCGATCTTCCTGTCTTGGCTGCCATTCTGAAATATGTGCGTCATAATAGGAGGCGTCCCTCCCAATGGGTATTCATGAACCATGTTATAGGCCCCTCTCATATCCACTTTTGCGGCCAATTGATAAGTTTTGTGGATAGCCTTTTCCATGGAATCAAATGGCAATATCTCGGAAGCCCAAAGACTATATTCCAGCACTTCATTAAGTTCGGCCTGTCCATCATTATATCTAAAATGCCTACCAGAAGCATGTTCATAAATGGCTGCCAACTCCATTTTATTTTCTGTAAGCGTCCCTGTCTTGTCCACGCAGATTACCGTGGCCGCCCCCAAGGTTTCCACGGTATAGGGACTCCGGGTAATGATTTGCTTTTTGTAAAGATGAAAAGCTCCCAGGGCCATAAATGTGCTGAAAGCCACGGGGATCTCCTCCGGCAGCACTGACATGGCCAGTGTGAGTCCCTGCAGAAGACTGTCCCAGATGTTCTCGGACAGGTAATAATTGAGCCCCCAAACAATAAAAAAAGCCACCGCTCCTATAGCCGCCATGCCGGTGACGAACCTGGAAATTTGAAGCTGAAGCGGTGTTTTGCTGGTTTCAATTCCGTGAAGGCTGATGCCTAGCTTATTCAAGGTGGTGTCCTTTCCCACCGCAGTAACTCTCCCCACACAGTTGCCTCCCAAAACCAAAGTTCCCTGGTAGAGGCTCTCCTTTTTACCATTGCCTGTCTTGGTTACGGGAAAGGATTCCCCCGTCAGGGCACTTTCATTGACCGTAAAATCATGGGACTCGATCACCTCCGCATCAGCGGGTATCAGATCGCCATCTTCCACCATCATAAGGTCATTTACCACCAACTGCTCACTTGGAATGGTGAGCAGCTCCCCTTCCCTGAAGACTTTGGCTTTTGGGCTGCTCATTCTCTTCAGCGCATCGATAGCATTTTGGCTCTTTCTTTCCTGAAAAAGGGAAATACCCGAAACCAACCCAATAGCAATCAACATGATAATACCTTCCTGATATTCTCCGAGAAAAAAATAAATGGAGGCTGCAGCCAATAATATCAGGAATATAGGCTCAAGCACAACCTCCTTAAGCAACTCCAACCAGCGCCATCTACTATCAGTTGGCATCAAGTTAGCTCCATGCTTTTCTCGGCTGGACAATACCTCCGCAGCATTTAATCCGGTGAATTGATGTAGCTGTTCCATTTCCTCAATAATTTACTGCTTATTTTTTGCATAAAAAATGAGGTAAACAACCTGTACGTATTTTATATTTAGTTTAAATAGGCCTATACCTAATCAGTAATGAAAACCAAACTGATATTTTTCTGGGAAATGATCAAAACAAGTTTTTGGTTTATACCCGCCCTTATTGTCAGTACGGCCATAGCTTTGGCCTTTTTCCTCATTCATGTGGACAGTAAGTATTCCATGGAGCCATTTGGCTTGTTTGATTATATCATTACGGAAGACGTGGATTCAGCCCGCGCCATTCTATCCACGATTGCTGGAGCGATGCTGAATGTTACCAGTATCGTATTTTCGATCACCTTGGTGGCGCTAACACTGGCATCTTCGGAATATGGATCGAGGCTGCTGAGAAATTTCATGAATGACCGGTTGAACCAAACGGTGCTCGGGGCTTATATTGCTACTTTTATGTTTTGCCTGCTGATTATGAGGGTGGTAAGAGAAGGGGATGGCTCTACGGATGAGTTTATTCCAAACATTTCGATTATCGCCACTTTAATCATTGCCTTGGCAAATATTTTCCTTCTTATCGCCTACATCCACCATATCGCTGTGATTATTCAGGCGGATAATATTATCTCAGATGTAAGCGACAAATTAAATAAAAGCTTAAACCATATATTCCCAACCAGCATCGGGAAAGAGAACCTCGAGCAGGACGAGACTTTTATCAATAAATACATACAAAAAATACCCTATAAGGATTTTGTGTATGCGGAAGAAAGTGGCTACCTACAGTTGATTAATGGCAATGATCTGATCAAGTTTGCAAAGAAAAACGACCTGATTCTGGTAGTGAAGTTCCGCCCCGGGGACCTGATTGTAAAAGGAAGCGAGCTGGTGCAGGTTCACGCCAACAAGATTTTGGAAGAAGGGCAGGCCGATGGCATCCGAGAGTCATTTGTGATCAGCCATGCGCGTACCCCAACGCAGGATGCCCAATTTGCCATCCACCAGCTGGTGGAAGTTATTGCCCGTGCCCTTTCCCCGGGTATCAACGACCCCTTTACCGCCATCACCGCCTTGGACAAGTTGATATCGAACCTGAGTGAGCTGGCTGATAAAAAGTTTCCTTCTCCATACCGATTTGATGAAGGGGACCGTTTACGCTTAGTGGTCAAATGCCTTGACTTTTCAGGAATGGCAGATGCTGCCTTCAATCAAGTGCGACAATATGGAAAAGAAAACCCTTCCGTTTTGATACGTTTGATGGAGGGCTTGAGTATAGTCAACAAATTTATAAAGATGAAAGACCGAGAGGAAGTCATCTTAAAACATGTCCATATGGCCATGAGGGCCGGTGAGGATTCCTTTAGCGAGCCAGAGGATTTGAAAGACCTTCGGGAAAGGTATAATAGGGTATTAAACCAACCTCCCCACGACCCCTCTGAGGGCGATTAAGTTAGATAACAATTAAATTACAAGTAGTTGGTTTGAAATTTATTCCCAACTGATTAATTTTCCGAAAAATAACCCATCCAATAAACGTAATGCTTTCCCTTACCAATCCAGAAAAACAAAAAATCGCCGGATTCTTAATCAAAGGTTTGATTTGTTTCTACGAAATTGATTCCAAGAAAATCTACTCCTTGCCTGACGATGAAGACCATTTCAGCTACGACCTGACGCCCGAGGAGGAGGATATTCTGGACGAAATCGAAGAAGATCCGGACAATTACGTGGAGTTTGTCAAAATGGAGCCTTACCATGAGAGTTTGATCATGGAGGAGTTTGCCGACCGCCATGTCAAAGAACGCTCCATGCAAGAGGATTTATTCAATGCCTTGGCCAAAACTAAAGCCACTTCCAGTTTCCGCGTGGTGCTGGAAAACTCCCCTCAATATAAGGCGAAATGGAACGAATATCTGCTATCCAAATATATCGACTGGGTGCAGGAACAGCTGGACAGCCATAACATCATGGAAAACTAATTTCTCCCTCTGATGCTAAAAAACCTGTTCCCCGTTCTTTTCCTGCTTCTTTCTTTCCAGGCGTATGGGCAGACTCTGCGTGAACTGCTCTCAGAGCCAACCCCCATCATTTGCAGCCACAGGGGTGTAATCCATCCCGACAAGGTTGAAAATAGCCTTTCCAGCATGGAAGAGTCCCTCCAGGCTGGAATCAAAATGCACGAGATAGACATTATGGAGACCAAGGACGGGGAGCTGTATATTTTGCATGACAAAACCCTGGACCGCACCACCAATCTCCAAGGTAAAATCTCGGAAAAAACCGCACAGGAACTCCGTCAAGGCAAGCTACTAAACACTGAGGAGTCCATTCCAAGCTTTAAAGACGCATTAAATTGGGCAAAAGAGAACGATGCCTTATTGATGTTAGATGCCAAGGAAGCACCTGTCCAGACTATCATGGATGCGGTCAAGGCTGCTGAAATGATGGAAAAGGTGATGATATTGACCTTTTCCCGAGAGCGGGCCGCTGAGGCTTTTGATTATGATCAGCCCTATTATGTCTCTGTGCTGATCACCTCTGAAGAAGATATCTCTTATTACCAAGAACTTGCGACAGACCCTTCCTACATGATCGCATACATTAACAAGGCCGCTGATCTGGAGCTTTACAACAAGGTGCTGGAAGCCGACGTACCTATCGTCACCGACACCATGGGGGAGCTAGATTTGGCTGCCTATGAAGAAGGATTACAGGTTTTTCGTGAGTTTTATGAGCAAAGAAAACCAAGCATAATCGTAAGCGACTACCCTCTTTTGGTGCAGGAGGCAATTTTGAAATAGCAGTTTTGAAAGGAAATGCGTAACTTTTCACAAAAGACATTTTATGAAAAGACTACTTTCCTGCTTGATACTTTTCCTATCTATCCAAACCCTTCACGCCCAAGACTCATGGACCTGGGGTGGGCCCTCAGATCCTCTTCAGGCTAAATATGAAGTGGAACACTATACGCTGAAGCTGGAATTTTTCCCTGAAACACAGGAAATAGCCGGAAGCAATACCATCAAATTCACCTGTCCTGGAAAACTGGACACCCTTAGGCTGGACCTGATTGATAATTATAAAGTGTCAAAGGTTCTGGTTTACGAGAAAGAAGTGGATTTTTCCCATCAAGAAGATATTTTGGATATTTATATCCCCGACGGCTGCGCTGAGGAGGTTACCGTATTTTATGGCGGCAAGACGCCCATTGCTCCGAATCCACCTTGGGTAGGCGGATTTACCTGGACCACAGATGAAAGCGGCAACCACTGGATGGGCTTGTCTAGCCAAAATGAGGGTGCAAAAATCTTCATGCCGGCCAAAGACCACCCTTCTAGTGAGCCCAAAAATGGCGTGGACCTGTACCTCACGGCCCCCTCCCCCTACTTCATCGCCTCCAACGGCCGGTTAACCCAACAAGAGGAAGCTGAAAGAAAAACCACGTATCACTGGACCAGCAGCTACCCCATCAATAATTATAACATCAATTTCACCCTTGGCAAATTTCACAAGGAAAGTAAGGAGTATGCTTCCATAGATGGAAATCCCATTCAGATGGAAGTTTATGTGTTGGAGGAAAATAAATCCCAGGCTCCTATGCTCTTGAAAGTTTTGGAGAATAGCACTCGCACCCATGAGTATTATTTTGGTGAATTCCCTTTTCCAGATGATAAAGTCGCTGTAGTGGAAACGCCTTACCTGGGCATGGAACATCAGACTATCAATGGGTATGGCAACAATTTTCAATTTGTGCCCATGGGGGATGAGTTTTATGATTGGCTGCTACACCATGAGCTTGGCCACGAGTGGTGGGGAAATAAAGTCAGTGTGAGAGATTGGGCCGATTTCTGGATCCATGAGGGCTTCACCGCTTATGGAGACTGGCTTTTTTACCTCAAACACGGCGGAGAGGAAGCCTATCAGCAGAAAGTACGTTCAGTCAGAAAGGATATCCCCAACAGCCAGCCAATTGTAAAAGGCACCAATCTCACAGCCGAAGAAGCCTACCATCCCGAAATTTACACCAAAGGGGCTTATATACTTCACAGCTTAAGGTTTTTTGTCGGGGATGAGCTCTTCTTTCCAATGTTGAAAGCCCTAGCCAACGACGAGCGCTTTATCTACCAAAACAGGACTACCACGGATGCAGTGATTGAATTTATGGAAACTTATAGTGAAAAGAGCCTTAGAGCATTTTTTGACCTCTATCTATACACCACCGACCTGCCTGTGGTGAAAGTGAAAAAGAAAGGCAAAGGAGCATACCATGTCAGCTTGGACAATATAGATTTCAAGATGCCGGTGGAAGTGCAAACGGATGAGGGCATCAAAACGGTCGAACTTTCCAAAAAGCCCACCACCATCCGTAGCAAGCAGGCTCCTGAAGTGGATCCAAAAGGGTGGTACTTGCTCAAAAAATAGGATTAACCTCGGATAATCAATTCATCCTCCTCGATGGGCAGGTCGATACTTGGCATTAGACTACTTACACCCCCTAATCACCCCTTAAAACTCATTTTAATGACTAAGCGAAGAAATTTATGCATTATTTTTAGTCAAAATAGCAAAATTTAAAATTTAATAATTATTTTAGAAGCGTTTTAAATCTAATAGACAATTTGGTCTAGAGCTTTTTTGACCCAATCAAACCTATTTTAACTCTTTATTAAACAATTTAATTTTTACTCACACTTTTATTCCACACAAAAAGAGAATTTAAAATGAAAAATTTCAAAAACACCAAATTTTTACCTTTGGTCGCTCTACTCAGCTTTTTATTAGTTGGGTGCA
This sequence comes from Litoribacter ruber, assembly GCF_018500185.1. Classification (GTDB taxonomy): domain Bacteria; phylum Bacteroidota; class Bacteroidia; order Cytophagales; family Cyclobacteriaceae; genus Litoribacter; species Litoribacter ruber. The sequence goes on along the minus strand of NZ_JAHBGI010000001.1, from coordinate 440,266 downwards.
ATAGTGACTTAATGCAAGTTGACCCTGTTCAGGAATCCTTGATGGATGAAGAGGCATTAATGAGTCAATTTAATCTAAAAGAATTGACCGAAATGACCGACTTCGCTAATTTAAGAGAGGGAGATTTTACGGGAAGATACTTGATTATAGCAAGAAATTCAAATTTACCAAATAACTTAAACCAAAGAATTAAGGATGCTGGAGGGGAAATAGTAAAAACCTTTCCTGAAATTGGAGTGGCTGTTGCTGTTGGCCGATCAGAAGACTTCTTTTTGAAAGCAAACCGTATAAATGGCATAGAGTCGGTGACACCAGATATAATCTTGAAGTACACTGAAGAGCCGGAGATAAGTGATTTTGACATGGCTTTAGAAGGTTCCGGTTCAAGCATCAATTCTTCTGGAAATGCTTTTAACTATGCCGATGCTATATTTGATGGATTTCAATGGGCGCCTTCATCTATAGATGCTCCACAAGCATGGGATGCCGGAATTACCGGAGAAGGAGTAAGAGTGGCCGTAATTGATGGAGGCTTTCATTCCTCACATATAGATTTGGCGCCAAATTTAGACATGAACAGTTCTACTTCAACAGTACCAGGATTTCAGTTTAATCAGGATACAGGGACATTTTGGCATGGCACACACGTGGCAGGCATAGTTGCTGCTTCCGGTTTTGGTATTGTTGGCATTGCACCAAAGGCTACAATTATTGGAGTTAAATCACTTCATAGTGGATCTGGTGCATTTGAGTGGATTCTAGAAGGCATTCTTTATGCAGCTACTCCACTATCACAAGGTGGAGGAGGTGCACAAATTATCAATATGAGCTTAGGCGCATCTATTAACTATAGAGACAATTGGCAAGAACCTGGTTTTAGGGATTTCTTTCGGGAATTACAGAAAATCTACGATAGAGCTACCCGATACGCTAATCAAAACGGGGTAACAGTTATTGCCTCGGCTGGGAATGGTGCAACAAACCATGATGTTGCAAAGGAATTGTTTAAACTTCCTGCACAAAACCAATTTGTACTGTCCATTAGTTCAACTGGACCAAGAGGTTGGGTATTAGGTAGCACAAATTTTTCTGATCCTGCGTATTATTCAGATTTTGGTAAATCATTAGTAGATTTCGCTGCTCCGGGAGGCACAGCAGGTTTTGCCATTGTAGATGGCGACTTCTCCCCATGTACTTTGATCGGAACAACGCGTTCCTCTACGCAGACCTGCGCTGTCTTTGACCAAGTTTTTAGTACCATTAGAGGAAGCACTGATGGAAATTATGGTTGGGCTCAAGGCACATCTATGGCTTCCCCTGCTGCAGCTGGGGTTGTAGCGTTGATGATGGAGGCAAACGGAGGTCACATGACCCCAGCCCAGGTAAACGCAAGATTAAGGCAATCTTCCACTGACTTGGGAAAACCTGGCAATGATGAATTCTATGGCCATGGATTTGTAAATGCAGCGAAAGCAACTGGAGTAAACTAATCAAATTCAGATCTAACTCAAATAACAAAAAGCTTTTGATTTAAAACACACTCCTTGGGCTGTTTAAATGGTCTAAGAAAATTAAAGCCTTCGGTTAATCTAACCGAAGGCTTTTTATTTTTTTGAGCCACCTTATTGTCAACCCCGAATAATCAATTCATCCTCCTCAATGGGCAGGTCGATACCCGGCGGCAGGTCAAGTACTGGGTCGCCGTCTTCTCCTTCGTCCCCGTCATCACCTTTGTCATCATCATCCCCATAGCCTCCTTTGACTATCAGCATGACTATTCTCAGCACTATTACCAAACAAATGATAATAGCCACGAAATAGTCCGGATGTAAAAGGAAATACTCCCTCATGGCAACTGTATTTTACTGAAAAATAGCCAGTAGTAAAATACATAAATTATACCAAGAGGGAGTATTTCGGCAAAGGATTTTTTACAGATTTTTTAGCTTTTGGATGCGAAGTCCTCCACGGCTCTCCAAACCCTAAACACATTGGTGCTGCAGATTTTCTCGATGTCTTCTTTGCTATACCCTCTTTTCAACAATTCCGCGAAAAGGTTTGGATACATAGAGACATCTTTGAGCCCTGTGGGTAAAGAATCCCCCACTCCGTCAAAATCCGAACCCAGTCCAACATGGTTGATCCCCACCAAGGATACCACGTGGTCAATGTGGTCGGCTACTTTTTGCACATCCGGAAAAGGGTTGTGCTTGGCCGAGTATTCAGAGATGTACTTTTGGGCTTCGGGATCATTTCTGCTCAATTCATTTTCGGCCAACCAGTTCACAATATGCTCCCTCACTTCACCTGTCTTCTGCTGGTAATCCCCGTCTATGAAGCTTCCTCCAAAATTGATCATGATCACACCGTCATTTTCAGCCAGTTTTTTGATCATATCATCATCCATGTTTCTTTCAAACCCTGGGGTAAACTTTCTTGCAGAGGAATGGGAGGCAATTACGGGAACGCTTGTCAATTCCATGACATCATAAAAAGTATCATCCGAAACGTGCGAAATATCTACCATGATACCCACGCGGTTCATTTCTTTTACTACCTCTTTGCCAAATTCACTAAGACCACCATGCGTTTTGGTATCATCATAAGAGGAATCTCCAATTAAGTTGTCTTTTCCATGGGTGAGGGTCACATAGCGGATTCCTCTTTCGTGGAAATAGGCTACATTTTCAAGCTTGTCCTCTATAGGGGCTCCGTTTTCCATCCCCATAGGCAGGGAAATAAGTCCCTTCTCAAAATTAGACTCGATATCACTAGGGCTGTAGGCCATGGCATATTTGTCAGGCCAGGTGTCGGCTATCCTCTCGGTCATCAGAATCAGGGAATCAGCAAATGCTTTTGCCCCGCCCCTTTCCTGATAACTTGCCGGAATGTAAATCGACATAAAGGGAGCATCAAGTCCCCCTTCTTTGGCTCTTGGGTAGTCAAAATTCCCCCCATCGGTTCTTTCCGATACGTCCAACATTTCACGCTGCAGGGTAAACCCTCCCACCTTCATTCTGTAAGGCAAATCCACGTGCCCATCAACCATGATAAATTCCTGGGCCATGGAGCGGGCAGCCTCCAGCCTTTCCTCATCGCTCATGGATTGATAATCGGTATCCTGCTGCACATCTGACTGCTGGCAGGCAAACATCATGGGGAAGGCCAAAGCCATCCCGATATACTTCAATGCTTTCATAGTAATGGATTAGGTTAGATTTTAGTCTAAAAAGGAATGTAGCACAAACTTTCCATAACAGGAAACGATTATCTACAAACGGTCAAGTAGCCCCTAGAATGGTTGGGTTTGTTAAAAAATGTGGATAAATTAACAAAATCCAAGAGGAAACTGAAAAGATTAAACGGGTTTTCCATATTGAGCTTTACAGGATTATCCTTAACTTGCTGTTTATACGGGCCTAACCATGCCCAAAATAACTGAATCCTCCCGTTCTGCTAGTGTAATCCTACATTTGAAAGACTGGAAATTTTCTTTTAGAATAGGAATATAAAGTACCATGAAAGCAATAACAAACCACGAATTAGAAAAAAACATGGAGGTCATCAGCCAACTTGATGATCTTGTAGGCGAGACTGTCGACAGCGTGTTGGTAGATCCAGACGATTGCTGGCAGCCCACCGATTTCCTTCCTAACATGACCGAGCCTGATGCCCTCGACCAGGTGAAAGCCCTGCAGGAAAGAGCGGCCGGCATCCCTGACACGGTAATCACTTCCCTGATTGGCAACATGATCACCGAGGAGGCCCTTCCGAGTTACCAGACTTACTTCAACCTTTTGGAAGGCATCAATCCTGAGGGAAGCCTTTTAAGCGAAAGAGGCTGGGTAAGATGGTCCAAAGCCTGGACGGCTGAGGAAAACCGCCATGGCGACCTGCTCAACAAATACCTTTACCTTTCTGGCCGTGCAGACATGAAAGCGGTAGAGCAAACGATCCACAGACTAATCTATAACGGTTTTGATCCAAGATCTGAAAAAGATCCTTATCAGGCCATTATCTATACTTCTTTTCAGGAAAGAGCCACCAAGGTATCCCACGTGAATACCGGAAAACTAGCCACTAAGGCCGGTGATGATGTGCTTTCCAGGATTTGCAAAACCATTGCCGGTGATGAAGCCCGTCATGAGAAGGCCTATAAGTCTTTCATGAGCAGGATCTTTGAAATCGACCCCAATGGTGCGATGGTTGCCTTTGAGAAAATGATGAAAAAACAAATTGTGATGCCTGCAGTTCTTATGGGTGAAGGTGGAAACAATCCAACTCTTTTCAGTCAGTTTTCGGCCATCACCCAAAAAATCGGGGTGTATACCGGCTGGGATTACGCCAGAATAATCGATCACCTAGTGAAGCTGTGGGATGTAGAGAACGTAACCGGACTCAACGATGTAGCGGCTAAAGCCCAAGATTATTTATCCGGACTTTCTTCCAGATACATGAGGCTAGCAGATCGAATGAAAACCCCAGACGAAATCAGCCTAGCTTGGCTTAAATAAGAAACTGAAAAGCTTGAATAACCTTCAAGCTTTTTTTTATGCATATTTTATGAACCCATGAAAACGATCAAACAAATTCATCCCGGGGAATTTCGTCCTATTGCGGACTTAATCACTTACAGCCCCATGCCCACACAAAGGCTTCAATATTTGGATCCTTTCCTATTTTTAAATCACCACGGTCATCAGACCTACGCTAAGGGAAACAATGGCCTCCCATTTGGCCCCCACCCACATAGGGGTATGGAAACAGTCACCTTTATATTGGAAGGTGATATATCACATAAGGACTCCTCAGGACACGAATCGGTAATAGAGGCTGGGGGTGTACAATGGATGACCGCCGGAAAGGGGTTGATCCATGCGGAAGTCAGCAGCGATCAATTCAAAAAAGAAGGCGGCCCGCTGGAGATCCTTCAACTATGGGTCAACCTTCCCGCAAAACATAAAATGACTGCCCCAAAATACATCGGACTACAGAAAGAAGAAATAAACACTTTCACTTACCCTGAGGATGAAAAGGTCACCATCCAGCTAATAGCAGGAGAATGGAATGGGGAAAAGGGAGCGTTTGAAACTTTAAATCCCATTTTCTTGAGCACAATACATATGAATGAAGGGGGGAAATTTACTAAGGAAGTGCCTAGCAGTGAAAATATCTTTTTTTATGTAGTGAGGGGCACGGTTAATGTAAATGGAACTGAGGTGGGATTTAGGAATCTAGTGGAATTTGCCAATCAAGATGGTACCTTGGAAGTGAGCGCCAGTGAGGACGCCGTTATTATATTGGGACACGCCAAGCCTTTTATGGAACCCATAGTGGCGCAAGGGCCATTTGTAATGAATTCACAGCAGGAAATCATGCAGGCTTACCAAGATTACCAGCAAGGCAAATTTGGCCATTGGGTTGATTAAGAAAAAAGAAAAGGAGGTAGAAAAAGTTATCAAAAAATACCTCCTTTATAGTTTCTCAAAAATAGTAAAGCGGAAAAAGTTGCTTAATCACCCTACGTAAAGATAGAAGTGAACCAACTTTTTTGAAATACCCAATTAGGGGTATTTTTTGACTTTTTTTTGTTGACAAAGTACAATTTCGAATAGGTAAAATATTAAACCTTCTGAAAAGGAGGGAATTATCTATTTCATATAAGATATTAAGCATAATTTATTATATAGCAAGGCTAACTTTTTATGGATTATCAAGAATTAATAGATGAAGTTTACCACGAGGTATCAAAATTAAAACTGAAAGGTAAAGTGGCTGATTATATTCCCCAACTGGCTGATATAGACCCCGATTTATTTGGTATCGCATTGGTGGATTTAGAAGGGAATGTTTACGGCGCAGGGGATTATCGGAAGGAATTTTCTATCCAAAGTATTTCCAAAGTTCACACCCTTACCATGGTTTTCCATGTTTTCAAGAGCAAGCTCTGGCACCGCGTAAATGTGGAACCCAGCGGCAACCCATTCAACTCTGTGGCACAGCTGGAATATGAAAAAGGAATTCCCAGAAACCCATTCATCAATGCCGGGGCCCTGGTAATCACAGATGCTTTGGTTTCAAAATTTAAAGACCCTGAAAAGGACATCATCAAATTTATCAATGAAATTACTGGCCATAAGTCTGTAAAGGTCAACCCCATAGTCCACACATCGGAATTAGACCATTCTGACCGAAACATGGCCTTGGCCCACTTTCTACGCGCGCATAAAAATTTTAACAACGGCATAGACAGGGTTTTGGATGTATATACTTACCATTGTTCTCTTGAAATAAACTGTATCGACTTGGCCAGGTCGTTTAACTTTTTGGCCAATGATGGTCATTGCATTTTTGCTGACCGCAGCATCCTGACCAAAAGGCACACCCAAAGGGTAAATGCCCTGATGCTGACCTGTGGGTTTTATGATGAATCCGGGGAGTTTGCATTCAGAGTGGGTATGCCGGGAAAAAGTGGTGTAGGCGGAGGCGTGGCAGCCGTGATGCCAAACAAATTTAGTGTCGCAGCATTCAGCCCCCAGCTCAACGATAAGGGAAATAGCCTCAAAGCTATGAAAGCCCTGGAATCGCTAACTACAAAACTAAAATTCTCCCTTTTCTAATTCTCATGGGCCAGGGCGAGCTTGATTTGACAATAGCTGAACCTGTCCCCAAAATGTTCTTTGACAGGCTTGAGGCGCTTTTCCTCAAGCCTTCTATAAAATACCCGAATGCTTGTGATGTCATCCTTTGAGACAAACTTTTCAGCATCCACTTTACCGTTTTTCACCAAATTTACCAAGTGACTTTCAATAGTATTGACTTTCATCTCGCGTTTATCGGCGATTTGATAGGTATTCATACCTTCCTGCAAGTATTTGTAGGTCAACCATTCTGTATCCGACACACCCGTACTTACTGCTTTTTTGACAGCACTCTTGCTAGTTGTCAGCTTCATCCTGACTTTTAACTTATGGGTTTTGATAAACCGTTTTATGACTTCCAAAAAGTCGGTCCCATAACGGTCAGCCTTTACCTCACCAACACCAGTCATATCCAAAAGTCTTTCCTTGGTATTGGGGCAATAGGTAGCCATATCAACTAGCGTGGTATCAGAAAACACAATATGCGGAGGCACATTTTCCTTTCTGGCTAATTCGAACCTCACCTCTTTTAAGGCTTCAAACAACTCCTTATTATATGCAACTTCTCTGGAAACCTTGACAGGCGCCTCCATTGGCAAGAATATTTTCTCTTTCTTTTTGAGTTTGTCCCAAGCCATGGTGGTTAATTTAAGAGTCGGGAACTGGCTTCCGGCCTCGGCTATATAGCCCTCCTTCATCAACTTTTCCCCCAGAGTTTTCCAATAATCTTCTGTCTGGTCCTTGCCAATCCCATACACAGACAATTTGGCATGCTCCTCTCTTATTTTAGCAGACTTTGACCCTCTCAAAATAAGAATGGTGTACCCAAGCCCAAAAGACTCCTGCAACCTTACTATGGCGGACAACAGCATCTGTGAAGGCACAGTCATGTCCCGAGCATTCCCCTGGCTAAAACAAATGTCACAATTGCCACAATTATCGGTAAAATCCTCCCCGAAATAATTCATCAAATACTTCCTACGACAAGTTCTGCTCATTCCAAAATTTCTCATTTTGGCAAGTTTCCCTTTCATGATAGCCACATAGTCGGGATTGTCGGCTTTCTCGAGCATGCGCTCAAGTGTAATGGAATCAGCCACGCTGAAGAAAAGTAAAGCCTCACTGGGCAACCCATCCCTTCCTGCTCTACCGGTTTCTTGATAGTAGCCTTCAATGTTTTGGGGCAGGTTCATGTGAACTACAAACCTCACATTGGACTTATCTATCCCCATCCCGAAAGCGATGGTAGCCACCATGATCTTGGTTTCATCCTTGATAAACTGTTCCTGGTTCTTCTCCCGGACTTCTCTGGGCAATCCTGCGTGATAGGGCAAAGCAGAAAGCCCAACCATCTGGAGTTTTTCGGCGGTCTCCTCCACATTCTTTCTGGAAAGGCAGTAAATGATCCCACTATTCCCCTGCTGTTCTTCCAGGAACTCTAGCAACCTTTCGAAAGAATTCCGCTTGGGCTCCACTCTATAGGTGATGTTGGATCTGTCAAAAGAAGAGATAAACCATTGGGGATCCTTCAGGCCTAGGTTAAGCGCAATATCCTTGCGGGTAAGTTTATCCGCTGTGGCAGTGAGGGCTATGAATGGGATGTTAGGCAGAAGCTTCCTGAGTTCACCTATCTTGAGATATTCTGGACGGAAATCATGCCCCCATTGGGACACGCAGTGGGACTCATCGACAGCCACCAAGGAAAGTTTGCTGTTTTGCAAAAAATCCGACAAGGGTGAAGATGGGGAAAATAGTCTTTCCGGCGCTACATACACCAGCTTGATCTTTCCTTGTTTCACTTCCTGAAGAATGTATCGCTGCTCACTTTGGCTTTGGGTACTGTTCAAAAAAGCCGCGGGGATACCATTGGCGTTAAGCGCATCCACTTGATCTTTCATCAAAGCAATCAAAGGACTTATCACAAGGGTAAACCCTTCCAAAACCATCGCCGGCACTTGGTAGCAGACTGACTTCCCTCCACCGGTAGGCATGAGGACAATGGTGTCCTTCTTGTCCATCACCGATTTGATAATGGCTTCCTGGTTGCCACGGAATTGATTATAGCCAAAAAAGCCTTTAAGTACTTCAATAGGAGAGTTCATAGAAAAACAGACAGGTGCTTGAATTACAAATCTACAAAAATCAAATTGACTGAGGGAAATACAATCTAAAAAGTAAGGGCCATCATCTTTTAACGATCTTGATCCTTTCTACTTTGTCTCCCCAGTGCACTTCAAGAATCCATAGCCCCGGGGTAATGGCCCCAATCAACTCTGAGGCCCCGAACCTGAGTTCATTGAGGTCCTTAAACGCCAACTGCCCCGAGCTGGTGGTGGATGAAAAAATACGGCATAAAATCTCCTCGCCACGGTACTGCTGGGCGTCCAACAGTTCCAGCTGAAATTCCGTCCCAGTGGCGGGATTGGGATACGCCCGCCACACCCCTTGGGTGAACGTGGCTGATGGCACCCGGATTGAAATGATGTCGCTATAGTCAAACGACCCATTAAAATCCACCTGCTTCAATCTATATAACAAGTTCCCACCCTTCAACGGAAGCCTGTCGTCCACGAATTCATAATTGCTCAGGGATTCCGACCACCCTGTACCCTGCACATTGCCAATAACCTCAAACCCACTAGCGCCATCAATGGACCTTTCAATTTCAAAATGGCTATTTTCCCATTCTTTGGTGGTGGACCAGTAAATTTTATTTTCTCTTATATTATTATTGAATGTAACATTAATATTTTGCCATTCAATTGGGGTAATGCTTATCAATTGGAACTTGACAATGACAATTCCAGATCGACCATCCCCGCCTTGAAGGCTACCTGCTCCACCGCCTGAACCTGGTGTTTGACCAGCACCACCTTCTCCAACATTCCTAGCAACACCGCCAACCCCGCTACCCCCAACACCTTGAGAACTTAAATATAAATCCCCTAATGTTGCCGTAGCACCTCCTCCAGCAGAATATATATTCCGTATGCCTGAAAAGTCAGACTCTACGCCAGCCCCACCATTTCCTCCCGATACAAATTCAGCATCCAATGCACCACTAATACCTGCCGAGCCGGCTCCTCCACCACCCCCACCAGAGCCATCTAGACCATTAATTATACCTATTCCCCCATTATTTCCATCGCCATTGCCAAAACTACCATTTCCACTCGCTCCACCACCTGCTGCACCATTTCCAGTCCCCGCACTACCATCTGATTCATTTGTGGAACCCCCACCACCTCCACCACCAGAAATAACTGCAAAAGATCCATTCAAATCAAAACTTGATTGACCACCGTCGCCACCTCTATTGTTTAAATCACCTGAGCCAACCCCTCCATCACCCACTACTATAGGGATCCTAACATCAAAGCCAAACCCCTGACCATTATTAATGTTTGTAAAGGTCAATTCAATATGCCCCCCACCGCCGCCGCCGCCGGCCATTTCACCTCTACCGCCGCCACCGCCACCACCAACTACCATTACTTCAAACTCAGTAAGTCCAACAGGAGGAATCCATTCACAAACCCCGGTTAAAAACTCTATTATGGCCTCCCCAGTTAGAGCTCCATCATCGATTAATGTGGCACAATCTGGCCAATTGGGATCAGCATCAGGACAGGAGTATGAAATTTTCACATATCCGTTGCCGCCCTTACCTCCGACAGCGATATTTTGAGCAGGATTATCTGTTTGCCTTCTTCCACCACTACCGCCACCACCTCTAATTCCATCTGAACTTCCTTGCCCTTGACTACTCCCATCACCACCTTTGCCCCCACCTTCTACTTCACCTCCAGTTGGCCCCTGGCCAGCAACACCATTTTGGAAAGTACCACCGGATGAACCACCTCCGCCCGAAACAGGGGATATAGTGTTTCCCGGTGGCCGAGTAGTAGTGGTTTGATTGCCTCCATTTCCACCGTTGTACCTAATCTCTCCTATCCCCAAGGCAGCTTGTCCACCCTGTGCTCCTGTTGGAGAATTTAGACCTACGGAGCTTCCACCTCTAGCAAGTACAAAAGGGTTATTTACATTTGTTGATAATGAAACCCAAGAGGCTTCCCCTGGATTAACGCTTTCACTGCCTTCCCCCACAAAAACACTAAGAGTTTGTCCTGGGATCACTACAAGCGTTTGCCTAGAGTAGGCACCGCCACCGCCCCCACCACCTCCACCAGTAATGGACATATCAGCCCCTTTTCCACCAGCACCCCAAACTTCAACTGTGACTGATGTAACCCCAAATGGAACATTGAAGGAAAAATTCCCTGAAATAGGATATTCCCTGAAGCACTGGCCTTGGGCAAAGCCAGCGGTAAGTATAAAATAAAAGAAAATTGACTTAAAAAAGACTTTCATAATGCAAGCATTTACTCCTAAAAATCGGAAAGTAATAGACACTCACTCGCAGAATAGCTAACTTCTTAAAAAAAGAAATTGAGACAAAAATAATTTTGCTTATACAAATATATGGAATAAATTAATTTGAATCACTCCTCATCTTAGAATTAATTACAGATTACCCTAGAAATACCAAAACCATGTAGTTTTATAAAAATAAAAGGCTGACTTTATAAGCCAACCTTGATAAAGAAATGTTTTTTTAAGAAAAAGGGATAAAAAAATGAGTATCAAAAAGCCAGGCCCCTTCATTTCTTCTCATCGCTAAAAGTAAATTTAAAAAATCTATAAATGCATTTAGACACCGTTTATTTGCATTACAGAAGTAAATTTACAGAAAAATTTTAATCCCGCAATATCCCCACTCCCTTTTTTATCACTATTTAATGATTTATTTATCCACACAGTTATTCACATATCTCAAAGTGGACAATAAGCAGATTTTGATAGCACAACCATGATTTATCAGCCATCTGAAAAGCAAAAATTCCCGGCAGGTTGAACCCACCGGGAATTTTAATTCCATATTCTTGGTCTGATACTAGATTAGCCAACTTCTTCGGTCTTCGGTCTTCGGTCTTCCTTCACTAAAAGCAAATGGAAATTGGCTACCGATCTCCCTATGGATAATAATTATATTCCGTAATATTTTTTAATCTTTGATAACCTTCAGGTATTCTATCTGCTGATTGGACTGAAGCTCTACCACGAAAACCCCTTTTGGGATTCTGGGCAGGAGCTTTTGTACGTGACTGTTAAGCTCTACCTCGCTTTTGGCCGTGAAGGTAGCCACCGGGATCTGGGAAGTCATCACTTTTACCTGAATATCCGACCGCAGGCTTTCCGTAGCCAGACGGACGATATTGAATTTATTCCCCCTAATGGGATTGGGATAGGCGCGCCACTCACCCTTGGTCACCTGTACCCCTGGTACATTCACCATCATGGTCTGGCTATAATCAAAAGTCCCTTCAAAATCAACCTGCTTAATTCTATAATAAACTCTACCCCCACGCAGGGGCAGATCCTCATCACAAAAACTATACACCGTCAAATCATCCGACCAGCCCATGCCTTCCACACGCCCTATCTTCTTATAATCCTTCACTCCATCTATGGACCGCTCAATTTCAAAATGGCTGTTTTCCCATTCTTTGAGGGTCGACCAGTTCACTGTGTTGGAACGGGAAAAAGGCGCGTATTTGGCGGATACTTGATGCCATTCGACTGGGAGGACATTAATATTTAATAAAGAACAAATATTTTTGGTGCCACTTGACCAAGAAATATTTCCCGACTCTCCTTCTGTAGGGGCTGTATCATCATCATTTGGGTCAGAACAATAGCCATCACCTGTCCAACCATCAATTACAAGTCCCCCATTTTTTATGTCAATTTCTGCAATATCAAACTTAAGCTTTGCATTGTCTCCCATTAAGTTGATTTTCACACCATCAAAAGTAAAAGTTTCACGGTTTTTATCACCATCAAAAATTAATTCCGCATTATCTTCAACACAAATTTCAACATTTTTCAAACCTGAAATATACCCAAACTCTAAAGACGAACCACTTTTTATAGTAATACACCCATTTTGAATATCAAAGGCCATATGGTTTCCACCATTTTTCTCAAGTTCTAATTTTGTATTATTATCTAGAATTATTCCACCTAGTCTCAATGTTTCATTTCCAGCTGGAACATCCCAGGTAAAAGTCCCCCCTCTATCAAAAACTACAGTTTGATAAGCCAAGCTATCATACTTTTTAGTCCAAAAATCTTGTATTTTAGTAGTCTTATCATTATTTGGTATATAATTAACTACTCTAGGCCCATTGTTACGGTATTTATTTAAAATAGCCCCCTCACAACTCTGGCATTCTTGTGAATATGCAGAATAAGACGTAAATAAGAAAAAACAAAATAACTTATACATAAAACTTACGGAGATAAAATCAATACAAATATATGCTTTTCACAGCATAAAAAAAGAACTTTAAAAAAATACATTAATATTGGATTAAATTTAACAAAAAAGCACCCCAATCCTGAGGTGCTTTAAATATTATTTATTTTAGGTAATTCTTACCCGTTCATACTGATCAAAAACTCCGTATTGTCACGTGTGCCTCGCATTCTCTGAAGCAGGAACTCCATGGCTTCTTGTGAGGTCATGTCGGACATGAGCTTTCTCAGGATCCAGATACGCTGCATTTCTTCCTTGTCCATAAGGAGATCCTCGCGACGAGTACCAGAACCCGGTACATCGATAGCTGGATAGATACGACGGTTGGAAAGTTTTCTGTCAAGGGAAAGCTCCATGTTACCGGTTCCTTTGAATTCCTCGAAGATCACCTCATCCATTTTGGAACCAGTTTCCACCAAAGCAGTTGCGATGATGGTCAATGAACCGCCATTCTCCACGTTTCTTGCCGCACCGAAGAATCTCTTTGGCTTGTGAAGCGCGTTGGCATCCACACCTCCGGAAAGGATCTTTCCTGAGGAAGGCACTACCGTGTTATATGCTCTGGCAAGTCTGGTAATGGAATCCAAAAGGATCACCACATCATGACCACATTCCACCATTCTTTTCGCTTTTTCCAAAACCATGGAAGCTACCTTCACATGACGCTCGGCCTGCTCATCAAAAGTTGAGGATATCACCTCAGCCTTTACAGATCTAGCCATATCTGTTACCTCTTCAGGACGCTCATCGATCAAAAGGATCATTAAGTGAACTTCAGGATGGTTTTCAGCGATGGCGTTGGCAATTTTTTGAAGCAATACCGTCTTACCTGTTTTGGGCTGCGCCACGATCATCCCCCTCTGGCCTTTACCGATAGGGGCAAAAAGATCCAAAATACGGGTAGAATAGTTGTCCGGTTTAGTAGTAAGATTTAACCTTTCCTCAGGAAACAATGGAGTAAGGTATTCGAAAGGAATTCTATCCCTGATCTCCTCAGTAGTCTTACCGTTTACGGTTCCTACCTTCAACAGGGCAAAATACTTTTCCCCTTCTTTTGGAGGACGGATCTGGCCTTTGATATTATCACCCGTTTTCAGACCGAAAAGTTTGATCTGGGAAGGGGATACATAGATATCATCCGGTGAGGCCAAATAATTATAATCCAATGATCTCAAGAAACCGTATCCGTCGGACATGATTTCAAGCACACCTTCATTTTCTATAATGCCATCAAAATCCTTAATGCTAATGTTTGATTTCTTTCTGGAAGACTCATTAGGTTGCGATTGGGGCTGTGAATCCTCATCTCGCTGCTGTCTTCTACGCGGCTGCTCCTGATCTTGAGACTTTTCGGATGCAGTGCTGCTGGAAACGGCTTCTTCGACCACGGCTCTTCTTCTCGGCCTAAAGCTCCTTCCGGACTCTTCCTGCTTGCCTTCAGAAGATCTCTTATCCTCCTGCTTTGGCTGAGGCTTGGGCGGCGCTTCTTTCTTTTGCTCTTTTTGCGGCTCTTCCTTTCGGGTTGGCGCTGCCTTTTGGGGCGCTTCCTGCTTTATGGCCTCTTTTGGAGCTTCTTTTTCTTTTTTGGGCTCCTCTTTTTTGGCTTCAGGCTTTGGTTCCTTATCATCCTTTTCAAGTTCAGTCACGTTCTGGCGTCTGAATTTTGGTTTGGAAGGCTGTTCTTGAGGTGTGTCTGCTGATTCTTCCGGGGAGGAAGGTGTTTCAATTTCTGCTTTGGAGGGCTTTTTCTTGGGGAGGGCTTTTTCCGGAGTGATGGCCTGCTGGTCCAAAATGGCATAAACAAGCTCGTCTTTCTTAAGGGATTTAAAGTTTTTGACCCCCAGCTCCTCAGCTATCTCTTTCAGTTCAGACAGCAATCTGATTTTTAATTCTTCTATGTTATACATAAAAAGCGTATGATATTACTCGAATTGAATAAATGAAGTAAGTATTGTGACTAATTGTGATTGGAATAAAAAGGTCTTCAGGATAATGTAAAATCACCGGGACCGGGATTTTTGATACTGTGACTTTGCAATATTACATCATCAGAATTTAATTAGCAAATTTTTCTTCTGCAAGCAACTGAATCTTAGCAATAAATTCACACGTTGCTCGAAAACAAGTAAAAATCTTCTCATTCCGATCCTTTGACACACTGCCATGTGAGGCCTATGTGTCCCGCTTTTATAAGCAAAAGCTCTGCCTAACTGGTGTCAAATTTGCTATCTTTGCACTTTATCTCATTTTTATAATACATAATCATCCATGTTACAGGTAAACAGCATTAAAGAAAATTACCAAACCGTTTTGGCAGGCCTGGAGAAAAGGAACTTCCCGGAAGCAGACAGCACCCTTCAAATGGTTTTGGACATAGATCAAAAACGTCGCGAAACGCAAACCGAAAGAGACCAATTGCAGGCTGAATCCAACAGCATATCCAAGCAGATCGGAATGCTGATGAAAGAGGGCAAAAAAGATGAAGCCGAAAAGGTCAAGTCCCGAACTGCCGAAATCAAGAGCTTGATCAAGGACCTTGAAAACCGCTACGACGAATTTGAGCAGGAATTAACCCAACTTTTATATACCATTCCAAATATCCCGCACGAAAGCGTCCCTGCAGGCAAGAGTGCTGAAGACAACGAGATTGTATTGGAAAACGGACAGATCCCGTCCCTGGCTGAGGACAAAATGCCACACTGGGATTTGATCAAAAAATATAACATTATAGACTTCGACCTGGGAGCAAAAATCTCCGGTGCGGGCTTTCCTGTTTATAAAGGTAAAGGCGCCAGACTTCAGCGCGCACTCATCAACTTTTTCCTTGATGAGGCCACCGCTCAGGGCTACAACGAAGTGCAGCCACCTATTGTGGTAAACGAGGCCTCTGGGTATGCAACTGGCCAGCTTCCTGACAAAGAAGGTCAGATGTATGAGATTGCGGCTGACGGCCTTTTTTTGATCCCTACTGCCGAGGTACCTATCACCAATTTGTACCGGGATGTGATTGTCTCAGAAAATGATTTCCCAATCAAAAATGTAGGCTTTACGCCTTGTTTCAGAAGGGAAGCGGGCAGCTGGGGAGCGCATGTGAGAGGTTTGAACAGGCTGCATCAATTTGACAAGGTTGAAATCGTGCAAATTACCCATCCGGAAAAATCCTACGAGGCTTTGGAGGACATGAGCAATTATGTACAGAGCTTATTGCAAAAGCTTGAGCTCCCCTACCGTGTACTGAGACTTTGCGGAGGCGATATGGGCTTCACTTCAGCTTTGACGTATGATATGGAGGTATATTCCGCCGCTCAGGAAAGATGGCTTGAGGTAAGCTCTGTCAGCAACTTTGAAACCTACCAGTCGAACAGGTTGAAGCTGAGATTTAAAGGTGAGGACAAAAAGACTACTTTGGCCCACACCCTTAACGGGAGCGCCTTGGCTTTGCCTAGGATTGTGGCTTCCATCTTGGAAAACAACCAGACAGAAAATGGCATCAGGATGCCGAAGGTATTGGTTCCTTATTTGGGATTTGATATGATAGATTAAATCAAAAGCCGGCCATTATGGACCGGCTTTTTTTATTCAGATGCTTTTTTGATCCTTCTTTATTATATTTCAAGTATAAAAACCCAAATTCAACTATGGATAAAAAGAAACTAATCGCCCTAGGCCTTGCCTTGGGCCTTTTCACAGGTGCACAGGCACAGATGCAAATGGATTTGAATTACCCCAACACGACCAAGGGTGAGCAAATAGACACCTATTGGGGAGAGCAGCTGGCAGACCCCTACCGCTGGCTGGAGGATGATCACGCGGAGGAAACCAAAGCTTGGGTAGAATCCCAAAACAAGGTCACTTTTGATTACTTGAAAAAAATCCCGTTCCGCTCCCAGATCCGGGAAAAACTTGAGGATGTCTGGAATTACGAAAAAGTAGGCGCTCCATTTGAATATGGGGATTATACGTATTTTTATAAAAACGATGGCTTGCAAAACCAGTCTGTTCTTTACCGCAAAAAAGGCGAAGATGGCCAGGAAGAAGTATTCTTGGATCCCAACCAACTTTCGGAAGACGGCACCACTTCCTTGGCCTCAGCCAATTTCACAAAGGACGGAAGCCTATTTGCCTATGCCGTGTCGGTAGCCGGATCCGACTGGAGAGACATCTATATAATGGATGCCAATGAGAAAACTTTGCTAGATGATAAAATAGAAGATGCCAAGTTTACCGGAATAGCCTGGAAAGGCAATGAAGGCTTCTACTACAGCACCTACGAAAAGCTGGGGGGCAGCAAACTTTCTGCCCTTACCAATAACCACAAACTTTATTATCACAAGCTGGGGACAAGCCAAGAGGATGATGTGCTGGTCTTTGGTGATGACGAAAGCCCTAGAAGATATGTAGGCGCAAGAGTGACGGAAGACCAAAACTTCCTGATCATAACAGCCGCAAACAGCACAACGGGCAACGAATTGTATGTGCAGGATTTACGGAAAAATGACAGCGAAATTCAGCCTATCGTTTCCGACATGGAAAATACCCATTCGGTGCTTACTTCCAAAGGCGACGAATTGCTGATCTTCACTGATATGGACGCGCCAAACAACAAGGTAGTACAAACCTCGATTGATCAGCTTTCCCCAGAGAATTGGACAATAGTTATTCCTGAAACAGAAAACGTATTGAGGGCAAGCACTGCCGGAAAAAACATATTTGCATCCTACCTGAAAGATGCCATTACCCATGTAAAGCAGTTTGACCTGGAAGGAAATGAAATCAGGACGGTGGATTTGCCAGGCATTGGTTCAGCAGGTGGTTTCTCAGCCAAGGAGGATGATGAGCACCTTTATTACAGCTTCACCTCTTACATTACACCAGGCACAATATATAAATATGAGATCGAATCTGGCGAAAGCGAACTTCACATCAAACCAGACGTCAAATTTAACGCTGAAGATTATGAAAGCAAGCAAGTTTTCTTCACCAGCAAAGACGGAACAAAGGTACCAATGATCATCACCCACAAAAAAGGCCTTGAACTTGACGGCAGCAACCCAACCTTATTATACGCTTACGGTGGATTTGGCGTTAGCTTGACACCATCCTTTAGCGTAGCCAATACGGTATGGCTGGAAAAAGGAGGTGTTTATGCGGTTCCTAACCTTCGTGGGGGTGGAGAATACGGCAAGAAATGGCATGAAGCAGGTACCAAGATGCAAAAGCAAAATGTGTTTGACGATTTCATTGCAGCGGCCGAATACCTCATTTCTGAAAACTATACTTCCTCGGAAAAGCTGGCAATCAGCGGCGGAAGTAATGGAGGATTATTAGTTGGGGCTACGATGACGCAAAGACCAGAATTGGCGAAAGTAGCTTTCCCCGCTGTGGGAGTTCTAGATATGTTGAGGTATCACCAGTTTACTGCTGGAGCAGGTTGGGCATACGATTACGGAACGGCTGACGACAGCAAGGAGATGTATGAATACTTGAAAAACTACAGCCCACTTCACAGCTTAGAGGATGATACGGAATACCCAGCCACTATGGTCACAACAGCAGACCATGATGACAGGGTAGTGCCAGCCCATTCGTTTAAATTTGCCGCAAGGCTTCAGGAAGCCCACACGGGCAGCAACCCGGTCTTGATCAGAATCGAAACCAATGCGGGACACGGTGCAGGAAAGCCGACCAGCATGATCATCGATGAGGTAACAGACAAGTTTGCCTTTGCCTGGTACAACATGGGTGTCAATCCATTCGAGTAACTCTTAAAAGCCGGCAACCTCAGCCGGCTTTTTTCTTTTTAACTTAGAACTTTTCCCCCTAAACAACCTTCAAGCCCCACCTTGAAATCCTTTAAATTTGATCAAAAATAAGAATACCATACATACTACCTCCCCATATCCCATTAAGCCAAAAGCTGTAACATGGTTTTACAAAGAAACAAGATCACAGCAGCACTTCCATATATCCAGATCACCTTTAACCTATTACTCCTATCCAAAAACCAAAGAGCATACACCGGCTTTACAAAGCCTGCCGCCAGGTTAATTAAGGAAAAGTAGAAGAGGATTTTGACCAATATGATTAACGCTTCGATCATGTGCAAAAATAAAAAAAGGCGGTTTAAATAAAACCGCCTTTTAAATCTATATGAAATTAATTATTTCTTACGTTTGATTTCTCTCATTTCGTATCCCTCGATGATATCGTCAAGTTTGATATCATTGTAGTTTTTGATCGAGATACCGCACTCATATCCAGCTTTCACTTCAGCTACATCGTCCTTGAATCGCTTCAACTGATCGATTTCTCCATCATGGACAACAATACCTTCGCGAATTACTCGAATCTTGTTCTTTCTGGTCACAAAACCGTCAGTCACATAACATCCGGCAACTGTACCGATTTTAGAGATCTTGAAGACTTCTCTCACCTGGATATTACCCGTGATTACCTCTTCAAATGTAGGCTCTAGCATACCCTCGATAGCATCTTTGATCTGGTTGATCGCATCATAGATGATGGAGTAGTGACGGATTTCAATTTCCTCCTGCTCGGCCAATTTCTTGGCGTTGGTAGAAGGTCTAACTTGGAATCCTAGGATGATGGCGTCTGAAGCAGAAGCCAACAAGACGTCAGATTCTGAAATCTGACCCACACCCTTATGGATGATGTTCACACTTACCTCATCTTTAGATAGCTTCAGCAAGGAATCAGATAACGCTTCCACAGACCCATCCACATCACCTTTGATGATGATGTTAAGCTCCTTAAAGCTACCGATAGCAAGACGCCTTCCAATCTCATCAAGGGTAATATGCTTCTTGGTACGCATGCTTTGCTCACGGTTGATCTGGCCTCTTTGGTTGGCGATTTCTCGGGCTTCACGTTCTGTGCCGTAAACCTTGAGGATATCACCGGCTTGAGGTGCACCGCTAAGACCAAGCACCTGAACTGGTGTGGACGGTCCTGCTTCTTTCACCTTCTTACCTGTATGGTCAAACATGGCTTTTACCCTACCGTAATGCTCACCGGCCAACATGATGTCACCGATTTTCAACGTTCCGGCCTGAACCATCACCGTAGAAACATAACCTTTACCTTTATCAAGGGAAGCTTCCACTACAGTACCAACCGCGTTTTTATGGGCATTGGCTTTAAGTTCAAGGATTTCCGCTTCAAGAAGCACTTTTTCAAGTAGGTCGTCAACACCTTGCCCTGTTTTAGCAGAAATTTCCTGGGACTGGTATTTACCACCCCAATCTTCTACCAATAGGTTCATATTTGCCAATTGCTCCTTGATTTTCTCAGGGTTTGCATTTGGCTTATCTATTTTATTTATTGCAAAGATCATCGGCACCCCAGCTACTTGGGCGTGATTGATAGCTTCCTTGGTTTGAGGCATGATGTCGTCATCAGCTGCAATCACGATAATGGCCACATCGGTGATTTTGGCACCCCTAGCCCTCATCGCCGTAAAGGCTTCGTGACCCGGTGTATCCAAGAATGCGATCTTGTTACCATTGTCTGTCATTACATCGTAAGCTCCGATGTGCTGGGTGATACCACCTGCTTCACCTGAGGTTACTTTTGCACTACGGATGTAATCAAGAAGGGAAGTCTTACCGTGATCGACGTGACCCATGATAGTCACAATAGGAGCTCTTTCCTCCAGATCTTCCGGTGCGTCTTCTACCACTTCCACATCCTCATCTTCATCAGCTTTGGAGAATTCAACTTCGTAGTTAAACTCATCCGCAATGATGGTGATGGCTTCCGCGTCAAGTCTTTGGTTGATGGAAACAAACATACCAAGGGACATACAAACCGAAATGATCTCATTTACGGATACGTCCAAAAGGCTGGCAAGGTCGTTTGCAGAGATAAACTCGGTAACCTTAAGTACTCTTGTTTCCTCCACCCCTTCAACTTGCTCTCTGCTTCTTTCAGAACGCTTGTCTCTACGGCTGCTTTTCTTTCCGCCTTTGCCACCGCCTTGAAGACGGGCAAGGGTTTGTTTGATTTGGTCTTGGATTTCCTTTTGCGTAGGCTCGGCTTTTTGGAAACGGCCTGCGCCTTGTCCTTTAGCCCCAGGTTTACCTCTTCCAGCTTGCCCCGGTCTGGCGCCACGGCCTTGCTGGCCTGCTCCTCTCGGTCCGCCTTGACCTTGTCCTGGTCCGCCCGGTCTTTGCTGACCGCCGCCTTCTCCAGGTTTTTTATCGATTCTCTTGCGAGGTCTTTTCTTTTTATCTTTCCCTTTTTCATCTGAAGACGCCACAGGCTTGGCCTTTTTCTTGGATCTATCAGCAGGAAGTTCAATTTTACCCAAAACAGTAAGGCCCTTGAGCGCGTCAGCTTTAGCGGAAATTACCTGTCCAGGTTTATCCTCCGCTTTTTCGGCAGGCTTTTCAGTCTGCTCTTTGGCAGTTGGTTTTTGCTCTACTGGCTTGGCAGGCTTTGGTGCGTCTTTCTCCTTAGATGCGTCTGGAGCTGTCGGCTTACTTTTGGTAGGTTCAGTTTTAGCAGGTTCAGAAGTCTGAGGCTTCACAGCCTTAGGTTGAGGAGTTGGCTTTTCCTCTTTTGGTTGTTCTTTTTTCTCAGGCTGAGGCTTCTCCTCTTTCTTGGGAGGTGCAGCTTCAGGTGTTGCCGGCTTTTTGGCCTCCGGCTTAGGTTGCTCAGGCTTTTCTTTTTTCTCGGCCGGCTTTTTGTCCAAGTCGATTTTGCCCAAAACTTTGATTCCAGGAAGCTTGTCGGCTGATGCCTGCACTTTGTCAGACTCCGGCTTCGGCTCTTCCTTCTTCTCTACTTTCTTTTCCTCTGGTTTGGGAGCTGGTTTGGTAGGAGGCTCCGGTTTTTTCTCCTTCTCAGGCTCAGACTCAGATTCAGCTTTGATGGTAAACGTCTCATTATGACGTTTGCCAATGGAAAGGTGGGATGCCTCCTCCTTTTCCTTTGCAGAGGACTTAAATTCCTTAGCCAACATGTTGAATTGCTCAACACTTATCTTGGAATTAGGGTTGCTCTCTACATCAAAGCCTTTCTTAGCCATAGAATCTACAATCGTAGAAATCCCTACGTTGAGTTTTCTGGCTACCTGGCCCAATCGCATCATTTTTTCTTCTGACATACGCTAAAACCTTGCTATTTTATTTTTGTGTAAATATAACGCCTTTAAATTAACTATTCGACGCTTTTTTACTGTTCAAATTCTTGTTTCAATATTCTGAAGACCTCATCGATGGTTTCTTCCTCAAGCTCCGTCCTGCGTAGGAGCTCTTCTTTCGTCACTGCCAATACACTTTTGGCGGTGTCCAAACCGGTCTTCTTCAACTCTTCAATTACCCAATCTTCGATCTCATCGGTGAATTCTGTCAAATCCACATCCTCCTCTTCCTCATATTCGGAAAGCTCCCGGAACACGTCGATCTCATATCCTACCAAGCGGCTGGCAAGTCTGATGTTGAATCCTCCCTTACCAATTGCCAAAGATACCTGATCAGGCTTTAAAAACACGGAAAGTCTCTTTCCCTCTTCGTTAACTTGTATAGAACTAACCTTTGCCGGGCTTAACGCACGGGAAACATACAGCTCCAAGTTGTCGGTATAATTGATTACGTCGATGTTTTCATTCTGAAGTTCTCTCACCACAGCGTGGATCCTGCTTCCTTTCATCCCGACGCAAGCACCTACCGGATCAATACGGTCATCATAAGATTCCACGGCAACTTTTGCCCTTTCACCCGGTTCACGCACGATCTTTTTGATGGTAATCAACCCATCATATACTTCCGGCACCTCATTTTCGAATAATCTCTCTAAGAAAATCGGAGAGGTTCTGGAAAGAATAATTTTAGGATTGCCGTTAATCATTTCCACTTTGTGGACAATGGCTTTCACAGCATCGCCTTTTCTATATCTGTCTTTTGGAATCTGCTCGCCTTTAGGCAAAACAAGCTCATTACCTTCACTGTCCATCAACAAAGCCTCACGGCCAAGCACCTGGTACACCTCTGCTGTGATGATCTCACCTACCAATTCCTCATATTGCTGAAAAAGAAGATCCTTCTCCAGGTCCTTGATCCGCTGGATCAACGTCTGGCGGGCCATCTGAACGGCTCTACGTCCAAAGTCCTCAAGCTCCACCTTTTCGTATGTCTCTTCCCCGATTTCAAAATCGGGCTCAAGTTTTCTTGCCTCAGTCAGGCTGATCTTGTCATTATCCCAGATATCCTCTGAGTTATCGTCTACAATCTCCCTAATCCTCCAAATCTCAAGGTCGCCTTTGTCGGCATTGATGGTCACATCAAAGTTTTCGTCAGTTTCGTATTTCTTACGAATCATTGCTCTAAATACATCCTCCAGTATGCGGATCATGGTAGGGCGATCCACATTCTTAGACCTTGCAAATTCTGCAAACGATTCAATTAAAACTTTAGCATCCATTGTGTTTATTTAAAAGAGACTAATACAATTGATTTCTTTATTTGGTCAAAAGCCAACTGAACTTCTTCCTCTACAGCTTTTTTCCCTTTTTCTTTTTTCTTTGTCTTCAAAACCACATGTAGCGGCTCCACTGATGTCAGCTCGCCTTCCTGCTCGCCTCCATTTTCTAGTGTCACCTTTATATTGCGGCCGATGTTTTTTTGGTACTGCCTCCTGCTAGTCAATGGAAAATCCAAACCAGGAGAAGAAACCTCCAGCACATACGCCTCCTCAAGAATATCCTTGGCCTCAAGCTCCTCCCCTACGGCACGGCTCACCTTGGCACAGGCATCTATGTTAAGCCCCTCATCGGCATCGATCAGGATGATTACCTTCTGCTTCCCCGAAGCTTCCTTCACGGTCACATCAACCACAAAATGGCTGGCATCAGGCAGATGCTTCTCTACAATTTCTTCTATATTCTGCTTCAAACTCATGTTCAAATTCTAGCATAATGAAAGAGGGGACTGCTTGTCCCCTCTCTAAATTCGGCTAAGTAGGGTACAAATGTAATAATTTTTTTTCCTATAAAAAAGAAATAATCCCTACAGAAAATTATTCCCTAGGTCCGTTTTAAACCTTTTTACCCTAAATTCGGTGTTTTTATTTGGACATTTAAGTAATCGAACCCCTTCACAACGGAAGTGTTCATTTCACAGTTTTCTTAATTTTCTCTCTTGATTTGATAAATTTGTAACATGTATTCAAAAGATTTAAAAATATACAACACCCTCAGTCGGAAAAAGGAACTTTTCGAACCGCTAAACCCTCCCTTTGTGGGGATGTATGTTTGCGGTCCTACCGTATATGGCGACGCCCATCTGGGCCATGCCCGGCCGGCTATCACTTTTGACACTTTATACCGCTACCTCACCCATTTGGGCAATAAGGTCAGGTATGTCCGCAACATCACCGACGTGGGACACCTGGAAGCCGATGCCGATGACGGGGAGGACAAGATAGCCAAAAAGGCTAAACTCGAACAGCTCGAGCCTATGGAGGTGGCCCAGCATTATACGGACACTTATCATAGGGATATGGATTTGCTAAATACCAAAAAACCGAATATTGAGCCTCGAGCAACCGGGCATATTCCTGAGCAGATCCAGCTGGTGAAAGACATCCTTGCCGAAGGTTTGGCCTATGAGGTCAACGGCAGCGTGTATTTTGATGTGCTTAAATACCACGAGCGGGAGAAATATGGAAAGCTTTCCGGAAGGATACTGGAAGAATTGGTATCTGGAAGCCGCGAACTTGATGGACAGCAGGAAAAGCGCAACCCAATAGATTTTGCCCTTTGGAAAAAAGCTTCTCCGGAGCATTTGATGAAATGGGATTCTCCGTGGGGACAGGGTTTTCCTGGCTGGCACTTGGAGTGTACAGCTATGAGTGCAAAGTACCTGGGCAAGCATTTTGACATCCACGGTGGCGGCATGGACCTTATGTTTCCACACCACGAATGTGAAATCGCACAGGGCAACGCCTGCAACCACACCGACCCGGCCAAATACTGGATGCACAACAACATGATCACCATCAATGGCCAGAAGATGGGCAAATCCTTGGGCAATTTTATCACCCTGCAGCAGCTATTTAATGGGGAACACGAACTATTGGAGCAGGCCTACAGTCCCATGACGATCAGGTATTTCATATTGACTGCCCATTATAGATCTACGCTGGATTTTTCCAACGACGCTCTGAAAGCAGCCCAAAAAGGCTACAAGAAAATCATCAACGCCCTTCGAATTGCCAAAAACCTAAAATTTGAGCAGGAAGAAGGCGTGGATATCGATGAAAACCAGGCCAAACAGGTGGAGCAAAACATTCAAAATGCCTATAGAGCGATGAACGATGACCTCAACACCGCACAGGCTATCGGCTACCTTTTCAACCTGACCAAGAAGATCAACAGCTGCTTCACTGGCCAGCTTAAACCTGCCGCCTTGGGAAAGGAGGTTTTTGAAAAGATGCTCGACCGCTATATAGTGTTTGTGGAAGATATTCTAGGTCTTGTAGAGGAAAAAGCAGACATTCAATATAGCCTCTTGGATGCATTGTTAAATGTATATGGCGACGCCAAGAAAAACCGTGACTATGATTTGGTAGATCAGATCAGAGCCACCTTGAAAACCAATGGCATCATAGTAAAAGACATGAAAGATAAAATCGACTGGGCATATGAAGAGTAACTGGATTTTCGCAATACTTTTCATATCTCTCATAGCTTGTGGCCGTGACCAGGCCGAAGAGAGGGTTGTAGAAGAGGAACTAAGAGAAGTACCTGAATTTAATGCAGATTCTGCCTATAGCTTTATCCAACGGCAAGTTGATTTTGGGCCTAGGGTGCCCAATACCGAGGCGCATCAGGAGACCAAAAGATGGCTTGTTGAAAAATTCAATGAGTACGGAATGCAGGTTACCGAGCAGGATTTTGAAGCAAAAGCTTATGACGGAACCAACCTGAAGCTGACCAATATCTTTGCAGCCCACAATCCACAGGCTAGCAAAAGAATTCTCTTGGCCGCCCATTGGGACACCCGGCACCTAGCCGACAAGGATACCGAAAACATTGAGCAGCCAATTGATGGGGCGAATGATGGAGGAAGCGGTGTTGGCGTGATCTTGGAAATAGCCAGGGTTATAGCCACATCCGGGATGGACCCGGAAGTTGGCGTGGACTTTATACTTTTTGACGGGGAGGATTACGGGGAGCCCGAACAGACCAAGCCAAGCGACCGAAACCACTCCCAGATTTGGTGGGCCTTGGGCTCCCAGCATTGGTCCAGAAATCCACATGAAGCCGGATATTCAGCCTATTATGGAATCCTTCTCGATATGGTTGGCGCCAAAGGAGCAAGGTTTTATCGAGAGGGTTATTCCATGCAATACGCCCGCAATATCGTACAAAAAGTATGGAGAAATGCCCATCGCTTGGGTCATGGCGATTTCTTCCCCATGAGGGATTCTCATGAAATCATCGATGACCACGTGTTTGTCAACCAAGTGGCGAAAATCCCGATGATTGACATCGTGGAATATTCACCTGATTACGGTTTTGGTAAATACCACCATACCCATCAGGACAGCATGGACTTGATCGACAGAAGAACTTTAAAAGCTGTGGGCGAAACTGTTCTCTTTACCATTTATCAGGAATAGCAAAAAAGAAAAGATGAGTGTTAGCTCATCTTTTCTTTTTCCTTCAAACTCAATTGCCAATTCCAGGAATCCCTGAGGGCATCCTCAAGATTCAGTCTGGATCTCCATCCCAGGACCTGCTCTGCCTTATCCGTATTGGCCCACACTTTTTCGATGTCCCCAGACCTTCTAGGGCCTATCTTGTATTTTAAGGATTCCCCGCTTACCTTTTCGAATGTCTTTACCACTTCCAAAACGGTATTGCCTTCACCTGTACCTAAGTTAAATAGGTCAAAATAAGTCGCAGGTTTATTAGCAAGGTGCTGAATGGATTTTACGTGTGCTTCGGCCAAATCCACCACGTGGATATAGTCCCGAATACACGTACCGTCAGAGGTATCGTAATCATCCCCAAAAACAGTTAATTGCTCCCTGAGCCCAGCTCCCGTTTGGGTTACGAATGGCACCAAGTTATTGGGAACCCCTAGCGGCAACTCTCCAATGGCCGAACTTGGGTGTGCACCTACCGGGTTGAAATACCTTAAAGCTATCACTCTCACCGGAGCCTTGCTTTTCACATAATCGTTGAGGATATCCTCGCATACCTTTTTGGTGTTCCCATAGGGGCTTTCGGCCTCCTTACGGGGGGTTGATTCCTTTACAGGGTTTTCATCTGGCTGACCATAGACGGTACAGGATGAAGAGAAAACAATGTCGCTCACCTCAAATTTCCGCATGGTCTCCAAAAGCACCAGCAGGGAACCTACGTTGTTTTTGTAATACTTTAAGGGATGCTCAGTGCTCTCTCCTACTGCCTTATAGGCTGCAAAATGGATAACTCCTGCGATTCCTTCTGTGGAAAAAATTTCTTCCATCAGTTTCACATCATTGCAGTCACCTTCGTAAAGCTTTACTTCTTGCCCCACAATTTTCTCGATGCCCCTAACTGCGGATTTGTCAGAATTGGAAAAGTCATCGATTACAACTGGCTCAAAACCTGCCTCAAAAAGTGCTACAGCGGTATGGGAACCGATATATCCGGCTCCTCCCGTGATCAATATTTTTTTCTTCATAGCTAAAAATCCAATTTTATTTGTAATAAAAAAAGCATAATCAAGGAATAAACTCACCTGATTATGCTTTTCACTCTATATTATAATGTATTAATTAGATACCGATTCCATAATGGGTGAACCCAAGCTCTTTCAAGTACTTAGGATCGTAGATGTTTCTACCATCAAAAATCACCTTGTCATTCAGCAGCTTGGTCAACACATTCCAGCTTGGCATTCTAAATTCAGACCATTCCGTTACAAGCAATAATGCATCTGCATCAACTAGGGCTTCATAAGCATCATTGCAATAAGTAATCTTATCACCTATATAATGCTCTTTTGCCTCTTTCATGGCAATAGGATCATAAGCCTTCACTTGCGCGCCAGCAGCCAATAATTCATCGATAATCACGCATGCAGGAGCCTCTCTCATATCATCTGTATTTGGCTTGAAGCTTAGTCCCCACATGGCAAAAGTCTTTCCAGAAAGATCTTCTCCAAAGTGCTTTTTCACTTTGTTGGAAAGCACATATTTCTGTTTCTCATTTACATCCTCCACAGACTGCAATACCTTCAACTCGTAATTGTACTCTCTAGCAGTTCGTATGATAGCCTTCACGTCCTTGGGGAAGCAAGATCCACCATAACCTACACCTGGGTAAATGAACTTGTTGCCGATACGAGGATCGGAACCGATCCCCTTTCGCACCATGTTGGCATCTGCGCCCACTAGCTCGCAAAGGTTGGCGATATCGTTCATAAAAGAAATCTTGGTTGCCAACATGGCGTTAGCCGTATATTTGGTCATTTCCGCAGATGGGATGTCCATATAAATGATTCTGTCACCGCTAAGCTGGAAAGGCTTATAAAGGCGCTTCATGATAGCTTCGGCTTTTTCATCCTCCACACCAATCACGATTCTGTCCGGCTTCAAGAAATCTTCCACTGCGGCTCCTTCTTTCAAAAACTCAGGGTTGGAAGCAACTGCAAAACCCAAGTCACTGCCTCTTCCTTCCAAGGCTTTCTGAATGGCCGCATGCACTTTTTTACCTGTACCTACCGGTACGGTACTCTTGGTAGCCACTACCATGAAATCATCCATGCTTTTACCGATACCTTCGGCTACGGCCAAAACATACTGCAAGTCAGCAGAGCCGTCTTCACCCGGAGGGGTGCCTACCGCGATGAACGCCACTTCACTTCCTTTTATCGCTTCACCTAAATCGGTGGAAAACTGCAACCTTCCGCTTTTATAATTACGCACTACCATCTCTTCCAAACCTGGCTCATAGATAGGCATAATACCTTTTTTCAAATTATCTATCTTCTTCTGGTCTACATCTACACAGACCACTTCCACACCTACATCGGCAAAACATGTACCCGTTACCAAACCTACATATCCGGTACCTACTACTGTAATTTTCATAATTAATTTTTGTAAAATGATTTAGTGAAAAACAATTTTTACCTGTTCTGATTATTTTAAAACAAAGCGGCTGGTCACCGCGGCGAATCCTCATGAGTAAAAAACTTGGAAGATTCTCTTAAAAATTCATTTAAGGGTGATTTGCATCCTTCGAAGTGATATCCGAATAAAATCAACAAATTCGAGATCCTATAAACAAAATTTACGCCAACAAATATAAAAGTCTGGTTCCCTTTAAAAAAACCATTTTCAAAATTAAGTCAAATTCCATGCAAGAATTCAAAAAAAGATTCTCTAATTTGGAATTTTGAACTGCAAACCCAAATAAACTTATAAAATTATGATGAGTTTCGAACTCAATGAGAACCAAAAAATGATCGCGGAAATGATCCGGGATTTTGGAGCAAAGGAAATTACCCCTTTTAGAAAAGAATGGGATGACGAGCAAAAATTCCCATTGGAGCTATTTAAAAAACTTGGAGAACTTGGCCTTATGGGCGTGCTGGTTCCCAATGAATATGGAGGATCAGGATTCGGTTATTTCGAATATGTAACTGCCATTGTGGAACTGACCAAGCTTGACCCGGGAATAGGCCTTTCTATGGCTGCCCACAACTCCCTTTGTACCGGACATATCATGATGTTTGGCAATGAGGAACAAAAGAAAAAGTACATCCCCAAACTGGCCAGTTGCGAATTTCTAGGTGCTTGGGGCTTGACAGAACCCAACACCGGTTCGGATGCTGGAAACATGAGAACCACCGCTGTAGAAGATGGTGATTATTATGTATTGAATGGCGCCAAAAACTTCATTACCCACGGTGTATCCGGAGATGTGGCAGTGGTCATTGCCCGAACTGGAGAAGTCGGTGATTCCCATGGCATGACGGCTTTCATTATTGATCGTGACACCCCTGGATTCAGAGGCGGCAGAAAAGAAGATAAGTTAGGCATGCGATCCTCAGAAACGGCTGAGCTGATTTTTGAAGATTGCAGAGTCCATAAAAGCCAAGTGTTAGGAGAAGTAGGTGATGGCTTTATCCAGTCGATGAAAATTTTGGATGGAGGAAGAATTTCCATCGCTGCCCTATCCCTGGGAATTGCCGAGGGCGCTCTTGAAGCAGCCATCCAGTATAGCAAGGAAAGACAACAGTTTAACAAGCCTATCAGCAGCTTCCAAGGCATCAGCTTCAAACTTGCCGATATGGCCACCCAGGTAGAAGCATCAAAACTGCTTATCTACCAGGCTGCGGACTTGAAAAACAAAGGACAAAACGTAACCAAAGAAAGCGCGATGGCTAAACTTTATGCCTCTGAGGTTTCTGTATCAGTAGCAAATGAGGCTGTGCAGATTTTTGGTGGATACGGCTTTACCAAAGATTATCCGGTGGAGAAATTCTATAGAGATGCCAAGCTTTGTACGATTGGTGAAGGTACTTCTGAGATACAAAAATTGGTAATCGGACGTCAAATCTTGAAATAATATTCCACAATCAGGACTTATTTTTGGATTGACAGAATAATTGGCTACATTTGCACTTCGAAAGGAGGTGTAAAATTATGATCGTAGTAAACGTTAAAGAAAACGAATCTATCGAAAAAGCTTTGAAAAGATTCAAGAAGAAGTTTGACAGAACTGGAGCAATCAGAGAACTGAGAGCAAGACAGTATTTTGAGAAACCTTCTATCAAAAGAAGAACTGAAGTCATCAAAGCTGCTTATAAGCAAAGAATGCAAACTGAGGAAATGGGTTAATCATTTTCTTTCTCAAGATAAATAAAGCATATTAGTGTAAATATTCACTAATATGCTTTTGTCGTTTATAGCCTACCTACAACACACCAAAAGGGCAAGCCAACACACCCTCACCGCTTACCAGAAAGATCTGGAACAGTTTGAGGAGTTTTGCCAAACCGCCTTTGAAACCCCTCTTGAGGACGCCCAGCATGCTGAAATCAGGGCATGGGTAGTCGATCTGGTCGAAAGCGGCCTTTCCCCCAGAAGCATTAACAGGAAGATTGCCACGCTCCGCTCGTTTTATAAATTTTTGTTGAAGGAGGGCCAAATCCAAAAAGACCCCACCTATAAAATCCAGGCGCTAAAAACCCCAAAGAGATTGCCCGAATTCATATCTGAACAGAACGTCGAAGAAGTGCTTTCAGAAATCCAATATCAGGAGGATTTTGAAGGACAGCGCGACAAGATGGTCATGGAATTTCTCTACCTCACCGGGGTGCGTTTATCCGAACTTTTGAACCTAAAATGGAAGGATGTAGACCTTAATTCCGATCTCGTTAGAGTATTGGGGAAAAGGCAAAAAGAACGTATAATTCCAATCACAAAAGTCCTTAAACAAAATATTATTTCATACAAAAAATCATTTGAAAAAACATTTCATAATCTAGACCATTGTGATTATTTTATCGTTACAATTACAAGAGAGCCGGCATATCCGATGAAAATTTACCGTATAGTGAAGCATTATCTAGATCTTTTTGCCCAAACTTCCAAACGAAGCCCTCACATCCTGAGGCACACTTTTGCGACCCATCTTCTCAATAAAGGAGCAGACCTCAACGCCGTAAAAGATCTACTTGGACACGCCAATTTGGCCGCCACCCAAGTATATACCCACAATTCCATGGAAAAACTGAAGGCCGTGTTTGATCAAGCACATCCTAAAGCTTAATAAAAGTTTAACTATAAACCGTAACGATTATGAAATTACAGATGCATTCAATCCACTTTGACGCTGATCAGAAGCTCATCAATTTTATTCAGAAAAAAGCGGACAAGCTGGACA
This sequence comes from Litoribacter ruber, assembly GCF_018500185.1. Lineage (GTDB taxonomy): Bacteria > Bacteroidota > Bacteroidia > Cytophagales > Cyclobacteriaceae > Litoribacter > Litoribacter ruber. The sequence goes on along the minus strand of NZ_JAHBGI010000001.1, from coordinate 408,336 downwards.
CCTACTATGATCGTATCATTGACGGAGAAGTTTTCATGAGGTTAGATAAAAATGACAGAAGTGAAAACAAGGTCGTGGAGATCAAAATGAATGTACCCGGAAAACAACTGTTTTCCAAAACCCAAAACGGTTCTTTTGAAGCTGCCGCGGACGAAGCAGTCGAGCAGTTAAGAAGGCAGCTTAAAAAGCACAAGGAGAAATCCTTGCTGGCAAAACAATAAACCCTCCCCTAGGCCCTCTTGTTCAAGAGGGCTTTTTATTTACCCCTACCCCCATGTGGAAATAATCCATAAATTTGCATAAAAAATTTCCGGGGATGAACACTAACCTAACTGAGCCTTCAAATCACACCTCCACACAACTTTTCTTACTACTACTGTTTGCCGGCTTATTCCTGACTTATATTTTTGCTCTCTTCGTCCCATTGATGGATTCAGATTCCGCCCATCATGCCAACATAGCCCTACACATGGTGCTAACTGGTGACTACATCAGCCTTATCGACAAAGGCAAGCCCTATTTGGACAAGCCCCACTTGCTATTCTGGACCAGCGCTGCCTCCTTCAACCTGTTTGGGATTAATGCGTTTGCCTACAAATTTCCCTCTTTCCTTTTTACCTCACTCGGCCTATATTCCACTTTTAGGCTGGGAAGCGGACTTTACGACAAAAAAACGGGATGGCTCGCCACTGCAATTTTAGCCACCAGCTTTGCCTTTATCCTGGCAAACAGCGATGTGAGAATGGATGCCATGCTTACAGCATCCATGATCTTTGCGGCTTGGCAAGCTTGGGGATATTATCAGTTTAGATCCTGGCCCTATCTTGCCGGAACAGCCCTTGGGCTTAGCCTTGGCTTCATGACCAAAGGCATGATTGGCCCCGCAGTGCCGGTTTTCGCATTCCTTTTCTACCTAGTGGAAAAAAAGGACTGGAAGTTTTTTCTTGACTATAAAGCCTATCTGGCCATACCGCTATTTTTCATATTTTCCAGCCCAGTACTATATGCGTATTACATCCAATTCGACCTAAACCCTGATTTGGTCATTAGAGGCAGGGAAAATATTTCAGGAATAAAATTCATCCTTTGGGACCAGAATTTTGAGCGATTTGACGGGGAAACTTGGGGTGGTGACGGCAGCAAGGACTACCTGTTTTTTCTACACACCATCCTTTGGGCATTTTTGCCCTGGTCCTTCCTTTTCTATTTCGGCATTGCCAAAGGGCTAAAACAAAAGCTTATCTCCAAAACCGGATTGGATTGGATGACAATGGGAACGCTGATATTTCTGCTGGGAATTTATTCTTTAGCCGGTTTCAAACTTCCGCACTACCTCAACACACTTTTCCCATTCATGGCAATTGTGACTGCAGCGGCCTTGGTTAAATTTGAGATCTCACCTGCCATAAGAAATGTCCAATATGTAGTTCTAATCTTGATCACCTTGCTGGCGATAACGGTGAATGTTTTCGCCTTCCCAAGCTGGGCCATCATCCTCCCATTGTCCATCGCAGCCGTTTATCTGGCTTACTGGAAAAAATTAGAAAAAAAATGGGCCTCCATGGTCATGCTCTCCCTTTCTGTCAGTGTGGTGGTCAACATGATGATGCAGGTCAATTTCTATCCCCAACTTTTAAAATACCAAGGAGGAACTGCTTTGGCCAAAGAAGCAGAGCGAATGAGGCTGGATAAAGAACAAACCTATTTCTTTGAGATGCACAGTTATTCTTTCGATTTCCAGAGCAAGCACCTACACAAAAGGGTAACGTACGAGGACATATTGGACAAGGTAGCCAGTGGCCCCATATTTTTGTATGTAAATAACGACGGATTAAACTTCCTCCAATCCCAGACCAATCTTCAGGTAGACAACCTTGCGGAAAAAGGCGCTTTCCATGTTTCCCGATTGAAAAGCCGGTTTCTAAACCCTTCCACCCGGGAGAAAGCGCTTACACCAAATTACCTGATTGAGGTACGCTCCAGCGGGCCGCTACTAGCCAACCATTAAATCCAGCTTGCTGCCACGGTATAAAAAGCGTAAATTTGGCAAAATTCCACCCTATGCACATTCCCAAACTCTCAGTCGTAGTCACCGTTTTCAACGAAGAAGAAAACATCAAACCCTTGCTGGATGCTGTTTATTCAGCAATGGGAGAGCTCGATTACGAACTTATCCTGGTTGACGACGGCTCTTCCGACCAAACCATCAGAGAAGTAAAAAAAATAGCCAACAGAAGGACAAAGCTGATCATTTTCAATAAAAATTACGGCCAAACCACTGCCTTGGCCGCGGGTATTGACCACGCCACGGGACAATACATTGCCACCATGGACGGGGACCTGCAAAACGACCCCTCTGACATCCCGATGATGCTCAATAAGGCTATTGACGAAAACTGGGATGTGGTAGCAGGGAGACGGGCAGACCGGAAAGACGGCTTTGTACTTCGAAAACTGCCCAGCAAGATTGCCAATTATGTCATCCGGAACACCACCAAAGTATACCTAAAGGACTATGGCTGTAGCTTAAGGGTTTACAAAGCCCAAATTGCCCAGAACATGGAATTATACGGGGAGCTCCACAGGTTCATCCCTGTTTTGGCCAAGCAAGAAGGTGCTACGATGACTGAAGTTTCTGTTAAACACCACCCACGCATCCATGGCGATTCAAAATATGGATTGAGCAGGACTTTCAAGGTTATTGCTGACCTTATCCTCATGCTTTTTTTCCAAAAATACCTACAGCGTCCAATCCATATATTCGGAACTTTAGGACTACTCAGTCTTTTGATTGGAGTAATAATTAACCTGTATTTACTAATTGATAAAATATTGGGTGCGGATATCTGGGGAAGGCCTATCCTATTATTGGGCTTCATCTTCCTTTTAGCCGGGATTCAGCTGATTACCACCGGCATCATTGCGGAAATCATCGTGAGGACATATTTTGAATCACAGGACAAAAAAACCTATAAAGTTAAAGAAGTATTTACTGGTGATATTTAGTGAATCAAGCCCAATTTATATTCGAAAATCAGAAAAATCCCAAAAACCCCTAAAACAGCCTAATTAACAACTTTTTACCTTGTAAATTTAAAACCACACTTTAAATTTACAAGGTTATTTTTAATATTTAACCTTGCAAATTTAAAATTACACTTTAATTCTACAAGATTAAATTTAGCCTTTAACCTTGTAAATTTAAAATCATTATTTAAATTTGCAAGGTGATTAAACGGTATATAACATATGAACTCAAAGACCTCTTGCAGGATTTCCCAGCAGTTGCCATACTGGGTCCCAGGCAGGTCGGAAAGACCACACTAGCGCAGGAAGTAGCGGAAAGTATGGACCAAGACGCCATATATCTCGATTTGGAAAGCCCCGCAGATAAAGTGCGGCTTGCCGATCCGGAAGCCTATTTTGACTTTCACGAAGGCCGGCTTATCATTTTGGATGAAATCCAACGAATGCCAGAACTCTTTCAGGTATTGAGAGGAGTTATAGACCGGAGAAGAAAAAAAGGGTTTCGTACAGGGCAATTCTTGATTCTGGGATCTGCTTCACTGGAGCTGATTAAGCAATCCTCCGAATCGCTGGCTGGCAGAATCGCCTATGAAGAACTATTTGGATTTAACCTTCTGGAAATAAAAAACATGTCAGAAAACCCCTTGAACCAACTATGGCTGAGAGGAGGTTTCCCTGACAGTTTTCTGGCCAAGTCTGAATACAACAGCATGCGGTGGAGGCGAAATTTCATCACCACTTACTTGGAAAGGGACATCCCCCAAATTGTGACCATGATTCCTGCCACCCGCTTGCGGAACCTCTGGACCATCCTTGCCCACCAGCAAGGCCAGCAGGTGAATTTTAGTAAAATCGGAGCAAGTATGGACTTGAGTTCGCCTACCATAAAAAGCTATGTGGAGATGCTGGAAGATCTATTGCTCATCAGGCAGATACGTCCATGGCACAACAATGTAGGTAAAAGGCTGGTAAAAAGTCCAAAGGTCTACATCCGGGATTCAGGATTGACCCATGCACTACTGAATATACCCAACATGGAAAGCCTCCTGAGCCATCCAGTATTGGGATCGAGCTGGGAAGGGTTTATTATTGAAAACATCCTTTCAGTTTTGCCAAAAGGTAGTGATTACTATTACTACCGCACTTCGGCTGGTGCCGAAATCGACTTGATCTTGATTGTCAAAGATGAAGTCTGGGCAATTGAAATCAAAAGAACCCTCAGCCCAAAGGCATCTAAAGGTTTTTTGATCTCATGTGAAGACATAAAAGCGGTTCGTCGTTTTATTGTCTTTGCGGGACATGATGAGTTTCCCTTGGGAAATGATGTGTGGGCGGTAAGCTTATTTGACTTGATGCAGAAAATTAAATCAGCGCAATAATCCAATTGTAACTGATTCCCGCTACGATTCCCAGGGCGATGATCAGCGGTGAGGAAAGCTTGGTAAACTGCAGCAGGGCATAGGTGGCCACAATGGCTAAAATATTGAAGGTATTGGCGTCCAAAGGTTCGAAAAGCAGATATGCAGCAGCCAGCAGCATTCCGCAACTTACCGCGTTGATACCTTCAAGAGCCGCCCTTACTGGTCTGTATTTTTTCAGACCATCCCAGAACCTGATCACAAAGAATATCAAAAATGTCCCTGGAAGGAAAATTCCTGCCGCAGCGATAAAACCACCCAAGATTTTTCCGCTCAGCCCAAATTCCCGCATAGACAACGCGCCTATGTAAGTACTAATGCTGAAAGTTGGCCCGGGCAGTCCTTGAGAAATTGCGTAGCCGGTCAAAAACTCTTCAGAAGTCAGGTAGTTTTTGAACTCCACAAACTCGGTATATAGATAGGGAACCAGCACCTGCCCTCCCCCAAATATCAAGCTACCGTTTCGATAAAAGTTTTCGAATAGCCTAATGGGCAGCAACCTTGTAAAATGCCCCAACACAGCCGCTCCGATCAACACCCCTGCCCAGAGGATAAAATTTGCCCACTTCACATTTAATATAGCCTTGTCGTTGACTTTGGGCTGCTTGTTATACTTCAGGGAAGTACTCAAGCCACCTATGGCCAACATCAAGGGAAACACAAAGGGAGAATTATAAAAGAAAGCGACAAAAGCAGAAAGCATCATCAGCACCATGGCTTCCTTGGTCTGAATCATAATCCGAATGGTCTTTTGGGCTGCAAAAATGATAAACCCGATAGCCATTGGCTGGATGAATTTGGCAAAGTCCAGCGACCCAGCAGTATTTTCCTGCAAAAAATCAATCAGCACAGCCGCCAGGATCATCAGAAGGGTGGCTGGCAAAATCCACACAAAAAGAGAAAGATAGGCTAAATTAGGTCCGCCAATGCGGTAGCCTATTGCCGAAATGGTCTGGGTAGAGGTTGGTCCAGGCAAGACCTGACACAGCGCATTCAGCTCCATGAGGTCATTTTCGGAAAGGTAGCCCCGCTTTCTCACCATGATATCCAATACCATGGCGAGAAATGCCTGTGGGCCTCCAAAGGCTGTCACTGAGAGAACCAATACATCTCGCAGATATAAATAATAACGAACTCTCTTGACAGCCACTTATCTTACTTCTTCAATCCAAGCTCTCTGAGGCGCTCGTCAAGGAATTCTCCAGCAGTAGCATCTTCAAATTCCTTAGGGTGTTGATCATCCACACAACTATCCAAGCAAGTAAGGTCCATTTCGGATCTTGGGTGCATGAAGAATGGCACCGAATATCGGCTGCTGTTCATTTTCTCCTTTGGAGGGTTGACCACTCTGTGGATCGTTGACTTCAGTTTCTTATTGGTCAATCTTTCCAACATATCTCCAACATTCACTACCAACTGATCAGGCAGGGCGGTGATCGGGATCCACTGGTTATCTTTTCGCAACACCTGCAACCCATCGGCACTGGCACCCATCAAAAGCGTGATGAGGTTGATATCACCATGCTCTGCAGCTCTTACGGCATCAGCAGGCACATCATCAGGGTTCTCGATTGGGAAATAGTGGATAGGTCGAAGGATGGAGTTCCCAAACCTTACCTTGTTCTCAAAATAATCCTCCGGCAATTCCAGATAAAGCGCGATAGCTCTTAGCATGTTTTTACCAGCGGCTTCGATGGTTTTGTAAACCTCCAAAGTCACCTCTTCAAATTCGGCAATTTCAGAAGGGAAAACATTTTCAGGATATTCGGATTTGATCGCATCTGAATCAGGAATATCGTTAAGATCCTGTCCAACGTGGTAAAACTCCTTGAGATCACCTGTATTTCTACCTTTGGCGTGCTCTTTTCCTTTACCCGTATAGCCTCTTTGATAACCGATTTCAGGTCTCTCATATTGGGATTTCACACTGTCTTCCAATGCAAAAAACTTTTTAATCGTAGCATACAGCTTGTCTTGAAGCTCTTGCGATAGGCCGTGATTTTTGATGGCTGCAAAACCTATGTTGTTGTAAGCCTGGCCCAAGGCCTGTACAAACGCCGCTTTCTTCTCAGCATCTCCGGAAGTAAAATCCGCTAAATCCAAAGATGGAATTTCATTATACAGAATTTCGCTCATGTAATTTGTTATTTTGTACCGCAAGTTAATTTATTTTCGCCTAAAATTAAATATCTTTAACCAAACAGAACCCGCTTTGCTATGCTGAGAAATGCTATTGGAATGTTAGCTTTTGTTATGGTTGCCACTTTTGTAGGCTGCGATGGCAAAAGAGAAAGAAAGTCGGAAAACCTAGTCACAGCTCCTGCCGAGGGAGACACGGATGAACATTCGGTACATTTTTACACTTATACAGAGCACTCCGATTACCCAGATGCCATTCTGGAAATGTACAGCCCCCTTGGCAACCAGAACTTTAGCTCCAACAAGGTCCCCTTCGAATTTAATGTCAAAAACTATCCGTTCGGGGAAAAGGGAATGGGCTTTCAGTTGAAAATGGTGCTGAACGGGAACGATCCTATTGGCTATAACATGCCCATTTTCCAAAAAGAACTCAATCAGGGCACTTATCGCGCCGTAGCCTATTTGGTGGATGAGGAAGGTTTGGCGCTGAAGGAATTTGGAAATTATGTAGACAGGGACTTCAGGGTAATGGATAGCCAGCCCTTTCCCGAAAACGATGAGCCATTTCTTATCCTAAACCTCCCCCTCAATGAGCAGGAATACGGAACAGGTGACGAGGTAATCGTCGATTTTATGGTTTTGGATGGGGAGTTGAAAAATGATGGCTATATGGTGAGGATAAAGCTTAACGGCTACGAATTTACCACCGATGAAATCGAGCCTATCCGTGTGGACCAGCTGCCTGCGGGGGAATACAAGCTGGAGGTTAGCCTGATCAAAGCTGACGGCTCTGAACTGGAGGGCGTATTCACTTCTTCCCAAAAACGGATCAAGGTTAATTAAGGCTACGAAGCACTTTGATGGATTTCAATTCCGCAAAACCCTCCACATGCAATTTATAAAAGGACAATAGGTCATCCAGCATTTTCTTCCTGAAGATGCTTGGAACCTTGAGATCATTGGAAAATGGATCATCCATCAATTCTCCCAGATACCCTTTTTCCTCCCTTATAAAATCATCCTGCTGATCAAGACCATACAATTGGGAAAACAGCTCGTGTGGATCGTCTGAGCCAAACCCCAGAAACTTGGCCGTTTCGAGCAAAAAAGATTGGGGATACAAATGAAGCCTGGTGGACTCTTGATCCAAATGGCTCAGCGCATGCGTCAAAAAATCAAATAAGGCTTCGTTTTGATAATCCTCATAGATCACCTTACCCAACACCTCGCCCACAAACATTGCCACGCCTGACCTTTGGAAATCGAATGGAATAAAATGGTAGGGCAATTTGAGTTTTACCTCTGAAATGCGGTTGAGGTTGGCCTTCTCTTTATCGTAAACTACCAGTTCCAAAATGGTAAGGGGTTGAAAAAAGCCCATTTTGGTTTTGGCTTTTGAGCTGCGCACGGAGTTGACTATATAGCTTTTCAGCCCAAGTTCACGTGTAAAAATCTTGACAATAATGGAGGTTTCCCTATACTTCAAGTAGCTGATGACTATACCGGAGGTTTTGCGAAGCATACAGCGGAAGTCTATTTTTTATCTTCGTAAAAGCATTTTCTGCACCTGGCCTCATAACTTTCCTTTTCCCCGAGCATCACTTTCTGTTTACTATCGGACAGTCTAAAGCTATAAGAGGCTAGTCCTCCGCATTTCATGCAAATGGCGTGAACCTTGGTCACATACTCGGCTATGGCCAAAAGCTGGGGCATCGGCTCAAACGGGCTGCCGGCAAAATCCATGTCTAGACCAGCCATGATAACCCTCTTGCCAGAATTGGCCAGAGAAATGGCCACGTTCACAATCTGGGTGTCGAAAAACTGAACCTCATCGATGCCTACTACCTCGCAGTTTCCGGCCAAGAGCATAATATCATCTGCAAACTGTACTGGAGTGGAGCGAATTGCGTTTTCATTATGGGAGACAACGTCCATGTCGTGATAACGCTTATCGACAGCAGGCTTGAAAATCTCAACCTTTTGCTTTGCGATGAGCGCCCTATTAAGGCGACGGATGAGTTCTTCTGTTTTACCGGAAAACATGGAACCACAGATCACCTCGATATGACCAGCTTTTTCCTTTAATGTGTTTTTCCCTATGGAAGGTTCTATAAACATGCGTGACCAAACTTATTCACTGTACTCAATATGGGGAAACTTATTTTCTTCGGCAACTCGGATCGCCAAGGTCCCACCCATAATTTTAGCTTGGCAAGATAATCTTTCATTCACTTTTAACCTGCCTTTTTCTGCAAAAAATTGTTCTTTATCGTTCATAGGTGTCAGATTCTCCATACCGTCTGACACTATCATCTTGCAACTGGTGCACCGCCCTTTTTTCCCACAGGCATGCATCCAGTCAATGTAATTTTCATGAATAATTTCAATAACTTTATAGTCCGGTTTGGGAACATCAATTTCCCTGAAATTCATGTTTTCGATAATGATTTTAGGCATGATCCATGTCTACTTACTGTGAAACCATATAACAATGACTGATAAAATTAATTTCAATTATTTAGAATCCTATGCCCAGAAGGTTTCTGAATCCGTTTGCGACGAATATTTCCGCTCAAGGAAGTATATGACCGGACAAGAAATCATCCAGCTTACCCCAAGCCAGCAGGTCAATCTGTTGACCATTCGGTCTTTATTCAATGCCTGGCAAGAAGAAATGGAGGAGCTGAAAAACAGTCCATATTTCGATTACCGTGATATTGCTGTTGACAATGCCTTGAAGGAATTTATGAACGTCTTGTCCCGATCCATCAAAGTGGAGAGAAGGTACTTCGAGCCCCTACTCAAAGAGGCCGTGGAAGACGCCATCATCTTGGCCATTGACCCTTTTATGTTTTTCAACATCCTTATAGACAAAGGGCAGGATAACGAACAATATTATAAGGATTCCAAAAAGTACATCAAATGGCACAATGAACTCTTGACCCACTTGATGGACAAGGCATCCATGGGACTCACCGTGCCAGACCTGAAAATGGCCTTGCGCAACAAGTACCAGGCTATCCACCGTGACCTGGACAACCCGGAGATTTTGCTCAAACCGCTTAACCAGATCCAGCATTTGGAACTCATCCAGCTTTTTGAGGACAAATCCCACAACCCAACACCGGAAAAACCTGAACCAAAACCTGAACCAAAGCCTGAACCTCTACAAAAGGAACAACTGACGGTAGAGGCAAAGCCAGTGGCTGTCAAAGAGCCTGAAATAAATGAAGAACAGTCCACAAACCCAGAACCTCAGCAGCCTAAAAAGCCTGTTTCTGGGGAGAGCGAAAAGGAAATTGATCCGGCCTTAACCTGGGCCAAATTTGAATCTGAAACCTACAGCTACATGAAGGGCAGCATTGACACCCTCACAGATGGATTGGCCTTGAACCAAAAATTCATGTTTACCCGGGAGCTGTTTCAAGGCAACCATGACCTGATGAAGCATGCTTTGAAATCCATTGACAATTGTGACAGTTTTATGGAAGCGGTGGAGTTGCTCAACAAGCGATATGTGCATGAACTGAATTGGAACAAGCACTCCGAGGAAGTCAACGAATTTCTGCAATTAGTTTTCCGGAAATTTGAGAGCAAGTAAAAGTTAGGCAATTAGCGAAAAAATGAACAAAAAAAGAGTACACATGGCATGTACTCTTTTTTTGTTAATGTCTTCCCAATAATTGAATCCTGTGGGAATCCAGCTTTATAAATATAAACAACAGGATGGTAAAGGACCACAATGAAGATCCACCATAACTAAAGAAGGGCAACGGGATCCCCACTACAGGAAATAAGCCAATGGTCATGGCTATATTGATCGTGAAGTGAAAAAGCAGAATGGACATCACGCAGTAGCCGTATATCCTGGAGAACCGGGTCTTTTGCCTCTCTGCCAGAAACACCAATCGGATCAGTAAGGCTACAAACAATCCAATCATCACAGCCGACCCAACCCAGCCAAACTCTTCCCCAAGAGTACAGAAAATAAAGTCGGTATGTTGCTCCGGCACAAAATCAAATTTAGTCTGTGTACCTTCTAGATACCCTTTCCCCATAAAGCCTCCTGATCCAATGGCGATCTTGGATTGGGTCACATTCCACCCTACCCCAAGCGGGTCAAGGTCGGGATTAAACAGTACCATGATCCTGTTTTGCTGGTGATCTGGAAGTTTGGAAACGACATAATCCAAACTGTATGAGTAGGCTATCACGATCAAGCCGATTGTTGTAAGTGCCGTGATCCTTTGCCAGGTTTTTTTCCCAATAAGAATCAAAGCTGCAATTACTACCCCTACTCCGGCTGCCAAGTAAAGGTTTTCTTCAATCCCCAAGGAAAGCAAGGAGATGGCCACAAAACTGAGGGCAAACACATAATACCTCTGAGGCATTCCTTCCCTAAAGAGCATGATACCAAATGCACTGTAAACCATCGCTGTGCCGGTATCAGGCTGCAGCATGATCAAAGCCACCGGCAGGGCAATGATACCCAATGCCCGCATCTGGAATTTGGTTTTGGAAAGGTCAAAAGTGGGGGACTCCATGAATTTTGCCAAGGCCAAAGCCGTAGCAAATTTGGCAAATTCCGCTGGTTGCAATCGAAACACCCCGATTTCAAACCATGCCCGCTGGCCGTTGATTTCTTTACCGAAAAAGGGCGTCAAAAGAAGGATAAACAGGAAAAACCCAAACAGGATCATACTGAGGTTGTCAAAAAGCCGGTAGTCGGCCACCATAATCACTGTAATAAGTAATATGGCCGTTCCAATCCATACTAGCTGCTTACCTGAGTTGATAGAAAAATCGAAAATACTCTTGGCTGCCTGCTCGTCATACACAGCAGCATAGATATTGAACCAGCCCATGGTGACCAGGGCTATGTAGATCAGAATGGTGATCCAGTCAATTTTGTTGATATATAAATCGTCCTGCCTCAATTAATAAAGAAATTTACCTGCTAACACATAATCCTCCAACGCCGGCCTGGTGATGTGGCCTCTGAGGTATTTTTCAATCATCAAACTTGCCGTACTGGCAGCCGCACGTCCGCCAAATCCGCTGTTTTCCACATATACCGCTATAGCGATCTGCGGATCTTCTTTAGGGGCAAATGCTACGAATACCGAGTGATCGGCTCCAGCCGGGTTCTGAGCTGTCCCGGTTTTACCGGCAATGGCAATATCCTTAATGATGGCCCGGTTGGCTGTCCCCATCAAGGCTTCATTCATCGCATCATGCACCATATCAAAATGGTGGGCATCTATTCCTACCTCCACTTTTGTCCTAAACTTCTCTGGAATATTGGCCCGCTCCCCATCGATGGTTTTCACCAAGTGAGGCGGATAGTACCAGCCCTTGTTGGCAAAAATAGCAGCCAAGTTGGCCATCTGTAGTGGAGTCACCAACATTTCACCTTGCCCAATGGATAGGGAGTAAATGGTAGAATACTTCCATCTACCTTCACCATAAATACGGTTGTAAAGTGCGCTTGATGGGATTGAACCACCTTTTTCATTATTCATATCTATCCCCAAGGTCTGTCCCAATCCAAACTTCATCACTGACTCTCTCCACTGGTCGAGTCCGATCTGGGTATCTTTGAACGTGTTGCTAGAAACCTCCCTATTGATCATCTTACGGTATGCCTGGTGATAATAGGGGTTACAGCTATACTTGATAGCGCCAAATAAATTAGTTGGGTTGGGATGCGGGTGGCATTTTACCAAAGCTTGATTGCAGCTAAATACGGTATTGGTTTGCAAAACCCCTTCTTGTAACCCTATAAGCGATTGAACCACTTTGAAAATGGACCCTGGAGGATACATGGCCATAATGGGGCGGTTGAAGAGAGGCTTGGTCTCGTCCATAGTCAGCACGCCGTAATTTTTTCCAAATCTAGATCCCGCAAGGATGTTTGGATCATAGCTAGGTGCGGAAATCATGGAAAGTATCTCGCCTGTTTTAGGCTCTATAGCCACCACGGAACCTCTTTTCCCTGCCATCAGTTTTTCACCATATAGCTGAAGCTCCAGATCTATGGTGGATTGGATATTTTTACCGGCAAGTGAAAGGGTATCATACTCCCCTCCTTTGAAGGAGCCTTTGTCAATACCCCGGACATTGACCATTTTATACTTGACGCCTTTTTTGCCCCTTAGGTCATCCTCATAATATCTTTCCAATCCAGCCAGGCCCACATAGTCACCTTGGCGGTAATATCTGGTAGAATCCGCTTTCAGTTGGTTGCCGCTGATCTCCCCGATATAGCCCAAGGCATTGGCAGCACTGGCTTGGGGATAAGCCCTCACTGAGCGGGTCATCACGAAGAGCCCTGGATAATCAATCAAAAAATCTTGAATCCGAGCAAATTCAGCATTTGAAATAGCCTTCATCAAAGGGGAAGGCTTCACCCAAGAATATTTGCGGGCTGCCTGATATTTGTCGATAAGTTCCTCTTTCTCGATTTTAAAAAGCTGACAGAATTTCGCTGTATCCTTCACAGTAAATTCCTTGGGAATGATCATCAGATCAAAAACCGGGTTATTGTACACCAACAACTTATCATTACGGTCATAGACCAGCCCACGGTAGGGGTGGTCCACTACACGTTGGATAGCGTTTCTTTCGGCCCTTTTGAGGAAACTATCATCCGCTACCTGGATCAAAAACAGTTTCGTAAGAAGCACCCCCGCTATCAAAACAATGACAGCTACTAATATAGCCGGCCTTGGATTGTTCATTATATTCCCCTCTTTTTCTTATAAAACAACATCTGGACTATTACCCCCAATATAAAAGTGAACGCCGCACTCGACACAGCCTTCATAATTACTGGAATATATAAATCAGTTCCCAAATTGTCAATATAGAAAAAGGCCAAATGATGAACTAATATCAATGGCAGGGCATAAGTCAAAAACCAGCCAAAACCCATGTTTAAAACAGTGGGATCCGTATTGTCGTCAAACCCTCCAGTAGGGGTGTGGACGTTGAGCCAGGATTTTCTCAGGAATGCCACCAGCACCAAACTGGCCGTGTGCATACCCAAGCTGTCATAAAATATATCGATCGAAAAACCCAACAGGAAACTGACCAGCATCAAAGGAATGGTCTTGATTTCCAATGGGAATATCAATATGTAGATTACATACAAAAAGGCAAAAGCGCTACCAAATAGCACCACGTTTTTCAGCACAAAAGCCTGCACGGCCATATATGCAAAAAAACCAAGTATAGCTAATATGAAACTTCTGCTATTCATTTTGTACGCCTGACATTTGGTATAGGGAATCTAATTCTTCCTCCAATGGATTTTCAACCAGGTAGACATAGGTCAGCCTGCTAAACTCAGTGGAAAGATCTATGGTGATATCCAAGTAATTCGTTTCTGCACCCTTAGTGACTTCATCCACGATTCCAATCATGATCCCTTCGGGAAATACAGCATTGTAACCGCTGGTCACCACCGTATCGCCTTCAGACAGCATAACATGGCGAGGCACATAAAGCAATTTGGCCTTTCGGGTATTCTTGCCGTCCCATTTGGTAGACCCAAATACGGATGAGGATTTGACCTTGGAAGAAATAAGCAGTTCAGTGTGCAAAAGTGAAATTACCGAAGAAAAGTTCTCGGTAACCCCTTTTACCCGGCCAACTACCCCTTGCTCGTTAAACACCCCCATACCTTCCCGCACCCCGTGTTTGCGGCCTTTGTTTAGGGTGATGTGGTTTTGATTTAAACGGATGGAATTATTGATCACCTTTGCGGAGCGGAATTCATACTGACTGGCCAAAACGCTATCTATTTCAAGATAGGCGCTGTCAGCAGGCTGCATGGTTACAGAAAGTCTGCTGAGAAGCTCGGCGTTTTTTTCAGCCAACGCCTCATTGGCCGCCCCGAGGGTAAAATACCCTGTGACACCATCTCTTGCCTGCAAAACGGAGCCTGCAAAATAGTTGGAGGAATTGAAAAAAACCGCCCCCTGGGGGGAATTGTAAGAAAAGATCAGCCAGATGGCTAAAACCTCTAAACCGATAAAGATAAGAAAGACGCGTAAGCTATATAGAAATAATAAGATGCGTTGCATTCAAACATCAGGTCATCAGGACGGTTCTGAAATTATTTATGTTTTTCAGGGCTGTACCTGTTCCTCTCACTACCGCTCTCAACGGATCCTCGGCTATGTGGATAGGAAGTTTGGTTTTTTGATGAAGCCTCTTATCTAAACCTTTGAGCAAGGCACCACCACCTGTAAGGTGAATACCGTTGTCATAAATGTCAGCTGAAAGCTCTGGTGGGGCGATTTCAAGCGCCTTCAATACTGCTTCTTCAATCTTAGAAACAGACTTATCCAAAGCAAAAGCAATTTCTGAATATGAAACTTTGATAACTTTTGGAATACCTGTCATCAAATCTCTTCCTCGGATTTCATAATCCTCAGGAGCATCGTCAAGCTCAGTTAATGCTGATCCAATGGCTATTTTGACTTTTTCAGCAGAACGCTCCCCGATCAATAGATTGTGCTGTCTTCTCATATAATCCAGGATATCCTTGGTAAAGGTATCCCCAGCTACTCGTATGGACTGATCAGCCACAATCCCCGAAAGCGCAATAAGGGCAATCTCAGTGGTACCACCCCCGATGTCTACAATCATGGAACCCATTGGCTTTTCGATATCAATACCTATACCGATAGCAGCAGCGATCGGCTCATATACCATATACACCTCCTTGGCACCCGCATGCTCCGCGGAGTCACGTACGGCACGTTTTTCCACTTCCGTAATCCCTGAAGGTATACAGATTACCATACGGTGGGATTGTGGGAACATGCTTTTTTTGTGACCTGGGATCATTTTGATCATCCCGCGAATCATCTGCTCGGCAGCATAGAAATCAGCAATCACACCGTCTTTCAATGGCCTGATCGTCTTGATGTTTTCATGCGTTTTTTCGTGCATGTTCATCGCTTCGCGTCCTACGGCAAGCACCCTATTGGTGGTTTTGTCGATGGCGATGATGGATGGCTCATCCACCACAATTTTATCTTTATATATAATCAAGGTATTGGCTGTACCTAAATCTATTGCTATATCACTTGAGAAAAAGTCAAATAATCCCATTCTTGGTTTGTGCTTTTATTTGATGTTAGTTGAACGTTTTAAAGTTAGCACTCTAAGTGCTTAAATAAAACGGAGGAGTGCAAATTTATTACCTTAATTTAAAATTTAAATGGTAAGACGCGATTTTTTATTTTAAATTTTTAAGCCTTTAAGCACCTGCACAAAATTGATAATCAACCATTTGCACATCAATAACATTTTATACTGTTTAAATGGCATTTTACACCACCGTAATGCTTTGTACTTATCAAAGACAGATTTCCTGCAAGCTTTCCTCAAGATTACTTTCGATTCGAAATATTAAATTATTAACTTTGTTTCCTACCCAAATACACCCCCCTATCATGAACGAAAGGTATATGCAGCGAGGCGTCTCCGCTTCCAAAGAAGATGTCCACAAAGCAATTTCCAAACTTGACAAAGGGCTGTTTCCCCACGCTTTCTGTAAAATAGTAGAGGACACGCTTGGCAACGACCCTGAGTATTGCAATATCATGCATGCCGACGGAGCAGGCACCAAGTCCTCCCTAGCCTACCTATATTGGAAGGAGACTGGCGATATGAGCGTATGGAAAGGCATTGCCCAAGATGCTATCATCATGAATATTGATGACCTGCTTTGCGTAGGCGCCACCAATAATATCCTTGTATCCTCGACCATTGGCCGTAACAAGAACCTGATCCCCGGAGAAATCATCTCTGCAATCATTGAGGGAACCGAAGAAGTGTTGCAAATGCTTCGCGACAACGGAGTGCACGCTGTACTTACCGGCGGCGAGACTGCGGATGTGGGTGATTTGGTGCGAACCATCATTGTAGACAGCACCGTGACAGCCAGAATGCGTCGGGAGGATGTAATATCCAACGACAGAATCAAAGCCAATGATGTGATTGTAGGTATTTCATCTTTCGGACAGGCAAAATATGAAAATGAATACAACGGCGGAATGGGCAGCAACGGCCTGACCTCAGCCAGACATGATGTTTTTAACAAAGTCTTGAAAAGCAAATACCCTGAAAGCTTCGACCCAGCTGTTCCGGATGAACTAGTTTATTCAGGCAAATATAATTTGACAGACCCAGCCCCTGGCTCCCCTGTCGACATTGGGAAGCTGGTACTATCCCCTACCCGAACCTATGCGCCAATCATGGCCGAGGTGCTCAAGTACCTCAGACCAAAAATCAACGGCTTGGTTCATTGCAGCGGTGGAGCTCAGACAAAAGTCCTCCATTTCATAGACAACCTGCATGTCATCAAAGACAATTTGTTCCCAACCCCGCCTCTTTTCAACATCATTCAGGCAGAAAGCCAAACTGATTGGAAAGAGATGTATAAAGTTTTCAACATGGGCCACCGGATGGAGGTATATCTGGATGAAAAATATGCTGAAGAGGTGATTGACATTGCTGAATTTCACGGGGTGGAAGCCCAAGTTATCGGTCGCGTAATGGCTGGAGAAGGCAAGAAGGTAACCATCTCTGGTCCACATGGCGAATATGAATATACTTCATAATTAATTTCATTTGAAAAGCATACTTAAAATACTGGCCTGGATTTCAGGCCTTTTACTTTTGCTTGTAATCTTTTTGCTAGCTCCAGTAGATCGCACAGATTACAGGGAAAAGGATTATTATGCTCAAATGATGGAGAAAATCTCGGAGTTAGAACCTGAGGTTTTTTCCAATGATTTTTTGTTAGGCGGCTGGGGCAAAGCCAACATGACTCCTCCCCAAGCCGTTGACCTCGTGGGGTACAAACCTCGCGGCCCCTATGAATTTGTCCAGGACAGTTCCTACGTAAAGTCTATTTTAATCAGCAACAATCATCTGACTATAGCTTTTTTGAATTACGAGCTGTTGATTGTTCATCCCCATCTTGCTAAAGCGGTTAAATCTGCCATTGATGAAAAGAACTTGCCCATTGACCAAGTGGTATTTTCCGCAACCCATACCCATAGTGGGATGGGAGGATATATACCAGGGATTATGGGCAAGTTGGCTTTTGGTGGATATGACGAGGAAGTGGTGGACCACATGGTCAACTCCAGCCTTAAGGCTATAAATATAGCGATGGAGGCTATGGATACCCTAAATATAGGCTTCAAAAAAACCCCCCTGCCAGAAGGCGTAAACAATCGCTTGGTTGAAAAGGGTATAACAGACCCCTATCTTAGACAGTTGGTCATAGAGAAAACTTCTGGTCAGAAGGCCACCTTACTAACCTACACCGCACACGCCACCGGTATACACAGCGGTTTTATGGGTCTTTCGGGCGATTATCCATTTTACCTCATGGAGGCCTTGGAAGAGGATCGTTACGAAATGGCCCTTTTCAGTTCGGGAGCGGTGGGCAGTCACAGCCCAAATCTGCAAGCAAGGGAGGTGGAAAAAGTGAAACTATATGCAGCCGACCTGGACAGTATGCTGAGAGTGAGATCAGAGCCTTCTTTTGAGTCGATAAAAGGGGGAGACATGTGGGTAGCAGACCTTTCCATGAATCTTCCACCGGCCCACTACCGCGTTTCCGATAATATCAGGCTGCGGCCATGGGTCTTTAATTCATTATTTGGGGAAACAAACGCAAATATCAACATTTCCAAAATAGGCAATATCCTCCTCCTTTCTACTTCAGGGGAGGTATCGGGCATGTTTATGGAAAAATGGGAATCCCTGGCCAATAATCACGGACTTCAACTCATCGTCAGCACTTTTAATGGCGGGTATACGGGCTACATCATCCCCGACGAGTATTATGATCTCCGACACCACGAAGCCCGGGATATGAACTGGTATGGCCCCCACGCCGGTTCCTATTTTGACGAGGTGTTCACCAAGATTATCCAGAAGGCAGCGGATATAGCTCACTGAAGCAGACGTTTCTAATATCCTAGCCCTGCCGAACCTGTCCAAGTATCTCACCACCCATGATGGCAGGTTAAGATTTGGATTAATCAGGGATCAATTCCAGATCAGCTTCGGATTACTATCAGATTTATATGTAAAAAATACAATCAAATGTAGTTTTTAATTTTACTGATAAAGGCTTAAGGTCTCCTGACAATGGCGAAGGGCTAAGGTAAGGGCTAGATCTATAGAATGCTTTATCCTACTTACGAACCCTCTCAAAACAAATCCTTCCCATTTCATCTTATTACCAGAAGGCCATACATTTTTTCAATGGTCAGGTGTACCGTGTTTAAACTCTTTTCGAATAACAAATGAAAAACTTCTTTCAATCCATTTCAGGCATCAAATCAATCTTAAAAAACCTGGATATAGAAAAACTGAACAAGCTATCCCAAAAAGTTGACCTCAATGAGATGATGGGGGTCGTATCGTCCATGAGTGATGAGGACCTGGCCAAGATGATGAAAATGATGAAATCGGGAGGCAAGAAAAAGGCAATCCCTCCGATCAACGGGGACTTTTATGAACTGGGGAAAACCCTTCCTGAGAAGGAAAGGGAGATACAGCTGAAAGTCCGGGAGTTTATGGAAAAGGAAATCCGGCCAATTGCCAATGAATACTGGAACAAGGCCGAATTCCCCATGCATATCATTCCAAAGATGGCAGAGCTCAACATAGCAGGCCTTACCTATAAAGGCTATGGCTGTCCGGGCCATTCGGCCCTTTTGGAAGGGTTTCTGGCTATGGAAATGGCCAGGGTTGACACTTCTATTTCAACATTTTTTGGGGTACAGACCGGCTTGGCCATGGGCTCCATTTATTATTGCGGATCGGAAGAGCAAAAGCAGGAGTGGCTGCCCAAAATGCAGAAAATGGAAGTGATTGGTGCATTTGGGTTGACCGAGCCGGAAGTGGGCTCTGCCGTAGCGGGAGGACTTACCACCACCTGCAAGCGGGAAGGGGACGAATGGGTGATTAACGGCCAAAAGAAATGGATTGGAAATGCGACCTTTTCGGATATCACCATCATTTGGGCGAGAGACTTAGATGATCAAAAGGTTAAAGGTTTTATCGTAAGAAAAGACAACCCAGGCATCCATCCTGAAAAGATGGAAAATAAAATGGCCTTGCGGACAGTTCAGAACGCCTTGATCACCTTAAAGGATTGTCGAGTTCCGGAAAGTGACAGGCTGCAGGAAGCCAATTCCTTCAAAGACACATCTGTAGTATTAAAAATGACCCGTGCCGGGGTGGCTTGGCAGGCTGTGGGCTGCGCAAGGGGCGCATATGAAGCAGCCTTGAAATACACCAATGATAGGTTCCAGTTTGGAAGGCCAATCGCAAGCTTTCAATTGGTACAGGACCTGCTGGTGACCATGCTGGGAGATCTTACCGCCATGCAGACGATGGTGACGCGTCTATCCATCATGCAGGACAATGATGAGTTGCTGGATGAACATGCATCCTTGGCAAAGGTGTTCTGCACACTCCGGATGCGGGACATTGTGGACCAGGCAAGGGAATTATTTGGAGGAAATGGGATTTTATTGGAGTACGACATTGCCAGGTTTGTGGCAGATGCTGAGGCCATCTATTCCTACGAAGGCACTAAGGAAATCAACTCCCTGATAGTAGGTAGAGCCATTACAGGCCACAGCGCATTCGTTTAATTCTTATACAACAGCTTTTTTAAAAGACAATTAAAAGGAAAGGTAGCATGAAGGAAGCTTCCATCACCTGCCGTGCTACCTTTCCTTTATCAAAATATTGAAAGAACTGCAGAGCCTGGATCAAAAACATGATTAGCAGTATGCTGATATGGATATAATAAAATGAAAGCAATAGCCAGTATAGGGATAAAATAAAAACCAATCCTACTCCCATCCAAACGGCAATTAAGAAAGTCAGCTTTTTTCTACCCAAGACTGTCGCTATGGAGGCAAAACCGTCTCGTTTATCGCTTTCCAATTCAACCCAAGAAAGAATCCACAAATTGAGCAGGGCTACAAATAAATACGCCAATCCAAATAACCAAAAAGCCTTGTGAAGCGGATCCTCCCTGTAGAAGAGAATTGGTACGAGCATTATTCCCATTATGTAAAAAATGGAAATATTAAATTCCTTGAATACTGCAAACTTTTGGAGGCTGAATTTCATCAGGAACATATTAAACAAAATCAGCCCCCCAAGTCCCAGACCCGCAAGTGAAAAACTTGAGATTCGGAAAATCTGCCAAGCAATAGCGAGACCTGCAATTGCTACCACTATTAAGGCAATTCGAAGACTATGAAAGTTTTCCCGATGAAATCTGTGCCGGGGAGAAGATGGCAAGGACTCCATACTTTGGGCATCCATCAGGTGGTCCAGCGTATATATACTCCATACGGCCAGGGCTAATAGCAAATAGTAAATCATCCCTAGCGCTACACCTGCCACATCGGCAAAAAAATACATCCCTGCACATGCTCCCAAGACTACATCGAGAGAAAGATATTGGAAGAGGCGCAGCAATTTTGGATTTTCACTATTTAGACCCACAATTCAAAGATAGGAATTATGCATTTCAAAATGCATACCCATATATTCACGGGATTAGCATTAAACAGATCACTGTAAAAAAAACAAAGCCCTTAACTTTTCAGCTAAGGGCTCTGTGTTTTCAATATATCGATTCTTAATTACCGCCAAGTGCTTCAGCACCGGCAACAATTTCAAGAATTTCATTGGTAATAGCTGCCTGACGGCTTCTGTTGTATAGCAACCTAAGGTCTTTAAGCAACTCTCCGGCGTTTTCAGTAGCTTTGTCCATGGCAGTCATCCTAGCGCCGTGTTCAGAGGCATTGCTTTCCAAAACAGCTTTGTAAAACTGAATCTTCAAGGAAGTTGGCACGAGTTCCTCAATGATGTACTCTCTGCTTGGCTCCAAGATGTAATCCACCTCATTGTTAGCTGCGGCAACCTGCTCACCTTCAGTGGCAGTATTTTCCATTGGCAGAAACTGCTCAGCTCTTACAATCTGGGTAGCTACGTTTTTAAATTCATTGTAAACCACGATTACTTGATCGAATTCTCCAGAAGCATATCCTTCCATTGCTCTTTCCGCTGCAGCTCTTACTTTATCAAAAGTAAGGTCCAAGAAAAGGTCCGAAAAATCGGTAATCATGTTGAAATCTCTTTTCTTATAGGCATCAAAAGCCTTTTTCCCGATTGGCATTACTGTTACATTCTCACCCGCAAACTGGGTGTTGATAGTAGCCATGGAAGCTTTGATGATGTTGGTATTGAATGCACCACAAAGACCTTTATCAGAAGTCACAGGCACGATCAAAACATTCTTGATCTCCCGCTTTTGGGCGTAAACAATATCCGCTTGAGATTCGCTGGCAGCGGAAACATTATTGAGAATGGCAGTAAGTTTTTGGGAATAAGGACGCATCTGGACAATCTTGTCCTGTGCCCTTCTCAGTTTGGCAGCCGACACCATTTTCATGGCTTTGGTTATCTGCTGGGTAGATACAACCGAGGTGATCCTTTCTTTTACTTCCTTTAAATTAGCCATATTTACTAGACAAGTATATCAAAAACCTCCCGGCTCAAAGCCAGGAGGAATGTTTTCAATAATTAATTAGAGTACTTTGGAGTAAGTTCAGCGGCAGCTTTCTTAAGGATTTCTCCAGCGCCGTCGATATTACCCTTCTTGATGTGGTCAAGAGCCTCTGGATAAGTATTGGTGATCAAAGTATAAAACTCCTTCTCGAAAGCTCTTGCTTTCTCAACCGGAACTTTGTCCATCAAACCTTTAGTAGAAGCATAGATGATAGCCACCTGAAGCTCTACAGCTACTGGAGAGTATTGAGGCTGCTTCAAGATCTCTTGGTTTCTTCTACCTCTTTCGATAGTTCTCTTGGTAGTAGCATCAAGATCAGAACCGAACTTGGCAAAAGCTTCCAATTCACGGAACTGGGCTTGGTCAAGTTTCAAAGTACCGGCTACTTTCTTCATAGCTTTGATCTGGGCAGCACCCCCTACTCTGGATACCGAGATACCTACGTTAATCGCAGGACGGATACCGGAGTTGAAAAGGTTAGTTTCCAAGAAGATCTGACCGTCAGTAATCGAAATTACGTTAGTCGGGATATAGGCAGAAACGTCACCAGCTTGGGTTTCGATGATTGGAAGGGCAGTCAAAGACCCGCCACCTTTCACCAAATGCTTGATAGAATCAGGCAAATCGTTCATCTGCTGGGCGATGGTATCGGAAGAGTTGATTTTGGCAGCTCTTTCCAACAATCTTGAGTGAAGGTAGAATACATCACCTGGGTAAGCTTCACGTCCCGGAGGTCTTCTTAGAAGAAGAGAAACCTCACGGTAAGCAACAGCTTGCTTAGAAAGATCATCATAAACCACCAATGCAGGACGTCCTGTATCTCTGAAGAATTCACCGATAGAAGCACCGGTAAATGGAGCAAAGAACTGCATCGGAGCCGGATCAGCTGCAGAAGCTGACACCACTACTGTATAAGGAAGGGCACCGCCTTTTTCCAAAGCAGCCACGATACCGGCTACTGTGGAAGCCTTCTGACCTATGGCTACATAGATACAGAAAACAGGCTCGCCTCTGTCATAAAATTCTTTTTGGTTAAGAATGGTATCAATCGCCACGGCAGTTTTACCTGTCTGACGGTCACCAATGATCAACTCACGCTGACCTCTCCCGATTGGAATCATGGCATCGATTGACTTCACACCTGTCTGAAGAGGTTCTGCTACCGGCTGTCGATAGATTACCCCGGGGGCTTTACGCTCAAGTGGCATGTCATAAAGTTCACCAGCAAGAGGGCCTTTACCGTCGATTGGGTTACCCAAGGTATCCACCACTCGGCCTAGCATGCCTTCACCTACTTTGATGGAAGCAATTGTTCTTGTTCTCTTTACGGTGTCACCCTCCATTACTTCTTTGGAGTCACCGAAAAGTACCGCACCCACGTTGTCCTCTTCAAGGTTAAGAACCATGGCCTTCAAGCCATTTTCAAACTCAAGCAACTCACCGGCTTGAGCCTTTGAAAGTCCATAGATACGAGCTACACCGTCACCAACTTGTAGGACGGTTCCTACTTCTTCCAGTTCAGCTTCAGTTCTAGCACCTGAGAGCTGTTCTCTCAATATTGCCGAAACTTCATCAGGTCTTACGTCTGCCATTCTTAAATATGATTAGATAGTTATTGCTAATTTGTTAAATATGCTTTTCGTACAGGTTTTGGGAAAACTGAAGACGAAGAGCGTTCAATTTGGAATTCAAAGACTCATCAAGTTGTCTGTCACCTACTTTCAGCACAAATCCACCAATGATATCCTTGTTTACTTTCTCGATAAGCTCTACTTCCTGCTTGTTGGAGATTTGCTTGACAATCTTCTTGAACTCCTCTCTCTGCTTGTCATCCATGGCAAAGGTAGTGGTCACTTCAGCCACTTGGATTCCCCTGTGCTCATTGTAAAGATTTACAAACGCTTTGGCAATGTCCAACAAGAGAGACTCTCTGCCTTTTTTGGACAGGATGTCAAAGAAAGCAAGCGTAAGCTCGTTTCCATTAGGAAAAAGGGCTTTCAATACTTTAAGCTTCTTATCACCTTTGATCACCGGGCTTTTGATAGCACTGACAAACTCTTTGTTTGAGGTGCCAATAGCCAATAGCCGGTTCATGTCCTCACGCACTCCTTCCAATACCCCTTTCTCGATCGAAAGGTCAATCAGGGATTTGGCGTATCGGGAGGAAACTCTAAATACTGACATGGATTAGGGTTTAGTTTAATTTAAGATCGCTAACAAATTCTTCCACAAGAGCTTTCTGGGAAGACTCATCCTTCAATTCTCTTCTCAACAATTTCTCGGTTACTTCAAGAGAAAGAATAGCCACTTGGTTTTTCACCTCAGCAAGAGCCGCCTTTTTCTCGGTTTCAATTACCGCCTTTGCGTTGGCGATCATCTCCGCACCGGCTTTCTCGGCCTCCAGCTTGGCTTCCTCGATCATTCTGGCCGAAGTTTCAGATGCTTTCTGAAGAAGTTGATCTCTTTCCAATCTGGCTTCCTGAAGCAAAGATTCATTCTGAGCCTTCAAGTTAGCCATTTCATTTCTGGCATTTTCTGCAGCAAGAATGGCTGATTCAATAGCCTGCTCTCTTTCTTCCAATGCGCCCAGGATTGGTTTCCAGGCAAATTTGGCCAAAAGAACAAACAATATGATAAAACCTATTGCTTGCCAGATAATTAAGCCCGATTCAGGTAGTATAAGATCCATCTTTATTAAATGTTATATTTCTTATTCGTATTTGTTCAAATTTAAATAAGGAGCCGGCCTAAAGCCGACTCCCATTCTTTTGTTCTTAGTTGAAAGTAAGACCACCTGCGTTAAGAGCAATAAGTAGACAAACTACTACTGCAAACAGGGATACAACTTCCACAAGAGCTGCAATGATCAACATAGCCGTCTGGATTTTACCAGCTGCTTCAGGCTGACGGGCAATAGCTTCCATAGCTTGACCACCAATTCTACCGATACCAAGAGCTGCGCCTATCGCAACAACACCAGCACCAATACCTGCTCCCATAAGAGCTAGACCTGCAGACAATAATAATGAAGTTAACATACGTGTTATTAGTTATATAAATTGAACAAAGAAATTTTAATGCTCGGTTGCTTCATGATGGTGCTCAGCTACTGCTGCGCCGATGTACATCGATGTAAACAAGGTAAATACATAGGCCTGGATAGAGGCTACCAAGATTTCGATCAAGTTGATGAAAATCACCATGATGGTACTCACTACGCCAATGGCATAAGATTCAAAGATAAAGATCAAGGCGATAAAGGCCAAGATCACAATGTGACCCGCAGTGATGGCCACAAATAAACGGACCATCAAGGCAAAAGGCTTAGTAAACAGACCCATAATCTCTACAGGCACGATTACTAGCAACAATGGAATTGGAACTCCAGGAGTGGCAAACACGTGTTTCCAATAATCTTTATTACCGTTAAGATTAACCACAATAAAGGTGATGGCTGCCAACGTAGCCGTTACCGCGATGTTACCAGTTAAGTTGGCAGCACCAGGGATCAAGCCCAACAAGTTACCTATCCAGATAAAGAAGAACAGGGTAAGCAGGTAAGGCATGAATTTCTTATACCTCGGCCCGATGTTAGGTAGGGCGATCTCGTCCCTGACAAACAACACAACCGGCTCAATAAAAGAAGCAACACCTTTCGGAGCGCTATTTGGCCTTTTCTTGTAGTTATTTGCCGTTGATATCATTAAAGCTAAAATCACCAGGATTACGATAAACATCATGGCGACATTCTTCGTAATAGATAAGTCAGTGATTGCTCTTGACTCATCCACAGGTCTCAGCTTGTCATGGTCATCGATGATGTAGCCTTCATGCTCTTTTCCGAAAGTATGGGTTTCCGGATCGATAAAGTCACTTGAGGAAAACACCTCTACACCTCTATCTTGAGAATAAACGATTACAGGAAGAGGAAGCGTCACATGGGTATGGCCTACGGTAGCAAAATGCCACTCGTGGGAGTCCTTGATGTGATGCATGATAAAACCAGTCTTATCTTCATCCGAACCAGAGGCTGCAAAAGCTGCCGGTGCGCTCAGCAAGAAGGCTGATAATAAAACACTTAGAAACAGAAACTTACGGATCATCAAATCAATTTTTAGAAACCTACTTTGAATGCGGGCGCAAATTAGTTATTAACCCGTATATATCAAATAATAAATACAACAAATAAACCGCAAAGAAATTAGTTACAAACAGAATAATATTGTCCAATCCTAAAAACAGAAAGATCAGGATATACCCCAAACTGAAGAAAAATCTGAAAATAGTAGCCCCCAGTACAACTTGAGCAAAATTTTCTTCTCCATTTTTTAATATCAATTGGGTTAAAAACACCATAACTAAGGTGAGAAAGAAGAAAAACAAAAGAATGTTCCAAACCTTTGCATGAAGCAACTGTTCAAATCCCAACATGGAAATGATGGCAACAAGGGCGGCAATTCCCAATGTAAGGCCAATCAATTTGGTATACATGGAGGAGAAAATCTTCATTTTATTCTGCGTACTTTTTTCGGATTGCAAAGTTACGGCTTTTTATTCCGAGATTCCTCCCTTTCATCTGCTTTTATCAAGAGAAATAGCTGATAGAAAGCCACTCCTATGGAAAGGAACACAAACAGAAGAAGCCAGATGGGAAACTTCATCTGGCTTCTCTCTTGCACTTTGAGTCCCACGTAGACCCCCAGCCCAATCACTCCAAACATC
Organism: Litoribacter ruber; assembly: GCF_018500185.1. GTDB lineage: Bacteria > Bacteroidota > Bacteroidia > Cytophagales > Cyclobacteriaceae > Litoribacter > Litoribacter ruber. Next base: position 381,393 of record NZ_JAHBGI010000001.1, on the reverse strand, counting down.
TGAAACGCCAAACCTATGTATTTGACATAGGTAGGGACATTATTTGACGAGGAGTTTTTCTTTGGATTGTTCATGATTATTATTGACGGTTTGTTTGGCCTCGCTGTCCACGGATATCACCTCGGTCATATGGCATTTACCATTGAACACGGCGCCATTTTCGACAACCAGCTTTTTGGTCACCATATCACCTTTGATTACAGCGGATCTTTTCAGGTAGAGGGCTTCACTGCACTTGATCTCCCCTTCAATGTATCCTGAAATCTCCACTTCCACAGCGGAAATGTTGCCAATAATACGGGCGGATTCACCGATCACCACCTTCTTCTCGGATTTCAAAGTTCCTTCTACAGTCCCTTCAATCCTAATGTTGCCCTGGGCTACAATTTCGCCGGTGATCTTAGTCTCCTTGGCAATAACGTTACTTGAATTTACCATCTCAGTAACCGCTTTCTTTTCTTCATTCTTAAACATATCAATCAAAGGTTATAAATTCCTGGGGATTAAGCGGGGTGCCTTTGTACCACAACTCAAGATGTAAATGCTGGCCGGTAGTCTGTTCGCCCGTGTTCCCTATTATAGATATTATCTCTCCTGCCTGAACAAGGTCTCCGACCTTCTTCAATAATACAGAATTATGCTTATATATTGAAATTAATTCATTCGAATGCTGCACCCCAATATTATATCCTGTCTCGAGGGTCCAATGGGCAAAGATTACACTTCCCGCCGCAATGGACTTTACAGGCTCGTCTTCGGCAGCGACGATATCCACCCCAAAATGCTCCGCAGCCGGATCAAAACTTGAGGTGACTAGACCTTGTAGCGGTGGAAAGAAATACACCTCCGTGAAAGTCCCGCTGGAAAGCCGCTCAAAGCTCCCTTCTGAAGGCTGGGTTTCAAACTCATCGAGAATCCTTTGGGTGGCCTCCCCTCTTTTATAAAGGTCAATTCCCCTCCGATCCATTTCCAGCGTCGCTTCCTCCGGCCTTTGGCCCGTGGTGTCCATCACCTCCCCACGTATCAGGTGCATGATGTTGGTCACATACTGGTCCTTGGCGTGCACCTCTTTATATAAGGAGTCAACCGTGGCCGATAGGGCTATTAACTTCTCCGTATTTTCCGACTCTTGATGAACGGGGTCAAACCAGCGACCCAAAAGTGTTTTGGACAGGATCAAAGCCAGTCCAAACACTAGGATAAACCCTAGGAATGTTAGCAATCCTATCTTAATTTTGGTCAAACTGAAACTGTTTATGACTGAGAAATCCTCTTCTCTGCGTATGACAAACAAATATTTAGTTTCGAACCAGTTTTTTATCTTTTGGGAAATACTCAAATTGCAATAATTTTAAATATGCTGCTCTTGCAAAAATAGAATATTAATTTAAAGCGTTTAATATTTTAATACAAAAGAGCTAATTTGCCTCCTGGTAATGACGACAAGAAACAGATTTTCAAAGTATTTATTTTCGGTTTTCCTTCTTGGGATGCTGGTGGCCTGTAGTGCGGAGAGAAACACCTTCACGAGTCGACTTTACCATAACACCACCGCCCGATACAACGCCTATTTCCTGGCCAAAGAAAAAATCGCGGAAGTAGAGCAAAACATTGAACTGGCCTATCGGGAGGACTATTCCGAGCCTTTGCCGGTATTCTTTCCTATCGACAGTGCCACCATAGAGCAAAATGAGGGCTTGATTGAGGATGCCCATGGGATGGCCTCCAAGGCTATCGATTGGCACAAAAATAGCAAATGGGTTGACGACAGCTATTTCCTGATCGGCAAGATCCAGCATTTGCAGGCAGACTTTGACGATGCCATCAACACATTTAAATACTTGAATGTAAACAGCAAGAAGAAGGACGTCAGGCACCAAGCCCTAGTGCAGCTGTTGCATGCCTTTATAGATCTCAAAAAATTCGATGATGCTGCCTATGTGATTGACTTTTTGTCAAAAGAAACCGGTATAAGCAAAACTAATAGGCAAAAGCTTTACCTCACGCTGGCTTACTATTATGAAGTACGCGGGGAAAGGGACGGCATAGTGTCCTCTCTGGACAAGGCGGTAGAGCTGACTAGCAACCCCAAGGAAAAATCAAGGATAAATTTCATCTTGGGCCAGCTATATCAGCGGGCAGGCTTTGACGCTGTGGCCTATGAATATTATCAAAAAGCCCTCAAAGGCAATCCTCCCTACGAACGTGCATTCTTTTCCCAACTTTATTCCCAGCAGGTGGTGGAGCTGGAAAAAAGCAAGGATTTTAAGAAGGTAAGGAAATATTATGACGAGCTGTATGATGACCGAAAAAACCGGGACTTACGGGATGTGATTCTTTATGAGAAGGCCTTGTTTGAACTCAAGCAGGATAATCAGGATGAGGGAATCCGCCTACTCACACTGGCGGCCAAGGAAGAAAGCCCCAACCCCAGGCAGAAAGGCTATATTTATCATAAACTCTCCACCATTTACTTTGATGAAATGAAGGATTACCGTGCTGCCAAGTACTACCTTGACAGCGCAGTAGAAAACTTTAAGGAAACGGACCGTCTCTATGCATCCATACAGCTCAAAAAAAAGGTGCTGGATGATTATGTGAAAAACTTTGAGGTGATCCAAAAGAATGACAGTTTACTACATTTAGCCTCCCTCCCTAGGGATGAGCAGATCCAAGTGGCCGAAGCGTTTATAAAAAGTGAAGAAGAAAGGCTGATCAGGGAGGTTGAAATGAAAAACCAGCAGAAATCTACCGGCATATTTGACAACCTTCTAGCCTTTGGAGGCAGGGGCGGAGGGTCATCTTTTTATTTTGACAATCCCTCCGCGATGCAGCAGGGCTCCATCGACTTTTACCGAATTTGGGGCAATAGGCCTCTGGAAGACAACTGGCGAAGGAGCAGTAAAGGGTTTCAGGAGGCAATTGGGGAAACCTTGGATCAAGCAGACAGTATAGAGAATACCGAAACAGAGGAGCAACCAGAGATTGTCCTTCCAGACCTTGACGATCTGCTTAACCAAATCCCGAGCGAAAAGTCGGTATTAAATGAGATGAAGGCTGAAATGGAAGAGTCCTATTTTCAACTTGGAAAGATTCTCTACATAGATTTAAAGGAACCCAACAGGTCCATTGGATACCTGAACCGCCTGCTTTCGGATTATCCACAAACACCCAAAAAACCCGAGGCCTATTATACCTTATTTATGGCCTCCAGAGAGGCCGGACTACCCCACGGGCAGTACAAGGAAATTCTTAACAAAGATTTCCCTGATTCACCGTTTACCAAATCCCTTAATAATCCTAATCAGGGAAGTTCATCCCAGGACCACCGTGCAGCTGGGGAGCTCTACCGTCAAGCCTATGAACTTTTCAACCAAAAAGAATATTTATCTTCTAGACAGCTCGTTAGAGGAGCATTGGATGATTACCCGCTGACTAGGAATACCGAGAAGCTTTGGTTGCTTGACATCATGGTCTCACACAAATTGGATGGAGAGAATGCCTACAAACTGAAGCTTGAGCAGTATTTGCAAAGCGTGGAAGACAAGGATCTGGAAAAACTGGCAAGGAAAATGTTGGCACTTGTGGCAGGTGAGGACAAGCCCCTCCAGGCCAATAAAAATCTGGATGAGAAGGCAGAGCTAGACACTCCTGACACCTTACTAGTGGCAGAGGAGGAAGTCAAGGAACCTTCCCCCTATAAAGAAAACCTTGAGCAAACCCACATATTCATTTTGGCCTTGGAGCCAAAGCAGAGCCAAGAGGCTAAACACCTGACGGCCGATTTAGAAAATTTCCATTCCAGACATTATGCAAATGCCAGACTACGAACGGGTACCATATCCATCAACAAGGAAAACACCCTGATAATAATCAGCCCATTTGGTAAGGCCGATAAAGCACTGGAATACCGGGAAAAGTTCTTAACTGAATTTAACAGCGACGACCTACCACCTGAAATAAAAAATAGTAGTTTTGTAATTTCGATAGAGAATTTCCAACAGTTAAATAAGCGTAAGGACATAGAAGAATACAAGGCTTTCTATAAAGAAGCTTATAAATAAAAAAATGAGTAATAAGAAAAAAAAAGAACTGGTTTCCGCCTCTGCTATTAAAAGTGCTATTCTTTATCTATGGCTGGGCTTTATTGCTGCTGTATTAAGTTTTATCATTTTTATATGGGCAGTTAGCGTGAATTTTTTGGGCTTATTTGGAGATCTTCCGGATTTCAAAGCCTTGGAGAACCCCAAAAGCGACCTTTCTTCCGAACTATACTCCGCTGACGGGGTCCTGCTAGGAAAATATTTCAGGGAAAACAGAACCCCGGTTGAATACAACCAAATCTCCAAAAACCTGGTCAATGCACTAGTGGCTACTGAGGATATCCGTTTTGAGGAGCATTCCGGCATTGACCTCCAAGGTATGGGAAGGGTATTGGTAAAATCACTCATCCTGCGCCAAAGCGGTTCTGGGGGTGGCAGTACCCTAAGCCAGCAGACGGCTAAAAACCTTTTCAAAACCAGAAACCTGGATAGTCAAGGCACACTCAGCAGAATCCCTGGATTGAGGATGCTGATCATCAAGACAAAGGAATGGATTGTAGCAACCAAGTTGGAAAGAAGCTACACTAAAAACGAGATTCTAACCCTTTATTTAAACACCTCAGAATACGGAAGTAATGCTTACGGGATTAAAACTGCCTCTTCTACTTTCTTCGGCAAGGATCCAAACGAGCTGAACCTGCAGGAAGCTGCCACCCTAGTGGGGCTTTTCAAGGCTCCGACTTATTACAGCCCCGTATATAACCCCGAAAACTCCCTTAGAAGGAGAAATACGGTTTTGGGGCAGATGATGAAATATGACTTCATCACCCGAAATCAATTTGACTCTTTGGCACAATTGCCTATTGAACTGAATTACAAGGTAGAAAACCACAACTTGGGTACTGCCACGTATTTCCGTGAGGTGGCCAAAGCTGACCTGCTTAAGTGGGCCAGAGAAAACCTCCGTCCAGATGGCAAACCTTACAACCTGTTTGAGGATGGATTGAAGATCTACACAACTATAGACAGTCGCCTGCAGAACTATGCCGAACAGGCTGTTTTGGAGCATATGCCTGCCCTTCAAAAGACATTTGAAAACGAAATGGGAAACCGTAAGCCTTGGATTGATAGCCAGGGTCGTGAAATCCCCAATTTCCTCGATAATGCTGTAAAACGTACTGAAGCTTACAGACTTCTGGTAAATAGATATGGAGCTGACTCTGACAGTGTAAAAATTAAGCTGAGGGAAAAGAAAAAGATGAGAGTGTTCTCCTATGAGTTGGGAGAGATTGACACGCTTATGAGCACCATGGATTCTTTGGAATACTACAAAAAATTCCTTCAGACCGGCTTTGTATCCTTAGACCCTTCCACTGGCCATATCAAAGCCTGGGTGGGTGGAGTAAACCATAAGCACTTTAAATATGACCACGTGCGACAAGGTAAGAGACAACCAGGATCTACCTTTAAGCCATTTGTGTATGCTGCCGCTATTGAAAATGGCTACGGACCCTGTTACGAAGTGATTGACCAGCCGGTAGAGGTAAATATTCCAGGCCAACCAACCTGGAGCCCTAAAAATGCTGACGGCAAGTTCACCTACGAAAAGATGAATATCCGTGAGGCCATGGCCAGATCGGTGAACTCAGTAACAGCATTTATGATGAAAAAATTAAGCCCACAAGTGGTAATCGAAACGGCTCACCGTATTGGTATCACTAGCCAGCTTGACCCTGTACCAGCCCTGGCCCTGGGTACCAGTGATGTTTCCATTATGGAAATGGTAGGCGCCTTTGGAACCTTCGCCAACAAAGGGGAGCATATTACCCCATTCTATATCGATAGAATTGAGGATAAAAACGGGAACGTACTACAGCAATTCACTCCACGAAAGAAACCTGCCATGAGTGAAGAGCATGCTTACCTGATGGTGTACATGCTACGTGGTGGTCTTGAAGAGAGTGGCGGGACTAGCCAAGGGGTGCCTTGGGCCCTTCGCGATGAAGGAAACGAAATCGGCGGTAAAACCGGTACTACCCAAAATGCATCCGATGGTTGGTATATGGGCATGACCAAAGATTTGGTTAGCGGTGTATGGGTCGGTGGAGATGACCGTGCCATTCACTTTAGAAGCTGGATTGCAGGTCAGGGAAGTAGAACGGCAAGACCAATATGGGTGAAGTTCATGCAAAAAGTGTATGAGGATGAAACCCTGGAAATAACCAAAGGTCCATTTCCTAAGCCCGACAGGCCTTTGAGCATTGAATTGGACTGCAGCATGTACAATAGAGATTCTCCAACTGAATTTGACTTTGACTCTAGGAGTATTGACTTTTAAGGAGGGGGTTGAAAACGGGAGACCGAAAACAGAGAAGAAAATATTGATGATAATAACAAAACAGCCCTAGTGGCTGTTTTTTTTATATTTGTAATCTATGCTAGCGACTTCTTATACACCAGAGGAATATAACCAGTTACCCGACCAGCCAGGCGTTTATAAATATTACAACGCCGAAAACACGCTTATATACGTGGGCAAAGCTAAAAGCCTTCGCAAACGCGTTGCCAGCTACTTTGTCAAAAGTGCCGGTCTCAATGCCAAAACCAGGAGGATGGTAAGGGAAGTCAAGAAGATTGAGTTTACCATAGTTGATTCAGAGTTTGACGCCCTACTGCTGGAAAACAATCTGATAAAGAAAACCCAGCCTAGGTACAACATCCTGCTGAAGGATGATAAAACTTATCCTTACCTGCTGCTTACCAAGGAGCATTTTCCCAGAATCTTTCCTACACGCAGAGTAATTCCCTCACGAGGCTCCTACTATGGCCCCTTTGCCAGCGTAAAGGCCATGAACAATATATTGGATCTCATACGGAGCATCTTCACCATCAGGACCTGCAAACTGGACCTACACCCACGCAAGATCGCAGAACAGAAATACAAAGTGTGTCTGGAGTATCATATAGGAAACTGCCTTGGTCCATGTGAGGCGCTCATTGGTGAGCCCGAATATTTAAAGGATATTGAGCAGGCCAAGCACATCCTGAAAGGCAACTTGGGCATTCCAAAAAGCTTCTTCAAAACCAAAATGCAGGAAGCTGCAGAAAACCTCCAATTCGAGATGGCTCAGCGGTATAAAGAAAAGCTAGACCTGCTCGAAAAGTATCAGGCAAAATCCTTGGTGACCAGCCCTACAGTGAGCAATTTGGATGTAGTGGCGCTAGTCTCAGATGAAAAACATGCCTATGTCAATTATTTGAGGATAAAAAATGGGGCAATTATCCTTACCAAAACAGTCGAGCTGAAGAAAAAGCTGGACGAACCAGATAGTGAAATTCTCCTTACCGCACTTGTCCGATTAAGGGATCAATTTCAAAGTGAATCTAAGGATACCATTTCCAACATAGAGGTGGAATTTGAAAATGAAAACCTGACGATAACCGTTCCCAAGATTGGGGACAAAAAAAGACTTGTAGAGCTGTCGCTAAAAAATGCCCTTTATTACAAAAAAGAAAAGGCCCTTGCTGCTGGTGATGTCAAGGACAAGAAGGACCGTATCCTACGCCAATTACAGGCCGATCTAAGCCTGAAAGACCTGCCGGATCATATTGAGTGCTTTGACAACTCCAACATCCAAGGCACCCATCCAGTAGCCAGCATGGTATGTTTTCTCAACGGCAAGCCGGCCAATAAAGAATACAGGCACTATCATATCAAGACGGTAGAAGGCCCCAATGATTTTGCCAGTATGACCGAGGTAGTTGGCAGAAGGTACAAGAGGCTGATGGATGAGAAAAAGCCTTTACCGAAGCTGATTGTAATTGATGGAGGTAAAGGGCAGCTATCAAGCTCTGTTGAGGCCTTGAAGCAATTGGGCATCTATGGCAAGATCCCCATTATAGGCATCGCAAAAAGACTTGAGGAGATTTATTTTCCAGATGACCCGTTCCCACTTCATATTGATAAAAAGTCGGAATCCCTGAGACTTCTTCAAAGGATCAGGGATGAGGCGCACAGGTTTGCCATCACTTTCCACAGGGATGTTAGAAGTAAAAATGCTTTTGGCACCCAACTGACCACCATCAAAGGAATTGGGCAGGAAACGGCCGACAAACTATTGAAGCATTTTAAATCCTATAAAAAAATCGGAGAAGCTACACTGGAGGAAATCATTGAGGTGGTAGGCAAAAGCAAAGCAGAAAAAATCATAGAGGCTATAAAAGAAAAAAGCGGATAAAAATCCGCTTTTTTCTTTTATCATCTTACCACTCCCACAGGGAGTTTTCCCACTCAAGAAGACCATATTCAAACTCCAGGGAGTTTAGATAGGCTTGTAGTTGAGCATTTGGATGGTCAGGGTCAATCTTATCCACAATCAGGGCATTGTCAGGATTATAGTGCTTTCTAACCACAGCTTTGAAGAGTCGCAAGTCGAAAGCTTGCGCATACGAAAGGTGCTTAGAGGTGTTTTTAAAGTTCAACCATTTGGCTTCAGGATGATCCTTGAAGTGGTTGTAGAAATCTTTGTATCTGATATAACCTATTGTCTTTTGACCTGCATTGGAGTTGGTCTCAGAAGGCATCACAAGTTCAAGATACTTCACATCAAAGAGGATCTGAGATCTATGCTTATCAAAGACGAAATCCTCCATCAAATCTAAGTAGTAAAGATTCTTTACGAAAACACTGTCTCCGTTAGCCGCAATCCAGAAGTTTTCCTGAAACTCGCTGATTCCCATAGGTTCTTTGAAAGTTTCATCTCTAAACACTTCCAAAGCATTGTCTTCCACAATGGCCTTGTAAATATGGGTGATGATACCGTCATCCTTGATGTCTCCAGATCCATAAAGAGGCAAGTTGTATTTCTCCCTTAAATCAATCCTTCTCCATACTGCCATCTGGAACATCTTATCGTCATCCCGAATAGAATGGGCCGAAAAGGTAGTATCCATTTTAAACTGGCGATCTCCATTGCTAGAGGGTTGCACACTGGTAGCCCCTTGTGCCATCACCTTAGCCCCCGTAAGACTCACCAAAAGGAAAGCTAGGGAGAAAATAAGTTTTGCCTGTAGTTTCATATCAAAAACTATTTAAAATTTCAATTCTTAATTAAATCCTTATCGAATAGAGAAGGAGTAAACTTCATTGAGTGAAGTCTTAATTTTATTTCCTTGGAAGTTTGTTCTGGTAACTTCTCTCACCACCACTACAAATCTATCGCCAGGTTGCGCTCTTTGTCTCAAACTATTAATCCCACCGACAGTCTCTCCTGATATCTGAACCGTCTCTCTTGGAACTTCATTTCTAATCAATCTCACCTCGCCAGCGGTTACTTCGAAGTTGGCATCGTTAGCCATAGTTCTTCCGAAGTTAGCCTCAGGTATGGCTTTCACCAATAATGTACCTGGACCTGGTGAAGCATATGGAGAGGTCAAATCAATTGGGCCTCTATTATCATGAAGGCGGATGGTTGGAGCAGGTACCGGCTTAATGTCGTATTCCACATCACCAATCTTGTTTCCTCCACTGCTTACTCCGATCGTTACTTTTCCTGAGTCAGAAGTCGGGATAATAGTTACCTGACCTGGTCTGCTACCGCTGATCGCCCTACCATTTGATACGGTAAAGGATGGTGCATAAGAAGTACCTAAAGCAGGAACATCAATCATCAACACGTTAGCCGAATTAGCGTAAAGCTGGTTGACAGTCTCAGACTCTACTCTGATAACCGGCTTAGCTACAAAGTACTCATAATTAACCGCCAAAGTACTGTCTTTACCGGCAATGTTTACCGTAATTTCACCTTGAAGGGTTTTCTTAGCCAAACCTCTGTCGTCATAGTTTGAAGCAGGAGGAACGGTGAAACTGATTTTACCGAATCCATCCTCTACCGGCACCTCACGACCATCTACTGTCATCTTAGGCATGGCAGACGAAGAGGCAGAAGCTATAAACATATCACCTTCAAACTTGGTACCTGCTGCCACTACATTGCTGCTGGCCGCCACTCTGGCTTCAAATACATCAGACTTGAAGTAGAAGGTACCAATTGAGTTGGTAATGGAAGAAAGCGCCTCACTTTCAATGTTCAACACCTCATTCTGATACTGGCTAATAAGTGCCAATACAGCTCCAACTGGGGATTTCACAAAGTTTAGATTTACGAAATCCTTATAGTTTGCGTTTGGATCATTTTTGAAAAGGTCAATTTCTCTGGCATCCTTAGCGATTCGATCGAAACTTTGCTCGATGCCAATGCTTGCTAGAACATTCTCGATCTGGACAGGAAATTCATTCAGCCTTTCCTCCATCTCATAACCTTTACGATTGTTATTGAAGATGTTACCAGTGATATCCTGGTTTTTCAAAGAACTTGTCTTATAAGTTCCATCCTCATTCTTTGCATTTGTCTGGTCAATGAGCTCTTGCTTCAATCCTTCGAGGTAGGCGAAAATATCAGAAGTTGCCTCCCTAATTTCCCTTGCTGCCTCAACTTTTGGCAAGTCTCTCTCATTGTTACCTTGCTGCTCTACAGTGCTCCTGATGGAGTTAACCATGAAAGCATTTTTCTCAATATAATTTTTGGATGTTCTTTCCAACCCGTCGTTAAGAAGAACAAACTTTTGAAGTATCTGATTACTTACTTGCAACGCCAAGAGAGCGGTCAGAACGAGATACATCATCCCGATCATCTTCTGCCTTGGAGTTTCCTTACCTCCAGCCATAGTAGTATTTTAAATGGTCAAACATTAATTAAGTTGAAAGATTGAATTAACCTTTCATGGCTGTTAGCATGCCACCATATACTTTGTTCAATGAACTTACATTCTGGTTCAATTTGGCAAGCTCATTCTTGAAGGCTTCAGTTTCCTTACCTGCCTCATTTAGACCTTCCATGGCAGCGGTCACGTTAGAGTAGAACTTGTTCAGCACTTTCACGTGGTTGTTGGCATCCTGAAGTTCCATTTCATACACTGCGTTAAGTGCCGATAGGTTCTTAGTTACCGTTACTACTTGCTCATGGTATTCTTTGGCATCACCCGTAGCAGAAGACATTTCTGCCAAAGCAGTGGCTGTCTGAGCATACGATTGATTCATGTCTGTAAGAGTTCTTGATGCTGTTTTTACATTTTCTGCATACTCATTGGTAGCAACTGCCGCATTGGAAAGTGAACCCATTTTCTCCGCTGACTCAGCGAGATTTTTAATTCCTTTACCAAGGCTCTCTATAAGATCATCTCCGATTTTTGCATCGGCCAATACTTTGTCAAATTTCTGGGTGGTGCTATCCGCCATTGGGGTACCGCCTTTGGCCGCAGAAGGCATAGTTGGCATACCATCACCATTATAGTCAGGAGCCAATTGTGGATAAACTCTTGACCAGTCCACGTCTTCATGCTTTGGCTCAAAAGAAGAAAGGAAGAAAATTGCGGCCTCAGTAGTAAGACCCACACCGATCATCAAAGTAGCCCCTGGCCAGTCCAAAATCTTAAACATCGCCCCAAGGATTACTACTGCTGCACCGATACCATAAATCTTAGGCATGATATCGCCGTAAAATTTATATCTAAACGAATTGTTGTTTGCTGACATGTTACTCTAATTTTTTGTTAATGTTGTTGCTTTTTGATTATATAAGGTTGTTTTGTTTCTATCTTCTTCTTCTACGCTTAGATCCTACATCCATGGAACCTGATCTACCGATAAAGGTCATGGCAGTTCTGAAACCGATGTGGGCAGTTTTCACATCCTGATATTCATAAGTTCTAGTGCTTGTTTCTAAATAATGGGAAATATCTTTCCAAGATCCACCTCTTACCACTTTTCTAGGCTCATTAGGATCTTTGAATACCGGATCCAAATCCCAGCTAAGAGAGCTACCGGCAGGATTGTAAGCATCCTCTACCCACTCAGCCACATTGCCGGCCATGTTGTAAAGTCCGAAGCCATTAGGAGCGAACACATCAACTGGGGCAGTATAGGCAAATCCGTCATCTATGTAGTTACCTCTTCCAGGCTTGAAGTTGGCCATTAGACAACCTCTTCTGTTTTTCAGGTATGGACCACCCCAAGGGTATTTGGCAACATCTTTTCCACCTTTTGCGGCATATTCCCACTCTGCTTCTGAAGGGAGTCTGAACTTCGGCATGTCGTATTCAGAGCGGTCGTTTGCGTTCATATGGTAGCTTCTCCACTCACAGTACTGCTTGGCCTGCTCCCAGCTGATGCCCACTACTGGGTAATCATCAAAAGCAGGGTGGTCAAAGTAATACTCCATCAACGGGTCACCATAGTGGTGGGTAAAGCTTGAAGACCATACGGTGGTATCCGGCAATAGCTCTTCCAAATTGAATTGTGGGGGATCTGCCTGGGTAGTGGGCGTACCAAGAGCCAAGTCACCACCTCTTACAGCTTCAAGAAACTGGCGGTACTTGTTGTTGGATACCTCATACTTGTCCATGTAGAATTCCGAAATGGTGATCTGCTTGTTGAAGGCAGATTGGGAAACGGCAATATCCTCATCGGCCTGGCCCATCCAGAACGTACCGGCCTTCACTGGCACCATATCATATGGAAGTGATTGCTTCCAACCTGATCTTTTAGGGACACCGGTAACTTCCCCTCTTCTGTTTTCCTTTTCACTGGCAGTTCCACTGCTCCCAAAAAGGCCGCAACCCTGCAGTAGGGTCGTTGCCAGAAACCCTACAATCACTGCTAAAAGTCGTGAATTCATTTTTTTATACATAAATGACACTAATTTAATTGTATTGTTATTTCCATATTTTTCACACACTACAAGCTCGAAATTTAGTAGAAAATATTAGAAAATCGCAAAAAGAATTATAAAATTAAAGAATCTTTTTTTTCCTAAAATCTAAATCTCGGCGTTCGTTGTATCACCCGTTGGATGTCGCGAGCTACGGTAGGCAATTGATAAGCAAGCATGAATTCATGTGATGTGGGAGCCTTGGCCTCCACCCCTCCTATTACTAGGTCAAATGCATATCCCAACCTTAAAGAATTATCCCTTAACAGGCTATACCCAAATAATACCGACACTGACTCCTCTCCTCTGTATGCTAAACCCCCGCTAATCTTATCATTATGTGTCGCTATAACGCTGATGTCATATGAAAAATTATCTAGGGAGACAGTTTTTAACAAAAGGTTAGGTTCAAAACTAAATTGACCAAAAGTCCTTATTCTGTAACCGGCCAACAAGTAACTGTGATTTCTCAATTGATTGCCAAAAAGCCCCTCTCCAAAATCAAATTCAGGCTCATTAAGATGCCTGCTGCTCAAACCCACATAAAAGTTCCCATGATCATATAGCGCACCGGCGCCAAAATTAAAATTGATCTGGGACTCCCTGCCGGACGCAGGAAGCAGCGGATCTGGGTTTACCGGGTTCAGTTCGTCATATTTGATGGTGCTGGAAAAAAAGCCACCTGAAGCACCCAAACTCAACACCCCTCTTCCAATCTGCAAATGGTACCCAAGGGAAACATTCACTTCTTGATTGGCCGTCGGTCCGATGTCATCATTTACAAAGTTCAAGCCAAAACCAAGATTCGTGTTGGCTATTCTGCCCGCTGCGGTCAAAAGTTGGGTATTTATCCCGTTGCCTCCCGAGGACGGCGCATTGTAGCCCAGCCATTGGGTGCGGTGAAGAGCGGAAAAATGATAACCGTTTTCCTTGCCCGCAAAGGCCGGGTTGTAATACAGCCCATTGTACATATACTGGGTAAACTGCGCATCCTGCTGGGCATGGGCCGCAGAGGTACACCACAGATTAATCAGGGAACCGCAAAGTACACTTAAAATCAGGTAATATCTTTTTTTCATGCGTAGTCTCAAATATCATGACCACCTTATTCCACAGGAGAAAAATGGGGCAAAACCACCCCTCCCCTCCGGGAGCAATCAGGTTAAAAGTATCTATAGCCTTTGGAAGAACTATTCTACACAATTTAACTGAAATTACCTGTAAAATGATTAAAAAGATACTATAAATTGTTGGCTTTTTTGATATACAGCTCCAAGGCCCCCGTCATACTCGGCGCATTGGGCATCGGTGCCTCAATATCCAAAATCAAACCCTCATCCCTCACAGCCTGGCTTGTAGTAGGGCCAAATGCGGCAATGCGGGTATTGTTTTGCTTAAAGTCTGGAAAGTTTTGCAATAAGGATTTGATTCCAGACGGGCTGAAAAAGGCCAAAATATCGTACTTAATGTCTTTCAGGTCGGAAAGATCAGCCGCCACTGTGTGGTAGATAATTGCTTCGGTAAATTCAATGTTGTTTTTCTCCAAATAAGCAGGGATGTCATCTTTGCGGATATCCGAGCATGGGAAAAGGTATTTCTCGCCTTTGTGCTTTTTGAAGTAGTCAAACAGATCAGATGCCGTACGCACCCCCACAAACAATTTTCTCTTTCTGATCACGATGTATTTCTGCAGGTAATGGGCTGTCTGCTCAGAGATGCAGAAATACTTCATATCTGCCGGCATTTCGATTTTGAGCTCCTGGCAGATGCTGAAAAAATGGTCAATGGCGTTTCGGCTGGTAAAAATAATGGCCGTGTGCTTGAGGATATCGATCTTTTGCTTCCTAAAGTCCCTTACGGAAACTGGCTCTACTTTGATAAAAGGTCTAAAATCAATTTTCAGGTTGTATTTTTCTGCTAACTGGAAGTATGGCGACCGCTCATCGGAAGGTTTAGGTTGAGAAACTAGGATACTCTTTACAGGGTTAAATCTGTCTTTTGTAGATTTAGTCATCTTACTTAGGTTTACTACTTCTTTCTGCTTTCCTTTTATTAAAGAACTACCCTATAATCAGCTTTACAATAGCCAAAAAGGGAATTAATTCCGCGGTGCAAAGGTAAGAAAATAAATGGTAATTCTTAAACGAAACCTTCTTTGTCATAAAAAAGAACAGCATGGAAACTCCACCTATATATAGTATGAAAAACAAGACCATAGAATAGCTGATCAACTGCCGGGTTTCCATGATGTCATTGGCCAGCCCAAGGGTAATAAAAGCAACCAATACCAACAGGGTATAAGAAAAGACCCTAAGCATGTAGAAGAAGTGGATAAACTCCAGCCTGCCTACTTCATAAATAGAGGTTGTGGCCTTCAGCCACATTACCTTGCCAACCGAAATAACAAATAAGACTACCGAACCCAGGAGCCAAACCAAAAACAGGAAATTGAGCTCCCCCCTTAAAAAGTTTCTAAGAATGGACACCTCCATAAAATACACAGCCAATACTACGATTAGCATGAGCAGCATGTTGAAGATCACAAGGTAAAATATCACGTCGGTGGAGAAAATTCGGCTTTTGGCATGGCTATCCGCAAAATCCTCGGCAGTAAAAACTGAGGCAGGTTTGAGCATATTGGTAAACACCACTGGAAACACCACCTTATATAAAGCCACCAAACCCATTACAATAACTAAGGCAATGTAAAAGAATTCCTTTAGCCGGTCTTTCCCCCTTTTTACCATGGCTGTCTCCACTAGGATCGGCTCAGACACAATAGGCGTGGCGTCTTCAAAATAGCCTTTATGTAGCGAAAGCATCCTGGGCTGCAAATCTCTTTTTAGAATACTTACCTTTCTAGTGGCACTTTGACTGGGGAACTGGGTTCTCCAGGTATCGCTACCCACAATAAAACTGGTATCGGCATCGGCATGCTGCCAAAGGACATTTTCTACAAACACCGATGCACCCTTTGGTACCGAGATCTTGAATTGGGCCGATGGAAAATCTTTAACATTGACTTCAACTGTAGCCCGCTCGGGTGAATAAAAGGGCTCAAAGCGGTGGGTGATTTCAAAAGCTGAATTATAATTTTCCAAAACCTGGCCGAAAGTGCTTCTAGCAAGCCCCGCCACCAAAACCAACCCTAAAAATATCCCTATAAGTTTTTTCATCTAAAATCTGCCTGTGTAACCAAAGTGTATCTTGGAGTAATTGAAAGCGAAAGGTTGTGTGGCCGACCTTCCGAGCGCATACATGAAGCGGAACATCCCTCCCCCTGTATCAAGATTTATACCAGCCCCCCCGGCCCTTGGCCAATCTGTATGCACTCCTCCCACACTATTATCCAATCTGCCAATATCCGCAAAAATCATAAAATAAGAATAGGTATCAAAATAAAATCTCGGCTCCACATTCAAATAGGCAAACTTGTTGGCAAAAAAGAAATTCTCGTTAAAGCCCCGAATCGACCGCAGCCCTCCTACCCGGTAAAGGTCATTCAAAAGCAGGTTGTTGCTTTCAACCAGTCCTGCCCGAAGGCCGGTCCAAAGCCCCACATTGGGACGGAAATAAAAATGCTTTTCCAAATTGAACTTGATGAAATACTGCAGGCTCTCCATATCCACATCTTCATAGAGCCTTTCGGGCAAAGCCGTGTTTTCCAGCAACCGCTTATTCCCCACCCCTACTTCAAAGCTGGCAAAATGGCCTCTCCTTGGAAAAAACACATCATCCAAACGGTTATTGTCCAAGTGCACCCCGTAGTTATTGAACCTGAAATCCGCCGCTTCCGGCAAGACCTCAGCCTGCTGAAACCTGCTCACATCCAATAGACCACCAGCTTGGCGGCTGTTGAAAAACGTTAAATAAAGTGCGGGAGAAACCCTGTAACCCAAATCCACCCTAAAATTACGATTTAAAAAACTGGTGTCCTGTTTTAAAAAGCTGAACTGGGCCATCACGTCAAGGTTGGACCCTAGAATTAGTGGCTCCACCGCACTGACTTCGAGATTTTGGCTATGCTGGCTGAGCCGCTGCCAGTTCAGCGCATAATTGCGTCCCTTTCCCCCAACATTATATAAAGCCAGATCAAATTGGCCGGTCACCAGGATTTTGTTCTGCTCCAATTCGTTGGGCAAAAAGCCAATAATCCCATCCAGCATATTAATACTTCGATCATCAATGGGCAGGTAAAAGGTAGCCTCACTATTTTGGAAGCTTAAACTGGGCTCTTCCGTGATCTTGAGATAAGGCAGATTTCTTACTCTCGATATAGATTGGTCTATCTTTCTCTGCGAAAAGGGAGTGCCCGGCGGGATCTGAAGGAGTTTGGACAAAAACAGCGGATCGGTTTTGGAACTGCCCGTGATTTTAATGGTGTCAAAAGCTATGAAAGGCCCACTTTCATAGGTCAAACCAGCCGAAAGCAGGTTGCCATTCAGGGCCAGGGAATCCAGCCCCACTTCGGCAAATGGATACCCCTGCCCTTCAGAAGCCTGGATTATCCTCTCGAGGAGACTTAGCACCTTATTATAGGAGACAACTTTGCCATTGAACATTCTATCATCAAAACCACTTTTCAGCAGTACCTCTGCAGGCAGCCCCCCTTGTTTTAGTTCAACCCAGTGATATTGCATTCCAGCATGGAAGGCAACCTGCAATGTATCGGTATGGAACCCCACCCTTTCCGCCTTCGCCATGAGGTGGCCTTGTTCCATCAGCTGGGCAACATGGGAAAGAATGTAACTTTCCCTTTCAAGGCTATCCTGAAATGCTCTATGGGAGTCAGTTGGTCCTAAAATATGGAGAATAGCTTTGTTTTTCTGAGCCAAGAGGTCCTGGCTCAAAAGGCAAAAAATCAATATGAAAACAGCCCTCCCCACAAATGACAAATTAAAGCAGTATCTTTGAGGTCTAAAAGTAATAAAAAATTGTCCGGAATCTATCTTCATATTCCTTTCTGTAAGCAGGCCTGCCATTATTGCGACTTCCATTTCAGCACCAATCCCCAAACCATGGAAAAAATGGTGGAGGCCATGTGCCGCGAATTGGCCTTGCAAAAAGACTACCTGGGAACCCAAAAACTGATAAAGACCATTTATTTCGGTGGGGGCACCCCCTCGCTCCTGCCCACGAAAATGTTGGAAAGACTGCTGGAGGCCGTCTATGCAAATTATGCAGTCAACCCGGAAGAGGTGACCCTAGAGACCAACCCTGATGACCTCACCGTGGAAAAGCTACAGGACTTTAAATCACTGGGGATAGACCGGCTGAGTATTGGGATCCAAAGCTTCAATGAGGGTATCCTGCAATTCAGCAACCGCGCACACACGGCATCCGAATCGATAAAAAGTATTGAACTGGCCCAAAAAGCAGGGTTCGAAAAACTGAGCATCGATCTAATGTATGGCTTTCCCTCAGCTGATCACCAGATTTGGAAAGGTGATTTGCAAAAAGCAGTAGAAATTGATGCGGGACATATTTCGAGCTATTGCCTGACCATTGAGCCCAAGACAGCCTTTGGGGTGTGGGCCAAAAAGGGCAAAATACAACCCAATTCGGATGATTTTAATGCCGAGCAATTTGAAATGCTGCAGGAAAAGATGGAGCAGAATGGCTACATACAATATGAAATTTCCAATTTCGGAAAACCTGATTCGTTTGCCATCCACAATAGCAATTACTGGAAGGGCGTACCCTATCAGGGTATTGGCCCAAGTGCGCATTCTTTTGACGGGAAAAACAGACAGCACAATATCGCCAACAACATTAAATACATTACTGGTGTGGAGACCGGGTCGCTGGCTATCATATCCGACCCGCTCACGGGTAATGATATAATTAATGAGTACATTTTAACCTCCTTGAGGACCATTTGGGGTGTGGACTTGACACTCATACAAGAACGGCACCAGATAAATCTATTGGAGCTTCATAGCCAGCTGATTGCCACTTTGAAAAAAGAAGGGCTGCTGGAAAATCCTGACAACAAGCTTGTTTTGACAAAAAAGGGAAAACTTTTGGCTGACCTGATTGCCGAAAAGCTGTTTATTTGATTACATTTACCATATGGCGTACTATAAAGATTACAGCAAACGCAAAAAGGAAATGACTCCTTTAAAAGAGGCGTTTGAGGAATTGTTGCAAACCTACAGGCTAAAAGACAGATTTAATGAGCGGATGGTTGTGCAGGCCTGGGGGGAACTGATGGGGAACACCGTTTCCAGCAGGACTTCAAGTCTTTTTATAAAAGATAAAAAATTGTTCGTCAAGCTCAGCTCTGCCGCCATCAAGCAGGAACTCATCATGAACAAAAGCAAAGTGATGGGACTGATCGAAGGACGGTTTGGCAAAGGGACAATTGATGATGTGATATTTCAATAGGGCGGCATACACCGCCCTATTTTGTTTATTGCCCATCCTGAGCCGCAAACACTCTTCGCATCAAGGAAGAAGTCCTCTGCATCGGGTTTTCTCTAATGTTTTTCTCTTCTTCCGCAATCAGCGTAAAAAGTCCATCAAGCGCCCTTTCCGTCACATAATTATTCAAGTCCGGATCAATGTTGGATGTGGTTGGAATGGCATTGTAGGCCCTCACCAAATCCGAATAATGCCTCGTGGCCCCCACCTGATCCAGTGATTCCTGAATTCTTGGCATAAAAAGCCGGGTAAGCTCCTCAGATGTGGTTCTTCTCAAATATGAAGTGGCCGCATCGTCCTCTCCCCGAAGAATTCCCCAAGCATCCTGCACAGACATCTGCCTAATGGCATTCACGAAAATAGGCCTTGCCTCTCTTGCGGCATTTTCCGCTCCACGGTTGATAGTGAGCAGCACCCTGTCGACCTCACTACCCAAACCTAAGGATCGCATGGTGGATTCCACTCTCCTCATCTCCTCTGGAAGGGCAATTCTTATCAACTCGTTTTTGAAAAAGCCATCTTCCCTGGAGGCACTTTCGGAACCTTTAGAGATTCCTTGCACCAAAGCTTCTTTCAGACCGCTGGCCACATCATCTTCTGATAATGCCCCGCCCGCAGCGCCTCGAAGAATACTCCCCACATCAGCACCCGCACAGGCAACCAAAAGCAGGGTCATTAAAAATACAGACACTTTGGATAAATAATTTTTCATTTTCAGCAACATTTAAAGAGTTTAAAAGGAAAGTTTACAAAGAGCATAAAGTCCGCTAGATTATGTATTATTGTAGTGGTTTTTATTTATGCTCAAGATCTTTAATCTAAATATCGGTAGAATTGCCTTATTATTAGCCATCATCACGTGGTTAGCTCTCCTATTTGTGGACCTGGTCCGCCTTTTTGGAGCGATAAACCGTATGGATACAGGCTTTTCCCCGGAAATCACTTGGATACTACAAACACTATTTTTTATCATGGTGTTTTTGTTTTTTCACAATGACATCAAAAAAAATGAGGGAATAAGTTTTCTGGATCTGATTTGGAAAGGGGTTTCTACGGGTTTGTTTGCCGCGGGGATCACCTTGCTGATCCGCTTTTTCTACTTTCTATTGGGAAATAGCCGCTTATCCACTGACCCCTTACTCAAAAATTTCTTCTATCACGTCAATTTTGGGCTGAGCACAATATTCTTGATCTCAGTGGCCCTGATTTGGCGGCAGCTCATCCTTTACCAAAAGGACAAAAACGTAGTGCAGCAATGGCAGGCCTTTGAGATCATTCTGCTGGTCAGCATGTTTTTCGTGTTCTTTAACCAGACCACGTTTAATTATAGCTTTATCTTTGGACTATTCTTTATTTACATTTTCGGAATTATACTTTCTGTAAACCTGAAATGGATACCCTACCTTACATTTAAGGAAAAATGGAAGTCTATTTTATTTCTGGTCATTATTCTGCTTTCAACAGGCTTCCTGTTTTTCCACACCGTTACCCAGACCGAGGAAGCTACAGTGGTGGTAAGCCTTACCGAGAACCTATTTCTACTGGGACTATTTGGGTTTGTATTTATTTATGCGCTATTCAGCTTTTTGGTGACACTGTTCAACCTGCCAACCTCCTCAGTCTTTGAGCAAAAGCTGACTGAGGCCATCAATTTTCAAAAACTTAGCCAATCTATTCAGCCTGGACAGAGTGAAAATGAGGTCATGGATATCCTGATGGACAGTTGCATGAGCGCCGCCTATGTTGATGCCGCTTGGCTGGAACTTTCTCCCTTGGGGGAAAATCCAACAGTTATCCACCAAAGGTTTATAAGCGAAGAAGACCGAGTTGAAGTGGAAGAGCAGCTGAAAAGCGCCAAGCCCTTTAAAGACTTTTTGTCCAAAGAAGAACCGAAGTCGTTTGAATACCTGACAGGCAAAATAAAACACCCCTTCTATAAGTCAGCCTTAATCATCCCACTTCGTGTAAATAAGGAAGTGCTGGGACATATTTATTTGCTCAAAGAGGTGAAGGATGGCTTTAACAAGGAAATGATTAATATCATCTCGACCTTTGTGGGACAGGCCAGCATATCGGTAGAAAACCACAGGCTTTTGAGCGAAGCGATCAGAAACGAGCGATATAAAGAGGAATTGGAAATTGCGCAGCGGGTCCAAAGAAGCCTTTTGCCATCTGTGCTGCACAAAAACGAATGTTTTGACATTGCAGGACTTTCCGAAGCGGCCGATGAGGTGGGCGGGGATTATTATGAGACCTTCCAGTTTACACCTGACAGATTTGCGATCATCATAGGTGATGTATCGGGAAAAGGCACTTCGGCGGCCTTTAACATGTCGCAGATGAAGGGGGTTTTCCACACTTTGGTGCAGCAGGACTTGCCACCATCCACCTTTTTGTCCCAGGCAAATGGCGCTTTGGGCAGGTGCTTGGAGAAAAACCACTTCATCACCACCACCTACTATGTTATTGACACCGCCACGAAATCAATCAATTACAGCCGGGCTGGGCACTGCCCCACCCTTTATTACAGCGCAAGGAAAAACACTTGTGCCTATTTGGAAGTAGATGGTCTAGGACTAGGGATTCTCCGCAATTCCCAATATTCGAAATTCATCAAGGAAAAAACCCTGCAATATCAGCCTGGAGACATCATGCTGATGTATACCGATGGCATCATCGAGGCTAAAAACGGGCAAGGGGAAGAGTTTGGATTCGAAAACCTGCAAGAAGTCCTTGAGCAAAACTACAGGTTGTCGCCTGAAGACCTTGTCAAAAAAATAATGGAAAAAGTTTATGAGTTTATCGGCACCGACACCCTGCCGGACGATGATTACTCTTTATTGATAGTTAAGTTTTTAAAATAAACCCTAACCGCTAATTAGCGTATAAAAAACTATGTTGCAGATAGATAAGATACAGGAAGACGAACACGTAATATTGACCCTCTCAGGCGAGGTGGATGCCAGCAACTCCGTCGATCTTGACAACGCCCTGCAAGCCGTAATGGAACCCAATAAGAAAATCCTCTTGGACGGCAGCAACCTTCAATACATTTCCTCCGCCGGACTCGGTGTCTTTATGTCTTATCTGGAGGAATTTGAAGCCCAAAACATACAGTTTGTAATTTTCGGATTAAACCAAAAAGTTTATAATGTCTTTCACATACTTGGACTCGACCAGCTCATTATTATCCAGACTACCAAAGAGAAAGCTCTTCAAGAATTCTATGAGGCATAATCTTATCTTAAGTTGTGAAAAAAGCAAACTTTCCGAACTCCGTGGTTTTCTCAACGGGGTATTGGACAAGTCGCAGCTTTCTGAAATAGCCAAAAACCAGGTGGTGCTTGCTGTGGATGAGGTGTGCTCCAACTTGATGATACATTCCCATCAGTGCAACCCCAACGATAAAATCTATCTGGAAGTCTTCCAAACCGAAAGCAAGCTGGTCATAGAGATCAAAGATAGCGGTGAGGGCTTTAACATACTCGAATACAAGCAGCCTGAACTTGCTGAAGTGAAAAGAAAAAGACGCAAGGGCGGCTTGGGCATCATGCTGGTCAAAAAAATAATGGACAACATTGAATTCGAATCTACAGGAACCCAAAACACCTGCAGATTGACCAAAATGCTTAATTCCAAATAATTGTTAATAATTTCCACATATACAATCCCACCCCTATTTTTCTTCTATTAAATTTGTAACATTGCACTATCGTTTTCGGCAAGCCAACATATATGAAAATAAAGTATTTCCATTTCCTGTTAGTGGGGGGCATGTTAGCCTGTGCCCCATCCGCAAAGATGGATACCAATACCGCAATTGACAACTCCCCTCAGCCACTGCTTACCTTGGGCGAGGAAAAGATTTTTGCAGACGAGTTTGTCCATATCTATACCAAAAGCCAGCACTTTGAGGGAGCCGAAGACAAAATTTCCAAGGCCAACTTTGACAAAAGCCTGGATGCCTTTATCAATTACAAGCTCAAAGTAATCGAAGCGGTCAATTTAGGGATGGAGGATTCAGATGAGTTCGACAAGGAATTCACCATATTCAAAGAAGACCTAAAGAAACCCTTCATTTTAAAATACTCCCTGCAGGAAGGGGAGATAAAAAAGGCCTATTCAAGAACCCAAGAGGTATTGAAAGCCAGCCACATCCTATTGCAATTTCCTCAAAATGCCAGCAGGCAAGACAGTATTGCTGTATTGAGAATGGCGGAAAAGATCAAGGCAGAAGCCGAAGAGGGGGCCGATTTCAACCAACTTGCATTGGAGCATTCAGATGACCCTACGGCAGAGGAAAACAAAGGCGACTTGGGTTATTTTACTGCTCTGACTATGGTCCAGCCATTTGAGGATGCTGCCTATGACCTTTCCATAGGGGAAATTTCAGCTCCTATTCTGACCAATTATGGCTATCACATCATCAAACTGGAAGACCGAAAGCCCAATCCGGGCGAGGTTCGCGTATCCCACATTCTGGTACGCACCAATTCTGCAGACCCCGTAACAGAGGATCGGGCCAGACAGCGAATTGCCGATATCTATACCGAGCTGCAAAAACCAAACGCAGACTGGAATACCGTGGTGGAAAACTTCTCCGATGATCAAAGCAACAAAAACACGGGAGGAAAACTTCCCTGGTTTGGTGTAGGTGCCATTATTCCGGAGTTTGAAAAAGCCGCATTTGAATTGAAAGATAAAGGAGAAATCTCTTCTCCTATCAAGACGGCTTACGGGTACCATATTATACGACTGGAAGATGTGCGGGAAGTCCCCCCCTATGAAGTGATGGAGCCTGCATTAAGGTCAAAAATTTTACGTGACAGCCGCTCCTCTCTGATTCAAACGCAGGTGGTGGCTATGCAGAAGTCGAAATTTGGCTATCAGGAAAACAGTGGACTAATAGAAAACATCAAACCACAAATAGACCAAGCCCTTGGAAAAAGTCTACAGGCAGTAAAAAGTGAACTGGAAGAAAAAAACCTTCTGGATACCACGTTGATCACTATAGCGGAAAAGGATCGCTCAGTGAGGGATTTTATTAGATTCATCGAGAGTGACCAGGCAGTGGTAAAAACCAGCCCGCAGAAGTTTTTCCAGCCATGGTTTGACAAATTCATCCAAGCAGAGCTTGACATAGCCGAGGAACAGGAACTGCTTCAGAACAATGAGGAATACAAAATGCTCGTTAAGGAATACCGGGACGGTATTTTACTGTTCAGTTTGATGAACGATATGGTATGGCAAAAAGCGCTTTTGGACACTGCGGGTTTAGAGGCCTATTTTGCCAAAAACCAGGAAAGATACCAGTGGAAGGAACGAGTACCCGCTTTAATCGTGAAAATGAACAAGGAGGAGCAACTCTCCAAAGTAAGAAGATTCTTGTCCAATAAAGCCTACAGCTCTAGATTAAAGCCAGCCGTGGAAGACCAGTTTCTAAATGATTACCCTGGCTTATTTGAACTTGAAGACGGTGTATTTGAGCATGCTAACCATGCTGTGCTTCAGAAGGTAGACATAGCAGAGAAATACCATGAGTTAAAACATGATGGCCGCTCTCATTTCTTGGTCTTGGGCTCCTCCATTGAACCTGGGCCCAAAAAGCTTTCAGAAACAAGAGGCAAGGCGATACAGGATTATCAAGAAACTTTGGAGAAAGAGCTGATCGCAGAATTAAGGGAGCGCTATCCCATTCAGGTGAATGAAGAAGAAAAAGAACGTGTATTTGAGATTATTAAAAAGTAAGGTTTACCTTTTGATCCTCGCGGGTGCGCTTTCTTCTTGTGAAAACACGGGAAAAAGGATCGGCAGAGATGCAGATGACCGTCTTGTGGCTTCTGTTGGCAGCCAGCGTCTATTCTCAACTGATTTGGAGTTTCTCAGTGCTAAAATCACCCCAGGTGAAGACAGAGCGAAATTTGCCGAACGTTACGTTCAAAACTGGATCAGAAAACAACTGATGGTGCAGCAGGCAGAGAAGAATAAATCTATAGACCCAGCTGAGCTGGAAAGGAAACTTTTGGACTATAAATATGCCTTAATGGTGTATGAATATGAAAAAGACTATGTAGACCAAAACTTGGACAAGGATGTACCTTATGAAGAAATTTCGGCTTACTACACCCAGAACAGGGAAAACTTCATCCTAAAAGAAATAATAAGTAGGGTCAATTTCTTCAAGCTGGAAAAACAGCTGCCCCAGAATAAAGATTTGGAAAGGCTGTTGAAATCCAATCGAGACAACAGCAAAGAAATTAGGGAGCTAGCCCAAAGATATGCGAGCAATTTCTTTCTTGAGGACAGTACATGGGTTAAATTTGACGAAGTCACCCAGAACACCCCATTGGCTGGTCATCCAAATAAGGTCCAGTTGCTGAAAAGCAACGACTTTTATAAAGTCGAGGATGAGGAATTTGCCTATTATTTCAAAATACTGGAATTTAAGCTTGCCGATCAGGTACCCCCGATGGATTTTGTGCGGGATGAAATAGCCAAAATCATCCTTAATAAGCGCAAAGTAAGCTTAGCTGACCAGCTACATAAAGATATTTATAATCGCGCATTAGAAAAAAATGAGTTTACAATACATGATTGACATTAAAAAATGCTTTTTTACCATGGCCATATTGCTTGGCGTGGGGCAATTGATGGCGCAAGATCAAGACACCGCAGCCCAAACGCCCCCTGTTCCAAAAACAGGACAGGTGGTGGATAAGATCATTGCCAAGGTTGACAATTACATCATTTTGGAATCAGACCTTCAGAAAGCCTATCTGGAGTCCATTTCCCAACAGCAGGAAGGATTTGACGCCCCTACCCGATGTGATGTCTTCGAATCACTTTTGATAAATAAAATGATGGTGGCCAAAGCTGAGATTGATTCCGTAGTAGTATCAGATGCCGAAGTGATGCTGCAAACTGACCAAAGGTTTTCTATGATCATGCAGCAGTTTGGCGGCGACGAAAATACCTTGGCAGAAGTGTATGGAAAAACAGCCGACCAATTGAAAGCTGAGTTGGAGACGCCCATCAGGGAGCAATTGATCATTGATAAGATGCAAAAGAAGATCACTGCTGGTCTTACCGTGTCCCCTGCTGAGGTAAGAAGGTTCTACAACAAGATCCCTAAAGACTCCCTGCCGTTTTTCTCGGCTGAGGTAACAGTGGGCCAAATTGTGAAAAAGCCTGAAGTGAACAGGGAGGAAAAAGACAGAGTGGTGAACTTCCTGAAAGGTTTGAAGGAAAAAATCCTGAACGGTGAGGAGGACTTCGGTCCACTGGCTAAGAAATACTCCGAAGATCCAGGTTCTGGTGCACAAGGCGGTGAGCTGGGCTTCTTTAGAAGGGGCGAATTGGCTCCTGAATATGAGGCAACTGCTTTGGCTTTGAAGCCAGGAGAGATCAGTGACCCGGTAGAATCCATGTTTGGCTTTCACATGATCCAACTTTTGGAAAGAAGGGGAAACACTTTCAACACCAAACACATCCTCATCAGACCTAGGCCGACCGATAATGACATCGCAAAGGCTGAAAGATATTTGGACAGCTTGAGAACCAAGATTGTCAATGACAGCATTGCCTTTTCAAAAGCAGCAAAGGAGTATAGTGACGACCGTAACACGTCTGATAATGGTGGCTTTTTCAGTGACCAAAACACCGGAGCAAATAGGTTGACACTTAGAAACCTGGATGATCCTGTTTTGTATTTCACATTGGATACCATGAAGGTGGGTTCCATCACAAAGCCTATGAGATACCAAAATGAGCGTGAAGAGGACAGGGTAAGGATTCTATATTACAAGGAGAAGTTCCCAGCACACCGCGCCAATCTGAATGATGATTATGAAAAGTTGAAAACGGCGACTCGAAGGCAAAAAGAAGAAAACCTGCTCAACAAATGGTTTATTAGTGCCAAAGATGACGTTTATATAGATATTGATCCAGCATACGACCGATGCGACGTTTTAAAAGAACGCTGACGGAATTAGATAAAAAAAGAGGAGCTTTGAAAAGCTCCTCTTTTTTGTTAAGGGTTTAAAATATTCCTAATCCATGGTTCAAGGTTAACATTGCCCGCCCCTTCTGTCTCCGGTCTCCCGTCTTCGGGCTTTTTTTCAAATCAAAGGCTTAAACTGCCGCAAAAACCTGATATCATTTTCAGTAAACAGTCTCAAATCCTTGATCTGATATTTCAACATGGCAATTCTTTCGATGCCCATTCCAAAAGCAAACCCGGTAAATTCTTCAGAGTCAATTCCGCAATTTTCCAAAACATTTGGATCCACCATTCCTGACCCGCCGATTTCTACCCAACCGGTACCTTTGCAGACATTACAACCTTCACCTTTGCAGAGCTGGCAGGAGATATCAATTTCAGCGCTAGGCTCAGTGAAAGGAAAGTAGGATGGTCTAAACCTCACTTGGGTATTCTTCCCAAACATTTCCTTTGCAAAGTGATACAAGGTCTGCTTCAAATCCGCGAATCCGACATTTCTATCCACATACAACCCCTCCACTTGGTGGAAAATACAGTGGGCTCTTGCCGAAATGGCCTCATTTCTGAAAACCCTTCCCGGAGAAAGAGTTCTGATCGGCGGCTTTTGGTTTTCCATCACCCTCACCTGAACAGATGAAGTGTGTGTTCTAAGGGCGATATCCGGATTCTTTTCCAAAAAGAAGGTATCCTGCATTTCCCGGGCAGGGTGATTTTCAGGGAAATTCAACGCCGTGAAATTATGCCAGTCGTCCTCGATTTCCGGGCCTTCAGAAAGGTTGAATCCGATACGCTCAAAAATCTCGATAATGCGCTGCCTTGTGGCCGTCAAAGGGTGGATCCCTCCTACAGGCAAAGTGGTAGCCGGCAAAGTAAGGTCAATGTCAGTCGATTTTTGGCTTTTGCCATTTTGACCTACCGCCTCAATAAGTTCCTGAAACTTGTCTTCCGCTGCCTGCTTCACGGAATTGATCTTCTGGCCAAAGGCTTTCTTCTCTTCATTGGGGACGTTTCGCATTTCTGCAAAAAGCTCACCTACCACACTCTTTTTGCTGATAAACCTCATCCTGTAAGCTTCCAACTCCTCAGGGGAATTGGCCTTATAGGAAGTGATTTCATTTAAAAGGGTTTCTATTTTATCGTTATACATGGAAAACTCTTAATTTGAGATTACAAATCTAAAACTTTCTCGACACTATTCACAGCAAAGCGGCATTTAGGGCTCCTCTGGAAAGACTATTTCCATCTCCTCTTCTTTGGGAATCCTGGGTTGCCCCAATCCTACCGATCCTTTTAGGCCAGAAAGCGTGGCCCTCCACCAGTAATTAAAGATAAACCTGCTGTCGTCCCTTGGCTCATAGATGGTTGAGGTCACCAGGTTATTGAAAAGCCTTCGGGGGTTGTTGCTTCTCACGGCTATGGCATTGATCACCCAAGAAAGAATCCGCTTTCTTCCCGTGCCCTGCTCTAGGGTACGCTCGTCGAGTAAGCGCAGGTTAAGCTTTCTGTATTGCACAGTCATTTCCCCCCTTGCGCTGTTATCGTCGGCTATAAATTCCCAATGAGCCTCTTCAATAGTTCCTCTTCTTGCTGTCGCAAAAGCATTGGTTTCCAAAATCGGATTGATGAGTGCCAACTCAAATTCACCTGTCTGAGCCCTCACTTTCATCGGGAAATCACCAAAAAAGTACATGGTGCCCGAAATCTCCATGGGTGCCACCTCATTCATAAACCCTTTGCCAAACAGCTCGCTGGACTGAAATTCATAATTATCCGGGTTCTCGGTCAGCTGAAAAGGCGCAATGGATATATCCATATCATTGAACTGTATATTGCCAGGCACCATACCTTTGGAAGGAAACTCATGATAGCGGATGTTTGCCTTTGACATAATCAGTGAATCTACGGTCACATCAATACCAGCATTCATCATCAGCTTTTGCGGCATTGGGCGATAATTACCTTCCTTGATCTCAAAGCGTTTATCCCTGAATACCTCTGCCGAAAGGTCGTGGAGTTCAAGCCTTCTGGCTACAAATTTCTTATCCTCCACAAACTTGTTCAAATCCAGCCCATCAAAAACCACCTGCGGAATGTGTACTGTCGCAACATCGGTTTGGTGGCCTACTTTCCTAATGTATTCGTATTTCCCTACTTTTGGGAACATGCGCACATCATCTAAGATAAGTTGATCTCCGTTAAGCTTTGCCAGCCCCACCCTGACTACATTCAGGCTATCTTTCAGCTCCAATTCGTAATTTGGAATCACTACCTCATAGTCTGAATTCAGGAAAAACTTGGTATCAAGCTCACCCATTCGGGTGAGGTCAAAGTTCAGGTCGCTGAGCACCAAACCCAAGTTGGAGAAAGTCTGTATGTCTTGGGCGGTACCTTTTTCCAAAAGCTGGATTTTCCCTCCCCCTATTTCAAACCTGCCAATATAGAGGTTTGTCAGAATCTGCTGAAGGGCCTCCTCAGTCTTCTCCACCTTCTTAACTGTTTTCTCTCCGTTGTCCAAATAAAGAGCTATGACTGGATCATCTAATTTCAGGCTCGAAATGATAAACTCCCCAGTTTGCTGGAGTTCATTCAGGGATTCGGTCTTCATCACCACTCTCGGAACGGCTGCAGAAATCACAGGCCGACCCGGTTGGCCCACAGTGTTAATGGGTGTCAAAGCAAGGTCGGTAAATACAATCTCCTCATCTTGGGTGTTGAGGTCTACTTTGGCGAAATTTATCGAATGTATACTATCTTGAAGTACCAGTGAAAAATCATCGATGCTGGCCTCCATGTTTCCAAAGAATTCAGCAATTTCCCCGTGGGTCAGCTTGGTGCTGTCCAATAGGAAATTGAAAAACTTGAGGTTTATCCCCGTATCGATCAGCTCCCTGCTCACTCCGTCAATACGGTAAGCTACATTGATGTGGGCATTTTCAGCCTCTATGGTGTCAATCTGCACCACATCAATGGTTCTTGGGAGATTCCGGTCGCGCCCCCTTCTGCCCCGTCCATTTCTTCTGTCCTCCCTTTCTTCATCCCGGTTGATAAATAAACGCACGTCCGTATCGGTCAGCTTCACTTTTTGAAGCGATAACTCATTGTCAAATACAAAGGTCTCCAAATCCACCCCTCCAAAGCTCATTTCTGGAATATCGGCACTGATGGATACTTTGGCTGGGATATTCCTGCGCGGGCGGAGCCTCACATTGGTTGTCAATATCTCCTCTCGGGCAGAATTAAAGCTGATTTTGTCGGCGATTATGCTGTATTGTCCTTCCGCCAGATTAAAGACATAATTGTCCAAGCTGATATCCAGCTCTTCAGCAAAAAAGGATTGCAACTCCCTTTCCCCTGAATATTGGTCCAGGTAAAAATTCTTAACCCGGATGGATACATTGTCTTCTGCAAAAGTCCGGATTCGGTCCTGACCCAGGTTTTCATATTCCCAAGTCCCCGCTATCAGGTTAAGTGAGTCCACCTTTATCACTGAGAAATAAGTGGTGAGCAAATCATATATATCGGACTTATCAATATCGGTTTCTTCACGGTCCTCCCTCCCTTCACCTTTTCTATATTGTGTGAGCTTAATCACTGGCGATGGAACTTCAATTTGATTGACAAGCAGTTCGCCTCTAAAATATGCTGAAGGGATATCAATTCCTCTTGCAGAAAACTCAGGGATTTCAATATCCAGCACCGAGTTGATCTCATATCGGTTGAGGTTTTCCTGAATATTATTGGGATCTGCCGGGCGAAATTTAAAACCGTTGATTTGAAGGAAATTCTCTTTGGTATCCAGATAAAGTCGATCCGAAGTGAACATGTGCAGGTTATCGGAAAGCTTCAAAGCATAATCCTGAATCTCCAACTGCAAATCCTCGGCGAAGAAAATCCTAGACGACTGACTGTCCACATCTTCGTCCAATCGGAAATTTTCCAGCACAAAGTTAATTTCACCAAAGGCCAAACTATCTTGCCTCAGTCGAAGTCTATTATCAAGCACAAGGTTACCTTTGCGCATTTCCAGCCTCTCCACATAGATTGCCCGAAGGAATTCACGGGTTAATTCCTGAAGGGATGTTTGTGCCAAGTTTTGGTCCCCATCGCCGGCCCGCACGTCTTTGAGAAGTACGGAAGGCTCATTGATGATCATTTCCTTGATATCCACAATATTCTCATTATAGATTTTCTTCAGATTGGCATCGGAAAGTGAAAGGGAGGGGACATCTATTTCAAACAGGGTTATGTCGGGGGTCTCTCCTTCATCGTCAATGGGAAATACTTTCACGCCCGTGATCTCTATCGCATCATCAAAGGAAGAAAGAAGCACTTTTTGACCGGTTACCCAATGGACGCCATCTGCCAAGGCAATCTTTACATCCGAGATATCAAGGGCAGCATCTCTGGCGTGAAAAAACTGATTCCGTTTCTTTTCCTCATCTGGACCAATGTACACATCCACCATCTTGAAATCTATAGACCCCGCCTCCACTCTGTTGCGATTGGTATCCCTGATGCTCCTTTGAAGATAGCTTCCTTTATAAATATCCATATTTTCCACACTGATGGAGGCCAGGATGTCCTGAATCAGGGGATAAAGATCATATTCAATGGCCCCTTCTGCATCATCGGTGACCACATCTGAGAAAATGGAAAACTTGGGATAATTGAGCGCCAACCTGCCCACTTCAACCTCGGAGGTGTAAAACACCTTGTTGATATCCGCATCCGTCAATTCCAAAAAATCGAGCTCCACCTGATAATAGATTTCAGAAGGGCTGGTCACATCTGGGACTAAACGCACCTGCTGTCCTTTGATATAAGACTCCAGCGAGGAAACATCAACATGGTTAGCCTTAATGGTGTGAATACTATCCGCCAAAAGCAGCTCGAAATTGTCCATCTGGAAATCAAACCCTTCGGCATTGAAAGGCGTGGCAATCTCCCTTTCCTTCAAAATCTGGATGTTGGCAACGTGGAAATGGGTTTTTTCAGCTTTTATGGACTGCTGGCTAATGAAATTCTCCAACAGCAGGTCCGCATTGTCCACGTACAGATCCCTGATAATAATATCCTCCAAGTTACCCCCTACCGATTTCCGGATTTCCTGTTCCAACATCCGCAGCGGGCTTTCGCCTCTTTCCTCCTCTTCCATTTCCTGAAGACGGGACTGGATCATCGGCTCGGTAAGTCTAATGGTTCCCAGAACCAAAATCTTATCACCAAAGCGGTAATTAATCCCCTTGATGGAAAATTCAGGTATTTCGATTCGGTGAAAAGCGAGGTGCTTTTCTTCTTCCAGCGTTTCGTCGGAAGGCACCAACGTGAATCCCTCCACATAAAATCCCCGTTCCAAAAGGGACAGATAAAACCTTTTGAAATCAATGGTGTACTTTCCATCCGAGGCAATTTCCACCTGCTCTTTGATATAGCGGCGAAGAAGAAAGTCAGATGTGAAATATACCGTAACCTGTAGAAAAAGAATAGTCCCAATAAAAATCAGAAAGTAACGGAGGAATTTCCGTTGCCCATCGCTCAATTGTAACTTTTGGGGTGTTTTTTCGGTCATACCTAAGCAATCAAACAGCAAAATAACCTATATATGGCTATAAAGATATTTTTCTAGGAAAAAATTGTAAAACTTTAACTAATGAAATATAAAAAAAGCTATGGAATATTACTCCATAGCTTTAGTCAATTAACAATAAACCCAAAATAACCTGTTGTAAGAGAAGGATTCGAACCTTCCTGAGCCTATTGGCCGGCTCTCCGTATTGGACAATACCTTACATCAATCCGTACATTGAGTACCAATTGGTTTTACAAATATACGGCAGGTCTTTGGAAATTTAAAATTCCTCAAACATTTGGATCAATATTTACAGATTATTTATTTTGAATCGTTTTCGGTTACCATATTGGCAAAATCAAATATTTATTTGAGCTTATTTTTGAAAACTCATCAACCATATACCAGTTCCTCAATTGACAAATCGGGAAAATGATTGCGATGTAATTAATAATTCCTCAGCCCAGGCAGGGAATTTATACAAATTCAGCAATTAAACATCTGTCTGTACATAGTTTTCCCATTTCTCAAGTGCCAAAGTGAAATCCTCAGGAAGCGGGCTTTCGAAATGAAGCTTTTCATTGGTCACCGGATGGATAAATCCTAATGAAGCGGCATGCAGGGCTTGCCGAGGCAGAATCTCAAAACAGTTTTTGATAAAAGCTTTGTACTTTGAAAACTGTGTTCCCTTACGGATTTTATCCCCTCCATACATTGCGTCATTAAATAATGGATGTCCCAAATGCTTCATGTGCGCCCTGATCTGATGGGTACGGCCTGTCTCAAGGTTACATTGCACCAGCGAAACATACCTTAATTTTTTCAACACCTTATAATGTGTAATGGCATTTTTGCCCTGACTGCCGTCGGGAAAAGCCTGCATGACCTTCCTGTCCTTGGCACTTCTGCCCACATGCGCATCAATGGTTCCTTGCTCTTCCGCAGGTTCTCCCCAAACCAGTGCCATGTAAGTACGCTCGATGGTATGGTGGAAAAACTGATGAGCCAGATGCGTCATCGTCTCCTCGGCTTTGGCAATCACCAACAACCCACTGGTATCTTTATCAATTCTATGCACCAATCCCGGTCGTCCTGAATTGCCCGGCATAGTAGGCAACTGATTGAAATAATACACCAAGCCGTTTACCAAGGTTCCTGTCCAGTTACCATGGGCAGGATGAACCACCATCCCGGCGGGCTTATTGACCACCATCAAATAGTCATCTTCATAAATGATATCCAAAGGAATCTCCTCCGGGATCACTTCGCTATCCATCTTTGGCTTGTCAAACATCACCGTGATGAGGTCCCCAGGCTTAATCTTATAATTCGACTTCACCTTTTGGTCATTCACCAAGACATTTCCCTGGTCAATACCGATCTGAACTTTATTCCGAGTTGAGTTGGCAATTTTGTCGGTCACAAACTTATCTATGCGCACCATCGCCTGGCCCTTGTCTACCTTGATGCTATAATGCTCATAAAGGTTTTCATCACCATCATCGAAATTTTCTTCGTCCTCTAAATCTTCTTTCATGATGCAAAAATACAAGGTGTCAGACAAGAAATTGGTATTTTTGGGAATTATCTGAAAACATGCCCCTTTTCGATCCAAACGCGATACCGACCCAACTCGTCAATTTGCCTTCTCTGGAAAGACAAAACATCAAGCTTTTGCTCAAGCGGCTGGATTTGGTTCATCCCTTTATTTCAGGCAATAAATTTTACAAGCTCAAATACAACCTGGAAAAAGCAAAAAGCGAAAACCATCACACAGTCCTGACCTTTGGGGGAGCTTTCAGCAACCATATCCAGGCTACGGCTGTGGCAGCTAAGCTTTCGGAAATAAAATCTATCGGGATTATCCGGGGTGAAAAACCCAAAAAGCTGAATCCAACCCTTGAGAGAGCCCTAGAAAACGGGATGGAGCTGTACTTCATAAGCAGGGAAAGTTATAGGATGAAAGCTGACCCTATTTTTCTAGAGAGTCTGAAAGAGAGATTTGGTGATTTTTTCCATATTCCAGAAGGTGGCACCAATGATTTGGCAATTCAAGGAACCTCGGAAATCTTGACTGAAGAAGACCTGCGTGCCGACATCATCGCAACAAGCATAGGAACTGGCGGAACGCTGGCAGGACTGGTTAAAGCCGCGAAAAAGCATCAGCAGGTCTGGGGATTTTCCGCACTGAAAGGGGATTTCATGGGGGAAGAGTTCAGAAATCTTCTTAATGCTCAGGTGATCAACCATTCATGTGAATACACAATTTTCACGGATTACCATTTTGGAGGGTACGCCAAGCACAACAAAGTTCTTTTGGAGTTTATCGAATATTTCTATCGGAGTTTTGGAATCCCGCTGGACCCCATTTATACCGGCAAGATGCTTTATGGGGTTTTGGATCAATGCGAAGGCTTGGAAAATAAGACCATTCTATGTCTACACACCGGGGGGCTGCAGGGCATAAAAGGGTTCAATCAGCGGTTTGGAACCGACCTAAAGGATCGGTAAATTAATCGTCCCTGCTTTTGAGATCACCACGCTTGATGCTTCTGATGAAGTCACGCCAGGCAAATGGGTTGAGCAATGGCAGCGGTCTAGGTCCGTATCTGTCTTGGGTCTGCATAACCTGCTGACGGCTGAATCCCCTGAAGTTCTCATCACCTGAAGCCGGCATTTCCTCAGCCCAACGCAAAAGCAACTGCGGACTCAAATTGCCCCGGTTTAGCGGCATATCCTCCTCGATATTCAAGGCCAACACGGCCCTTTTAAATTCATCTTCAGTCGGATAGGGCATTACCTCTATTTCACCTAAAAGGATTTCGTCGGTATCCATGGTGACGATAAGGCTGATCTTGTCATCCTTATGGTCCTTGGGAATTACAAAGGACTGCTTTTTGAGACCTATAAAGGTGAAAACCACACTATCCCCCTCTGCTACAGGCATAGAGAAATATCCAAAATTATTACTGCTGGTACCTCTACCCTTTTTGGGAACGTACACGTTTACTCCCGGAATAGCGTCTGTACTATCAGCATTGAGGATAATCCCGGAAAGTTGGAGAATCCTTCTCTCCTGCTCATCCTGAGCCTGCACTTCTGCGCACAGAAAAGTTGCACCGAAGAAAAACAGGAAAAATGCTATATGTGGTAAATTGATTTTCAAAATCAAGGGGTTTTATAAGTCAACCTTTTACTGTTTTAAATGGTTTCGGATGCCTTATTGATTTCGTATGCTATATTAATAGATTTTCGGGGGATTTGCTTAATTTCAGGCCATATTTATTAGTTAAATTTGATTAAATGCGACTCAAAAACATAAGCTTAAGTTACGGAATGCGGGTTTTCAAGGCCCTTTCGGAGGAGCCCAGGGTACGCATTATCCACCTGTTGATCCAAAACAAGGAACTTTCGATCTCCGATCTGGAGCACATCCTGGATTTCACCCAAACCAAAACCAGCCGCCATATCACCTACCTGAAGAATTCCGGTCTAGTGGGAAGCCGCAGAGTGGACCAGTGGACTTTTTATTACATATTAGATGAGGCTATTGAAATCATTAATCAGATTTTTAAGTTTATCCAAAAGGATATCAACCTCAAGCGAGACCAGGAGATTTTTGAAATCCTGCAGTCAAACCGGGAGTTGGCCAGAAATAAAATCGAAAACAACCCTTATAGAAAATAACCAATTTGAAAACCTATCACCATATCTTTTTCGACCTTGACCACACCCTTTGGGATTATGACACCAATGTGAGGGAATCCCTTCAAGAAATCTTTCAGCTTTACACCTTATATAATCTGGGGGTGCAAACTCATGAACTCTTTTACAAGGCCTTCATAGAAATCAATTATGGGCTTTGGGGACTCTATAATAAAGGCAAGATTGATAAAGCCGGGTTGAGGAAAATCAGGTTTCAAAGGATTTTTGAACATCTTGGGGCAGACACCCAACGGATACCGGAGGAAATGGAGGAGGACTTTATGAACAGGACTTCCTGCAAGACCAACCTTTTCCCCTTCAGCCTTGAGGTGCTCGATTACCTGAAAAAGAAATATCAGCTGCATATCATCACCAATGGCTTCAATGAAAGCCAAGGGCTAAAAATCAACTCATCGGGGCTTCAAAATTATTTTGACCTGGTGGTGACATCCGAAACAACCGGCCATCGCAAGCCAGACCGGCGTATTTTTGAATATGCACTTGCCCAGGTTAATTGCACTGCTGAAACCTGCATCATGATTGGCGACAATCTGGAATCAGACATCCGCGGCGCCCAACAGGTCAATATGGACCAGATCTATTTCAACCCCAATGAAGCTGAGACGGATAAAGGTGACATCCGCCCGACCTATTCCATCAAATGCCTGAGTGAGATCCAATCAATCCTGTAAGATTGCCCGGTTTCTACCCTTAATCTTTATATTTGCAAAAAATCAGCGTAACTATAAACTCAAAATAACATGTTGAAAGGTTTTTTTAAAGTACCTGAGCCAATAAATGAACCGGTGTTAAACTATGCACCAGGCTCCCCTGAAAGAGAAAAACTTCAGGCCACACTCAAAGAATTGCGTGGAAAGGAAGTCGATGTGCCTATGTATATCGGAAGTGACGAAGTGCGCACGGGCAACAAAGTGCCTATGAGCCCTCCTCACGACCACCAGCATATCCTTGGATATTTTCACGAAGGGGAAAAATCCCATGTAGAGCAAGCCATCAATGCGGCATTGGGCGCCAAAGAAGCTTGGGAAATGTTGGAGTGGGAACAGAGAGCAGCCATTTTCCTGAAGGCTGCCGATTTGCTTGCCGGGCCATACCGCGCCAAAATCAACGCCGCCACCATGCTTGGCCAGTCCAAAAACGCTTACCAGGCAGAAATCGACGCTGCTTGTGAGATTGTGGATTTCTTGCGTTTCAACGTGAAATACATGACGGAAATCTATTCCCAGCAACCACCAATTTCCGGAAACGGGGTTTGGAACCGCTTGGAGCAAAGACCTTTGGAAGGCTTTATTTTTGCCCTTACGCCATTTAATTTTACGGCTATTGCCGGCAACTTGCCTACCGCACCAGCCATGATGGGCAACACGGTGGTATGGAAGCCCGCTTACACGCAGATCTATTCCGCACAGGTCTTAATGGAAGTATTCCGTGAAGCTGGAGTTCCTGACGGGGTAATCAACCTTGTCTTTGTGGACGGACCATCAGCGGGAGAAGTGGTATTTAACCACCCTGACTTTGCCGGAATTCACTTTACTGGCTCCACTGGCGTATTTCAAACCATCTGGAAAACTATCGGTACCAATATTCATAAGTATAAATCTTACCCCAGAATTGTAGGAGAAACAGGTGGTAAGGACTTTGTAATTGCCCACAAGTCTGCCCATGCCAAGCAGGTTGCTACCGGACTTTCCAGAGGTGCTTTTGAATTCCAGGGACAGAAGTGCTCTGCCGCTTCAAGAGCCTATATTCCATCAAACATCTGGGATGACGTAAGAGAATTCCTTTTGGAAGACCTGAAAACTTTCAAAATGGGCGGTACAGAAGATTTCTCCAACTTCATCAATGCCGTAATTGACGAAAAGGCCTTTGATAAAATCTCTAGCTACATCACAGAAGCCAAAAATTCCGACATGGCTGAGATCATCGCTGGTGGCAACTTTGACAAGTCCAAAGGTTACTTCATTGAACCTACAGTGATCTTGACTAAAGATCCAATGTTCAAAACAATGGAAGAGGAGATCTTCGGACCAGTGCTTACTATATATGTATACAATGCCGAACATTTTGAAGAGGCATTGGAGCTAGTGGACAAGACTTCCCCATATGCACTTACCGGTGCTATTTTCTCCCAAGACCGCTATGCAGCTGCATTGGCGACAAAAAGATTGAGAAACGCCGCAGGCAATTTCTACATCAACGATAAGCCTACCGGAGCAGTGGTGGGGCAGCAGCCATTTGGAGGAAGCAGGGCTTCCGGAACCAATGACAAGGCTGGTGCAATGATCAACATGCTGAGATGGGTGAGCCCACGTACGATTAAAGAAACCTTCATTTCCCCTACGGATTACAGATATCCTTTCTTGGGCGAAGACAAATAAATATACTAAGTCCTTTTCCTCTTTGGGAAAAGGACTTTTTTTATCATCCCCATGGCTAAAAAGACCCTTAAAGACACGCTTTCCAAAAGCCAGCAGCTAATCTTGGTAGATTTCCACGCCGACTGGTGCGCCCCATGCCAGACATTGGCCAAGGTGGTGCAGGAAACTTTGCATGAATTAAAAGCCCCCATTGAGTTGATGAAAATCAATATTGACCAGAATAAGCAGGCTGCCTTGAGTTTTTCAGTAAGGTCAATACCGCATTTAATACTTTTTAAAAAGGGGAAGATCGTTTGGCAAAAAGGAGGATTAATAACCAAACGCGAACTTGAGAAAGCTTTGAAAGGGTTTGTCTAGTTTTGGGATGGGGAGTCCTCCTGAAAGAGCCGCACAAATGGCAGCGTTCGAAAATTCTGCAGCGCATGTATCCCTGCTGCCAGAAATAAGATTAAGGCACCGGCCATTGCCGAAAAAGCCACCAGATCATCGTGCCCCCATTGCTTGACCGCAATTGCCGCTAAGCCCCAGGTGCCCACCAAACAGCTTTCACGCAGGTTTCTCCAGTAAGTAAGCCAAAGAAATACAATGACAGTAATAAAAATCAAGGCAGTCACCCAAGTGGATTCTTGAATCCATTCATTGATTTCAAACACATATTTAAATATTACGGCGAAATTAGTAGCGGTAGCCACGACTATCCAACCAAAATAAATGGCTATAGGCCACCAGACAAAGAATATCTCTTTAAACTCTGCATCATACAGCTCGAGCCCCAGATTCCTGACCAACTTCCACAGGCAAAATAACAGCAATAGCATAATTATTCCAGACAGGAAAATATATTCCATTGTCCAGGAAACAATCCATAAAGTATTCATGGCATTGGAAAGGAAGAACCAAACAGAACCGTTGATAACGGATCGACCGGGATTGGGAGTAAAGACTGCATACCACTGGTTACCTATAAAAAACAGCAGCATGATATAGATTAGCCCCCAGATTGAAAAAGCGTAGCCGGCTGGCGTGAAGAGGGTGTTATATTCCTCACTCACCTCCCCCACAGACGGAAGAGAGCCGTTTCCCACCCCCAGTTGATAATTAAAATATAGAACTATGAATAGGGTAAAAGTATTGATAGTGGCAAAAGACAATATTCTCATGTACCTTACTCAACCCGAAAAAACGGTTGATTGTTAATAATAAAAGAAAAATCCCGGTTGATTATGACCGGGATTTTTTATTATCTTTTCTGATCCGAGGACCAAGAGGCTTTCCCTCCCTTGGCACTATCCACATCTATGGAATACTTGCCACCACCGCTTACGACCCATCTCACTTTTATCGCTTCCATCCCTGGGATATTTTTGACGGCAATTCGATCAGGATTGTTCACTTGCTCTTCGACTTTGTTGAAGTCCTCATTTTCCACCACCATTCCGGCAACCACTTTTGGACCCTGCAGGGTTACATAATCCGGCCTTTCAATATTGTGTTTCAAATCCTGGCTGGAGTGGGTAGGCATCAATCGCTCATTATATATAGTAGCGGTAATCTCCCTCATCCCACGGCCCAAATCCTTCTCCTTAACATCCATCACGCTCAACTTCGGAGTATGATAGGCATGATAAATCGTAAAGGCCATGTTTCTATGCGCATCCTGCTCTAACAAGAACCCTGGGTGCGCTCTGCCGAAGTTTTTCTTAAACCCTCCAATTTCAATTTTCCCAAACTGCGGGTGATCGTACTCATCCCAGTCCACAAAGGCATCTCCGAAAGTCAAATAGCGGTCCACGGCCATTTCTTCATCCTGATTGCCCCTGCCGGCATTTTTATGGAAATACAAATAAGAAGTCATCAGCTCATTGGAATAGGTATAGACACCACGTCCCCCATAGAACCAATCCAGCTCTCCTCCGAAAACAGAATACATGTCTTTATATACTACAAGGTATCTGTAACCAGGTATTATTTCCTCACCTTTCTTGGCGATAGCGTCATAAATACGGACATCCTCTCTATTATAAGTGTCCTTATCTTCCTCGGCACCTGGCCCTCTTAGAATCATCCCACCATAATTGTGGTAACTTTGAGCACCTGCAATGTTTGGGTGATCCATTACAAACTCCATGACAGCACGGTTTTCAGGCAAACTGAACGGATACTTATAGGCACCTCTTTGCACATAGGTGGGTTGCCAGTTCCAGCCCCAGTCCCTATTAGGGTCATAATAACCGATTCCATCCTCATTTACCTGTCCATCGCCATCACGGTCGATTCCTTCATAACCGAGCATCTCATATTCGCCTTTTTCTTCAGCCGAAACCATGATTAGCTTTCGCGGATCTCTTTGATCCTTGATGTAGCGGCCAGTGGGTGATTTGCGGATCATCATGGTGATGTGTCCATCTTCGTTTAGATCGTCAAAACCGTCCTCACCAGCTTCACCATCCCCATCATTGTCCAAAACAATCATACCTGAACGGGGCGAATGTGCCGTATTGGCCTCCAACATATAGTTGTTTCGGGCATCGGGATTGATAGTAGGCACGATATAGAAGGTCTTGTCCTGCAGCAATTCCTTAATGAAATCCAGATCATCAAACATTTCAGTAAGATACCAAGCCGTGTAAAGGGAGAATTCCGCTCCTTGGATTTCATTGGAGTGAATGTTTCCATCAATATACATGGCAGGCTTCCTGTCTGGGTCACCTGTCTTGAAATCCGAAACGGTTAACAAATAAATGTCACGACCCTCGTAAGATTTGCCGATACTTTCCATTCTGGCCAAATCCGGATGGGCGTCCGCAATTTTACGCATGACTTCATTTATACCTTCATATGTATAGTACCTGTTCCAAGCTACCTCAACTTTTGGCCTATGAGGAGTTCCTATAGCCCTAAAAAACTTTTCCTGTGCATCTACCTTAATGGGGGCGGAAATAGAGAAAAGGGCTCCTGCCGCCAAGGCGCAAATATATTTTTTCATTTTCATCATTTCTACCAATTATAACTTCACCTCCAATGTTGCGATTCCCGTATGAGGAGCACCTGCTCTAACCTCAAATGTGCCGCTTCCTTTTACAATGTAGGACAGTGTTTTCTTTTCAAATGCGCCAAGTGAGTCCACAAGCTTAATTTTATCACCTGATACCAGATCATCCTTATCTTTATTGGAATCGATTCTGATCTTTTGAAGCCACCTTGACCGTTCCCCCATTTCAGTATGGGTTGGCAATGGTGAATTATTGTAAAGATCTACTGTAACTCTGGTCAGGCCATTGTTTAGCTTTTCGGCTTTGAGGTTGTGAAATTCCAAAGAAGGCTGGAGCTCTGCGAGTTTGATGATGAAATCCTTATGCTCACCCGCAATCTCCGGAACCATATCCATAGGCGGGTTATGCATCACAAAAGGCTTTATACCTCCCACTTCTACTTTCTGACCCTGGAAATCAGGATGCTCTACGGCTGTCCAATCCACAAATACGTCTTCAAGCCCTTTATCCTCGGCCCAGGCCATAAAATTTGATTCTTGGGATTTGTAATTCCCATTGTCCTCCTTTTTCATCTCCGGTATCCACCAGCCCGGAGTACTGAAGCTGAGTCTGCCAAAATGGAAATAAGCCCATTGGAAAAAGTCTCCGTCTGTTCCCTTGTTGTCTTGTCGGTAAGCATCAAGTGAAGTGGTCTCATTATATATGGAGGAAATCATTTTGTTGAGCTCGACGTCTTTTTCCAGCATGGAAGTCACCACCCTCTTTTTGGCATCACCCGCATTATATGAAAGCGGGCTAGAAAGGTTATTGGCTGGCCCAAAGGTCACGAATGCAAAAATATTGTTGTGCTCAAACAAAAAGTCCAGCAGCGCTCGGGTTTCGGGCTGGGACACTGGAATATCACCGGCCAATGGCTCAAAAGCCGGAAATTTATACGTCAGGTTCTTATTAAATGCTATCCCCTCTTCAGGATCTTCATTAAACTGCCCGTCCTTATCCCTGTCTACACCTTCCATCATATAAAGGTGGGTACCTCTTTCTCCTTTGCTTCGGTCAGCTTTTGTCATAAGAAGATCGTTTTCGGAACTGACCTTATGATCTCCCATTGGGCTTTCTATCCTCATCATGGTAATCATCCCGTCCTTGTTGAGATCATCGTAGTGGTCTTCACTTACCCGTCCATCCCTGTCATGGTCGATCTGGGCGGCATTCCCTCTTCTTTCATATTTTACTGAAGAAAAATATTGCTCGTAGGCATCCGGCGACATGTTTGGGAAAATATAAAAGGTGGTATTGTCAAGTAAACCTTCATTTTCCTGAATTAGCTTTTCGGCAAATTGCACGGCAAGCTCCACACCCAGTAGGTGATAACCTTCCACACCTCCTGTGACTGCAATGGCGGGTTTGTTTCGGTGGTCACCTTTGCCGAGGCGAAGCATCCAAATATCCTTGCCCCCTTCGGTTTTGGTAAGAGACTGTAATTCCGCCGCACTGTTTCTTGCCACAGTCTGCAAGCGGCTATTGAGCTGATTCAGGCTGGAATAATCATCCTGGGCCCAAGCGGGATGGCCTAGGCCCAAAACCACTCCCAGCCCTAAGGCTGAAATTATTTTAAGCTTCATATTAGATTTATCAATTACGGATTGAAGTTTGTACATACCCCAAGAACGCATATAATACGGCTCCAGGGTACTCCAAAAAACATGAGAGGCTCATCTTCAGGATAAAAGGCCATAATAAAGGAAGGCCCTCCCGTGCAAAATCAACGCCAAAGCAACTTAATTGCACTTCAAAAAAATTATTTTAAGTTTTAAGAAGCATTTATATGAGTATATGAATGTAAACTATAATCTTTATGCTCTTTGAACCTAAAAATATGTATTATCTAATAAATTTTAATCAGAACGTTTAGAGTTTGGCAAGGTAAATGTTGATGTATAGACATAATGAAATTATTTAAATAAATATTAGCCAATAACGGCAAGCATTTATAAATATTTGACAAAAAATTTGTATATTTAAAATATAGGATTATGATTGGTTTTACTTAGCAACTGAAAGTTTTAAAAGTCAGGCCCCATTTTAGCTTATCACCCATTTGCCTGACCCATACGATTAACTCAAAGTAAAAATAGGCCAGTCCGTTGACTGTGGAAAGCAACTTACAATACTGAATTGATTTTTGAATAGTTTTTATTCCTAACACATTATGTCTAGATCGGAAAAAATTTTAGCAACGTTCTTCTTTATTTGGGATATCATCACGCTTATGGCGGCTTTTGCCCTCTCCGTAGCCATCTTCCAAGAAGAATTAGTTATTATGAATGAGTGGATGATATTAGCGGGGGTTCTGGGCATCTGGTTTATTATCGGCTACTGGAGAAAGCTCTATAATCTCAAAGTCACCAAAACAATGGAGTCCCGGCCTTTCCGGTACTTGAAAGCTTATTTCATCCTAATTGCGGTAGTCGCATTTTTATATCACATCCTTTCTTTCCCTTCATTTGAAAGAAACATCATTTTAGCCTTTTCACTGGGCTTCCCAGTACTAGGATTTACTTCGAACTTCTTTATCAACAATATCGTGAACAGAATCAACCAAAACAGAAACGTCAAGCATACCCTGGTGGCCGGAGTTGGAAATGCCGCTGCAAATGTATACAACTACTATAAGTCTAACCCTAGCAAATACGCTGTTAAAGGTTTCATCAAGTGCAAAAAAGAAGAAACCTTCATCGAGCAGGATAAAATCGTGGGTGATGTA
The DNA here is from genome assembly GCF_018500185.1 of Litoribacter ruber. Taxonomy (GTDB): domain Bacteria; phylum Bacteroidota; class Bacteroidia; order Cytophagales; family Cyclobacteriaceae; genus Litoribacter; species Litoribacter ruber. The sequence continues at coordinate 336,730 of NZ_JAHBGI010000001.1, read as the reverse complement.
GACAACCTTAATGACATCCTATGCGACAATGAGGTGGATGAAATCGTGATCGCTATACCGGTAAAACCTTCCAAAAAGATCAAAAAGATCATGCAGGCAGCTGACTACCATGGCAAGCGAGTACGCTACATCCCTGACTACTCGGAGCTATTCGGCAAAAACTATAAGTCTGTAAAATACGGAGAGATGGACTCCATCAACACGCGTCAAATGCCATTGGATGAAACCTCTTCCTACGTGGCCAAAGAATTCTTCGACTTGTTCTTTTCCACCATGGCGCTGATCTTCCTTTCTCCACTTCTATTAATAGTGGCAGCATTGATCAAACTTGATTCACCTGGACCGATTCTTTATTGCCCACTTAGAATAGGAAAGAACGGCAAGCCTTTCAGAGTATTCAAGTTTAGAACAATGAAAGAATGTGATGCTACTGGGAATAAGTCTACCCAAGAAAATGATCCAAGAATTACCCGAGTTGGCAAGTACTTAAGAAAATACAGCATAGATGAGTTACCGCAGTTTTTGAATGTTTTCTTCGGAGACATGAGTGTAGTAGGGCCAAGACCACATAGAAGCCAACTTAACCAGCAGTTCCAGGAATCTACAGAGCAGTATATGTTAAGACATTACTTCAAGCCAGGAATCACCGGCTGGGCACAAGTGAACGGCTGGAGAGGACCAACAAACACGCTAGAGCAGAAGCAGCAGAGAACCTCTCACGATTTGTGGTATATCGAAAACTGGAGTTTCATCTTAGACATTAAAATCATCTATATGACAATCTTCGGAAAGAAAACCCATTCATCTGCTTTTTAACCTTTAAACCAATATTTTTTCAAATGACATTAAAAGCCCGGCAATATTGCCGGGCTTTTTTTTATGCTAGTAATCCGCCACCTCTCGCACTCCTCCATCTTGAAATCTTTATGTCAATTTTTATAATTTTCAGACATTAACCCCCACCATATTGCACTTTTTTATTTTTACTTATAAAATTAACCACACAAAAAGAAATCTTATTTTACCAAACCCCCTGAAATATTCAACACCAAGAGTCTTTAAACTCCGAAAATTCTTCAAAAAAATTTATTTTTTATATTTACGTTTTTGATCACTTCATTTACATAATTTTCCTTTACAGATAAATAAGATGCTGGAAAACAATATCTATAATTGACCTCAGCACCAACTATTTAACCACACAAAATTTACCAGTCTTAAGGTATAAATCATTCATATTGGAAAAAGACTATTTTAGACTCATCCCGTCCATAATAGCATCGAATAACTGAAATGGACAGACCAAGTACATTTTTCAATTCAAAATGGGGCTATATCCCAACTCTATCTTTAAATAATCACAAGTTTTTTGAACTTATTTTCGCTTTTTCAAAAACCACTTTTTTATTTGTAAAAGTTAATTTTAACTTCAAAAAAGTCAATTAAAAATTTGATAATCATGGAATAAGTAAATTTTCTAGCCTACAATAATATCCCTGTTTTCAAGGTTTATATAGCAAGTGCGGCAGAAAAAGCCGGCTCCTAAAATTAATTCGAACTCAAACCCCAGCAAAATGACAACGAATAAAGGAGATCCCAGAGGAATCAACAACTAGCCTTGCAGCGCGGGAGGGATTACAAAATAATATTAGCCCTTAAAGTATTGAAGACATCCTCCAAGCGGCGCAAAATCATAAACCAATCCCAAAGAATTAAAATAATAACCAGTAATCGAATGCAAATTTTAACAAAAGTGGCTTACATAGTAGGCCTATCCACGCTAGGTCTAGCCACTATCTCATGTGACACCACAGGTCACGATGAGTTCACAGAAGAAATGAGCGCGTTGAGATCCGTCTCCGCCAATGTCCTAATCAATGAGGACTTCATGGGAAATAACCCATTCAGCCAAGTACACCAGCAGTTGCCGGTTAGCCACTCTTTCAATACAGTGGAAGATCCTCAGGACAGAAGCAACCGAGTTGGCCGCTTCGAGTTGAGACAAGACGATCCTATCCAAAGTAACGGCAAGAGATCTGAAGTTCTTTTCCCTGCCCAGGACAACAGAGACAGATGGTACTCTTATTCTCTATACCTACCTGCCAACACATTTGAGAGAGATAGCGATAATGACATCATCACTCAGTGGCACCAAGCCGGAGGCGGAAGCCCTTCTACTACTGTAAGAGTTCACAATGACAGATTCCTTGTGAAGTCTGGTAACAGAAAAGAAGATAGAAAGGATTTCGACCTTGGACCAGCTACTAAGGACACATGGCATGATTTCGTGTTCCATATCGTTCACTCTCCAGGTAGCGACGGCGTGCTTGAAGTATGGCACAACGGGGAGAAGGTACTTGAAGAAAGAGGCGGAAACATGTACGACATGGAGCTTCCTAGATGGAAAATCGGTATCTACAAAGCTTCATGGATGAGCAGAAATACGGACACCCGAATGAGAGCCCTTATGTTTGACAACGTAAGAATCGGAAGCCAAAGAGCTAACTTGGAAGAAATGATGGTAGCCCGAAATTCATCTAGCGCCAGTTCAGGATCTTCTAGCTCAACAGGCGGCGGATCAAGCTCAGAAGGCAGCAGCTCTTCTTCAAGCAGTTCCTCTTCAAGCAGCTCTAATGATTCAGGTTCTAATAACTCAAGCTCAAGCAGCTCCTCCAGCAGCAGCAGTTCTTCATCATCTTCCTCAGAAGTAAGTGAAGACAACACTGATGATGAAAGAAGAGGCTGGAGAAATAACAGAAGACCTTCCAGAAGAAGCTGGGGATGGGGATGGAGAAGATAATTTAATTGCTTCTTATTCCTTGACCAAAAAGTAGCCCTATGGGCTACTTTTTTTTTGCCAAAATTTAAAGCCCCCTCCTGAGTCAAGTGTTTTTAACAGCCAATGTTCACCACAAAGCAGGCTGAATACAGCTTCTACCCCCTTAACACGTGTACAACGAAGTAAATCACAACCAAATCAAGCGTAAATTCTGATTATCAGGCATATCGCCTAATCAAGCCAAATTATAGAGGTCTCACATTTAGCACCGGATTCCACACTTTTTAATGGAAAATGTGAGCATAATTGGAACTTATATCCCGAGCACCTTAAATCGATTTTGTCATCCATCCAACTTTTAAATTTTCATAAACATAACATTCTATACCTTTATATAATTATTCTTATTTTGAAAAGAATTATACCGACAATTAATACATTTTAAATAATACCAACAATAGATCTTTTTTATAAGTACAATGACCTCTACAGATTGTAGAACAATCTTACACCAAATAGCGCGACATTAAATTGATATTAAGATACTTACATATTTTAATATATTTACATTTACATTTTCAAGTAGTTCATATATAATTTTTAAATATTAAATTCAATTGGCAGGCCTTAGAAATTTACCCATGCCATTCGCAAAGAATTACCTGTAAATAGGAAAAATGTACCTAATTGGTAAAATTCAATTTTTGACTATCAATAGTGCAAAAACTTTTTATTTGACTATTAACCAACTCTTTTTGGTCAACAAATGCATTTAAGACTCATTCCCCCCCTTACCAGTTCTGGTAAAATAGCACAAAACTAAAAATCTTAATTTATAGGTTTTATACAATTTAAAATATACATAGTATTGTTTTTTAATTCTAAACCTTAAAAGAAGTCAATTATTAAGGAATGGTATTGGCTATTAGAGAAGGCACAAGAACGGTGAGGGTAAAGACTCTATCCCTTTAACATAAGCCCTTTTAGATTTTTGCCCTCGCCTTTCATCCCAGCAAACACTTAATAGTATTTAGAAGTATCCCATGAGAAGATTAACAAAAGCAACCTACCTTCTAGGCCTTTTCTCTTTAGGCCTTGCAGCAGTTTCTTGCGACACCGTCGGTTATGACGAACACCCAGAAGAAACAAGCGCATTGAGATCCACCTCCTCCAGCATCTTGATGTCAGAAGATTTCAACGGCAGCAACCCATTGAGTCAGGTTCACCAGCAGTTTGGAACCGGACACGCTTTTAATGTAGTAGAGGATCCAAGAGACAGAAGCAACAAGGTCGGAAGATTCGAACTTCGCTACGGAGACCCTATCACCTCAAACGGCATCCGCTCTGAGGTTCTTTTCCCGCCACAGGAAGATAAAGAAAGATGGTACTCTTATTCTATATACGTCCCTTCAGATGAATTTGAAGAAGACAGTGACAATGACATCATCGCCCAGTGGCACCAAACAGGCGGTGGGAGTCCAGCTACCACACTTAGAATCCACAACGGCAAATGGCTAGTGAAATCCGGTGAAACCAAAGACAAAAGAGAAGATTATGTATTTGGCGACGTAGAAAAAGATAAATGGCACGAGTTCGTATTCCATTTCGTACACTCGCATGGTAGCGACGGTATTTTGGAAGTTTGGCACAACGGCGAGAAGGTAATGGAAAGAAAAGGCGGAAACATGCACGACTTGGATCTTCCCAGATGGAAAGTAGGTATCTACAAAGCGTCATGGGCCAGCAGAAGCACTGATACGAGATTGAGAACGCTTTACTTTGACAACCTAAAAGTAGGTGACAGAAATGCAGACCTAGAAGCCATGGCGCCAAGAGCTACTGCAGCGGCAAGAGCCGAAGCTGAGGCAAGAGCTGAGCAAGAGGCACGTGAGGAAGCCGAAAGAAAAGCTGAAGAAGAAAGAAGAGCAGCCGAGGAAGCCAAAGAAAGAGAAGAGCAAGAAGCTAGAGAAAGAGAAGAAGCTGAAAGAAAGGCTGCCGAAGAGGAAGCCAGGGCAGCAGCAGAAGCTGAGGCAAGAGCTACTGCTGAGGCAGAAGCCAGGGCAGCAGCCGAGGCAGAAGCCAGAGCAGCAGCTGAGGCTGAGGCAAGAGCGGCAGCTGAGGCTGAAGCACGAGCGGCAGCCGAAGCAGAGGCCAAAGCCCAGGCAGAAGCAGAAGCAAGAGCCGCGGCCCAGCCAGTAAGACCAACTCCTCCACCTCCATCCAATCCGGAATCGCCAAATACCAACCCAAGTACAGGCGGGTCAGAAACACCAACCGTACCTTACAATTCCCACCAGCGTGAAGAGCAGCGTGGCAACGGAGGCAGATAAAATTTGATCAATCCCAATTCCTCATAAGGCAACCCCATCCACGGGGTTGCCTTTTTTTTTTTAATTGACCTCTCGCAGCTTCGGACCGTTTACTTTTGAATTTGAAGAGCTAGGTCTTAGCAAAGCCATACGTTTAAAGTCGATTATTTTGTCTTGGCCCGCTTTTCAACCAACGCCATATTCACCCCACACATTTCCCCAATCAGGATAAGCCACTGGTATTTATCTATTTATCAAATCCAACTTTTTAGCCTCATAATTTGAACCTCACACACCATTACTTAAACACCCCAATACTAGCTACGCCAACTACAGTTACGATATATCCACATCACACATACTTATTTCATCCTATACCCCAAATAATATAATTTTAACAAGATTATCAATAACTATATGACACTTTTAACAAGTCAAAAGTAACCTGTATTGGTAAATCCTATTCTACAATGTGGGGATATTTAAACCCCAAAGCTCACTTCAACCCATTAGTGCTCATTACAATAAAATAATTATCCAACCATTTATTTACGATTTTATATCCTTAATACTCAAATTTAAACTGTTTATATACTACAAAGAACCTTTTACTTAAAGACCATAATAATGCAAAAATTACCAAAATATCAAAACACAAATCAATCTTTAATTATTTATAATTTATCTCTATTGTTATGAATTATTAATTTTTATCAGAGGGACTATTACATACAACCTGCTGACATACCTAACCCCCATAAAGTAATAGTCCCAAATCGAATTGGGATACAAGTAATATTTTAATCATTATTTGTTGAAATAAAACGGAATAATATAATTTATTAGCTATTTTTTATTATAAATCAATCAAAGTTATTAAAAGAAGTTAATTTTCAGGGTATAATAATTGGCTTAGGCAGACTGTTAATACAATATCACAAACCAAAATATTCACCATAACAGACATAGAGATGAAAGACACGAGCCGAGGAAGTCCCACTATGAGATAACACTTCCATCCTTTTGAAATGCGTGAAAAGATAAAAAACATAAGCCCTTATTCACACAGAGTAAAACCAACCCCAGCAAAAATTAAAAATTCCCAGCAATTAATTTATTGAAAACAAAATGCAAAGTTTAAGAAGCAAATTTACCTTATTTGTCGGCCTTTCAATCCTAGGACTAGCGACAGTATCATGTGACACAACAGGACACGGAGAGTTCTCTGAAGAGATGACTGCTCTGAGATCTACTTCAGCCAATGTTCTTCTTCAAGAAGATTTCCTTGGAAGCAACCCATTTGGTCAGGTTCACAAGCAGTTTGGCACCAACCACGCTTTCAATGTAGTAGAAGATCCAAGAGACAGAAGTAACAAAGCAGGTAGATTCGAATTGAGAAAAAATGATCCAATCACCAGCAACGGTAAAAGATCAGAAGTGCTCTTCCCTGCTCAAGACAACAAAGACAGATGGTATTCTTATTCAGTTTTCCTTCCTTCCAGTGGATTCAGAACGGACAGAGACAATGACATCATCACGCAGTGGCACCAAGCCGGAGGCGGAAGCCCAGCAACTACTGTAAGGGTTCAGAATGACAGATTCCTTGTAAAATCCGGTAACACGAAGGAAAGCAGGAAAGATTTTGACCTTGGAGTAGCCACAAAGGATGTATGGCATGACTTTGTATTCCACATCGTGCACTCTCCAAACAGTGACGGTCTTGTAGAAGTATGGCACAATGGCAAAAAGATCCTTTCTCAAAAAGGTGGTAACATGTATCCTTTGGAAATGCCAAGATGGAAAGTAGGTATCTACAAGGCTTCGTGGGCCAACAGAAACACGGACACAGATGTAAGAGTCCTAATGTTTGATAACATCAAAGTTGGTAACCAAAGAGCCGACCTTACAGAAATGCTCGTAGGCACTTTGACTGCTGTAGGCAATGCAGCTTCAAACAACACCTCTAGCAACAGCAACTCTACAGTAAGCTCAGGAAGCACTTCTACTAGCTCAAATGAGACAACTAGCAGACCTTCTAGAAGAAGATGGTGGAGATAATCTCAATCCCAAAGAAAAAGGTGGCCAAATGGCCACCTTTTTTTGTTTATACCCAATTGATTCGCCGCTTGCACATAACTATATGGCGCTGGATTTGTAGTATATATAAAGAGATTACAAACCAATATTTTCAGTCATGCAGTTGTTATTGAAATCAGCAACCTTTTTTTGTCTTACCGCATTAGCCTTGATTGTCACAGGCTACGACCAAAGCGCAGTTAGTGCATTTTCCACTGCCATTAAGCAAACCCTAAACCCACCCAAAGTACTCATTGAAGAGGATTTCAACGGCAGAGACCCTTTTGGACAGGTTCATCAGCAATTTGGCATAGATCATGCCTTCACCGTGGTAGATGATCCGGCAGGCGGCCGGAACAAGGTTGGGAGATTTGAACTTAGAGAACAAGACCCCATCCAAAGTAATGGTAAGCGAAGCGAGGTACTTTTTCCACCGCAAGACCACCATGATAGATGGTACTCTTATTCAGTATACATTCCTTCCGAACATTTTAAATGGGACCACGATAACGATATCATTTCCCAATGGCATCAGGCAACCGGAGGAAGCCCGGCTACCACATTTAGAGTTCATCAGGACAATTTTATGTTTCGGACCGGAAATAAGAAAGCCACCAGAAAGGATTATTATTTAGGGAAAGTCGAGAAGGACAAGTGGCACCATTTCATTTTCCATATCATCCATGATCATGGCAAAGACGGTCTGGTCGAGGTGTGGCAAAACGGGGAAAAGGTTTTGGAGCATAAAGGGGGAAACATGTACGATACCGATCTGCCAAGATGGAAGGTGGGTATTTACAAAGCTTCATGGGCTAAACGCAAAACGAGCACCACTGAAAGGGTGATTTACTTTGACAATATTAAACTGGGAAGTGAGAAATCAAGCGTGGAAGACCTGCTCCTGGCTACTGGAAAACACAAGCAACTGCCGGCTGGAACAAAATTATTTAATTATTAAATTAAAAAATATTATATTTACAACTACATCCCTAAAGCCTAAGTCTAATTCTTAAAAGACCGGCTTGATTTTTACCTTATATGCAGAATGCACTTGGAATGAAGTTTTGATCCTAACATTTTGCTGTTACAAATGTTCAATAATCGAAAAACTGAAATAGATCAGTTTAATCAAGTTGGCAAAAATATTCTAACCTTTGCCAGACTTTAACCTTTAAGTAATTTGTTGCCTAGAATGAATATGAAGGGCAAAATTTTTTGTAGAGTTAATTATGAAGAAAAATTTAAGAAATGTAGTAGCATTTCCTTTGGCAAAACTCCTTATCAAGCTTGGGTTCGTAAAAAGAGCTCTTAAGAAAGCCAAGGAAGGTAATTTCATTTTGTCGGTATATTTTCACAATCCTTCAAAAGTGGAGTTTGAAAAAACAATTGTGTGGCTAAAAAGTGAGGGCATGACTTTCATCTCGCCAGAACAATTAGAAGAAATCATCGACAATAACCTTGAATTGCCAAAAGGAGCCGTATTGTTGACCGTAGACGATGGATGGCAATCCAACGAGGAAAACATTGTGGAAATAGCGAACCGATACCAGGTTCCTGTAACCATATTCTTTTCAACAGAAGCCATAGAAGAGGGCACCTATTGGTGGTCCTATTTTTTGAAAGCTGACAGAAAAGGATACCCATCGGTTCAACAGCTTAAAAAAGTCTCAAACAATGAGCGGATGGCAACCTTGGAGAAAATCAAGGGCTCAGTCACTTTGGAAAGGGAAGCCATGACGCTGGATCAGTTGAGAAATACTTCCCTTTCAAAATATGTCACTATTGGTGCTCATACCCACACCCACCCCATCCTCACAAATTGCGATGACGAAAAGGCTTTTGAGGAACTTCGGTTATCCAAAGAAAAGCTGGAAAACTGGATTGGAAGAGAGGTTAAATATTTTGCCTATCCAAACGGTAATTACGGTGTTCGGGAAGTTTACATGTTGGAAACACTAGGCTTTAAAATGGCCTTTGCGAATAACCCAGCTTATCTTAATAAGCAAAATATGTATAAGAAAATGGAAATCCCACGATTCGGGTTTTTAGAGGGTGCCACTTTTGAAGAAAATATGTGCAGAATAGCCGGAATTTGGCATTCCACTACGAATAAAATGAAAAAGAGGTCTAAATAGACCTCTTTTTTTATAATGGAAATTTTATGTTTAACTTAAATATTTTTCAACACTTTTTGGCATAATGACCTTAACCTTTTCAGGATTAGCATGGGCCCCAATTTGCAAGGTCTTCCTGACACCTTTAATAAAACTCGGGCAGCAGGAAGTGATTTCCACTGTTTTTTCATCTGCAATTTTGCACCATAGGCACCCCAATAATTTTCCGTTCTTGCTTTGGCTGTAGCAGACTTCCCCACTTTTAAACCGGCTAAATGCATCCAGCAAAAATTCCCGCTTGGTCAAGCTCTCATGCTTGGGCCTATACATTAACAGTTCCTTTAAGCTATTTTTACTGTAACTCTCCCCCAGCAATTTCTCCGCTTCACTGCAAGAAACATACTTTTCAATTTTCAAATAAGGCTTACCGGTTTGATAAAAATGAATCAGGTTGAAATAATCACGCTGCTTATGGTAAAGCTTAAATTTGGCGCGCAACTCCTCTCTTTCAAAATCCAGATGGGGCTTTTTTTCCAAAAAAGCCCAAATCCTTTCCTTTAACTTGTCCTTCAACCCTGTTTTTTTCTTTGAAATAATCGCTTGATCTACAGCGGGAATAAACAATTCGTACACCTCATCATAATGGTTGGCTATCCGTTTTTTGTAATCCAGCATGCCGGTGGAAAGGTCTAGCGTTTCATATCCCTCATTTTCCAAATGTTGGATCAAATGTATAAAAGACAAAAAACCTGGAGAATAGTAATCAAATAGCGGGGAGTGGCAATTAAGTCCCGAGCCATGGCACCAGCCATCCTTACCGATAGTACCCGTAATACCCGCCAATATTTCCCCGTCAAGCTTAAGTACTAACCCAAACATCATTTTCTTCCGAAACATCTCTTTATAAAGAATAGATCGGTAAGGATTTTTATGAAATGGAAACAATCCGTAAAAAGCCCCTTTTCTAAAATCAGATTGATGTACTAGGGTTTCCAAAGCTTGGTCAAATTTATCCTGGTCCTTAATAAATTCCACCTCGAAATCCCCACATTTTTTCAGCCGATTATTGTTGCTCTTAAAATCTTTTTTCCTTGCCAGTTTATCTATGGAGGGATTTTTCAAGTTTACTAGCGGCCGTACCGAGGTGGTAAACTTCACTCCATCAAAATTTTCAACCGCCCCCAGCCAACCCAGCGGTATCCCTACTGGCAACTGCTCCATGCGAATGCTGGAAAGGGGAAATTGTACACGAAGCTCCTCCACCGCTTTTTTGAAAAAACAGCTTCCAATTTCCTCGGAACAAATCCATGCATGATAATGGGCATCATTTACACCTGCGCCGGTAATTCTCCCATCAGAAGTTTCAAAAGAAAGGGGTAAAAGAGCTTTTAACTTATCATCTACAAAATAAACTACCAACAGGGGCTGATATTGCTGCTTATAAACTTCATGAAACATCTTAAAAAATTCCAGTCCCTGAAATACGGTAGCCCAGGGACAGGTTTCATAAAGATTGGACCATTGACTGGAATAATCTTTTTGTTCTAAAAAATCATATACCTCATTTCCCAAAAAAATCTGAACATCTGATATCCTTTCAGGTGACGGGCTTAAAGAGTCGTCAAGTTTCATAGCAGTAAATTACTTATTCAATAGATTATTTTTCAAAAATTTTAAAACAAATAATTATTAATTCATTAAATCAAAAATTTTAATATTTAACCACATCAAAATCACAGGATTTTTCATTAACTTAGAAAGCATAAGCAAAAACGAAACCATTCTTAACTATGGAACATTTTTTCAAAACTATTCTGCGGCAATCCTACAGAAATTGGAAGAAATTCAAAAAGGAAAGCCCACTTATTCAATCCCTTATCTATTCTTTTGACAACAAATCATCGTTTGAAAAGATCGACCAACATGAGCGCATGTTGGCCGACACTACTCGGATGGACATCTATTTTCGTGCTATTAGCAAATACGTGAGAGAAGGTGACACAGTGGTGGATCTTGGTACAGGCACTGGGATCTTAGCCTTTTTCGCATCTCAGTGTAATCCAAAAAAAGTATATGCCATTGACCACGGCAACGTAATCAATTATGCAAAAAAAGTAGCTGAAGCTAACAATCTTCAAAACATCGAATTCATCCAACAGCATAGCGGACAATTTCTACCTCCTGAGAAAGTGGATGTGATTCTTCATGAGCAGATAGGTGATTTCCTTATCAATGAAGACATGATTAGAAACCTATTAGACCTCAAAAAAAGACTGCTTAAACCAGGAGGAATCATGCTGCCTAGCATGTTTGAAATGTATTTTGAACCAATAACCATGGTTCAAGCAAGAAACACCCCTTTTCTCTGGGAGCATAACTTTAACGGTATCGACTTTTCACCTACCAAAGCTTTACTCAACAGTGAGGACAGTCCCTTGTCAAAGCCCGAGATCTACACCTATATTCAACCTGGAGATGCTGAATCCTTTTTGGCTATTCCCACACCGGTGGCCAAATTTGACATCATGCAGCTTGAGGATGATTCATTCTTAAAAAAACTGATATTTGATCAAAGAATTGTTAAAAACGGTAAATTAGATGGGTTTGCCCTTTACTTTAGAATAATTTTTGATGAAGAACTCCTAATTGATAATTCGCCCTTCGAAAAACCTACTCACTGGTTGCCTTCCATTTTTAGAGTTGAACCTGTGGAATTGAAAGAAGGAGATGTATTGCAGGTAAACCTCAATATCCCAGACCCCACCATTGAAGAGTCCTGGAATTTTAATTTTGAAAGAGTGCGAATTGAAGAAAATAGTTTGTTAACAGAAATTTAAGCTTTTATCGGTTTTGATTTTTTTAAATTAAATTTTTATGAAAGATAGAATTAAGCTCCTGTATTTGGGGCCGGATTACCCGCATGTTTTAGATTCAAGTGAAAAGGTGGAAATAAGTGCTGTCGCTTTGCTTTCAGAGCTTTACGAGATGCCAACACGGAATGTAGCTGAAAAGAACTTCCGCGAAGCCTATAGGGCCATCTCTAGTGGCAATATTGACGCTGCAAAAAGACATTTTGCCAAATACAAGCAGTTAGGATTTCTGGCCAATGAACTTGTGAAAAGTTTTGAAACGTACCTCGAGACATTAATTGACCGGAAAATTAAAATTTTGGATACAAACTCCCCAGATATTGCCTCCCGAGTAAACCATTTGGGAATTAAGCTATTTTTAGTAAATGGGTGGTCAATGTTGCCGGAGAGTTTTCTATCCCTACCTGAGTTAGGAACAATCAATGTTCATCCCTCAAAACTTCCAAAATATAGAGGATCCCTTCCCCTATTATGGGTTTTAAAAAATGAAGACACCATTAACGCCGTTTCTTATATTCTTCTTAATGCGGCAATGGATGGGGGCAATATCATTCGGCAGGTGGACTATCCTGTGGATAAAGATGATGATCCGGTTTCATTGGAAAAGAAAACCATGAAGGTGATCAATGACTCTTTAATGAGCACGGTAGATCAATATGTGGAAGGTAAGCTTGAGCCAGTCGTTCAAGATCACACAAAGGCCTCTAAAACGGCTCGCTATAATAAGTATAAAAAGATAGATTTTGTAGAGGAAACAGCCCGGGACATTTTTCACAAGGTAGTTAACTATGCATACTATGAACCTGACGCACCAAGTTATTTTAAACTAGATAACCAAAAAATAAAAGTCACGGGTTGTTTAGGACAAGTGGATGCAGATATAGAGCCTGGGGTGATTCAGATGAATTTCCCTAATATCTATATAGGAACTAAAAGAGGTACGCTGAAATTTAGTTTGTTGAAAAATTTCGGCCTTCGGGACACCGCCAAAATGCTATCCTTGCTATTGGCCAAGGACCCCTTTTCCTTTCAGAAGGAAATTACCATCACCAGTTAATGGAATACTAATCGATATTTTGGAAAAGCGAAGAGTCAACTCTTCGCTTTTTTATTAGAGCTACAAAATACTTTTCCCGATCCGAATTTAATTCAATTGCGGAATTAAGCAGCATTTGAAAATTACGTTCATCATTTTCAGCAATAGCAAAATAGAATTTCTCCAGTAATAAGGATTTTTTCGGCAGACCTGGAAAATAGGAATCCACCGCTTTCTTCTGCTCATCAAACCGCAACCAAACACATGCTTGGAGCCTTCCATTTTCCACAATGGTCAGGCAATTTTGTCCGACTTCCAACCTTCTCATCGCCTCATCCAAAAATTCCCAACGCGTCACTAAAGATTTACCGCTTTGATAAAGCAGCAAGTCTCTAAGGCTATTTAGATTAACCTTTTTCGAATTAGCCAACTTGGATTTGTCACCGATAAATTCATAAAGGCTCAGTGCCTCTTCTTTCTTAAATGGGTTGAATATGGTTTTATTTTTCAAGGCAAGCTTGGCTTTTTGCTTCCAGATTGACCTCTTTTTCCTGAAATCTCTGAGTCCATAATTATCTATCCCCATTTTCATGAGCTTACCCTTGAAATACTGGTGAAGGGATTCCTTGGTATCCGCTGCCTTTTTGCCTTTGACTGAAGGAAAAACTCGGAGCTCATAGGCCACATTATTTCCAGTCGCCAAAGACTGCTTATATCCATCAGCCCCAGGCGTGAGGTCAAAGGAATGAAAGCCCTCCTCGCTTAGCTTTTGGCCAAGCATTAAAAAATGTAGGATGCCAGGCGAATGCTTGGCCAAAGTTGGTGAATGCGTATTGATTCCCTGAAGATGGACCCAACCCCTACCCATTACCCCCACATTGGAGGCGATGATTTCTTCATCAACCTTTAGTACGGTAGTATGCAATAGATCATGTTTGAAAAGACTCAGTAGAAACTTTTTCCTCAGCGGGTCTTCCTGAAAAAAAACAGCATCAAACATTGCTCCCTTTCTAAAGTCGCTCTGAATTGCTAGCTCATCGAAAATTTTCTCAAACTCCTCATACGAATCCACACGCTCAAATGAAAGTTCGCCAAGCCTTTTCAATCGCCGGATTTTTTCCTTCTTGTTTTTCTTTTTCAATTCCTCATCAGCATACTCCCCATCCACGGCTTGTACGGGCTGATCCACGGTCTTTAGGAATGATGTAGAGGCAAAGGCACCTTCAGCAAATAGCTCCACAGGAGTATGGGGTGGTAGATACTTTAAATGCAGTTCTTTAGTGGGAAACTTCTTCTGCAGGCCTAGTAGGGCTGTGGATATAAAACTGGACTCGGAATTTCGGGCCAGCCAAACTTGATACTCGGAAATGGATTCTCCTGCGCCTATGAGTTTTTTGCCATCTATGGCCAAAGCAAGAATGCCAGCCAAACCCTTGTCATCATATTTATACACCAATACTGGTGCATATTGATGATGGTAAACCTTATACCATTCGGTCGCAAACCCTGGACGCTGAAATGCTGTTGCCCATTTACAGTTCTCATATAAGGCTTCCCAATCGCTTAAAAATTCTTGCTCCTCAATTTTATCAAGGACTTGAGCTCCTTTTAAAATCTGAAAAGTTTGGGGTTTCTGTATAGTCTTTTTGGTAATCAATTCTTCCATAAAATCTTAAATAAAAAAATCTTCGGTGCGGTTAAGCTAAAGTTTCAAAACCATCGGCAGTAGACAGGTAAATACTGCGTCCTGGATTTTCTTCCTGCAATCGATTGACACACCCTTTCAGAAAAGATGCATATTGATCCTTTATATTCGGATGAAGGTACTCATCTATCAAGGTTAGTCCATCAGGGAAGCCTTTAGCATACTTATCCTTGGAGTCTATTATCCAAACCGATGCCAAAAGCACGCCGTTTTCGCTCCACGTAAACAAGCCCTGTCCTTCTTCTAAATTGGACATGGCTGCCTCCAAATATTCCCATCTGGAGATATTTGTTCCTACTTCCTCAAATTGAAGCAAATCTTGAATTTCGTTTTTACATATCCCTTTAATAGGTTTAGCCATTTCAACCTGATGAGGTTTAATAGCTGGAGAAGCTTTCTTTCGAAAAAATCCCAGTTTCTCTTTCTTAAGTAAATCAAGTCGATGTGAAAACAGATAGGCCTTCTTCTCAAAATTCATTTCCACACTCATAGGCCTAAGCCCCTTGCTTTCCCAGTAGGCATGGAGTTTCTTTTTTACCTGTCTTTTGAACTTAAAGACAAGGCTATCGGTCAAAACCAAACTATATACCACATCATGACTTGTGGCCATTTTCTCCTTATACTTATCGCCCCCGGGTGTGAGGTCAAAAACCTCAAAGCCTTCTTCAAACAAATGATTTCCCAAATGCAGAAAGTGAAGAATCCCAGGAGAATGTTTGGCATAAAACGGCGAGTGGGTATTGAATCCCTGAAGGTGTAGCCAATCTTTGCCATACACCGCCCCCATTGAGCCAATGATGTGGTCATCAAGTTTGAGCAACGTAACATGTAGTACCCCTTCTCGAAACATCTCCAACATGAACTTTTTCCGGGCGGGAAAGTCCCTAAATTGATTTTTATTGAACATCACACCTTGCCGGAAATCATACTGGACAGCCAAATCATCTAAGACCTCCTCAAAACGCTCATAAGACGCTACTTTCTCAAAACTAACGACACCTTCTCTTTTGAGCCGATTCAATTTTGTTTTGTATTGTTTATTGATCTTAAAAGCTTTTTTGGAGTCTGGATTTTCAAACTTTAACAATGGTCGTTTATGGGGCTGCAATACAGACTTTTTGCTCCATTCGGACTGGTCTAACCACTCAATTGGGGCACCTGCGGGAATAAACCTAAAAATGATATTTGATTTGGGAAATACCGCTTTTATCTCTTCGATAGCACTTAGGGCAAATTTGTTTCCAAAATCCTTCTCGGATACCCAGGTTTGGTATTCCGCATCATACCCTCCTGCACCGGTGATTTTGACAGTTTTATTTCGTAGCAATTGCTCATCCTTCTTGGAAGTTAGAATCGCCATAGTCATGATGCCTTTCAGTTTTTCCTTTTCAAGATGTAAGGCAACAATAGGAAATGCATCATTTTGATAAGCATTATACCAAGAATTGACAAACTGGGGACTTTGGAAAGCAGTTGCCCAAGGGCACGCCTCTATCAGGGCAGTCCATTCGCTCACAAAATCAGGCTCGAATAATTTATCCAAGGCAGCCTGACCTGTCAATAAAACAACTTTCCCTTTATTCTCCACTTTATCAACTGTAAAAGTATATTCACTCACCAGATCTTGCATAACGCACACTTTTTTCCCCGCGCTTAGTTTGCCGTCAGGCAATCCAAGTCATTAATTAAAAACTTATATTTTTTGCTGAAAAGGGCTTTTATAGAGCCTTCCTTGTGCAATTGATCTACAACTGCTTTGAAGAAATCCCCAAACTGCTCTCTGTAATTGGGCTTGCAATAGAAATGATACATCAAATTATCCTCTGCAGAATAAATCGGTGATAATTCCTCATTCTTTGCTATTGCCTTCCCCGAGGCTACCCAGATGCAAGCCAACAGCTCTGAACCGTCGGACACTGAATAGACATCTTCTCCTCTTTCCATTGATTTCATAAAATGAATCAATGCTTCCCACCTCGTTGCATGGTTGCCATCCGACGAATAGAGCAATAAATCTTCCAAATTATTTTTGGAAACTTTAGCAGCTGTCGAATTGGTGGCTCCAGCCTTTCTTACCGTTAATGTATTTTTTTGACTCACCTTGGGCTCATCCAGCAATCTGGCTAAATTTCCCTTAGTCAAATTTTTTGCTCGCTGTTTCCAAATATGTAGCTCCTTTCGAATATCATTCTCCACCGAAACTGGCCTTTTGCCCTGCTTGAGCACATATTCATCAAATTCCACCCGAGCCTTCCGTGTCAGGATCGTCTTCCTATTGTTTGATATGATCAGCCCATATGTGACATCTCGATCGGTAGCCAACCTTTCCTTGTATTCATCCCCTCCTGGGGTGAGGTCAAATACCATGTTTTCGTCTTTGGAGAGTAATTCACTCAAAAGGACGAAATGCACAAAACCTGGAGAATGAACAGCATGCTCTGGGCTATGAGTGTTGATGCCCCCAAGGTGGATCCAGTTTTGGCCCGTTACGGCAATGATAGAAGCGATTATCTCCCCATCAAGGGTGAGGATGGTCGAATGAAGCAAGCCGGCATCAAAAAGCCTGGTCATCAACTCGGTCTTTTTGGGGTTGTCCTGAAAATGTTTCTTATTAAACATGGCTCCTTGCCTAAAATCAAACTGCAAAGCCAAACCTGGTAACATATCCAAAAACTCCTGCCTACCGGTAACTTCTTTGAATTCAAGCTTCCCGCTTCTCTTCAACCTATTCAGCTTGGTTTTATAGCTTCTCTTTTTGAAAAACTTGGGCAATTCAGGATCGTTCATGCGCATAAGTGGCCTGCCCCATTCCTGGAGCGCACATTTGGACAACCATTCAGATTCTTTTACCCAATCTACCGGGATTTTCGCAGGTAGATACTTAAGATGGATTTCCGCTGTTGGAAAAGTTTTTAGCAACAGCTTGAGGGCATCCTTTATAAAACTTACTTCAAGCCCCTTTTCAGCCAACCAGCCTTGGTATTCGGCATAATGAAAACCAACGCCTTTTACCTTAAATGTTTTCTGGCTCATAATGGCTTCAGCCTCCACATTCAAGGGAAGTAATGCCTTCAATCTACCTTTTTCAATTTGAGCAATCAATAAAGGAGTAAATTCCTTTTCAAATACTTCATAAAAACATTTTGCAAAAGATGGACTTAAGAAAGCGTTTGACCATTCACAAGAATAGTAAAGCGACTCCCAATCTTCAATAAATTTTTCATCCTCCAGAAGCGATAACACTTCCTCGGCTATAAATAACGAGATGCCATCTTTAAATGAAACCTTCCTCGCCACATCCTCTTTACTAACTATAGTTTCCTCCATTCCATGATATTTTGAATGACAGCAAAAATTTAGATCTTACTACTTTAAAAATAGGCCATTTCGGCCTTAAGCTTAGTGCTGATAGCTTTTGACTAAACTATACAGGTTTTTGTCATCGGGGCCCAACTTGACCTCCACATTTTCAATCCCCTCTTCTTTTAGCCTTTTCAGAACAGATTCAAAAAATTCTTTCTCGCTTCCTTCAGCTTCCTCATCAAAATAAAAATCGTAAACTAAAACACATTCCTCTTCGGTCCGCTCGTTTTTCTCTTTTTTAAACCAAACAGACGCCAAAAGCACTTCATTCTTAGCCCAAGTAAAGCACTCCTCATTAGCCTCCATCTTTCTCATTCCGTCACTGTAAAACTCCCAGCGGGTAGCTTTTGTGCCGTCAAATTGGTAATCCAAAAGGTCTTTCAGATTGTTTCTCTTCAACACCACAGGAGCCGTTTCCGGCACTTGCCCGTTAAGGCTCAAGTTGTATGATTCAAATACAGGCTTTTTGATTTTTGATTTAATCAATTGGGTTAGGTATTTTTTCATACCTTTTTCCTTCATGATGTATTTCTCCTTGTCTATATGAAGCTTGATGGTATATGGGTTATGCCCCTTGCTCAGGATCCAGTCGTAAAGCTTAATCTTAAATTGCTTATCTGCTCTAAATACTGGGTCAGGCGTCACGGTCAATTTATAAACAGTTTCAACCTTGCTGGCCAATCTCATCTTATACGGATCATCTCCTGGAGTCAAGTCAAAAAACTTATGGTTCTTCTCCTTTGACAAATGGTCAAACAGCAACAAAAACTGGATATACCCAGGAGAATAATAAGAGTAGGATGGCAAGTGGAAGTTTATTCCTCCTAAAATGGCCCTCTCCTTTCCATGCACAGAGGCAATTCCGGCAATGATGTCGTCTTTTGTCCGGAAAATCGTAACCCTGATCACACCACGTTTGAATAAATCCAGCAAGAATTTCCTGTTGGTAGGGGATTCACTAAATGGAAACTGGTTGAACATTGCCGCTTGTCGGAAATCGTACTTAGCTCCTAAGTCGTCGATTATCGACTCAAAAACAGTTAAATCTTTAACCTCCTCAAACTGACCAATCCTGTTCATCCGGTTGATTCGCTTCCGGTCTCTTTTGGATATTTGATAATTATCCAAATCCACCAATGCCCTATTGAAAGGCTGGAAAACACATAGTTTTCCTATTTCAGGATCGGCTTCTACCCAATCAGTTGGAACGTCAGGGTTGAGATGTCTCAGGGATATATGTTGGCCTGGAAACTTTTTCAACAGCTTCCGAAAGCTCGTCCCAACAAAATATGTACTATCTTCCCTACTTGTTAGCCACGCATGGTAATCTGCTTCACCATGTCCTGCTCCTACCAAATAGCAATTCTTTTTTCTTTTTTTCCTTCCCGGAGGGTTAATAGCCAAGTTAAGCAAACCGGTAAGTTTACCGTTATGCTCCATTTTGACAATCACGGGGGTATATTTTTGATGAGTCAGGGTATAATTACTAGTCACAAATTGACGGGACTGAAATACGGTGGCCCAAGTACAGCTTTCATATAAGCTATCCCACTGCTCACAAAACTGTTTGTTTTCCAGCAGATTCAAAGCCTCATTCCCAACTACAATATCAATGGTCCTCTCACTTGATGTAGTTTCAGTAGACACTTCCATTACTTCCATATCAAAAATATAATTCAGTTTACAAAATTTTATCTAGCGCTGATACCGCTTATTTATATATCGCAATTTCCATACTAAACCTGCCAATACTAGTTAGAAATCTGAAAATTATCCCCGAAAAAGGTAATTTACACCATCTAACGCTTTCAAGGTGACCTATTTAGATATTACAATTGAACTACTGGAAGGCATTCTTTTACTGCGTTGATTATTTTATCCAGCTCCTTTACAGACAAATCTTGGTGAACCGGCAAGGCCATTACCCCTTCTCTCAATTCTATACTGAATGGAAATTCAGCTTTAGGCAAGGTAGGATGTGGATTGAGCCAAAATAGCTGTCCGATTACCCCTTTCTTCTTCAATCGCGCCAAAAACTCTTTTGCATCATTCAGTTTGACAGGAAATGCAAACGGACTAGCCCCATCCGGCAATTCATTGAACGGCGGTGGCACCAACTCCCCTAACTTACTTAGCATATAACGGTAGTTTTCGCGTCTTTTTGCGGCAGTGTTTTCATCCAACAATAAAGGCAACAACTTCATGGTCATCGCAGAGGCTCTGGTGGTAGGATCTCCCAACTGAAGTTCCTTTTCGTTGGATTCATTCTTTACCTTTTTATAGACACTCATAGCGTCGTTGAACCTCAGATGCAGTCCAGCCACTTCACCCCTTTGCTCAGAGACGAAGTTGATATGGCGCTTTACCATTGGCCATACTCCAGAGGGAGCCTTGGCATAATTATCCTTCAAAGGCTTTTTGGACACCAAGGCCCCGCCATCAGGCAAGCCATAAGTTTTGTAGAGACAATAAATGGAGAAATCACCATGTGAACCTACTGGAATGCCATCCCTTTCAGCTAGAAAAGCCTGAGCGGCATCCTCAATCAGCATGATATTTCGCTCATCACACCATTTCCTCCAAAAGGCGGCATTTTGAGGAAAGCCCAAATAATGCGTAATATACAAAGCTCTCACATTCGTGGTCATCAATTGATCCAACTCCTCAGGGTTGGGCTCTAGCTTATCCGTGAGTTCGTAATATTTCAATTGGATATCCAGGTCACAAAGGGCTTGAATTTCGGACCCGTGGTGATATGCCGGTACCAAAATAGCATCCTCTTTACCCCAGCCCAAAGCCTTGCAGGCATTATACATAGCATGACGCGCTCTAGAGTAAATCTGCAAATTTTCCTCATCTAAAGGAAAGGGCTTATAATCGGAAGGCTTCTTAAAGTGTACATTTAATGGAAGTACAGGCCACATTCCGAATCTACATGTTTTCATATAATCTTGGGAAAGTATTAAATATTAAAAATAGCTGTCAATCTTCTCGGCTTAGGCCGCTCCATTGCTTTCAAATCCTGCTTTCTGCAAAATCTTAAAAAGCTTACTGTCATAACCAGGCACCACTGCCTTAATCTTTTCGCCCTTTTTCTGAATATTGCCGGCTACTTGATTGATAAATAAATTAAATTCATTATCAACGGATGGATGAATGTAAAAATCCTTGATCACGGGTACACCCAGATCCTCCTCTTCACTCACCCAAACACAAGCCTTCAAATCACCATCTTTCACCCAAGTGTAAGAGGTTTCGCCTGTCTCAAATTTCCGCATAGTCTCCTGCAGATATTCCCATTTGCTCAACGTAGTGCCCCCACCGTTGAATTCTAGATTATCCTTCAGGCTATTTTTTCGGATAGGCAATTGGTCTGAAGAGGTATTGACTTCCATTGCCAAAGTAACGGGTTTGTCCTTTTTACCGGCCAAACGCTTTTTGATGGCAGTGAAAACAACATCCTTTTCCTTCCATAACTTCATCCTACTTTTGAGTAAATAGAATTTTCGCTTAATGTTAAGTTCCACAGACATCGGGCGGATGTTGGCTTTTACAAGCATGCCCATCACGGCCTTTCTAATGCTGCGCTTTATCTTGAATGTCTGATTTTGGGTGAATAGCAACGTGTACACATAATCATGGTAATTGGCCATTCTTTCCTTATAAAGATCCCCTCCTGCAGTAAGGTCAAACACTTCAAATCCTTCCTCAGAAAGCATTTGCTGAAGCATAATAAAATGTACAAAGCCTGGGGAGTTTTTCCCATGGAAAGGGGTATGTGTATTGATAGCTCCTAGGTGCGCCCACTCTTTATGGGTTACCGCTACGATGGAGGCTAGAATTTCTTCCCCATCCCGCATCACGGTCACATGGAGCATGTTTTTCTTAAAAAGCTCCACAAGCAGCTCCTTCATCTCGGGAGCATCCCTAAACGGAAACTTGTTGAACATGGCTCCTTGTCTAAAGTCATACTGGTCAGTCAAGTCTGGCAGCACCCTCTTAAACTCCTCCAAATCGGTGATTTTGCTAAACTCAAAACCTTCCAGTCTTTTTAGCCTGTTTCTCTTGTTCTTAAATTCTTTTTTGGTAAAGAGCTTGGGGAATTCAGGCTCCGTCATTTTGATCAGCACCCTTCTAAAGGACTGTACGATGCAGTGCTTTTTCCAAAAAGGGTCAAGTTCCACCCAGTCCAGACAGTCGCCATTTGGCACAAATCTTAAAAAGATATCGCTTTTAGGGTAAAGCTCAATTACGCTTTTTAAGGCCGATTTGATAAATATTTCACTGTTGTGAGGTTCAGACAACCACACTTGGTATTCAGCCCTGTAATGGCCAGCACCTAAAATTTTTACTCTGTCGAATTTTTTAACTTGTCCAGAACTCGGTTTTACTGCCGCCAGTGAAAGTACACCTATCAGCTCATCGCCTTGTGTGGAATAAACCAAAATTGGGAGATAACTGCTTTTGTAGTGCCTGTACCAAGTGCTGATGAAATCTCTGTTTTGAAAAGCGGTCTTCCAAGGACATTTTTCAAAAAGTTGATCATACTGATTTTGATTTTCTTTGTTATCCAAAAAATCAAAAACCTCCTCACCGACCAACGTCTTCATTTCCACAGGGCTATTAGCTTTGTTTGTAAATTCGCTCAAATTTGTAACGGGACTAATCATATTAACGGTTTCTATAGGTACAAAATCAAATACACTGATATAGATTAAAAACTTTGGGTTAGCAGGGTTTAGTGAAAAAATACTAACCTATTACTTCCTATCAGGTATATTCAAACTTGGATAAGGTTTGTAAAAAAGACTTAAAACCAGGCCCAGGTTATACTGAGCCCGGTTTTATCAATTTTCTTTTGACTTATAAAAACTATTCAAATTCTATTCCCAATCGTTATGATTTGGTCAATTTAATGATAAAAAATAAATATTTGAATAAAAACTTTACTTTTACTAATTACCAGCAAAGCCCAGCGTACTGCGGCAACTCTTTCAGCTCATCCACTCTCACCAAGTCGATCACTTCCTTCTCCTTTAACAAATCAAAGTACTTGCAGCCTTCAAAGTTTCTGTGGTTCACTATGATCACGTCATTATTTTTGATAGCTTCCTCAAGATCAGTAGACAACAACTCGGACAAGTGCGGCAACCTCTCGTTGATATAGGCCTCATTGGCACCGATCAGTTTGGACATATGCACATTCTCATCGTAAATGGTGATGTTATAGCCTTTACCGATAAGCATTTCTGCCAAATCCACAGAGGGGGAGTAACGCAAATCATCAGTTCCTTCCTTAAAGCTTAGCCCTACAAAACAGATGTTTTTCTTACCGGACTTGGTTACCAGCTCAAAGGCTGATTTTTTCTGGTTTTCATTCGAAGCCTCAATGCCAGATAGCACAGGCGTATATAGATAGTTATCATGTCCTAAAGTAACTAGACCTTTCAAATCCTTTGGCAAACAGCTTCCGCCATAGGCAAAACCAGGCTTGAAGTATGCAGGGGAAATATTCAAATGTGTATCACTGCAGAAAAGCTCCATCACTTTATGGGAGTCAATGTCCATAGACTTACAGATGTTACCCACTTCGTTAGCGAAAACAATTTTAAGCGCATGGTAGCTGTTGTTTACATATTTGATGATTTCAGCTATCTTAATGTCTGTTTTCTTAATTGGAGCGTCCAACTCTTGGTAAAGAGAAGCGACCATTTCCAATGCCTGTTCATGATCGCCACCCACTACGGTCACCGATGGGTTGTAGTAATCCTTCACAGCAGTACCCTCTCTCAAAAACTCAGGGTTGGATACCACAGAAAAATGCTTTCCTCTTTCCTTACCGGAAAATTCCTCTACGATTTTTCCGAATTTCTCATTGGTACCTGGTAGCACCGTACTTCTGATCGTGATCACATGGAATCTATCTTTATCTTTCAAAGCCTCACCGATCTGCTCGGCAGTTTTGAAAATGTATGACAGGTTCAAGTGTCCCTGTGGCGAAGATGGCGTACCCACGCATATGATACTTAAGTCAGTTTCCATCACCGCTGCTTTTGCATCCAAGGTCGCTTTAATTCTTCCTTGCTCATGACCATCCTTGATGATGGTGTCAATATCCTTTTCTAAAATGGTAGGTTGCCCTTTGTTGATCAGGTCTACTTTAAAAGAATTTACATCGACACCGGTAAGGTGGTGGCCATTTTTAGCAAGGCAACCCAAACTCACACAGCCGACATATCCTAATCCAAAAACTGAAATCTTCATATCAATTGTTTTTATAATTGTTTATTTGGTTTTTCATAAATACATTCATATCATCCCAATCTACCAAGAGCTTACCACGCACTTGCTCCTGCTTGTTTTCATCAAACTTCTCGGCAATGGTCTCATTAATAAAAGGGATCGCTTCATCTTTAGGAAGATGTTGCAAAAGCCCCAAGCCCATAAGAAGCTCATTGGCTTTCATTTTTCTAATTCCGCAATACACACTTGGCACGCCCAGCATGGCTCCTTCACGGGCCATGCTGTCTCCTGAGGAAATCACAAGCTTGCTATAATAAATTAGGGAGTGGATATCTCCCACCGGTTCTTCCAAAATTGTCCAGTGCTTCGGGAATTTATCCGCAATGGTTTTATCCTCCAAGGATAGCAAAACCTTTGCCTTAGGGTCCATTTTTGGAGAAAATTTGCAAACAATCGCATCATCCTGGTCATAGTAGTTGAAGGATTTGTTGCTCACTTCCCTCACAAAAACATATTCATTAGGCTTCAAGCCATATTTTTCCAGTATAGACGGATCCGGCTTAAACCTGTTAGGGCTCAAATAACTCCATTCCTTAAGACAGTTAAAGATGCTTGTCTTCTTGTCTTTTTCCACAATTGGAGGGAAAAACAGCTGCTTGGAAAGCTTGGCGTTTATGGTATTGATTTTCCCCCGCTCTGGATCATCATAAAACTGGATCACCGGCACACCGCTCAGCCTTCCGGCCAAGGCTAGTGGAATACTGCTGGCTGCTATGCAGATGTCATATTTGTTTTTTCTGATCATATTCAGAAAGGTGAAGGTTCGCTTCACATTTCCATCCCACATGATGGACCATTTGGTACCTTTACTACTTCCCACCGGCACGGTGTGAAAGCCCTGGTATTCCCGCTGAATGATTTTTGGGAGCTTCCCTCTTTCCAAATAACAAATGGTCACTTCCCAACCCTCCTTTTCCAGGTCTCTTGAAAGACCTTTGAACAGATTCAATTGGGCAGGGTGTTTTATGTCGATTAATATTTTCATCGTCTGGATAATAGTTAAAAATCAAAGCCAATGGGCCCTGTTATACGCTTTGATAAATGGCAAAAATCTT
This sequence comes from Litoribacter ruber, assembly GCF_018500185.1. Taxonomy (GTDB): domain Bacteria; phylum Bacteroidota; class Bacteroidia; order Cytophagales; family Cyclobacteriaceae; genus Litoribacter; species Litoribacter ruber. The sequence continues at coordinate 311,120 of NZ_JAHBGI010000001.1, read as the reverse complement.
TTGGGCAATTACTTTATTGTCGTATTCGGCAAGAAGCGGCTGGCGGTTCATAATCCTATGGGGTTCTTGAGCCATCTGCTCCAGTACCTCACAATAGGCTTCTACCGTTTTATCCACTATATGGCAGTTATCTACCTCATTACAGATCAATTTCACCTCGCCCACGTCATTAGATAGCACGGGAAGTGAGTTCAATATTGATTCTTTGATGATTTGGGGACTTCCTTCCATGATGCTGCACATGAGCATCACGTCAGCGGCTTGCATCAGCTGGGTAAGCTGAGCACGGTTATAGCCTTTCAACTCCAGAAAATGCACATTTTTGGAAGTTTTCTTTCTAAATTCCTCTACGACTTTTTTGGCAAAATCTGGGTCTTTTTCAAGTCTTTCAAAACTATTGCTAAACAGGATGACAAAGTCGTTTTTGCCCCAACCTTTCTCTTTCCGCACCAGGTCCCTATAGTTGGTATCGATATCAATATCCACACCACATGGGATTACTTGGTAATCTTTCTTAAAAAATTGCTCCATCCTATTGGATACCAATATATTGTAACTCGAGAATTTGGAAGCAAACAGGGACACTATCCGCTCGTTTGACTTGTTGATATCACTTCCGTGATAGGTGATCACCATTTTCTTATTGTGCATCCTGAAGATCTTGCCCAATACCACCGGTAAGGCTGATAGGCCGTAGTGGACATGTACAAGATCTACAGGATGGTTTTTAAGATAGGCTGCAATTCTACGGGCTGCTTTAAAATACCCTTTCAGGCCGCCCTCAGAGATTAAAAAATGGTCGATCTCTATCTCAAAATTCTCCGTCAACACTTCCGCCTGCTCCCTCACAAAAGCATGCGGACTCCCCGTCTTCGACCTACTCACAAATAAAACTTTCATTTTTCTAAAAATTGTTACTGTACACTTCTTGAAAAGTCTCTACTTCATAACCAGTGGCGGAAAGTGCCTGCATATAGGCTTTTTCAAAAGACTCTCCCATCTTTTCCAAGGAGAATACATTTTCAATGATCTCTCTCCCCTTCTGGCCAAATCCTTCACGCTTCTCTTGGTTGTCAATCAGCTCCAATACCATAGCGGCCAGTTCATCATCAGATTCCTCGTCCACTAAGAATCCACTGACTTTATCCCTCAGGATTTCGGAAGTACCACCTGCATTGTTGGCTATTACCGGTTTTGCAAGGCTCATATATTCCATGATACTGTTGGATATACCTTCTCCATGCACTTCCTTGTTGGAAAACAAAATCCCAATGTCACAGGCATTCACCAAGGCCTCCACCTCGTCAATCACTCCGGAGAACACAATTCTCGGGCGCGATTCGGTAAGATCCACAAGCTCTTTATATTTCTCATCTCCGTCGCAATAACCGCCTATCCCGATGAATGTTACGTCATTTCGGAGAGCTGTTACCTTCTCGGCCACACGTACAAACCTGTCATAGTCTTTGTTAGGGGAAATGGAAGCTACCATGGCCACCGCATATGGAGTTTTAATTCCATATTTGGACCTCATCTCTTCAGATGTGGGCAAGTTTTTAAACCTGTTGAGATTGATCCCATTGTATATCACTTTTGATTTTTCCAATGGTGGGCTAAAGGCATTCAAGCCCGCTTTAGAATTGGAAATGATCAATTTTGAATATTTGAAATTGGCATTATCAATCAATTTAGAAAATGAACTTCTCATCGCCTGAGGAGGAGCAGCCGTGATCTGGCTGTTTACCAACGGAATATTCAACATCTTCACAGCTGGCAATGAATAAAAGGACTGTACCGCCCCCCAGCTATGGATTAGGTTTGGCTTAAAGCTCTTGCAGACTTTGTAAAATTTATAAAAGATGGTAGGATCATATTTCGAAAGTGATTTTTCCAATACCGTGCATTTTACGCCCAGTTTATGGAAGTCCGGAAAATGGATCACGTCTTCGGTCAATACGACCATCATCTTATAATTACCTTTCTTTTTCAGATAGGTAAGCAACTCAATGAGTCTTCTTTCTTTTCCCCCTGCCCGTAAGCTGCCTAGGAAAAAAATAATTCGGGTGGTTTTCTTTTCAAACATCATATTCGAAAATTTTCGCTAAATAGGGTGATTTCATTTGGTTTAGTTGTGCTGAACTCAGACGCAAGCCATCTTTGGAAAGCTCGGTGTGGTGGCAAATTGTAGGTTCTGGATAGTTTAATTACCCAGTCGGGGTGAACTCCTTTAATTATGAAGGGAACATTTTTTATGCCAAGAATTTCAGCCATTCTTATTCTGTGGTTCCCTCCTGTTCCAAGACATAGTTTCCCATCCCTTGTCACGTGTAGCCTAATCTCCTCCACACTGGACTTACCCAGCTCATTCTGGGTAAGATAGCCGTTGAGTTTCATTGAGCGGTAAGCCTTGATCAGGTCCAAGAAGTATTGATCGGCCTTTTCCACCGTGTCGCACCCTTGGGGCGGATTAGGCAGCCCTTGTTGGATATGGTCAATTATGGATAGATACTGAGGGGTTTTTCTAAAATCCTCTCCGTATATAAATATTTGTCGGACTGTCTCATGCAGGTCCCATTTTTTTGCTTTCTTAGGTATTTCGATAAATATGCTCGGAAGATCAAATGTCATGGTGCGGTCCCATTCGCCACCCATACACACCCTTCCTTCAGGTGGGTAATAGATACTTCCATGCAAGGTGATCTGGCTTATCGCCCCCCAGTACACCGTAGGCAAACTTGGGTTTGGCATATATTCCACCAATTCCTCCACCGGTCTTCCCAGGTATAAGCGGGCGTAATATTGGACAGCATGGGGCAGTCTTTTCAACCACCACTTGGCATCCACTAAATATCGTCTATTTGAAAAAATCTCTTTCATAATTAAAAATCGTTACGACAGTACAACTTCATCTACTTGCGCTCTGGAGGACTCAGCCTCCAAAGTCTCCTTTCCCTCCAACAGTCTCATCAGATTGGCCGCCACAAGTTTATAGTTGTGATTCTTGGCAACATAATCCAATACCCTTGACACCATCTGCTCGTATGCAGGCTTATCTACCTTTACAAGTTTTGTGCTCAAATCCTCTGAAGACCGATAAACTATTCCCAAATTATTTCCGGAAATAAGGAAATCTGGATTCACATGCTCACTTGTCAAGATAGGAGTCCCCATCATCATGGCTTCCAAGAAGGTATTGCTAAACCCTTCATAGCGAGAAGTATTGAGCAGATATTTTGCATTTGCAAAAAACGCCAATACTTGTCTTCTTTCTAGAAAACCAACAAACTCAACATTAGGCAATTTTTCAAGCTTGCCGAGATATTCATAAGTCTCCTCGTCTTCTTTAGAGGACAAGGTGCCCGCAATCTTGAATTTTTCCTTGGGCAAGGCGGACGCTATTTGATATAGCAGCTTCAGGTTTTTCTGATACTGAAATAAGCCTGCCCATGCGATATAGTCTTTTTCAGCCCCCTTTATTATTTTTTCCGGTTCATGGACATAAATAGGGTTGCTGATTTTCTTGATATTTTTCTTTGGAAAGTATTTTTTGATTGCCGCAAGCTGATAATCATTTTGAACCAAAATGATATCTGCCATCTCAATCCCTTTCATTAAGAAATAGCGATCAAATTTGGTGTAATTCTTTAAAATCCGGTCATCCAAAAAAGAGTCGTTGGAAATCCTAAGCACATATTTAGTCCCCAGCGACCGGCATATTTTGCCCAAAAAATAGGAACCCCAGTTGGGTATACTTTCATATACATAATCAGGGTTGATTTTTTTGATCTTGCGATAAGTATCGGGATATCTGTGGGTGACCCATCTGAGCCATTTTACTCCCTTGGAATAATCAAATGAAGGAATGATTTCCAAATCGGAAAATTCCGATTTAATATCCATCTTTTCTTCTTCATCCAGGTCCGTAATCAGCGATACTTGGTGCCCATTGGCCAACAGGCCATGAATCCAACCATAGGTCTGCACCGCTGCCCCTCCCGAGGGAAGTTCATCCGTGAAAAGGATGTTAGCTAATTTGTGATCATGAAATAGGACCTTTGCCATATTATTTAAAAATTTGAATATTCCCTTAACACTAAAGAATAAAACTTAATATATTGTTATTGGAGTAAATAAGATAATTCCAATAATTTATTATACCAGTTATTCAATAATCGTACCCAATTTTATTAAAGGGAGTATTCTGCTTGATGAACTTTATCAACTTCTTCTTTTTCAGAAGGTTGTTCATCTTTTTTCTCCTCATCTGGCATAGCTAGAGGATAGCTAAGTAGGGCAAAAATCATCCAATGGGAGCTTATGGTAGCATATCTACCCGTGACGGTATAGAAGATAAAGGAGCCCAAACAAAACAGGAAAATATAATTATCCCACTTTGTATTGAGATTTCTGAATGAAGTCACAAACGCTGAGGTAACTAATAAGACATATAAGATCAGCCCCGGAATACCGCTGGCATGGGTAAGGTTAGTCACATCACTGTGGAGCGACCTTTCACCAAAGGCACCCTTGCCGTAGTTGTGGGCACTGTTAAACAGCTCGTATCCCGTCCAAGGGCTGTAATCATAGTAGACAAACATATCCCTATAGATCATTTCGTATTCTGCAAATCTATGCTCCCCTTTCAATTCTCTTTCGTCAAGCTTCCTGGCTTCATATCTCTCTATAAACATGTCCATGAAAGAAGTATTCAGGATAACCACAAAGCCCACAAAGCCAGCCACGAAAATGATCATGAAAAAGGATTTGATGTTTTCTGAATCCAATTTGAGCATCAATCCCATTCCGAGACCAAGCATAGTCAAGATCATCACAGACCGTCTCATGGTAAGCATGATAAAGGCCACTGAGAAGATCAATAACACTACATACGTCAGATTGTATTTCTTCAACACCCTCAACAATACCACGAATGTGGCAGTAGAAAGTACGTTGAAATCTGTAGCATAAAGCTTACCGTATAAAATCCCGCTTTTGATCCCGTACATTTCTGTTGGGGAATAATTAAAAGCGGTGGAGAACATCACATTCAGAAGAAATAGACCTAAAATGAATGCTCCGGACAAGCTTAGCTCTTTGAGCATTTCCTCCTTGGTATACTTGGAGAAAATGCTCATGGCTAATGGTATGGCTACAAATAGTAAGGTAACGTTTAGGAAAACTGATCGGATCGGTTCAATATCCCTTACATACATGAGTAGGAAGGAAAACCATATTACGATCAAAAACGACCAGATATTCCGGTGAAAGAACAAGACGTTCTTGTCTATCACGGTGAGCATCAGAAGTAATACCAGTACAGCATGAATCGAAGCCGGCACCGTGTTTTCTATAAATGACTGCGCAAAGAAAACGACAGGCAGGAACAGCAGGGCTTTCTCTTTCTTATAAAGAAAAAGATAAACCATAAAGCAGAAAATAAATCCCTCAATTAATAAAAAAAACGCCTGCATATCTCTTCACTCAAATTAATTAATGCTCAATAATTTAACCCGGACTTATCAATCATCCTTCTTAAAGAATTTGATTTTCAAAAATAGGTCCATAATTTCCTTTCTCTCTGCCGATTGCAAACCAACAACCCAATAAACTGCCCCCGCCACTAGGGTCACTATACCTCCATAAAGGAAAAGTGTAAACCAGTTGCCTGCGGAAATGTAGTCATTGAAGTAGATAGCGGCACCAAATAGAAGCGCAGCACCTATCATTTGTTGGAAAAGTCTGCTCTGGAAGAAAGGCGAAGTGTCCTTCATATTTCTTCTCAAAATAATTGGATAACCTATTGATAGAATCATTCTACCTAATAGAATACTCATACACAATCCGGCTACTCCATAAGGTGGAATTAGCAACAAGGCAATCCCGAGTGTCACTAGAGACGAGGCCAGTGTAAAATAAACCTTCTGTTGAAGCTTCAGGGTCACGTTGATAATGGAACCGTCCGTTTCGAAGAACATCCCTTGCACACCTATAAGTACAATCAATAAGTTGGAAATATCACCCGCGTAAAACTCCTCTCCCGTCCACAAGGCCAGGAAGGATTGGTTCAACACCAAAACCGCAGATCCAAGCGAAACAATCAAAAGCCAAATCAGGGAGAAAATCAGCCTTCTGGCCTTCATTACTTTTTCATATTCCTGCTTTCCATAAAGCCCTCCGATACCGGGGATAATCCCGTTGATCACTGAACCCACGGCGCTTTCAACGGCAGCTGCAGCAAAGATGGTGAGGGTATAATTTGATACCAATAATGGCCCAGCTAGGTATCCTAGCAAGATCTTATCACTGGCATTCATGATCATGCCGGCACCATTCAAGGCCATAAACCAGCCACTCAATTTCCCGTAGCTTTTGATTTTGGGCCAGTTAGTACGGGCAAAACCATACCACCAAACTGCTTTCTTAACAATGATGTAAAAGGTGATACCAGTTACCAAGGCAATCACAACCTGAACAGCTGCAAGCCCAACAATCCCGTAACCCATATAGATCACGGCAACTTTGAGAATCCCGGCCAAGACAATAATCGCAGCCCTGACCCCCATCCGTTTATAACCCAGATTCATCCCCCTGAGTATGCATTCATAAAGATCAAAGATCTTATAAATGACCATGGAGAAAATCATCATGGAGGTAGTCAGACGGATCATGGTATAATACTGCTCATCCACTTTTGTGATGTGCGGGGCATACCAGGAGATTATGGCTCCGACAATTAACACCACGGGGAGAATAAATCCCGTTACCACTAGTGCTGTAGTAGCTTCTCTTTGCAATTCTTGGGCTGACGCCACATCTCTTCTGTTGGCAATCGTCCACTTCAATACTTGGGTGGCTCGGGTGTCAGCCATATCGGCAAAACCTGTCATCTGCATCAGCATCTGCCAGATACCGTAAAAATTTCCTCCGAGACCGCTAACGATGATTGGGCTTACTATGAATCCGGTAATCTGTTTGCCGGCAAAGTCAATAATACTAGTGAGAGAGTTTAAATAAGCTCTTTGTTTGAGATTCTCTTTCCCCTTCTTCTTTTTCTGATCTTTGTTTCCATCCCTCTCCTCGACAATCTCTTCATCAACTGTACTCATATTACGCTGTTAGTTATAAACAAAATTTACATAGAGCTTCGCCGAACCAATCCCACTGGGACTTGCTACCGACATAACGAAAAGTTAAAAACAGGACAAAAGCCTAGCTTTTGTCCTGGGGCATCAAGGGCCCTAATTAATAGAGTAATCAGATGGCAGCGTTTTTCCTCATCCCGCCAAAGACTCTTTTAAATAATCCTGGCTTCTCAGGCTCGGCATAGTAGCCATAACCGTATCCGCCGTATTGCATTTCTTTTTCTGAGATGCCATTGAATATCGCATAGAAGTTTTTGATGTTCTTTCTGGATTTCAATGCATTGGCATGCTCGATAAATACTTTCTGACTGTAGTTATATCTGAATACGTAGAATGTCAGATCAACCAATTTCAAAAGCTCCAAAGTTTCACTTGCAAGTCCAATTGGAGGAGTATCCAAGATTACTACATCGTATTTGGTCTTCAGGTCATTCACCATATCCGAGAATCTGTCATCTGAAATCAATTCTGAAGGATTCGGAGGAATAGGCCCTGAAGTCAAGATATCAAGATTTTTGAACTTGGTAGGCTGAATCACATCTTCAACCTTGTTAACCTGCTCACTCAAATAAGTAGAAAGGCCTTTCTTGTTGGTCAAACCAAAGTCAGCAAAGATTTTTGGCTTTCTCAAGTCACAACCGACCAAGATGGTCTTTTTGCCACTCAAGCTGTAAACAGATGCCAAGTTCATCGCACAGAAGGTTTTACCTTCCCCAGAGATACTTGAGGTCAACATGATAGTCATCTGCTTATCCTTGCTGAAAGCGTAGGTAATGTTGGACCTCAGCGATCTGAAGGCCTCAGTAACTGGCTCCCTGTTTTCTTTCAATACGACCAGGTTGGTGTTTCTTTTATTGTTACCAATTCTGGCCATGACCGGAAGATGCAATTGCTTCTCAAGCTCACGAATATCATTGATCTTATTGTTGAAGAAATCTTTGATCGTGATGATGGCAATTGGGAACAAAAGACCTAGCAATACACCCACCATGTAGTTTTGCATTGGCTTAGGGGCAATGGCGATGTTGTTCGGCACTGCTTTTTCAATGATCTTACTGGAAGCAGTATTGGAAGCTTTAGAAATTGCGGCTTCCGCTCTTCTTTGCAACAAGAAGTTGTATATCCCTTCATTTAGGGCAAACTCTCTTCTCATTTTAAGCAAGTTCTGCTCAGTTTCAGGAAGTCTGGAGAAACTACCCTCGATTTTGGCAATTCTGGCCTCCAAGTCTCTGATTAACATCTCAGCATTACTATCCACATTTCTTAATACTTCCTTCAAGCTGGCGTTAAGGTCACGGATTTTTCTGGTAACCTCTCTTACAGCAGGAGAAGCCTCTGTTTGAGTAGCCAAAAGTCGGCTCTTTTCAGTTTGTAGCGTGATAAGATTTTCTATCAGACTATTCAAGATCGGATCTTCAATACCGGCACCTGATGGCACCACTATTTCATTATACTCTTCTCGTACAAGATAACTCTCCAATCTTTTATAGTAATCTCTTTTGAATTTTTCTCTTGCGGCACTTTGCTCCAATTCAGACAGCTGGCCAAACAATGCACCACCCTCTTGGGTCATATCATAAGTTCTATTGGCACTTCTATATTGTCCCATTTGGCTTTCCACTCTGGAAAGTGAATCGGCTACGCCTGAAATCTGGCTATCGATAAATGCCACTGTGTTTCCGGCCATACGGTTTTTCTGCTCAAGCTCTTGATCCAAGAATTTCTCCATCAGCTTGTTCAGGTAATCTTTACCTTTCTGAGGATGGTTGGTAATCAAAGCAATATCCACCACAGAGGCCATTTCATCTACTTGGGTCACTTGTAAATCCTCTCCGGTGAAGCGGCCCACTAGACTGCCAATGTCTTTGAACTTGACTATCATTTCACCTTCCGATTCGGAGCCTACTTTATCAACTTTAAATCTGCTGTAAGGCAACTCTACCCACTGTCCAAAAGTAAAAGTGTTGGTTTTAAGGATTGGCGTTTCCATGATTTCGCTATCCTCTTCATCGGGAATCACATATTTGTATTCCTCATCCAAAAACTCGATGGTAAACTCTTTGTCATTCACCCAGCTCACAAGGATCTCTCCTCCCGTCACTTGAGGTTTTGACCAATCCACCTCGGCTATGATGGGTGTTCTTTTATAAACCTCTTTGTTTACAAATGAACCTCTTTCATAGTACTCCACATCAAAATCCAGACTCCTAAGCGTTTCGTAAGCCAAAGGTCTTGATCGGAGCACAAAGGTTTCGTTGATAACGTTCGGCCCCATGTTTCTGCCTGCAGCGGCGCCCATACCCGTAAGGTCTAGCACCATATTGCTTCGCTGCTCGTCCAAAATCATGAACTTGGCGTCCACCTTATAGAGAGGCTCGGTCATTTTGGTTTTAAAATGGGCCAATACTACTGCGATCATTACACTGACCACCAAAAAGGGCCAATAGCGCAGGTACTTGACAACTAAGCCTTTTAAATTGATATTTTCACTTTTAGTTTCCATGGCGTGGTATTCTGATTCTCAAAAATTCAACTCTTTAATTTATCGCACTCATCACTAGCAGAACTGCCGATAGCGTGGAAATGGCCAATGAGAAGGTCTCAATAAAGGTAAACCCTGTACCGAGTTCCCTGGCTTTCAATGGCTCTGCATATAACATATCATTGGGTCGTAGGAAGTAAAATTCCGATGACAATAGATCACTGTTGGTCAGGTTGATCTTATAGGTCTTTGACCCCTCTGGGTACTGTCTCACCAAGTTAATCTGCTCTCTTTTGGCAAGAGGAGTAAGATCACCCGCATTGGCAATCGCCTCAAAGATGGTCACCCTATTTTGAAGGATGGTAAACTTCCCTGGTCGGGCAAACTCCCCTAAAGCAGCGTATCGGATACCACCCAATCGGACTCTCACAAAGTAATCATCCTCGGCAACGTAGCGCTTTACTTGTTCTTCAACCAATTCCTTGGCCTGTTTGGTAGTCAAACCCACCAATTGAAGCTCTCCGATTAGTGGGATTTCAATCATCCCGTTTTCATCAATAGTGAAACCATTCAGGAAGAAGATATCTCCACCTTCCATCATGCCGCCACCGCCGCCCATCATTCTCCAGTCGGTTCCTGCAGCCTGCGCCAAGAAAATCTGGTTCAGTTCAGGGCTGGTTGTCCTGATGGAAACATCTACTACATCGTTGATCTGCAAATAATACTCTTCAACTTGATACTCGGCTAACTGGCCCGCGATAGCGACCTGGGCGTTATCCGGCAAATCTTGCATATAAACTATCCGCTTATTGGATATACAGCTGGAAATAAAAAGGAGTAGGAAAAAACCTAAAACAATACTTTTTGTTGTTTGCATCTGTCAATTAACTATTAAATAAAAACCTTTAATCTCTGTTTATTTTCCCGATTTGTCAGGAGTCTCTAAAAGTGTGCAAATCCAATAATGTACCAATTTCAATAAATTTTATGAAATAAAAAATGTAATTCATCATTTATTTACACTTCTGATTATCAAATTTAATCACTGGAATTACCTTCCCTTTCGGGGACCTTAAAGCACTACTTAAATCCTGGGAAAAATCTTTTGAGGCCAATAAACCTTTAAACCGTTTAACACTTCTCCAACTCCCGTACCAAAATTAATAATTCGTGGAAATTTTATCCTTTTTCTAAAACAAAACCTTCCAACTTTACCTCAAGACGGTTAATTCTGTACTGAATCTTTTTTAAGGCCCTTCCTCAAAAAATTGGGTATCTTAACATAAGCCCGTATTTTTGGTTCTGTTTATCAACCAATCAGAATTACAGGGTTATTTCTTATGAATAAAAACAAAGCTAAAATCGGGGTATTGCTCGTAAACTTGGGCACTCCCGATAGCACCGCTACCGGCGACGTACGCAAATACCTCAGAGAATTTTTAATGGACCCCAGGGTAATCGACATCAACCCGATAGGCCGTTGGTTTTTGGTAAACTTAATCATTGCCCCATTTAGGGCTCCCAAGTCCGCTCATGAATACCGCAAGGTATGGACCGATCGCGGCTCCCCGCTACTTTACCATACCCAGGATGTAAAAGCCAAACTTGAGGCCAAACTTCCTTCTGAAGATTATCACGTTGAATTTGCCATGAGATATCAGTCTCCCAGCATCGAAGCTGGACTCAACAGGCTCAACAAAGCTAATGTCCGCAAGATCATTGTTGTATCTCTCTTTCCCCAATACGCCTCCGCCACCAATGGCTCAGTCGTTGACAAGGTGATGGAGATTGCCAGAACTTGGCAAGTGATTCCAAATATCACCTTCGTAAACAACTTTGTCGAGCACCCCAAGTTTGTGGAAGCATGGGAGAGCGTGAGCAGGCCGTACACCGATAAGCAAGAATTTGACCAATATATATTTTCTTATCATGGATTGCCCGAAAGGCAAATCAAAAAAGCCTCTTGCGATGGCTATTGCCAGCTGAGCGAAAAGTGCTGTGCCACCTATACTAAAAAAAATCAATTCTGCTATCGGGCCCAATGCTTCCTCACCACTCGCCTAATTGCGAACAGACTGGGACTGCCTGAGGAAAAGGTGAAAACCTGTTTCCAATCCAGACTCGGCAATGACCCCTGGATCCAGCCTTACACCGAAGACGTAATAAAGGAATCTGCCGCAGCCGGAAACAAAAAGGTACTGGCATTTTCCCCAGCCTTTGTTGCCGACTGCCTGGAAACCACTGTAGAGGTGGGCGAAGAATACAAGGAAATATTCATGGAAGCAGGCGGTGAACACTGGGAGCTTGTCCCCTCTCTCAATAGTACCGATAAATGGGTGGAATGCCTGGAAGATCTGGTCTTCCAAAATAGTTAAAACCCGATGAGCCAAAAAACTTCAAGAAACACCCTGCTATTGGTATTGGGTGTGGTCCTGGTTTCGTTTAACCTTCGCCCATCCATAACCGCAGTAGGCCCCTTGATCCCCATGATCAGGGAGGAACTGGGCCTATCCAACGCTTGGGCAGGATTTCTCACCACTTTACCCTTGGTGACATTTGCCACTTTCTCCATTTTCTCCGCTGCAATAGGTCGGAAACTCGGAAATGCACGCGCGATTTTCCTAGGCATGCTGATTATAGGAATCGGAACAGTGATCAGGGTTGCTGGGGGAAGCTGGCTACTGTTTTTGGGCACAGGCCTGACTGGGGTAGGCATAGTAATTGGAAACGTGCTTTTGATTCCTTTCATCAAAACCACCATGCCCCACAAAATTGGCTTGATGACCAGTATTTACACTACGGGCATGACCCTTTTGGCAGCGGTGGCCTCTGGGGTCAGCATACCCTTAGCCACTATTTTTAATCTTGGATGGAGGGGCTCCTTGCTTTCTTGGATTGGTCTTATTGTAATAGGGCTGCTGGTATGGCTGCCCCAAATCGGCAAAAAGAAAATGCCTGTTGCCAAATCATTTACAGAAACTACCTCCGTGCAGGTGTGGAAGTCCAAACTTGGCTGGCAGGTAAGCCTATTTATGGGCATTCAGTCATTTATTTTTTTCTCCCTGATCACTTGGTTGCCTGACCTTTTGATTACCCGGGGTTTTTCCCCATCAGAGGCGGGTTGGATCATCATGGGCATACAAGTCATAGGTTTAGCCGGCGCATTCACCGCCCCTCTGATCGCTGTGAAATTTAAGAATCAAGTGGGCCTAGGAGCAGTATTGGGACTGGCATATATAATTGGTTTCTCAGCATTCTTCGCCTATAGTGAAACACTTCTTTATGTAGGGCTTACCCTTGTCGGCTTCTGCCTAGGCTCGAGTATCAGCCTTGCCTATACGCTGATAGGTCTACGCACGATGTCCGATGCCACCACTTCCTCACTCAGCGGCATGTCCCAGTCCATCGGTTATTTTCTCGCCGCGGTCGGTCCCTTATTGGTCGGCATCCTGTTCGATTTGTTTGGAAATTGGGACTTATTCATTTGGCTGATGATACTGGCATCTGCGATATTTCTGTTTTTGGCCACAAAAGTCGGGCGCCCACTCAAGATTTGATTCTTTCATTATGCCTTCCTAATAAAGGTTCCTACCTTTGCACCGCATAAAATGAAAAGACCATGAATGACTTTGTGCTTTCCCTGGGCATTAGCCAGGAAGTATTTTCCTACCTTATCATGCCGGTATTGATATTTCTGGCTAGGGTATGCGATGTTTCCATTAGTACCCTGCGGATCATGTTTGTGTTGGCAGGAAAGAAGAAGGTGGCGCCTTTTCTTGGTTTTTTCGAGGCCTTGATCTGGCTTTTGGCAATCGGGCAGATTTTCCAAAACATCGACAACCCGCTGTCGTATGTTGCATACGCAGCAGGCTTCGGTATGGGCACCTATGTGGGGATGATTTTTGAAGAAAAGCTAGCTTTGGGAAGGGTGCTCGTAAGGGTAATCACGCCGGAGCCCATGCCGGAGTTGATTGAGTTTATGAAGGAAAAAAACTTCCGCTTCACCAATGTGGGAGCGGAAGGGAGATATGGGAAAGTAAATTTACTTTTTACAGTAATGAAAAGAGATGCCCTGCAGGAATTTATCGGAAAAGTTAAATCCAGCAATGACAAAGCCTTCTACACCATCGAAAGCGTCAAACGTATTTCCGAAGACGACTTAAATGTGATGGAGGACCGTCCAAGGTTTACCACCAGGATCTACAACAGGTTAAGAAAATGAATTGAGGGGTTGGGCGACCAACCCCTATCTTATTTCATTCCACACGGCTAGATTTTTCTTTGTTTTACTGCCATTCAAGATAGGCTTAAGTTCTTGGGCAAGTTTGCGACTGTACTCCATGGCCCCTTCTTTATTTAAGTGTATGGGGTCAGTGTAGAACTCTGGATTCTTGGTGAAATATTCATCATTGGAAAAATCCAGCACATACACCCCTTCCACACTTTTCAAGTATTCCAACGTGGGGGTTGTCACCACCTTCTTGTTGTAATCCGGCGAAAGAGTCAACACCACCTTACTACCCTTATCCTGCAGTTCTGACACCAAGTTCTCAAACATCATAATAGCTTCCGGATCAAGGACCTCCTGGTCGTCTTCATTGATCACTCTTTCAGGGATATCCTTACCGGCTAATGATCCCTTCAGTGGCTTCCACCCCTTGTCCTCCACCCGGCCATCGATCCCCTCGAAAAGGTAGGGCCTCAACATATAGTAAAAGCTGGAATTGAACGCATACAGGTTGGACTTAAGAAGCAATTTTTCCTTATCCGAAACCATGTCCACAAAATTCTTGACGGCATTGTGCCTGTTATAAAATGGTCTGAGTATACCGGCTGCCCGTTCAAAACTCTGGTCATCCACACTTTCCTTCAGAAAGTCGTTTTCAACATTGATTATGACCACATCAGGAGTATATCGGGCAAGGATACCGCTGTTCATGGCTGCCCAAAACGGCAAGCCCTGCCCGCCTCTTCCTGCATTCCAAACTTCCATCCCCAGGCTTTCTTCCATCACCGCAGGGGAATAATTCCCTTCAGCTCTTGAGCTACCCAGAATCACGATGTCTTCTTGCGCTTCCTCAAGTGAATACCTGGTCTTGTAATACCTTCCATCAGGTGACTTTTCCAACAGGTTAAGCAAAAAGCTTCCAACCACCAGGTCCAACACCACAAATGCTACGCACACGATCCCGATTTTGATCAGCAATTTTTTCATAATTTTTTAAAAATATTCTTAGAACTGGAAATAAATAAATTGGCTTCTGTCAAACACCCCCAAAGCGGTGATGTACATTAATATCAAAAGTATGGCACTGAACCGCACCACCACCTGTGGGTGATAGATCAGCTGCAAATCTGGTTTGTACTCCGTAATGTAGTCATTGACGAAAAGGATCAACAAGGCTATCAGGCCAAACAGGAATATACCTTTGTCCCCAAAATACAACCCGCTACCGGCACCGGTCAAAATCCTAGATATCACCACAAAAGCATCCGTAACCGATGGAGCCCTAAAAAACACCCAGGCAAGACATGTCAAGGCAAACACAATGACCATCATGAGGTACTTGGGCACATTGCCTTTTACCAAATATTTCTCAAGGATTTGATAAAAACCATGCAAGGCACCCCATACGATAAAGGTCCAATTGGCACCATGCCAAAAACCGCTGATAATAAAGGTGGCCATCAGGTTAAAACTTGACCGCTGGGTACTCACTCGGCTCCCCCCCAACGGGATGTAAACATAATCCTTAAACCAGGTGGAAAGTGAAATGTGCCATCTGCCCCAAAATGATTTGAATGAAGTGGCAAAATATGGCCGCCTAAAATTGGTCATCAGCTCAAAGTCAAACAACTTGGCACAACCAATTGCAATCAGGGAATACCCCGCAAAATCACCATAGATCTGAAAAGCAAAGAACACGGTGGTCACAGACAGCGTGAGCCAACTGTGGGTTTCGGGACTTTGGAACACATCATCTACATAAATGGCCAAACGGTCAGCCACAGCCACTTTCATAAAAAAGCCCCACAGCATCATCTTTAAACCCTGAGAAGCATTCTCGTAATTGAACTTTCTCTCCCTGAAAAACTGTGGTAACAAATTGGTCGCCCTTTCTATAGGTCCCGCCACAAGCTGGGGGAAAAAGCTCACAAAAGCCATAAACGCCAACAGGTTTCTGGTTGGTTGCAGCCTTTTGTAATAAATATCAATCGAATAACTCAGGGTCTGAAAGGTGTAGAAACTGATCCCCACCGGCAGGATGATATTCAGCCGGTTAGCCGGGATACTGGCTCCAAAGAAGGTAAATGCTTCGGTGAAGCTGTCCATGAAGAAATTAAAATACTTAAAGAAAGCCAAAAAACCCAGATTGACTCCCAAACTTATCCATAGCAGATGCTTCCGGGCAGTCGGTTCATCTGTTTTGGCCATCTTCAGCCCTACAAAGTAGTCTATAAGGGAGCTGAAAAATATCAGCGAAAGAAACCTCCAGTCCCACCATCCATAAAAGAAGTAGCTGGCTCCTAACAACAGCACGTTCTGCGCAGTCACGCCTTTTTTGGACAAAGCCCAGAAAAGGAAAAACACTATCGGCAGAAAAATTGCAAATTCGAGGGAATTAAAAAGCATATTGATTTAAAACTTAACCTAAAACACTGAGAATTTTTAGAGAAAAACTAGATACAAAAATTATTTTTGGTACTTTTTACAAGTATACTTTAACAAAACCACCATTTTGAGAGATGGGATTTTATTTTTCTTAATTTTTGTGAAACATTTTCAGGATAGTAAAATCAAAAAGTATTCCGATACTCTATTTTAAATGTTAAAAAATATAGGCTGTTTGATTTTCAGCCAATTAAAAACTTTATTCAACAAAAAAGAGGCCCAAGGGCCTCTTTTTACTTATTTATTTCGATGATCGTTTAGAGTAGACTGGAGACCGAATCAAGCTTAGTCTAGCACCAAGATAAATTTTCACTACTCATCATATCACGTCCAAAATTATGTGTCCCTTCCCCACTAATCCAACTCCGGCAGCACCCATTCTTCCAAAACACTCGTCTGCTCCATCATTCTCTCAATTTCTTCACTTGACCTCGGGGCAAATGCAGACAGGTTTTCATAACCTTCACCGGTAATTACCACATCATCTTCGATTCTCACCGCGATCCCCCACCATTTCGGATCACAATCACTACCCTCTGGAATGTAGATTCCAGGCTCCACGGTCAATACCATACCTTCACGAAGTGTCCCGAAAGTACCTCTGTCATGCACATCCAGTCCCAAATGGTGGCTGGTCCCATGAGGAAAGTAGCGGTGACGTTGTCCTTTTTCAATGATCCCTAACTCCGCTAGTCCCTCATTGATCACCTCTTGGGCTACTTTTCCGATCTCACTGAAATCATTTCCAGGCCTGCACTGCTCAAAACCTGCCTCTTGGGCCTTGTAGACCAAATCATAGATCAACCTCTCTTCTTCAGTAAACTTGCCAGAAATAGGGATGGTGCGGGTAACATCCGCCGTATACCCCCTAAACTCGGCCCCAAGATCCATCAGGATCAATCGCTTATCTATATCCCTTTTATCATTCTCAATATAATGAAGGATACATCCATTGTTTCCCGCACCAACTATGGAAGGGTATCCTACCCCCTCAGCACCATAGCGCTTGTAAACAAACTCATGAATCCCCTGCACTTCCCTTTCAGACATGCCTGGCTTGAGCGCCTTCATTACTTCCACCTGTCCGATGGCCGAAATCTGTATCGCCTTTTTAAGCATGGCAAGTTCCTCTGAGGTTTTGGTTTCACGCAGGTAATCCATCATCTGAGGCAAAGCCGCAATGTCAACTTTGTGATTGGGGACTCTTTCCCGAACCTCCATGCGCTTCTCCGGAGAGTCCGCGTTTAGAAAATCATTCAGCACCTCATTGTTTTCAACTTCTGGATAAAACCTTCTATACCGGCCTATCACCTGGGCCACATTGGCGGAGTTTTCGATATCCGTGGTTTTTATCAGTTCATACAATTGCCCGGTAACTTCACTCGCATCTTCAGGATATTCCACGGCACTCATGAACTTCTCCCTCATCTGCTGCAGTTCTTTGTTACTGTTGCTTTCTTCTATGCCTTTATTTAGTGAAAAAGAGAGAACCTTGTCGAACTTCTGGAAATCCCCTTCCAGAACTTTTTCAAACTCAGAGTTTAAAAATACCTGCTGGAAACCTAGCTTATCTTTCACGCCATCCACTCCCAGACGCTTTCCGTTCCACATTTCGGCATTTTCATCTCTTGGCTGCACAAACATGAGTTCATCCAGCATTTCCCCGTCCACTTCCACAGGGGAGTCAAAAATCACTAAAGCCGCATTGGGCTCCCTAAAACCGGAAAGGTAAAACAGGTCCGTGTTGGGGTGATAAATAAAATCCACGTCATTGGATCGGTTTTTCACCGGAGAGGAAAAGAAAACTGCCACTGACTTTTCGGGCATCAGCTCTCTAAAAGCCTCACGGCGCTCGCGGTGAAATTTTGCGTCAAGGCCGTCATCAAAATAAGATTGGGAAAAAGCCTCCCCCAGCCCTATAGCCATTAAAAGAATGATTGATAATAATTTCTTCATATACATATCCATACTTTTTCTCAAAAACATAAAAATGCCTCTTTCTATGTAATTTACCAACCTCTTTTTATTAAAGAGCATTAAAATTGGTTAATAATTACTACCAAAACTCTCAGTTAATCTATGCCCTTGCCCATTCATCCGAAGTCCATCAGCCCTATTCATATGGATTTCTTATCTTTGCGGCAGACTATTAAATCAAACATATTCCATGAAGAAAATAACCGTTCTGGCATCCATGATTTGGATGATGACTGTAGGCTTTGCAGTTGCCCAGCAAGAGTCAGAAAAGCCGAAAATAGTAGTTGGGATTGTGGTAGATCAGATGCGTCAGGAATACCTATATAAATTCAGCGATCGATATACAGACGGTGGTTTCAAAAAACTTGTGAAAGATGGGTTTATGATGCAAAATGCCCACTACAACTATATCCCCACCTACACTGGCCCAGGCCACGCATCCGTATATACCGGCGCCACACCTGCCACACACGGCATTATTGCCAACAACTGGTATGTAAGGGAGCTGGAAAGATCAATTTATTGTGCCGAGGACACCACCGTTTCCTATGTGGGTGGATCGGAAAAAGCTGGCTTGATTTCTCCACGCAACATGAAATCCACCACCATCACCGATGAGCTGAGATTTGCTTCCAACAAAAGGTCAAAGACCATCGGAATTGCTCTGAAGGATAGAGGAGCCTCACTTCCTGCCGGACACCTCGGTGATGCCTATTGGTACGATGGAAACACAGGAGAATTCATGACCTCTACCTATTATTATGATGAACTCCCACAGTGGGTTCAGGATTTCAACAATCAAAAGCTACCGGCAAAATATCTTGAAGGCAACTGGGAAACCCTCTACCCAATCGACTCTTATATACAGAGTATTGAAGATGCCAACGAGTTTGAAGGCAACTTTGCCGGCAAGGAAACCACCGACTTCCCGTATAACTTAGCTGAACTCAAGGACGAAAACGGCGGGATGGGCATGATTTCCTCCACACCATTTGGAAATTCCTTAACTCTGGACATGGCCTATGCCGCCATTGAAGGAGAGGAATTGGGCATGAGGGGGGAAACGGACTTTTTGGCCGTAAGCTTCTCTTCACCTGATTATATAGGCCACAGATTTGGACCTGCATCAGTGGAAGTGGAAGACAATTACTTGAGACTGGATCAGGATATTGAAAAATTCCTTTCCTTCCTGGACGAGACTTATGGCGAAGGAAATTACCTGGTATTTCTCACCGCCGACCATGGAGTAGCAGATATTGTAGAATATATGAAAAGCGAAAACGTACCTGCAGGAAATTTGGACGGCCGTTTTTTGGTAACCCAACTGAAAGGCTTTGCAAAAGACAAATTTGGCGAAGGTGAGTGGATCGAAAACTACTCCAACGAGCAAATTTTCCTTAACAAAAAACTAATTGCTGAAAAAGGAAAAAACCTGGAGGAAATGCAGCGGGCTCTTGCAGAGTACGTACTCAAGTTTGAAGGCATCAAAGAGGCTTATACCGCTTCAGATATGAGAAGAAGCGAGTTTACCCAAGGGCGCTCTCACCTTCTTCAAATGGGCTACAACCATAAAGCTTCCGGAGATATCCTTCTCATTTTGGAGCCGGCATGGTTGACCAATTCCTGGAAGGGCACCACCCACGGCACAGGATACAACTATGACACCCATGTACCTATCGTATTCTATGGCTGGAACATTGAAGCAGGGCAAAGTGCTGAATACTGCACTATTACAGATATTGCTCCTACTTTGGCTATGCTGTTAAAAACTAGATTGCCAAATGGCGCCACAGGTCAACCACTACTTCCTGTATTGAAAAAATAAACGTCTTTTTTACAAAAAAGCTACATTCATCATCAAACCCCGCTAGTTCAACGTTAGCGGGGTTTTTATTTGACCACTCTTGAAATAATCCTATGATTTGTTATTATTAAAACATTCAATGACCATTGAAAGGAATTTTTTTTATTAATTCGATTTTTATTTTTAATCATTTGTTTCTAAATTCGAATAATTCATCAACAGATATGAGAAACTCACATACTGAAATATGGACCCATTTAGTCATCAGCGCCAAAGGCTACCAGCCTCTCTTCCAAAAAGAGTGGATTGATACCATTGACGAGACTTTGAGAGATTTCATCGGCAGCATCCCTGACCACAGGGGGACTTTTTGCATCATGCCTGACCACATACACTTTTTGGTCAAGCTGCCGGATGACCTTTCGCTAAACGGACTTGTAAACCAGGTGAAATCTGTCATCAAGACCCGTTTGAAAGATACTTTTCAGCAGGATGCGGAAAATTTTGACTGGGAGCCCCACCACCACGCTCATTCAGTTAGTCTTAACCGCCTTTCAGTGGAAAAAAGTCTGATCGAAAGACAGCTTATCAAGCATAAGGAAATGTCACTGGAAGAAGAACTTAAATTTTTTGGGATGTAGTTTTCGTTGATTTTTTAGTAAAAACAGAAAAGACTGCCCTCGCGATCCAACACGGGGCAGTCTTTTTCTTTTTTAATCTTCATCATTCACAACTCCTACTTCGGCAGGTTAGAAGGTTATTCCCCGATCCTCCCTTCGGGGATCGGGAGGGTTAGAAGTTTAATATTGAAATTTCTCCGCGAACTAGCCTTTGTGCAACTTCGTGAAAACTTTGAGGCCTTTGTGGCCATTTTCTTACATTTTTACTTCATACTTCTACTCTGTCCAGCTCATCGGATAATCCTTATCCACATAATCCAAGGCGGCGGTAGTGACAAACAAAGGCCTGAAAGTATCCAGCATCACGGCATACTCCTCCGTTTTCTCCGCTCCTAGGCTTTTCTCAACAGTACCCGGATGAGGACCATGAGGAAGACCGCCCATATGTAGAGTAAAGCTACCCCTATCAATTCCCTTTCTACTCATAAACTCCCCTTCAGCATAATACAACACCTCATCAGAGTCAATGTTGCTGTGGTTATAGGGTGCCGGAATAGACTGTGGATGATAGTCAAACAGCCTTGGCACAAAGGAACAAATCACAAAACCCCATGCCTGGAAAGTCTGATGTACCGGTGGCGGCTGGTGAATTCGACCTGTGATGGGCTCAAAATCATGAATTGACATGGTATAAGGATAGAGATATCCATCCCAACCCACAATATCCAGTGGGCTATGCTCATAGGAATATTGGTGCAGCATCCCCTGCTTTTTGATCTGCACCAGATAGTCGCCTTTTTCTTTTTCGATATGCAATTCTGTTGGCGGGTGTATATCTCGCTCACAGTAAGGGGAATGCTCTAAAAGTTGCCCTACTTCATTTCTGTACCTCTTCACGGTTTCAATGGGACCATGGGATTCAATAACCAAAAGTCGAAGCGGGCCTTCATTCCACTCAAAGCGGTAAATGGTAGTTCTTGGAATAACGATGTAATCGCCTTTACTGACTTTTAGTTTGCCAAACTGGGAATACATGTAACCTTCACCATCATGGACATAGATCAGCTCATCCCCATCAGCATTCTTAAAATAGTAATCCATTTTCCTCTCCTCCGGCACACAGATGCCCATCATCACATCATTGTTTTTCAACAACATCTTGCGGGCATTTAGATAATCCTTTCCAGTGGTGGAGATTTTGGAAGTATTAAGGTGGGTCTGCTTCAGGCCATATTCCTTGGCAATATCCCAGTCGAACGGCACAGGCTTTCCAATCGATTTGACACTATTGGGGTTGTAGATGTGATAGAGATTGGAGTAGATGCCCGAAAAGCCTTTTGAGCTTACCAGCTCCTCCTTATATAGGGAACCGTCCGGCTGCCTGAATTGTATATGTCTCTTTGGCGGCAATTCGCCTAGCCTATGATAATATGCCATATGTATGTGGGTTTATTGTAGGTTAAATTTAGGAATTATTAAATAAAACACACTCCGCAATGCAATCAAATAAATAGAATGCTTCAAAAATATGACGTTCGTCATTTTAAGTTTAAAACTTAAAATCCCTCATACTGTTCAATCCACCTTAATCCTACAGAATAAAATCAAATTGAACCTATTAAAACGGCCAAGGTGTACGATATACATAATTTCGAAAACGGGAAGTAAAACAATCTAATTCAAAATATAATTCTAATCATACAAGTATCAAAAGCGCATCAAGAGCGTATCAACTACCAAAATATACGTAGGTGAACAGTAGATTATATGTTTTTGAATTTTGAATGATTAAATTGATAAATTAACCTCAACGCCATACTTTGGGTCTATCAGTCATTTCTCAACCCGATTTTAATACCATTCCATAAGAGCAACCATTGATTTTTCTTCAAGGCACCACCCGCTGACAATTTGACATTAAAAATCAATTGGAACACCCCTTGATTAAATATGCTCATCAAACGTGTATTCATTTAAAACATAAATCATATCAATTATGCAGGAAAAAGGCACCATCTCGATCCATACCGAGAATATTTTCCCGATCATCAAGAAATTTTTATACTCAGACAATGAGATTTTCCTTCGGGAATTGGTATCCAATGCCGTGGATGCTACCCAAAAAATCAAGCGCTTAGCGACATTAGGTCAGTATAACGGCGATTTGGGTGACACAACTGTCGAGGTTAGCTTCGACAAGGATAAGAAGACCATCACCATCTCTGACAGAGGCCTTGGCATGACTGCCGAGGAGATCAAAAAGTACATCAACCAGATTGCTTTCTCCGGTGCTGCTGAGTTTGTTGAGAAGTTCAAGGACGCAAAAGATGCCAATGAGATCATCGGTAAGTTCGGTCTTGGTTTCTACTCTGCCTTCATGGTGGCCCATACTGTGGAAATCAACACCCTATCCTATCAGGATGGAGCTGAGGCAGCCAGATGGACTTGTGACGGAAGCACCGAATTTGAGATCAGCAAAGGTGACAGAACCCAGAGAGGTACAGATGTGATTCTTCACATCAATGAGGAATCTGAAGAGTTTTTGGACAAATGGAAACTTCAGGGCATCTTGGACAAATACTGCAAATTCCTCCCTGTTCCGATCAAGTTTGAAACTAAAACCGAGTCTGTAGAAGACGGCAAGGACGACAAAGGCGAAACCAAGTACAAGTCCGTTGAGGTAGACAACATTATCAACACCACTGACCCCATTTGGACCAAATCACCGAATGAACTGAAGGACGAAGATTACCTCGCTTTCTACAAGGAGCTTTATCCTATGAGTGAAGATCCTTTGTTCTGGATCCACCTCAATGTTGATTATCCTTTCAACCTTACTGGTGTACTTTATTTCCCTAAGGTGAAAAACGAATTTGAACTTCAGAAAAACAAGATCAAATTATTCAGCCGCCAGGTCTTCATCACCGATGAGGTAAAGGACATCGTTCCTGAATTCTTGATGTTGTTGCACGGTGTGATTGATTCTCCAGATATCCCGTTAAACGTGTCTAGAAGCTTCTTGCAGGCTGACAGCAATGTGAAGAAAATCAACAACTACATCACTAAGAAAGTGGCGGATAAGCTGGGTGAACTTTATAAGAAGGACCGCAAGGCTTACGAAGAGAAGTGGAATGATATCGGATTGTTCGTGAAGTACGGAATGATCTCCGAGGAGAAGTTCTACGAAAAAGGTAAAGACTTCGCGTTGCTGAAAAACACCAAAGACGAATACTTCACTTTGGAGGAATACAAAGAAAAAGTGAAAGTGGCCCAAACCGATAAGGATGATAATGTCATCTTCCTTTACGCTACTGATGCTGAAAAGCAGGATACTTTCATACAGTCTGCCAACAAGAAGGATTACGATGTTTTGGTATTGGATTCACCAATCGACAGCCACTTCATCAACCAATTGGAGCAGAAACTGGAGAAGACCAACCTGAAGCGTGTGGATGCCGATGTGGCCGATAAACTCATCAACAAGGACCAAAGCTTTAGCAACGTCCTGACCGAGGAACAGTCGACTAAGGTGAAGGGAATCTTCGAAAAAGCCATCAATAACCAAAACTTCACCGTGGAGGTTGAAGGCTTAAATCCTGAAGAGCTTCCCGTGACCATCACCATGGAAGAATTCATGAGAAGAATGAAGGACATGGCGCAAACCGGCGGAGGCATGGGCTTCTACGGCTCGCTTCCTGACCAATATAAAATTGCCGTGAACGGAAACCACAAAGTGGTGGACAAAATCTTGAATGCTGAAAACGAGGAGGCCCAGACCAAAATCGCCAAGCAGGCAGTAGACTTGGCCATGCTTTCACAAGGCATGCTAAAAGGCAAGGACTTGACTGAATTCGTGAAGAGAAGCGTGGATTTGATTTAACCAAACGCTGATTAAAAATAAAACTAAGCCCCGCCGATTGGTGGGGCTTTTTTATTATGGCAAAATAACCACTCTAAGCAATTTATCGTTAAATTAGTCATCATGAAGATAGAGAAAATTGATAATGAAATTGTAATAAGGGTTTCGGATGAAACTGATCTTACGGGCTTGGAGAGGTTATTGGACTTTCTGAAACTAAGGGAAACCACCTCAAAAAGTAAAATAACCGCCGATCAAATTGATGAGCTTAGCAAAGACATCAAAACAAGCTGGTGGGAAAAGAATAAAGCCAAATTCCTGAAGTGAAGGTAGTAGTTGATTCGAACATAATCATCAGCGCTATCTTGACTTCTACAGGGATTTCACCAAGATTTTTATTTTCTTGAAAGCCTCCCTCTGGGTCAGCCCTCTACTTATCAAAATGATCATGATGGATCAATATCTGATAGATCAAATAAAAGCCAATACAGGCTGCAGTCAGGAATAATATTATCGCCAGGCCGGGATAACCTAATATAGTCCAGTCTGTAGGTATCTGGATAAGCATGGCTGCCCCGATAATCATAGATGCGACAATTAGCCCAAGCGTGATCCTATTGGCCACTTTTTCAAAAGCATCCGTAAACCTTCTCTCATCTATCGCATCAATCTTCAATTTGAGCTCGTTGTCCGCAAGCTTCTGGGTGATTTTATCCAACCGCTGGGGAATGTTTTCCATCAGCCCTTTGGCATCCAATAGCATCTGGAAGAAATTACCAGGCCTCAGCTCCTTCCACATCATTTTCTGCATGAGGCTTTCTACATAGTCCCTCACCGTTTTCTGCAGGTCATAATCCGGTGTCAACACAGCTACGATCTGGTCCATATTCAGCAAAATCTTACCCAAAATATTCAGTTCAACGGGAATATGGATACCGGCTTGAGCCGCCACCCTGTTGATATGAATAAGTAGCCTGCCGGTTTGCATTTCGGTCGCTTTGGCATGCTCCCCTTCCTGTACCAGACGGAGAATATTTTTGCGGAAAGTGTGAATATCAGCTTCATGTTCATCAAATTCACTCATCTCTACCAAAAGATCCGCCACCTTATCCCCTTCATAATCGCTCAAGGCAATCATCAATCGCATGATTTTCTCTTTCAACTTATGGGAAAAGTGTGCTACCATGCCCAGGTCCATCAGGGCCAGGTGCTTGTCTTTGGTAATATGTATATTCCCCGGATGTGGGTCGGCATGAACAAATCCATCTACAATACATTGCTTTAGGTAAGCCTGCACCAAATCATCCACCATGGGTTTGTAATCGGTCTCGGTGCGGCTATAGCCAGAAACTTTCGTGACCTTTTTCCCCTCCACCAATTCCATAGTCAACACCTTGCTGCTACAAAATGACTTAATGGGTGCCGGCACAAATAGGTATTCAAATTCCTCCAGATTCTTTTTGAGAGTTTCAAGGTTTTGGGCCTCCGTAGTATAATCCAGCTCTTTCAAAAGTATATACCTCAACTCTTCTATCACTTCATCCACCGCATATTTTTTGGCCGAATCAGTATACTTGACGGCAAGTTTGGACATCTCAAACAGCGCATCCAAATCCTCCACAAAGCGTTTACGGATCCCAGGCCTTTGGATTTTTACCGCTACAGACTGACCCGAATGCAACACGGCCAAATGGACCTGACCTATGGAGGCACTGGCCATAGGCTCTTTGGTGAAATCCTTAAATGCTTTGGAAATACTCACGCCGAGTTCTTCGTGAAAAATACCTTCCACCTCCTGATAGGAGATTTCCTCCACATCATCCTGCAAATGGGCAAGCTCTTCCAGATATTCATCAGGCAACAGATCCGGCCTGGTGGAGAGCAGCTGCCCCAGCTTCACATAGGTAGGCCCCATTTTTTTGAGGTCTTCAGCAAACTCTTTGGGTTCTGAGGCTTCATGCTCCTTGTGCTCCTCCTCTACCTCTGAATCAACCACCGCCGAAGAGCTTTGTGCAAATACATCACTGTTCCAGTATTTGTATATAAATCCAAAAAACCGGACATACTTCTCGTAATTGTCTGGCAATAGTCCCATAATATGTAAGTGGTTAGTATAAAAAGCTTAAAATGTGAGCAATCCCCTATATATAAGCAATAGCCTTTCCAATTTTTGCGGAAATGCAAAAAATCTACCAAGACATTCTCTTAAGCAGACACGTCTGGATTAAAAACTTATGAAAACAATTATCTTTTTAGCTTTACTGTTTTCTGCAACTTCTTCCTTTGCACAAGAAAAAAGCCTAACATTGGTGCTTTACCCAGAAATTGTAGAGGTAATTGAGCTGGACCAAAATTCCACCCTCAGCATGGCAACGCTCCAGACCTTCTGTGAACAAAAAGGTTACCAGCTTTTAATCGAAGATTTCAATATCTTTTTGGTAAAAGCCCATAAGCCCAATTTCCAGATCGAGCCCCACAAAAATGAATTGCCAGAGGTATTAAAAAGCTATATGGGCCAATCCGCCCAAATCAAAAATATCAACTACTACGGCTGGGAATACCTCCCCTCCACCTACAAAAGCCTATTGGGTCCCTCAAAAGTAAAAAAGCCACAGTAAGTCTTCCATAACCCGAATGGGGACACAGTCACGGAGTTTTTCTTCGCAAAGAATCAGGGGAAGCCTTTGTGTAGACTTAGAGCCCTTCGTGACCCATTTCACATTTCACCCCCCCTACACCTCATCGAGCCCCTTTCTCGGCTTATGCTTCAGCTTTTTATATTCCGAAGGCGTCATGCCGGTCACTTTCTTAAACTGCGTGGAAAGGTGTTGCACACTGCTATAACCCAGCTCCCAAGCCATCTCGCTAAGAGTCAGTTCCTGGTAGAAAAGCAACTCCTTAACCTTTTCTATCTTGAGATTTATGAAATACTTTTCGATGGTCATCCCTTCCAGGCTACTAAACATGTTGCTTAGGCGGCTATAATCTTCTGCCAAGTCGCTCTTAATCATATCTGAAAGATTGAAGTCATCATTTATCTTATCATGCTGAAGCTTTTCCTGAAGCAGGATTTTGATCCGCTCGATTTTCTGAACATCCTTATCTTTCAGGATTTCAAAGCCCATTGACCTAAGCCTTCCTTCAAGTTCAAGCATTTTATCGGGGCTGAGGGGTTCATAAATCACAGCCTTGCCTAGTTCCACCCTTTCAAAACCAATATCCATCTTGGCCAAAATCTCCTCCACGGCCATCACGCAGCGTGGACAAACCATGTTTTTTACAAAAATTTCTGTCATAACCATTCAACAATGCCCTGCAAAATATAAGTTCTAAAATTCGGTATTTTTTATTAAACCACCCTGCTGTCGGTTCTTTTTTCGGTTAAAAATCAAAATACAGAATTTTCAACCCATACCCAAAATCCAAGCCTATCACACCCAAATATCAACTGTTTGCTTTCAGGCAATTAAGGCTTAATTTGGCAGCGTCATTAACAAGCTAACACTACCCATGGATCAGGAAACATTATCGCCAGCGATTAATTTTGACCGAAAAGACTACTCCAATGAAACCCTCATACAGCTATACGAGTCCCTGCTCATGCCGAGAAGGATCGAAGAGAAAATGCTGATTCTTTTGCGCCAGGGCAAAATCTCCAAATGGTTTTCCGGATGGGGCCAAGAGGCCATCTCCATAGGCGCTGTCAATGCCTTAAAAGAGGAGGAGTACATTCTCCCCATGCATAGAAATCTGGGGATTTTCACGGGGCGCAATTTGCCGTTGGAAAAACTATTTGCCCAATTCCAGGGTAAAAAATCAGGCTATACCAAAGGCCGAGACCGTTCCTTCCATTTTGGCACCAACGAACACCATATCGTGGGCATGATCTCCCACCTCGGTCCCCAGCTCGCCATTGCCGACGGGATTGCTTTGGCCAACAAGCTATCCGGTGAGCAGCAGGTTACCTTGGTTTTTACCGGGGACGGGGCGAGCTCTGAGGGAGATTTCCACGAAGGGCTAAATGTAGCGTCGGTGTGGCAATTACCGGTTATCTTCATGGTGGAGCATAATGGCTATGGTCTTTCCACTCCAAGTGAGGAGCAGTTTAGATTCAAGAATTTTGTGGACAAAGGTCCCGGCTACGGCATAGAGACCATCAAAATAGACGGCAACAACGTTCTGGAGGTCTATGACACCATCAAAAGGCTGGCAGAGGACATACGCCAAAATCCTAGGCCAATATTGGTAGAAGCCATGACATTCAGGATGCGTGGTCATGAGGAGGCTTCAGGCACCAAGTATGTTCCGCAACATCTATTTGACACCTGGGTGAAAAAAGACCCGGTAACCAATTACGAAAAATTCCTGATGGACAGCGGAATCCTAAACCAGGAGCAATGGGAATCCATCAATAAACGAATTAAAGCAGAGATCAATAAAGGATTGGAGATCGCTTTTGGCGAAGAAGCAGTGCAGGCCGATACTACGCAGGAGCTGGCCGATATGCACAAACCCTTTCAGCAGGAGGTTATTTTCCCCAAAACCCAAAAACAAACCGAAAGAAGATTTGTGGACGCCATCAGCGATGCACTCAGGCAAAGCATGGTAAAGTACCCTAATCTGGTCCTAATGGGCCAGGATATCGGCGCTTACGGCGGTGTTTTTAAGATCACCGATGGGTTTTTGGAAAAATTTGGCAATGGCAGGGTACGCAACACGCCACTCTGTGAAAGCGCCATCATCGGCACGGCCCTTGGCCTCTCCATCAAAGGCTACAAAGCCATGGTGGAAATGCAGTTTGCCGACTTTGTCACCTGCGGATTCAACCAGATTGTCAACAATTTGGCAAAAAGCCATTACCGCTGGGGACAAAATGCGGATGTGGTGGTAAGAATGCCGACTGGAGCCGGAGTGGCTGCGGGGCCTTTCCACAGCCAGTCCAATGAGGCTTGGTTTTTCCATACCCCAGGTCTGAAAATTGTTTACCCCTCAAACCCCTACGATGCCAAAGGCTTGCTCAATGCAGCATTGGAGGATCCAAACCCATACCTGTTCTTTGAACATAAAGCGCTCTACCGCTCTATTTCTGAAAGCATCCCAGAAGATTATTACACCATCGAAATCGGCAAAGCCAACCTAGTAGCCGAAGGGGATGAGGTAAGCATCATCACTTATGGGATGGGAGTCCATTGGGCTAAAAAAGCTGTGGAGGAGAGTGGAATCAAGGCGGATATCCTGGACCTGAGGACACTTTTGCCCTGGGACAAAGCCGCAGTGGCGGAGACAGTCAAAAAGACCGGGAAAGCCATCATCCTTCACGAGGATTGCCTGACCGGAGGGATAGGCGCCGAGCTTTCGGCTTGGATCAGCGAGCATTGCTTTGAATCCCTGGATGCACCTGTGATGAGGGAGGGCAGTTTGGACACCGCGGTGCCTTTTGCCCCAAGCCTAGAGAAGAATTTCTTGCCCGAAAACAGATTTAAGGAAAAACTAAAATATCTAGCGGCTTATTAACGTTTTAGAAGCGGTTTTCACTGATTCCGCCTATTATACTTGGCATAGGAATTGGTGCGAGCTGCGAAGAAAACTAAACTGATTACTTTTATGAAAAAGCGAATTTTATCCCTTTCCCTTTTATCAGCCATGGCTGTTTCCCTCTTTTCTTGCAACAATAACGAGCAGGATCAATTGGTATCCAACGTGACTGTTAGCGCTCGTGCTATAGCGGTCAACGCGCCTGGACCAAACCAGCGTACCATCAATGGTGCTACCTTTGTGACCATGGATGTAGGTCTTCGTGATGTTGGGCTTTTGGAGCAGGGCGACCAGCCAAATGCTGCCAAAACCATCAGCAACGGACCTCACCACTTCCGTTTGATGAGAAATACAGCTCCTCAAACCGAGCAAATCGGATCTGCTCAGATAAGACATGGGGAATTTGACAGGTTGGCCGTAAGATTAGACCGAAACCAGTCTTTCGGAGTGGATGGAAGTGATGGCACTTCTCTCTTTATTGTAGGAAGTGTAAATGACAGAGATCTTCACATATTCACTACTGCTGAGACCGTACTTAGTGTGGACGCTGATGGCGGTCCGTATTCAATTACTAGCGATGAGCAATTATATTTAAACGTGGATATGAACACCCTCTTCACCGGAATCAATTTTAACGATGCCACAGATGGAAACGGTGATGGAACAATTGAAATTGAGCCTGACAATGTAGATGGCAATGCTGCACTTTATCAGCAGATAATGGGCAACCTCCCTAGCGCAGTGTCGCTGACAAGAGAATAAAAAAAAGGCCCTAACCGGCCTTTTTTTATTTCTATACTTATGGCTCCACTTTTGGGAAGGGGTCTCCAACTTTATAGCTGTGACCATCTTCAAAATAATAAGTGTTGCCCACCCTGTCCCCAAAATTTCGGGTGACGACTTCGTAGTAGACGGTGACGGTTTTATCCGTAACTTCCTTGACCTCTCCTACCGGTCTGGTCATTATTTTATTGCCACATCCTGCCAGCAAAACGATGGACAGGATTGCCAATAGTTTTTTCATATTTTTAAGAAATAGTTGGTCGTCTCCTAAAAACCAAGTGAGCACCTAAACAGTTCACCATCGGATTAATCGAGCAGTCTGTATTTATAAAACACGTTGTAATCCCTTTCAAAATCCGTATTGGTGTTTCCATCAAAAAATAGGTGACCATCTTCCGTTGCTAAGTTAAATATCCCCTGCTGTGGCAGCTGATCTATGCTACCGATCTGCTTTCCATCTTTAATCACCAAAATATAAGGTTTTACATACTTCCTGGCGGCTTCTTTATATTCATCCGACCTGAAATACATATCATCTTTAGCCACAAATTGCTGCATGATATCCGATGGGATTTTGGTAGAAAACATGACCAAAATGTATTCACCCATATGCCTTAAATCCGTGAAATTGGGATAATCAGACGTTCTTCTATCGCTATCACCGGATATTTCCGGTGCAGAAGCAGGTCGATGTCTGTGCGTCAACTCTACGGTGCTTTTCAGAAGAGGAGAATCATCGCTATAATCATAAATAAATAGCTGGTTTCCGACCGAAGGCAAGATCGCGATTTCATTTGTACCACCATGATAGCTCACAAAGGGCAAGCTTTCACCCACATATTTATTCTCAGAACGGGCCGTCCAGTTCTCCGGATATGATTCCAGCATCTGGGTTTCCTGTGACTCCAGGTTATAGGCATATAAAGTATTTGCTTTTCCGTAAAAATCATTCCCCAACTTTTGATGGTTGATGTCCGCAGGGTTGTAGGCATTGACTTCTTCCCCGATCACCATAGGCCTGCCATCTTTTAGAAAAGGAGAAAAGGTAGTTCGGTGCTTATAAACGATTATCCGGTGGATATCCGAGGTAATCGTAGGTGTTTCAGCAATCTTATTGCCATTTAGGTCCAGTCTGTGGAACCTGAAATTAAAACCTTGGGCGACCACCTGCTTATCGTCCAAAAACCTATACCCCCAAGCACCCGAGGCCCCAATGCCATCGGGACCATCATTGAGCACATCGAGTTTTGTCATTTCCCCGGTTGGGGAAACCAGGAAGGGCTGCCGGGTTTTAGAGCCTTTCAAAAGAAATAGGTCCTTGCTAGGCAGATAATCATCCATCAGCAAAGGCTCCAAATAGTCTACTACCAAGGAATCTACAAGCTCAAGCCTCAATCCTTCCACACCCTGAACGGTCTCACTTTTTCCGCAGGAGTAAAATATGCTGCTACCTAGTAGCATCAAACCAAAACCAAATATTCTATACATAATCCCCATAACGTGGTTTTACTTGTCGCGTTGCCCATAGATTAAATAAATCAATGATAGAAACTATCTATAGAATTTCAATTAAATTATGATTTATATCACCCTTTAAAAATACCAGTTTTATTAGTTTTGCATCAGAATAAAACTAAAGTAAAATGACAAGAGGAATAATTATCGCGGGTTTTACCGCGGCTTTTTTAACATTTTTGGTATTTAGAATGGTTTCCGTGGATGAGACCCAAATTACTCCCCGCAAAACCACCCAAATAGCAAAAGAAGACATCCAACTCTGGGCTATCGCCAACAAAGCGCTTAAGGGACTTCCTTCCGTGGAAAGTGTGACCGCTTCCATTGATAATCTGGAGGAAAAATACGAATTGGGTAAAATGCTCTATTACGACCCCAGACTAAGTGTAAACGGCGAGCAAAGCTGTAACTCCTGCCACGACCTGAGCACATTTGGGGTAGATAACCTGTCGACTTCACCAGGTGCCATCAAAGGCAAAATGGGTGACAGAAATTCCCCAACCGTTTTGAACGCAGTGCTACACGACAGCCAGTTTTGGGATGGAAGGGCCAAAACCTTGGAGGAGCAGGCTAAAGGCCCTATCCTCAATCCTGTGGAAATGGCCATTCCGCATGAAGACCTGCTAATTGATAGACTGAAAGAAGTGGAAGACTACGTGAAGAGGTTTAGAAGTGCCTTCCCTGAAGAAAGCAATCCGATCACCTATGACAACGTGGCCAATGCCATTGCTGCCTTTGAAAGCACCCTACTTACCCCATCCAGGTTTGATGACTTTATGGATAGAGATTTTACGGCCCTCAATGACCAGGAAAAAAGAGGCTTAACCGTATTTTTGGATGCCAATTGCCAAAGCTGTCACGATGGTGCAGCCCTAGGCGGCATGCAGTACAGAAAGTTTGGAGAGATCAACGACTTCTGGACCGTAAACAATAAAATCGGACGTGACAAGGGCATGGTCACCCTTACTGACAATCCTGGCGATCTTTATAAATTCAAAGTCCCATCCCTGAGAAACATCGAAAAAACCTACCCATACTTCCACGACGGAAGCATCTGGGATCTGGAGACCTCCATCCACGTGATGGCCAAAAGCCAGCTCAACCTGGACATGAGCAACGAGGAAATTGAAGACCTGGTTGCCTTCCTAAAGACCCTCACAGGGGAAGTGCCTGAAAGGGCAATGACAGTGCCGGAGTTGCCGTAAGATTTCAATTGGGCACAATGGGCTCAAAGAGAATGAAGGACACGAAGGGAATATTAAAAGCCAAGGTTAGGAGCCTTGGCTTTTTTTGGAGGCCCGCCGGAACCGCCGTTGTTCCAATGCTGTGCCTTGGAACAATGAAAATAGAGGCTGTGCTTCTCCTTATCACCCTTCAAGCTGAGAGGATTCGGCAGTCATTACTAAGAATTCTCTTCATCAAAATTGAAATTCCACAATATCTTCGTCTTCTTCAGAAGACAAGCCATACAGAATTTGATTTTCTTCGTCTACGGTAAAATACTTTATTGGTGTATCCAATTCAAACTGTCTTATCATATTTCCTTTATAATCAAAAACAAACACAATTCGACTTTCCACCATGCCAGTTGATCTGATTTTTGAAACTTTATCTCCGCTATATAGCATATAGATATTATCTTCTCCCAAGAAAGAGTCTTGATAGGTTCTTACAGCTTCAGGGTCATTCATATAGTAATATGGATCATCAGCAGACCTATATTCTACCGTATATTCTGGAACCTCAAAAAAAGGCCCCTCTACCACCAATATTTCTTTAGTTGCGTAATCCAGGACCTCAAAATGATCCCGATCCATGGAGTAAAAGCCAAATTTGCTTTTACTTTGGTTTGAAGTGAATTGCATTGCAAAAACACCTAATGCTACATTTGATGGGGGATCTCCCGGGAGCATTCCTTTCCAGCTTCCATAGCCAGCTAAAACCTCTCCCTCTTTACTATATTCTACAAATTTTTCTTCGCTCGACACACGAATTGCCATTAACGTGGTGTCAGTCAGCCATGTAATATCTGTAGCCATAATAAATTCAGGATTTCTTTGTTTTACTTGTTTACCTGCAAGTTTAGCAGTACTGTCTTCTAACGTGAATTCAGAAAAAACCTTGTCGAAATTATATGCCCAAAATTTTCCGGGGGAGGAGCTGTAATCGAACGTCCAAATATAGGAGATCTCGCCTGGACCATATCCTTCTACTCCCAGCCCATAAGCCCATTTTCTATTCTTCACATCAATTACATGAAGGGGTGGTGACATGGCTTTGTCTGAAACAATAATATGCCCATCGACCAAGAAGGGCTTTCTGGTACTATAAAATTTTTCGATCCCAAATGGGATTCCTGTTAAATACTCCTTTTCTGGAAGGTCCCCCTCAATTCTCACCCAAGTTTCTCCTTCTCGATATGCGGAGTATTTATCAGATGTACATTGACATAATATTAAAACAATAAACAGTAATGAAATTCTTAACATGATTTTTGATTAATAGAATTTAAAATAGTGGAGGAGTAATCTTCCACCAACAGTTTGGAATCTCCTGACTCCACTGATTATAATCACTCTCTTATTTTCACCTTATAAAACACATTATAATCCCGCTCTACTGACGGCTTGCGGTTGTCATTGAGATACACCACCCCATCCGAGCTGACATAGTCCATATGCCCAGGAACAGGGAAGTTATTGATGATACCCACCTGTTTACCTGCTTTGGCAAGGATGTAATAAGGCCTGAAATATTTTTCCAAAGCTTCTCTCCATTCCGGACTGACACCATAATTTTCATTGCCTGCCTTCAACTCCCTATGGACGGAAGCCGGAACCTGAGTATTGAACTTTACTATTTGATAATCCCCAAACATTCTCAAGTCATTGAATCTTGGATATGAACCAAATTGGTCATTGAAACCATCTGTGATCCACTCTTGCAAGGGCGCCCTCTCTGGGTGACGAAGGTCAATAGCATATTTAAGGGAATTGCTCCCCAACCCTTCATAAACAAACAGTTGATCGCCCACTCCATGAAGCAAGGCGTACTCCATGGTAGACCGGTTGAAATCAGATAAAGGATAACTTTCTCCCACATAAACTCCTTCTCTTTTTGGCATCCATTGATCAGGGTAGCTCTCCAGGAACTCCAACTCCTCTTCTTCTACCGCATATTGAAAAGCCACTTTTGCCTTTTTATAAAAATCCTCTTTTAATTCAGTGGGATTAATATCACTATAAGAAAATGAATTAATTTCCACCCCAAAAATTGAAGGTTTTTCATTTGCTGCAGCGGTCCTAAAGTTTAACCGGTAATTGTTTATCACTAAGGTGTTGAGTCCTTTCATAGGTGAGGCCAACACGTTGATTTTATTTTTAAACTCGGAATCATAAATATGGAATTTAGAAGAAGCATCCATACACACAATTCTATCATCACCTAAAAATTGGCAACCCACTGCTCTTCCACCAACCTGATCAGGCCCATTTCCGATGATATCAGGTTCTTGCAGCACTTCCCCTTCTTCGTTGACCAAATAAATCTTCCTACTCTTCCCCCTCATCAAATAAAGCCCCTTCTCTTCATGATAATCATCCATTTCCAAAGGATCCAAGACATCCACCACCAAAGAGTCGAGCAATTCGAGGGATACTTCTGATATTTCGGAATGTCCCAGTGTCTCGGACTGACTGCAACTCTGACAAACTAATAAGACGCAAAAGATTGCAAGAGTAAATATTCTAGTCATGAAAATATGGATTTAGTACTCCTAAAAATATAGGAATGAGCTCATATTAACAAGTATTTTAGTTATAAAATTAAGATACATTGTTGTACCAAGTTTTCAGACTTGGTGCCATGAGTTGGGAGTCTCCTGACTCCTCCAATCTTATAATTTCAGTTCAATACAAACTCACCTTCACCAAACCCTTCACCCCGGCATAGTCTCTGGCCGAACTGAACAGATAATGGTGGTCCTCCTCCACGATCATTACGCGGACAGGATTTTGGTGGATGTAGTGGAGTTTTTGTTCGAAGAATTTTGGAGAGAAGATTTCAATAGCATGCACCCCATCTTTCCAAAATTTATATTTCTCAACACCTTTGACGATCATTCCCCTAAATTCCATCTGATTCAGCATCCATTTCTTCCTGGACTCCACAGATTCTTTTTCTAAACTGATCAAGACTTTATAGGCTACAAATTTTTTGAAATCTCTCATTATATCACTCAGCCTCTTGGGTTCAACTGCACGACATAAAAGGTGAAGGTGGTTGGTCATCAAAACCCAAGCATAAATTTCAAGCCCTTTTTTCTCAACACAGAAATTCAAACAGTCTGTCACTTCCATCTTGTATTCCTTTCTGGTAAATACATCCATCCAATCCACGATGGTGAGGGTTAAAAAGTAAACAGCGTTTTGATCACAAATCTTAAAAGGCTTATCCATATTTTTATTTTAAAAAGTAAAGGGACTGTTTGTTGTGCCAAGTCTTCAGCCTTGGTACCATGAGTTGGGAGTCTCCTGACTCCCGAAAAGTTATTATGAATTTACAATTATATAATCAATAGTAAAGGGATAAATGATTGAGAAGTAGAGTCAGAGACTCTCAACTCAAATTCCCAGGTCAGAGACCTGGGAAAACTACCCCTTCCTAACCAAGTCTTCAGACTTGGTACCATGAGTTGGGAGTCCCCTGACTCCAAAAAAGTTATCTGAATTTACAATTATTTAGTGAATAGCAAAAGAGAAAACCGACTGAAAAATAGAGTCAGAGACTCTTTACTCACACTCCCAGGTCAGAGACCTGGGAGAACTACTTCCTCCACAAAAACACCGGCAAAGCCCAAAACACCCCGATCACCGAAAAAACCAGCCCCCCGATCGTCCCTATCGCCAAGGAAAACCAAAATATCTCATTCTGCCCCTCCATGATAAAGGGGATCAGGCCGAAGCAGGTGGACAGGATGGTCAACAGGATTGGCACGGCTTTGCCCCCAACAGATTTGAGCACATTGCGGTTGTAGTTGCCGGAAAAGCTGTTATTGAGGTCATTGACGATGAAGATGGCGGCGTTGACGGCCAGGCCACCGAGCATCACAAAGGCTGCATAACCTCCCTGGTCAAAGTAGAAGTCAAATAACGAGAAGATCAAAAACAGACCGATAAAGGAAATCGGCACAATGGCAATGATATAAAATGGCTGCTTGAGATTTTCAAACAGGATTCCACAGATAAAGAAAATGGCCAGTATCAACACCATAAGCAAGCTGTACTGCCTTTTGGTTTTGTCACTGTTCCAGCTCCAGCTCTGCTTTTCAGCAGAATAGCCAATCGGCATCAGCAGCTTCATTTCCTCCAAAACCTCATCCAAATACTCTCCCCCAAACTTCGCCGAGCCCATGTATTCAAATGAAATAACTCGAATATATTGCCGGTCCTCTTTATGCAAGGCACTGGTCGTAGACTCTTTGGTCAGTTGTCCAAAATCCCCCACTTTGAAATAATTATTCTCCCCGCCGATCAAACTGTTTCTTTCCAGATCAAACTTTGAATAGCGGTTGGCTTGCCTCTCCCGCACCACCACTCCATATCGCTGATCATTTAAAGCCAGGAAAGTTTGGGGTGCGGTAGGCTTGGTGACATCCAGAAGCGCATTGACTACTTCATACTGGTTGGTATTGTGCAGGGCGAGCTGGGACTGGTCAAAGCGGAGGACATATTCCTCTGTTTTACGTTCATTATAGGAAAGCCGCTCATTGGTGTTTACCTCCTGAATCCTCTTGTGGGCGAGTAATTTCTCGGCCAGCACTTCTGACTGCTTTTCCAGCTCATCGAAATTGTATCCCTTCATGGCAACCCTGAATGAAGGAATCCCCTCACCTCCAGGTCCGGCAGAAAAACCCTGGCCAACCCCGAAAATACTCCAATTGGCCCCGCTCCAGTCTGTGGACTTTACCGCCAGCCTTCCCTTGAGCTGATAGGGCAGCGCCCCTCTTTCGTATTCTTCTTTGAAGGTAATCACTATTTGGGCCTGCTGGCCGGAGCTGACATTGGACACATACTGGTCAATCCCTTCAACACCGGCAAGGTAGGTCTCAAACTCCCTTATCAGAAAATCCATTTGGTCAAGGGTATTGCCAAATGGCAACCTTGCATTCACATAAAGTCTGGTTTTTTCCATTTCCCGATAGGAGGATTTTTCGAATACCCCCCGCACAAACATCCGAAAGGAGCCTCCCAAAAACTTATCCACATGGGGCCGCACATCTTCCTGGTATAGTGGGCTGCCCACCGTTTCATTATACCACTCCTGACCATCCCATTTGGCTGGTAGATAAAAAATTGGTATTCCAAAAAGCAGCACCAAAGACGTGATGTAAACCTTCCTGAATCTAGCCGTGCCCCCGATAAACTTTTCATAGCCCCGAAAGAATTTTACCTTTCTGCGAAGTTTTGTAAAAGAAAGCTCCC
Source organism: Litoribacter ruber (assembly GCF_018500185.1). Lineage (GTDB taxonomy): Bacteria > Bacteroidota > Bacteroidia > Cytophagales > Cyclobacteriaceae > Litoribacter > Litoribacter ruber. The sequence goes on along the minus strand of NZ_JAHBGI010000001.1, from coordinate 272,248 downwards.
TTCCACTCAAAGATTTCCCTTTAAACAAAAGTTGATACATCGCGGGAGTGAAAAGTAGCGCCACCAGCAAGGAAACCCCCAGCATTACGGACACCACCTGGGAAAATTCGGTCAAGTTCTTCCTATCCTCCTCCGGCAATAGCAACACCATTAGCAATGCGGCAATGGTGGTCAGTGAGGCCGCTAAAAGCGCCAAAAACACCTTCCGGTTTTTATGCTTGTGAAGGTGGTCGATCATGATGATCGCATTATCCACTATCAGCCCAAATGAGATGGTCAGTCCTGCCAGTGAGTAAAGGTGAATGTCTACTTTCAGCAAATACAAAATAATCCCCGTCACACTCAGGTTCACCACAATTCCCAAGAACAGCACGGTTAGATATTTCCAGTTTCTATTGATCAAGAAGATGAATACAATTAGGCTCAGGATAGAAAGCCCGGAACGCTTATAAATCTTTTGGAGCTCTTTATCCAAAAATTCCGTATCATCATTTTCAAGCCTCACCTCAAACCCGGCCGGCAGCTGTGCACCGGCCTCATTTACCGCATCCTTTACCTGTTGGGCCAATACAACCTTATTCACACCTTCTCTATTGAATACAGATAAGGTAACTGAGTTATTGCCGTTAATCCGGTAATATCGGGTGGGCTCGGCTTCTTCAAGAGTAATGGAAGCCACATCCCCTAGATAAACTTCTTTTCCTTCATTGCTGCCCACCAGCATGGTTTCCAGCTGACCCAAATGCTGAAGCGACTGGTCTACCTGAACAAAAAGCGTCTGATCCGCCCGGTTGAGAACATTCCCGGGAAAATTTCTGCCAAAAGAACTTTGAAGGGCTTCCAAAAGCTGGTTTCTGCTGAGGTTGTAGGCCTGCAGTTTAGCCACATCATAGGTGATATAAAGCTGCAGATCATTTGCGCCGAGCACCCGTAGTTCCTCGATTTCCTCAAACCTATTAAGCGCCGATTTTAATACATCCTCGGCGATTTTTTTGATTTCAAATGAAGCGAAAGGCCCATTTATGCTGTACGTAAGGATCGGTACAGACTCATTTTGGTTTTGGGCGCTTTGAAAAATAATGGGGTAGGATACTTTGGGATCCATCGAGGGATACACTTGCCGGACCAAACTTGCCAATTCAAATTGCTTGAATTCCATATCGGTGTTCTTATCAAACCGCATGGTGATGTAACCCCGGTCATAGTTTGACACGCTGTTGATGCTCTTTAGATCAGCCAACTGGGAAAATGCACCCTCCAACGGGGCAGTCCCCAATTTTTCCACCAGCTCGGGGCTGGAACCGGGCACATTGTAAGAAACTCTCAATATCGGCTCGCGCTCCCTCGGGTTGAGGTCTACCGAAAGCTTTGGCACCAAGGCAAAGCCTATTACGGTTAAAATGATGAACGATATGATGATCCGAAATGGCGTCATGGGTTATTTCTTTGGGGTCAAAAACCAATAAGCCAAAGGCACAAAATATAGCGCTGTAAAAGTCCCAATGGTAAGCCCACCAATCACACTGAAAACCAATGGCCGCTGCAGATCCGCACCCAGCCCAGCACTAAACACTACCGGCATCAGTGCCAGCATCGTGGTAATGGAAGTCATCAAAATAGGTTTCAACCTGATTTCCCCAGCCTCGTACATGGCTTTATCCAAGATCTGGGTTTTGCTCAAGGAAAGCTTTTCGGAATATTTCACCCTCAATCGGTTGATGGTATCAATTTTCAGAATGGCATCATTGACCATAATCCCCAACATCACCACCAGCCCAATGGCGGACATTACATTCAACGATGTCCCCGTAAGCCAAAGAACCAAAAAGGCACCGCCAATCCCCAAGGGCAAGGTGAAAATCACAATCAAGGGCTGCACAAAACTCTCAAACTGGGCCGCCAGAATAAAATATAGAAGCAGTATGGCGATAAACAATATGCCAACCAGCTGCTGAATGGTTTCCCTATCCCTAAAATACTGACCTGCAAAATCAACATTAAGCTGTCTGTCATAACCCCAGTCCCGAATTTGGGATTGGGCAGAAATGCCCTCACCGGCAGGGAAAGCTACTGATTGGTAAACCCCGCTTTTATCAGCTGTAATGAATTTATACTGGTCTTCATAATCAAATTGGATAAAATGATGCAACCCGTACTCCACTCCATCCTTGCCTCTAAGCTTCTGCCCTTGGATAAGCTGCTCAAAATTCACCTGATCTTCCTTAAGCAATATAGGCGTCACTTCACCAAACCGCTTGATATCTGTAATATTGAAATTGCCGAACAGCTTTTTGAGTTTATCCTGTAGCTGATGGGGTTCTATGCCATAAAGGGCCAGTTTTTCCAAGTCGAGTTTGAACACCACCGAAGATTCCTGCTGCAAGCCCGGCCCCCTTTCCCAGGTTTGGGAGGGAAAAGTCATCAGGTATTCATCCATTCTGTAACTTGGGATGGGCCGCTTGCTCTTCAGATCCTTCCACCTGGCTTCAAAAAACGGGGCATCTGAGCTAAACAGCTGATCAAAAGCATTGGGAGCATCTTCCAGCCTCAACATTGCCTTAGGGTAATTTTCCCTAACCCAATCCGATAGCCTGCCTGCCTGCCTATTTTTCTCCTCCTGATCGGAAAACAAAAGATACAGCGTAGCCTGTTGAAGTGAATTTTCTCCTTCAAAAAGCAGAAACTGGCTGACCCCGACATCACTTTCAGCTTTCTCAAAACCTCCATCCAAGGCAGCAAGCATTTCCTGAACCCTCAACTTGTTTTGGGTGGCCGAAATGGGCTCCTGCCAATCCACAGCCACCAAGGTATCCATTTTCTCGATTGGCGGCAGCCCCTCTACTTCCAGAATTTGGCTGACCGCAAGCAATAGTGGGATTAAGAGAAACAACAGGGCAAGGTTCCTTTTGCGGTGCAGGAAGATTTTCCCGTAGAGGTATTTGTATCCCTTCAATACAGAAAGATAAAGCTTGCTGTCTTCCTCACTTGCATTCAGTTCTTTATTCTTAAAAAACAGCCAATAAAGCATAGGCAAAAGGATAAATGCCACCAGCAGGGAAACACCCAGAATGGCAGCCACCGAAACCGCCTGGTCAAAAAACAGGGCCCCGGAAATACCGCTCAAGAACACCAGTGGCACAAAAACCGCCAAAGTGGTCAATACTGAACTTATCAAAGCCGACATGACCTCATTTACACCTGCCACACAGGCTTCAATCAAGGGCAGCCCCTCTCTCCTTTTTCTGGTGATGTTGTCCAACACAATGATGGCATTATCAATCAACATCCCAAGGCCTAGCGCCAAACCACTTAGAGATATCACATTGATGGAAATATCGAAAAACCAGAAGACCAAAAAGCTGATAATAAGCGAGGAGGGCAAACTAATTCCTATTATCAATGGCGTACGGTAATTTCCCATGAAAATAAACAGTACTCCAAAGGCGAAAATCCCCCCAAAGAGCAAACTGGTCTGCAGGTTGCTTATCCCCGCATTGAGCAACATGGATTGATCCTGTGTGATATCAAAATCCACTTGGGGATAATCCGATTTGAATAACTCAACGGCTTCGTAAATTTTGGGCGTCAATTCATTCATTTTGGCGGCAGCCTGCTTGTGCACGGTGACCACCAGTCCTTCTTCACCCTGATAAAGGTGATAGCCCATCACTTTGTCGGTATCATACTGGACCTGCGCCACCCTCCCAAGGTTGACCACCTGCCCATCATCTGACCTTACGGGGAGCCTTTTGATATCATCGGGATGGTCCACCCGGGTGGCCAACCTGAGGTAATACCTAAATTGACCGTCTTCCACACTGATACCTGGAAGTTCACTGTTCCCGGCTTTGATGGCATTAATAACATGGTCTTCTGTCAGATTCAAGGCACGAAGTGCATCCTTATCCGTCTGCACGGTGATTACATTGCTCTTTTTCCCATTAATATCCACTAGGGACACCCCTTCGAGCTGCTCCAGCCTTTTCTTGATGACATTTTCAGTTAGCAGGGTCACCTCCGTATGGTCGATGCCGGGCCGGGGAGTCACCTGTACCCGCACCACGGGGATATCGTTGGTATTGATTCTGATGACCTGCGGCCGGGATAGATCCGTGGGCAGAGAGTTGGTGAGCCGGTCAATCTTTTCGTTGACATCAATGTAGGCAAGTTCCATCTTGGTGCCGTAATCAAAAGTCAAGCGGATAGTCCCCACTTCGCTTCCGGCTTTGCTCTCCGTATCTTCCAGCCCATTTAGCGTCACCAGGCCCTCCCGGATGGGCCTTAACACATTCTGTTCAATCGCATCGGGAGAAGCGTTTTCATAACTTACTTTCACCACAATCTGGGGCACATCGATCGGGGGCAAAAGTGTAATAGGCAGAGTGCGAAAAACAATCACGCTGAAAACTATCAGCGCGACAAAGGTCATACTAACCGCAATGGGCCTATTTAATAAAAATCTAACCATTTTTTACTTTATGAATTCTTCGTACTTAATTTTGGGTACCAAGTACTAGGTACCAAGTACTAAGTACACCGCAGGACAAGCCCTTTTTCTTGCACCTCTGACTGTTATGCTGATATTTACCGCTCTTACATTCGTGGCCCTCCCTCTGAGCTTCGCTCTTCGGATGGGGCATCAGTGTAACGAGAACTAACTTCATTATTCCCGCCGCGGCGGGCAAGCATCATTCGACATTCATCATTCATTATTGCAATCCGTGACTGGCTTTATAGCCTCTTCGTACTTACCAATGGGTACCAAGTACTAGGTACCACGTACAGTACACCGCAGGACAAGCACTTTTCCTTGCGCCTCTGACTGCTTTGCTGATATTTCCCGCTCTTACTTTCGTGACCCTCCCTCCGAGCTTCGCTCTTCGGATGGGGTATCTTTGGTACTTCATTATTTCTCTGCGAAGAAGAGAACTCCGTGAAACTCTGTGCAAAACTCTGCGAAACTCCGTGTCCCATTTAGGCTTCGTACTTTTTATTCCTCCACTATCATCACCGGGGCCTGATGGGCCAGCTGCAGGTTGTTAGTTGTGATCACGGTCATGTTGGGATCAATGCCTTTTAGGATCTCTACTTCACGGCCGTTATCTTTTCCCACTTCCACATAGTTCCACTTGGACTCTTTGCTTCCATTTTCGAGGGTAAATACTACCGGGCGACCGGAGCGGTACACCAATGCATCCTTGGGCACCACAATGCTGTTATTCTGCGGGGCACGGATCACCGCACGGGCATTCATCCCCGGAAGAAGCTTGCTGTTTGGAGCCAAGGCAATGGAAACCTGGACCAAGCCGTTTTCATCCACCTTGGGATTGATGCTTCTTACTGTTCCGCTTATCTGGTTATCCTTGCCGGATACCGGGAAAACCTCTACTTTTTGATTGGCACTCACATACCCTATATCCGCTTCCAGCACTTTCACTTTTAGTGTCAGTTGATCGGCACTGATGAGTTCACAAAGCTCGTCTCCGCTGTTGACCAGCGTGCCTTTTCTTATGGACAAGTCCGCGATTTTGCCTGATATTGGCGCCTTTATGACGGACTTTTCCAATTCAAGCTCAGCTTCCCTGACTTCTAGCTCAGCTGCCAGAATCCCCGAATTGGCGCGAAGTTTTTCGGTAAAATCTTCCACATTTACTGAAGTGTCCTGACCGGAAAGGATCCTTCCAAAACCCATTTTGCGGTCATCAAAATCCGCCTCGGCCACCCTTTTTTGGATGAGGGCCTTCTCAAGTTTAAATTTTGAATCGGAATTGTCGAGCCTGGCGATTACCTGCCCCTGGGACACCATTTCCCCTTCTTTGACCAAAAGTTCGGTCAGATAACCGTTCCTTTCCACTACCACCTTAAGCTGGTTATCGGCCTCCACTTTGCCTGAAGCATTGATGAGGTAATCAAAAGTTCGTTTCTCTGATTGGGCTACCCGCACTTGGGTGGCGGAGACTTCCTGGCGGAAGGAATCCATTGGCTGTTCCTTTTGGGACTCATCCTCCTGTTCACAGGAAAAAAGCATAAAGGAAGCCAGCAGTAGAGAGGCAGATCCAAAAATTCTATTCATATTCAGTTAATTAAACACCGGGCATCTAATTAACTAAAGATTTAAATAACTTCAAAGCAAGTTTAGAAATTATTTTTATTTGATTAGCGGCAATGATGCCAATCGCCTATTTTCCTTTGATTGACAGGACGGAAGACTGAAGTCCGATGCCTGTTCGTGGCGGGACCGATGAAAGCTAAATTTTTGCATCAGACTAAGATTCTGGCAATTTCAAAAGGTTTACAAGTGCTATTGCGGATAAACTTCAATTTTTAAAGTGAGTCAAAGTTGCATTTTAGTGGAGCCTTTATATATAAATGCCTTTTCAATCAAACAACAGCCTTTTGAGGTATAGCCCCTCATCTTCATTCCTAATCAATATTGAGACAGTATCTCCTTTAACTTGTGGAATAAGGCTTCGCACTTCTGATAAATGCCAAGCTCCTGCAATCTTATGCTCTTTGATAGTTCGCTCTTTCAAGTCGATTTTCATGAGGACCCATTGATACGTCTCTAGTCCTTCTTTTCTATCGCGTATATCAAAACTGCTGAAAGTGGCGTAAATGATGTCATCTTGCATAAGCACATTACTTCCCAATCCATTAAATTGATCTGTAAGTGGCCCAGAAAAAGGGTCTCCTTGAAAATATCCAATTTGAGGATCAAAATTTTTACTTTTCAAGACATCCAAACTCATCAAGTTACCGCTAAGCGAATATTTCTTCAATTTAGGCACGCCAGCAACATTTAAAATAATTAGAATGTCATTAGTTAAAATTTTATTTTCGTCTTTGCTCAATACAAGGTTTCCTTCTTTATATTCTTTGGGATATGAACCAAAATCATGCTGAAAAACACCACTTCTATTGAAGACCGAAACAATTTTAGAATATCTAAATCTATCCTGTAAAGGGCCTGAATATATACTGCTTGTATAAACACTACTGCCATTTACTTCAAAAAGTGTCTCATATTCGGACTTTTGCATTACATCTAAAAACATCAGCTCAGTTTTGTCTATAAAAGTTTTATCAAATAAAAAACTATAAACTGTGTTATTTAAACTGTTTAATATAAAAACCGTATCTCCCTGAATAGAAAAATTCCCATAATTCTTTTTGGGCAATTGAAATGTCTCAATACTATCTGATTCAAAGGACACTATAAATTCACCTGTTTTTGCATTAAATAAATGAACGCCCTGAAAGGACCCATCTCCCATACCCAATATAGTATCGTTATAAACTTTAGGATTTATAGCCGACATAAAGCTAAAACTCTCATCGTCAATCTTAACTGAATCCAGATAAACCACCCTACCTTGTGTAAGTTCAAAATCAGAGGTGTGCTTATTAGAATTGCAACTCAATAAGACCCAAAAATAAGAAAACCATAACAACAACCTCATTATTAATTATTTAAATAAAAAAGATAAAACTATAATGTAGATAATGTCCCCGGCTTAGACACATTATTAAGATTTGCCCAATCACTAACTTACAAAAAATAAATTTCAAACCAATTTTTAACTAATAATTTTACAATTAACCAGTAGAGTCAATATTTTGACTCGTTTGGAAAACGGAAAGAGGCGCTTTAAAAAATATTTAATGGATATAATTCGAACTTTAATCTATGCTCATTGTAAAAAGCATATCGGGGTTTTTTCTGTAGGTGACCGATTGAAGTGGGGCTCTCAATCGGATGTCTTTGGGTATTTCTTCGTAATAATCCTGCAGCTCCTCAATCTTTTGGCGGGTTAAGACCGCAATCCTAACGGGTACTACGCCATCATTGATCATGCCCAGCTGCCTGGCGGCCTCGCGGGAGAGGTCAATTACTCTTTTTGAATTTTGCGGCAGCCGATCATTGATTTTGACGATCACTTGCTTGCCATTTTTATTGTTTGTCACCCTCAGGCGGGTACCGAAGGGAAGGTGCTTGTGGGCCGCGGTAAGCTCATGCATATCAAAAATCTCCCCGCTGGCCGTTTTTCTCTGATGAAACTTCTTCCCATAGAAACTCGCCACCCCTTTTTGGATCACCAATAAAGAGTCGTCTTCAGTAAGAACACGTGCCTCAGCGAGGTTAAACTTACAGAAGAAAATGAGAAAGCCTATGAAAAGAATTTTTTTCATAGGGGAACCTTTTTCAATTTTTATGCCACCGGAGCGACAACTTTTGTCACGGATATTGCCGGTACCGAAATAAGGCCTTAAATTGAATCCCAAACCTTGATTTTACGCATTTTACATTGACGCTTACCATGCTGAAAATACTACACACCGCCGACTGGCATTTGGGGAAAAAGCTCCAAGAATTTCCCCGAATTGAGGAACAAAAACTCGTTTTGGAGGAAATCTGCGAGATTGCAGAAAGCGAAAATATCGACCTGGTCATGTTGGCCGGAGACATCTTCGATTCTTTCAACCCCAACCATGAGGCGGTGGAGCTTCTATACAAAACATTGAAGCGACTATCCAACCATGGGAAAAGACTGATCATCGCCATATCCGGCAACCATGACAGTACCCAGTTTGTCGAAGCACCTGATCCGCTGGCTAGGGAATTGGGAATCGTGTTCTATAGCAAATACGACTCTATAGTCCGCCCTGGCCCTGTGGGAGACGGCATAGAAATCACCAAAAGCGAGGAAGGCTTCATTGAGGTCAGGTTTCCACACCTGGATTTTCCAGTACGCGTAATCATGGCGCCTTACGCCAATGAGGTGTTGTTGAAAACGTTTCTGGGTGACGGCGACAAGGAAGAATCCCTTCGTCAAGTCTTGGAGGATAAGTGGCAAAAACTGGCCGACAGCCATTGCGACTCCCAGGGGGTCAACCTTTTCATGGGGCATTTTTTCTTCATAAGGGAAGGTGAAAAACCGGAACCCGAACCCGAAAGTGAGCGTCCTATCCTCCACGTGGGTGGAGCACAGGCGCTTTATACCAAAAACATCCCTGCACAAATCCAATACGCAGCTTTGGGTCATTTGCACCGCTACCATGCGGTACAAAAGGATCCTTTCCCGGTAGTGTACAGCAGTAGTCCCTTGGCCTACAGCTTCAGCGAGGCAGACCAGGATAAAAGAGTGGTCCTAATAGAGGCGCAACCGGGAAAAGATGTGGATCACCGCCCCATCACGCTCAAGCAAGGCAAACCGCTTTATAGAAAAAGGTTTGAGGATCTGCAGGCCACTTTGGAGTGGCTCGAGGAGAACCCATACTGCTTCGTGGAGCTGACCTACGTCACGGAAGAATCCATCGATGCCCAAACGCGGAAAGCCATCATGCAGGCCCATGAGGGGATCGTCAACCTTATCCCCCACCTGAAAGCCGGCTTTGGCAGCGCCAACGGAGAACTCCAGGCAGAAGATTTGAATGAAGATATGGAAACGCTTTTTATCAAATACTTCCAAAGCCAGAAAGGCATGGAGCCAAACGAGGAACTTTTGACCCTTTTTAGGGAAATCACCAGCCAAACACCAAGCGAATGATTCCAGTAAGATTAGACATTGAAGGGCTTTACTCCTACAAGGAAAAGCAAAGCATAGATTTCACCCAACTGACCTCAGCGGGCCTTTTCGGGATTTTTGGGGCAGTGGGCAGCGGAAAATCCTCCATCTTGGAGGCCATCCTATTGGCACTCTACAGCCAAACCGAGCGCCTTTCCCCTAAAGGAGAAAGGGCAAGTATGGTCAACCTACAGAGCGAAAAAATCTCGATTGAATTTGAGTTCCTGGCGGGTAAAAACAATGCCATTCGCTACAAAGCCCAGTACTTGGCCAAAAGAAACCGTAACAACTGGGAGGATGTGAAAACTGCCACCCATACTTTCTACCGGGCAACCAATGATTCTTGGGAACCCCTAGAGGAAAGAGGTGAGGATATCTTGGGTATGAAGCTGGACCATTTCCGCCAAACGGTCATCATCCCCCAAGGCAAGTTCAGGGATTTTATTGAGCTTGGTCCAAAGGACAGGGCGACTATGATGAAGGACCTCTTTGGCCTTTCCCGTTTTGAACTTTCACCCCAGACAAAGGCCTTGCTCTCGGAGGTGTATGCCCAAAAGCTGAAGCTCAAAACCCAGCTGGAAACTTTATCTGATTATACCAAAGAGAAGCTGCAGGAACAGTCAACCCTGCTCAAAAATCTCAAGGAAAAAGAGAAGGGCAGCGCCAGTGAATTGGAAAAACTGGAGGCACAATTTTCCCATGCCAAGCAACTTAAAGATAAACATCAGGAATATAAGGAGATACAAAAAAAATGGAACGAACTACAAACGCGTTCCACAGCCATCGAAAGGTCCAAAGCCAATCTTCAACAGTACCAAAAAGCAACCCTACATTTCAAGCCTCTTTTTACCCAACTCGAGGAATTGAGGATAGATTTGGAGAAATACAAGGTAAGTGTGACCGATTGCCAACGCTGGAAGGATGATTTTGAGAAGGAGGTCAGTGCCCTTTTGGAAACCGAAACCAGCCTTCAAAAGGAGTATCAAAAGAAAGGTGAAAGGGAGGCCAAAATCAGGGATCTGAAAAAAGTCATGGAGATTAATGCCTTGGAAATTGATTCCAAGACCAACCAGGCGCTGATCGAAAAACTTTCTCCCACCATCCAGGATTGTCAGGATAAAATCACTCAACTTACCAAGCAAATTGAGGAGCAAGAAGGCCTATACGACAACCTGCAAGCGCCAGATCCTAACGAGTTGGCCAACCTGAAAAACATGGTTTGGGAAATGGAAGAGCTTATCAAGCAAATTACCCAACTGGAAAAGGAATTGCAGCAGAACAAGCTGCAACAGGCGGAGGTAAATGAGCAAGCCATTGCCATTCGGAAAGCGATGCCAGAGGGAATAACTACCCTGGAAGACTGGATTCAAACCGTCGAAAACCAAATCCGCCACCTGGAAGTATTGAGGGAAAAACTCTTGCAACAGCAGAGCCTTACCGCTTATGCCGGCCACCTGCATGATGGGCAACCATGCCCCCTGTGTGGCTCCGAAAGCCATCCCATGCCATTGCCCGCTGATTTTGACAATTTAGAATTATCCACCAACGAAAGTCAAATCAAGGAAGCCAAAACCTTCCTTAAGCAAGTCAGGCAAAAAGGCTCTTCCATGGACAGGATTCTTTTTTCACTCCAAGACCTTGGAGAAAAGATATCGGAAAAGGAAAAACAGCTTGCAGGCTTGTCAGAGCGAAAGAAGCAGCTTCACCACCAACTGGCGGAAAAAGGATATTCAACTGTTCACGAGGTGCAAGAGGCCCTTTTGGAAGCCAACAAGACCACGGAAAAGCAAAGTAAGCTTTTAAGCAGTCTAAAAGCATTGAGACAGGACTGCAGCAAGTTGAGGGAAGATTCTTCCTCTAATCAAGAAAAGCTGCAAAAGGCTCAAAATGAATACAGCTCCCAACTATCAGCCATCAATAGCAAAAAAGATGACCTACAGTTTAAAGATTTCTGCCAGCCGTACTTTGCCCAGACCAATGAGCAGATCAAAACCACCATCGACAAGGTGCAACAGGCCATCGATCAGTTGGAGGTGAAAATAACCCGAAACAAAGATGCCCTCATTGATTCCCGCGGACGCCAATCCACCAACCTGGCCAACTTGAAGCAGTTTTCTGAATTGCTTAAAGGCTGCGAGGAAAAACAGGTGGCCCAAAAAGAAACCCTAAAAAATAAAATGCAAGAAATGGGTTTCGGGCTGGAGGAAGAACTCAAGGCCATACTTGATCAGCAGCTGGATACGGAAAAGCTAGAGGCCCAAATCAATGAATTTGAAAGACAATGGCACCTGACCAAGGATAGGCTGGAAGCTTATGTGCAGAACAAAGAAGTTACCGGGTTTGAGGAGGAGTGGTTTGCCCGACTGTCATCCGAATTAAGCCAGTCCAAAGAGACCTTTGACCAACTCAAAAAGGAAATAGCGCTGACTCAAAATCAGATGGAGACCACCCAGCAAAAGCTGGAAGAAAAAGCCGGATTAAACAAATCTTTGGATGTGGTAGAAAAAAGGGAAAGTAATCTAAGGGAATTGGAGGGGCTATTCAAAGGCAGTGGCTTTGTAAAATATGTCAGCAGCATCTACCTCAAAGAACTCAGCCATACGGCCAACCGACGCTTCATGAAGCTGACCAAGAACAACCTGAGCTTGGAAATCGACAACGACAACACTTTCTGGGTTTTGGATCATTTGAATGGAGGAAAAAGAAGGTTGCTCAAGACACTTTCCGGTGGACAGACCTTCCAGGCTTCACTTTGCCTGGCCCTGTCGCTTGCAGAGAAGGTAAAATCCCTTAACTGGGCGGATCAAAGTTTCTTTTTCCTGGATGAAGGTTTCGGTTCCCTGGACAAAAACTCTCTGCGGGTAGTATTTGAAACCCTCAAATCCCTGCGTCACGAAAACCGCATCGTGGGCATCATCTCCCACGTGGAGGAACTGCAGCAGGAGATAGGGGTCTATGCCGAAGTGGAGCTGGATGGGGAGAAAGGGAGTGTGGTGAGGTACTCATATTGATGAAAAACCTGCCAGGTTTTATAGTCAACCTCGAAAACCTGGCAGGTTTATTTCTGAAACTACTGCTTTTGCTTTAACTTCAAACGGTAGAAAGTAAGATAATCCTGCTCCTCTCCCAAATAATCATCATACCTCATCGCCCAAAAATCTTCAAACAAATCGCTGATTCCTGAAACTGCTCTCATGTGCGGGGGTAGGACAATCTCATTGGACCATCCGTTTTCTTTCTGGTAAATCTTCAAAATATTTCCATCAAAATCAGGTCGTCTAGACCAATTTTCCCTCTCATGAAGGCCTTCCCGCTGATATACTTCCTCATTTATACCTTCTGAGTAATACACAACCACCCCACCGGGCACCGCATAAAGATTTTTCACCCCTCCCTTCATTTGCTTCCCGTAAGAACTAACAAACTCCTCTTTAGAACCTTCCATCTGGACAAACTTTGTGGGTGCAAAATCCAATGTTTCTAGAGACTCCTCTTTCGCATTGGGATCAAAAACATGGATAAGAGACTCTGTATCCAAAGCCAAATAAATCAAGTCGTCATTAGAGGATACAGCAACTGTTGGATATTCGTAAGTCAGGTCCGATAGGTACTTGCTATTATCTGGGAGTTGAAAAACAGCTTCAGTAGATCCGGAAGTTAGATTTAATTTTTCGAGTACTTTATGGTTTTTATAAAAATCATTCAAATATGGGACACCTCCGTCCCTTCCAGGGTAAAAAAGATACACATCATCATTGTGCAGGGCAAACATCCGCTGGAAATATGCCGCACCTTGCAATTCTGATTTGAACGGCATTTCATAGTACTTTTCTACCTCTAACTCATTGTTTAAAAGCGGCAATTTGTGGCTATTAAACGGATAAAGTAAAAGCTTGCCGTCTTCTAGTATCTTTAGATCAGTAATAAAGCTTACTGATCCCGGACCATCTTGGGGGAAAGTTTTGGAGTTGATTATACTTCCATCAAACCCGAAAGTAGTGAGTGTCTGGGTCTGGATTCCAAAAATAGCCCCAAAGTCTGAGTTAAAATCAATAGCGGAAATGCTTTCCATTACCCCAACCTGGATTGAATCGACAACTTCCAATTCAAATTCAAATCCTACATGTTCATTTTGACTGTTATTTCCACAACCACTTAGAATACATACGGTCAGCAGAATTACCAAAAAATCTTTCATAGCTCATAATTTTTGAACTAATTAAATAAAATGTTTTGATAAAACCTACTTTGAACAACCAATACAAAAAAATTACTCAATGCACTGAGTAAAATTACTCAATACATTGAGCATTTTGGAAATAGGATTTGGACCTCACTTGTATAGATCAATGACGTCCATCTCCAAAAACTCCTGCCATGTAATCCCCCCGTTGCCCACTAGAAGGGATTTCTCGGGTTTGAATTGCTTGGCAAAGGCATTTAGGCCAGTCAAAGCGCCTGACTTCCCGGTTTTGACTTCCAGGGCAATGACACGCTTTTTGTATTCCACTACAAAATCAACTTCATCATTTCCCTCTCGCCAATAGTAAATATGAAGCTTCTTCTCCTTCAATGCCTGATTGATCAAGTGGGCCCCTATGGCAGACTCTACCCAGCGCCCCCAGTTTTTCCCGTTGGCGAGCAGGGTTTCCAGGCTCTCATTGGATATGCCGGACATGATGGCCGTATTGTGAACCATGAACTTTGGACTGGAGGCTCTTTTCCGTACCGCATTGGGACTGAATTTCTCCAAGCCACCCAACAGACCGGCCGCATGGAGCAATTCAAGGTAGTTTGCCAACGTAGTGGTATTTCCCGCATCTGCCAACTGCCCCATCACCTTGGTGTAACTCAACACCTGCCCAGAATACATCGCCCCCAGCTCGAACAGCCGCTTCATCAAAGCAGGCTTGTCAACCCTGGTCAGCATCAGAATATCTTTGGAAATACTGGTCTCCAACAAAGAGTCCTTGATATAGTCCTTCCACCGATCCTCGTTGTCTTTTAAAGAAATCGCACCCGGATACCCTCCAAACCATACGAACTCCTCTGGAGATAACCCAAAAGCTTCTTTCATTTCCTTATAAGACCAGTGCCCTAGATAGGTAGCCTCAAATCTCCCCGCCAATGACTCAGTAAGTCCCTGCTGCAGCATCAACCTCGATGAGCCCAACAGGACTACTCGGATATCCAGCTCCTCGAAGGTATCCTTGTCCCACTCTGCCTTGATTTGTTCACTCCAGTTATCTATTTTCTGCACCTCATCTATGATGAGCAGGTAGGGCTTGGCTCTATTGGACTTATACTTTACCCTCGCGCTCTCCCATTGCTGAGCTATCCAGACTTTATCGCCTGCCGGCACCGCATCAGCAGCCACCATGCTGTGAGGGCAGTCCAAATCTTTCAGAATTTGCCTTACCAAGGTGGTTTTGCCCACTTGTCTAGGTCCATAGATTACCTGAATGAACCTTCTAGGCTCATTTTCCAACCTGCTCTGAATGAGCTTTTTTTCTACCCTTTGATAAACCATAACACAATTACTCAATATACTGAGTAAATTTACTCAATGCATTGAGTAATTCCAATAAAATCCACCATATTAATTGATAATCAATACTTTACAAAACCAATATTAAGCAAAAAAAAGCGACTTATGTCGCTTAATTTATCATGGGTTCTAGATATTCCCATACCGTTTCGGCCACTATCCGGTGGCCTTCTTCGGTAGGGTGTATGCCATCGGGAAGGTTGAGGCCCCTCACTCCACCGACCCCCTCCAGCAAAAAGGGAATAAGTTTGACGTTTTTCTCAACGGCAATCTCTTTATACATCAGCTCAAAGTTTGCCGCATATTCCCTGCCCATATTTGGGGGGATTTGCATTCCTGCCAGAAGAATCCGGGTATCGGGATATTTTTTCCTGACCATCTCAATCATGGTTTCCAGGTTTTTGCGGGTTTCTTCGACTGCTATTCCCCTCAGACCATCATTTCCCCCAAGTTCCAATACAAAAATAGATGGCTCTTCCTCCAGAAACCATTCAAGCCTATTGATTCCACTTGCGGAGGTTTCCCCGCTCAAGCCACCGTTGATTACTTTATATGGCAATTCAAGGCTATCGATCTTATTTTGGATAAGGCCTGGAAAGGCCTCATCCTCATCGATACCATACCCTGCAGTAAGACTATTACCAAAGAAAAGAATGGTTTTCCGCTCTTCCTTGATCGTCCTTTCCACAGCAGAGGTGGTAACCTCTCCCTGCTGAGATTGCTGCTCCTGCGGTCCACATCCAGGAATCGTGAATAGATAAATAAGAAGAATGTACAATGGTTTAATCGTATTCATAAAAATGCTTAATCTAGGGTGAGTGTGCTTGCAATACAATTATAAGGGTAAATTGTTTCCCCATAAAAATTAAGCCATTAATTTTAAACCAAACGATTATATTCATATTTGCGTTTAGCACTTGAAATCCCATAACAGACCCTTTTCCATGAGCATACTTTCCGTCCAGCAGGTCAGCAAAATCTACCAAAGCGGCAGCCGTAAACTTACCGTCTTAGACAATGTCAATTTTTCCATTGAAGCAGGCCAAACTGCTGCCATTGTAGGCCCCTCCGGAAGCGGAAAAACCACGCTGCTGGGCCTTTGTGCCGGGCTGGATTATGCCACTTCGGGCAGTGTGGTGCTCAATGGCCATGCCTTAGAAAACCTTTCCGAGGACCAGAGGGCTGAAATCAGAAACCAACACGTGGGATTCATTTTTCAAAACTTCCAGCTGCTACCCACACTTACCGCATTGGAAAATGTAATGGTGCCTTTGGAGCTCAAAAAAAGAAAAGACGCCAAGAAGAAAGCGTTGGAGCTTTTGGAAAAAGTGGGGCTGGCCGATAGAGCGACCCACTACCCCACCCAGCTCTCGGGCGGGGAACAGCAGCGGGTATCCATAGCCAGGGCTTTTGCCAATGAACCCAAAATCCTATTTGCCGATGAACCTACCGGTAATCTGGATACTGAAACAGGGGATATGATCGAAAATCTCATTTTTGACCTCAACAAACAACTTGGGACCACCCTGATCCTGGTCACACACGATCCTGAATTGGCCAAAAAAACCAATAGAATCATCAGAATCAAGGGCGGCAAAATCCAGGAGGAGCAATATGTATAATTTCAAGTGGACCTTATTGATGGCCTACAGGGATTTTCGTCAAAACAAATCCAAGTTGGCCCTTTTCATTTCCTCCATCGTCATCGGCATTGCAGCCTTGGTGGGCATCAGTACTTTTGGGGACAACCTCAGCAAAGACATCGATGGGCAGGCCAAAGAGCTACTGGGAGCCGACGCTGTATTGAGCACCAACCAACCTCTGGGCGACCAGCCCCTGGACACAATCGCCACCCAAAAAAGTACCGAAATAAATTTTGCCTCCATGGTTATTTTCCCCGAGACAGGGGAAAGCAGACTGACACAGATCCGAGCTTTGGACGGCCAATACCCCTATTATGGAAAATTTGAAACCACTCCTATTGAAGCGGATTCAGTTTTTCGCTCCGGCGGCAGAGAGGCATTGGTTGAAAAAATACTTTTGGCCCAATTCAACGCAGAAGTCGGGGACAGCATCCAAGTCGGCGAGGTCACTTTCCGCATAGCTGGTGAGCTGGAGGGAGTACCCGGGCAAACGGGGATCACCGCCACCGTGGCCCCTGCTGTATATATCCCCATGGGTTTTGCAGAGGAAACGGGATTGATTCAGGTAGGGTCTAGACTAAATTATGTCAATTATTATCAGCTGGAAGCCGAAAATCTGGATGAGGTTTTAAAGCCCTATGAAGAGGAATGGGAAATAGACAATGTCAGACTGGAGACTGTAGAGTCACGCAAGGCCAGCACGGGCAGGGCATTTGCAAACCTTTCCAGCTTTCTTAGCCTAGTGGCTTTCATTGCCTTGCTATTGGGCTCGGTAGGAGTGGCAAGTGCGGTCAATGTTTTTGTAAAGGAAAAGCTGGCCTCTGTGGCTGTATTGAGATGTTTGGGAGTTTCTTCCCGCCAGGCTTTTGTTATTTACCTTACCCAGATCATGCTAATGGGTCTTGTTGGGTCCATTTTGGGAGCTGTTTTGGGCTCATTTTTACAAATAGCGCTGCCGAATGTTTTCAGCGACTTCCTGCCGGTGGAGGTTTCCACTGACGTATCTTGGAAAGCCGTGGGTTTTGGCTTAGGCACGGGCTTGTTGATAGCCTTGCTGTTTGCCTTGCTTCCCTTGCTGAAAATCCGGAAGGTATCCCCCATGATGACTTTAAGACCTGATGATGGGGAGAGCAATAAATTTTCCGCCGATCCATTCCGCTGGCTGGTGATGTTTGGCATTGTGCTATTCATTTTCTCGTTTAGCTTCTACCTTTTGAGTGGCTGGAAAGAGGCATTGGGATTCACCGGTTTTGTTTTGTTTGCATTTGCAGCGCTTTGGGGTGTTGGCACGGGGATTATGTGGCTGATCCGGAGATTCCTGCCATTGAGTTTGAGCTATCCCATCCGTCAGTCATTGGCAAACCTTTACCGCCCAAACAACCAAACCATTTCCCTGATTGCCACGGTGGGATTGGGCACTGCAATGATTAGCACCCTGTTTTTTGTCCAAAACCAACTCTTGGAAGAGGCCAAGTTTGCCGATAAAGAGGACCAACCCAACATGCTGATGTTTGACATCCAGACCCAGCAACTGGAGGCAGTCAGCCAAAAAGTAACCGACAAGGGATATCCGATCATGCAACAGGTGCCGATTGTC
This sequence comes from Litoribacter ruber, assembly GCF_018500185.1. Classification (GTDB taxonomy): domain Bacteria; phylum Bacteroidota; class Bacteroidia; order Cytophagales; family Cyclobacteriaceae; genus Litoribacter; species Litoribacter ruber. The sequence continues at coordinate 253,894 of NZ_JAHBGI010000001.1, read as the reverse complement.
ACCATGCGCCTATCAGAGATCAACGGCAAGACAAAAAAGGACAACGAAAACTTGGTAGAGGATGACAGGCTGTCCAGATCTTTATACAATCGGGAGTTTAGAGTTACTTATAGAGATACGCTGATTGATTCAGAGAGGCTTGTAGAGGGGAAATTACGTACCTACAATTCTCCTCAAGACAGCATTTTTGTGAGTTTTGATGCGGGCTATGCAGGTCGTACAGGAATTAATCTAGGTGACGAGATCGTATTTAACGTTCAGGGTCGCCCTATCAAAACCTATGTAGGAAGCTTTAGAAACGTGAAATTCAACCAGGTTTCCACCAATTTTCTGGTTCTCTTTCCCGAAAATGTTTTGGACAACGCCCCAAAATTCCATGTCATCATCACCAAAACAGGATCGGACAGGGAGTCGGCAAATCTACAGGCAGAAGTCGTAAGGGCTTTTCCCAACATTTCCGTAATCAACCTGGGCACCATCACTGAGACGCTTGAGAACATCCTCGGCAAAATCAGCTTTGTCATCCAGTTTATGGCCTTATTCAGCATTGCCACAGGGTTTCTAGTCTTGATAAGCTCACTTATCCTAAGCAAATACCAGCGAATGAAAGAAAGCGTGTTGCTCAGGACCATCGGAGCCAGCAGCAAAACGGTAGGAAAGATAAACACGATGGAGTACTTCTTCCTGGGCACCTTGGCATCTCTGAGCGGCATACTGCTGTCCTTCCTGGCCACTTGGCTATTGAGCAGGTTTGTCTTCGAACTCCCATTTAGAGGGGCCTATGAGGAGGCAGTCCTAGTCTATATTGGGATCACGCTGCTGACAATTGTTTTGGGCTGGCTAAACGGCAGAAAAATCAACAACCAGCCCCCCATGGTCATTTTACGCGAAGGCTAAAAACATCTATCCCAACCTGATCAATATGCTTTTTCAGGTTGGGATTTTTTATTGTTTTATAATTAGTCAAATCAAATTTAAAAGGATAATCAAGTTCTTCTAAACGCTCATATAAATCCAATATATCATTCAAATCCATGTCTTCCCCATAGAGGGCTAAATCTATATCGGAGCCTTCATGATAAGTCCCCAAAGCTCTGGATCCATACAGCTTACAACCTTCAATGGTTTTCACCGACTCCAAAGCTTTTAGAATTTCATCCCAGACGATATTTGACAACCCAGTATCCATTAATTAAAAATACTTTTTCCACCACCATTTTTATAACTTATCAATCTCTTTCTCAAAAATAAAAACAAGTCTAAGTATTCATTGCAAATGGATCTCGCTATAATTTCTGCAGTTTCATTATCGTAGGTGTGGGAGCTTAATTCCCTACTTCTATTTAACCTTTTCCAACCTTCAGCATTTTGAATTAGGCCCATTTCAAAAGCCTGCCCTAGTACAGGTCCAGGGCCTTTAATATCATTGTACCCTTGATGCTTTATAAAGTCCTGCAAAGTTTTCCAAGCTAATTCATAGGTATACTCAAACCTTTGAATCAAACCTTCAACCTCCAATTCACTTAATTGGTTGCTTTCAGAAAGCGAAACGGCCTCATCAAGTTTGTTTAAAGCTTTTTGAAAGTTCTCAAATCTTTGTTCCCATCTAGGTAAGTTATCCATTGAATACAAGTCTTTTTGATAAAGATAGTAAATTCAAACATTTTAATTGTTTTACAACCGGTTTTCATTCTGCAACAAGAAACCTTAAATTAAGCCCTTCAATCAAGATCCTATGAGAAAACACTTACTATCAGCTTTTCTATTTATAATTAGCGCAGCCCTGCAAGCCCAGGTAACACCTTCTCCTGACCGTGCCGAAGGCGAGGGACCCTATGACAGGCTCATTATCCGCGGAGTCACCCTCGTGGATGGCACTGGCGCTCCCCCGATGGGACCAGTAGATATAGTGGTTGAGCAAAACATCATCAAAGAAATCAGAACTGTCGGCTATCCGGGATTGGAAATAAAGGATGAAAGAAGACCACAAGCTGGAGAGAATGATGAGGTATTAGATTTAGAGGGGCATTATCTCCTTCCGGGCTTTGTGGATATGCATGGGCATATTGGCGGACGAGGCCAAGGCACTCCGGCAGAGTATGTTTTCAAGCTCTGGATGGCTCACGGCATCACCACCATCCGCGACCCATCCGCTGGAAACGGCTTGGATTGGGTGCTTGAACACAAAAGCAAATCAGCAAACAACAGCATCACTGCCCCCAGGATATTTGCCTACACCAGCTTCGGCCAGGGAGCAGGCAAGACCATATCCAATGCCCAGGAGGCAAGAGATTGGGTAAATGAAAATGCCAAAAAAGGCGCGGATGGCATCAAATTCTTTGGTGCAAAACCCGAAGTGATGCAGGCGGCTATGGAGGAGAACAAGAAAATCGGTCTGCGGTCAGCCATGCACCATGCCCAGATGGACGTGGCACGCTGGAATGTCCTCCACTCTGCCAGAGCCGGATTGACTACCATGGAGCATTGGTACGGATTGCCAGAAGCACTTTTTAGTGACCGCACCATTCAGGATTACCGACTGGACTTCAACTACCAAAACGAGCAACACCGGTTTGCTGATGCTGGAAAGCTTTGGAAGCAGGCTGCCAATCGGGGTTCTGAGAAATACGAGCAAGTTATCAAGGAACTTTTGGAACTGGATTTCACCATTGACCCCACATTCAATATCTATGAGGCAAACCGGGACCTGATGCGTACCAGAAGGGCCGAATGGCACGATACCTACACCCTACCCTCACTGTGGAAATTCTACCAGCCCAGCCGGGAATCACATGGAAGCTACTGGTTTGACTGGGGTACCGAAGAGGAAATCCAGTGGAAGGAAAACTACAGAATCTGGATGGATTTTGTCAACGACTACAAAAACCGCGGTGGCAGGGTTACTGCAGGCTCCGATTCAGGTTTTATATATCAGCTGTACGGTTTTGCTTTTATCCGCGAGCTTGAACTTTTGAGAGAGGCCGGTTTTCATCCACTCGAGGTCATCAGATCTGCCACCATGTATGGAGCGGAGGCTTTGGGCTGGGAGGATAAAATTGGTACTGTTGAAGTAGGCAAGCTGGCTGATTTCGTGATTCTGGAGGAAAATCCCTTACAGAACCTGAAAGTCCTCTATGGCACCGGAGCCATTCGGATAGCCGAAAACAACGAACCCATCCGTGTAGGCGGAGTGAAGTACACCGTCAAGGACGGCATAGTCTATGACGCCAAAAAGCTACTGGAAGATGTGAAAATCATTGTTGATCAAAAGAAAAAAGAAGAAAACACCACCATCAAGCAACCCGGCCTCGATTGGTGAAAATGTCGGATGCCCGATGTCGGATGTCGGATGTCAGATGTAGTACATTAAATTTTTCTCCGCGAAGTAGCCTTTGTGAAACTTCGTGGAAACTTCGTGTTCTTTGTGGCCCATTTCCTCTTCGGACATCGGGCATCTGACATCAGTCATCAAAAAATTTTGAAAAAAACTTAATATTTTGAAACTTTACAGGTGAATTAAATGTATATACATTAAATACACTAAAAAGACATGAAGATAGAAGAGGCTATAAAGCAGAAGAAATTTAAAGACCCATACAATAAGGCCTTGGTAAACATGCTTTATACCAACAGCTATATCGTGTCGCACCAAGGCAAACTGTTTAAGCCATACGGATTGTCACCAGAGCAGTACAACGTGCTCAGAATCCTCAGAGGCATGCACCCTGAGCCGGTTACCGTTTCGACCATTCAGGACAGAATGCTGAACAAAATGTCGAATGCGTCTCGGCTGGTGGAGAAGCTGAAGCAAAAAGAATTGGTCAGGAGAAGTGAATGCCCAACTGACCGCCGTCAGGTGGATATTACCATCACCGAAGAAGGCCTGAAAATGCTTGCTGAACTTGAAGAGCAAGTGAACCAATTCAACCGCCAGATCCTCCAACTGGATGAACAGGAGCTTGACCGATTAAATGACTTATTGGACAAATTAAGAGGGTAAAAAAATTTTACCTATTATATGTATAGACAATTATTGTAAACACCTAAAAACAAACAGCACAAGATGAGTACTACAAAATGGACTATCGACCCAACACATTCAGAAGTTTCTTTCAAAGTGAAACACCTGGTAATCTCAACTGTAACTGGATACTTCAAATCATTCGAAGGAATGGTAGAATCGCCTAACGGTGATTTCAAGGATTCCAAAGTTGAGTTTACTGCCAAAATCGACAGTATCAATACCAACCAGGACGACAGAGATGCCCACTTGAAGTCAGCAGATTTCTTCGATGCAGAAAAATACCCTGATTTGAAGTTCACCAACGGAGTATTGGTAGGTGATGTATTGAAGGGTGACCTTACTATTAAGGATGTAACCAAGCCGGTAGAATTGGCTGTAGATTTCGGTGGAGTAGCCGACGATGCATACGGAAACACTAAGGCAGGTTTTGAGTTAGAAGGTAAGATCAGCAGAAAAGAATTCGGCCTTACCTGGTCACCTGTCACTGAAGCAGGTAGCGTAGTCGTAGGCGACCAGATCAAGCTATTAGCCAGCGTACAGTTGCTTAAGAACTAATTCAAATCATAAAATTCAACCGCAGAGAATCAGAGGACACAAAGAAATAAACAAAAATTTCTCCAAGACTCTGGTCCTCTGTGGTTCTTAAATTTACCCCTACCATGACCCCACTTGTAACCGGAATCCACCATATCACAGCCATCGCGGGAGATCCTCAGAAGAACGTTGATTTTTACACCGGGATCCTCGGTTTGAGGATGGTGAAAAAGACCATCAACTTTGACGCGCCGGACGTGTACCATTTGTACTACGGCGATGAACTTGGAAGCCCAAGCACGATCTTGACCTTCTTCCCATTCAAGGGAGCACGAAAAGGCACCAAGGGTGCAGGAGAACTGACCTATACGGCATTTTCTATTCCCAAAGATGCCCTGGATTACTGGAAGTCTAGGCTGGATAAATATCAGGTGACCTATTCAGATGAGCAAACCCGCTTTGGCGAGGCTTTGATCAGGTTTGAAGATCATGATGGTCTGGGAATAGAATTGATAGCCACTGACAAGGACAGCAGAAAACCTTGGACATATGGCCATATCCCTGCCGACAAGGCCATCTTAGGTTTTTATGGGGCAACCCTTAACCTGCGGGCAAAAGACCTTACAGAGAAGCTTTTGACCGAACTGATGGACTACCGCTTTATAGGAGAGGAAAATGGAAGGTACCGCTATGGCACTAAAGGCGAGCCGGGAGATATCATTGACATTGTATTGGACAAAAGCGGCAGACCGGGTATGCAAAGCGCCGGAACAGTGCACCACATTGCTTTTAGAAGTGACAATGAAGACACCCAGCTTAAAATTCAGCGTAAGCTGATGGAAAATGGCGTGCAGGTGACTGAGGTCAAAGATAGAAATTACTTCAAATCAATTTACTACAGAGAGCCAGGAGGGGTGTTGTTTGAAATTGCCACCGACGAGCCAGGCTTTGCCGTGGATGAAGAAGTCGAGCATTTGGGCGAAGCGTTGAAACTCCCATCTTGGGTAGAGCCGCAGCGCCAAAAGATCGAATCCCAACTTCCAGAAGTGAAATTAAATATAAACCAATATGACTGAAATCAGCCGAGAAGGACTTTCATTGCAGGAAGCCAATAAGGTAGCCATCTTGATACACGGCAGAGGCGCCAATGCAAACAGCATTCTTAGTCTCAAGGATTATTTGCACCTTGAAGGCTTTGCTTTGCTCGCCCCCAATGCTCAAAACAATACTTGGTACCCCTACAGCTTCATGGCCCCTGATGCCCAAAACGAACCTGCTTTCAGCCAAGCCATCCAACAGATTCAAAGTCTAGTAAAAGAATGCTTGGATCAGGGCTTTAAAACGGAGGACATCTACTTCATCGGTTTCTCCCAAGGAGCCTGTTTGGCTTTGGAGTATGCCACCCAAAATGCCGCCAAATACGGTGGGGTGATTGCCTTCACCGGTGGTCTAATAGGCGAAAAGATCCTTAAGGAAAAGTACAAGGGCGATTTTGCTGGGACTAACGTATTTATCGGGAGCAGCAAACAAGACATGCATGTCCCGCTGAGCCGAATTCAGGAGTCAGCCAAGCTCATGAAAGAAATGGGCGCCCAAGTCAAAACCTTAATCTTTGAAGACCCCCAACACACCATTCGTGAGGAGGAAATCGAATGGGTGAATAAATACATCCTATCGGGGGAGGTTTAAGGGTTTAAGTAGCCTGTGGCCTGGATTATGGGATTAACGCAAGGATATTCTACTACGGACTCATGAGATCCTAGGTAAAAACGGAAAAAGCCGATCATTTTCATGATCGGCTTTCTTATTTGGAATTAATATTCTTACTGCTGGTTCTGACCTGGAGCTGGTACGTTCTGGCCTGGGGTAGGCTGTCCGTCAGCTGGTGCAGAGATACCAAGCTTGGCTAATACTAGCTCAGTGAAGTTGTCATCGTCTCTAGTGTAAAGCAAAACTGGAGCCTGACCCGCAGTTTCAGAGAATACGTGCGTGTAGTTGTTCTCAGCAGCTACAGAGTTGATAGCATTGAATACTTTAGTCTGTACCGGCTCAAGAAGCTCCTGAAGTTTTCTTTGGTAAGAAGACTGAGCATCTCTCTCATAACGCTGGATTTCTTCAGACATCTTCTGAAGCTCCTGCTCTTTTTGCGCTCTGGCCTCTTCAGTCATAGTTTGAGCAGACTGCTGGTAAGTCTGTACTTGTCTTTGGAAGTCCTGCTGCTTAGTCTGCATTTGAGTTCCCAATTGAGTACTGTAATCTTGAATATCAGCGCCGATTTGCTCCATTTCTGGCATCAAATCCATCAGGTAATCAATGTTAGTGTATCCGATTTTTAAATCTTGTTGGGCTTGAGCCACAAATCCTAAGCAAAATACAGCGATAGCTGAAAGGATAATTCTTGCTTTCATAGTCTAGGTTTTAATTTGTTGTTTATTTTAGTTTTCTTCTAATCCTAATTCTTCAATTACAAATTCCGAATAATCATGCCTCGGATCGGTGTAAATCATCGAAAGACTGGAGGCTTTGTCAAACAGGATGGCCAACCCATTTCTCCTGCTCACCCGCTCTATGGCGTCAAATATCTTTGACTGCAGCGGCTGAAGCAATTCGGCCTGTTTTTGGTAATACTGCCCGTTGGCACCAAAAACACGGCTGTTGAATGCGTTGGCGGCTTTTTCTTTTTCTTTGATCAAACCTAGCCTTTCTTCGTACATCTCTTCCGTAAGCAGGACTTCTTCCGCTTTGAGGGCATTGTACATCTCACGGATTTCATCTGTCAGCGCTTTCGCTTCCTTGCGCCACTCTGAGCCGATGGCCTCCATTTCGCTTTGTACTTCTTTGTATTCTGGATGTTTGTTTAAAATATACTCCGAGTCTACATAGCCTATTTTCTGCCCATAAGAAGCAAACGAAAATATGCAGAACAAAAGTAATAATTTTAGACGATTTAACATATTTTATCTAAACTGTTGCCCGATGGTAAAGTGGAATTGTCCTCCACTTGGCTGCTGTTGACCAGGCATCGGGTCAAATCCGTAACCCCAATCAATCCCTAGAAGACCGAAGGCTGGCATAAAGATCCTCGCACCAAAACCTGCTGATTTTTTCAGGTTATAAGGGTTGAAGTCAGCATAGTCGCCCCACACGTTACCCGCTTCAGCAAATCCTAAAAGGAAAATCGTCGCAGATGGGTTTGGTGAAACCAGGAATCTAAGTTCCATCACATGTTTGTTATAGGCAACACCGCCACCACCTTGTCCAGGTCGGCCCATTTGGTTGGTCCCTACTATGGATTGGTTTTCATAACCTCTCAAACCAATTATCTCTCTACCCAGTGCAAAGTTGTTGAAGGTCATACCATCACCACCCATCACGAATCTTTCAAGTGGGATGATCCCTACTCCGTCGCCATATGATCCCAAGAAACCCATGTGCGTTCTGGCACTCACCACAAGTTTGTTGAGACCCAGTACCGGAGTATAGAAAGTCGCATCAAACATCCACTTGTGATATTCCAACCACTGGAACCTTTCCTCATCTGGAGATTCACGGTTTACATTTGGATTCAAAGTAGCATAAGGAGGAGTAAAGTCCGTACTCAAGGAAATGTTGGAACCAAACCTTGGGAAGATTGGGCTATCCACGTTGTTCCTTGATATGGTAGTGTTCCAGTTCAAACTGTTAGCCCTACCTGTATTATAGCTTAGGCCAAACATGTTTCCAAATTCATTGAATTCATAAACCTGGAACTGCAGCGAGTTACTGAAGAAGAAATAATCATCAGGCCATGTCACCCTTCTGGCAAGACCCAAGGTCGCACCGGTGATTTTAAAATAACCCAACTCTTCTCCGAAGCCTGGACCACCGGGCATTCCCATACCCATACCCATGCCACCCATGCCCATCATGCCACCCATACCCATGCCGCCCCAGTTCATCTGACGCTGGATGGAGTGATTGACACTAAAACTTAATGCGTTTGGCTTCTTGCCACCAAACCAAGGTTCGGTAAGTGAGAAACTATAGTTTTGGAAGTTTGGACCATTTGCTTGTACTCTCAAAGAAAGCTTTTGCCCATCCCCTACCGGAAGCGGTCTCCACTTGCTGAAGTTACCGATATTTTTTACCGAGAAGTTATTGAAGACCAATCCGACAGTACCTACAAATCCGAAGAATCCTCCCCAACCACCAGAAAGTTCGATCTGGTCATTTGGTCTTTCCTCTAGTTTGAAAATGATATCCACCGTAGCATCTTCAAAATTAGGACGCATATCCGGATCAATCGTTTCTGGATCAAAGTAACCCAATTGGGAAAGTTCCCTGATAGTTCTTACCAGTGCGGCTCTGTTGAATTTCTGACCAGGAAGAATTTTGATCTCCCTCATCACCACGTGATCAGACGTACGCTCGTTACCTTCTATAGCCACACTGTTTACAGTAACCTGCGGACCTTCAAAGATTCTCATTTCTATATCAATGGAATCGGCCTGCACATTTACCTCAACTGGATCAATCTGGAAGAAAAGATAACCGTCATCCTGATACAGGGAGCTGACATCATCACCTCTCTGCGGATCATAGTTTAGGCGTTTCTCCAGTCTCTCTTTATTATATATATCACCTTTGCTAATTCCCAATTTGGTTCTCAACACTTCATCATCATGGATATAGTTACCCGTGAAGGTGATATTTCTATAATAATACTGATGTCCTTCCTCAACATCGATATCGATGTTGATCGTATTTTTACCAAAGCTATAAACAGTATCTCTCAATACTGCGGCATCCCTATAGCCTCTGGTTTGGTAGAAATTGATCAGGCTCTCTCTATCGTCCCTAAAATCCTTAGCGACATATTTGGATGAGTTGAAGAAGTTAAGTTTGAAGTTTTTGTTCATGTAAAGCTTCACGTCTTCGTCAGAAACCGGGTTTCTGTAGGCGATAGCTTCTTTTACATCTCTAGGCCTTGCATTGGTAAGTCTAGAGTAAATGTCTTTGAAAATATGAACACGGGCGTGCTCATTGGTATTTTTCAGCTTTCTCTTAATTCTTCCGTCAGAGATGTTCTCATTTCCGGAAATGCTGATTTCGTTGATTCTTACTTTGGAGTTCTTGACAACATCAAATCTTAAAAGAACGCTGTTAGGTAGGGTCTCATCCCTTACTTGGGTAACTTTGACCTCGGTATTGAGAAAACCCTTGTCTACAAAATACTGTCTGATATTACGCTGGGCGTTGTTCAACACATCATCACGCACTACCCTACCCCTAATTTTGATCTTATCCCTTAGCTCACTTTCCTGAGTTTTGTTCACTCCGGTGAATTCTACCCTACTGAACCTTGGTCGTTCAGTAAGTTCCAACAACAAATGGATCTCCTCACCTTCGATCTTGGTCACCAAGATTTTCACGTCACCGATAATCCCTTGACCCCAGAGCTTTTTCAAAGCTGCGGAAACCTCATCGCCCGGCACGCTGATCTTGTCACCAACGCGCAAGCCCGAAAGAGAGATAATAGCATTCTCATCCAAGGTGGTCAGACCCACCGCAGAAATGCCGGCAATGGTAAAACTTTGGGGTTTGGTATAATCTAATTGTAATATGTCTACCGGCTTCTGTGGGGTGAACCTGCTTTGTCCCAGGCGAATCTGGCCGAAGGTGTTTCCCGCATAGATAAGGAAAAGTAAGACTATTAAAATTCTTTTCATCAAATTATGATTTAATCTGCGCTCCGGTCTTGCCAAAACGTCTTTCTCTTTTTTGGTAATCCAATACGGCCTCAAACAAATGTTCTTTTCTAAAGTCCGGCCAGAGCACCTCTGTGAAATAAAGCTCTGTATATGCCATCTGCCAAATGAGGAAATTACTTGTCCTCAGCTCCCCGCTGGTCCTGACCAACAATTCCGGATCAGGCAGCCCCTTGGTGTTCAAATGTTCGGAAATCAGCTCTTGAGTGATCTCTTCTGCACACAGTTTTTGATCAGCGACTTTTTTGACAATCTGTTTTACCGCCTCCTGGATTTCCCAGCGCCCACTATAGCTCAAAGCCAGCACCACGGTCAAACCCGTATTGTGGGAGGTTTTATCTTTTGCGTCCTGAAGGTTTTTCTGGCATTTTCGGGGAAGGCTCTTAATATCCCCTATAGAGATGAGACGGATGTTGTTTTCCATCATGTTGGGCACCTCGCCGGCAATGGTATTGACCAAAAGCTCCATCAAGGCATTGACTTCGTCTTTGGGTCTTGACCAGTTTTCGGTCGAAAATGCATACAGGGTCAGGTATTCTACACCTAGGTCACTGGCACCCTCGATAGTGTCCTTTACGGCAGTTAGGGCGTTTTTGTGCCCAAATATCCGCATTGCACCTTTCTTTTGTGCCCATCTCCCGTTGCCATCCATGATGACAGCTATATGACGGGGGATGTTGTCCTTGTCAATCGCTTCTATCATTCCTTTTTGTTCCTGTCTTCTAAAATTCAGGGTACAAAAATGCTATTTCTTTTTCAATTATCTATTTTATATAGCCAATTAATTAAAATTAAAGCATTTGACTTGATGGAAGGAGTAACTGACGGTGACGCCTAAAAAGTAATACCAGTCCTTATTATCCCTATCTCCGAAGGTATAGGTGTTAGGATTGGTTATGTATTCTCCACCGCCTATGGGAACGGCGCGTGGTTGGAAATATTCCGGATTGTGCTCAATCCGGTCTAGATAATCCGTGAAAGTTGCCCGAGCCCCAAATTCCAGGGTCATGAACAGCCTGTCCTTCAGCTGGTATTTTACCCCCAGCCCAAACGGGATTACCGGTGTGCCTACATAGTAATTGGTGTTGTTGAAACCCAGTTGATCTTCCTTGCCCATGAAGAAGGCGAACCCAAAGCCGAACATGGCAAATGGGGAAAACCTCACTGTGGACTGTGGATTGAGAAAGTCCAGAAAGTAATATTCCATCATCAGGTGGGTTTCCACTAGGGTTCCCCTAAATGCGGCATTTCTTTCCAGGGCCATCGGATCAATCGGGCGGATGCTGTCCGTGGCGTTGAGCCGGCCTATAGCCAGACCCCCACGCAAGCTCCACACATTGTCAAAATTTCGTCTGCCAAACAACGTTCCTTGAAGGCCGGATTGTGAGGGATCAATACGCCGGATCATATCTCCGGTATAAGTGGAACCGCCCAGTCCGAAACCAATTTCATACTGTTGAGCAGCGGTTTTGTGCGACAGCACAAAAGTTGCTAAAATCATTCCCAAACAGACATAATAGAATTTGGCTCTTTTCAAGTCGATGCAATTTATAAAGTAGTAAACGAATTAAAAACCTACCCTGGTATTTACCGGGTTAATATATGTTAAAAGCTTATATTGTACTAAGTACGATGTACTAAGTACTAAGTATTCCGGCTACAAACCTCTCACCTTCTCATAACTTCCAGTCATCGGTCTCCGGTCTTCCGTCCCCCCATCTGTCATCGGTCATCCGACACCCGACATCCGACATCCTAATTCCTCATATCCAACCCCCAATTCAACTTTTGCCTCAAGGTGTCAAAAAAATTGTAATCATTGAATTTGACAAGCTTGGCCACAAAGTCTTCTTTTCTGATTGTGAGCTTTATTCCAGCGGCCACAGCAGTGGACCTGGAGTCCAGGGAAACCAGAAACTTCTTGCTCCTCCCCTCTATATCAAAGCTGATCTTACAATCATCCGGCACAATCATGGGCCTGACGTTAAGATTGTGAGGACTTACGGGGGTTAGAACAAAGTTTTTGGCCCTTGGCGTGATCAGCGGACCTCCACAGCTCAGCGAGTAACCTGTACTGCCGGTAGGTGTGGACACTATCAACCCATCTGCCCAATAACTATTGAGATACTCCCCGTCAATATAGGTATGTACCGTGATCATGGACGAGGTGTCACGCTTGTGAATAGTAAACTCATTCAACCCGTAAGTGATCCCGTTGAAAAGTGACTTGTTAGTCTCCAGGCCGATCAGGGTCCTGTCCTCAATCGTATAATGTTTTTCAAAAAGAACCTGAATGGCCTTTTCCACCTCCTCTTTGGCTATTGTCGCCAAAAAGCCAAGCCGGCCGGTGTTGATCCCCAAAATGGGAATCTGGTAGGCCCCTACCCACGACACTGTATCAAGAAAAGTACCATCTCCGCCCACTGATATGATAAAATCCATACTCTGAAGGTGCTTACCCTTAGAAAGCACCTCAAAATCAGGGGATTTGGCCCCCGTTTTCTTGAAGAATTTATGAAAAGGTTCTGTAAAAAAAATTTTTGCACCGTGATGATGCAAAACCGAAAGCAATTGTTCAATATAAGGCACAAACTCCTTTTGGAAGTTCAGCCCGTGAAGGGTTACATTCATTTCATCCTATTATTTCACCCGCATAATTTTAATACTCCGCTAAGAAGCCTACTCTATTCCCTCAGCCTAACTTTGTGCTACTTCTTTAAAACTTTGTGCCCTTTGTGGCCAATTTACCTATATATCCAAAAATCTCAGCAAATTCCCCAGTCGGTCATGTTCACCGCTTGTGCTGGGTTCTTCCTGATAGTGGTCAATGACTTTGTAGCCAAACCGCTCCAAGGTGGCCTTGATGTGCCTAAGCTCGCTTTTATCCACCTTAAGGGTCACTTTGATCTTGCTGTCATCCAATGGATCATTGCTTATAAAACTGCTTAGGATTTTGGCGTTTTCCGACTCTATCACCCGGGCAATCTCATACAGGCTGTAATCCGTCATATACATGGAAAGGATCAATACCCCTCCCTGCGACTGGATAGAAAGCGTATCGGCAAAAGCAGATATGGCGTCCTCCAAAGTGATCACTCCATGGTACACACCTTCACGATCAATCACGGCCACCATGTTGGATTGGAATTCGGAAGCCACCCTGAGCACATCGTAAATATGCTTGTCTTTATAAACAAAGCAGGCCTCAGATTCCATCTCCACTTCCTGAATAGTCAAGTCTGGATTGTTGAGGTTATAAATCTGCTCATCGGTCACCAAACCCCTGAATTGCCCTTCATGCACTACAGGCAACACATTGGTCCTGATTTCCTCCATCCACGATAGCGCCATCTTCACCTTGTCAGTAAATTTCAATGGGGGAATCATGTTATTGATAAATTCGTATGCCTGCATGGTTTTAAAGATATGAAATTGGATTCATAATATAAAACGTGATTGCGATGTGGGTTGTTTGGATTTGGGAGAAAAGTTGGGGAGACGGAGGACGGGAGACCGAAGAAAGGGGAAACAGACCAGTAACCTAAAAAACCTAACCGCAAAGAGCAAAAAGGTTCGCAAAGAAAACTTGAAGAGGTTTAATTTTCTTTGTGTCTCCCACATCCTTTTTGGTTTGACTTTTTTCTCTGGGAGCTCTGGGTCTCCGTGGTTTCTTTTTGGATTCTCTTTGCGTTCCTCCGCGTCCTTTGCGGTTTATTTTTTTCTCTGCGAACTCCTCTGGGCCTGCGTGGTTGTTTTTTTTGTATTTCCTTTGCGTTTCTCCGCGCCCTTTGCGGCTTTATTATTTTAATGCTGTAACTCTACTTTTGCGGTTAACCTTTTTTCCTCCACATAAATCCTAACACAATTCCTCAATATCTCCAACCCATATTCAGTCAAATGCGCTTCGGGGTGAAATTGGATCCCAATTAGGGGTAGTTCGCGGTGCGCAATGGCCATCACCTCCCCCGAATTGGTTTCCAACAGTACCTGCAGTTCAGCTGGCAATCCCTTTAACTCCAAAGAATGGTAACGGGTAACTTTAAACCTATCGGGTAAACCATCCAGCAGAGGATGTTCGGTGACTTTACTTACTTCATGAACCTTCCCATGCACAGGCACTTTTCCCTTGGTGAGTTTGGCTCCAAAAAACTCACCAATCGCCTGATGGCCCAGGCAGATACCAAGTACCGGCAATTTGTCGTAGTAGTAACCCAAAATCTGCATGAGATTACCGGCTTGGCTAGGGGTTTCCGGACCTGGGGAGAGGATTAACGCCTCGTAAGAAACTTTTTGAAGCTCTTCCAGAGACACGTCATTGCGGACCACCTTGAGCTCGGCCCCTGCCTGCCTCAGGTAGTCAGCCAATATATAGGAAAACGAATCGAAATTATCTATCAACAACAGCACCGGTATCTATCTCTACAAGTTTGCGAATCGAATTAATGGAATGGTCAATCATGGGCGTGTAGGTTTCCAGGGCCTCCACCGTAGCCGGGGCTATTGGGGCTATCCATGGGTACACCACCGCATCGGCCACCCGGCTTTCCGGGATCTCGTACTCAAAGGATTTGCCCACCCAGAACAGCAGGCTGATCATAAACGCCCATTTGAAAAAGCCCAATACCGCACCGCCAAGATTGTCAAAGGAACCCAAAAGCGTAAAATCTATCGCTTTTTTGATCACATAAGCCAAGATTCTCAGGGTGATGGTGACGGCAAAAAAGATGATGATAAAAGCCACAAAGGGCAGCATGAAGGTAAAACTCTCCACATTCTGCGCCAGGATCTCGGCTCCCCAATGCATGAATTTGAAGCCCAGCAATATGGCTATAAAAAAAGCAACGATAGACAACAACCCTATGAATAGCCCCTTTCGGTAACCGCTAAAGGTTCCTAGGAGCAATAAAAAAAGGATAATGATGTCTACCGTATTCAATATATTAGGCTAATAAAGATTTTACTTTTTGGGAGATCAATTTGCCATCGGCCTTGCCTGCCAGTTGCTTGGTAGCCACACCCATGACCTTGCCCATATCCTTGGGACCATTGGCACCTACCAGGGCGATGATCTGCTTCAGCTCTGCTTCTAACTCTTCCTCGGTCAGTTGCTTAGGCAAGAATTCGTTGATCACTTCCAATTCCGCAAGCTCAACACTAGCCAGGTCTTCCCGGTTCTGTTGCTGGTAAATTTCTGCGGAATCTTTTCGCTGCTTGGCCGCACGGGTCAAGAGTTTCATCTCCTCATCTTCAGAGATTCCCTTATCCCCACCGGATTTGGTTTCCTCCAGCATGATGAGTGATTTGACCGATCTCAAGGCTCTCAACCTGTCTTTATCCTTAGCCAGCATGGCCTTTTTAATTTCGCTTTCTACACTTTGCTTTAGACTCATTTCCCGATTTTTGTGTTTAAATGTGTAAATTTAAAGCAAAATTAGGGTTTTAATTCTTCAAAATGACCAAACTAAGTGTAAATATTAACAAGATTGCCACTTTGAGAAATGCCCGTGGGGGCAATAATCCCGATGTGGTAAAAGTGGCTTTGGATGCTGAGAAATTCGGCGCACAGGGCATCACCGTCCACCCAAGACCTGACGAAAGGCATATCCGCTATGATGATGTGATGAAGCTCAAAGACGTGGTGACCACCGAATTCAACATTGAGGGATATCCCGACGAAAGGTTCATGGAGATCATCCGCATAGCCAAGCCGGCCCAGGCCACCCTGGTGCCCGACCCCCCTCATGTGCTTACCTCCAACTCAGGCTGGGACACCATCAGCCACCAAAGCATGCTGAAGGATATCATTGCCGAGCTGCACCAATATGGCACACGGGTATCGATATTCATCAACCCGGAAGAAAAGTATTTTGAACCTGCCAAAACCGCTGGTACTGACAGAGTGGAATTGTATACCGAACCCTATGCGGTGAACTTCCATCAAAACAGGGATGAGGCCATAAAACCCTATTTGAGGGTGTCGGAGTTGGCCAAAGAGCTTGGCTTGGGTTTAAATGCCGGCCATGACTTGGATCTTCATAACCTTAATTTTTTGGTAAAAACAATCCCTTACATCGACGAGGTTTCAATCGGCCACGCGCTGATATGCGATGCGCTATATTATGGCTTGGAAAACACCATCCAGATGTACCGTCGCCAACTTGAAATATAAACCCCAAAACATGAAGCTGAATTATAAAAAAATTGGGCAGGGAAAGCCCTTGATCATATTGCACGGATTATTTGGCTCGGCCGACAACTGGCTGACCATTGCCAGAGACCTTGAAAAAGAATACACCTTATACCTGGTAGACCAACGAAACCACGGAGACTCCCCACATTCCGAAGAATGGAATTATACGGCAATGGCGCAGGATATCGCAGAACTTATGGAAAGTGAAGGGCTCGACAGTGCATTCTTAATGGGCCACTCCATGGGAGGCAAGACCGTCATGAATTTTGCCATGCTCTACCCTGAAAAAGTGGACAAACTCATCGTGGCCGACATCGCGCCAAGATACTATCCCGTCCACCATGAAAGAATCCTGGAAGGCCTCAATGCTGTGGA
Source organism: Litoribacter ruber (assembly GCF_018500185.1). Lineage (GTDB taxonomy): Bacteria > Bacteroidota > Bacteroidia > Cytophagales > Cyclobacteriaceae > Litoribacter > Litoribacter ruber. Next base: position 237,024 of record NZ_JAHBGI010000001.1, on the reverse strand, counting down.
TCTCCAAAATGCCAAATCGAGAAAAGATGCCGATGATATGTTGGCCAAGTATATCAATTCCGCCCCAATCCGCCAGTTTTTGATGAAAAACCTCACAAGAAAAGACGGCGGGTTTGCCTGGAAAATCAACTTGCAAACCATTACCAAAAACATTGAGGAGGTCGGCAAAGCATTGGAATCAGACAACACCTTTGACAAGCCCACCCTTTTCATGGGGGGAGCCAACTCGGATTACATCACGGAAAAAGACAGGGAAGACATCGAAAGATTTTTCCCCAACAGCCACATCATACACCTCAAAAATGCCGGGCACTGGCTCCACGCAGAGCAACCAGAGGCAGTAAGTAGGACGATCAGGGCTTTTTTGGAAAAAGAATAGATATGGCAAAGAAAAAAGGAACCCTATACCTCATTCCCAGTGTGTTGGCCGAGGATACGGCGGGAAAAGTCATTACCCCTCAAGTGAAGGAATTGCTCCCACATATCCAACATTATGCGGTGGAAAACCTGAGAACTGCCAGAAGGTATATCAGCAGCCTTCGTCTGGGCATAACCATAGAGGATCTCCAAATGGATATTTTGGATAAGAAAACCAAACCTCATCAGTTGGATCAGCTCCTGAAGCCCCTCATGGAAGGGCATGACATGGGGGTGGTCTCTGAGGCCGGTTGCCCGGGGATCGCCGATCCTGGAGCTGTAGCTGTAGACTTTGCACACAGAAAAGGTATAAAGGTGGTGCCCCTCACGGGTCCATCGTCCATGTTTTTGGCCCTGATGGCATCAGGGTTTAGCGGGCAATCTTTTGCCTTTCATGGCTACTTGCCCATAGATAAAAAGGCCAAAATAGAAGCCATCAAAAACCTCGAACAGGAAGCGCTGAAATTAAGAAGGACGCAAATCTTCATGGAAACCCCTTTTCGGAACAACGCCCTGCTGGAAGACCTGAAAACCACCCTGCATCCCAACACGAGGCTCTGCATTGCCAAAAACATCACAGGAAGCGACGAAATGATCGTTACCAAGACCATCGCTGAATGGAAAAAATCGAAAATTGAGCTTCATAAAATACCCACGGTTTTTTTGATTGGAGAAAGTCAGGGATAGCCCAAACAGTTTGGTTGCGGCTATGTTACAACTCTAACCCGAACCTAAACCCTTACTGATATGAAAGCCATCTGGAAGGACACCGTATTAGCTGAATCCAATGAGACCATACTCTTGGAAAACAATCATTATTTCCCGGCCAAGTCTGTAAATATGCAGTACTTAAAAGAGTCTGCCAACACCAGCACTTGCCCTTGGAAAGGCCACGCCAAATATTACCATGTTGAGGTGAACGGGGAGCAGAATGACAACTCGGCCTGGTATTATCCAGAGCCCAAAGCAGCTGCCGAAGATATCAAAGGCCACATAGCCTTTTACAAAGGGGTTGAGATCGTGACAGAATAGTTTCCCTACCCATTAAATCCCCTGAAACATGCAGAAATTCGACGCAATCATCATTGGCGCCGGCCAATCCGGAATGCCTTTGGCCAAGAAAATTGGAAGTCTGGGCAAGAAAGTCGCCTTGATTGAGAAAAGGGTCGTAGGCGGCACCTGCATCAATGATGGATGCAGCCCTACCAAAACCATGGTAGCTTCTGCAAGGGTTGCCCACCTGGTCAGCCGGGCATCCGACTTTGGGATTGAAGTACCCAACTATTCGGTGGACCAAAAAAAGATAAAAGCCAGAAAAGACCATATTGTGGAGCTTTTTAGGGGCGGGGCGGAAAAGGCCCTGGTCAAAGCCGAGAACGTAACTATCATCATCGGCATGGCCAGATTTACAGATTGCCGAAAAGTGGAAGTAATCCATGAGGGCAAGGTCATCGAGGAACTGGAAGCCGAACACGTCTTTATCGACACCGGCGCCCAGCCGATTATTCCCAATGTGGAAGGCATCGAAGAGGTTCCCTACCTAAACTCCACTACTATCATGGAGCTTGAAGAAACACCCGAACACTTGGTCATCATGGGTGGCGGATATATTGGGCTTGAGTTTGCCCAGATGTTCCGCAGATTCGGCAGTCAGGTCACTATTTTGGACAACGGCCCAAGGCTTGTGCCCAAAGAGGATGAGGATGTCTGCGAAGAAGTAAGCAGGATTTTTCAGGAGGAAGGCATCTCCACCAGTTTCAATTCTAATGTGGTCAAGGTATCGAAAGATGGCCCTAAGCTTGAAGTGACCTATATCAAAGAGGGCCAAAAAGAGACGGTCCATGGTTCCCATCTCCTAGTGGCAGTGGGCCGCAGACCTTCTACCGATAAACTACAACTCGAAAAGTCCAATATCGAAACCGACGAAAAAGGCGATATCCTGGTGGATGAATATCATGAGACCAGTTGTAAAGGCGTATTTGCCCTAGGCGATGTAGTTGGCGAGACCCCCTTTACCCACATGGCCTACCATGATGCCCACACGGTGTTTAAATGCGTATACGAGAAGGAAAAGATCTCCAAAGTGGATAGGTTGATGCCCTATTGCATCTTTATAGACCCGCAGCTCGCCCGGGTGGGCTTAAATGAACAGCAGGCCAAAGAAAAAGGCATCCCTTACGAGGTAGGTAAATACTGGATGAAACATGCCGGCAGACCCTTGGAAGTTGACGAAAAACGCGGCTTCTTCAAAGTGCTGGTCAACCCTGAGAATCGGATGATTCTGGGCGCTACTATCCTATCAATTGATGGCGGGGAGATCATTGCCACCATCCAAATGGCCATGCTTGGAGGCATCACCGCCGAGGTGATCCAACACCTCCCCATCGCCCACCCCACCCTGGCAGAGAATCTAAATAATGTGATGGGGATGATAGGGAAAGATAATAAATAACCGCTGAGGCGCAGAGGCCGCAGAATTTTAGGGTAAACCGCAAAGATAAGAAGTAGCGCAATGGGGGTTGTGTTAATTAGAAATTGAGAATTAAGAATGAGGAATTGGCGCCCCATGCCTCATTCCTAATTTCTAATTCTCCGTTAATGTCCCCTCTGTGAAACTCCTTTTAAACTCCTTTAAACTCTGCCTGGCCGCCGTGGCGGGTGTCCCAGTTCAACCCCTGAGAGTCACTATCTAACCTCAGACAAGGTTTTGGCATCGAAGTCCCCTTGGAGTGATACCACGATGTAGTCATTTCCCTCCCCGCTGATCAGCAGGACGAGATCCTGGATTTTCTTGGCGCCTTTAGAATACATGTATACTCCCTTGTTCTTCTGCGAGGTCTCCATCATCAGCTCGTATTTTTCTTTGGCCAGGCCTTTTTGTAGGCTGAGAAAATCTGCAGCGGCGGTACCGCTATTAGCAGGCAGCTTGAAGAATTTTACTCTTTCTACCGACTTGGCAATCGCATCCATATTCCCCTCATCAAGTGAAATATTCAGCCCCTTGGCAAAATTCATAAAGCTCCCCCCCAGATCCATATGAAAGAAGTCCTTGTTCCCCTTATATTTGTCAAAAAGGCTATCCACGCTTTTACTCTGGGCAAACGCGGAGAAATTAATGGCCAATAACAAGGCCGCTAAGATTAGATTTTTCATGTTGTATTTTTTTTAATTCCTATTTCCCTATTTCCTATTCCCCTTCTCATATTCCTTCATCCCCGGCATATTCGTATTCTCGGCCAGGATATTCAAATCCTGATAAGTAAAATCTCCCAACATACTCAGCAGTGTAAAGCTGTCGCCGGAACCCGTGATCATCAGCAGCTCCTTGACCCGGCCCCTTTCTTCCCGAACCATGAACTTCACGCTGGAGGATTTGTCCTGTACGTCCATGAGGTCCTCGTACTTGTTTCGAGTCAGCGTGCCCATGGCTTCCTTGTAGAGCGGAAGACCGTCGATTTTGTCGGCCGTTAGGATGCGGATGCCCCGTACCTTGCTGATCAGCTCGCCCATGTCCTTTTCGTCCTTTTTGGTTTGGCCATCTGCATTGGATTTCATGAATCCCCCTGCCATCTGCATCATCTTGGGACTGATATATACCCTGGAGAATCGCTCATCCTCCATATATTTGGAGAAAAACCTCACAATGGCATCATCCTGCGCCTGCACTCCAGTGAAGGCCAGCAGGCAAATCAAGGTTATTAATATCTTTTTCATATTTCTTTAATTATGAATTAGCAATTGAGAATTAAAAACAGCTCCATTCTCCTCATTCTAATTCAACATTCATCATTCATCATTATCAATCCTCCTCAAACAACTCCATAGGCGTCCCCAGGTATCTGAATTCCTCCATTACATCCAGCTCTTTTGTCCCCTTGTTCATATTTTCATTGATGAGCGCAAAAGCCTCCATCACCTGGGCATAGGCCAGGGCCTCTTCCTGCCGTTCCTGATATTTCTGAAACTGGAACACCAATGCCGTCACCGATAAAAACACCACCAACACAGCCGCAAACTTCAACCATTCCCATGGGCTAGACTTTTTGGCTGGGTAAGTCAGATTTTCTGTATGCTCTTCCTGAAGAAGATTTAATTCTCCGAAAAAAGCTTTTTCCTGCTCATATCCATTGGCTTGCTGCAAAAGGTTTCGCAACTCCTTTTCCTCTTCCAGGCTGCTTTCCCCCTCCCAGTATTTTTCCAATAAGTGCTCAATTCTTTCTTCCATGATTTGCTTTGTTTAACAAATGCTCCCTCAATGTTTTTCTGGCCCGAAATAGGTTGACTTTGACCTGATCTTGGCTGATTTCCAGGTAGTCGGCTATTTCCTCATAGGTCAACCCCTCCACTTCCCGCAACATAAAAACCTCTTTTTGTTTATCCGGGAGGGTTTCCAAAAACCGAAACACCCTTTTATAGGCCTCCGGAAAATCCGTATCTACCGTCTCACTTTCCGCAAACTCCCTCTCCCCTATGGGTTCCCACTTTTTGTCCTGCCGAAAATGTTGCAGGCATTGGTTCTTCAGCACCCGCACCAGCCAGCCGGCAGGATTGTCCATTTTCTGAAGGGCTTCTTTGTTTGCCCACGCTTTTTCCAGCACCTCCTGAACAGCATCATTGGCCACATCCCGGTCTTTCACCCAGAGAAAAGCCATGCGGTACAGCTTGTCCTTCATAGACCAGATTTGTGCTTCAAAAAATGTCTTCATGCATGGAGATGATGAATAAGAAATGGAAATGTTACAGAAAGATGGAAATATTTTATAAAGATGGGAAATTTAGATAGAAGGACCGAAGACGGAAGACCGAAGAAAAAACTTAAACCTTACAATTGAGTTTCCATATGTCGGGGAATTTGGTTAATTTAAAACGGCCAAACCGAATGATCTTAGATTCATTTTAAATTAGGCACACAAATAGTATGCATGCGCACTATTGACTATTTTGCAAAGGTAAATTCAAAACAATGATGGGCTTTAAACCAAAAAATACAACAATGCTTTTGTCCCATGGGGAGGGAAATAAAAAAGCCTTGCTCCAAAGGAACAAGGCTTGTGGTGATGAGTGGATTCGAACCACCGACTCACGGATTTTCAGTCCGATGCTCTACCAACTGAGCTACATCACCGTTGTAATGTGATGCAAAGGTAGGCAAACATTGTTTAGGTGCAAATCATTTAAAGAAAAAAAATCATACTAAATCAACCCAAATAATTTAATCATTTCAATATGAGTATTTTACCGCAAATAATTTTTCTGCTGATTTTTATCGTGGCAGGGTACTTCCTCTACAAAAGGATCAGCTTCCTGAGAAGGGCCATCATGCTGGGTAAAAAATCCGGACGGACGGACAATCCCGGCGAGAGATGGAAAACCATGGGCTTGGTGGCCTTTGGACAAAAAAAGATGTTTAAGCGTATCGTGCCGGCCATCTTCCACCTCTTCCTATATGTTGGTTTCATCATCATCAACATAGAAATCCTGGAATTTGTAATCGACGGGCTATTCGGACAGCACCGCTACTTTGCTCCGTTTACCGGCACTTGGTATGTGGTGGCACTTAATATATTTGAATTCCTTGCTTTCGGTTCCCTAGTGGCCTCAGTGATTTTCCTCATCAGGAGAAATATCATCAAGCTTCGAAGGTTTACCGCAAGGGAACTTATAGGTTGGCCAAAACTGGATGCTAACCTGATCCTGTTTGCCGAAATCACCCTGATGACCGCCATTTTGGTGATGAATGCAACCGACCAGGCCTTGGCTGACAAAGGTTACTCCCACTACGTGCAGATCGACGGTCTCTTTTTCAGCAGCATGATCAAGCCCCTGTTTATCGACATGGGAGCCACTACCCTATTCTACATTGAGAGGGTCGCTTGGTGGCTGCACATCATCGGCATATTGGGCTTTGCTATTTACATCACGTATTCCAAGCATTTGCACATCTTCCTGGCCTTCCCAAACACTTACTACTCCAACCTTAAGCCTAAGGGTGAGATGAGAAACATGGAGGAAGTCACCAATGAGGTAAATATGATGCTGGGCATACAGACTGAAAACGCACCTGAGCCACCTGCCGAGATCGCAAGATTCGGTGCAAAGGACGTGAATGACCTGAGCTGGGTAAATGTGATGAACGCTTTTGCCTGCACCGAGTGTGGCAGATGCACCGACCAGTGCCCTGCAAATATCACCGGAAAGAAACTTTCGCCTAGAAAAATCATGATGGACACCCGTGACCGCGCCGAAGAAGTAGCCATGAGCTTGGAAAAGGGCGGCAAAGGCCTCGAGGACGGCAAGTCACTCTACGGCGATTACATCACCAAGGAAGAAATCAACGCCTGTACCAGCTGCAATGCCTGTGTGGAAGCCTGTCCGGTGAATATTGACCCGCTGGCGATCATATTGGAGATGAGGAGGTATGTGGCCATGGAAGAAAGCGGTACCCCTCCACAGTGGAACGCCATGTTCCAAAACATGGAAACCAGCTTCTCCCCCTGGAAATTCGCCCCAAGCGACCGATTCAATTGGGCCGACAAGCTAAAAGAAGACAATCAATCATAACGAATACAATCTTAGTACATAGTACCTAGTACTTAGTACAGACATATAAAAACACAATCCATGTCAACATATAAAGTACCAACAATGGCCGAGATGGCCGCTTCAGGAGAATCTCCGGAAATCCTATTTTGGGTAGGATGTGCGGGATCTTTTGATGATAGATATAAAGCCGTTACCCAGGCATTTGTCAAAATATTGAATAAGGTAGGCGTAAGCTTTGCCGTGCTCGGTCCTGAGGAAGCCTGCACGGGCGATCCAGCCAGAAGAGCAGGGAATGAATTCCTGTTCCAGATGCAAGCTGTGGGAAATATCCAGGTGATGAATGGCTACAACGTCAAGAAAGTAGTGACGGCCTGCCCCCACTGCTTCAACACTATCAAAAATGAATACCCGGCACTTGGGGGAAATTACGAAGTGATCCACCACTCCACATTTTTGCAGCAATTGATCAATGATGGCAAAGTGGTGATCAAAGGCGGCGGGGATTTCAAAGGGAAGAAAATCACCTTCCACGACAGCTGTTACCTGGGCAGGGCCAACAATGTATACGAGGCCCCTCGTGATGTCATCAAAGCTTTGGACGTGGAGCTTGTAGAAATGAAAAGATGCCGCACCAAGGGCCTTTGCTGTGGCGCTGGTGGCGCACAGATGTTTAAGGAACCGGAGGAAGGCAAAAAGGACATCAACATCGAAAGAACCGAGGAAGCCTTGGAAACTGGCGCATCCGCCATCGCGGTGGGCTGCCCCTTCTGCCTCACCATGATGGCTGACGGTGTCAAAAACAAGAACCGGGAAAATGATGTGCAGGTATACGACTTAGCAGAACTGATCGCCAAAGACCAAGGTCTCTAACATCCGACAACCGACATCGGGCATCGGACACCCATTATCCCAACAATTCATTTATTTCCAAATCAAAAAAGCCTCTTTTCTCGTTAAGAAAAAGAGGCTTTTGAATTAAATAACACCCATTATATGTACTTACCTTTTGATGAAATGCCAGCGGATACCAGGATCTGGATTTATCTGGCGGACAGAAAGTTTAACCCGGAAGAGCAAAATTACATCAAGGAAGTTTTGACGGATTTTTGCCAAAACTGGAATACGCACGGCAGTAAAATGCCCACCAGCTATGAAATCAAGTTCGACCAGTTTATCATCTTGGCGGTAGACCAGTCCCAGTTGGGCGCTAGCGGATGCTCGATTGATAGCTCTGTGCGCAAACTCAAGGAAATCGAGGCGAAGCTCGGCGTGGATCTTTTAAATCAGGGGAAAGTATCTTTCCTCCAAGATAAGCAAGTATCCGTTACCAGCGTGCCCAAAGTAAAACAGGAGATAGCCGATGGCAATCTTGAAAAAGACACCTTGATTTTTAATCCGATCATGGACAAAAAGCAAGATTTGCAGGAAAAGTGGCTTCTTCCTGCCAAGGAAAGTTGGTTAAACAGATTTTTTGACAATTAATTTTAAAATATGTCCTATATTAGTTCTGCACATTTTACCCATTGATTATCACCGATGAAGCATAGCTATCTTTTTATCCTTCTATTTGCAGTAATTCTGGGCGCCTGCACGAGTCTCGACAAGAAAGGCACCGCACAATACCAGGCCGGAGAATACCAGCTTGCCATTAATACTTTTTCACGCATTCTGGAAAAAGACCCCGACAACCTGGAAGCCAACCGCATAGTGGCCGAGAGTTACAGGCTGTCTAACCGAGTGGAAAGAGCAGTGCCTTATTATGAAAAGTTGGTAGAACTGGACTCTACGGCAGAAAATTACTATAAAAAAGGGATAGGCCTGAAAAGCCAGGGGGAATACGACCGGGCAAAGGAGGCATTTTCCAAAGCGGCCGAAATGACGCTCAACGACTCCCTTGAGCTCCGCTCTAAAAGAGAGTTGGCCAACCTGGGAAAGCTGGACAACATACAGCCCTATTTTCCCAACCATCAGCTGGAAAATTATGAACTGCTAAATAGCCGTGGAATCGACTATGCCCCGATTGTAAGCGAAAACTTCCTGTACTTCACCAGTTCACGGGGAGGCGGTGGCATTTACCAAGCCACCGGGCAATCCTACACCAAGCTGTTCAGGACACGTGCCGATGGGGTAAATGTCGACGTGCAGGGCATTCAGCCAATGCCCGAGTTCAGAAACGAGGAAGGGCTCAACCAGGGCGCCATAGCCATTAGCCCCGACGGCAACACCATTGTGTATGCCCGCGGCAACAGCACCAATAGAAGAGATCAGCCAGAGGTGAGCCTTTACGCATCTTATTTCCGAGGGGCATCTTTCACGGAGCCCGTTTACATGACCCTCAATGAGGAGCCCGGCTATTGGAACTCTACCCCTGCCTTTAGCCCTGATGGCAAAACCCTCTATTTTGCTTCCAACAGACCTGGAGGCTACGGAGGCATTGACCTTTACAAGGCAACGGTTTTGGCCAATGGGGATTTTGGGAATGTGCAGAATATGGGCCCAGAAATCAATACGCCCGGCAATGAGATGTTTCCCAGACTTGAGACAAATGGCAATTTCTTCTTTGCCTCCGATGGGCATCCCGGCTATGGCAAGCTTGACCTATTTGTGGCCGAACCAAACAACAATGGCTATACCGTCAAAAACTTAGGGGACAATATCAACACCACTGCTGATGATTTTGGTATTTTCTTTACCAACTATCCTAAGGAAGGTTTTATCACCTCAAACAGAGATGGTGGTGTAGGCGATGACGATATCTACTATTTCAAGGACATGACGCCTAAACCAAAAGTGGTCAACTTCCTGCTCAACCTGATTACCAAGGAGCAAAAGGATGACGGCTCACAGGAAATCCTGCCGCAGACCAGGGTCACCATGTATGATGAAAACAACAAGTTGGTAGGCGGAGACAACACCAACCAACAGGGAAGGGTGCGCTTCAGACTATCCCCTGAGCAAGATTATTCCATCATCGCCTCCAAAAGCGGATACTTCACCAAGAGCATTACTTTCACCACCAAAGGCAAGATGCCTGACCAGAGTGAGCTGATCCAGGATGTCACCAACATCACCTTGGACACTACCGTGGTACTGGATCAATTGATCTTGGAAAAAGCGATTGTGCTTGAGAATATCTACTATGATTTTGACAGGGCTGAGATCCGACCGGATGCAGCTCAGGAGTTGAATAAATTGGTCAAAATCCTAAAGGACAATCCTAATATCCGCATTGAACTGAGCTCACACACCGATAGCCGTGGCTCGGAACAGTATAACGAGGAGCTTTCCCAGAGAAGGGCGGAATCAGCCGTGGAGTACATCATCAGCCAAGGTATAGCCAGAGAAAGGCTGGTAGCAAGAGGCTACGGAGAATCCCAACCAATTGCACCTAACGAAAACCCTGATGGTTCCGATAACCCTGAAGGCCGTCAGATGAACAGAAGGACTGAATTCAAGGTGATTGAATTATTGGAAGATTAATTTCCTGGAAAAATTATAATGAAAACCGCTTCAGATTGGAGCGGTTTTTTTCTTTTATCATAATATTAACTGAAATTCGGCCCATGGATTGGCAATACATATGGGAGGGCCTGCAGGAAGGTTTAGCTCAAACGACTTTACTGGAAGCGATAGCGGCCTTTTTTGGCGTGGCAAGCGTCTATTATTCCATCAAGAAAAACATCCTGGTTTTTCCCACAGGAATCATCAGCACCTTGATCTATATTTATATCACCGTGATGGTGGGGCTCTATGCCGATATGGGCATAAACTTTTACTATACCGCCATGTCAATCTATGGCTGGTATGTATGGAGCAAGCCTACGCCAACAGGCGAAGAAAGGCCCGTGACCTACCTCAAAAAAAGCGGCATCTTCTACAGCTTGGCTATTTTTGGAGCTTCCTATCTGACCCTTTATCTGGTATTATCAAATTACACAGACAGTACCGTGCCCTACTGGGATTCCTTCACCACCTCCTCGGCCTTTGTGGGCATGTGGCTGATGGCCAAGAAAAAGGTGGAAAACTGGATAGCCTGGATCATCACAGACCTCGTATCGGTGCCCCTGTATTGGCATAAGGATTTAATATTGACCTCTTTCCAGTTTATGGTATTCACGGTGATGGCCATTTTGGGTTTAATCGCCTGGATGAAAGCTGCTAAAAAACCCGTTTATGCTTAGAATCGTGATCATTGGACCGGAATCAACCGGGAAAAGCACACTTGCCAAAGGACTTTCTGATCATTTCGGCGAACCTTGGGTCCGTGAATACGCCCGAGAATACCTGGAGCAATTGGATAGGGAGTATCGATACGAGGACCTTCTGCCTATTGCCCAAGGCCAAATCCAGCTCGAGGAACTGGCCGCCAAGAATGCTGAGAAGATGCTTTTTTGCGATACGGACCTGCACGTGATCGATGTTTGGAGTCGCCATAAATATTGCAAAACCCATGCTTGGACCCTAGATGAAATCAGCCGCAGGAATTATGACCTCTACCTGCTTACAAACATAGATATGCCCTGGGAACCCGACCCGCAGCGCGAACATCCTGAACCTGAAATGAGGAAATATTTTTTTAATGTTTATTTGGAAAAAATCCAAACCACCAGTGTTCCTTATCAATTGGTTTCCGGCACGATTGAAGAAAGATTGCATGCCTCTATTGAAATAATAGAGGCATTAATGAGAAAAAAACGAATGGATTGAATTATATGTCCAAAGCCGCCGTTAGGTAAATGAAGCAAATCAAAAGATAAAGCAATAAAAAAGGATTTAACCACCTATCAATATTTGCATTTTTGAAAAGTTTAAAAAAGCTTATATTTGCTTAATAGCTATTAAAGTCCCCCCAGTAATACGGCAGCGCTTCAGTGGCCAAAATGAATTAGAATTTCATCATTTCTTTATGCAAAAACCAAAATTCCAGAAATCCACCCCATTTCACCAAACATTAAAAGCACGCGTCCAGAATCATTTCAAAGAAAATAACATTGCCCAAACAGGAAACACCCAGCTTTACACCAAAGCCATAATCCTGACTATCTCATTTGTGGCGGTTTATATCCACCTGCTTTTCTTCACTCCTTTCTGGCCTATTGCCATCCTGGAAAGCATCGTCCTAGGCGGACTGGCGGCCTCGATTGGCTTTAATGTCATGCACGATGGCGCCCATGGCAGCTTTAGCAACCAGCCATGGCTCAACAAACTGGCTGGCTTATCCATCAACTTCCTAGGGGCAAATGTCTTCATGTGGAAAACCAAGCACAACGTGGTCCATCACTCCTACACCAACATTGAAGGTGTGGATGACGATATGAACGCACGGCCTTTCCTACGACTTTGCCCAGCCCAAAAGCGGTATGGCATGCACAAGTATCAGCATCTATATTTCCTTCTGACTTATAGCCTGCTCTATCATTACTGGGTGTTTGTGACCGATTACAAAAAATATGTGACCGGCCGGGTAGGCATCACCCCTATCCAGAAAATGAAAACCAGTGACCACATCTCCTTTTGGGGCTTCAAGTTAGTCCATGCGGTTTTGTTTATGGCACTGCCCATTTATCTGTTAGGTTTTATGCCCTGGTTGGTAGGCTTTCTCCTGTTTGGCTTTTCCACGGGCATCTTCCTGAGCGTCATCTTCCAAATGGCTCACTCAGTAGAGGAAACCATCTTCCCTATCAATGAAGGCGTCCAGCTGGAAGACGACTGGGCTACCCACCAACTTAGGACCACCACTAATTTTGCCACCAAAAATAAGGTATTGACTTGGTTGGTAGGCGGGCTGAATTTCCAGGTGGAGCACCACCTTTTCCCAAAGATTTCCCATATCCATTATCCTGCAATAAGCAAGATCATCAAGGATGTGTGCCAGGAATACCAAGTGCCTTACTTGGAGCACTCCAGACTAAGACAGGCCTTTGCATCGCATTATTATCACCTGAAGGCATTGGGCACAGCTTAATTTCTGAAAAATAATTGCCCACAAAGTCGAAGAAGTCGCACTAAGGTTTAAATCTAACTTAGTGCGGCTTTTTTTTTATAATAACATGCCCGCTCATTCTCCATTGCTAATTATTTATTCCCAACCCTTTTTGCGGCTTTTTTAAAACTTGGTGCAACTCCTTTGTGCCCCATTTCCTTGTCCGCGAACCAGTCTTAGCGCCTTTGAGCCCATTGTGGCCATTTTATACAACCGTTCATTCTTAATTCCTAATTCTTCTATTTAAGGTTTAAATCTAACTTAGTGCGGCTTTTTTTTTATCATAACATGCCCGCTCATTCTCCATTACCAATAATTAATTCCCAACACTTTTCGCGGCTTTTTTAAAACTTGGTGCAACTCCTTTGTGCCCCATGTCCTTGTCCGCGAACCAGTCTTAGCGCCATTGAGCCCTTTGTGGCCATTTTATTCAACCGTTCATTCTTAATTCCTAATTCTTCTATTTAAGGTTTAAATCTAACTTAGTGCGGCTTTTTTTTTATAATAACATGCCCGCGCTCATTCTCCATTACAAATAATTAATTCCCAACCCTTTTCGCGGCTTTTTTAAAACTTGGTGAAACTCCTTTGTGACCCATTTCCTTGTCCGCGAACCAGTCTTAGCGCCTTTGAGCCCATTGTGGCCATTTTATTCAAACGTTCATTCTTAATTACTAAGTCTTCTATTTAAGGTTTAAATCTAACTTAGTGCGGCTTTTTTTTTATAATAACATGCCCGCGCTCATTCTCCATTACAAATAATTAATTCCCAACACTTTTCGCGGCTTTTTTAAAACTTGGTGAAACTCCTTTGTGGCCCATTTCCTTGTCCGCGAACCAGTCTTAGCGCCTTTGAGCCCTTTGTGGCCATTTTATTCAACCGTTCATTCTTAATTCCTCATTCCTAATTCTTCTATTTAAGGTTTAAACTTTAACTTAGTGCGGCTTTTTTTTTATAATAACATGCCCGCTCATTCTTCATTGCTAATTATTTATTCCCAACCGTTTTCGCGACTTTTTTAAAACCTGGTGCAACTCCTTTGTGCCCATTTCCTTGTCCGCGAACCAGTCTTAGCGCCTTTGAGCCCTTTGTGGCCATTTTATTCAACCGTTCATTCTTAATTCCTCATTCCTAATTCTTCTATTTAAGGTTTAAACTTTAACTTAGTGCGGCTTTTTTTTTATAATAACATGCCCGCTCATTCTTCATTGCTAATTATTTATTCCCACCCGTTTTCGCGACTTTTTTAAAACCTGGTGCAACACCTTTGTGCCCATTTCCTTGTCCGCGAACCAGTCTTAGCGCCTTTGAGCCCTTTGCGGCCATTTTCTTCAACCGTTCATTCTTAATTCCTCATTCCTAATTCTTCTATTTAAGGTTTAAACTTTAACTTAGTGCGGCTTTTTTTTTATAATAACATGCCCGCTCATTCTTCATTGCTAATTATTTATTCCCAACCGTTTTCGCGACTTTTTTAAAACCTGGTGCAACTCCTTTGTGCCCATTTCCTTGTCCGCGAACCAGTCTTAGCGCCTTTGAGCCCTTTGTGGCCATTTTCTTCAACCGTTCATTCTTAATTCCTCATTCCTAATTCTTCTATTTTTAATTCCATTGCCGATCTTGATAATATCCTTACCTTTGCTCCCATTAAGGGGTGCCCTAATATAACGGGCTGAGATCATACCCATTGAACCTGATACGGTTAGTACCGGCGAAGGGAAATGAGCGGTTTACAGAAAGTGGAGCAGCCTCCCCTTGGTTTGCTTCTATGTTTAACCAAACTGCCGAAAGGCAACAGTTTTTATCACCATTATTACATGAAAAAGTTAGTATTCATGCTATCCGTCATGCTCATGAGCATCGGCGCCATGGCACAGCACCGTTTGTCCGGCACCGTCACCGATGCCGAAACTGGTGAAACCCTTCCGGGAGCAAACATTATCTTGGAAGGCACTGGCAGGGGAAGTACCACCGACATGATCGGCCGTTACCAAGTCAACAGGATTCCGGCCGGGGATTACGATGTGAGGGTTTCTTACGTAGGGTACCAGACCACAAGGTCAAGCATCAACATTTCGGCCGATTTAGAATTGGATTTCTCCTTGGACAAAAGCCTGCTTTCCACCGAGGAGTTTATCGTTACAGCCACACGGGCCGGACAGACCACCCCCACCACCTTTAAAACCATCTCCAAAGAGGAACTCAACAAAAACAATCTGGGCCAGGACATTCCTTTCCT
This sequence comes from Litoribacter ruber, assembly GCF_018500185.1. Lineage (GTDB taxonomy): Bacteria > Bacteroidota > Bacteroidia > Cytophagales > Cyclobacteriaceae > Litoribacter > Litoribacter ruber. The sequence continues at coordinate 221,841 of NZ_JAHBGI010000001.1, read as the reverse complement.
GCTAAATTACACCCCATCAGTGGTCAGCCATTCCGATGCGGGAGCAGGTGTGGGCTACACGGGTCTGAGAATCCGGGGTTCCGACCAAACCAGAATCAACGTAACAGTAAACGGGATCCCGCTTAATGATGCCGAATCCCATGGCGTATTCTGGGTCAACATGCCGGACTTTGCCTCATCCGTGGAAAACATCCAGATCCAGCGTGGTGTGGGTACTTCCACCAATGGCGCGGCTACTTTTGGGGCCAGCCTCAACATCCAGACAGATACCAAAAGGGAAGAAAGCTACGCCGAAATCGACAATGGGTTCGGTTCTTTCAATACCCGGCGCCATACAGTGAAAGCCGGAACGGGCCTATTGAACAACAGGTGGGCAGTGGACGCAAGATTATCGCAGATCACTTCCGATGGCTACATTGACCGTGCCTTTTCAGACCTTCGCTCCTATTATCTATCTGGGGGTTATTATGGCGACAACCATGTTTTCAAAATGAATGTATTTGCAGGAGCTGAGCAAACTTACCAAGCTTGGAATGGTGTCCCGGAAAACCTGCTGCAGACCAACCGTACTTTTAACAGCTATACCTACGAAAACGAAACGGATAATTACCAGCAGCAGCACTATCAATTCATCTATGCCGGTAATCTGGGTAGCAATTGGAAAGCCAATGCGGCCCTGCACTACACCAAAGGCGCCGGATATTATGAGCAGTTCCGTCCAAATGACCGACTTCTTAGAAACTACGGCATCCAGCCTATTGTGATTGGTGGGGAAACCATTGAAAGAACAGACATCATAAGAAGAAGGTGGTTGGACAATGACTTCTATGGGGCGACTTTCTCGCTGAATTACATCTCCGGTGACGGCCGATTGGATGCGATTTTGGGCGGTGGGGCAAACCGTTATGACGGGGACCACTTTGGGGAAATCATCTGGATGAGAATTGCAGGAGATACGGATATCCGCGACCGTTATTATGACAACAATGCGGTGAAAGATGACCGCAACATTTTCCTTAAAGCTACCTATGAAGTGGTAGACCAGCTTTTCCTTTTTGGCGACCTTCAATACAGAGGTATCGATTATAGGTTTGTCGGAATCAACAACGACCTCCGAGATATCAGCGGATTCCAAAACTACCATTTCTTTAACCCAAAATTCGGCTTCAGCTATGAGGCGGCCAAAGGCAAAACCTTCTACGCCTCCTATGCGGTAGCCAATCGTGAACCAGTGAGAAGGGATTTCACTGACAGCCCCCTCACAGAGATTCCAAGGCCAGAAAACCTCCAAAACATTGAGGCTGGTGTAAGGACACAGCACAACAATTTCCAATATGGCGCCAATCTCTACTACATGAAGTATAATGATCAATTGGTGCTTACAGGGCAATTAAATGATGTAGGGGCCTATATCAGAGAAAATGTGGCGGATAGCTATAGAGCGGGTATCGAGTTGGACGGAGCGGTGATGCTTTCCCCTAAGTGGACTTTGGGGGGAAACATTGCCTTCAGCCGAAACAAGATCGCAGAGTTCACCGAATTTGTGGATGACTACGCCGCCGAGGTTTTCCAGCAGGAAAGCTTCACCTATACGGACACCGACATCGCCTTCTCCCCCAATGTGGTAGGATCAGCCATGATTGACTTCCGTCCGATCAAAGGACTTGAAATCTCCCTGCTATCCAAGTATGTGGACAGCCAATATCTGGACAACACCCAAAACGAAAACAGAAAGCTAGACGCCTTTTTCACCAACGATTTGAGGTTCATCTACAAGATCAGTCCCAGATTTGTCAAAGAAATGGAGTTCACCCTTTTGGTCAACAATATCTTCAACGAGCTTTATGAACCAAACGGCTACACTTTCAGCTATTTCCTCCCAGGGGAAGCAGCTGGTGGCAGAGAACTTGTTACCGAAAACTTCTACTACCCCATGGCCGGCACAAACTTCTTGGCCGGGGTTAGCTTGAGGTTTTAAAGATTAATTTTAATAGAATATTCTTCCCAAAGGAGTTTCACGAATTGAGTGAAACTCCTTTTTGCATTAATATTTGGGTTAATTTAAAAATACTTGGAATTATTTATGATCAATTAATTAGAAAAAAGCGTATATTTTAAATAGGAACAATCTGGTTGAAATACGTTGTTAAAATAAAAAACAGGTATGCCTACTGTAATAACGGATAAAACTGATTTTGACTCAATTGAGGATATTATTAACCAATTTGAAAATGACTCTGAAGTAGATATTTATTCTTCTAAAATGTCTACTATAGACCACGCTATTGCCATGGGGCAAATTGAGATTGACAGTCTAAGCCTAACCCCTACTCATATCCTATCCCCTCTACCCCTCCAACTCGCCTCCCCTTCGGGTCCTCGTCGGGTCCACTATGGGTAATGGGATATTAGAGGCATGGGAGAAAAATAGGGAAAACAACTAGACTGATTGCGGTAATTATCGTAATTTCCACGTTGCGGCCCCTGCGCCATCTTTGCGGACGCCGCGAGAAACAATACGTCAACTCTTATACGGTAGAACTGCAGTACCTATCCAGAAACTTCCCCACTACCTCAATGGTCTTCTCTTCCCGCTCAAACATCCCCATATGCCCGGTTTCGGGAAGCTCAAAATAGAAATCCACAAAAGCCTCATGCTTTCGGCTGTCTTCAAGCTTGATGGCAGCATCCACTTGCCCAGCGATCATCATCTTGGGAGAGCGAAAGCTCTTTAATACCTCTAACCGCTCTTTTCTATCACGCATGGCCTTAGTATAGGCCATCAAACCTGGATACGAGGTCTTGAGGGCCAATCTGAGCACATAATCAATTTTATCCTGAAGCTCTTCCCTCCTGTAATCGGGAAATAAGGGCGGGACAAATGAAGTGACAAACTTTTCCACCCCATATTTTTCCACAAAAGCCAAGGTCCGGTTTCTGACACCCCTTTTTTCCTCATCATCGGCAAAAGCTGTGGAATGGAATAAGCCAAGCCCACCAAGTTTCTCCCCCATTAGCTCGGCCAGCGCCAAACCCACATAGCCCCCCAAGGAGTGGCCGATCAGGATGGGCTTTTCCAGCTGCAATTCCTCCATCCATTCCTCGAGCATCACAGCCACCTGTTCCAAACTGACCTCCTCCTCATACCAGCGGCTTTCTCCAAATCCTGGCAGATCTGGACACAGCACCCTGTAGAAGGGAGAAAAAGCCTCCTCAAATGCCTTCCACATCTCCTTGCTTTCGCAAAAGCCGTGTAAAAATATGAGCGGCTGCCCATTCCCCAAATCATTGTAAGCAATTTCCATAGGCATACGAATTTAGTATAAACAGGAAAACCGCAACTCTCGATGCGGCTCCCCCCTTATATTTCACTATTTCCTAATTTCCCTATTTCTATTAAAATATTTCTACCTTAATATTTCACATTCACTGTAACCTCATGCAAACTCCTCACCGCATCAGCTATACCATCCGGATCAAACCCACACTCTCGGTGTAGCTGAATCTGCTCTCCGTGCTCAATCACCTCATCAGGAATACCCAAACGTTTTACCTGGGCCTGATATCCGTGGTCGATCATCCACTCGAGCACTGCACTTCCAAACCCACCCATCAAGCAGCCATCTTCAACAGTTACTACCTTTTTAAATTTCCCAAAAATCTCATGCAAAAGATCTCCGTCAAGTGGCTTGACAAACCTCATATCATAATGCGCAGGATTTAGCCCGTCTTTAGCCAAGCTTTCAGCAACCTCCGTCACATAGTTACCGATATGGCCGATTGTCAATACCGCTACTTCTTCTCCTTCTTTCACAATCCTACCCTGACCGGTTGGGATTTCACGCATGGGCTGTCTCCAGTCAGGCATGACTCCCTGGCCACGTGGGTATCGGATAGAGTAAGGTCCATTATATTTGGCTGCGGAATACATCATATTTCGCAACTCCTCTTCATTCATTGGCGCTGCCACTACCAGATTAGGCACACATCGGAAAAAGGCGATATCATACGCCCCATGGTGGGTAGGCCCATCTGCTCCTGCAAATCCTGCTCTGTCCAAACAGAATACAACGGGTAGATTTTGCAAACACACATCATGCAAAACCTGATCATAGGCGCGTTGCATAAAAGTACTGTAAATATTACAGAATGGCTTCAATCCCTGGGTGGCCAATCCTGCCGAAAAAGTCACGGCATGTTGCTCGGCAATCCCCACATCAAAAGCCCTGTCAGGCATCGCATCCATCATGATGTTCATGGAAGAACCCGATGGCATGGCAGGTGTCACCCCCATGATGGTATCATCAGCTTCCGCCAATTCTACCAAAGTATGGCCGAACACATCCTGATATTTTGGTGCCTGAGGCGTAGTATGTACTTTTTTGGCAATTTCCCCGGTGATCTTATCAAATTTGCCTGGTGCATGCCATTTGGTTTGGTCTTTTTCAGCCAAGGCATATCCTTTACCTTTTACCGTCACACAGTGTAGGATTTTTGGTCCGGGGATATCTCTCAAATCACTCAACACCTCCACCAGATGATCCACATCGTGGCCATCTACCGGTCCGAAGTAACGGAGATTCAGGGATTCAAATAAATTACTTTGCTTTAACAAGGCCGACTTGATCGCGTGCTCCACGCTGGAGATCACCTCCTGAGCGCTTGAGCCGAATTTGCTAAACTTGCCTAGCAGCTTCCAAACGTCGTCTTTTACCTTATTATATGTATGGGAAGTAGTAATGTCAGTTAGATAATCCTTCAACGCCCCTACGTTGGGGTCGATGGACATACAGTTGTCATTCAGGATGATGATCATGTTGGAATCGGAAACACCCGCATGGTTCATGGCTTCAAAAGCCATCCCTCCTGTCATGGAGCCGTCACCGATTACGGCAATGTGTTGACGCTGCTTTTCGCCCTTGTATTTGGAGGCCATGGCCATCCCAAGAGCAGCAGAAATGGAGGTACTGGAGTGCCCAACTCCAAAAGTATCGTAGTTGCTTTCCTTTCTTTTTGGAAAACCTGATAGACCTTTATATAGTCTGTTGGTATGAAACTGGTCTCTGCGTCCGGTAAGGATTTTGTGACCGTATGCCTGGTGGCCCACATCCCATACCAGCTGGTCATAGGGGGTTTCCATTACATAGTGTAAAGCCACAGTAAGCTCCACCACACCCAAACTTGCTCCAAAATGCCCGCCATATACCGATACATTGTCAATTATAAACTGTCGAAGTTCATCACATATCTGTACAAGCTGATCTTTGTTGAATTTCTTTAAATCGGCTGGGCTGTCGATTTGGGCAAGCAATTTTCCAGGTTCTATCAACATCTACTTGGTTCTTTTGAAATAAATAACTTAAACCCGAAAGGTTTGTTCAGGCTCGTCAAACATACGGCCAAAAAACTTTAAACCTTACTTTTTTACAGTCAAATATTTATTTTTCTATTTATGTAATATCTTTGAATTCAATTAGATTGGCAAAAATACAACAATTTTAATATATCCAGTGAGTTTCGAAATCAAATTACCATTATTCGAGGGTCCTTTCGACCTTTTGCTCTTCTTCATCGAGCGGGATGAGCTGGATATTTATGACATTCCCATCTCCAAAATCACCAACGAATTTCTGCACTACATCCATCAATTGGAAAAATTGGAAATAGAAGTAGCCAGTGAATTCATCCTGGTGGCCGCCACCTTGATGAAAATCAAATCCAAAATGCTCATCCCACGGCCCGAGCTGAATGAGGACGGGCAGGAAATTGACCCCAGGGAAGAATTGATCAAGCATCTTTTGGAGTACAAAAAGTACAAGTCCGTGATCCAGGAGCTGTCCACCATGGAGGAAAACCGCCTATCGCGGAAATCCCGCGGCAACGTGCTCGACGAGCTCAAAGCCATGAGCAACGTGGACAATGTGGACGCCGAAATGCAGGACCTCGACCTCTACAAGCTCCTCAGGGTATACCAAAGGGTAATGGCCAAATATGCCAACCGTACAGATGAAACCACCCACACGGTAATCCAATACCCCTACACCATTGACCAGCAGAAAAACTTCGTCCTGGAAAAACTCAGCTTTTCTGACAGGGTCCCCTTTACCCAATTCATCTCCTACAAGCCGGATAAAATCTTCGTGATTTATACCTTTTTAGCCATATTGGAATTATTACAGTTATCTTTGGTTACAATTAAAATTGGAGAGGGTTTCAACAATTTTTGGGTGGAGAAAGTAGAAGAAGTCCCCGTACTGTAATATGAGATTAGATAATAAGGAGATATTCAAGACCTTAAACCCCAATAAGGTTTGGGTACCCGTGGCTATCGGGCTCGGGATTGTGTTCCTTATGTTTTACTTAGACCCCAAAGTCAACGCGCAGACGCTAAAGGGCGTGTTTGATGCTTCAGTAGGGGGCGTTTTATTGGCTTTGCTGTTTATTTTGATGCGGGATGCGGGATATGTCTACCGTATCCGGAAGATTACCGATGAGAAACTCACCTGGGTGAGGGCCATTTATGTGATCATCCTTTGGGAGTTTGCCTCGGCGGTTACCCCATCGATTGTTGGGGGTACGGCGGTGGCGGTATTTATCCTGCACAAGGAGGGCATCAAACTCGGCAAGGCTCTGGCCTTTGTCATGCTTACCGCCATTTTGGACAACCTTTTCTTCGTCATAGGAGCACCCATCATCCTGTATTTGGCCAAAGGCCATATCTTTCCCGACACCCGGATGATGGAGCTGCGGCTGGGGACCAGCATACAATACCTTTTCTGGATCAGCTATAGCCTATATGCCATTTATACCATCGTCATGTCGGCGGCTTTATTCTACAGGCCAAGGGTATTCAAATGGATCCTGATGAAGATTTTTTCCATCAAATGGATCCGAAAGTGGAAATCCAACGCCAATGATTACGGAAACCAGATTATAGAAGCCAGTGAAACTTTTAAGGATAAAAACTACAAATATTGGCTTTCAGTAGTGGGTGCCACCGTATTTATCTGGTCTGCCCGCTACCTGATGCTCAATGCGCTGATCTCGGCTTACAAGTCGGTGGACATGTTTGGCCACATCATCATCTTTGCCCGACAGATCATCATGTGGATCGTGATGATGGTTTCCCCCACTCCGGGCAGCAGCGGTACGGCCGAGTTTTTCTTTGCCCAGTTTTTCGCAGAGTTTTTACCCGGGTACACATTCGTGACGAGCATTCTCTGGAGACTTCTTTCCTACTACCCGTATTTGATTCTTGGTGCCATATTTTTGCCTAAATGGATCCGTCAGGTCTTCTTCAAAAAAGGAAACCGGAAAAATAAGTAGCGTTTGATTACCCACATCCGTTTATGGATAAAAGAGCACTTATGAAAAGATTATCCGTCTCCCTATTTGCCATCACCTGCCTGGCCTTCCAGTGCAAAGCCCCAGAGCCCACCACCGTAGCGGGCTGCATCGACAAAAGCAAAATCAACTCCGAAGCAGCCTGCTATATGATCTATGACCCCGTGTGCGGCTGTGACAACAAAACCTACAGCAACGATTGTGTCGCCCTAAATAATGGGGTGACCAAGTGGACTGAAGGGGAGTGTGAAGTACGGGATTAGAAGTACGTGACCAAACAAATGGCCACAACGGACACAAAGTTTAAAAGAAGTTTCACAAAGGCTGCTTCACGGAGAAAAATTGAAAAGCTGGGAAAGAGAGTCAAATAAAATTTAAGACTTGACAAGATAACCACGATGATCCGGAGAAATAAATCTACCGCAAAGATCGTTGAGGAGCGCGAAGATTGAGTTAGAAGTAGATATTAAGAAGTTAAAAGTCCTCACGCCCCATTTTTTCTTTGCGAATCTTTCAAATCTTTGCGGTTGTTACATTTTCTATGTGCCCTTCTTGCCTCGGTGGTTATTAATCACAACCTGCCAACATGAAAAGTAAAATCTAGTATTTAGTACCAAAAAATTGGTTTAATTTTTGAATAGGCAAAGTTTTATAACACCCAACACAAAGGAAATCGTTTGATAATTCTTAATTTCATAACAAGATCGCCTTTTTGTTAAAAACTTTAATGTATATCCATGACTGCACCTATAATTCGGCAAAATTGCCAAATGCTGGGTGTAATGCTAGAGACAACCTTTTTCGGTCCTCCGTCCTGCCTCTTTAGAGCCAGGTCTACCAGTTAAGGATATGCAAATTAATTTTAAACCCAAAACGCATAACTTTTAAAAAGCTTTACTTTTATGCCTATTCACAAGATTCACAAACTCCTGGTGGCCAACCGGGGGGAAATTGCCATCCGAGTATTGAGGGCGGCCTCCGAACTAAAAATCCGTACCGTTGCTATTTACACCTACGAGGACAGGTACTCCCTGCACCGCTATAAAGCCGATGAGGCCTATCAGGTGGGGCAGGACGAGGAACCGCTCAAGCCCTACCTTGATATAGAGGAAATCATTACCGTGGCCAAAAGAAACCAGGTAGACGCCATTCATCCGGGCTACGGCTTTCTTTCCGAAAACGTGCGGTTTGCCAGAAGATGCAAGGAGGAAGGGATCATTTTCGTGGGACCGGAACCTGAGGTAATGGAAAATCTCGGGGACAAAGTGGCAGCCAAAAAAGTAGCCATCAAATCCCAGGTGCCCATCATAGAAGATAGCCAACAAGAGCTGATTGATGTGGAAATTGGCCTTTCTGAGGCAAACAGGATCGGCTTCCCGGTGATGATCAAGGCTGCGGCAGGCGGTGGAGGAAGAGGTATGAGAGTGGTGCGGGAGGAAAAAGCCTTCAAACAGTCCTTTCTTGATGCCAAAAATGAGGCACTGAAAGCTTTTGGAGACGACACCGTTTTCCTTGAAAAATACATCGACGACCCCAAGCACATCGAAGTGCAGATAGTGGGGGACAATTATGGCAACCTAGTTCATCTGTTTGAAAGGGACTGTTCTGTTCAGCGCCGTTTTCAAAAGGTAGTGGAAGTGGCCCCGAGTGCCACTTTATCCCAAGAAGCCAAAGACAAAATTTATGGATATGCGCTTTCCATCGCCAGGGAAGTGAATTACAACAATGTGGGCACGGTAGAATTCCTGGTTGACAAAAACGAGCGGATTTACTTCATTGAAGTGAATCCCAGGATTCAGGTGGAGCATACCATCACCGAGGAAATCACCGGGATTGATATCGTGCGGACACAGATCCTAGTAGCCAGCGGGCTGGAGCTATCCCACCCGCAGATTTTCATCAACAGCCAGGAAGAAATAGTGGCCAACGGTTTTGCCATACAATGCCGGATCACCACAGAGGACCCCCAAAACGAGTTCAAACCCGACTACGGGACCATCATCGCCTATCGTAACGCCGGCGGCTTTGGGATAAGGATTGATGAGGGCAGTAGCTATCCAGGTGTAAAGATTTCGCCATTCTTCGACAGTATGTTGGTGAAAATATCCGCCTCGGGACGTACGCTCAAAGGAGCCAGCCAGCGTTTGGGCAGGACCTTGAGGGAATTCAGGATCCGCGGGGTAAAGACCAATATAGGCTTCCTAGAAAACGTGATTTCCCACCCTACTTTTTACGAAGGAAAAGCCACTGTCAAGTTCATTGACAACCATCCGGAGCTGTTTAGCATTCCAAGAAAAAAGGACAGAGGTACCAACACCCTTAAATACTTAGCCGAAGTGGTGGTCAATGGCAACCCTGATGTCAAATTTAAGGACCCTAATAAGAAGTTCAGGAACCCGAAAGTCCCGGTTTTTGACAAATACAGCGGTTACCCCAAAGGGACGAAAGACCTCCTGACCGAGCTGGGGCCTAATGGCTTTTCAGAATGGCTGAAGAAGGAAAAGGCCCTGCACTTTACCGACACCACTTTCCGGGATGCCCACCAGTCGCTATTGGCCACTAGGGTGCGCACCATCGACATGCTGAAAGTAGCCGAGGCTTTTGCCAAAAACCATCCTGAGGTATTCAGCATGGAGGTATGGGGCGGAGCGACCTTCGATGTATGCATGCGCTTTTTACATGAAAGCCCCTGGAAACGCCTACAGCAAATCAGAAAGGCAGTTCCCAACATCCTGCTTCAGATGCTTATCAGAGGCAGCAACGCGGTGGGGTATACCGCCTATCCTGACAACCTGATCGAAAAGTTCATTGAGAAATCCTGGGAAAACGGGGTGGATGTTTTCAGGATCTTTGATTCCCTCAACTGGCTGGAGGCAATGAAGGTGAGCATCAAGGCGGTGAAGGAAAGAACCGGCGGGCTTGCCGAAGGGGCAATTTGCTACACCAATGATATTTTGAACCCCGAAAACAGGAAATACACCTTACAATATTATATAGACCTGGCCAGAAGGCTGGAGGATGAGGGCATCCACATCTTGGCGATCAAGGACATGGCCGGATTGCTCAAACCATATGCAGCCCAGGAGCTGGTTCATGCCCTGAGGGAAAATGTCAGCCTGCCGATCCACCTACACACCCATGACACCAGCGGCATACAGTCGGCCACCTACCTCAAAGCCATGGAGGCCGGAGTGGATGTGGTGGATGTGGCCCTGGCCAGCATGTCGGGCCTGACTTCCCAACCCAATTTCAACTCCATTTTGGCCTATACCAAAGGAACTGAAAGGGAAAATCAATTGGATCTGGATGGCTTAAACAAATTCTCCAATTATTGGGAGGATGTAAGGGAACTCTACTATCCGTTTGAATCCGGATTGAAAGCTGGTACTGCCGAAGTGTACCATCACGAGATCCCAGGCGGGCAATACTCCAATCTACGTCCCCAAGTCTCGGCTTTGGGCTTGGAGGATAAGTTTGAGGAGGTGAAGAAAAATTACGAGATCGTCAATGAGATGTTTGGCGACATCGTCAAGGTGACCCCAAGCTCCAAAGTGGTGGGGGACATGGCCATCTTCATGACCTCCAACAACCTGACCAAGGAAGACGTGCTGGCAAAGGGCAAGGAGCTATCCTTCCCCGAATCAGTGGTGGGCTTGTTCAAGGGTGACCTGGGCCAGCCAGAGGGGGGATTCCCCAAGGAATTGCAGCAGGTGATCCTCAAGAGCGCCAAACCTTTTACCGACAGGCCAAATGCACACCTGACCCCGATTGATTTCGACAAGGAAATGGCAGCCTTTCGGGAGGAATTTGGGGACTTCAATTCCGAGCTGGACTTTTTGTCCTACAAGCTATACCCGAAAGTTTTCAAGGACTACAGAGCCTTCCGTGAGGAATACGGCGACCCTAGCAAGATCCCGACCCTGGCCTTCCTTTACGGCTTGAAGCCAAATGAGGAGATCCTGGTGGAAATTGGCCCCGGCAAGGTTATCATCATCAAACTGCTGTTCGTCTCCCAACCTGATGATTTGGGAATGCGATTGGTTTCGTTTGAGCTGAACGGCCAGGCCAGAAGGATCCAGGTGAAGGACAAAGAAGTGAAAGCCTTGAAAGTGTCGAACAAAAAAATCGAAAGCGCTGGCGATATCGGAGCACCGCTACAGGGAAGGATCTCGGCCATCATGGTCAAGGAAGGCGACACCGTAGAGGAAAATACGCCTCTCTTTGTCATTGAGGCCATGAAAATGGAAAGCACCATCAGCGCCTCCGCCGCCGGCAAAGTCGAAAAGATCATCCTACAGGAAGGCGACATGGTGGAGCAGAATGATTTGGTGCTTCAGGTGAAGTGATTACGTTAAAATTAAAAACCACAGAGGCTCAGAGAAACATGGCCTCTGCGCCTCTGTGGCTCTACAAACACTAATCTTTGAGGTGAACCAAAAAAATCAACCGCAAAGAAACAAAGTCGCGCAAAGTTTTTTAGTCAATGCTTTAATCGCAATTTTAAAAATAACCTCAGAGCTTGTCCCGAGGAGCGGAGCGATCTCTGCGTCCTCTGGGCCTCTGTGGTTAAACAAGCTCGCATCAAACTTTGGGGAGAACCAAAAAAATCAACCGCAAAGAAACAAAGTCGCGCAAAGTTTTTTAGTCAATGCTTTAATCGCAATTTTAAAAATAACCTCAGAGCTTGTCCCGAGGAGCGGAGCGATCTCTGCGTCCTCTGGGCCTCTGTGGTTAAACAAGCTCGCATCAAACTTTGGGGAGAACCAAAAAAATCAACCGCAAAGAAACAAAGTCGCGCAAAGTTTTTTAGTCAATTCATTAATCGCAATTTTAAAAATAACCACAGAACGTGTCCCGAGGAGCGGAGCGATCTCTGCGTCCTCTGGGCCTCTCTGGATAAACAAGCTCGCATCAAACTGTGGGGAGAACCAAAAAAATCAACCGCAAAGAAACAAAGTCGCGCAAAGTTTTTTAGTCAATTCATTAATCGCAATTTTAAAAATAACCACAGAACTTGTCCCGAGGAGCGGAGCGATCTCTGCGGTTAAACAAGCTCTCATCAAACTTTGTGTTACTTAGCGCTCTTTGCGGTAAATTAAAAAAACCGCAGAGAATCAGAGTCAGTAGAGAAATAATATCTCCGTGTGCTCTTCGCCTCTGCGGTTTATTTTACTAAGCAATTAACTTTCAATTATACTCTTTCAGCTTGGGAGAAGAAGAAGTTGCCTTCGATCTCGGCGTTTTCGTCAGAGTCAGAACCATGAACGGCGTTGGCGTCGATAGATTTGGCAAACATGTTTCTGATAGTACCTTCAGCAGCTTCAGCTGGGTTGGTGGCACCGATAAGCTTTCTGAAATCTTCTACTGCATTGTCTTTTTCCAAGATGGCTGCTACGATTGGACCAGAAGACATGAAAGATACCAAATCATTGTAAAAAGGTCTCTCCTTGTGTATTTCGTAGAATTTGCCCGCAAGTTCAGCTGACAACCTGGTGGCCTTCATGGCTACGATTTTGAATCCAGCATCTTGGATCATTTTAAGGATAGCTCCAGTATTGCCTGCGCCAAACGCATCAGGCTTGATCATAGTAAATGTTCTATTAGTTGCCATTTTGTGTATTTTTTTCTAGGTTTAAAATAGGGCACAAATTTACGGGTTTTAACGTAAAGTCCGAACCAATTACCAGAAATAAACCTTATGGGTTTCATTTATAGGCGGTTATCCCCATTGGGAAAATTCGAAAATAATATAGACCTTTGCACCCTATGTGCTGGATACTGCAGCCAAAACATTACACATGCAAGACTTAGAGTTATTTAAAAAACAAATATCTTCACCAAAAAAAGTTGTCATTACCACCCACCACAAGCCTGATGCTGATGCACTTGGCTCCTCACTGGGGATGGCCAACTTCCTAAAAAAGAAGAACCACGAGGTCACCGTAATCACACCCTCGGACTATCCTTCTTTTTTGGCCTGGATGAAGAGCAACGATGAAGTCCTCAACTTCGAAAACGAGGAGCATCAACCTATTGCAATTGATAAAATCAAAGAGGCTGACATCATTTTCGGGCTGGATTTCAGCTGCCTGAGCAGAACATACGACATGGAACCCTACATCAGGGAATCCAGCGCCTACAAGGTCAACATCGACCACCACCAAGACCCTGAGGATTTCGCTGATTTTGCCTATCACAGCACCAAAGCTGCAGCCACCTGCGAACTTATCTATGAACTGATTGTCAAAATCGGTGACAAAGACCTGATCGACTGCGATATAGCCGAGTGCCTTTACTCCGGCATCATGACCGACACGGGAGGCTTCAAGCATCCCAACACCACCAAAAATGTCCATCTGGTAACCGCCGAACTGATTGAGTTAGGGGCTGACAATTCCAAAATCAGCCGACTGATCTATGATACCAACTCGGTGGATAGGCTTAAGTTCCTTGGCTTTGCCCTTTCAAGAAGGCTGGTCATCATGCCAGAGCTCCAGACGGCCTACTTTACCATTAGCAAAAAAGACCTAAAAAAATACAACTCCCAGACAGGCGACACCGAAGGTTTGGTGAACTACGCCCTATCCTTGGACGGAATCAAGATCGCCGCCCTTTTCACAGAGCGTAAGGACGGTGTAAAGATTAGCTTCAGGTCAACTGAAGATGTGGCCGTGAACAAATTTGCCGCAAAATATTTCAACGGAGGAGGACATAAAAACGCTTCCGGGGGCAAATCCCAGGATTCCCTGCCCGATACAGTGGAAAGATTTGAGAAATTAATTAAAGAAAACAAACAATCCCTATTCAATCAATTAGAATTAATCGATGAGAAACATTAAGAATTTGATCCTAGCCGGGGGTATCCTGGCTACAGCCGTAGCGGTATCCAGCTGTGACAGCGGTAGAAAAGCAACCACTGCTGATGGCACTGAGTACAAGTACATCAAGGAGGGCTCCAAGGCTCCAAACAACGGTGAATACGTATTGTACCACTTCACTGCAGAAAACGAGAACGATTCCACGTTCATCTCCAGCTACGAGCAACACGCTCCCGCTTACTTGCAATACAACGATTCAGCCCAGGCCCAGACGGGTATTGATGAGATCTTCATGAACCTTAAGAAAGGTGACAGTATCTTGGTAGAAACCACCGCTGAGAAAATGTTTGGTGGATTCGGCGTGCCCCCATTCTTGACTGCTGAAGAAATCATCAGATTGAGAATTGGTGTGGTTGACGTATTGGACGAGGCGGCCTTCCAGGATTTCTTCACCGCCATGGCTGAAGAGCAGCAGGAAAGACAGGCCAGAGAGTCTATGCAACAGACCGAAACGGATATCCAGCTAATCGAAGAGTATATTGCCGAAAATAATCTGAACGCCAACAGGACAGAATCAGGCCTTTTCTACGTCATTGAAGAAGAAGGTTCCGGTAAGGAAGTGAGCGCCGGCGACATGGCCAAGGTTCATTACACCGGTTATGTGTTGGACGGAAGGGTGTTTGACACCAGCCGTGAAAACATCGCCAGAGAGCAGGGCATCTACAGCGAAGGCAGAGGCGGATATGAGCCGATCGAGGTACAAGTAGGAGCAGGCAGAGTGATCCAGGGCTGGGACGAAGGTCTACAGTTGTTGAGAAAAGGTTCTAAAGCCAAATTGCTTATCCCTTCACCTTTGGCTTACGGCAGCCGCCAGGCAAGTGAGGTGATCGCGCCAAATTCAGTTTTGGTTTTTGACGTTGAAATTACAGACGTAAAATAAAAACTTAAAGCCTTCGTAATTAAATAGCGAAGGCTTTATTTTACCTAATAGTAAGCATACAGTTATGAAAAAATCATTCTTAGCGATCTTGGGCTCCGCATTGCTTTTTGCGGCCTGTATCAATGACGAGGAGTCTCTCCAGAATATTCGTGATAGAGATATTACAAGTATTGAACAATACATGCAAGAAACTCCCATCGCAGGTGTAAAAACTGAAAAAGATGGCGGTACAGGTATCGTAATGATCTGGCATAACGAGGTAGAGAACGGCAGAAGCCCACAACAAGGCGACAGTGTGTATGTTAATTACACAGGCAGGTTTTTGGACGGACGAGTTTTCGATACATCAGTAGATTCCGTTGCTCAGGAGCATGGAATCACCAGACAAGCACCCTTCGTGCCATGGGGTTATGTTTTTGGATTTGGGCAGGTGATTGAAGGATTTGATTTTGCAGTTTTTAATATGAAAGTAGGCGAAACTGTAACCACATTGATCCCTTCCATTTATGCTTATGGAGCTGGAGGATCAAGAGACGGATCTATCCAACCTCACACCCCGCTAAGATTTGATATTGAATTGGTAAGCATTCCGGATGCGCCAGAAGAAGAAATATGATGTTGAAAAGAAGTTTTATTTGGGCAGTAGTAGCCGTTTTTGCCTTTTCCTGCGACCAGTTTGAATTTGGGGAGCAGTATGATGAAATGGGGAACCTGACTAGAGATAGAGAAAGGATTGAAAATTATTTAGCAACTAATCCTTACGAATATGTAGAAAAGATAGAAGACGAAAGTGGCACTGTAATTCTTATTCAAGAAGAAAGCACACTTAATAAGCCTTCTACTGGAAGCGTTATTTATACCAATTACACTGGAAGGCTACTTGATGGGACAATTTTTGAAACTACCTTAGAAAATGTAGCTCGTGAGCATGGTCTTTTTGATGAAGAAAAAGTTTATGAGCCTGATTTTTTTGTGCTAAATTCTAATCAAAGAATTGCCGGTTTCAGCTATGGTTTTAGAAATCTTCGAAGTGGTTCCAAGGCTGTATTAATTATCCCTTCTCCTCATGCCTACAGAGACCGTGATCAAGGCCCCATCCCAGCCAATTCAGTGTTGGTATTCGAAGTGGATTTCTTGGGAATGGATTAAGAAGTAAGAATATTTATTATCATAAAAAGGCGCTTAACTTAGTTAGGTGCCTTTTTTTGTGCATAGCAGCTTGGCTAGTTGAATAGTAATAGGTAAGAAGTGCATGAGGCATACTTGGAAAGTTCACTGCGAAGAGGACTTTGGGCCTTTTTTTAACTTTCCCGATTCGCTACGCTACTCGGGACAGGCTGTGTGACTTAGTGACCCATTTTTTATTGTATAAGGTTTAAAGTTTAAGGCTTATGATTTGAAAGCACAAACCTTTTGCGCTCTTTGCGTATTCTTCGCGCTCTTTGCCTGCCCTCCGGGAGGCGGGCGTGAAACCTTACCGCAACAAAACACAAAAACCGGATCAAAGACCCGGTTCTGTGGAACAAGCAGTGGTTAAACGTGAATAGGATTATTATGGGTTGCCTGTTCTGAATGTCCATGTCGGGCTGTTAGCCACATTTCTTCCGTCATGCTTAGCCACTACATACCAGAAGTAGGTAGTTGCCGGCTGAAGATCTGCCACCACGACCTCGGTGGTTGTGAGGTTCTCCCCTACGATGGTTTGGGTAGTAGAGTTGGATTGGAAGATATATACGGTGTACTCAAGCTCCCTGTCCCTGTTGTCCTGATCTACATTCCACTGGAAGGTGAAAGATAGTGGCTGATCCACGGCACCATTACCCGGAACAGGATCATAAATCACTACATTCCCTACATCGCGGTCGTCTTCAAGAAGGAAAAAAGTGAGGTTGGTGTTCTCCTCTTCATATACGGCGATATTTATAGTCCCCGATAAAAAATCCTTTTTGCGGGCATTGATCACCACATCCCCATAGCGGACCTTGTTCAACTGAAAGGTACCTTCCTCATCGGTAAGCACACTGGTACTTGCCGGGGTGGTGGTAATCTGTACGCCAGAAAGCGGCTCATAGGACTCCCCATCAACGACTACACCGGTAATTGTTCCAAATCGATCGATATCGATATTCTCAAGCTCGCAACCCAAAAAAGAAAAGCTGATTGCCAATAAACACAAATAATTTATATACTTCATTTTACTGTTAATTTCCGATATACATTTTAATTCCGAATTTGAAGCCTAGGATGACATCATTGAAGCTGCCTGCCACTACCCCGTCATAGGTATCGCTCAGGTGCTGGTTTACATAGGCCTCCCCCACCAAGGCGGTTTTGTTGCCAAAAACATATTCCAATCCGGCTGAATAGTTGATAAAGGGAAACCAGGGCTGGTTGGAAAGCGCGATATTGTTTCCAAAGTTAAAGTACGACCCTGCACCAACAGCTGCAAAGGGCGACAATCTCCCCGATGGATTGGCGATGTATTTTACGCCAGCAGTTCCATAAAACTCCCTAGAATTGACCACATCACTGATATTGACCTGCTGGTAGCCCAGGTTCCCATCCACAAACAAGCTGTTTGAAATCCCAAAACCATAATTGGCTGCAAAACCCGTCTGGGGCGTACTGCTTGAATAATCACCCAAATAGGATTGGGTGGTAAACTTCGGAGCGATGTAGAAGGAGGATCGGTGGTCATATCGGTGAAGCCTTCCTATATAGTCGTGCTCCACATTATCGGATTTTTCCATGACATATTGATCTAGCAACATCTGGGTGGTATCATTTTCTTCCTTGAGCTCCCAAATATTCCCCATTACACCTTCCAACACCATACTGTGTACTGCTTTTTCAACAGCTTCCGTGATGGCCATTTCAGTGGGCTCATTGTAGGTGTAGCCAGTTTCGGCTTCCAAGAGCCTTCTGAATTTCACATATCGGAAAAAGCCTGCGGATACTTCCTGGGAAAGAATGGATTTGGTTGTATAAATAGTCTTTAGAACTTTCCCGTTACTGGTGGATACGGCCCGAAGGTAAATGGTAACCCTATCTTCCCGATACTGGGAAGATGCATTGGCCCCGAAATACCTCATCCCGGCACCACCCGTGAATACGTTGGTCTCATAAGAAACGATCCCCCCTTCCAACAACACTCCGGCAAAAAGCAAAGGTGGTAGAAGTACATTGTTGGTGCCTTCATATTGCTCACGGCTTGAGCGTATGATCTTTCTTTCGTTCAGAAGGTTGCTGATGTTTTCGCGCTCAATGGGCACGAACCATTTGGACTCCTCCAAGGCACGGATCAGGATATTGGTGGCGCCCTGGGTCACGGCCGTCGACCAGCTGGCACCCATATTGCTTTCCTTATACTGCCCGGTTTGATCCCTGAATTTGTACACTGCCACTACTATGGGCTCTTTAGGCTCCGGCAGGTCCAATAACTCTCTTTTCATCCTCGTCTCCGGCCCCAAAGTAGCATCCCTATCATTGAAAGGTTGATAGAAGGAAGGGGAGCAAGCGGAAATGTAAAATAGACAAACTATACTCAGTAAGCTCTTTATTAAAGAGCTTTTTAAAAATACTCTCATTAATCTTTTGGGTTATACTCTAAAAATGGGGTACTTCAACAGTCGTGGTGGCTCCGGTACGGGAATCTCGTATGGACACATTAAGTCCACCTCCGCCACCGCCAATGTCAATAAGGTAATCGCCTAATTGGTAACTCCCTTCCTGCAGGCCTTCTTCCCCAAATTGGCGTGTAACTATTTCCCTAGCCAAGTTACTTAGGATTTGCCTATTTAGGCTTTCTGCAAAATCTTCCATAGGGTCTCTCCCATATCCAAAAGCATCAGCAGAAGGATCCGTAAAGGTATCTTGAGCTTGGGCTGAGCTAAGCATCCATTGATAATTAAAAGTTTCTCCGCCAAAAGCTGGGTTGATTGGCCGATAAACCAATTGCTGGGCATCACTCATTCCAATCCAAAAGGGAAATGCTAAAACAAATACTAGTAAAAACTTCTTCATAACTCTACTATTAAAATTAAAATATTCCTGTTCCTGATCTTTCCTCTCCTTCCATGTCCCTGACAATTTGCTCATATTGAAGCAGGTACATTTGGGTGGTTTCAACGGATTCTGCTGCTAGATTTTCTATAAATTCCGCCCTGGGCTGCAAAAATGATTGGAAAACCATGGTTTCATTTATGTATATTTCAACCATAGTGATGTTCATCCGAAATGGTTTTTCCTCCACCAAAATGGAATAGTTTCTAGCTTCTTCGGGTGGATCCCAATCTCTATAGAATAGGTCAAAAAAATCTCTTCCACTTTTCGTTTTAGTTTCATCGATCAAAAGCCCATCGATCTCAACTTCCGCATCCCGCTTTGTTTTTTTTACCTCCCCCTCAATAATATCTTGCAACAAATTCTTTAAAGACTCCGGAGCTTCCTGAACTGGAACTGTATCATTTTTTAAAACCTCGGAAGTGCCTTCCGTCTGCGAAAAAGCCGGAAAAAGGATGAAAAATAATATGAAACTAAAAAAAACTCTCATGATACTCAAAACAAAACTAATCTGACTAAAATGGCAGAACACTTGCAATAAATACATTTTATTTAGGAATGTCAAGAGTAATTTGCATTTCACACCATTAAATTACCCAACTTAGTATTAATAAGACATGCGGTCATCTAACTGGCATTCCAAATTGGGAAGAAGTTACGCTCACTTGCATACCCGCACCTCCAGCTCCTGGAGTTTGGGTAATCTTGATTGGGGAAGAAAAACTATCCTGATTGGCTCTCACCCTTTGATTGTTACCCTGTTGATTGATCACCACGGGAGTGGCGCCGAGATTTCCTCCAATCAAATTGACTTCAATTTGATTATTATTTCCAATCTGACTTAAGTCTAGAGTGGATGGAGTAGCACTACTATTTGCAACTACCCCGCTAATTTGGTTACGGTTTCCATTTTGTGAAGCACTGACTTGAATAAAGGCCCCTAACATTCCTAAATTAAACTGATTATGATTGCCGGTTTGCTGAAGGATCGTCGCAAGGCCAGAGCCGCTTTGACCTAGAATAGATTTATTCTGATTCCCCTGCTGCAATATTATGGCTTGGTTTAAATGAAGTCCCTGCTGAGTTTGGTTTAAATCCACTTCATTATTGTCTCCTATTTGACGGATTATGGCAGCGTTTGAACTTACTACAGGAATGAATAGATCAATAGCCTGCACATTTATGAGATCAATTTGATCCCATCTAGTAAGCTCTTCCTCTTGCTGGGCATGGGAAATGGTAATAGACAGAATGAAAGTAAAAATTAGAAGCGAAGACTTTTTCATAGCTCAATCATTTAACACATCAAAACAACTCTCTGAAAAGATAAAGTTACCAAAAAAAGGGAATAGAAGCTATTCCCTTTTTTAATGTAAGTATCTGCAATTATTATCTTTGAGTAACTCTCGCTACGTTACCGTTGCCCATTTGAGTAACAGTTGCAGTGTTGCCAGCCGTATGCTGATTTACATATGCTCTGTTATCATTACCATGCTGAAGCACTTGAGCCATGTTGCTTCCTCCACCTTGCTTGACAAGAGTGAAGTTATCATTGCCTTTTTGGGTCACTTCTGCAGTGTTTCCAATTAAAGTAGAATTCTGAGAAATTGAAGCATCATTGCCATTACCTTTTTGCATAATACTTGCAGAATTGCTTGCAAAAAATGTAGAGGCTTGAGTAATAGAAGCATCGTTACCATTCCCATACTGCTTGATTGTGGCATCACTACCAGCACCACCCCAGCTATTAGACTGATCAATTGATGCCATGTTATGGTTACCAGCTTGCTTAATCAAAGCATCATGCCCACCGCTTTGCTCAATTGAAGCTTCGTTTCCTTTACCCCACTGAGACAAATATGCAAAATTAGAGCCGCTTACTTGTGAGATAGTAGCTTCGTTGTCAGAACCCGCCTGCTTAATAGTAGCATCATTGCCTCCGCTTGATTGATCAATAGAAGCCATATTGTTTCTACCTAGCTGATAAATTGAGGCCTCGTTTTCTCTTGCAGATTGATCAATGCTAGCGTTATTATCAGAACCAGCTTGCTTGATTAGAGCGTCATTACCCCGAGCAGACTGAGCTATGGATGCATAGTTGTCTCTACCAGCTTGATAAATGTCAGCACTATTATCTCTAGCAGATTGATCAATTGAAGCCTCATTTCTATTACCCAACTGATAAACACCAGCCATATTGTTTTCCGCAGACTGATCTATTGCCGCCTCGTTTTCAGATCCGAACTGGTAAACGGATGCATCATTATCACCACCTTCTTGAGATACAGAAGCCTCATTCAGATTTCCAACTTGAGAAATAAAACCAACATTGAATCCATCTCTTTGATCAATTGAAGCTTCATTTTCATTTCCGAATTGAAAAGATCTCGCATCGGCATCAGCCCCCAACCTAAAGGTAGATATATTATCAGAACCATATTGCTCTTGAATTATAGTACCACTAATTCTTCCAGCTCCTTGTATTCTACTTGCGGTAGAGGTGTTATCATTTCCAATTTGAATTTGTCTTACAAACCCACCATCAGCATAATACTGACCACTACCTTCTGGATTTAATAACGCAGTATTTCTGTTACCTAACTGAGTTTGGGTCACCTCAACTCTGTCAAACCCTCTCAGTCTTCTAGCCTGTGCAGTATTGTCATTCCCAACTTGAGTTTGATCCACAAAGTTATTACTAGATTGAGACCAATTACTTGCATCTGCAGAGTTCCTATTTCCTAACTGAATCTGGTTAATTACGGAATTATTACCGAATCCATTTGACCCAGCAACTGCACTATTGTTACTTCCCACCTGAAGTTGGGTACCAGTTACACTTCCACTACCTACAAAACTTGCCGAGTTTGACACTCCTACTTGATCTACATTTACTAGAGATCCATTTCCACCTGTTATTAATACAGAGCTGTTATTATTAATTCCCGTCTGATTTACCTCAGCCTCATGATTATTACCATTCTGTTCCACAGTGGCAGTATTGCTACCTTGGGCAAACACAAAGCCGCCGGCAAACAACATCGCGAAAACTAAACTTGTTTTTTTCATAATAAATAAAAGTTAAAAGTTAAAATTGAGTAAATTGATTTTTATTGATTATACATAAATTAATTGCCTGAGTTGATTTTGACACTGTTGTTGCTGCCGGTTTGGGTGATGGTCACCTTTTGGCCGGAAGTATTGTTGGGGTGTCTTTTATGGTTGATCTCCACCTTGTTGCTTTCTCCCTTCTGGTTGATCTCGCCCACCGTGCGCCCGTTGATCACTTTCAGGGTGTCGGTTCCGCTCACCAAGAGGGTATCGATCTTCACCTGGTTGTTTGGACCATAAGATTTGATGGTAAGTGTGTCGCCGGGGGAAGCTTCGGATTTGACAGCAGTGCTGCCTTTGCTTTTCTTATCGTTGGATTGTTGCGCCTGACTGGAAAAACTCACTGAGCAGCCTAAAATGAGGAGCGGAAGAATGAAGAAATAATTCATGACCTTTGTATTTAAAAATTTGCTTTTCAAAGATTTTAAAATGCTTTTCGTAAGCTTCTTTTACAAAGGTATCGAATGCCCAAAAGGCCTACAATACGTAATTTTACCCTAAAAAATTTTCAACATTACATAAGGGTTTTTACTTACCAATTACTTTTTTATGGTTTGGAAATACATTTAACAATACTTAAACCGCGTATGCAAAAGAATCGTCTAAAGGCTAAAAAATCGTCTACGTATAATCACTCAGTCAATTCCAGAATTCAGCCTAGTAGTCAATCCAAAAATAAATCTTGTAGCATAGTCAAGTTCTAATCTAATTGACCCTTTTTCCAAGCACTCCCTATATCTCCGCGATGAAGGAAACCTGCCTTTGTCGGCAGACAGGCCTGCTTGCAGCAAAGGCAAGCTCTGAGAAACTCCATAAAACTCAGCGGAACCCTGCCTGCGCAGGCAGGTCTGTGTCCCATTTTTTTGCGTCAAGAGCTCACTTCGATCCAAAACACGGCGGCAAGGCATCGGTTTTCGATCCCGCCTCTGCCGAGTCCCACAATGATTTCTCGCTGCGGCGCTGCGAAAATCGCTGCGATCGCTGCGAGAAATTTTACTCGCCAATTAAAAAAGCTCCCGCTTGTAGGCAGGAGCTATATGTTTTAATGGATATGGACAGGTTTAATTTAAGACACCGCTTTTCAAATGGCTTTCAGAATTGGGCCCTTTTATTACCCCGATCTGGACATACCAGGCGATGATCGCCTCTATAATATTTCCAGCCCCAAGCTTCTCCATAATATTGGCCCGGTGCTTTTCAACTGTACGGTTGGACACACTCAATTCCTCGGCTATTACCTTGATAGGCAATCCGGCAGCGGAAAGCTCCAGCACCTGTAACTCCCTATCCGTCAAATGGACTTTTTCCCCTATCGCCTCATAATTCACAGGCACCCCAGCAGGAAGCTTAATTTCTTCGGAATTATCATTCGAATTCCCCTTCTCCAGTAATGTAAGTTCTATCAAATATTCGCCCTGCTCACCCTGACTGCCTTTAAAAAGCAACATATCAAAGAGACAATCGGAATATTTGCATTTCACTCGGTTGAGCTTTACAATATTGGAAACCCCCGATTGAAGTCTTTTTATATTTAACCGATTGCTTTTGTGGAGCTCTACATCAAAAACCTCCTCAAAACTTTTCCCCTCAGCGGCGCCAAAAAATTCAGGGTTCATTTCAGTCAAGGCTGCATTACATTTAAAAATCTTATCGTCCCGCATCAATATCTTCAAAGCCAGCGACTCCTCAAAAAGCTCCGCAAACTCATTAACCTTAAAGAGGTTGGCATTTTTTCGCTTGATCAGCTCATTTTCAATCTTGCCAATTAGGGAGGTTTTTGAAAATGGAGGGAAAATCAAATTGGTCACTCCGACCTCCAAGGCAATCATCACCTCGTCGGCATCAAACTCATTCATGATTAAAAAGAACGGTGTAGACTGAAAAACCAACTGGAATTGCTGGAAAAGGTCCATTCCGGCCCTACCGTTGATCATCTGGTCGCAAAGTATAGCATCAACGCAATTTTCTCTAAAAAAACCGTCTATTTCTTCAATCTGACTAACTCTTTCAATCAGGAACCCATTTTTGCTTAAAAGTTTCTCTACTTTAGTTTTGGTGGTTCCGCATGAAGAAATCAGTAGCACTCGGGGAATCTGGGAATTCATACGCACAACTAAAAATCTTATTTTAAAAATTTATTTCTGATATTTGCACTTCGTGGAAATATAATTCTCATTTGAAGCAGTCAACCAAATAGAGTATTTGAAATGCAATTTTCTGTGTTAAAAGTACATTTTTAAGGTATCTAAATCAAGTATTTATGCATATTTGTCATGTTAAATTTATATTAACCTTTTATGAAAACTTGACTTTAAGCCATTTAAACAAAATTACTTCCGACAAAACACCCTCACCACCGTTCATTCATTCATAAATCAACCCATATAACAAATAAAAAAAACAAGAGAAATGAAGATCTGCTTTGCCACCAACAACCCCAAAAAGATAGAAGAAGTAAAAGCCGCCTTGGGTGAAAACTATACCCTCCTGTCCCTTAAAGACATAGGATGCGAAGTAGAGCTGCCCGAAACGGGCGATACCCTGGAATATAATGCATTTGAGAAAGCTAGGTATGTTTATGACAATTACGGGGTGAGCTGCTTTGCGGATGACACAGGACTGGAAGTGGAAGCCCTGGGCAATGCCCCCGGGGTGTATTCGGGCAGATTTGCCGGCGAACCGAGAAGTGATGAACGCAATATTGATCTTTTGCTGGAAAAACTGAAAGGCCATGCCAACCGCTCCGCCAGGTTTCGAACCGTCATCGCACTGATTCTGGAGGGAGAGGAACACAAGTTTGAAGGCATCGCCCAGGGGGAAATCACGGAAGGCAGATCGGGTGAAAAGGGGTTTGGTTATGATCCTGTATTCAAGCCGGCGGATTTTGAGGTGACCTTTGCTGAAATGAGCCTGGAAGACAAAAACCAGATCAGTCACCGCGGGCAGGCAGTGGAAAAACTGGCCGATTTTCTGCATTCTTATTTCTGAGAGCAGGGAGATTGAAAGTTTTTTTATAATTTTGTCCCCCATGAATAAACCATACATCGTGGGGATCACCGGAGGTAGCGCCTCAGGCAAAACCCTTTTTCTGGAAAGGTTGCTCAACTCTTTCGAACCCCATCAAGTCTGCTTAATTTCCCAGGACAACTATTACAAGCCCCGTCACCAGCAACCCCTGGATGACCGCGGTATCCACAACTTTGACACCCCCCACTCCATAGATTTCGAACAGTACGCCGAAGACATCCGCAAAATCCATAACGGAGAAACCGTTTACCGTCAGGAATACACCTTCAACAACCCCAACAAAATCCCCAAAATGCTGGAATTCAAGCCGGCGCCCGTAGTGGTGGTCGAGGGGATCTTCGTATTATATTATCCAGAACTTGCTGATTTGCTGGATCTGAAGGTCTTCATTGACGCCAAGGATTACATCAAACTCAAGCGCCGAATTGTGCGCGACAAAGTGGAAAGAGGCTATGACCTGGACGATGTATTATATAGGTATGAAAAACACGTGATGCCCACCTATGAAAAATACATTGAGCCCTTCAAACACGAAGCCGACATCATCGTCCCCAACAACGACAGCTTCGACCGCGCTCTTGACTTGGTAAAGTCCTATCTAAAACTAAAAGCTGAGATAATATAGAGGGAACTAAGGCTTATTAAATCATCAGTTTAGAGGGTTATTTCCCGGCGCTATCGCGCGGCGGGAGGTTTAGAGGTTTAGCGCGCGAGGGGACGCAAGGGACTTCCTGAGATCCCACTAGGCACCTTGCCCCAATAAACACCACGAATAAAAAAATGAGTGCGTAGCACGAACGCAAAAACACCCGGAAAGGCCAGAGATTGGGGAAAGCAGTCTGACCTGCGATGTACTTGGTACCTGGTACATTGTACTTTGTACCAAATGTGTACTAAGAACGATGTACTATGTACTAAGCAGCCTAGCGATGGCAGCAATTAAACACTCAAAGGTTGACAGCGGAAAACAACTTTCCCCATAAACCTTAAACCATAAGCCATAAACCACTCCCTAACTCATTGACAAATAAATATTTATCAATCGGAACCATTCTGCTCCTAAATTCTTTTTAAAAAAGTGGAGATGTATTGAAATATCTTTATATTTGCCGTTAATGAATCGAAACAGAAAAAATAGAAGCCTATTGAAGGAAAGGGTTACCATATTGATGGTAGTGTTTTTCTGCATCCTGATCTCCGGGTCAGAGAGGTTTATTATGTTTGATTCGGCCAAATCCAAGATGGAGCAGGCTGCCGGCAGCGACAAGGACACTGATGAAAATGAAACATTCATTGATGTGGCCGTGGATGCCGTGGTACCCTTTGCTACCACCATCGCCCAGACTGCCCTGTACTTCATCTATGAGATCATCGGGTTTGAAAAGGAAACCTTCACCGTAAAGGAGCAGGTATCCCGCTATCCCAGCCATTTTTTGGAGATCCTGTTGACCAGGATTATCTCTCCCAACGCCCCCTAATTCATTTTTTGCTACCCTCAGCCGCCTGAGCACTCAGGCAGATGGCATTGCTATGCCCTCACTCCCAATTTAAGAAAATCAATCAATTTACTTTATATCAATTATTACTATGCGTAACAAAGGTGTCATAGTGTTTTTGACGGTAATCATTACAGCGCTTTGCCTGTACTACCTGTCATTTACATTTATCTCTAACCGCGTCCAAAGAGACGCCGAAGCATATGCCACGGACAATGTGGGCAATGTGGATTTCAGCAAAAAGCAGTCTTACCTTGACTCCGTATGGAGGCTGCCGGTGTACAGGTTCCTAGGAGCCGAGTTTACCTACAAAGAGGTAAAAGAAACCGAACTGGGTCTTGGACTTGACCTTCAGGGCGGGATGCACGTGACCCTTGAAGTATCTCCAGTGGAAATCGTAAGAGGCCTTTCCGGAAACAGCAAGGACGCTACGTTCAACCAGGCTGTGGAAACGGCCCAGGAAAGAGCCAAAACCAGCAATGAGAAGTTTGTGGACATCTTTTATGATGCCTGGAAAGAAAAAGCCGGCGACAGAAAGTTAAACTCCGTATTTGCGACAGCAGCCAACAGAGGCCGTATCTCTTTGGAGACTTCTGATGCCGAGGTATTGAAACTTATCGACAATGAGGTGGAAAACGCCATCGAGCGTTCCTTCAACATTCTTAGAACCCGTGTGGACCGTTTCGGTACTGCACAGCCAAACATCCAGCGTATCCAGGGTTCGGGAAGAATCCAGATTGAGCTTCCAGGTGTAGACAACCCTGAGCGGGTAAGAAACCTACTTCAAGGTGTAGCCAAGCTGCAGTTTTGGGAAGTCGCTGAGATCAACGAGTTTGGCGATGCCATCGAGAGAGCCAATGCTATCCTAGTAGCTGAAGCGCAGGCGCAGAGAGGTGCAGGCCAAGAGCCGGCTGAGCAGCCTGAGCAGGACGGCGACGAAGATGATGAGGAAGGCGACCTTGCCCGTCAGCTTGCCGAAGGAGCAGATGGTGACGACTTCTCATCTGATGTATCCCCATTGCTATCCTTACTTCAGGCCAACTACGGCTTGGTGTATGACTTGAAAGATACCGTAACGATCAACAGAATCTTGGCCCGTGAGGATGTAAGATCCGTATTGCCAAGAGACGTAAGATTCCTATGGTCTGTGAAGCCTCAGAAGGCTGACGGACAGGAATTGCTTGAACTGCACGCCATCAAAACTCCAAGAGGAACCGAGCAGGCTCCATTGGAAGGTGATGTGATCACCGATGCGCGCCAGTCTTATGACCAGAGCTCCAGACCTGCTGTAAGCATGCAGATGAATGCCGATGGTGCCAGAAAGTGGAGAAAATTGACTTCAGAAAGCATCGGTAGAAGAATCGCCGTAGTATTGGATGACTATGTATATACTGCCCCTACCGTGCAGGGTGAGATCCCTTCGGGACAATCTGAAATCACCGGTAACTTCACTATCGAAGAAGCCAAGGATTTGGCCAACATCCTGAAATCAGGTACGCTACCTGCTCCTACCAGAATCGTGGAAGAAGCCATGATCGGTGCTACATTGGGTGTAGAAGCCCAAAATCAGGGGATCTACTCCATGGTGGCTGGCTTGGTGCTAGTGGTATTATTCATGGTAGCCTACTTTGCCAAAGGTGGATTTATCGCCATTGCGGCTTTGGTATTCAACATCTTCTTTATCTTGGGTATCCTTGCCCAGTTGGGAGCTGCGCTTACCTTGCCTGGTATCGCGGGTATCGTATTGACCATCGGTATGTCGATTGATGCCAACGTCTTGATCTTTGAGCGTATCAAAGAGGAGCTTAGAAACGGTGCAGGTATCCTTCAGGCGATCAGCAGCGGTTACAACAAAGCCTTCAGCGCAATCTTGGATTCAAACGTGACTACTTTCCTTACCGGTGCTATCCTTTATGCACTTGGACAGGGACCTGTAAAAGGTTTTGCCATCGTATTGATGATTGGTATTGCATCTTCATTCTTCTCTGCTGTATTCATCACCAGAGTGATTGTATATTGGATGAGCAAGAAAGGTGACAAGAGCTCCATCTCTTTCTCTACGCCATATTCCAGAAATGCCCTTTCCAACTTGAACATCGACTTCATGAGCAAGCGTAAGGTGGCCTATATCATCTCTACGGGTATCATTGTCGTTGGTCTTGCCGTAGCAGCCGTAAACGGCCTTAAATTCGGTGTGGACTTCACCGGCGGGCGTACCTACACAGTTGAGTTTAGCGAGCCGGTGACTACTACTGACATCAAAACAGGTCTTGATGCTCAGATGGACGGCTCAGTGGAAGCCAAAACTTTTGGAGGAAACAATATCCTTAAAATCACCACCTCTTATCTGATCAACGAAGATTCTGATGAGGCTAACAGAGAAGTGGAAGAAAGAGTCTTGGCAGGTATCACCGAAATCACAGGATTCAATCGAGTAAATGATGCCAGAAGATTGGAGGCAAATTCATTTGCACTAATCGGTTCATCCAAAGTGGGTGCTACCGTAGCGGATGACATTAAGAACTCTTCTATGGAGGCGATGTTCTTTGCTTTGGTAGCCATCTTCCTTTATATCTTGTTGAGGTTCCGCAAGTGGCAGTTCTCCTTGGCATCTATCATTGCCTTGGTACACGATACAGCCTTTGTGATTGCAGCATTTGCCATTGCTAGTGCGTTGGGAGCCACTTTCGAGATCGATCAGGTATTCATCGCTGCCATGCTGACGGTAGTAGGTTACTCTATAAATGATACCGTGATTGTATTTGACCGTATCCGTGAAAACATCTCCAACAGAGGTACTTCCAAGTTGGTAACCATGTTCAACGACGCGATCAACCAAACCATGTCCAGAACCCTGATCACCTCTGCTACTACCCTTATCGTGGTATTGGTATTGTTGGTGTTTGGTGGTGAGGTATTGGCAGGCTTCTCCTTTGCACTCTTGATTGGTGTATTGGTGGGTACCTATTCTTCCATCTACATTGCATCTCCGATCGTAGTGGATTTGATGAAGAGAGAAATTGCCCAGGAAAAAGCTGCAGAGGAAACCAAAAAGGTTGCTTAAGCAAAAATTTCCCCAACATTAAAAAGCCGCTGGATCACTCCAGCGGCTTTTTTTATGGAAAAATACCCCGATCGGGGTATTTTTTATGTGGCCAGTATATGGTTACTTTGAATGGTCAACCACAAGTATTTTTATCATGAGTTCACCAATCTATTTACTGTTAATATGCCTGAGCGCCCTGGTGGCCTTGGGCTACCTGATTCAGAAGCAGTCCAGTTTTCAGAAATCGGAAGTCTTGTTGCTGATTTGTCTGATATTGGTATTCATTTTTGAGACACTGAACCAATTTCTAATTACTAAAGCCATCAACAAAAACATCATGTATACCCTGAGCTGGTTTTATGTGGTGCCGGCTATCCTGACCTACTATTTTTCCCAGCAGCTACCTATCTTAAGAAATAGGGTGCTGGTCATAGGCATCATGATACTGATGCTGCTCATCCCGAGCATGTGTATAGACTGGCAAACGGATGTGAATCACCACATGCACTATATCAACTACCTTCCTCTCTGGACGCTAGTATTGATCCTGGCAGGAAAGTCTTTGTATAAAAACCTCACCTCACAGGAATTTGCAGATCAAAACCTGTTGTCCATATCCAATTTTTGGGTGAGCATAGGGGTAATCATCTTTTATTTGGAGAGTATATTTATGTTGGGGATCCTGTATATGTATCCACAGGCAGAAATCTCCCTGATTCAGACTACATTGAGTTTCAGCCATTCCCTGGGCGGATTGATGCTTTTGATCATAGGCATGTCCTTATTTGCCCCTACCCTCTTTGCCAAAACCTATAAATTTTCCTGATCATCATGGAGAATTAAAATATCCTTAATAAATTAGAACACCTTATACCTAAAACCATGAAACTTGAAGAACTAAAAAAGTTATCCGCCAATTACAGAAAAGAAGTAGGTATCGGCAAACCTGCTACGAACAGGGAGGGCAAAGTAATCACTGAGCAATCCCGATCGATATGGTTTGATAGGCACACCATCGAAAAGCTGCTTGCCCAGACTGACGAAAAAAAGGGGGGGCTAAAGATATTCTTTGCTGAATATGGAAATGACTACCTAGAGGAAAGCGGCCATGACTATACAGGTCAACTTACCGTGGTATTGGCCGCCTCCAACGATAATGAGGATCCTACTAAGGATGAGCAAATAGAGAATGGGGGCCAGCTTTGTCCACCCCACTGTGGAGGCGACATTTAATCGAATTGCCCATGGATTTATATAATACTTTCATTTTCATTTCATTTCTCATTACCATTCCGGTTTTTTTCTTAAAAAAGAACAACTATGAGCCTATCCATAGGCTATTCTTCTTCATTATTGGGTTGGTGTTGATATTAGAAATGACTGGGTATTATTTAAAAATCAGGTCAATAAACAATTCCTTATTATACAATATAGCATTTGTATACATTGAAAGCCTTTTGATTTTACTATATTTCACCTTAATATCAGAGGATGCAAAATTTAGAAAAGCAGTAAGGTTTTCAATGTTAGGATTTATTTTATGGGGTATTGCTAACACACTTTTTTTCCAAGATATAACATCCGTTTTTCATACCTATTCCTATTCGATAATTAGTCTTATAATAATTGGATGTTGTGTTAAGTTTTTTATAGATGTAATTTTGCAAGGTCAATATGAAAATCAGAACATTTTTGGAATTCCTCATATATGGATCGTAAGCGGAATTTTAATTTTTTATAGTTCTACGGCCATTTATTTTAGCTCTATCCAGGTTTTGTATG
Organism: Litoribacter ruber; assembly: GCF_018500185.1. GTDB lineage: Bacteria > Bacteroidota > Bacteroidia > Cytophagales > Cyclobacteriaceae > Litoribacter > Litoribacter ruber. Next base: position 190,215 of record NZ_JAHBGI010000001.1, on the reverse strand, counting down.
AGATGAATAAAGAGCTATTTTTAAATTTACGAGCAGTGGTAAGGTTCCTAAGCGCCACCTCTTATCTCATATTCGCCTTTTCCTTCTACACGCCGTATATTTTCAAAGAAAAGACTATTGCATCCAGAAGATGAATTCCCCTACAACTTTCGAAGTTTACATAATTATTCTTGCGGGAATCTCAATTACGTTAATTCTGGCCATGTGCATCATCTTCATGGTAATATTCCACCGCCAAAAACAGCTTAAAAACAAACAGCAGGTGGCATTATTACAAGCAGAATACGAGCATACTATATTGAGGGTGGAAAAGGAGATGCAAGAACAGACCTTGGAGTACATTGGTCAAGAGCTACATGATAACATTGGGCAGATGCTATCCCTGGCCAAGCTGAACTTAAACCAGGGCGGGCCCGAGCAGGTTTTTGAATCCAAAAAACTGCTCACACAGGCCATCAAAGAAGTGCGAAGCCTATCCAAAGCACTCAACCTAAGCTGGATCGAAGGGATTGGCGTTAAGGATTTTATAGAAAAGGAATTGGAAAAGATCGAGAAGACCGGATTTTGCCAAACAAAACTCGAATATGATACCCCGCTGGATGACCTGCCTCAGGATCACAAGCTTGTACTGGCGCGCCTAACCCAGGAATGTCTCAACAATGCCATCAAACATGCCCAGCCCAGTCTGCTAAAGATAAAGATTGAAAGCAGCCAGGACAATATGCAACTGGAAATCAGCGACGACGGGCTTGGCTTCGACACTTCCCAGGCCAGCCAGGGCATGGGGCTGCACCATATCGAAAGCCGCATGAAAAGCATAGGCGGGAAAGCCCAAATAGACTCCTTTCCCGGAAGAGGAACCTCCATCAAACTTATTTTGCCAAATTGATTCTTTACCCTTAAATTGGGTAAGAATTTAAAATAAGAAATCATGATCAGGATAGTGCTGGCAGACGACCATAAAATGTTTGCCAAAGGGATAGCGGGTTTGTTGGAGAAGGATGAGGAAATCCAAGTGGATGGAATATTCCAAAACGGACTGGAAGTGCTAAACCATCTGAAGGAATATAGGCCCCAGCCGCATATGGTACTCACTGATCTCAACATGCCCGGCATGGACGGCATGAACCTGATCAAAAACATCCGTAAAACCTGTCAGCGCTGCAAGATCATCGTGCTCTCCATGTATGATGATGAGGAAATATTCAAAGCCTGTGTAAAAGAGGGTATTGATGCCTATATACTCAAGGATGCGGATCCGGATGAGTTGGTGTATACCATCTATGAAGTGGTAGAAAACCGCCACATCCTCCACTACCCCAATGTGCTCAAGCAGGCCAGCGAAGAAATTTATCTGGATGTGTATAAGGAAAAATTCAAGCTTTCACGTCGGGAAACCGAGATTCTGAAGTTCATCGTGGTGGAGGGCCTGGCCAATAAGGACATCGCCGACAAGCTCTGCCTCAGCGTACACACCATAGAGGCCCACCGCAAAAAAATCCACCAAAAACTAGAGGTCAACAACGCCACGGAACTGATTAAGAAAGGTTTGGAGATGAATTTGTAAAAAAAAATCCCTGTGTGTAGGGGTGAAAAATTTTTCACCCCTACACACAGGGATTTCGTATTTAAAACTTCGCGCTATAATTTGGCGCTTCGCGGGTGATGTTTACATCGTGGGGGTGGGATTCGCGGACACCGGCAGCGGTGATTTTCACAAACTTGCCGTTTTTCTGCAGATCATCAATAGACTGCGTGCCACAGTAACCCATACCGGCCTGAAGCCCTCCCACCAATTGGTAAAGCACTTCCTGCACAAGTCCCTTGAAGGCCACACGGCCCACAATTCCTTCTGGAACAAGCTTCTTGATATTGTCTTCGGCATCTTGGAAGTAGCGGTCTTTGGAGCCCGATTCCATGGCTTCCAAAGAGCCCATCCCGCGGTAAGACTTGAATTTTCTTCCTTCATAGATGATCATCTCCCCTGGAGCCTCTTCGGTTCCGGCTAGCAATGACCCGACCATGATGGCATCAGCACCTGCGGCAATGGCTTTGACCACATCACCTGAATAGCGGATCCCGCCATCGGCTATTACAGCCACGCCTTTTCCTTTAAGTGCCTCGGCACATTCAAATACCGCGGATAGCTGGGGTACACCCACTCCGGCGATTACCCTGGTGGTACAGATACTTCCCGGGCCTACGCCAACTTTTACCGCATCAGCGCCGGCTTCGGCCAAAGCTACGGCCGCTTCCGGAGTGGCGATATTGCCAACAATCACGTCAAGTTCTGGGAATTTGTCTTTGATCTTTTTGCAGGTTTCGATCACTCCTTTGGAATGTCCGTGGGCGGTATCAATACTTACCACGTCCACTCCTGCATTTTTGAGAGCCTCCACGCGGGATTCGATATCAGCAGTCACGCCTACGGCCGCCCCTACTCTCAACCTGCCATACTCATCCTTACAGGCGTTAGGCTTGTCTTTTCTCTTAAGGATATCCTTGTAGGTGATCAAGCCCAAAAGCTTGTTATCCTCATCAATGATGGGAAGTTTCTCGATTTTATACTCCTGAAGGATTTCCTCAGCCTGCTCCAGGGTGATCCCGCCCTTGGCTGTCACGAGGTTTTCGGAAGTCATGATATCTTTGATCAGGCGGTTGGGATCCTTGATAAAGCGAAGGTCACGGTTGGTGATGATTCCCATAAGCTCGCGGTTTTCATTGATCACCGGGATGCCACCGATCTTGTGTTCGCTCATGATGGCCTCAGCGTCTCTCACTTTGGCTTCAATATCAAGGGTGACGGGATCCAGAATCATCCCACTTTGGGATCTTTTCACCTTGCGGACCTGTGCGGCCTGCTGCTCGATGCTCATATTTTTGTGGATGAAGCCTAGTCCCCCTTCCAAAGCGATGGCAATGGCCAGTTCAGCTTCGGTCACGGTGTCCATGGCCGCAGACACCAACGGAATGTTGAGTCTGATGTTTTTGGTAAGTTGGGTGGAGGTGTTGGTGTCGCGTGGTAGTACTTCTGAGTAACCCGGCACAAGAAGCACGTCATCGTAGGTGAGCGCTTCAAAGAGGAATTTATCTGAGTTTCGATTCATAGCAAATATTGGTTAGGTAACCCTATTTGCCCGTCAAATATACAAACTTTTTTATATCCGAATCAAATTCCCAAAAAATAAATCAGAAGATTTTTATCTGAAAGGCAGGGTATTGGAGGGATTGTTTGGTAGGTTTGTGTACTAGGTACTAGGTACAAAGTACTAAGATTTCAAGGGCACCAGGTCAAAAGGGACACAGACCTGCCTGCGCAGGCAGGGTAACTCAGAGTTCTAATGGAGTTTCGCCGAGCTTGCCTTTGCTGCAAGCAGGCCTGTCTGTCGACAAAGGCAGGTTTTCATCCTTCGCGGACAATTAATGCAATAAAATTATAACTTGGCGCGACTTCTTTTGAACTTTGTGCGACTTAGTGAGCATTTCTCCAGTTATTTCAATTCATAAATATCAAAGGCATGCCCGCTAGAGCTTGGAGGAAAGTGACTAGGGAGAGTAATCCGTACACCAATGCAAAAATAATCACCGGTCGAATTTTATCCTTGCTTGCAAACCAGGCAAACAGGGGTATTGCCTGCAGGGCATGCAGACCAAGGAAGTGGGCCACCCTAAGGTCTCCGTACTGATATGCCCAGTTGAGGAAAAACCAGCCGGGTTGCCCATCTTCGGCTCCGATGGTGTGCCCCAAGTTTGATACCATAACAAACCCCTCCAGGCTGGCAAGGATAAAGATCGCCATCCCCAGTTGGATTGCCAGTTTATAGCCCCGGGGAAGGCCCTGGGCTTTACGAAATAGGACAAACGCCCATAATACCAACAGGGTGTTTACCACAATCGCCATCCCCATCAGGGAAAACAGCAAACCATCAAAGGGGGAGGAAACGTTGAAATGGGAAAGCTTGCCCATGCTGGCCTGACCTGCTATAATCAGTATTTCTAGCCCCATCACCGCTATTATCCCAATCGAGATGAGCCTCACTTTTTTGGGAGAGGGAATATAGGCCATGTACCAGGCCAGGGTCATTACGAATATTGCAATGGAAATAAAAAACTTCATGGGCTTCACCCATACATTCACGCCAAGGAGCATGCGGTGATCAAACATCGAAATGGCCAGCACCGCCAAAAAACCCAAACCATTGGCTACCCCAAAGGTCACCAGAAGCGGATTTCTCACATACAGTTCTCGAAAGAAATTTGCGGTTGTTTTGTATTTCAGGGTGTACATGCGTTTATTTTTTGGGTACTATGTACTAGGTACTAGGTACTATGTACAAAGACATTTTAAATCAGGCGTTATTCTTAGCCATTCAGCATCATTGTGACCAATTCTTTCCTTCTTACGACTCCTTTTAATATTGGTGTCCTTCGTGACCCATTTTTCTTCAATAAACCTTTGCGCCCTCGCGCCTTAGTGGCCTTTTTTTTTCGACTTCCTTTTAACTTAGTGCGACTTCGTGACCCATTTATCTTCAATAAACCTTAGCGCCCTCGCGCCTTAGTGGCCTTTTTTTTTCGACTTCCTTTTAACTTAGTGCGACTTCGTGACCCATTTTTCTTCAATAAACCGTTGCGCCCTCGCGCCATAGTGGCCATTTTTTTTCGACTTCTTTTTAACTTAGTGCGACTTCGTGACCCATTTTTCTTCAATAAACCTTTGCGCCCTCGTGCCTTAGTGGCCATTTTTTTTCGACTTCTTTTTAACTTAGTACGACTTCGTGACCCATTGTTTCCTCACTCTAACCTAGCGCCTTTGGGTCTTTGTGGCCATTTTTTAAAGAAATCCCTTCATGCGACTTCTTTTTATCTCAGTGCGACTTCGTGACCCCTTTTTCTTCAATAAACCTTTGCGCCCTCGTGCCTTAGTGGCCATTTTTTTTCGACTTCTTTTTAACTTAGTGCGACTTCGTGACCCCTTTTTCTTCAATAAACCTTTGCGCCCTCGTGCCTTTGTGGCCCATTTTTTTATTTAAGGAGCAAAGTCCGTCGACTTAGCAAATGGATACTGAACCACCTCCCCTGCTTTCAGCGCTCTGATCACCAGATACAGCAGCAAACCCACAGGGCCAAGCATAAAGGTCAGGAAAAGGCAGGGAAGCAGCAGCCAGCGGTTAATTTTACGGTAATGGGCATCCTTGGCTACCCACATGCCCACAAAAAGGTCGAAGGCAAGGTAATGCACCCAGCCGCCCAGCAATGCATAATCATCCTGGAAAAGCATGCGGACCTCCCTGAGGCTGTTAAATCCTCCTTCGGCCCCTCCGGTAAACCCAACACTGATATAATAAAGGTAGACCGCGGCCAAAAATACGATGACCCCCGAAAAAAGTGAGGGGTAGACCCAATGGGTATGATAAAAAGCAAACAGCAACACCCAGCTCAACAGAGCCACAGCATTGACAATGGTAAACATCATCTCGAGGTCCATATTTATCTGAATTTTAAATAAATATAGACATTTATTGTACTATGTACAAGGTACAAAGTACTAAGATACAGTCCATTTTTCAACGCTTAATTCTGTGCCTCAACTTGGCCTGAACCACTATACTTAGTACCTAGTACATTGTACTTAGTACAATCACTTTTTCTTCAACCTAGCTATATAAAACCCATCAAATCCACTCTCATGGGCCAAAACCTTCTCATCGCTAATCAACTCGAAGCCTTTTCCTTTTTCACTGTTGAGGAATTTCTCCACTTGCAGCTGGTTTTCGGTAGGGAGGATGCTGCAGGTGGCATAGACCATCATTCCCCCAGGCTTGAGCATACTGGAATAATCCTGGATGATCTCCTGCTGCACTTCCTGAACCTTGGAAATAGACTCAGGGGTGAGTTTCCATTTGGTGTCCGGATTACGCTTCAACACCCCCAAACCTGAGCAAGGCACATCCAAAAGCAACCTGTCTGCAGACTCCGCCAATCGCTTGATGGTTTTGTTGCTTTCTATGACTCTTGGCTCTATGATGCTTACTCCAGCCCTTCTGGCCCTCAGCTTGGTGTTTTTCAGTTTCCACTCCTCAATATCCATGGAAAGGATCCTGCCCTTATTTTCCATGAGCGCGGCCAGATGAAGGGATTTGCCCCCCGCACCCGCGCAGGCATCAATCACCCGCATGCCCGGCTCCACCTCCAAAGCAGAGGCTACCAACTGGGAAGAGGCATCCTGCACTTCGAAAAGCCCTTCTTTGAAAGCAGGGTGTCTAAAAATATTTTGCCTTTTGGCCAACACGAGAGCGTCACGGTAGCCTTTTGGAGCATAGGTTTCCACCCCGTCTTCCCCAAGTCGGTTCATCAGATCCTCCTTGGTGGTCTTAAGGGAGTTGGCACGGATCACCACTTGGGCTTGCTGGTTGAGGGTATCGAGTTCCTCATCCCATTTATCCCCGAGCAGGTTTTCGCCCATCTCATCCATCCAGTCTGGAATGGACTGCAGGATGGCCCTTTCGCGGATAGTGTCGTAATTATATTTTATTCTGGAGGCATCCACTCCTTCAAACTCCCTCCATGGTGGCAAGGTGTTGCCCTGCATGAGCCAGTAGGTAGCGAAAAGATGAAAAATATCATCTGATGGGCTCACCTCATTGATTAGCCTCCACCAGCGGACCATCTCATATACGCTTTCGGCAATGAATCCCCTGTCCCTTGCCCCCCACTTGGGATTGGACTTTAGGGTTTTTTCAATGACTTTATCCGCATATTTGTTGTTGAAGAAGATCTCATCAAGGGCATTTACCACACCGTAAACCGTGTTGGAGTGAAGTTTCATATATATTTTTAAATTTTAATCCACAAAGATAATCATTTCATATGGGCTTATGGTTCAATTTGAAAGGATAAGAAACCTATCGGGTATATTTCTTGCTTCAGGGTATGGTTTAAAAGAAAAGGTTAATTTTGTGATATGGGAGAAAAAAGATGTCCACACTGCGGAAAATGGTCCGATTGGAACCAAAAACTGGAAGACCCCTGTGATCACTGCGGCAAGCCACTGGGTGGAGAAGACCTTGAGCACAGAAACAGGGATCGCCAGAAGGCTCAGGAGCGCGCTGAAAGCTGGATTTTTTATATTCGCGAAGATGACAGTGACTTTGTCAAATTCTGGAAGAAAGTCGGCAATACCTTCTACATCATCTACATGTCCATCCTTTCCTTTATTGCTTGGCTGATTGCCGCTTTGCCCGGCTGATGAGCGTATTTAAAAACCCTTTTTTCATTGTCTGCTGCATCCTGTTTTGGGTAAACCAATACTTGGAAAAAGTGCAGGGAATATTTATCCCGTATGTGCATGCTTATTTGGATGATCTTTTGGCCATGCCGGTGGTGCTGGGACTCACACTGCAGGCTTTCCGCTGGTTTCATTCATTAAAGGCCAAGTTCGTTTTCACCAAAACCCAAATAGCAGTGGCTGTACTGTATTTCAGTCTGATCTTCGAAGTCATTCTCCCGATGCGGTCCGAAGTATATACCAGGGACTGGTGGGATGTGCTGATGTATGCGATCGGGGCAGTGGGGTTTTATTTTTGGATTAATAGGGGAAATAAAGAAATAAAAGATCCTATTCATTGAGCCCCAAATACTCTTCAGGACTTAATATCTTAAAAACAGAGTTTTTAAAATCCTTTTTATTTCTAGTTAAAATGGCTTTTAAATCAAAAACATTTAGAGCAGCTGCCTCTTGAAGACCTTCTTCAAAGTCAGCAAAATCTCCATCTAAAGCTTTCTTAATTTCCTCCTTACCAACATTAAGAACATGAATGGTATCAATCAATTCTTGTAAAATCTTTACTGCCTTTTTATGCCCTAATGTCTTTCTGGATATATAATAAATATTATTGAAACTTAATGAAGAAGCATAAAAATTGACATTGCCCTTTTCGGACAAGATAAAAAGCTGATCCATATAGTTCGAAAAAGGCTCCCTATTTAACAAAAAATCCAGAATAACATCTGTATCCAAAAAAATATTATCCATGTTTTTTGAAAATTTCCTCTTCTATGGTTTTCTTGTAGTCCACATCCTCACTATTTTTAAGTATCCCTTTTAAAGACCTTATCCCTTTTTGAGAAGAAGGCTTATGTTCCTGATTTTTGGCTAATTTAACCAAATAGGTTTCCACGATTTCTGAAAGGTTAATACCCTTCTCAGAAGCATATTTTTCCGCTCCCTCAATCACTGACTTTTTTATGGATAGCGTTAATTTCATGTTCACATCATCGTATATAAAGCTATAACACAAATAAGTTACAAAAAAATTCTTTTATTGAAAGCACAATTGTTTAAGTAAATTTGCGAACAAATCCAACAAAGAGCTGTGCCATCCTCCAAAGAACTCTTCCTAGAATCAGTTACCGAACTTTCCTCCACCTATCCCAAACAGGAGGCGGAAAGCCTTGTTTTTTGGCTGTTTGAACACTTTTTCAATTTCAGGAGAATGGAAGTTTTGCAGGACAAATCCATACAAGATGATAAAGCCTCCTTTTTGGAAGCCTTGCAAAAAGTGAAGCAGGAAGTTCCCATCCAGTACATTCTCGGAAAGGCCCCTTTCTACGGTCGGGAATTTAAGGTCACACCAGCCGTGCTGATCCCAAGAAATGAAACGGAGGAACTGGTACACCTGATCCTGAAGGAAAACCGCCTACCGGCTCCAAAGATCCTGGACATAGGCACCGGAACCGGCTGCATTCCCATCACCCTGGCCTTGGAAATCCCAGAGGCTAAAGTATTTGGTCTCGATGTGAGCCATGAGGCGCTGAAAGTTGCCATGGAAAATGCAATGCTGCTAGATGCCGCGGTTGATTTTCACCAAGCGGATATTTTATCGGCCGACATCCCCTATCCCGATCTGGACATCCTGGTGAGCAATCCTCCCTATGTCCGGGAACTTGAAAAAGCCCAGATGCAGGCTAACGTTTTATCCCACGAACCGCACCTGGCCCTGTTTGTAAGCGATGAAGACCCACTGATTTTTTACAGAACAATAGCCGAAAAAGGCTTGAAAGTCTTAAAGCCGGGGGGAACTCTTTATTTTGAGATCAATGAGGCTTTTGGTCAGGAGACCAAGGAATTGATGGGAGCGTTAGGCTATGAGAAGGTAAGTATCTATCAAGACCTCAATGGAAAAGACAGGATTGTCTACGGTTGTACGCCCTGAAGTTCCCCAACCCAAAACAGGTCCTTGGCTTTCAACTCCACCATGCCCTCCTCCACTTCGACGAAGGTGGCATGCTTGATCTGAATCAGTTCGCTGCCCTCAGCATTTACCATCTCCACAAAGGAATCCTCAGCAGCATGAAGCTGCAGCGAGCCGGTTGAAAAGTATTTCTTTAACCTTCCTCCCTTCACCGGAAAATACCGCATAGGCCCATCCCAGATCACGATATTCAAAAACTCCAGTTTGTCCAAGAGACTAAAAACCTTCAGGTGGTCATACCCCAAGATGTTCACCGCAGAATGCTTGGAAGCGACCAGGTATTGTAGGCCTTCTTCCAGATACTTGCCTTCTTTGGCAGTCATAAACCTTACCGGGTACTGCTCTTCAAGCAGATGGATGTTTTCCTTTTGAAATCCTATAGAGGCTAAAATGAGATCTATTTTTATCCCCAAAGAAATGACCTTTTCGACGGTTTCTTCCGTAACCGCCACAGTAGGCACCCACTCCAACAATGGCGCTATAGTATCATAATCCAAACCTTCAAGGCCAAGTATGACCAATGCCGGCTCCTGATTTTCCTTTACAAAATGATGTGATGACATGGTAGTGTTGGTTGATGGTTGATCATGGTCCACAGTCGACCATCGACTGTGGACTATGCATCTTATTTCCAAACTGATTTAAAGAACCTCTGGGCATTTTTATAGGCCAGTTTTTCAAGCTGTTCACCGCTTAGATCACTCTTTAAGCTTTCCAGGACAGATGGGTATTTGGAGGCATCTTCCACCAGCGGGTAATAGAATGGATGCCTGCTCTTGTCGGGGAAATCTTTGGTGTAAAAGAAGTCCGCACCGAAGCAGATGCAGTCTTCTGCCCCAATGGCAAACCCGTGCTTGATGTGGTCAAAAATCCGCTCGGGAACGGCATTGTCCAAAAATGCCCTCAAAAAATTTACCCCTATAATCCCTTTCCTATGAATGATTTCCTTGGCAAATTCATCCGTTAAATTTCTTCTGTGGTCCCAGATGGCCCTGAAATTTGAATGGCTGGCAATTACCGGCACGTCCAGCTGCTTGACGGTAATGTGTTCCAAAATCCCTTGAGCCAACCAATCTGAGGTATGGGAAAGGTCAATGGCGATCTGCTTGCCGGAAATATAATCAAGCAACCTTCTGCCGTCGTCTTTCAGCCCCACTTCGGTATAATTCCCCCCGCCAAAGCGGTTTTCGGTATGGTGGGTAAGGGAAATATAGGCCAGTCGGCCGGTATTGGCTATGATATTGTCCAATTGGGTATAAATGGCCGTCCAATCGGCATTTTCATCTCCCAGCCCAGCAGCATTTTCAATGGCGCAAACGGCCCCAATTTTCGACTCATTCCCTAGGGAGGCCAAAAAGTCCCTGTCCGCCAGGCAAACGTCATCCTGATGCATATTGAGCATAGCCTTGAACTTGCCCACCTGCTTGGTGGCTACCTCCATGCTCCCAGGCGCCACGTCCGTGTAGATGGCCATGACCTGCAGCTTCACGTTTCCCTCCTTGAGAAAGGGAATTCCGCAGGCAATATCCCTGCTCTGGGGATCGGCATTTGGCACTTTGGCCAAGTAGGAAAGCAGGTCACAGTGGGTGTCAATTATAGGGTAGCTCATTTTGAGGGATTTTAGTCTGATAACAAATTAAGGCAAAAACTGAGAGAAATTTTATACATTTATTGTTTGATTTCAAAGCAAAAAAGAATCCAAACCATGGCATTACCCCAGCCCATCAATTTCCAAAAATGGATAGACGACCATCGCCACCTGCTCAAACCACCCGTGGGCAACCGGCAGGTTTTTCATGACAACAAAGACTTTATCGTCATGGTGGTAGGTGGGCCAAATTCCCGAAAAGACTACCACTACAACGAAGGCGAGGAGGTATTCTACCAAATCGAAGGGGACATCACCCTGAAGGTCATTGATGAGGGCGAGCCCAGGGACATCATCATCAAAGAGGGTGAGATGTTCTTGCTTCCGGGAAAAGTACCCCACAGCCCCCGCCGGCCGGCCAATACCGTAGGATTGGTTTTTGAACGCTACCGAAGGCCCGGCGAACTCGACGGGTTCATCTGGCACTGCGAAAACTGCGGCCACAAACTTTACGAGGAATATGCCGAAATCACCGACATCGTAAATCAGCTTCCACCCATCATGGAAAGGTTCTGGTCAAATCCGGAACTTACTACCTGCTCCAACTGTGGGGAGCAACTCAAGAAATAACCCTAAAAAACCATCAATCATGCAATACCAAAACACCGAAGCTTTTGCCAAGGAAATGGACGAAAAGGACCCGCTAAGGTCCTTCCGTGACAAATTCTTATTTCCGGAGGTAAACGGACAGCAGGCCATCTATTTCTGCGGCAACTCTCTGGGCCTACAGCCCAAATCCGCCATCAGCTATATTCAGGAGGAAATGGACCGTTGGGCCAGAATGGCCGTGGATGGCCATTTTCACGGGGAGTCCCCTTGGTACAGCATCCGCAAGAAATCCAAACCCATGCTGGCCAACATCCTGGGGACAAAGGAGCATGAGGTAGTGGCCATGAACAACCTGAGCAGCAACCTCCACTTTTTGATGGTAAGCTTCTACCAGCCCACCCACAAGAAATTCAAGGTGCTGACTGAAGCGGGATCTTTTCCATCGGATATCTACATGCTGGAAACCCAGGTGAAATTCCATGGGTATAAGCCCGAAGAGGCCATTATTGAAATCAGCCCCCGCGAAGGGGAGCATACCCTTAGGACTGAGGACATCCTTAGTGCAATTGAGGAGAATAAAAATGAACTGGCTTTGGTGATGATGGCCGGGTTGCAATATTACACCGGGCAGGTTTTTGACATAAGGAAAATCACCGAAGCAGGGCATGCAGCAGGAGCCCAGGTGGGTTTTGACCTTGCCCATGCGGCTGGAAACATCCCGCTAAAGCTGCATGATTGGGACGTGGACTTTGCCACATGGTGCAGCTACAAATACATGAATTCCGGTCCGGGCAACATCTCGGGGATTTTTGTCAATGAGCGCCACGCAAACAATCCCGACCTGCCAAGGTTTGCCGGATGGTGGGGTCACGATGAGGAGGAGCGCTTCAAGATGGAAAAAGGCTTCAAGCCCATGTACGGGGCAGATGGGTGGCAGCTTTCCAACACCAACGTGCTGGCACTGGCAGCCCACCAGGCCTCACTGGATATCTTTGAGGAAGCCGGAATGGAGAAGCTAAGACAGAAAAGTGAACTATTGACAGGATACCTGGAGTTCTTAATCGAAAGTATCAGCGGGGACAGCGGCATTTTGGAAATAATAACACCAAAAAGCCCGAAAGAAAGAGGCTGTCAGTTATCTTTGCTGGTTCATAAAGGCGGAAAGGCTGTCTTTGACGAGCTGTATGCCCATGGAATAGTCGGCGACTGGAGGCATCCCAACGTGATACGCATAGCCCCTGCCCCGCTGTACAACAGCTTTGAGGACGTATACAAATTCGCTCAAAGACTGGAACTAGCATTGAAGAAATTCGCTTAAAGCGATAGAAAGAGGAGATTGAATGGAAAATAACAATATTAGCATCTTAGGTGCGGGATTGATCGGCTCGTTACTGGGCATATTCTTAAGAAAAAGAGGTTTGGACGTATCTATCTTTGAAAAAAGAGAGGACCGCCGTCACCAGCTTTATAAAGAAGAGGGCAGATCCATCAACATGGCATTGAGCGACAGGGGCTGGAAAGCCCTGGAAAAGGTCGGTCTGAAAGACAAGATCAAGGATTTGGCCATTCCCATGTATGGCCGCCGCATCCACGATGAGCATGGCAACACCACTTTCCAGCAGTACGGAAAGGACGGGGAGGCCATCTATTCCATCTCCAGGGGCAAGTTCAACCAAATCTTGGTGGATGAGGCCGAAAAAGTTGGGGTCCAGCTAAACTTTGAGCACAAATGCGAGGATGTCAACATTTACAAAAAGCAGATCAAGTTTTCCCTGCCCAAATGGGAGGCCAAGAAACATCAGGCCAATGTGATCATCGGCGCTGATGGAGCTTATTCTGCTTTGAGAAGTTCCATGCAGAAGCAGGAAAGGTTCGACTTTAGCCAGCATTACATTTCCCATGGCTACAAGGAACTGAGCATTCCACCGACTGCCGAGGGTGAGTTTGCCATGGACCCAAATGCGCTCCATATTTGGCCGAGGGGCAAATTTATGCTCATCGCACTTCCCAATCCCGACAAATCATTTACCTGCACACTATTCCTTCCTTTTGAAGGAACAAAGGTTTGCTTTGATAAAATCCATGACAAAAAGGATGTTGAAAGCGTTTTCAAGACGTATTTCAACGACGCCTACAACATGATGCCAACGCTGGGGGAGGATTTCTTCAAAAATCCGACTTCGGCACTTATTACCATCAATTGCTACCCTTGGGTCAAGAACCAGTGTTTGCTGATCGGAGACGCCAGCCACGCCATGGTGCCTTTCTATGGCCAAGGTATGAACTGCGGTTTTGAGGACTGCTATGTATTGGATGGGTTAATCGAAAAGTACGGCACCACTTCTTGGGAACTGATTTTCGAGAAGTTCCAGAAAATGAGAAAGCCTGACACGGATGCCATCAGCCAGTTAGCTTTGGAAAATTTCATTGAAATGCGGGATGCGGTATCCGATCCGAAATTCCTGATCCGGAAAAAAATCGAAGCCAGACTCCATGAGCTGTATCCGAAGGAGTGGATTCCGCTTTATACCATGGTGACGTTTTCGGATATCCCATATTCCGAGGCTTATGCCCAGGGAAAAATCCAGGACCGCATCATGAACAAAGTGATGGCTGATCCATTGATCACCCAAAACTGGGATAAACTCGACTATGAGGATATTATTGATCAGGTGGAAACGGCGAGGATGGTTTAAAATCTCCCATAAAAAAAATGTAAGTTTCTTTTTTTAAAAATTATTGGGTAATTTAATACGATGGGTACCAAGGAATTAATCAAAGAAATCAGCAAACTCCCGAAAGAAGAAAGGCTTTTCATCATAGAAAAGACACTTTCTGCAATTCGGAAAGAGGAAATTTCTTCTAAATTGAAAAAGGCTGCTAACCTTTTATATGAGGATTATTCCCATGACCCTGAATTAACTGCTTTTACAGCCTTAGATACTGAGGAATTTTATGAACCGAGGTGATATTTATTTAATCAACCTTGACCCCACAATAGGAGCTGAAATTAAGAAAACCAGGCCTTGCATAATTATCAGTAATGATGATCTAGGAAAATTACCATTAAAAATCATAGTCCCAATTACTGATTGGAAGGAGAGATATTCTTCAGCTCCCTGGATGGTTAAAATTATTCCCAATCAACTTAACTCTTTGAGTAAAATATCCACAGCTGATTGCTTTCAAATTAGATCTGTTTCCCAATCTAGACTTATAAGAAAAATAGGTGCAGTTAATGAAGATGTATTAGAGAAATTAAAGGCTAGTATATCAATCGTTTTGCAGCTATGACATTTCATTCACTGGTCTTTCTACAATTATTTATAATCATACTCATACCTCAGCTCCCCCAGATTATTCATCTGCCTCAGTATCCACTGCTGACGCTGGCGGTTATAACTGGTAGGTTTCGAGGGATTCCATCGTCTGGGGTTTGGCAAGACCGCTGCTATTAATGCAGCTTCCTGTCTGCTGAGTTGTGCCGCCGGTTTGCGAAAATATTCCTTCGCTGCGGCCTCTGCCCCATATATCCCCGGCCCCATTTCGATGACATTCACATACACTTCCAATATCCGTTTCTTTCCCCAGATAAATTCAATCAAAACCGTGAAATAAGCCTCCAATCCCTTTCGAAGATAGCTTCTCTCCGGCCATAAAAATACGTTTTTGGCCGTCTGCTGGGAAATGCTGCTTCCACCCCTGATACGTTTTCCCGACTTGTTGCTTTCAAAAGCCTTCTCGATGGCCTCCCTGTCAAATCCGGAATGGGTAAGGAACTTCTGGTCCTCTGCAGCCACTACGGCAAGGGGCAGCTCAGGGCAGATTTCTGAAAGAGGCTTCCAGTTATAGCTGAACTTTACCTGCCTGTTTTCATCGTTGTAGTCCTCCAGCATGCGGATCAGCATGAGCGGGGTCACCGGTACGGGCACAAATTTAAAAAGTACCACACCCCCTACGCTCAGCACCAAAAACCAAAACAGTAACCGGCTCATCAGCCGCAACAACCACTTGATCAATTTCATTATTTGAAAGCCGTGGCCTGTATGAACCTGTAAAAGAATATGGAATCCTCCTGTTCCCTGAGTTCATCCATAGCCTGTTGCATGGCGATCACCTCTTTTTCCGTGATCAGGTTTTCCTCCATCAGGTTTGGCGCGCCGCTGCTCATGAGGTTTTTCCAATAGGAAAACACCTTTCTTTTTTGATCTGCTTCCCTTTTGTCCAAATGAAACCCTCCGCTTCGGAGTTGTATGCCTTTATATCCGGCATCGGAAAGCATGCTTCCCAACTTGGCCCCGACTTCAGGGTCCCCTCCTATGCTGATTTGGTAATCGTTGTAGATTTTCCAATAATCCTGGATTTCTTTTCTTTCCGGGTAAGTATAAAATGTGCTGTTAAAAACCTCCGTTACCACCACCATGGCCCCGTCCCTCAGGCAAGGCTTCATGCTGGTCAATATTGCCTGGGGATTTTGCACATGCTCCAGTACCCAGCAAATGAAAGCTCCGTCAAACTCCTTCTCCAAACTAAGTTGGGTGGCATCCTGATGGATAAACTCCACTTTGTCGGTATCAAATCCGTGCTTTTCCAGGTTTTTGTAGGCCTTTTCGATCTGCTTGCTTTCATACTCCACGCCCGTGATGGAGAGGTGGGGAAATCTTTTCAGCAAAATTTCGGTCTGCGCTCCTACCCCGCTGCCTATTTCGAGAAGCCTGTTCACCTGGGAAAAGTCGATAAAGTCGAAAATCTGGTTTTCTATCACCTTTGCCTGCTCCACAAGTCGCTCCTGCTCTACTTCCTGGTAGCCGTGAATATATTTTGATGCCATGGAATAAATGAATTTACGGCCAAATAAACGACATTATCGGATGATTTCAAACGAGGTATGACCCTGTTCTTCGCCATCCTGAATGATGAGGTTATCGACCTCTGCCTTTTCAGGTCCCTGCTTGAGCCAGGCCTCCATGGCCATCACCGCGTGCCTGTGGCCCTCCAGTTCGGCCAGTACCGACCCGTCTGGCTCGTTTTTCACCCAACCGGAAACATCCAGCTCCCTGGCTTTTTCCTGGGTGCTCTTTCTGAAAAAGACACCCTGCACTTTGCCTATTACCTTTATGCGTTTGTTGGTTTTCATGGTTTCTTTTTGTTAAGCTTCCTTTTGCCATTAAACCTCCCACCCAGATTTATTGTTATCAATCCAAATCAGGAGCGGAAGTATGAAAGGATTTAAGTTTACCAAGTTTGTGCCACAGCAGGACCCGGCCAAGAGCACCTTTGAAAACCTGCTCAACCTCTTCCTGCAGCTGGTCACCATGACCGGGGGCGATGTGGCCGAGGCACTGAACTGGCTCAGCAATTTGGACAAAAGATACAACATGACCAATCCCGGCTACGGGATCGGGAATTTTATAGAGGATCTGAAGGAAAAAGGCTACCTCACCGAGGAAAACCAAAAAGGGGAAATCAAAATCACAGGTAAGTCGGAGCAACAAATTCGCAAAAATGCGCTTGAGGAAATTTTCGGCAAGTTCAAACGCGGCAAGTCGGGACAGCACAAGACCACCCATTCGGGCCAGGGGGAGGAAAGGGGCACCGACAGGCGGGCATTTCAGTTTGGGGACAACCTGGACCAGATCGCCCTGACCGATTCGCTGAGAAACGCCCAGGCCAACCATGGTCTTTCAGGCGATTACCTGCTTACTGAGGATGACTTGGAGGTGGTGGAAAACGAGTACAAATCCCAGACCTCCACGGTGCTGATGATTGACATTTCCCATTCCATGATTCTGTATGGGGAAGACCGCATCACCCCGGCCAAAAAAGTGGCCATGGCCCTGGCCGAGCTCATCAAGACCCGCTACCCCAAAGACACCCTGGACATCATCGTGTTTGGCAACGATGCCTGGCAGATCCAGATCAAAGATCTGCCCTACCTGCAGGTGGGCCCTTACCATACCAATACCGTGGCAGGGCTGGAGCTTGCCATGGACCTGTTGCGCAGGCGAAAAAACCCCAACAAGCAGATTTTCATGATCACCGACGGCAAGCCCACTTGTCTGAAAGTCGGCATCAAGTATTACAAAAACAGCTTTGGGATAGACAGCAAAATCTTGAACGAAACCCTGAAGCTGGCCACCCAGTGCCGCAAAAACCAGATCCCGGTGACCACCTTTATGATCGCCTCGGACCCTTATTTGAAAGAATTTGTCAGGGAGTTTACCAAAGCCAACAACGGAAACGCCTACTATAGCGACCTGAAAGGCCTTGGCAACCTGATTTTTGAAGATTTTAAACGAAACCGAACCAAACGTTTTTAACATGGAGTATCAAAACCTTACCGGTAAGGACCTATTGAAAATAAAAACACTGGGGGAATTGAAAGCCTCCGGATACCAATCCCGCAGCATTAAAGAAGAACTCCGCTCCAACCTCATCCAAAACATCAAGGAGGGAAAAAATGTATTTGAGGGCATCTGGGGCTACGAGGACACCGTGATCCCGGATATAGAAAGGGCCATCCTCTCCAGGCACAACATCAATTTTCTAGGGCTGAGAGGCCAAGCAAAAACCCGGATCGCCAGGATGATGACCTACCTGCTGGACGAATATGTGCCCGTAGTGCAGGGATCTGAACTCAACGACGATCCCTTGGCGCCTCTTTCCAGCTTTGCCAAACAGCTGATTGAAGAAAAAGGGGACAAGACTCCCATCGACTGGTGGCACCGGAAAGACCGCTATACCGAAAAGCTGGCCACTCCGGATGTGTCGGTGGCTGATCTGATCGGGGATGTGGACCCTATCAAGGCTGCTACCATGAAACTTTCATACAATGACGAAAGGGTGATCCATTACGGGCTGGTACCCCGCTCCCACCGCAGCATTTTCGTGATCAACGAGCTCCCCGACCTGCAGGCCAGGATTCAGGTGGCCCTTTTCAACATTCTGCAGGAAGGAGATATCCAGATCCGTGGCTTCAAATTAAGGCTTCCGCTGGACATCCAGTTTGTCTTCACGGCCAACCCGGAGGATTATACCAACAGGGGCAGCATCGTAACGCCACTGAAAGACCGGATCGAAAGCCAGATCATTACCCATTATCCTAAATCCATTGAGATCGGGAAGCATATCACGGCCCAAGAGGCCAAACTTGCCGGAAAGCCATTGGAAAGGATCCATGTGCCCGAGCTAATGAAGGACCTGATTGAGCAGGTGGCCATTGAAGCCAGAAAGAGCGAATATGTGGATGAAAAAAGTGGTGTATCTGCTCGCTTGACCATTTCAGCCTATGAAAACCTGATTTCGGCCGCGGAACGAAGGCTGTATAAAAACGGTGAGGAAAAAACCGTAGTCAGGGTGGCCGACCTAATTGGCATCGTCCCCGCAATTACCGGGAAAGTGGAATTGGTCTATGAAGGCGAGCAGGAAGGAGCTGGACTTGTAGCCTACAGTCTCATCGGCAAAGCAATCAGGACTTTGTTTACGGACTATTTCCCCAGCCCTGACCAGAAAAGAAAGGAAAAAGAAAGCAACCCTTATGTACTACCCTTGGCTTGGTTTGGTGAAGGAAAGGAAATTGACATTCTCGCTTCCCAATCCGATAAGGACTATAAAAATGCCCTACATCAAGTTCCAGGCTTGGAAGAGATCGTCACCCAAAATATCAAGAAACTCTCCGAAAAGGAGAAAGAATTCTTTATGGAGTTTGCCCTCCATGGGCTGGCCGAATACAGTCAGTTGAGCAAAAAGCTGCTAGAGACCGGCATGCAGTTCAAGGATTTGTTCAGCAGCATGTTTGACATGGGGCCAAACGATGAGGATGAAGAAGATGATTTTAGATAAATCAGCAATTGAAGCCAAAATCGCCACGTCGAGCAGGTTTCCTCCCGACTTTATGTTTCAGTTGACGATTAAGGAATGGATTGCCTTGAGGTCGCAAAATGCGACCTCAAGTGAGAATGGCTTATCAAAATTCTTTTTCATACCAAGCCTTTTTAATATCTTCATGGCCTTAAATAACAATAGACATGAGCCAATTGATCATAAATAGTTTCGAGGAGTTCGAACAGCATGTGGGTAAGGAGCTGGGTGTATCTGCCTATCACACCATCACCCAGGAGCAGGTAAACCTTTTTGCGGATGCTACTATGGACCACCAGTGGATCCACACCGATCCTGAAAAAGCAAAGGCAGAAGGCGCATTCGGCGGTCCGATTGCCCATGGATACCTCACCCTTTCCATCGTTCCCTTCCTTTGGGAGCAGATCGTCAAGGTGAACAATCTCAAAATGATGGTCAACTACGGAATCGAAAGCCTGCGTTTTGCCCAACCCGTTTTGGTTGGCGATGAGGTAAGGCTAAACGCCACCTTGGCCAATATCACCAACCTTCGGGGCACGATCAAAACAGAAATGAAGGTAAAGCTGGAGATCAAAGGCCAAAGAAAGCCCGCATTCACGGCAAACTTGGTTTTTCTTTATCATTTCCAATAAGCTAAAGCCCGTTTTTATTGGGCTTTACTTTTTTTAATTACCGTTTTGGTAACTTTTGTTTTATTTTTATTGTTTTAGATGAGAGTAATTTCAAAAAAACCACTTAAAGAATTTTGGCTAAAAAATCCAGAAACCGAAAGTCAGCTAAAAAGCTGGTTTAAGGAAGTCTCTAAAGCAACATGGGAAAGCCCGGCTGATATTAAGCAGGATTATACGAAAGCTAGTATTCTGAAAGGAGGAAGGGTTGTATTCAATATCTGCGGTAACCGATATAGGTTAATTGTGGAAATAAACTTTATGCGCCAATGGGTCTTCATCAGATTTATTGGTACCCATAAAGATTACGATAAATTAGATGCCCAAACAATATAAAAAAAATGATTGTCAAGGTTTTAAAAAACGAAGAAGAGTATCAAATGGCCCTAAGCAGGCTTGAGGAAATCTTCCATGCCCCTGCGAATACTCCAGAAGGTGATGAAGCAGAGCTGTTGGTCTTACTGATCGAAAAGTATGAGGAGGAGTTTTATCCCATTGATCCTCCAAACCCCTTAGACGCAATTAAATTTAGAATGGAACAACTGGGTATGGACAATAAAGATTTGGCAGATATTTTAGGGTATAAAAGTCGAGTTTCTGAATTATTCAAAGGCAAAAGAAAACTATCCTTGACAATGATAAAAAACTTGCATCATAAATTAAACATCCCTTATGAATCCCTGCTATCGGAATAAGTTTTTTTGCTTTCAATGAAGCACATTCTCCCCATCATTGTCCTTTCACAATTCCTTTGCACTTCCCTATGGTTTGCCGGCAATGCGGTGTTGCCGGACCTTATTGCTGAGCACGGGCTTCCGATTGACTTTCTTGCCCACCTTACCAGTGCCGTTCAGTTTGGGTTCATCACCGGCACCCTGATTTTTGCCATACTGACTGTGGCGGATCGGTTTTCCCCATCCAAGGTTTTTTTCTTCAGCTCCCTCTTGGCAGCAGGATTCAATTGGGCTATTGGTCTAGAGAATCTGCAGGACTGGGAACTATTGCTATATAGGTTTCTGACCGGCGTCTTTTTGGCCGGAATCTACCCCGTGGGCATGAAGATAGCCGCCGATTATTATGATAAAGGCCTTGGAAAGTCCTTGGGTTTTCTGGTAGGCGCATTGGTTTTGGGCACGGCCTTCCCCCATTTCCTGAAAAGCATGACTGGGCCACTCCCCTGGCATTATGTAGTTTACTCCACTACCTTTCTGGCCATGCTGGGTGGACTGTTGATCCTGGTTTTTGTCCCGGACGGCCCCTACCGCAAAGCCGGGCAGCAATTTGACCCCCCAGTTTTTCTCAATGTATTTAAAAATGCAAATGTCCGTTCTGCAGCTTTTGGCTACTTTGGACATATGTGGGAGCTTTATGCCTTTTGGGCCTTCTTGCCCCTGCTGCTTGCCTATTTCAACGCTAGCCATGATTCCATGAACCTAGATGTTCCCTTTTTCAGCTTCTTGATCATAGCGGTGGGCGGAATCTCCTGTGCCTTGGGCGGTTTGCTCTCCCTGAGATTTGGGGCAAAAAGAATCGCCACAGCCTCCCTGGCCATTTCAGGATTATGCTGTATCTTTTCCCCCTTAATTCTGGCAGGGGAATCCACAGGCCTGCTTATCCTATTCCTGCTAATTTGGGGAATGGCCGTGACTGCCGACTCTCCGTTATTTTCAACCCTCGTGGTGCAAAATGCCCCCCAAGAAACCCGTGGCACCGCACTTACTATAGTCAACTGCATAGGTTTTGCCCTCACCATCGTAAGCATTCAGGTACTGAATTTCATGTTGCCTATCATGGGTGAAAAGCTTCTATTTACCGCCTTGGCAATGGGGCCACTGTTGGGGGTAATCAGCCTTCGTCGCAAAATTTGATTGCCACAACTATGATTTTTTCCGGAGTCTTCGTATTATTAAGTTGATTAACCCACAATTAACCAATGAATTACCCAAGGCTTAACTATATCATTGCTTTTCTATTGGCTTTTTTGGCAATCCCCAATCTCCAAGCGCAAAGTAATTCTAAAATTAATTCTCAAAAAGAGGCCCGCATCGATAGCATATTTGCCCAATGGAACAAACCCGACACCCCGGGAGCTACCCTAGCCTTAGTCCACAACGGTGAGGTCGTGCTTTCCAAAGGATATGGAAACGCCAATCTAGAATATTCAATCCCCAACACCCCTTCCACAGTCTTTCATATTGCCTCGATTTCCAAACAGTTCACCGTATTTGCGGTCCTGCTTTTGGAAAAGGATGGCCTCATCAACCTGGATGACGATATCAGAAAGTACGTTCCGGAAGTTCCGGACTTTGGCCACACCATCACCCTGCGCCATTTGGCCAACCATACCAGTGGCATGAGGGACCAGTGGAACCTACTCACCATGGCCGGGTGGCGCATGGATGATGTCATTACGAAAGAACATGTGATGAAGCTGGTCAGTAAGCAAAAGGAACTCAACTTTGAACCTGGCGAGGAATATGTGTATTGCAACACGGGCTTCACTCTATTGGCAGAAGTGGTGGAGCGGGTATCGGGGAAAACCTTTGCCCAGTTTACCGCCGAGCGGATCTTTAAACCTCTGGGTATGAAAAGCACCCTTTTTTATGACGACCATGAAAGGATTGTGAAAAACCGTGCCTACTCCTACAAGCCTCATCCAGAAGGCTTCAAGAAAAGCGTACTCAGCTATGCCAACGTGGGCGCCACCAGTCTCTTTACAACCGTGGAAGACTTGAGTCTTTGGGTGCTCAATTTCAAGAACCCAAAAGTAGGCGACAAAGCCCTGATCGAAAAAATGAATACAGAGGCCACCCTCAACAATGGCGAGAAGTTTGGCGGGGCACTGGGGCAGATGGTCAATCCGCACAATGGACTGTTCCAAATCCATCATGGTGGGGCTGATGCAGGTTTCAGAACCTATTTAGGCAGATTCCCCGAGGAGGATTTTGCAGTCATCGTATTCAGCAATGACGCCTCTTTTGTGTCCCAAAGAACAGCCCTGCAGGTCACCGATATTTACCTGGAAGAAACCATAGCCCAGAAGCAAGCGGAAAATCCCTCCCAACAGGAAAATCCAGATATGGACAACCAAAAACTGGAGCGCTTTGTGGGGGAGTATGAACTTGAAAACATGGGAATATTCACTGTCGGCCAAGATAAAAACGGGATCTATGCCCGCCCAGCCGGATTGGGGCGATCACACCTGAGGGCACTGTCGGAGATGGAGTTTAAAGTGGAAGGCGAGGATGCTACTATCCGTTTTATTGCCGATGGCAACAATGAAATCAGCCGACTGGAGATCCAGCAACCCAACAAGGTGCTGAAGGCCAGCCGCCGTTTAGATTTTGATCCCAAATCAGTTATTTTAAAGGACTTTACCGGGACATTTTACAGTGAGGAGCTTTCCACGGAGTACCAGCTGACCATAGTGGACAACCAGCTGGTGGCCATACATGCCCGCAACAGCGACATTGTACTCAAGCCCATTAAGAAGGATACCTTTGAAGGGGATAAGTTTTTCTTCCGGGAAGTAGTGTTCACACGTGATGTGAACAACCAGGTTAAGGAATACAAGGTCTCCAACGGACGAGTTAGAAACCTTAAATTTCATAAGGTGGGCAATTGAAAACCACTTGTTTAATCACCCTATCAATAGAAATCAATTCTGACCTTATTGGAACATTGGGTTTGGTCTGCCGGACAGAGCTGGTATGTTTTTGATACCGACGGCGGGGATTTTTCCTCATACCAAAAATATCCGGAGTTTTTGATGCTCCCCTGGATCTCTCCATCAATATAAAGATCTACTTTTTCACCCGCTACTTGAGTCCATTGTAACTGTACCTTATACCTATTGCAAACTGATTTGTGAACCGAACCGACCATTTCCAAAACAGGGGGCATATTCAACGACAACTCTTTCAGCCTGCCATTTTTGGCCTCAATTTCCCGCCTGCCTTCCTGAGTATCATATGCATAAGCTTTTCTATGGTTGGAGGCTGTAATCAGGGAAAGTCCGGGAATAGGGTTAGAGTTTTCCAGCCTCTTAGACTGATTCGATTCATTTTTCCCCGCCATAAAAAGTATCAAAAAATAGATTCCCAATAAAACAATCGGCACAACACCTAGAATCATATAAGAATGCTTCATGGAAAAAGTGGTCAGTGGTTTTCTAAATCTCCAACTAAGATCGTGAAAATCTGTCCTTTACGAAATACTCCAAAAGTACTATTTTATACTTCTCATTAAAGAAACCAGTCCTGCCAGGTTTCTGACATCCAGCTTTCTGAAAATGTTTCTGCGATGGGTCTTGATGGTCAAAGGACTTGTGCAGAGTTTATCGGCAATTTCGGAAGTCAGGTATTCATTGAGAATCAGATCCAAAATCTGCATTTCCCTTTTGGTCAACTTGTATTTTTCAGCCAATACCACCTCCAGCTCATCCATGTTGTCATTATCCATCATGAAGTAAGTTTCCCCTTCCAAAATAGAAGTGATGGCCTCCTTAAGGTCGGTGAAAACCGCATCCTTTGAAATGAAACCATCGGCCCCCAACTGCTGGCAAAGCTTGATGGTGCGCGCATCGGTGTCCATGCTAATCACCAGTTTTTTGAGTTCGGGGTATCCCCTATCCAGAAATGACAACAATTTGGCCCCGCCCCCGTCGGGCATGTGGAAATCCATAATCAGCAGATCGGGTAATTTGCCTTCGTCCAGGAAATGCTTCACTTCGGTACCCCCTTTCATGGTAGACACGATGGAAACATCCATACTGCTTTCTATTAATTGGGCAATCCCCAAAAGGAACAGTTCGTGGTCATCTACTATGGCAATGGAAGCGGTCATATTGGAAAAATGGAAATAAAAATTACAAAAATCTCACGTACCACAAATTTACCATAATTCAAGACAGAAACGACTCAATATCAATAAAAAAAGAACAGTCCAAAGGACTGTTCTCATTAGGATTTCTACTCTCCAAGCCTATCCCTTTCCTCCTTGCTTCCGCTGCGGTTGGATACCCGGAAGCTTTCACCTTGGGCAAATTTATATCTCAGTGTGAGCCTCACGCTCTGGTTGCTGCGGTACTGTTGGAACTGGGTATCCATTTGGTCAAACTGCACATCAGCACGGATTATTTGTGTACGGAAGATATCCGATCCGTTTAAGGTAATGCTCATTTTATCCTTCATTACCGACTTGGAAATCCCGGCATCCACCCAGCCAAAACCATCTATTCTGGCCTGCCCGTACAGCTGTGGCCCTAGGTACATCCCCACCAATTCAAGTTTGAACCCTTTTGGCAGCATTATATTGTGCTGGGTGCGGCCCATGTAGGAGAACTGCGATACATCCAGCATGGCATCCCCGATCATGGAAGTCCAGGCATTGTGGCTCACCTGCACCATGTTGCTGGTGTTCCACCAAGGCGTGATGTCCACCGGGATGATTCCCCTGAAGTTGAAGTTTCTCGACTTGTCAAAGTTTGCCGTATATGTAGTCGTGGTCCTAGTGGCCTCATCCTGCATGAAAATCTGCTGGAAC
The DNA here is from genome assembly GCF_018500185.1 of Litoribacter ruber. Lineage (GTDB taxonomy): Bacteria > Bacteroidota > Bacteroidia > Cytophagales > Cyclobacteriaceae > Litoribacter > Litoribacter ruber. Next base: position 164,692 of record NZ_JAHBGI010000001.1, on the reverse strand, counting down.
ACATCATGGGTTTCCGAATAAGAAAGAGACACTTGGTAGGCACGCTTGATGACATGGTTCATTTCAAAATTGTTTGAAAACTGCGGTCTCAAGTGCGGGTTACCCTGCTCGGTGGTTAAGGGATCGATGTAGAACACAAACGGATTCAGCAAGCGGTAATTGGGCCTGGTTATCCTTCTATTTACGTTATAATTGATCTGATAATCGTCACTAACCTTGTGTTGCACAAAAAGGCTTGGGAAAAGGCTGAAATACCTCTGGGTATTGATTTGCCCCATGGTAAGGGAATTACCCTCAATGTCGGAATATTCACCCCTTAAGCCAGCCTGGTAGTTGATCTTAGGGGAAATTCCGCCTTTATAGGAAGCATAACCTGCCAAAACCTGCTCTTTATAAAGAAATTGGTTGCTATTGGGATCCGGCATGAAAGGCTCCTCTTCCACACTTCTGCTCAGTCTCAAATCGTTGTCGGATCTCACCCAGCTACCCTTCAGCCCAGTTTCAAACATGTTACCCTTTTCACCAATCGGCTTGATAAAATCCACCTTGGCCGTCAGGATATGGTATTGCATGTCATTTAAGGTCTGAATACGGTCCCTGTTGAAAAGACTTTCATCTTCACCTGTCCAGTATCGGTTGGACAAGATCCCCTCGCTGGAAGCATTCATTTTAGTATAGTCGATATCCGAGGTCAGTTTGGTGCCTACCGAATCCAATTGGCCTACATAATGCAGGTTTGCAAAAAGGCGCTGGTTATCGGAACGGTTGTCGTTTTGGGATCCGATGAAGCTCATCGGTGCCCCTGGGTTGGTGATTTCGGTCAAGGACTCACTGGTTTCACCACCACGGTTTTCGGAAGCTTGAATGTTGACCCCCACACTGTGGTTTTTGCTGATTTCGTAATCGGCTCCACCGTTGAAGAAATAATTCTGCCGCTTCATGGTCATATCGGTATCCTGAAAAAAGTTGGACACCCCATCTTCCAGTGGGAAGTTTCGGTTTATTTCAAGCTCATTAAGTATATTGTATTCGCTATAGTTAAAACTGGTGTTGGTGGTCCACTTTCCTTTTTTAACATTGATAGTAGCTCCGCCAAACGGGGCATACATACCGTTATATTGATTTCCAGCCTGTACATTGCCAAACACGCCATCAAGGTTGTTCTTCTTCAGCTTGATATTGATCACGCCAGCGGCTCCCTCGGCATCAAATCGGGAAGATGGGTTGTTGATGACTTCTATGCTTTTGATGTTTTCGGCAGGCATGGCCCTAAGGAAGTTGGCCAAGTCCTGAGCGGACATATAAGTTTGGCGGTCATTGATCATCACGGTGACGCCCGGACGGCCGTTTAGGTTGATGTTACCTTCTTGGTCCACAAATACCCCTGGGGAGCGGCCCACCACGTCAAGGGCGGTGTTTCCCTCTGCCATTACGGTACCTTCGATATTGATGGTGGTCTTGTCCGCCTCAATAGTGACTTCCGGACGCGCGGCCCGCACTTCCACCTCGCCAAGAGAAGACATTTCCTCCTCAACCTGGATGGTGCCAAACTCAATTTTATCACCGCCATTGATTTCGAAAGGCTCAGTAAAAAATGTCTCGAAACCTATAGAGGAAACTTTCAATATAAATTTCCCGGACTGGGAAGTTGAAATCGAAAATCGGCCATCCTCGTCGGAAACTGCTCCGGTGACTAGCTTTTCTGAGGAGGCTTCTAAAAGTGCAACATTGGCAAATGGCAGCACTTCACCTTGGGAGTCTTTAACCTGGCCGGTTAGCTGGCTGTTTTCTTTGGCCACCACGTGGCTTGAGCCCAAAAGGAATAAGAAAACAAAGGCAAAAATCTGGTAAGAAAGTTTCATGTGTATGTATATTATTTCAAATGCTCGTACCACTCCAAATGAAAAAGAAATGCCAAGACTTTAAAACACCGCATAAAGGCCTTACAGGGCATTTTTTCGGACTGGGGAGAAAATCCGCTGTATCAATTCCGAACACTTTTATTGTTCGCTGGACGTACAACTTTTGAAAACGAAGCGCAAAGGTAGTCAAAAAAAATCCCCTGACACTTGCGCATCAGGGGATCTATTTTCAATCTAAGGTTTGGCTTATTTTGCCTCTTGAAATCTATTGTTTACTTCTTCCCAGTTTACCACATTCCAGAAAGCGCTGATATAATCAGGACGCTTGTTCTGATATTTTAAGTAGTAGGCGTGCTCCCACACGTCAATACCGAAGATTGGGGTACCTTTGTCATCGGCAATGTCCATTACCGGGTTGTCCTGGTTTGGCGTAGAAGTCACTTTCAAGTTGCCAGAGCCGTCTACAATCAGCCAAGCCCATCCTGAACCGAATCTGGTGGCTGCTGCTTTTTCAAACTCCTCCTTGAACTCGTTGAATGAGCCGAAGCTTTTGTTGATTGCTTCTGCAAGCTCGCCTGAAGGCTCGCCTCCACCATTTGGAGACATTACTTTCCAGAAAAGGCTGTGGTTATAGTGGCCACCGCCGTTGTTTCTTACTGCCGTAGGGGCAGAAGATATATTTTTCATCAATTCTTCCAAGCTCTTACCTTCAAGATCCGAACCTTGTACGGCCTCGTTCAATTTGGTAACATAAGCATTGTGGTGTTTTCCGTGGTGGATTTCCATGGTTTTGGCATCGATGTGCGGCTCCAAAGCATTAAAATCGTACGGAAGGTTGGGAAGTTCAAAAGCCATATTTGTTAAAATTTAGGGTTAAACATTAAAATTTTCTTCTTTATAAAAGCTATAGTTGTTAAACCACCTTAAAGAATAAATGGTTCTGCTAACAATTGTCAATCTTTATTTTCTTAATTCCTTAAAGAAATCCAAAATCAGCCGGTTGCTCTGATCGGCCATCAATCCCCTGTGTATCTTGGTTTTGGGATGCAATAAATTTGTCTCCAATCTGGAAAATCCCCTGACAGGATCCTCTGCACCGAAAAATATTTCACCCAGCTGTGCCCAATACATGGCGCCTGCACACATCACACAGGGCTCCAAAGTTACATACAGCTTGCACTCTTTGAGGTATTTGGCCCCAAGATAATTGGAAGCAGCCGTGATGGCCAAAACCTCCGCATGGGCGGTAACGTCGGTAAGTTTTTCTGTCTGGTTATAAGCTCTGGCGATGATCCTGTTGTTACAGACCACCACGGCACCTACTGGAATTTCACCTTCTTCAAAGGCCAACTGGGCCTGCTTGAAGGCTTCATTCATAAAATACTCGTCCGAGTAGATTTCCATAAAAACGGTTTAAAACATGAATTTAAGCCTTTCATACCTTTTCCGCAATAATTGGCACAGAAATCAACCGCTTAAACTTTGAAAGGCTTTTGTAGTTTATTTCAGGCAAGCTTAACCACTCATGACATTACCAGAAAACTTAATTTATACCAACCAAGAATCCGCCGGGATTTTGCGAAAGAAATCAGGCAAGGGATTTACCTACCTCACTTCTTCAGGCAAAAAGGTGACGGCCAAAAGCACCCTCAAGCGCATTGAAAGCTTGGTCATCCCTCCCATTTGGGAAAATGTGTGGATCACACGTTCCCCAAAAGGGCATATCCAAGCCATAGGCTATGACCAAAAGGGCCGGAAACAATACCTCTACCATCCCAAATGGGTCATCCACCGCCAAAACTCAAAATATGAGCGGTTGAGGCATTTTGGGGAGGCCTTGCCCTCCATCCGAAAGAAAATCGCCCGCGACGTCAAGCTCCCCGGCTGGCCAAAAGAAAAAGTACTGGCAATCATGGTCATGATTTTGGATGAGGCCTTTATCCGAATCGGCAACCTTTCCTATGCCAGACAAAACGGCACGTATGGCCTGAGCACATTGCGCAGGAAGCATGTCAACTTTGAAGAAGGACGGGTTTCATTTGAGTTTAAGGCCAAAAGCGGCAAATACCGAAAAGTGCTGCTGGAAGACGAAAGCCTGGTCAACCTGATCAAGGAATGTAATGACCTGCCCGGCTATGAACTCTTCAGGTATTTTGATGAGGAAAAGAAATGCTACTGCAACCTGATGAGCGATAATGTGAATGAGTATTTGAGGGAAATAACCGGAGAGGATTTTTCAGCCAAAAACTTCAGGACCTGGGCAGGATCGGTGCTAACCGTAAAACTCAAACCCGAAGCCGAGAAAGAAATCGAGGAAAACCCGCGGAAAAAACTGGACACCACTTTGGTCAACATGGTAGCTGACAAACTTGGCAACACCGTAAGCATCTGCCGTGAATATTATATCCATCCAAAAGTATTGGAGTGTGCCACCCAAAAAAACCTGGAGGAGGAATACGATGAGGCATTGGAAAAGCACAAAAAACTGAAACGCTCTCTGGACAAAGAAGAGATATTGACCCTCCATCTTTTGTCGCAATGCTAAAAAAAGGCCGGGGATCAACCCCGGCCTTTATATTTTTATCTACCCAATATCAGGTCAAAGATTTCTTTTCTAACCCCTTCATTGATAATCAGGGCAAGTATCAGGGACACCAAAAGCCCGATAAAAGCTTTGTAAACATCCCTTGAAGCCAATCTCCAGGCTCTTACCAATCTGGCCTTTCTCTTTTTCAGCTTCTTGGATTTGGCCAAGGCAATGGAAAGTTCTCTACCCCCTAGCAAGCCTATAAATACCCAAGTGGTACTCATTGGCATGTTGCTGTACATTTTGAAGTAGAAAAGGATGATAGCATAGACAAAATCCACGATGGTGGCTGCCCGAACATCGGTAACTTTGGTCTTTTCGTTGACTATTTTTTGGATTCTGTCGCCCTTGAGGTAAAACAAAAATCCCAGACCAAAGAATACGATACCTGCATAGGCTATAAATTCCCAAACGTTGAGCTGCCTAGGAAGGAACACGGCAATATTGGCCGCATCCTGCATGATCCAAACGGCCCAAAGTGTCCCAGAAGTAAACCACTGGAGAACATACCAGTACGGTTTTGGCTTTCCTTTAAGATAGTTGGTGACAAACTTCTCCAGCACATACCATACTATAATTGCTATACCAAAGGCCAATAGGTATCCAATAAAACTTTTCTGAACTACCCCGGCAATTGTTCCTGCTTTGTAGGTAAATACGTTTAGCAACAGGAATGTAGTAGATACCGGCATCCTGAGCCTGGTCATCACTAAAAGTACAATCGGGGCTGCAAGCTGTAGAAACACGAAGTTTTCCGGAGCTTTGTCAAGCCCAGGTACCTGTAATCGCTCGTAGCTCACGTCACCGTTAAGCGTGTACCAGCTAAAACCGACCGTTCCCACAAAAATCAACCCCATAAACAGCCACAACCAATACCATTTTCGCTCCTGGTTGGAAGCTATAAAGGTACCGATGGTCTGGATACTGTCATTGGCGATGGCCGAATAGGCCGCCAAGAAGAAGCCAAACCACATGGCCGCATACGTGTATGGAGTTAAAATCCCTGCTATGGAGATTAAGATGCAAATTACTAAAAGGAAGGATTTTTCTTTTTTGGTGAAATCAAAAAGTGAATAGGCGGCTTTGGATAAAGCGTCCTGATTAATATTTTGATCTTTTAATTTTGCCATAATGGTTTGATAGGCGTTTGATAATCTGCTTGCAAAGTTAAAGAACTTTAACCCGCTTACATGTTAAGGAATTGTTAAGTAAACCCCTTGGTATATTATTAAAATGCAATTCACGGCACTTCCGCTCCAAAGGTAGGGAATACGGAATATTTTTCAAATCTTTTTAACCTTTGAGAAATTTCATTTTGATATCACGATTATTTTCCCCCAAACCGGAGAATTAATATTAACAAAAGCTTCATATTAATACCTTAAGAAAGTAAACTTTCTCCCTTTATTTTGTACCTAGAAATTCCCTATCCAGACGCCAAGCAACATTGATGAGCAAAATCCAGCAAGCACAGACAAAGTCCTTCAAATTGATAATGGCTATACAGCTATTATTGGCTTTGTTGCTTTTCATGTTCTCCATTGACCTGCTCACTTTTTCTCTCGCAAGGCTTAACAATGAGGTGGCTAGGGATATCTTCACGGCTACCTTCAACCCATTCGTAGGCCTGTTTATCGGGTTACTAATGACTGCCCTATTCCAGTCAAGCAGCATGGTGACGGCCATGGTGGTGGCGGTAGTAGCCAGCGGCAACCTCAGCCTGCAGCAGGCTGTTCCCCTGATCATGGGGGCTAATATTGGCACCACCCTGACCAGTACGCTGGTTTCCTTTACCTTTATCATGAAAAAAAGCGGCTTTAAAAAAGCCCTTGCCGCAGGACTGTTGCATGACTTTTTCAACATCTTCACGGCCATCATCCTTTTTCCACTGGAATTCTATTTTGGACTATTGAGCAAGTCGGCCATATTCCTGACCTCAACCTTCTTTGCCTCCTCTGCCAACATTGAAGGGGATTATGTCTACAACGTGCTTTTCACCCGCCCGGCCACCATCTGGGTATACGATTTTATTGGACAGCCCTTGATTACGCTGATCATGGGTATTATCCTGATCTTTCTGACTATCAAAATCCTTTCGGACACGGTTCTCAAAACCTTTCTTTCTTCCAAATTCAAAAATCTCAATGAACACGTGTTTGGAGCTCCTGCAAGGACTTTTGTATATGGCACCTTGTTTACAGCGGCGGTACAGTCCAGTACAGTAACCACCTCACTGGTGGTACCGGCAGTGGCTACCAGAAAAATCTCATTGGAAAAAGTCTTCCCATTCATCATCGGGGCCAACATGGGTACCACCATCACCGCTGTGGTGGCCGCCATCTACAAAACTGAAGCTGCCATTAGCATCGCCATTGTCCACATTTTATTCAATCTAGTGGGCACCCTGATTTTCTTGCCGTTCCCTGCCTTGCGGAATCTTCCCATCAGGCTGGCAGTTTATTTTGGCAAGCAATCCACCAAACACAGATTCCTGAGCCTTGCCTATATTTTACTTACCTTTTTTGTGATACCATTCTTGCTGATTTACTTCAACAGAAAAGATAACGTGAAGCCTTTGGAAGCAAAAGCTGAGGTAAAAAAAGAAATCCGGATGAGGGGACCTCTATCCGGATTGAAAGCGGTGGACGGACAACCAAAGTCCGACAGCAGGTTCTAAGTCATTTTTTGCCTTTCAAAATCTCCACTCCCGAGCTCGTCCCTATGCGGTCGGCACCGGCTTGGATAAATTCCACGGCCTGCTCATACGTTTTTATGCCTCCGCTTGCCTTGATTCCCACGTTGCTGGGCAAAATCTCACGCATTAATTTGATATCCGCCAACTGTGCGCCGCTTGGCGCAAAACCGGTGGAAGTCTTCACAAAATCCACTCCCGCCTGGCTGCAGATATCACAGGCAGTTCGGATTTCATCTTCTGAAAGGTAGGCCGTCTCGATGATCACTTTCAGGATCTTCTCATGGTCATGGCAGGTGGTGGCCAGCTTGGCCAATTCGATTTTGGGCCAATTCATCCCAGCCTTAAAGGAAGTGGTAGACCAAACCACATCAATTTCATCGGCACCATTTTGAATGGCCAGCTCGGTTTCAAAAACTTTCGTTTCGGTCATGTTATAGCCTAGCGGAAAACCCACCACCGTTACCAGTTGGACATCGGCATCACCCAGGTCTCTTTTGGCTTTTTTAACCCAAAAAGGTGGCACGCAGATCCCCTTGAAATTATATTGTTTTGCATCAGCCACCAATTGATCCAGATCCTTGTCGGTCATGGTTGGCTTCAAAATAGTTTGTTCTAGATAGCGCTCCAGGTTTTTCATTTTATATCTGTTGATTTACGTAGTCCTCCAAGTAGGTGAAATTGGTGGTCAGTTTACCACCCTTTGCAATAGTAGCCCTGTCCAGCATCTCTGATTTTTCCAGCAGGAGCTCAGGAATGACATGTTTCATCAGCTGGTTTCCAAAATCATGCGAGGCATCCCTGGGCAGTTCGCAGGGCAGGTTGTCAATGGCCATCACCGATATATGGTTTTCCCCTGAAAAGGCCTCACAGGTATCCTGCGTCTGTGGGTCAAAATCAAATACCGGATCAGCCACGGTGCTGGACTTTACGGTAGTGGGCACCGACCCGTCGATGTCACAGGTAATGTCTGCGATAACTTTGATCTTGAAATCGGGACTCGCCGTATCTTTTTTTTCAAACAGCCTTGGGGCTTTGTGGTCCCAATAGGCTGCAGCCATGAAAATATCTGCCACTTTGGTAAACCTCAGAAAATTGCTTTCATAAAGCTCAGGCTGCTTGTGAAATTCCTCGCGGTTAAACATCCCATCGTCCTTCCTTTTATTGTAATCGGCCGAGCCCACTTGGGTAAAAACCGCCTCCCCATATTCTTTCTCAAGGAAGGCAACGGGTTCTACTTTTTTGATTTTTAGCCACTCAAGAACTTCAATAGCCCCTTTGGCGACCTTACCGGTACCGGTAACCAATAGTTTGACGGCTGGAAGTTTTACCTTCTGCAGCTCCTTTTTCAACTCTTTGAGGTCAAAGCATTCGTGGGCCCTTTTGAGTGAAAACCTACCGGTTTTCTGCCCATAGGTCCAAATGCCATTGTAAGCCCCCACGATTCCGGCCCAGCGGCCAAATGCAACCACACGGTTGCATTTATCATCCTTTAGAACCTCATAATCAATCATAGTGATATTTTTCTCCAGGATCGCCTGCAGCAATTTCCTGTTGGAGGGTTGTTTTTTGATGGTGTGGGAAAAGAAAAAATAAGTCTTATCAGAAAGCAGATTGGCCACGGGTACCTCTTTTATCCCCATCAGCACATCGCAGTCGTCCAGATCTGCGCTCACCTCAATCCCCTCGTCCACATATTCTTCATCCTCATAGCAACGGTGGGGGCTTGGCTCCACCACAAAGTCAAAATAGCGGTCAGAGTCTTCGTGTATGGTAGTAAGTTGGTCGGGTGAAAAAGCAACTCGTTTGTCAATGGGGATTTTGTTTTCCCGGATCAATCCAATTTTCATTGTTATTTGATGGGTTTAAATGGTAACTTGATTCAATAAAAAAAAGCAAAAATGCCATACTTCTTTCTCCTGCTGTTTTGGGCGGTCTTCTATTTCACGCACACATTCTTTGCTCGCTTGAAGTTAAAAAGAAAATTTCAGCGCATCATGGGAAAAGCATACAAATGGTACAGGTTTTTTTATACCCTGTGGTCATCGCTACTGTTTTTGGCGATTTTCCTGTATGCGGCAAGTATTCCAGCCGAACGTCTTTTTACCGGTACTGACTTCACACAATATCTGGGCCTAATGGGAGCCGGCATAGGGACCATCATACTGATCAAGTCCTTCAAAAACTTTTCCCTTTGGAAGTTCAGCGGCTTGGTCCCACACGATGACCTAGAGGAAAAGCAGGAACTGGTTGTTGTCGGAATCCACAAACATTTAAGGCACCCCATTTACTTGGGCCTTATCTTTATTTTTGTCGGTTACCTGCTTTTCACCCCCACCCTCGCCTCATTGGTTCACTTGGTTGCCTTGATGCTGTATTTACCGGTGGGCATATATTATGAAGAAAAGAAATTAATCGCCATTTTTGGTGAAAAATATAAAGAATACCAGGCCACTGTCCCGGCCCTGATCCCCAGATTTACCAGATGACTGAACTTGTCCTATACGCCCTATTATTTCTCCTTCTCATAGGCCACACTTTGATGGCTTCCAAAATGTATATGGCTGTCCACAAAGACAGTTCCCTCTCCCTACGGGAAAAGAATGACTGGAAGCTCAAAGCGCTTATTTTCCCGGCTTATTATTTCGGGCAGTATAAGAAAAGTAAGAAGTGAAAACTCCTGCGCGGAAGCAAATGGGACACAAAGTACACAAAGTTTCCACGAAGTAGCACAAAGGCCTCTTCGCGGAGAAACTTTTTTAGTTTCTCCCCTTTCACTTATCCCTTTTTACTAACAAAAAACTTCGCGTTTCTTTGTTCCCTTTGCGGTAAAAAGACTCCGAGCTCTCTGAGCCTCTGTGATTAAAAAACTACGGTTTCTTCAGTACCGCGAACAAATACGACAGGGTAAACTCCAGGTTTGTGAAATTCATATCATAAACCCTTTCAAACCTCTCCGGTCGACCAAATTCATAACCAAACCTAACCTCTGCCTGGATGGTGTTTCGTCCCAAGAGGCGGGATATGCCCACCCCTCCGGTCAGCCCGTACATAAAACGCTTTGGATCATCCTGTTCCTGTCCATATGTCGGCATGGCGGCAAAGCCCAGCTCATTAAACTCATGGGTCCTACTGATATCCCTGGAGCCAAGAAGAGTTCCAAAATGGGGTCCCAACTTAATGTGAAAGCGGTTTTTGTTGCCAAAGTAAAAATTGGATAACAGGGGGATTTTCAGATAGTCCAGTTGGCTTTCGTTTATATTTCCCAAGGTGTCGGTTTCCGCATACCCGTGGGTCACCCATTGCACCTCAATCTGCGCACCGGCATTTTTGGCAAAAAACTGTTCAATGACTATCCCAAATGTATTTCCTTGGACATCCCCGGTACGGCGGTTTGGGGTGGCCGGGATGGAGCGGTAACTCACATTGGATGAAGAAATGCCGTATCGCACCCCAATGCTGGTACTGCTCTGAGCTTCTGCTTCAACTGCCGCCCCGATTAGCAGCATAGCCAATAAGAAAATTCTTCCGATCATGGACCAAAGTTAGGGAATTTATGAATTAGTGAATGGATAATTATGAATAAGGGGGGCCAAAAAAGCAAAAGGCCATCAATAGATGGCCCTTTGCACTGTTAATTATTCTTGGTCTTTTTTCTTTTTTGACTTTTTGACGTCCTCCAGATCATCACGGTCTCTCAGCTTTTTGTCATCAACATTCTTATTGAGAAACTCATTGATCTTGTCAATGGAAAAAGAACTGGATATTTCCCCAAAGGAATTGATCTTCATTTTGAAACCCTCCAAATCTGGGTTTACTTTAGGGTTTTCATCTTTTTTGGACTTCTTGGCCATGGCTAGGATTTGGGTTAAGCATTCACCTTTAGAGTATCTAACGCAAAATCAATCCTTTTGGATAACTCTTCCTTGCCAATGATTGCAAAAACTTCCATCAGGTCTGGCCCAGCCCCAACTCCAGTTACGGCCAATCTTACTGCCTGCATCACTTTTCCAAGCTTAAGTTCGTTTTCTGCAGCCGATTCTTCCAGAAGGTTTTTTGCCTGCACAGGATCGAGATCCCCATCAAGCGCATTGATTTTGCCTTTGTAGGTGGATAACACGTTCACCGCATCATTGTTCCAGCGTTTTTCCGCTACCTTCTCATCAAACTCAGTCGGAGCGATGAGCATAAATTTGCCCTCTTTCCAAAGGTCTGCAGGGAATGTAGCTCTTTCCTTCATCAATCCGGCGATTCTTTCGGCCTTTTCTGAAGAAAGCGTGATGCCTTCATTTTTCAGGTCTTCCTTAAGATAAGCAGCCAATTCGCTATCGGACTTTGCCCTCAGGTACTGCTCGTTGTACCATTTGGCCTTGTTGATGTCAAATTTGGTCCCCGACTTCCCGATTCTCTCCACGGTAAAGGCTTCCACCAACTCCTCCTTGGTAAACATCTCCCGGTGGTCACCCGGGTTCCAACCCAAGAAAGCCAAGAAATTGATCATAGCTTCAGGCAAGTACCCCTGTTCTTTGAAGCCGACAGCCACTTCCTCGGTCTTCGGATCTTTCCAGTCCATTGGGAAGATCGGGAAACCGTGTTTATCGGCATCTCTTTTGGAAAGTTTGCCGTTTCCATCTGGCTTCAATAGCAATGGCAGGTGGGCAAACTGAGGCATGGTATCCTCCCAGCCCAAGTATCTATAAAGCAAGACGTGTAATGGCGCAGATGGCAACCACTCCTCACCACGGATCACGTGCGTGATGCCCATCAGGTGGTCATCCACGATGTTTGCAAGGTGATAAGTCGGCATGCCGTCGGATTTCATCAAAACTTTGTCATCCAAAGTACTGGAATGAACCATCACCCAACCACGGATCATGTCATTCAATCTCACTTCTTCCTTACGCGGGATTTTGATCCGGATCACATAAGGTTCACCAGAAGCCAAGCGCTCCTTTACCTCATCTTCCGGCAAGGTCAGGGAGTTTTTCATCTGTGTCCTGGTGATGGAGTTATACTGAGGGGAAACCACTCTGGCAGCGGTCAGCCTTTCGCGCATGGCGTCAAGTTCCTCAGAAGTATCAAATGCATAATAGGCATGGCCTTTTTCTACAAGGTCCATGGCATACTGCATGTACATTTCTTTTCTTTCAGACTGTCGGTAAGGCCCAACAGACCCGCCTACCCATGGACTCTCATCTGGGGTGATGCCAAGCCAGTCCAAGGCATCTTTGATATATTCTTCGGCACCAGGCACAAAGCGTGTCTGATCGGTATCCTCCACTCTAAGGAGGAATTTGCCGTTGTTTTTCTTTGCAAAAAGGTAGTTGTAAAGGGCCGTTCTCACACCCCCAATATGGAGCCCGCCCGTAGGGGAAGGGGCAAAACGTACACGTACTTCTCTATTCATGGATCAGAATGTTTCCTTATATGATTGCCCCGACGGATTTGCGCTGCATACCGCCGGATTTTAAAGGGCAAAGATAAGGATTTTGGGGCGTGAAACCGAGAACTGAAGCCCGCTTGTTTTAATCAATTGTTATCTGGACAATTTCCCCATCAATATATCGGAAATGGATTTCTTCACTCCGGCCTTTCAATTTAAGATAGGCATAATCGTAAACTATGCCTTCATCTTCTTCAGTAAAATTCATTAAATAAGGATCAAGCCTATTTCTTAGGCTATATGAAGTAGGGAAGTTTTTCTTAAAATTATGGATCGTGGACAGATTAAGAGTTAAATGAGGACGATTTTCCAACAAAAAATCTTGAATTGATAAAATTTCAAATGCTACTACCTGATCATTTTTTACAAAAACTCTGAGATCATTACCGGCATACCATTGGTTATCTCCCTCAACTTTTTCTCTTGACAAACTAAAATGGCTATGTAAATCCTCAAAATCCATATTAAGAATCACATTGCCGCCAAGAGCAAGTTTTTCAGCCTCAATTGTTTCAATGGAGGCATAAAGAGTCTCCAGTTTTTCTACATCCTCTTCCATTAACCATACGGGCGTATCCCCATGGGTAATTTTATTGATTTGGAAAGAACCATCGGTTTCACCATCTTGGATTATTGATGAAAACCCAATATCACCCGAAGAACATCCGGCTAGAAGAAAAACAGCAAAAGCTAGAAAAGAAAAAATTTTCATAATATATTAATTAATGGTTCCAAAAACCTTGGCCAAAGTCAGCTTTCACCCGAAAGCATAGTTCAAGAATAAAATAAAAAAACATATCTCCTAATTTTTTTAGAACTTTGATTCATTTCAGCCTAAAAATACCGTAATCACGGTATGCTTTTATGTCGAATGTTCTAAGTCAGATGTATTCTTTTGCGCCCTTCTTTTCCATTGTGTTCTTTGTGCCCCTATTCCGGAAGTTCACAAAAAAAGGGAGCCATCTCTGGTTCCCTTTTCTGTATGCTTGGAAAGCGATTATTTTCTCGCTCTCATTTTCTCTTTGATCTTGGCAGCTTTACCATGACGTCCTCTCAAGTAGAACAATCTGGCTCTTCTTACCTTACCTTCTCTAAGCAATTCGATTTTTTCGATGCTTGGACCCAAGATTGGGAAAATTCTCTCCACGCCGATACCGTTAGAGATTTTTCTTACAGTGAAAGTCTCCCCGTTTGAGTTAGGGTTCTTTCTCTGGATCACAGTACCTTGGAACTGCTGGATACGCTCTTTGTTACCTTCCGTAATTCTTACGTGTACATTGATGGTATCTCCTGCCTTAAAAGAAGGGAACTTAGATCGTACATCTTTGTATTCCTCTTCTACAACTTTAAGTAGTTCGCTCATATCTTTATTTATTTATATGCTTTCGCAAATTGGAATTGCAAATGTATGCAATTTTTGGTTCTATTAAATTATCTATCAAATATTTACGTTAATCGCCGCTGACCAAACCTTTGCCCTTGAGCAAGTCTGGCCTCCGTTCTTGGGTACGGCGAACCGATTCTTCAAATCTCCAGGCATCTATTTTTTCATTATGTCCTGACAGCAAAATGTCCGGGACTTTCATGCCTTCATAGTCTGCCGGCCGGGTATACACCGGCGGGGCCAACAGGCCATCTTGGAAGGAATCTGTCAGTGCGGAGGTTTCATCATTGAGTACCCCGGGAATCAGCCGGATCACCGCATCAGCCACTACGGCTGCCGCGAGCTCTCCTCCTGAAAGGACAAAATCCCCAATACTAATTTCCTTAGTAATGTATTTCTGCCTTATCCGCTCGTCCACTCCTTTATAATGACCGCACAAAATGATGATGTTTCCCTTTAAAGAAAGTGAGTTGGCCATATGCTGATCGAATGTTTGACCATCCGGCGTCATATAGATTACCTCATCGTATTCCCTTTCAGCCTTGAGTGCATCAATGCACTTGGCGATGGGCTCCACCATCATGACCATCCCTGCGCCACCACCGAAAGCATAATCGTCGACCTGCTTGTGCTTGCCGACTGCATATTCCCTTAAGTTATGCACCCTGACCATGGCCAGCCCTTTGTCCTCCGCCCTTTTCAGGATGGAATGGGAAAAAGGCCCCTCCAACAGTCCCGGCACTACCGTAATGATATCAATGCGCATGGATCAATCCTCCAAATAAATGTCAAGTAAGCCTTCAGGCAAATGGCAGTAAACTTTCTTTTCTGCCTTGTCGACCTTGGTAATGATGCCATCCTGTATGGGAATCAGCACTTCTTTGCCTTTATAGTCGAGCCCGATCAAATCCTGGGTCTGAAGGTCATATAAAACTTTAATTTCCCCGAGCTCCCCGTGATTCTCGTCGATCACGGTAAACCCGATCAGTTCATGGTAATAATACTGGTCATCCTCCAGTTCCGGAAGCACGTTGAGCGGCAGGAAAATCCCAGCGCCAACCAATGTTCCGGCGGCATTCACGTCATCATATTCCTCAAATTTTGCCAAGACCTTTCCTCCGGTCTGATAGACAAAGTGTTCGAGAAAGTATGGGACAAGGCGACCTTTCTGTTCCAGGAACACATGTCCCAGGTCTTCGTATTGCGAAGGGTCATCCACGTCCAATTTGACGGTCACCTCACCATGAAGCCCATGAACTTTTGAAATGTAGCCGATCTGGAAACAATTGTCTTTGTTCATGGAAGGGGGTACTCTTAAGCGTTGTTTTCTTCTTCGTTGGAATCAGCAGCTTCTCCACCTTCTTCCTGAGCAGGAGCTTCCTCAGCTGCAGCAGCGGCTTTGGCATCTTCCTCTCTCTTTCTGATAGCTTCAAGACGGGCTTCGTTTTTAGCTGTCTCAGCAGCAAGAGCAGCAGCACGCTTCTCTTCCTTGGCTTTGGCTAGCTTGTCCACTTTGCCAGTGATAGCGTCTTCTTTAGAAGCCAACCACTCTTCATATTTCTTGTCAGCATCTTCCTGCTGGATTGCGCCTTTAAGCACACCAATCTGAAGGTGTTTTTTCAGCATCACGCCTCTGTAAGAAAGCATAGCTTTCACAGTGTCGGTTGGCTGAGCACCGTTCAACAACCACTTCAACGCTCTCTCGTTGTTGATGTTGATAGATGCAGGGTCAGTGTTAGGATTATAAGTCCCGATTTTTTCGATAAAGCGTCCATCACGTGGAGCTCTTGCATCAGCTACTACTACGTCATAGATGGCCATTCTTTTTCTACCTCTACGCGCTAATCTGATTTTTACTGCCATATTTTATTGATATTTAGTTAATTGATGGATCCCGTCCATCTTATTTTTTGGACTGCAAAGATAGCTGAATTATCTTGAAAAGAACAACTTAGCCGCGCAATATTTGCGGAAGTGCGGGAAATTGGTTTAAATTGCGTGAGGAAGAAAGAAGACCGAAGACTGGACACGGCTTGAAAAAGGACATAGAGTTACGCAGAGTGTAAAAAGGAGTTTCACGGAGGCCCCTTCGCGGATTAAAAAAACCTGACATCCACTTCGTACTTCTAACTTCGTAACTCTTACTTCCCAAATGGCCTCGTAGTTCAATGGATAGAATACCTGCCTGCCGGCAGGCAGGGAAGTTTCCTAAACTTTAGATACAGGTTCCTACATACGGTAGGAAATATTGAGATAATGGCCTCGTAGTTCAATGGATAGAATAGAAGTTTCCTAAACTTTAGATACAGGTTCGATTCCTGTCGGGGCTACTAAGCCACTCAGATTAAGTGGCTTTTTTTGATTTTTTCATAAAAAACTATTACCCTATGTTTTTTGTCTATGCCATAAAAAGTAAAGTAGACGGGAGAATCTATGTGGGCTTCTCCACCGATCCTGTCAAAAGGCTAAAGGAACACAATGCTGGCAAAACAAAATCAACCAAAGGATTCCGGCCCTGGGAAATTATTTATCAAGAAACAGCTAAAACCAGAACGGAGGCCAGGGCAAGGGAAATATTTCTAAAATCAGGCTCTGGTAAGGAATTTCTGAAGTCTATAAAAGACTTGGGCATTTTGTAGAGATAAAAAAATAAAAAGCCCACCCTAAGCGCCCTGTTCATCAGAAGGAAGGGGGGGTGGACATATTGATACAAAATTTCAAAATTAATATAAAATTAAAAATTATTGAGGCTGATTTAACCTCTATTGTTATACCCCAACTGAAGATCCGTATTCATAACATCCAAACTTTCAGTGACCTGACATTCTCAAAATCACAAAACCCAACTCGTCATTGATATTCTCGTAGATCCAGATTTTGCCGTCTTTGGCGAAGTGCTTGGGGAAGAAGCTTGAGAAGGGTTTGGCCGGCTTTTTTTCCAGACCTGGCACTAGGGCCTCGCCGATGAGGTTAAAGTTTTTATCCAGAACTGACAGGTAAATCTCAGAACGGATATCTTCATCACTCGTGGATTTGCTTGGCAATTCTTGGAAAGAAAACCTGTAAAACACGCTGTTTTTTTCATCCCAAAATGGTGGCAAGTAGTTAATCTCCTGGTGAAACCTGGTATATTCTACTTCCAAAGCCTCTTCTGACTGAAATTCCTGTTTATAAGAATTGACTTTTTTATTCTTGGTCAATTGAGTATCAAATTCTTTCAAATACGTGGTATCCCTTTGCGTATCATAAATTGCAAGTTCACTCGAGAGCTGATTTGAAAAAATCAACCTTGAGCCGGACATTGCCATGCTCATTTTTGGGCCAAATATGACAGAACTAGACCCAAATTGTAAGGTGAATTGATTATCGTAAATAGCATCAAAACTGGATAGTGGGAGTGTTTTGTAACTATAATCCTCCAAGTCAAATACCCCCAAAGCAAACTTTCCATCCATTCTTTGATCTAGCAGAGCAAACAAGCGGGAGGCTTCTCTATCCAAATAGGTAGAAACAAAAGCCAGCCCACCTGAAGTTAGTGGATTGCTTTCCAGAAAAAAACCCTCGTAGTTCACCTTCTTTGTCCTTGTACCATCTAAAGCAAATAAAGCAATCCCATTTAAATCTTGAAGTGCAAATTCATTTGAATCATACATCCTGAACCCACCTAAAAAATTACCTGTACCATTGGGTCCCTCTCTTTCGAATGGGATTTTTTCTTCCAGTTGATAACCATCCAAGCTGATTTTTTCCAATGTATGGTCGTTTGGATTGAAATTATAAAGGTACTTCTTATCCATGCTCAAGCTAGATGTGGCTAGATTATGATTAAGAAAGACAATCTCATCTCCAGGATCAATTATGACAGTATCCAGATGGAACTTCATGCCTTCCAGATAATTATCACTTGTCTCACTTGACTTTTGCGTGCAAGAAATCACCAACAAAATGAAAATTAGATATTTCATATTTAATAAAGTTCTTTAAACCCCTAACCCAACCCCATTATCTCAACACCTCCTCAAATGCAATATCCTGTGCGGCCAGCACGAAGACCTTGGTGGGTAGGGAGGCGGTGTTTTCTTTGAGCTTGCTGTAGTACTCCTCGAAGCCTTTGCCCCCACGGGAAAAGCCCAGCCCCATCATCACCAGGTCGCTGTTGGCCGATTCCCTCTTCTGAATTTCCCAAAAACTCTCAATTTTGGCTACCAAAATCTGGTACTGGAAACCTGTCCGCATCTGGGAAAAGAGTTCGTCGAGGTTCTTCTGGGCATCCACTCGCCCTTCTTCTGATGCGACCACCATTTTGATATTCACAGTGGCGCGGTACCATTTCGGCGTGTTTTTGAGCAGGTAGGCCAGGATGATCATCAAACTCCCGTTTCTTTTCAGTCCTCCCCACCAGATATCAATTACCCGATGGTGGCGGAACCCCCTGTTGTCATCATCCTGAACAATGAGGACATTTTTCTTGGACTGGTGAAAGTGGTCGATCATTTTGGCGTATGGCGTATGATGTTTGGTCTCCTTGGTGTCCCCCAACAGGATCGTATTTGGCACCAAAGGCCCCAAGCCATAGGCATCCACCAATTGCGCTGCCCCCGTAAAGGGGTTTGCCGCCCTGATAACCCGCACCAAGGCCTGCACATTCCTCCGCTGCAGGTAATCACTCATTTGCTTTTCGAATTTGAGCACCTTATCCTGCCCCACGCTTTTTTCAGGCAAGATAGTGCTGACGGTAAAAAGGGCGTTGGCCTGTGTAAGGTCGTTGGCAAATTCTATAAGCCTCCACCTTTTGTTTGGGGAACCAGAGAGCACCAGCAAATTTGGCCTCCAGCTTTTCGGGTGGGCATCTTTGCTCAGCCTCATGATGGCATAGCGGATCAGGGTCAGGTACATGCCCCGGGTCACATCTCCCCAGGTGGCCTCCATCCTTCTTCTTTTTAGCCATAGGAAAATTAGAGATATCACGACCATGGCCGAAATGGTCGCCAAGGGATTAATCAAAAACATGGCGGCAATACAGCCAACCGCTCCAAGCAGAGAAAAAAACCAGTGGATTTTAAACTTGGGTCTAAATGATGGGGACCTGAGAAATCTCTCAATCCCCGCCGTGATGTTTAAAACCGCATAGGTGGTCAGGAAAAACATGGTCAAAATGGGCGCAATCATGTCCAGATTAAGGAAATAAACCGCCAGCATGGTAAGGGCCATGGTAAATACGGTACCCGCCCGGGGAATCTTTTCCAAGCCCGCACCCTTTCCGAGAATATTAAGCTGCTTGGTAAAAATCCTGTCATTCACCAATGCCTGAAGAACCCTCGGTGCTCCCAGAAGCGCCCCCATGGCACTGGAAAGTGAAGCACCCCATAAACCCAAAATAATCGCACCTCCCCACCATGAAATCCGCTGCATCACCAATGGGTCCTGCAATAAGGTGGACGTGTCTGCTCTACTGGCCAAAATGATCGGCAAGCCCATATAAATCAAATAACTCACCCCCAACGTCATAAAAGTCCCCTTGGGTAAGGAGCGGGCTGGATTTTTCAGGTCCCCTGACATATTAACGCCTGTGATGATCCCTGTCACGGCAGGGAAAAACAAGGCAAACAAAGGCCAAAAGCCCACCGAAGACCCCGTTGGAGTTTCCCACATTTTTATCTCAACACCTTCCATTGGCCTTCCTAAAAACAATGACAAAAGGGAAAACCCTATTATGGCTAATATGAAATATTGGGCTTTAATAGTGGCATTGGTAGAAAACAGCGCCAGTGAACCCAACAAAAAGATGGTCACCATTCCGATATATCGCGGATCCCAGTCCGGAAATATGGAGATCATACTTTCCGAAAACCCCGATATATAAAACGAAATTGAAAATGCCTGTGCAAAATAGAGCGGTATCCCTACCGCCCCTCCTATTTCAATGCCCAGCGAGCGACTGATAAGGAAGTAGGCTCCCCCACCCTTCACCGGTGTATTGGTTGCAATGGTAGCTATGGAGAGAGAGCTTAGAAATATTATAAAAGTAGCTAAAGAAATAATCGTAAGTGTACCAATCAACCCTACATTACCCACAATATACCCCAAACGCAGGTACATGATCACCCCCATCATGGTGAGAAGGGAGGGTATGAATACCCCTCCAATGGTGCCTAATTTTCTATCGGATGTCCCAGTTGAATTTTTGATAGCATCAAGATTTAATTCCTAAAATAGTAATCATAACCCAACTCCCCTAAACCGCTCCTCAAATTTATAGCGGAGGTCTATAAAACTTACCCCGTTACCCTAAAAAACCTACACTTGCTCCGCCCCACTATCTTTTGATTTATGGACAGGGTCCGGTTCTAGTATGATTCTGGTATGATGGTGATATGGATACCACTGCGCTTTGGGTCGGCGGAGACCCGAATGGGGGTCGGGAGGTTATCGGGACTCTGGAAAAATGCCACGACTCGCTAGAAAAAATCATTTCTCCAATCCAAGTAAAATTACAAAGACAATTGAATTTCACCAAATTTAAATTGATAAAATTTTATAATAATTTTATTTTACCTATAAAAATACGGATAAAGTATGGAGACACTAACCGAAAATTTTTTTCTTCCCATTTAAATTTTCAATTTTAGAAAATCATTAAGCGTTTCCCGACATGTCTTTCACTACCTCATTCCGTAAAATTTTCTTTAGTTTAATCCTTACCTCAACCTTTTACATGGCCTGCAACCCAACACAAGATGGTTCAATTGTGGAATCCGGATGGCAGGAGCTTTTCAATGGAGAGGATCTGGAGGGCTGGACGGTGAAGATCACCGGTCATGAAGTAAGTGAAAACCATGCGGAAACTTTTCGGGTAGAAGATGGCCTATTGACCGTTTCCTATGATGGCTATGACAATTTTGATGGGCAGTTTGGCCACCTGTTTTATGACAAACCATTTTCTGCTTACCTTCTAAGAGTGGAGTACAGGTTTGTAGATGAACAAGCTCCAGGAGGTCAAGAATGGGCCTACCGAAACAGCGGTGTAATGCTGCACGGCCAATCTGCAGAAAGTATGGGTTTGAACCAGGACTTTCCGGTTTCCATCGAAGGCCAGCTATTGGGAGGTGATGGTGAAAATGAAAGGCCCACCAGCAACCTCTGCACTCCCGGCACCCTTGTGGAAATGGACGGGCAGCTTTTTACCCCTCACTGCCTCAATTCCCATTCAAAAACCTATCATGGAGACCAATGGGTGACAGCCGAATTTCTGGTGTTAGGGGATTCGCTCATTGAGCACCGGTTGGAAAACAGGGTAGTATTGAGCTATACAAAGCCTCAAATCGGAGGGGGCAATGTGGCAAATCATAATGCCGAATTGTTTGAAGAAGGGCAACCGCTAACAGAAGGGTATATTTCCCTTCAAAGTGAAAGCCACCCCGTGCAGTTCAGAAGGGTATCACTCTATGATCTGGAGAGCTATATGGACGATCAGGAAGGCCTAAAAGCCAAACTGGAAGAGCTGCTTTAATTCCGGGCATATCTCCTATCAAGGAGACATGCAAAAAATAAATCCGGCGAAAAAAATGTAGGGTGGCAACTTAATAGTTTAAAGCTTCTCCGCTTACCTGACTGGAATCTTGTGTGAAGACCCATTTTTTATATTCAGTCAAAAGCTTTTTGGCCTTTGGCGGAAAATTGATCATTTGGGTTTTGATTCCTTTGGAAATCTCCTTTGCCCGTGTTCTTTCCATCTGATTTAAAAATCGGGCTTTCAGTTCTTCATGTTTGCTAAAATTTCTCATATCCAAGGGGCATTTAAATTCTACCTGCATACTTTCAATCATCGTGCCCACCGCTACATTTTTACTCAAAAAATTTAAACTTTTTCACAGTTAGATGCAAAAATCTTTTTTTTTATCGTCTACTGCATTTTAATGGTCTTTTTTGAAATCATAGGGGTTTCTCCACTTTCTTAATTTGATTATCTTTATAGAAACTTGAACCACATTATTTATGAAGTCTGTCCTTTATGCTACCGATTTTTCCGAAAATGCCGAAAGAGCCCTGCCTTTCGCAATAGGCTTGGCCGAGGCACATGATGCGGAACTGTTTATGGTTCACATTTTGCCCAAGGCCGACGATACCAGCATTTACAAAGCCAGCACCAAGCTCAAAAGCCTGTTCCACTCTTGGGGGAAGAACATTTCCATGAAAGTCCACTACATGGTGGAAGATCACAAATCCAATTCGGAGGGACTTCTGCGCGTCATCGACCTCTATGCACCAGGCTTGGTAGTGGTGGGCTCTAAAGGCGGGGGACTTCTAAAAGAAACTATCATGGGCAGCACAACCAAAACACTGATCAGGAAATCCAAATCACCAGTGATGGCCGTTCCAAAGCGTGCGGCTTATGTGGACTTCAAGGAAATCCTTTATACCTTAGATTACCACAAAGCCAATGTGCAGGCGCTTCAAAGCCTGTTGGGCATTTTCAGGGGGTACGAACCCGCCATCACGGTAGTCCATGTAAAAGACCACAAGGAAGAAGGAGAAGGAAATCTCTTTGATTATTATCGGGATGAGCTCCAGGAAAAAATCGCCTATCCCACTGTTCGCGTCAAGCAGTTTTTTGCCTCCAACATTTATGAAGAGCTCCACAACCACATCAAAGTGCATCCCTATGATCTGGTGGTGATGGTAGAAAAAGAGCGTTCAAATTTCCTGGACAGGCTTTTCGAAGAGGATCTGGTTCAAAAAATGGAATCCGATCTAAGGGTTCCTTTGCTTAGCTTTTCGGAGAAGCATTTGGTGTGAGATGTCGGGTGTCGGGTGTCGGAAGTCGGATGACCGATGACCGATGCCGGATGTAAACTTCATTATTCATCATTCGGCGTTCATCATTCATTATTCCACTTCCGTGGCTGACCCGCAACCCTTCCATCGTACCTTGTACTTCAAATTTCGTACTTACGAATGGGTACAAAGAGTACTAGGTACCAAGTACAAAGTACACCGCAGCAGGGCAAAGCCGCCTTGAGGAGTAACTTGAAGGCTTTTCCAGTATTTTACGTTTACGTCCTGATTCTCGGAGCCCTCCCTTCGAGCTGCGCTCGTCGGATGGGGTATCAGTTTCATGAGAATTCACTTAACCAATGTTTTAAATCCGTTTAAACCAACCCCCCCAAAAGGGGATGTTGGATTAAATATATTAAAAAATTGACGTAATATATTTCCCCCTGTAGGGGGCGGAGGGGGCTAAACCGCATCGGATTATATATAGTACCTCGTACTTACGAAAGGGTACAAAGTACTAGGTACCAAGTACAAAGTACACCGCAGGGCAAAGCCGTCTTGAGGAGTAACTTGAAGGCTTTTCCAGTATTTTACGTCCTGATTCTCGGAGCCCTCCCTTCGAGCTGCGCTCTTCGGATGGGGTATCAGTTTAATGAGAATTCACTTAACCATTGTTTTACTTCCGTTTCACCCACCCGCCCCTAAAGGGGAGCTTGGATGAAATAGATGAAATAATGGACGTAATCTAGTTCCCCCTTTAGGGGGCGGAGGGGGCTAAACCGCATAGGAATATCCATTGCGCCTCGTACTTTTTCAAGGAAACATTTCCCTCACGGCTTCGGAGAATTCTTCAGTGAGGGTTCGGTATTCTTCTCCAAATTCCTCCTGCCTGCTGAGGAAAGCCTCCGCCAGGCTGTAGTAGTACCAGTTTTGCTGCTCATAGGGTGCATTAAAACGGTCCCATATAGCATCTCCCACGCGGCGGTAATCGCGGGCTATGGCGCGGATGTTGTCAAGCTTATCTGCCAGTGCCAAAGCCAGAATGGCCTCGTCCTGCTCCCGGCCCACATAATCAATGGTGTGGGATTTCCTTACTTTCCACGGGGCCTCTTCCTCCCCTTCCCTATGGTTGAGCTTGGAGGGTTCTGTGGCTCCTTTGACAAGATGGGCGACTTTTGCTCCAAACTTCGCCTCCACCTGCTCAATAGTCACCGGGGTATCCTCCACGGTGTCATGCAGCAAGCCGGCCACCGCCACCTCCTCGTCGTAGCCGTATTCCAACAAAATCTTCATTACATTGGTGAGATGCGAGATGTAGGGAATATTCGTCCCTTTCCGAAAATGCCCTTCATGAGCTTGGCAGGCAAACTTTATGGCTTCAAAAATCATAATCAGATCATAAAATTTAGGGACACATATACGCAGTCCAAACATCTTCAATTTAACCACAATCCCCTTGAATCCAAAACTAATTTTACAATAATTGGAAAGCTTAATTCAGAATCGCCTTCCATTCGGGCAGGGGCGGCTTGTCCATGTTGCGCTTTACAGCCTGCTGAAAAGCCTTTTTGTATTCCTTATTTACCTTCAGGGGGACAAGCTGGAACAGCCCAACTTCAGAGATCAAGGTATTTAGGGCTTTTTCAAATGTCGGAAATGTCTTGAGATAATTCACTTCGGAAAGTTTATCAACCTCAAAGTCCGGCTCAAAGTCAAAAGTTTTGATTTCAGGGGTTAGGTAAAAGTACCTTTCTTCCCCTTCTTCTCCAGAACGGTAAAACACGGTAGACCCATTTTCCCCTCCCAGTTCCAAAATGAGCTCAAAATTTTGGTTGGCCTCAAAGGAATCTATCACGCCTTCGAGTACCTCTAGGGTTTCCTCCCGCAGCTTTGCTGAAGAAAAGTATCTCTGGGGATCGGCCTGGGCTATTCTTTCCCTACCAAGCATTTCATCCAGCTCAATATGGATTACTTCCACACATATCCCGGTTTTTTGGGCATACTTGACCAATGCCGCAAAATCATCATCATAACCCTTATTGGTGCAATATTCAACCACCAGCGTCTTCCCATCCAAAAGTGTCAACAAACCTTCCTCGCTGGCATGGTTATAAATCTGTACGATTCCATCCATTTCTTCCAAAGCCTGGAAATGGCCAAAGAGTTGCTGGCTAATTTTTGCCAGATCAAACACAAAATTTCCCGGAGAGGAAGAAAAGTTTTTCTCAATGAAAACGGTCTTTCCTGATCCGACCGGACCGGTGATGAATTTAATTCTTGCCATAAGATAAAAATTGAAATAAATGTCAAGCCTATACGAGAAACACCCCAAAAACGCTAGGGGAAAACTTTAAACTCCAAGTGGTTTAACTTAATAAAGGCTGAAAAGTTGAGATTACAGAACGAAGATACGATTAAAACTTTTCAACTTGCAAAGCCAATTCATCTCTTTGACACCATTTGACCCACTTTCACCTGATCCGAAAAATGGGTATATTGGGTAATTCTTAAGCTTATGAAAACAATCCTATTTAGTTTTTTGCTGGCTCTTGCAATTTTTTCGGTGGAGGCACAGCAATTGGCCGATATCCTGAGGGATGTAGAAGGGCTGCCGGGCCGGGAGGAATATTTGGCCTCCCCATTCGTGACTGCTGGTGACCGGCTGTACATGGTTGGCTACCAGGATGGCACCTTCCCGGATCTAGGATGGCATGTGGAAGGCGAAATGGGCGGCATCTGGAACCACCCCATCAAACTTATGGACGGCTTTACCGTCGCTGTTGGACTGGAAGACGAGTTTTTCTGCCTGGACAGGGCCGACATGTTCATCAATTATCCTTTTGCAAACAAACACGTTTACAAAACCACGGTACCAGAAATAGAAATTGAAAGAATCCAGTTTGTTCCAGAAGGAATGCAAGGTGCGGTCATCGAGTTTACCCTATCCAACCTTTCAGAAAACCCTAAACAACTAAGTTTCGAATTTACGGGACATGTGGATCTGAGACCGGTTTGGCTGGGGGAAAAAGCAGGGATGTTTGACCATCCGGACCTGCTGAGATTTGATGATGAACGGAAGCTTTGGACCGCCCAGGACGAGGGAAATGAATGGCATGTGGTCTTTGGGGGTGAGAATCCCGCCCAAATGCACCTTAGGGCCTCTCCCCACTGCAATTATGAGCCAAAAGGACAGGGAGCTGCAGCGAGCCTGATATACGATCTGACCCTTGATGGTATGGAAACTAAAACCCTCACCATATCAATAGCAGGCTCCTACGCCTCTTTGGAAGAGGCCCTGGGCACGTATGACGACCTATTATACAATTCTCAAACTTACTTGGAAGAAAAAAAACAGCATTATGAGCAGATTGCCCTAAAATCTAGAATCACCATTCCCGATAAAGATTTGGAAAAGGCCTTCGAATGGGTAAAATATAACACGGAATGGCTGGTTAGGGATGTGCCTGAAATCGGAATGGGTCTGGGAGCCGGTATGCCCGACTACCCGTGGTGGTTTGGGGTGGACAATGAATATACGCTTCAGGGGGCTATTGCGACAGGAAGAAAAGATTTGACTTATAGCACCATTGATTTGCTCCACAAGCTTTCCGAGGAAGAAAACGGAAACGGCAGGATCGTTCATGAGGTCAGTACCAATGGCGTGGTGTTTAACCCCGGCAACATCAACGAGACCCCACAGTTTGTTTCCCTGATCTGGGAAGTTTACAAATGGACAGGTGATCGGGATTTTTTGGAAAAGTACTATCCCACTATCCAAAATGGGCTGACCTGGCTGATGGAGGAAAATGATGAAGATGGCAATCTTTTCCCTGACGGATATGGCATGATGGAAATCCACGGGCTGGAGTCAGAGATGATTGATGTGGCTACCTATACGCAAGCTGCGTTTGCTGATGCCGCCAAAATTGCGGAGGAACTCCAGGACGAGCGGCAGACTATTTATTACCAAGGACTGGCGGATAGGATCAGGGAAAAAATCAATGAGGATTTTTGGGTGGAAGAGGCCAATTCCTATGCGGATTTCATCGGGACGGCTTCCGAGGCCCTTCATCTGATAGAGGCCGCAATTATCAGAGCCGACACTCTCGACAAACCATGGGCGGTAGAAGAACTGAAAGCAATGAAAAGCAAAATTTCTGCCCTACCCCCCGACCAAAAACAAGGCTTTGTGGTATTCCACAACTGGGTGGTCAACACGCCAATGGAAATGGGAATCGCTGACAGGGAAAAGGCTATAAAAGCCCTAGACAAGGGTGCGAGGTTTGTCAACCCGTTTGGGGTTTTCGTCACCGGTATAGACCGGGACGACTCTTCCGATCTGGAGGACGGGGCATTTGCCGGGAGCACGGTTTTTTCCTACACTGGAGCCGTGATGACCTTGCCGACGGGCGTACAGGCTATAGCCGAAAATAATTACGGCAGACCTGACCAGGCTTTGGATTACTTGCAGCGCATGACCCGCTCATTTGGATTTGCCCTACCTGGATCCATCTACGAAGTATCACCGGATTACGGCATGATGGCCCAGGCCTGGAACTTGTACAGTTATGCCGTTCCGATCGTGACCCAGTTTTTCGGGATAAAACCCCAAGCAGGGCAAAAAAAGTTGATTATTTCTACGCAGATGCCCAGTGAATGGGAAGAGGCCACCATTGAAAATGTAGAGATCGGCAACAATGCGATAAGTTTGAAATTCACCCGGACCACGGAAGGAATGGAACTTGAGCTTTTACAGCAAAAGGAGGACTGGGAGATCGAGTTTTCTTTTCCCGAAGGGCAATATGAAACCTGGACCATAAATGGTGAAGAGGTGACTCCGGAAAAAACTGAAAAGTCGGAAAATGTGAATGCAAGGGGAAAACGAATTACTGCCAGTTTTCATTGATCCGCTTTCTAAAGTCCATGTTATGAATTACCCAAAAGGAAAGCCCGTGTCGGTTTAATGTACGACCACTTGAAGGAATCAACCTCCAGTGATAGCCAGCTAATACAGAAAGGTTACGATAAGTAAAGGTGGGTAAAATATATAGTCGGTTTTGGTCTATCCCGTTGTCGATTTGGCCTCCCGCATTATATAAAATCTCATCCATGATTCTCAGCTGCACATTTGTGTGGGAATTAATGGTGTGGACGGGAATACGAAGTGTAGCCATAAACCTCAACCGGTTGTAAAAAAGCCTATCCTGCAAAACTTCCTGCCCTTCAATCTTCTGCCTGAAGCGGGCATCATACCGGAAACGCAACTGGTAGCTGACTTCCTTGCTCAACCAAAAGTTGCCCACCAACTGCCCCCAGGGCCGGTGCTCATCACGGATCAGCTTTTCTGAAAATGAAGTAGCCGTGGTCACCCAGGCATAGCCTCCGGAAGCAGATAGGTTTGGGCTGAAGAAATAGGTCAGTCCATGGCGAGAAACAAAAAATGAGGTGGTAGCCCAATGGAAGTCATTCCAAACCGCCCACTTTTCGGTTACGCGGATGGAAGAAATATAGGCTCCCCAAAACTCCCCTTCATGTTCTACCGTCTGTGCAGGCAGCTTGCTTATGCTGAAAATCGATAAAAGTACTACGCTCCAAATGCCACGCATGTTATGGGGTTTTGCAATTGTCCAACGTGTTTTGAGTAGGTCTGCGCAGCAACCAATCCAGCATTTTAACGGACTTGTTTTCCCCGCAGGACATTCTAAATTTAATGATTGCTGAGGAAATAAAGGTAAGAACACCGATGAAAAATATGGAGTGGGCTATTCCCAGCCAGTCAGCAATGACTCCCGTCAAAATTGCTCCAATGGCATACCCCAAGTCCCTCCACAAGCGGAAAATCCCTATACTTTTTGCCCGGTCGATCGGATGGGTGTTTTCTGCAATGGTGGCCAAAAAAGTAGGATAAACCATCGCTGTGCCCCAGCCCAATACCGAGGAAAGTACTATAAATTGAGTCATGCTTTGAGCCCACACCAAGCCTACCAGCGCAAATGCCTGCAACAGCATTCCTTTAAACAGCATTTCCTTCTTGCAAAACTTATCCGCCATCTTCCCGGTAAACAACTGTCCTATCCCCCATACAGCTGGGTAAACCGCCGTTACCACACCGATCTGCTCAAGGGAAAAGTTTTTGCTGGCTAGCAGAATGGGGAATATCCCCCAGGCCATGCCGTCATTGAGATTGTTGATCAATCCGGCCTGTGATACTGACCCCAGGTTTTTGTCTTTCCAGGTGGTGTCCCAGAAGATGTTCTTCAATTTTTTGACGGAGCTTTCATGAGTTTCCATAGCCACATGGTGCTGGGTATCTTTTACCAGAAAGATACTTCCCAATAATCCCAATATCACCAGGCCAATGCCCAAGTAAAATGGATAAGGCCGCACGCCAAACTCACTGGCGATATACCCCGTAAGGAAAGCCACCACTGCAACCGCCAGGTAACCTGCAAATTCATTAAGCCCCATGGCAAAACCACGCTGCCTATCCCCTACCAGGTCGATTTTCATCACAACGGTGCTGCTCCAGGCCAGGCCTTGGTTGATCCCCAATAGTACATTGGCCGCAATGATCCAGTTCCAGCTGGGTGCAAACATTAAGATCAGGGGAACAGGAATGGCAAAAATCCAGCCTGCAACCAGAAGCTTTTTCCTTCCAAAACGGTTGGCCAAGGCCCCAGCGTAATAGTTTGACAGGGCTTTGACTATTCCAAAAACCACAATAAAGGAAAGAATGGCTGTCTTGGCGGCAATTCCAAACTCCACTTCGGCTATCTGAGGCAAAATGGACCTTTCCAGCCCAACCATGCCTCCCACAAAAGCATTGATGATGACCAGCAGTGTAAATTGCTTCCAATTTTCCTTAAGACCCAATTCGACTTTTGACATGCTATTCTTAATTTTACAGTTGCAAAGTTAAGTTTTTCCCTTGGGCAAAAGTGTGATCCCTGTTACATAGGCTCACAAAAAAAGAGACCCATCTCTGAGCCTCTCTCATTATTTAATTGTCATTCGACATTAGTGGTCGAATACTATTTTATTTTAATATTTATCCGCGAAGTGGAAACTCTGTGAAACTCCTCTGTGACCTATTATTCGCATTACTTAGTCAACGCCTTCTCTCTTTGCACCTCTACCATGTCCACAGGAGGAGGAGTATTATCTCCCAGTAAATGCTGCACGAAGTAATCCCCCATTCTCCAGAAGAAATACTCGGTCATGTCACCGAAGCCATGTCGCTGCCCGGGAAGGGTGATAAAGTCGAACCTTTTATTGGCCTTAATCAAAGCATTGGCCATACGGATGGTGTTGGCAGGATGGACGTTGTTGTCCACATCTCCAGTCACCAACAGCAGGTGACCTTTTAGGTTTTTGGCCAGATCGGGGTTTTTCTCCACATCATAAATGAACTTGGATTCCCCGTCACCGTTTTCAACCTCTTTTACCCCATGGTGCTTCTCTGACCACCAGCGGTTATAAATGTTGTTTTCATGGTTACCAGCACTGGAAACCGCTACCTTGAACACATCCGGATACACCAACATAGCAGCGGTGGACATGAAGCCACCTCCTGAATGCCCATGGATGCCTACTTTGGATCGGTCGATAAAGGAATGCCTGTCAGCCAATTGCTCTACAGCTGCTTTCTTATCCGCCAGCCCATAATCTCTCAGGTTTCCATACCCATAATTGTGGTACCACTTAGATCGGCCGGGGTGGCCACCTCTGTTTCCAATGGTAACTACCACAAAGCCCAATTGGGCAAGTCTATCCACCCTGTCCATGCTCTTGCTGAAGGTTTTGTTGACGGCTTCAGTTTGCGGACCCGGGTAAACATATTGAATCAAGGGGTAGCTTTTGGTGGAATCAAAATCGTATGGCAAATACATTACCCCATAAAGATCTGTGATGCCATCATCAGCCTTAAAGGTAAAAGGCTGTGGGAATTTATACCCTGCGGCAAATAGCCTGGAAAGATCGGTGGTCTCCAGGTCCATTACTTTTTTGCCATTGGCATCCATCAATTCTGCTACCGGGGCGGCATCAACTCTAGAGTAATTATTGACAAAATAGGTGGCGTTGTCATTGACATTTGCCGAATGGTTGAAGTCACCCTTATTCAAAAGAGTCATCGCTCCACCATCCAAACTCACACTGTAAAGGTGCTCATAATATGGGTCCTCCCCTTTTTCCTTGCCATTGGCTACAAAATACACCCTTTTGTTTTTCTCATTGATCCGCTCCACCTTTTCCACATGAAAAGGCCCTGAGGTCAGCTGTCTTTTTAAGCTTCCATCCACACCGTAAAGATAAAGGTGCCCCCAACCATCTCTTTCCGACCAATGGATGATGTCCGTACCGTTATTTACCAGTTCAGGCTTATTGATATCGATGTAGGTGTTGCTTCTTTCTTCTACGATGATTTCTTTCCTGTTGTCTTTCAAGTTCCAGCGAGCGATGTCCACTTTTTTCAAATCCCTTGAAGTAATGGAAAAGAAAAACTGCTCATCATCTCCTAACCACGTCACCGGCCTGAATTCATCATCTCTAGTATTATTCGGCCTTGAAGCTGACCATAACCCTATATTCTGATCCTTAAAGGTGTCCACGTTCAGCTTTTGGAACTCCTCAGAGGTGAAAGAATAATAAAACAATTCCTGCTGAGGTTGTTCTTTTTCACCTGGCATGGCATACTTGTAGGTTTCCAGAGTCGGTCTTGGGTTTTTGGAATTGTGGATGACCCAGAGATCCTTGACCTTTCTGCTGTCCGACCTGCTGCCCACAAACTGCTTTGCATCAGGCGACCACATCACCATGGCTCTTTTTCGCTTGTCCTTATTTTTCTCCCTGTCCACATTGTCCTCACCTCGGCCACCGATGCCATAGTCGTAATATTCCTCTCCGTCTTCAGTCAGCTGGTGCTCCACGATGGTGCTGTCTTTTTCATCTTCCACAGCTTTCAGGAAATTTTCCTTGTCCATCCAATAGAGGTTATGATGCTTGGCAAAGACAACCTTGGAGGAATCGGGTGCGATATTGGCCCAAGCGAGTCTTTTGTCCTCCTTATCATCCTCAATTTCGGTCAGTTCCCTGGTGGTTAGGTCATAATGAAAGGTGAAAACCTTGTTTTCGAGAGAGTCCTTGGCGTTTTTGTTCTTTTCCTTGATCTTATCCCAATCCTTCTTCAAAACCTCTTCAGAGCTTTTGACTTTGAATTTGATGGTATTTTCATCATCCAGAAATTTTAACCCGGTAAGGTCCAGATGCTGCCCATCAAAGGGATCTTTGACCACTTTGGTAATCTCCATGGCCAGCTGGTCCCTGTCAAAAAGCGGGGTCTTGGATTTCTTGGCCGGGTCAACTATATAATAAAACTTGCCGTCCTGGGTTTCATAGCTGTACCAGAACCGGTCAGACTTTTTCAACCAGTGAGGATCCACTTGGGTGGAAAAAACCATTTTTTTGACTTTATCGGGGCTGAATTTGGCCGCCAATTCGTAATTTCCTTTAGAGGCCGTTTCTTGTCCGAATGCCCCAAAGGAAAGCAGCATCATCCCGATGCCCAACAATCTATATTTCATATTTAGGATTTTTTCAAGTCCTAAACTAAGGCTAATAGGATAAAATAAAGATACCGCTGATGTAAAAGTAAATTTGCCTTTGGTAAAATCAACTTTTTAAAAAGCTTCTTAAGTCCATCATCTTTATTCCTTCTACCGAGTTTCCCTCAAATTTATCCAGCGTAATGACTGTTTTCTCATAATTGTCGGGGATCTTTTGGAGGTTCCCGATTTCTCTCTCAAGGGTTTTGGGTTCATGAATACTCAAGGCAACTTGGAAATAAGCCGTCTCACCCGCGGATAGACATACAAAGTCAATTTCTTCATTCCCCAGAGTTCCGATTTTAACTTCATACCCTTTAAAAAGTAAGTGGTTATAAACCACATTCTCTAATATTTTGCCCTTATCCTCTAATCTGTAACCCCAAATCCCATGACGAATCCCTAAGTTTTCAAAATAAAACTTATCTCCGATTTCAAAAAGCCGTTTTCCAATTACATCATAGCGGGATACTTTATGGACCAAGAAGGCATTTGTCAAATACTCGGTATAGGCCTGTACAAGGTTGTGAGCCATGTTAATTTTCTGGGCTTTCAAAAAATCGGAAATTTTTTTGGCTGAAAATAAGCTACCCGTGTTACTGGCCAGAAATAACACCAATTGCTCTAAGAAGCCTGGGTTTCTAACCGCATATCTATTGATGACATCCCTATAAACAATTGTATTATAAACACTTTTCAGATACTCAAATACTATTGCATCTTTCAGCTCCAAGTGCTTTAAATAAGGCAGACCGCCATATTTTAGGTATTTTTCTAAAGCATCTCCATTATCTTCTAACGTATGAAAATCAAGAAATTCCACATACGATAGACTATAAACAATAATTTCTATATATCTGCCGCTTAAATGACCCGAAATATCTCCAGAAAGCATATTGGCATTACTGCCGGTGCAATAAATGTCCAACTCCTCATCTAACAATAATGACCTCAACGCATCTCCAAATCCTTCAATATCCTGAATCTCGTCCACAAAGACATAGTTGAGCTTACCAGAGACCTTTTTATTCTTAACATATCCATGTAAATCCTGTGCATTTTTAATCCAGGAAAACTCCAAGTCCTCCTTATTGATATAAATAATGGGAACATCAGGGTCGCTCTCTTGGAGAAATTGGATTATTTGAAAAAGCAGATAGCTTTTCCCAACCCTTCTTTGACCAGAAAATACTTTTATCAGGCCTTTTCCAATAAAAGGCTTAACTCGTTCTAAATATACAGAACGTTTATTTAATGATTTAGGCAAATTCATTATCTTAAAGCTATATCTTAAACTTTATATAAAGTTACAAAAAGTTTAAGACATATCTTCAACTTTTTAATTATAAAACAATTATTGAAGCTATACCTTCAACTCATAAATGTAAAAATGTGTCCTCTTGCTTCCAACTCCTAAAAATTCTTTTTAACTTTTAAGCCTGATTTTAACAAAACACCCTGGTCTTCAGCACGGTACCACGCCATGGAACAATACGCCCAAGTCTTAAATATTGCAATGCCCATTTTCCTCCTCATGATATTGATTGAGCAGTTTTTTGAGTGGAAATTGGGCCGAAAAGTTTCCAATAATCTGGATACTGTATCGAGCATTTCCTCTGGGATTACCAATGTGATCAAGGATGTATT
Organism: Litoribacter ruber; assembly: GCF_018500185.1. Lineage (GTDB taxonomy): Bacteria > Bacteroidota > Bacteroidia > Cytophagales > Cyclobacteriaceae > Litoribacter > Litoribacter ruber. The sequence continues at coordinate 130,700 of NZ_JAHBGI010000001.1, read as the reverse complement.
GGGCCTCACGGTTTCTATACTCTCCTACAAATGGCTTGTGGATAGAGTGGCGATCTTTGAAATCGAAAACGTGTGGATGGTTTATGTGATTACCTTTGTCGCCATTGATTTTAAGGGTTACTGGCAACACCGGTGGGAGCATAAGATCAACATTCTTTGGAACCGCCACGTAATCCACCACAGCAGTGAGGAGTTCAATCTTGCCTGTGGTTTGAGGCAAACAATTTCGACGGTCTTCAGCTACTTTGCTTTCCTTTTGGCCCCTGCAGCCATTGTGGGCGTACCTGTGGAAGTGATTGCCACGGTGGCTCCCTTGCACCTATTCCTTCAATTTTGGTATCATACCAGACTGATTGGCAACATGGGGATTCTGGAGCACATCATTGTCACCCCTTCCCACCACCGGGTGCACCATGCGGTCAATAAAGAGTATATGGACAAGAATCTGGGCCAGATTTTCATTATTTGGGATAAGATGTTTGGAACTTTTCAAAAAGAAATGCCAGAAGTTCCTTGCGTCTATGGCATCTCTCGCCCAGCCCGGACGTGGAATCCCATAAAAATTAACTTTCAACATTTTTGGGTATTGTTGAGAGATGCCTTTTATGCCAGAAGTTGGTGGGATAAGTTGAGGATTTGGTTTATGCCTACAGGTTGGAGACCTCAGGATATGAAGGAAAAATTTCCAATTGATAGCATACAAGACCCTTACACTTACCAGAAATATGGGCAAAAATCCACCAAGGGCTTTCAGCGATGGGCATGGGCGCAGTTGCTTTTCAATTACTTCCTGTTGATCTATCTATTTGCCTTTATCCAGGATGTTGGTTTCACCGGGGCGCTGATTTATGGTGGATTTGTGGTGCTGTCTGTTTACAGCTACACAGAGCTTATGGATAGGAACCCAATTGCCCTCTATCTGGAAACCTTTAAGTCCCTGATAGGTCTTGGCTTGATTTTCTACATGGGCAGTTGGTTTGGTGCCACTGAAAATGTAGGTTTTTGGTATACGGCGGTTGTGGGCTGCTACATGATTTTATCAGCCGGAATGACGGCATTCTTTACAGTTAAAGGTACGGAGCCTGCAGCTGTAGGGGTGAAGGTTTAAAGTCCCTGCGGGACGTTTACGGTTTATAGACCATGGCAGATGTTAGGAACGTCTCAAAATCTTGAGGTTCGTAGATCTGGATCTGGTCTCTGATGGTAGAAGGTCCTTGTGGATGGGTGTGAAGGTCCATGTAGAGTCTGCCATCGGCAAGTAGGGCAACCTCGTCATCTGAAAGTTCAAAAGTACCATAAAAGGTACCGCTGTTCCCCTCATCATGCAATTTGACCTCCAATTCGTAAAGGTACTCGTTTTCCTCCCCTGGAAGTCCGGGATGTATATGCACCACTGGAGTTTGGGGTCTTTCACTGGCATCCTGCATTTGAATATTCAAGTCTTCAAACTCCCCGGTTACGGTAAGTTCATTTCCCAGCAAGGTTAATTTGGCCCCTCCACTGGCAGGAGTGATTTCGCCCATACTGGTGGTAGCCACATTTTCCTGCACCATCATCACCGAAAAAGTCAAAACTTCCTCATCGACTGATTGTACTTCTTTGGTACTACAAGCTATCATGGCCAGGCAAAATAACAGAACAATTGGTTTCATAGGTGTGTAGTTGGTCATACATATAACATAACCATCAAAAACCCAAATCGTTTGGATTATTCAAAGATAATTTTAAACCAATTATTGTTTTGTGAATTTTACAACTTCTCTTTTGCTCTTTATCACCAGCTCGACAAAATAAAGTCCAGGAACTAAATGTCCTAACTTCTCCGTTACATCAGTTTTTCCTCTATTTAATTCTCCCTGGGCAAGTATTTGTCCAAGTGAGTTAAAAACCTTAAATGTGCCACTGTCTGAAGCATCGGCAATTTCCATAAATACCTGGCCGTGGTGATGGGGATTTGGGTAGACCCGGAGGAGATTCGGAGAAAACTCCTGATTTCTCAACATGCGTATCTCACTATAAGTCGATCTCCCGTCAAAATCAACCTGTTGGATCTGGAAATAAACAGGAGAATCCCACCAGTTATTCTCCCCATAAGTGAATGCATACTTCCTTACCCCTTCATAATTTCCCTTGCTGGGCACCTCCCCTATCACTTGAAATTTATTGGCATTTCCCTCCGACCTCAATATGACAAACTTCTCATTGCCCGACTCCTTGGCAACGGACCAACTAAGCTCGACCATCCGATTGTGATAATTGACTTGGAAATCCAGCCAAGTCAATGGTAACACTGAAAACTCCCCAGTACTTCCAATGGTAAAGGTTTGACTCTGAAGTTCATCAAAGCTCAGGTCCCTTTTGGCCAAAAAATAGCCGATATCCGCACCCTGCTGATGGTTTCCCGGGGCGGCATGGGTATCGCTGACAATCCTTAGGTCATCAGGATCCACCACGATCAATTCATCTGCTCGGATCTTCATGGTCAGGTTATTCATGACTGCTGGTGCGGCAAGAATTTCATAATAGCTGTTCAATTTATGCAGGATTGGTGTTCCATCATTATCGTTAAATCCCGGGTTGTGGTTGACACCGGGAATTTCAATATTTTTGATATTAAGAGGAGTCGTGGTGACCCCTGGGCTGCCCAAGAGTTTCAAACTCCGCAAGCCGTTCACCTCTAGATCATAAAATGGAAAGGTGCCATTTGCCTCATTCAGGTCGTTTGCCAACATGTTCCAGGTAAGGGACTGAAGGCTTTTCCAACTTCCGGAAAGATAGAGGTATTCGGGTTTTTCCAACACCAGTTTATTTCCTCTGAAGTTAAGGTCTCCACCAATGTGGTGGAAGCTTTCGGAAATGGCAACATCGTGATTAAAGCTCACCTCACCTACTGGCTTTTCTATGGTTAGCGCAGAAATTGGTTTTCCTTTTCTGTCAATGTTTTGGTTTTGGGGACCGGTGAGGCGGTAATGGGTGTTGTTATCCAAAAGGGGACCTTCTCCATCAAAATAAAAATCTCCAGTGAGACTGATTTCGTCAGTTATCGTTTTCGAGGAAGCATTTAAAAATTGGAGGCTATGATATGAAGTGATGGGGTGATTTCCATTTTGAAGAAGTCGTTGATTTCCATTGGGACTGGAGTAAATTATTTCGCCATCTAGCCGAAGGTCACTGGCCAGCAAATAATTGTTGTTTTGAGTTATTTCGAGCTCCGCTCCTAATTCGATATAGAATTGACCAATGGGATTGTTGTCAGACCGAAAAGCAATATTTCTGGTGCAATCAGAAATTAGTCTTGCACCATTTTTCACAATTACAAACCCCTCTCCATATGGTCCCTCATTATTTGCAGAAAAAGTTGAACACCGAATTGGAGTGACGCCTCTGTTTTCTGTTTGAATTAATTTACCTGAATTTATGGTAAACCCAATTGATTTAAAAGGCTCTTCTAAAGTCAATGTTTTCCCTTCGCCTGGGTCAAAAACAACTGTGTAACGACTATTGGTATTAAATCCACTCCAGGCACCTCTTGTAATTATGGTCCGACTTTCTCCCTTAAAAACAATCTTGCTCTCGACACTATTTCCAATCCAATTTTGACTGTTCCAAGTACCACCTGGCTCCCCAGGTGCTGTACCTTTGAAAGCATTTAAAGTCCCATAAACAAAAAGAGAACTGCCATTTAAAGTCAACTTTTGACCAGCGCCTGTATCTGCAAAAATGAAAACATTTCCAATCTCTTCATCTTTGACTAATCTAACAGTATGCTTATCTTCAATATAAATCTCATCCTCCCTCCCAGGCAGCCGAGTAGCAGCTCGCCACTCTTCACCATCCCAATGCATCCAAGTATTTAAGGCATCAAAATTACCTGTCCGAGCCGACCGGAAACTGTTCAGGTTTTGGGCTGGGCAATATTTTGCGTTAATTGCAAGATTAAACAGTAATACAAGGATTATCCTGTATTTTCGTTGTGAAAACAAGTCAAGCAAGCTCATAAAAGTGTGAAAAAGATTAGGGAAAAAATTACGCGGTACGCTACTCAAAAAGTTACTCCTGTTACTGAAAAAAAGTATGTACAAGATAACCAAAAAACGATTCTTAATGCAATAGTTCTCATACTTTTTTTTACCCTAACCCCCTTACTGTCAAGCGCCCAAACCCATCGCTACCAGATTAGTTTACTGACCTGTGACCCAGGTGAGGAGCTGTACAGTTCCTTTGGCCATAGCGCCCTCCGGGTGCTGGATATGGAGACGGGCAAAGACCTGGTCTTCAATTGGGGGACTTTCGATTTTGACGACCCCAATTTCTACCTGAAATTCACCCAGGGAAGGTTGGACTACTTTCTAAGCCTTAGCACATTTGAGCAGTTCCTATACCATTACCGCTATTTCGAACGTGGCGTGCGCGAACAGGTGCTGAATTTGTCTCCCGAGCAGGTGGAGCGGACGGTGGCTCTGCTCAATGAAAATGCAAGGCCTGAAAACATCTATTACCGCTACGACTTCTTTTATGACAACTGTTCCACAAGGATCAGGGATATCATGGAGGCAGTGTTGGGAAGGAACTTGGATTGGAACGAACCTGTGGAAGAAGAGGCCAAAACCTTTAGAGACTTGATTTTTGAATATGTCTACCGGCTACCCTGGGCAGATTTCGGAATTGACCTGGCTTTGGGGAGTGTGATTGACCAGGAGGCTTCGGAGAGGGAAAAACAGTTCTTGCCGGATTATATGGAGGCCGCTTTTGCCAGAGCTGAAATTGTGGGCGACGGCCCAAGCCGCCTTTTGGCCCAACCGGCCCGGATCGTTTTGGATTATCCATTGGTAGACCAAGAAAATGAGGTGTTCAACCCGCACTTGGTGTTTTGGCTCGTGGCGATAGGCTTTATTTTATTGACTTATGTTGGTTACAAAAAACATAGGCTTTTCGCAGGAGCGGATGTGGCGTTGTTTGCAGTTTTAGGCCTTATCGGGGTAGTGATTACCTTTCTATGGTTTTTCACCGAGCACACCACCACCGTCTACAACTGGAATATCCTTTGGGCTTTTCCGGCACATTTGGTGCTTCTTTATGGGCTGACCATGAAAACCCCAGCGGCATGGGTCAAGCAATATTTGTTTTTTGCCATGCTTTTGGCGAATTTGACTTTGGTGTTTTGGATCCTGGGTTTCCAGGATTTCCATTCCAGCATTATCCCTATTCTGCTGATCATTATTTTGAGGAGCAACTATTTGTATTACAACCTAGAGAGGCTGAGGTTCAATAAAACCGCAGAGAGGGTGCGGGGGTGAGAAATGAGAGGATTTCTTTTAGTTGAAGACAGGGATTCGCAGAGTTTACTTCTTCGTTGAAAAAACATTAAAATCCTTGAAGAAAATGTTAAATAAATTTTAGATGTACCGGCTCACCCTTTGCGCCCCTCAGCGAACTTTGCGGTGAAATTTCTCCTTTGGTTCTCTGGTTCTCTGCGGTTGTTTAGCATTATAGAACAAATTTGATCGAAAAAGCATTCTTTATCTAGCTTGGGGTTACTGGGCACTATAAATTGAGAGGCTGACTATGAATTTTAAGATTACTTCTGACTATGTGCCTACAGGGGACCAACCTGTGGCCATAAAAAAACTTACTGAATCCGTCAATACAGGGGAACGTGCCCAGGTATTGCTGGGGGTGACCGGGTCAGGAAAGACTTTCACCGTTGCCAATGTGATTCAGAATGTACAGAAACCCACCTTGGTACTCAGCCATAACAAAACCCTTGCGGCCCAGCTTTATGGGGAATTTAAGCAGTTTTTCCCAGACAATGCGGTGGAATATTTCATATCCTATTACGATTATTATCAGCCCGAGGCCTTTATTCCCACTAGTGGGACCTACATTGAAAAGGACCTAAGCATCAACGAGGAGATTGAAAAGTTAAGATTGAGTGCCACTTCTGCGCTGCTTTCGGGCAGAAGGGATGTGATCGTGGTGGCTTCTGTCTCCTGCATTTATGGTATCGGAAATCCGGAGGAGTTTGGAAAGAACGTGATCCGCATGCAGGTTGGTGACCGGATTCCTAGAAACCAGTTTTTATACAAGTTGGTGGACATTCTCTATAGCAGGACTAATGCGGAATTTACCCACGGTACTTTTAGGGTAAAAGGCGACACTGTGGACATTTTTGTGGCCTATGCGGATTTTGCCTACAGGATCTATTTTTGGGGAGATGAAATCGAGAGCATTCAACGTATCGATCCCCAGTCGGGTAAAAAAATAGCGGACGAAAACATCATTTCCATATTCCCGGCCAACCTTTTTGTTACAGGTAGGGACGTGATTGATGTAGCCATACATGAAATCCAAGACGATCTGGTGAGTCAGGTAGCTTTTTTTGAAAAGGACATGAAGCTGATGGAGGCCAAAAGATTAAAAGAAAGGACAGAATTTGACCTGGAAATGATAAGGGAACTGGGTTACTGTTCAGGGGTGGAAAACTACTCCCGATATTTTGACCGGAGACTTCCGGGAACGAGGCCCTTCTGCCTTTTGGATTATTTCCCAGATGATTATCTGATGGTAATAGATGAGAGCCATGTGACCGTGCCTCAAGTACGCGCCATGTGGGGAGGTGACAGGGCCAGAAAGGTAAATCTAGTGGATTACGGATTCAGGCTTCCATCTGCTATGGACAACCGACCGCTCAAATTCGATGAATTTGAAGCCCTGACCAATCAGGTAATTTATGTCAGTGCCACCCCCGCAGATTATGAGCTTGCCCAAACAGAGGGTGAGGTGGTGGAACAAATTATTCGTCCTACCGGCCTTCTTGACCCAGTCATCGATGTAAGGCCAAGTGGCAACCAGATTGATGACCTGCTGGAAGAAATCGACCAAACCATAAAAGCGGGTGACCGTGTTTTGGTGACCACCTTAACCAAGCGGATGGCGGAGGAGCTGAACAAATTTTTGGAAAGAGCGGGGGTCAAAGCCAGGTATATCCACTCCGAGGTAAAACCATTGGATAGGGTGGAAATTCTTCGCGAATTGAGACTGGGTGTGTTTGATGTATTGGTAGGCGTAAACTTGCTTAGAGAAGGACTTGACCTACCAGAGGTTTCATTGGTGGCAATTTTGGATGCGGATAAAGAAGGCTTCTTGAGAAATGAAAGGAGTTTGGTACAGACCATTGGCCGTGCAGCTCGAAATGAGAACGGGCGTGTGATTATGTATGCAGACAAAACCACTGACTCCATGCAAGTAGCCATTGATGAAACCAATAGAAGAAGGGCAGCCCAAATGGCCTACAATGAAGAACACGGCATAACTCCTAAGACGGTAATCAAATCCCGTGAGAAGATCATGGGGTCCACCAAAGTCGCCGACAGCAAGAAAGGAAGCAAGATATATGATGGGGAGATCAGCGTGGAGCAGTCCGTTGCAGCAGATCCGGTGGTGCAGTATTTGAGCAAAGAAAAACTCGAAAAACTCATCAATCAGACCCAAAAATTGATGGAAAAGGCTGCTAAGGAATTAAACTTTATGGAAGCCGCTAGGTTAAGGGATGAATGGCAGGGGCTGAAAAAGCGGCATGAAGAGATGAATAGGAATACAATTTAGAGAATAGATTCTCACTAGAAACTTTATTGACCAAAACTTATTTAGATGAAAAAGTACATTCTGCTATCTTTTACACTTGTATTTATTTTCTTATCCGAAGTCAACGCCCAGCAGGGAGAGGGAACTATCATGTTTGCCGGTGGGGGGGACATCATCAGGACCGATGTTCCCGGTGTGTTTCAACGTTATCAAGCAGGCTTTGAAGGCCATTATTTTGTGCGATATTTCCTAAGTTTATCAGGTGGGTATGAAATTAATTCGGCTGGCCCAAACCAGGTTTCTTTAGGCTCACGGGTTTATTTTGTAGATCCGTTTTTTGTTCGGGTGCGCGGTTTGCTGGGCAGTCAGAGTGATTTGGCCTTGGGTGCGGGATATAGCCATAATGTAGGGTACAGATTTCGACTGGAAGGTATAGTGGATTATTATGCCGTCACGGGCACGGCTGGGCTGCGGGCAGGCTTTAGCATCTTATTAAATTAAAAGCACCATGACTCTTCAGGAGGTGGCCAACCTTGCCAAGCAAGGTGAAGGTTTACATATCGAGTTCAAGAAAAAAGTGGCCCATCCTGATAAGATCATCAAGGAAGTAATTGCCTTGGCCAATACGGAGGGCGGCTACCTGCTCATAGGTGTAGATGATGACGGCACCGTGAGCGGGCAGCGGTATGTTGATGAGGACGTTTTTTTATTGGACAAAACCATATCGGAGTCGGTCAAGCCCAAGCTCTTTTACGAAAAATTCATCCTGCCCATCAATGCAAAGAAGGGAGTGGCTGTGTTTAAGTTTGAGAAAAGCCCCTCCCGCCCCCATTATTTCCTGGAAGAAAAAAAACGGCGATCATTTATCCGCGTGAAGGATAGGAGTGTGCAGGCAAGTAGGGAAGTCTGGGAAATCCTAAAAAAGCAAAAAAAGGAGCAGGATGTGTTTTTTCAGTATGGAGAAAAGGAGGACGTGCTGATGAAGGCCCTGAAAGAACAGGAATCCATCACTTTGAAGCAATTTGCCAAATTGGCAAAGCTACCTAGGTTTGCTGCCTCAAGGATATTAGTGAGGATGGTTCTGGCCAATGTGCTGGAAATTATTCCGCAGGAAGGGGAGGATTTGTACGTTTTAAAATAATGGCAATTGTACTTAATCTATTTAGATTGGCTTTAATCCAATTTCAATATACTTTTCAAACCTTCATTTATTTCCTTTATTTCTTCTGCTGATAATTCACCTAATTTACCAATTACTAAATCCTTGCTGATGGTAGTTAGCTAATTTAATCGAATAAAAGAGGTTTTTTTAAGGGCGTTAAGTGGAGAAGGCTCAACAGTGACAATTGATTGTTCTTTCCAAAACTGGGTAGTGATAAATGCAACAGTGATATCCTCTTCAGAATTGATTAATACAAGGGCCGGTCTATTTTTTGAGCCTGTTAAATCTGTAAAAGGAAACGGGATCAATACAATATCACCTTTTGTCATTATAAACTTCTTTCAAATCTTTGATTGAATAAAGCTCTTCCTCTTCTTCTAAAAAGCTAAAGGTTGAAGAATTTGAAGCCAAGCTTTCAATTCCTTTGGTAAGATTTTTATTTTCAAGTTTGTTCAAAAGAAACTCAGCAAAGTCCGAAACCTCTTTCACCTTATGATCTGGTAGTTTGGAAATCTTTTCGATCGTATTTTCGATTAATTGCTCTCTTTTCATATTGCTTGGATTATCTTTTAAAAATAATCAAAATTCCTCGTATTTTTTCAGCTACCATGCCTAAGATTCCCTCATAACATCTTGTACCAAATCCATTTCAAATCCCCTAGATAAGAGATATTTCATCACTTTTTGGCGTTTGATATAATTGTCCTTATCCTTCAAGCTATCCCATTTCTTTTCAAAAACCCCTTTCAAAGTACCCCAATATTCCTCCGGATCAATTTCCTTCATACCCGCCTTAATACAATTCGGACTGATTTTGCGGAGCTTGAGTTCCTGTAGAATTTTGTTTCTCCCCCACTTCTTGATCCTGAATTTCCCGCCCACAAAAGCCTGGGCGAACCTTTCTTCATTCAAAAAGCCTTCCGTGATCAAAAAACTTATCAGCTCCTCCACCTCATCCGAATGTAGGCCATAGGAATAGAGCTTATCCCTTACCTCCTGCTGGCAGCGTTCCTGATAGGCACAGTACGCCCCGATCTTCACCTTGGCCTGTGAAGGGGTCAGCTTTTTTTGAGCTTTAGATTCAGCATAATCTTTTCTTTGGAAAGACATTTGCGTATTTTTAACCTTTTAAAATTTAGGGAGATCAAACCGATAAACCATACAAACATGAGAAAAAAAATAGTAGCAGGCAATTGGAAGATGAACTGCACCTTTGATGAGGGGCAAAAGCTGACTTCTGAGATCGTCAACATGATAAAAGATGAGCGTTCCAAAGATGTAACCGTCATCCTCAACCCGCCATTTGTCCACATCCCAAGTGTCAAAAAGCTTGTTGGAGAGATTTCAAACCTTTTTGTGGGTGCCCAGGACTGTTCTGACCAGGAGTCTGGCGCCTATACCGGCCAGGTTTCCGCCAAGATATTAAATTCTTTTGGAGTCAAATATGTGATCATCGGACATAGCGAAAGAAGGGAATTTTGCAGCGAAGGAAACGATCTTTTGGCCAATAAAGTAAAGCAGGCTCTGCAAAACGGCCTTACTCCTATTTTCTGTTGCGGGGAATCTTTGGATATCAGAGAAAACGGCTCCCATGAGGGTTTCGTCACCCAGCAGTTGACAGAAAGCCTTTTTGATCTTTCCCCGGAGGATATTTCAAAATTGGTCATCGCTTATGAACCTATCTGGGCCATCGGTACGGGCAAAACAGCTTCATCCGACCAAGCACAGGAAATGCATGCTGCCATCAGAACGCATCTTGCCAACAAATATGGCCAAGAGATCGCAGATGGGATTTCCATTCTTTATGGCGGAAGCTGTAAGCCGGACAACGCCCAGGAAATTTTCTCCAAGCCGGATGTCGACGGGGGATTAATTGGGGGAGCTTCCCTGAAATCCCGTGACTTTATGGATATCATCAAATCTTTCTGATGGAATACTTAGAATTTAAAATCTCCTGCAAGCCTGAGTTTGCTGAAATCCTTATTGCAGAACTTGCCGAGGTGGGTTTTGATTCCTTTTTGGAAAACGAGGCAGGATTTGAGGCCTACGCCGAGGAGAATAATTTCGACCGCAGCTCCTTTGAGGAGGTGATCGAAAGGTATACACAGGTAGCAGAAATAGCTGTGGTGGAAGGAAAGATGGAGAAAGTCAACTGGAATACCGAATGGGAGAAGAATTATGATCCCATCGAAGTAGGCGATGAAGTGTTTGTAAGGGCTTCCTTTCATGCCCCCAAGCCGGGAGTGACCCATGATATCCTGATCAATCCCAAGATGTCCTTTGGGACGGGCCACCACGCCACCACCTTTCTGATGCTGACCCACCAGCTGAATCTTGACCACAAAGGCAAGAGTGTGATTGACATTGGTTCTGGGACAGGGATTTTAGCCATCATGGCCAATAAGCTGGGCGCCAAAGAGGTGCAGGCCTTTGATATTGACGACTGGTGCGTTGAAAATGGCAATGAAAATTTTGACCTCAACGGAATGAGCAATGTCCGTATGGGACTGGGCACCGTAAGGGAAGTCAATCCCCAAGGTCAATTTGATATCGTTTTGGCCAACATCAACAAAAATGTGCTGCTGGATGAGATGGAGGTTTACGAAACCTTGGTTAAACCTGCGGGGCATCTTTTACTCAGTGGTTTTTATGACCATGATGTGGAAGACATCGAAGCAAAAGCAAACAGCCTGGGCTTCCAAAAGCTGGATCAAAAAGTGAAGGATAAGTGGACGGCTTTGGTTTTTGAAAAGAAAGGGTAAAATAGATAAAAATTTAATAACCGCGGAGAACCAGAGGTCTCAGAGATAATCAAAAAAACTCTTCCCTGAGTCTCTGCGGTTTTTATTTTACTCAAAACAACATCTCTTTCACCAAGATATACACGGCCATTATCAACACAAAATACCCGAATCCTTTCTTCAGATGGCTTCCGTCGATTTTGCTGGAAAGGTAGCTGCCCACAAATATCCCCACCAGGGACAAGGCTGTAAAGCCTCCTAGGAATACCCAGTCGATCTCTTGGGTGGCCACATCGCCGAGGAAGCCTATTAGGGATTTCACGGCAATGATCAACAAGGAGGTACCCACAGCCATTTTCATGGGCAAATTGGCCAAAAGCACCAAAGCAGGAATGATTAGAAATCCCCCTCCTGCACCCACCAGACCGGTCAGCACACCAACTACCGCTCCTTCTGCCGCAATCAGGGGAAAGTTGAACTTGATCTCACCCGATTTTTTCTCCAAAGACCTTTTGTTGTTCTTGATCATGGAAAATGATGCCGCGAGCATGATGAGTGCAAAAAACACCATGATTGCAATATCTTTTGTTAGCACCCAATCCCCCACGGAAAATATTTCCTCAGGAATGGAGGGCACCAAAAATTTCCGGGTAAGAAAAACGGCCAAAAAGGATGGCGTGGCAAAAACTGCCGCTGTCTTATAATTGACCAATCCTTTTTTCATAAAGGAAAATGACCCCGCCAGAGAGGTGACCCCCACCACAAACAAACTGTAGGCAGTAGCCAACACCGGACTTACACTCAGCATATACACCATGGCCGGCACGGTAAGGATAGACCCTCCCCCGCCAATCAAGCCCAAGCTGATACCAATAACCAATGCCGATAAATAACCCAATATTGTTAACAAATCCATTCCTGCTGGTTTTTTTACGAAGCCACAAAAATACAATCAATATTTTTTCCAAAATGTGACCTCGGTTACAAAATAAACATTTTGTCAAAATGTGATAATTATCATATTCTATTCGGTTTTATTCAGACAGTTTTATCTTATTAAAATTCAAGGCAAAATTCTTTAACTAATGAATACAAAAAAAGTAGTAATCATAGGAGGCGTTGCCGGAGGAGCAACTGCAGCGGCAAGACTGAGAAGGCTGAGCGAACAAGTTGAAATTGTGCTATTTGAGCGTGGGGAGCACATTTCCTTCGCCAATTGTGGCCTTCCCTATTACATTGGAGGCACTATTGAGGAAAGAGATAAGCTTTTGCTCCAAACTCCCGAAAAGATGTCCAAAAAGTTCAACATGGATATCCGCACAAGAAGTGAGGTCGTTGCCATCAACCGGGAAAGAAAAACCGTCACAGTAAAAAAATTAGGATCGGATGAAATATACGAGGAAAACTACGATAAGCTGATCCTTTCTCCTGGAGCGAAACCATTTGTACCAACTATTAAAGGCCTTGATAAAGCACCATCCACATTTACCCTGAGAAACATTCCCGATACGGATAAAATTAAATCTTATATCAATATGCATAATCCAAAGCATGCGACTGTAATCGGAGGAGGTTTTATTGGGCTGGAGATGGCCGAAAACCTGCATGAACTTGGCGTTCAAGTCAGCCTGGTAGAAAGGTCAAGGCAAGTCATGGAAGCCCTTGATTTTGAAATGGCAGCCATTCTGCAGGATCATATCGAAAGTAAAGGTGTAAAACTTTTTCTAGACGACAGTGTGGAAGAAGTGATTGGACAGGGGGAAATGCTTTTGCTAAAGAGCGGTAAAACCCTGGAAACTGATTTGATCTTACTTTCCGCTGGGGTACAGCCAGAATCCAACCTCGCCGAAACCGCGGGCTTGGCCTTGGGAAACAGAAAAACCATCGCTGTTAATGAATTTCTGCAAACCTCTGATGCAGATATTTACGCTGTAGGTGATGCCATCGAGGTGAAAGACTTTGTGAGCGGTCAGGACTGTTTTGTCCCCCTGGCTTGGCCGGCCAATAGACAGGGACGGATAGTGGCGGATAGTATTTTAGGCAAGAAAACCAGCTATAGGGGAACATTGGGAACGGCCATTGCCAAGGTGTTCGACTTCACCGGCGCCACAACGGGCAACAATGAAAAAGTACTGCAAAGACTTGGAAAGCCCTACCTGACCGCCCATATCCATCCCAATTCCCATGCAGCCTACTATCCTGGAGCAAAGCCAATGGCTTTAAAGATATTGTTCTCTTCACAAGATGGCTCTGTTTATGGTGCCCAAGGCGTTGGTGAGGTAGGTGTTGACAAAAGGATTGATGTTTTGGCTACCGCCATCAAAGGGGGCCTGAGTGTATATGACCTTCCGGAGCTTGAGCTGGCCTATGCCCCACCCTACTCTTCCGCAAAAGATCCCGTGAATATGCTGGGCTACGTATCCAGCAACATGTTGGAAGAAAACTTGAAGACATATCAGTGGCATGAAGTCGACAGATTTGTTAAAAAAGGGAAGTATTTCCTGGATGTTAGGGAAAAGGCTGAAGTGGAGTCTGGGATGATCAAAGGTGCATATCATATCCCTGTAGATGACATCAGAGAGCGCCAAAATGAACTCCCCAAGGATAAAACCATCCATATCTATTGTCACGCAGGGTTACGCGGCTACTTGGCATTTAGAACCCTTAGCCAATTGGGCTTCAATGTTACAAACCTGGATGGCGGATTTAAAACCTACCAAATGGCCAAAAAGCAACTGGAAAAATTAAAGCCTTCAGACGCTTTGGAACTAGTCTGAAATCACAAAAGCCGTAGAATTTCTTCTGCGGCTTTTTATATGGTTTATTCTTGTACTTATTCTACAGTTACGGATTTGGCCAAGTTTCTTGGCTGATCCACATTACAACCTCTCATCACAGCAATGTGGTAAGAAAGCAACTGCAACGGCACTACCGAAATTAACGGTACCAAAGCTTCATGTGCATGTGGGATTTCGATCACGTGGTCAGCCATGGCCTTCACTGATGTATCTCCTTCTGTCACTACTGCAATGATTTTACCTTTTCTAGCCTTCACTTCCTGAATGTTGCTGACAACTTTTTCGTAAGAGCTATCTTTGGTTGCGATGAATACCACCGGCATTTCCTCATCGATCAAGGCAATCGGTCCGTGCTTCATCTCTGCAGCTGGATATCCTTCAGCATGAATATAAGAAATTTCTTTTAGTTTCAAAGCACCTTCCAGGGCAACAGGGAAATTATACCCTCTTCCCAAATAAAGGAAGTTTCTGGCATCTTTATACTGTTCAGATATTTTCTCAATCTGTTCGTTAAGCTTCAAAGCCTTCTCCACCTTTGCAGGGATGGCCTCTAGCTCGCTAAGAAGCTGGATGTATTTGGTCTCGGAAAGGGTACCCCTTTGATATCCCAACATAAGAGCCATCATGGTCAACACAGAGATCTGAGCGGTAAAAGCCTTGGTAGAGGCCACTCCGATTTCAGGACCTGCGTGGGTATAGGAACCCGCGTGAGTAGCTCTTGCAATGGAAGAACCTACCACATTACAAACACCAAAGATGGTCGCTCCCTTGGATTTTGCCAGTTCGATTGCTGCCAAGGTATCGGCGGTTTCTCCAGATTGGGAAATCGCGATTACGAAATCACCTTCGTTGATTACAGGATTTCTGTATCGGAATTCAGATGCATACTCTACTTCCACCGGGATACGGGCAAATTCCTCAAATAGGTATTCAGCCACCAAGCCAGCATGCCATGAGGTACCGCAAGCGGTAATGATGATCCTGTCGGCGTTCTGGAACTTGTTGATATAATCTCTTAGACCTCCTACGATCAACCTGCCGTTTTGGGCATCCAATCTACCTCTCATACAGTCAGCGATGGATCTCGGCTGCTCGTTGATTTCTTTTAACATGAAATGCTCGTAACCACCTTTTTCGATAGCTTCCAATTCCATTTCAAGCTGGTTGATATACGGGTTTGTCTCTACGTTTTCGATGGTTTTGATCTGCAGCTTGTTGTTGCGGATCACGGCGATTTCATAATCATCCAAATAAACAACCTGATTGGTATATTCAATGATTGGAGTGGCATCAGAGGCAAGGAAATATTCATTTTCACCCACACCGATCACCAAAGGAGAACCCTTTCTGGCGGCGATCAACGTGTCAGGCTCATCTTTGCTCATGATAACAATCGCATAAGCACCTACGACCTTGTGAAGAGCCAATCTTACGGCTTCCTCAAGGGTACAGTCATTGTGTTTCTGAATATCCTCGATGAAGTTGATGAAAACCTCAGAATCGGTTTCACTGTGAAACTTATATCCTTTGTTAAGAAGGTCAGTTTTTAAAACCTCATAGTTTTCGATGATCCCGTTGTGGATCATGGCAAAGCTTTCCGTAGAGGAATAGTGAGGGTGGGCATTGGCATCATTGGGCTCGCCATGGGTGGCCCAACGGGTGTGTCCGATACCGATTTTTGAATTCAAATGAGGGTTGTCAAGCAAAGAATTTTCCAGCTCGGAAACTTTCCCCTTCTTTTTGTAAACACTTAGCCCATTATCATTCAAAAGTGCTACTCCCGCACTGTCATAACCTCTGTACTCTAGCCTTTTTAGTCCTTTGATAATGATAGGCAACGCATCCTGCTCACCTACATACGCTACAATTCCACACATAAATAATCTATTATATAAAAATTTACTTTATCTCGTCGTTGAATAATATACTTTAATCTTAATTGAATTTTGATTAATAACAAGCTGTCTTAGCGACTCTTTAAAGTTTAATGCCAAACCAGGTTGTGAATTTACAGAAGAAAGAGTCTGATTAGACCCCACCTGAAGATCTGGATTATCAGGATGAATAATAAAATCCTCATTATCTTGTGCCGACCTATAAAGACTATTCACATATGATGTTATCGACTCACTATAAATTTCGGAATCCGCTAAATAGGCAAGAGTTGCTGGTAATGGGTTTTGTTGATTTGGAACTGGGTCCCTTTCTACTCTTTTATATTCTGGATTTGAAAAGTAACCATTATTATTTCTTGCAAAATAAATAAAAAGATTACTATAAGGACGAAACCCGACTGGAAGAGTTTCAATTGGACCCATTTCTAAACTAACTCTATTAAACACCGCATTCTGAACAGTATCCAAGAAGTTTCCCAACGGCTCTGTGTTAATCTTCATTACCAAACCTGTATTCGCTTTAAGACCAACTAAATCACCTACATCGTAAGCTGACCCAGCCTGTTGAATGGACTCAAGAGGTGTGCCAGTTCTGTCATTATTGATGTGGTTGAAACTCCTTGATTCAGCAGTACTGATTAAAAACATTCTTGAAACAGTATCTCCTTCATTTCTATAATAAAAAACCATTCCAGTATTCAAAGCACTTACTGGAATCCCAGCCTGTTCTTCAACATTTCCCTTTAATGCAATTCCAGGGAAGTATTCTCTGAAAGCGAAAATATCATTAAATATAGGATCATTTGATCTAAGTCTGTTAAAAAAATCATTCGCAAGATTACCATCTAAATTCGTTCTCACGATAGTATCCCTACCTGCCTCAAATTTAAACGATCCTACTGCAATTGGATTTTCATCATATTGCAATTTATCAGTATTAAAATATGTAATATCGTTTATTGGTTCAAGCAACCTATGGACTGTTAAAGTTTTGCTTTCCTCAAAAGAATTTGCAGTTAACTGGTTAGTAATAGAAAACTGAAATTTTGCGGAATCCAAGACTGAGGTCGCACTCGGCCTGTCCTCGGCTGATAAACTTCTATTATAAGGGCCATAATTGACTCTGCTAAAACCTATAGATTCAGTTGTTCCAAAAAACGGATCAATATCACCACCTGCCATTAAAACATTTGAATTTGTGGTATTAAAAGAATCTAGTAAAACCATAGAAGCAGAAAGGGGTATTTCTGCGTAGAAAACCCCTATCTGGTTGTTTTCCGGATCCAATTCCAGGCCGATATCCGAAGGATCGGCGCAGGAGCTGGCCAGAAACAATGAAATGGAAAGAACTGAGGCTAATTTAGCCGGCCAGTTCAGTATAGATGTTGTAATAACTTTCGAACACTTGTTCTTTTTCTTCGCTGTTGTTAATCTCACACTTTTTGTCTTTAGGGCAATTTTCAATTAATTGGTGAAGATGTTCTGACATCCCATCTCCTTGCACGATGACATCGGCGTATTCCATGCCCATTTTGATAAATCCCTCGAAATCTTTGGATTTGAGAGGAGCCAAAATAGAATCGTCGATATCGACCATTTTCACCTTTTCAAATAAATCGTCCCCAAATTTATGGTTAAATTCGTTATTATAAATAGCGAAGACGGATTTTGTTCCTTTAAATAATGGCTCGTTCTTGTAAGTCGTTTTCAAGTACATAGGAATAAGGCTCGTCATCCAGTCATTGCAGTGTACAATATCCGGGGCCCATCCTAGTTTCTTTACCGTTTCTATGACGCCTTTGCAAAAGAAGATGGCTCTTTCATCATTGTCTTCATAGAAGTTTTCCTGCTTGTCATGGAAAACGCTCTTTCTTTGGAAATAGTCTTCATTGTCTATAAAGTAGACCTGAAGTTTGGCATTTGGAATAGAAGCTACCTTAATGATCAGCGGCTTCTCTTCATCACCCACAGAAATGTTGATTCCTGAAAGTCTCACTACCTCGTGCAACCTGTTCTTTCTTTCGTTTATCAAACCAAATCTTGGAACAAGAATACGGATTTCCATCCCTTTTTCCTGCATTGCCTGAGGCAAAGCTCTTACGAAGTTGGCAACTTCTGAAGTTTGAAGGAATGGGTTGATTTCACTGGCTACGTAGAGAATACGAAGTTTAGACATATCTTGTTATTTTTTATTGAGGGATATTACGGGACTACAAACTTACAAAAAAAATTGCTAAAATCCATGGTTTTTATCCGGAATAACATAGTTTTGCCCCTATTTTGTAATTCCAAAAGCGAGAAGCATTGAAAATTCTGCGGACAAGATCAGAGGTCAAATCAGCCCTGGCTCCATATAGAAAAGAAGGAAAAACCATAGGATTAGTTCCCACCATGGGCGCCTTACATGAGGGCCACCTGTCATTAGTGGAAAAATCCAAATCTAATTCGGATATTACAATTTCCTCCATTTACGTCAATCCCACCCAATTCAACAATCCCAAGGACTTGGAAAAATATCCGCGTCCGGTGGAAAAAGACCTTAAACTACTGGAAGATAACGGGGTAGATTTTGTCTTTCTTCCCGACGACGGGGAAATGTACCCTTCTGAAACCCGTCTGAAATTTGACTTTGCCGACCTGGAAAAAGTACTGGAAGGCGAATTCCGTCCTGGCCATTTCAACGGCGTGGGAATCGTGGTATCCAAACTCTTTCACATCATCCAACCCGATCATGCCTATTTCGGCCAAAAAGACCTGCAGCAGGTGGCGGTAATCAAACGTCTGGTCAATGACCTGTCCTTTGGTGTGGAGATCATAACTGTGGACACCATGCGGGAAAAGGATGGTCTGGCCATGTCTTCCCGCAACATCCGACTGGATGACCGTGACCGCCTGGTAGCTACTATTCTATATAGATGTTTAACTTTTGCAAAGGATGAACTTTTAGCCGGTAGGGATTGGTTTGAGACCAAGGAAAAGGTCACTAGAAGGTTTTTGGACGAACCAAAGGCCAGACTGGAGTACTTCGAACTAGTGAAAGCCGACACCATGGAAAAGGTGACCGCCATCACAACGGGAGAAACCTTCGCCATCTGTACCGCTGCCTTTATCAAAGAAGTCAGACTCATAGACAACTTATTAATAATTGATTAACTTCGCGCCAAATTTCAAATCATGCATATCCAAGTATTAAAGTCAAAGATCCACCGGGTCAAGATCACGCAAGCCGAACTTCACTATGTAGGAAGCATCACCATTGATGAGGACTTGATGGATGCGGCCAACCTGATCGAAAACGAGAAAGTACAGATTGTCAACATCAACAATGGCGAGCGCCTGGAAACTTACGTGATCAAAGGCGAAAGAGGTAGCGGGCAGGTATGCCTTAACGGTCCTGCGGCGAGAAAAGCACAGGTAGGCGATATTGTGATCATCATCAGCTATGCTGGCATGGAAATCGAAGCCGCCAAGCAATACAAGCCAGTGGTCGTATTCCCCGACGACAATAACCAGCTATAAACATTGAGATTAACCGCAAAACAGTGGATCCAGGTAACCGTGTCGCTCTTGGTGGCCATCTGGATATTCTGGTACCTATATAAAGACATAAAAATGGACAGCCTGAGGAATGCGCTTCAGCAGGCGTCCATTTTTTATATATTGCTTTCGGTGGCCGTTTCGTTGCTGGGCTATTGGCTCCGCGCCTGGAGATGGCGCCTGCTGATCAAAACCAGCTCTGAAAACCCCCCAACGACTCTGAGAACCTTTTGGGGACTGATGGGCGGCTACCTGGCAAACCTCTTGGTGCCTAGAGCAGGAGAAGTAGCCCGATGTGGCTATCTGAAAAAAACTGATAACCTGCAAATGGGAAATCTCCTGGGCACCGTGATCTTGGAAAGAACCGTCGATCTGGTTTTTATGATGATGGTGATTGCCTTGGCCTTTGTGGCCGAAAGCGGGACATTCCTTAATCTTATCGGAGAACTGGTTTCCCTAGAGGCACTCAAAAGCACCTTTCTGGGCGCCTTGCCGATAGTGATTGGCGCAGTGGTGGTCACAATATTAATTATCTATGGCCTGCTGAAAAAATACCGGGACAGTTCCATCATTCAAAAAGGGCAGCATTTCGTCAGGGACATTCTTACTGGGCTGAAAAGCGTGAGAAAAGTGGACAACCAGGTCGGATTCTGGGGCAGCTCTGTACTCATCTGGATCATATATTTCCTGATGATGTATCTTGTGGCAATTGCCATACCAAGCACTGCCAATTTGACTGCCACCTCGGTACTGATGGTCATGGTAATGGGAAGTATTGGCATGATTGCACCCGTACAAGGGGGCATTGGGACCTTCCACGCCCTGGTGGCCTTCATTTTGATGACCTATGGATTGACGGAGGAAGAAGGAAAAATCTTTGCCGTCATCGTACATAGCTCCCAGGTTTTGACCGTTATGGCAGTAGGCTTGGTGAGCATGGGGGTTTTGGTTAAATTAACAAATTCAAAGCAACCACAAACCGCCCCTTAGCGTAGTAATTTAGAGTTTAACAAAAAATATAAAGACACAAGTATGTTGTTAATTGTTATCGTAGTAGGTTTTGCCATTCTTGGCTATGTTGTGAGCAACAGGTTGAAGAGCAAGTTTAAAAAATACAGCCAGACTTCCCTTCAGGCCAACCTATCCGGAAAGGAAATCGCTGAACTTATGCTTGCCGACCACGGCATTTCTGACGTAAGAGTCAACTGTGTAGAGGGCCAGCTTTCTGACCACTACAACCCTGAGAACAGATCGGTAAACCTTAGCCCTGACGTTTATTATGGAAGAAACGCTGCCGCAACAGCGGTATCGGCCCACGAATGTGGCCATGCTGTGCAACATGCCACGGCTTATAGCTGGCTGCAGTTGAGATCCACTTTGGTGCCTATCCAAAACGTGAGTGGGAAAATCTTGAACTTTGTTCTTATTGCCGCCCTATTCGGGGGTATAGCCATCTTTGGCTTGCCTTATGAGGCCGTGGGCGTGGTCGTGGTAGGTGCCTATGGTATCATCACCCTGTTTTCTCTGGTAACATTGCCGGTGGAATTTGATGCCAGCAACCGAGCCCTAGCTTGGGTGAAGCAGCGAAACATCGTGACCACTTCCGAATACGCCATGTCAAAGGACGCCTTGAAATGGGCCGCCATGACCTACGTGGTCGCCGCAATGGCCTCTTTGGCCACCCTGGCCTATTATGCCTACATCTTCTTTGGCAACAGGGACTAAAAAATAATTTTAATTTGCTGAAAAGGGACAAGTCATTGTCCCTTTTCTTTTTTTAGTGTATATTCCACCCTTGAAAAAATCCAACTAATTTTAGACGATGAATTTTGAATTAACAGAGGAGCAAATTGCTGTAAGAGACGCAGCCAGAGAATTTGCAAAGGCTGAACTTTTACCCGGAGTCATAGATAGGGATACTGAAGCAAAATTTCCTGCAGAGCAGGTAAAGCAAATGGGAGAACTTGGTTTTCTCGGCATGATGGTAGACCCGAAATATAATGGTGGAGGCATGGACACGGTGTCCTATGTGCTTGCCATGGAGGAAATTTCAAAAATTGATGCATCTGCTTCTGTGTGTATGTCTGTCAACAATTCCCTAGTCTGCTGGGGTCTGGAGAAATATGGAACTGAGGAGCAAAAGGAGAAATACTTAAAGCCATTGGCGGCTGGGGAAAAAATCGGAGCCTTCTGTCTTTCCGAACCTGAGGCAGGATCTGACGCCACCAGCCAAAGAACCACCGCGGAAAGATCAGGTGACCATTATATCCTAAACGGAACCAAAAACTGGATTACAAATGGCAACACTGCCAGCATTTACCTTGTAATCGCCCAAACTGACCCCAGCAAAGGGCACAAAGGCATTTCGGCTTTCATTGTAGAGCGCGATTCAGAAGGCTTTGTGGTTGGCAAAAAAGAAGACAAGCTGGGCATCAGAGGATCGGACACCCACTCCCTGATGTTTAATGACACCAAAGTACCTGCTGCCAACAGAATCGGTGAAGAGGGCTTCGGCTTTACCTTTGCCATGGAAACGCTAAATGGCGGGAGATTAGGCATTGCCGCACAGGCATTGGGCATAGCTTCCGGCGCATATGAGTTGGCCCTGGCCTATAGCAAGGAAAGAAAGGCATTCGGAAAACCCATTTCCCAGCATCAGGCCATCCAGTTCAAACTTGCCGACATGGCAACGGAAATTGAGGCGGCCAGATTACTCTGCCTCAAAGCAGCTTGGATGAAAGATCAAGGCATGGATTACAGCCAGGCCAGCGCCATGGCAAAACTTTACGCTTCGAAGGTAGCCATGGAAGTGACGGTGGAAGCCGTACAGGTGCACGGCGGCTACGGATACGTAAAAGAATACCACGTGGAAAGGTTGATGAGGGATGCCAAAATCACCCAGATTTATGAGGGAACTTCAGAAATTCAAAAAATAGTTATATCTCGATCCCTTTTAAGATAATTAATCTCAATCACAGAATTATGGCATAAATATTACTAAATATGCCATAATTCAATTTTTTTTGTTAATATTTCTAATATTATTACACGGTTTTAGAAAAAAGTCATACTTTTACAAAAAAACACCTAAGAGGCTTCGTCATGGAATATTACAATAAGGTCATCGAATCCGTTGGGGTCAGGTTTATCAAAGGAAATAATTTTAAAGTTGAAAGACCTGTAACCGTAACTGATTTTACAGATACAGAGAACACAGTCGTCCTTTTACACCAAGGCTCAGTGAGATTTGGTGAGGACCAAGAAGCGGTAAATGAAGGGGAAATCCTATTTATACCAGCAAGCAGGACTTCAAAGGTTTCCTTTGGTACCGTTACCAAAAAGAACGAAGTAAACAATGAAGGCTTCAACGAAAACAAAAAGAAGTTTCTTCAAACCATCAGTTTCAAAGAAATCAAAAACGCAGAAGATGACTGCATCACGATGCTTACATTTGAGGCGAAGGTTTTTGATGTTGTAAACTTCTTCCACTCTTTGGGTATTCCTCCTTTCGTGATCCGATTCAATGACCGGGTTGCCTCCATTATCGAAGATATTATCAAGGAATCAGAAGCCACTACCCCTGGTAAGGAAAGGGTTATTAAAATTCACACCGAGTTATTGGTGGTAGAGGTCGTAAGACACATTCTCAAAAACAGATTGTTTGTAGAGGAACTGTCTACCAACAGTACTTACTTCAAGGACCCTCGCCTGATCGACATGTTCAATTATATCAAGAAGAACATCGGCGGCGATCTATCCAACAAGGTATTGGCAAGAGTAGCCAACGTATCGGAAGATTATGTGGGTCAGTATTTCAAAATGCTTACCGGCATCAACCCTCAGGATTACATCGAATACCAAAGAATGGAAGCTGCGGTGGATCTATTGAGAACCACCAAGAAGAGTATCCGCGATATCGGAAAAGATGTGGGCTACAAGGACACCGCTTATTTCTGTAGAAGATTCAAGATGATGTACGGACTTCCAGCAGGTAAAATGAGAAGAAGAGAGTCCCTAATTAACGTTCAAGGATAAATTATAGACATTCGCATATTCCAAAACCTCAATCAACAGATTGGGGTTTTTTTCTACCCCATTGCCAAGCACTACCACATCAGCACCGGCCATCCAAGCTGCCTTGGCGGTTTCCACTGACCTTATCCCCCCTCCTACTATCAGCGGCAATTCCGTAGCTTTCTTCACGCTTTGGATCACTTCAGGGTTGACAGGTGAATTGGCGCCACTTCCCGCCTCAAGGTAGACGTATTGCATACCCAAATATTTACCGGCAAGAGCCGTGGCTACGGCCAGATCAGGCTTGTGGTTAGGCAAGGGGAGGGTTTGGCTTACGTAGTTGACACTCGTGATTTCTCCGTCATTGACCAGCATATAGGCTGTGGGCAACACCTCCAAGTTTGACTGGGCAATCAGCGGGGCAGCGGTCACCTGCTGGCCTATCAGAAACTCTGGGTTTCTGCCGGAAATAAGAGAAAGGAAAAGTATCCCGTCAGCTTTATCCGACACTTGTACGGCATTACCCGGAAAAAGCAATACCGGAATCTCAGCGGTGATGTCTTTAATTCCGCAAATGACCTCCTCCACCAAGTCCCGCATCAGCAGGCTACCCCCTACAAAGAAAAAGTCCACCTGATGATGGACTGCTGTTTGGATTAAGGAATATAATTTAGTCTTATCCCCCACTTTGTCCGGATCAAGCAAAAGGGCCACGCCCTTTTTGCTTTCCTCCCTGAGTCGGGCAAACTTATGATTAATGCTTTTTTGAGTCATTTTTATGGATCCTTTCGGCAAGATCGGCCATAACTTTGGCTTTCACAAATTCAAATGCCGCCATCATGATTCTCTGACCTACAGGCGCCCAAAATGATGATTTTGGCGCTGGCGCAGGATGATAATAATAACGGTCTTCTGGAGCCGGAGTACGGGAAAGCATGCCTTCCTGCTCAAGTCTCTTGACGGCATCCTCAATCTTTTTGCTCTTGCGTCCCTGAATTGCCCTTACAATGCCAAAGGTAACCAGGCCACTGATCAATACGGTACCGCCTAGTTTGACCCAGGTTTGGGAGTCGGATTTGATCACTTCAAATTGCTTGTGGAGAGTTTGTTCCAACTCTTCCGCTTTTCTTTTTAGGTCGATATCACTCATCTGGATGCGTGGTGGTTTTGGTTTGAAATAAAAAAACAAATTTGTCGACAACTCTCTTAACCGAGAACTGCACTTTTTGGGAATCCTTGATAATAAACAGGATGACAAAAATCAGGATAAATATCCCCCCAACAGTAAGAAAACCCAAGGCTGTATTGGCAAATAGCGCTCCAAAATAGAATGCCAGTGATACGCTCAGAAAGAAAAGTATCAATAGCCCAACAAAACCCATGGCTGCCAACACGGCCACCCTGCTGATCAGGGTCGAAAACTCCTCTTTCAGTTCTTCCTTAACAATCTGAAACCTTACCTCAAAAATATTTTTGATGGTATTGGTGATCTCGGAGAAATTCAGCATTTGCGAAAATTTTATGGTTAAAAATAATAATCCTTTTCAAATTGGAAATTGAATATACAGCAAAAACCTTGCACAAAAAACCTAAAAAGAGCTTATACTTCTTGGTTTTCCAGATAGTAGCTATATGTCATCACATGGTCCAAGGCTTTTTTAATAGCCGTATTGACCGGAAAATGCTCTGATAACCTTTCGTCAATGTCAGACAGCAGGGAATAATAATAAGAAGCAGACGGTGCAGGCAAACCTGAATTTATGGCCTCACTCAAAGCCTTAAATTCTTCGGGCTGTCCTTCTTTGATGATTTTACAGGTAATCATCTGTTTCATTCCATGCTTATCCCGACGCACTGAGGCCCCAAATAGCCTACAGATCATTCCCCTGTATTGATAATCGCCACAAGACCCAGAATTGGTAAGGAAATTGGTTTGCCTGAACAGCAGGCAAAAGTCCTCCTCACCCATATTCTCCAGCTTCTCCATAGCCTTATCAGCCAATCCTTTGCTATAAAGGTCAAAGGCCAAAGGCAAAAACTCCAGCACTGAAGCCGAAATTTTCGGGTTCATGCAACACTTCCCACAGCCAATCACACAGTTTACTCCACTTTGAGCCATAAATTTACCCGTATCTTCAGATAGCAGGTCAAATACACGGCTGACTTCCAGCGCCTTCTCCCTTAAATTCATATTGCGTCTTAAATTGCCCACGAAAGTAGCATTCGGCAGCTGCAATTCCTATAACTGGCAAACATTTTGAACTGTTTGCATTTATCGGGGTTTACTCGCGCCCGAACTTATGTTTTTTCAACTTATTGAATTAACTTTCGAGGCTTAAAACATTACTTTTAAGTTTAACCCACGATCAACCAAGTTTTTTAAAAAGTAAATCTGATTAAAATGAGTGAAGAAGAAGTAGAAAAAGTCCAGAAGACGGAAGAGGAAAAAATTCGAAAGGCTTTTGAGGAGCGGGATTGGAGCGAAATAAAGAGTGCTGACTCTTGGGCCATTTTCAAAGTAATGGCAGAATTTGTAGAAGGATTCGAAAAACTGGCAAAAATAGGCCCATGTGTTTCCGTATTTGGATCTGCACGTACCCCTAGAGACCACCATTATTATAAAGTAGCGGAGGAGATTTCAGCCAAGCTGGTAAGGCATGGCTACGGTGTGATCACGGGCGGTGGCCCCGGTATCATGGAAGCCGGCAACAAAGGCGCCCATTCGGAAAACGGAAAGTCAGTTGGCCTAAATATCCTGCTGCCATTTGAGCAATTCAACAATATTTACATTGATCAGGACAAGCTGATCACCTTTGACTATTTCTTTGTCAGAAAGGTCATGTTTGTGAAATATGCGCAAGGATTTGTCGTTTTACCAGGAGGATTCGGCACCATGGATGAGCTTTTCGAAGCCCTTACCTTGATACAAACCAAAAAAATCGGCAGATTCCCTATCGTATTGGTAGGCAAGGAATATTGGTCAGGTCTGGTGGATTGGTTAAAGACCACCATGCTGGAGCAGGAAGCCAACATCAATGAGGAAGACCTGGATCTTTTCTCCGTGGTAGACAACGCTACCGATGCCGTAAAGGTTATTGACGAATTCTATAGTAAATATTTATTGTCCCCGAACTTCTAATTTACCGTGAACAAGATTCACTTCTTCATTCTGTACGCACTTATAATCGGCTTGGCCGGTTGGTTTTATTATTCTACCACCACACAAGCACAGCCCGCAAGGGAAGTCGTCATTCGGAATGAAGCCACTGGTCAGGAACAGCGCATGGTTGTTCCTGATTTTACCAGGGTAAAACTTTTTGACACCCCCCAAAACCTGACTTTTGCCGGTGAGCCGGTCCCATTGGACCAACAGGACATTCTGGAAAGGTTGGAAAGGGAGATCTATGTAAACGCTTACTGGAATAGCAACACCATCCTGACCATGAAGCGTGCTGGAAAGTTTTTTCCTATCATAGAACCCATCCTTGAAAAACACCATATTCCCAACGACTTCAAATATGTGGCGCTGGTGGAATCAGGACTGATGAACGTGGTCTCACCTGCCGGAGCAAGGGGTTTCTGGCAATTCATGGAAAGCACAGGCAAAGAGCTGAAACTGGAAATAAGCAACGAAGTGGACGAAAGGTACCATTTGGAAAAATCCACTGAAGCCGCTTGTGAGTATTTGAAGAAAGCCTACGGAAGATTTGGCAATTGGACTAGCGTAGCAGCTAGCTACAACATGGGAATCACAGGTTTAACCAAAAGGAAAAACGAACAGTTGATGCCAAACTATTACAGCCTGTTGCTCAATGAAGAAACCAGCCGGTATGTTTTTAGGATCTTGGCCTTCAAAGAACTCTTTGAAAACCCTGATATATACGGGTATGAAATGGATGAAAACCATTTCTACAAAATGCCAAAGCTCAGAGAAGTTACAGTCGATGATTCCATTAATGATCTAGCCAAATGGGCGGTAGAGCAAAACAGCAGCTATAAAGACCTCAAAACCTACAACCCATGGCTGAGATCCAATAAGCTATCGGTGAAAAAAGGCCGTACATACACCATTAAGTTGCCGGCATAGCTTTAAACATTATCAGGAATTATATCTTTAATGTATATACACATTCCTGGTTATGACCAAAAAGAAAAAGCTAGCCTATATATTTCTTTCTATTACCTTATTTATCCTACTACTAGTATTGGTGATCCCAATCGGGATCAATATGTACCTAAATGCCAATGCGGAAAAGATCGTAGGCAACATGATCACTCGCACTAATGATTTTGGCGGTCATGAAGTGGATTTTGGACATATCAAATTCAATTACAATTTCAGGGGCACCTTTTTGGAACTTGGCGATGTCACTATCAAGCCTGGGGAGAGTATTCCTGAGGACAAAATCAAATTTGACCTCACTGCAGAAAATGCCTATCTGACCGGGTTTTCGTGGACAAGTTTTTTATTGAACAACTCAATCACACTGGACTCCGCCTATTTGGAGAATCTTTCGGTCACCTCCCTGACACCTCCCATGGAAGATCTGGAAATGACAGATGAGGAAGAAGATGATGAGGAGTTTGGTGATAACTATGACAAAATCAGCATTGAGAGAATCCGGTTTAACA
The DNA here is from genome assembly GCF_018500185.1 of Litoribacter ruber. Lineage (GTDB taxonomy): Bacteria > Bacteroidota > Bacteroidia > Cytophagales > Cyclobacteriaceae > Litoribacter > Litoribacter ruber. Next base: position 102,337 of record NZ_JAHBGI010000001.1, on the reverse strand, counting down.
GACTATCTTATTACAACATTGACAGCGGCAATGACTCGGTTCGGATGAGCATCAAGGACCTAAGTCTGGCTGCCAATTTCTTCCAGCTTACCAAAGAGGACCTCAAAAGCGACAAGGCACTTTTCAGCGTCGATATGCTGGAAGGCTATATGGATGAAGCGGCCTACCATTTCAATGAATACCGGAATGTGGTGTACGCGAGAGATCTTTCTTTCAACTCCCAGGATCGCCATTTGCTCATTGCAGGGGTGGAACTGGACAACAAGCTGGAAAGGTACGAGTACATCAACCAATATGAACATGAAACCGACTGGATGGAACTTGAGCAGGGGGAAATTGATATTCAGGGGATGGAGTTTCATGAGTTTTTTGAAAAAGGAATCATTCATGCCGAGACCATTAAAGCTAAAGACCTGGTAATATCAATCTTTAGGGATAAGCGAAAACCGGAAGACCCTACTAACCGGCCCGAAATGGTTCATGATATAATCCGTGACATCCCCATACCCACTTTTATCCATAAACTTGAGTTGGAAAACGGCGAAATTTCTTATGACGAGCGCCCCGACAATCAGGCCCCTCGCGCTGGTTCGGTATTTTTCAAAGGGGTAAATGCCACCATTAGCAACATCACAAACATGGATGAAATGCTGGCCAAAAACAATGAAATGGACCTGCAAGCCGAAGGTTTGTTAATGGGAGAAGGAGCCATTGATCTGAACGTCACTTTTTTCCTTGAGGATGAAAATGGACGTTTCAATATGAATGGCATGATCGGCCAAATGCCATTGCCTTCAATAAATAAGATGCTGGGCCCTGGCACCAGGATAGCCATTGATGAAGGAACTTTAAACAGCCTCCAGTTTAATATCACCGCCAATGATTATGAGGGCACCGGAGATGTGGAAATGCGCTACCAAAACCTCAAAATAAAAATCCTAGACAGCGACTATGAAAAAAACCAGAACATCTTCAGAAGGGCTGGGGCATTTCTCGCCAATACCTTTGTGGTACGAAATGACAATCCTGACAGCGGAGGTACCATGGTAAAGGGGGATGTTTACACCAAAAGAGACCAAACCAAGTTTATCTTCAACTATTGGTGGGAATTGCTACTCAGTGGGATGATGTCCACCATGTCGGGAGAAACGGAAGCAGAAATGCGCGAGGCTGAGCGGGAAGATTAGTCCCCAGAAAACTTATCCCCAGGGGAAATGGTTACTTCCAAGAATGATGGAACCATATTAAATCCATATTTTTGTAAAAATCGAGATTAAAGGTCACCTCCTTTCATGATAGAAGACAAAACCACTGCTGAAGAACTGATCGAGATTTACGGTGCCAGAGAGCACAATCTCAAAAATATAGACTTGACCATTCCACGCAACAGGCTGGTGGTGATCACCGGCTTAAGTGGAAGCGGAAAGAGCTCCTTGGCCTTTGACACTATTTATGCCGAAGGCCAACGTAGGTATATGGAGAGCTTTTCCGCCTATGCCCGGTCATTTTTGGGGGGCATGGAACGTCCTGATGTGGACAAAATAAACGGCCTTTCCCCTGTCATTTCCATAGAGCAAAAGACCACCTCCAAGAATCCCCGCTCCACAGTGGGCACTGTCACTGAGATCTATGATTTTATGCGATTGCTTTTTGCCAGATCTGGAGAGGCATTTTCCTACTTGAGTGGGCATAAAATGGTGCGTCAGACCGAGGATCAGATCCTAGAGCAGCTTTTTCAGAATTTTGGAGGAAAAAAACTCTACATACTAGCACCGGTGGTAAAAGGCCGAAAAGGACACTACCGCGAGCTATTCGAACAGGTTCGCAAAATGGGCTTTTCAAAAGTCCGCATTGATGGGGTGGTGATGGACATTGTGCCCAAAATGCAAGTGGACAGATACAAAATCCACGACATTGAAATTGTGGTGGACAGGATTGTGGCCGAGGAAGAGGACCGCTTTAGAATAGCACAATCCCTCAAAACAGCCCTGCAGCATGGTAAAGGCATCATCATGCTCCGCGATGAGGCAGGAGAGATACACCATTTCTCTAAACACCTTATGGACCCCACCACCGGTTTATCCTACGATGAGCCAGCTCCCAACACCTTCTCATTTAACAGCCCTTATGGTGCCTGTCCTACATGTAATGGCCTGGGTGTGATTGAAGAAATTACGCGGGAAAGTGTGATCCCCGATCTGGAACTCAGCATTACCAGAGGTGGAATCGCCCCCTTGGGGGAATACAGGGACATCTGGATTTTCAAGAAAATCAATGCCATTCTCAAAAGATACAAAGCAAGCATTTCCACCCCTTTGAAAAACCTGCCGGAAGATGTGATCGATATCCTTCTATACGGCGACAAAATGGAGGTGGAAGTGGATTCCATCAAACATCCGGGTACGCAGTGGACAACAACTTTTGAAGGGATAGTGAAATTCCTCCAAAAACAGCAGGAGGAAGGTTCTGACAAAATAAGGAGCTGGATCAGTGATTATACCACCACCACAATCTGCCCGGACTGTGAGGGGTATAGACTGAAAAAAGAGGCCTTGCATTTTAAAATAGCAGGCTGTCACATCGGTGAACTGGCCATGCTGAATGTCGCCGCATTAGGAAAATGGTTTGAGGACATCGAAGAAAGGATGACCGAAAAGCAGAAAGTCATCGGTAAAGAGGTGCTCAAGGAGATCAGAAAACGCATCGGCTTCTTGCTGGATATTGGTTTGGATTATTTGACGCTAAACAGGCCACTCAGAACCCTTTCCGGTGGAGAGGCCCAAAGGATCCGGCTGGCTACCCAGATAGGCACTCAGTTGGTTGGCGTCTTGTATATCTTGGATGAGCCCAGCATCGGCTTGCACCAAAGGGATAACGTAAAGCTGATTAAAGCCTTACAGGATCTCCGCGACCTTGGAAACACCGTATTAGTGGTGGAGCATGACAAGGATATGATGCTGGATTCTGACTATGTGCTCGACATTGGCCCTGGGGCAGGGCGCCATGGAGGGCATATAGTGGCACAGGGAAAACCTCAGGAGTTTTTGGCCCAAAACAGCGTTACGGCCCAATACCTCAATGGACAGCGGAGCATAGCCATTCCTGAAAAGAGGAGAAAAGGCAGCGGCAAAAAGCTCAAACTCACCAATGCCCATGGAAACAACCTCCAGAATGTCACTTTGGAGATTCCTTTAGCAAGCATGGTTTGTGTGACCGGGGTTTCGGGTAGCGGAAAGAGTACCCTGATCCATGAGACCCTCTACCCTATCCTCAACCAGCACTTTTACAAAAGCAAAAGGGAGCCACTTTCCTATGAAAAAGTCGATGGGCTAAAGCACTTGGATAAAGTGATTGAAGTGGACCAGTCGCCCATTGGAAGGACACCTAGATCTAATCCTGCCACTTATACCGGTGTTTTTACGGATATAAGGGCGCTATTTACAGATTTGCCGGAGGCCAAAATAAGGGGATATAAGCCGGGAAGGTTTTCTTTTAATGTGAAAGGCGGCCGATGCGAGGACTGTGAAGGAGCAGGGATGAAATTGATTGAAATGGACTTCCTCCCAGATGTGCACATACCATGTGAGACCTGCAAAGGTAAGCGGTACAACAGGGAAACCCTGGAAGTAAGATTCAAGGGAAAATCTATCTCCGACGTACTGGATATGACGGTGGAGCAGGCGGTGGAGTTTTTCGAAAACCAGCCCAAAATCCTCCGGAAAATCAAAACCCTCCATGATGTAGGCTTGGACTACATCACCCTAGGCCAGCACGCCACCACATTGTCTGGGGGAGAGGCCCAAAGGGTAAAACTGGCCACTGAACTGTCGAAAAAGGATACTGGAAAGACGTTCTACATTCTGGATGAGCCAACCACTGGCTTGCACTTCCAGGATATTGAGCACCTGTTAGAAGTCTTAAACAGGCTGGTAGAGAAAGGGAATACCGTCCTGATCATCGAGCATAACCTGGATGTGATCAAGGTAGCCGACCATGTCATTGATTTAGGCCCTGAAGGAGGAGATAAAGGTGGAAATATAATCGCCCAGGGTACTCCGGAGAAAGTAGCCGAGAACCCCCAAAGTTATACCGGCAAGTTCTTAAAAATGGAATTGGAGCAAGCACAGAAAACAACCTGAATAAATATTGAATGCCTTATCAGAACATCCTTCCACTGGAATAAATATCGATAGGAGTCTGCAGAACTTATTTATATTTACCCATGAATATGAATAAGACCCGCCTCTATTGGATATTGCAGATTGTGGGTTGGTCAGGTTTTGCCCTGATCAACCTGATGTTTCTTTCCCTTGCCAGAGGTATCACGGGCATTCAGATTGGAGCATATTTTTCATTGGCGGCATTCTATTTTTTGTCTACCCACGCCTTCAGGTATGTGATAAAGACCTATGGCTGGTTTAACCTCCAAATCCCTAAATTAATTGTCCACGCCCTGTTGGGCTTGGTGGTGCTGAGCTTTCTAAACACAGGCGCCCAAGTGATCATTAACCTAGCTTTCGACACCTTGGATGTCAATGAGGATCTACGGCCTGTAGTCATTCTGGTCAACCTGTTCATCAGCTTTCTTTATTATTCCCTGTGGTCCATGATGTATTTCCTGTTCCACTTTTTGGACAATTATAACACCACATTGAAATACCAGGCAAAGATCAACGAAATCAAGCTCAACCATCTCAGAAGCCAACTAAACCCGCACTTTATCTTCAATGCCCTGAACAGCGTGAGGGCACTGGTGGATGAAGATCCCGTGAAAGCCAAATCGGCGATCACCCAGCTATCCAATATCCTCCGTTTTTCGCTCATCATGGATAACAAGAAGGTAATCAGCTTTGGGGATGAATTCAATACCGTCAAGGATTACCTCAATTTGGAAAAAATCAGGTTTGAGGAAAGGCTGAGTGTAAGTTATGAAGTGGAGCAGGAGGCATACAGGTTTAAGATTCCGCCTATGATGCTGCAGACCATTGTGGAAAACGCTATCAAGCACGGCATCAGTAATTTGGTGAAGGGTGGTATCGTTCAGCTCAAATGTTCCGTTGGATTATCAGGGGACCTTTACATTCAGGTCAAAAACAGCGGGCAGTTGCGCAACCCCCAGAGTAGGCGAAAGGAGGGTGGCCATGGAATCAACAATACTGTTCAACGTTTGAAAATGATCTACGGAAGCAAGGCTTCCTTCAAGATATACAATTCGGGCAGCGATTTTGTAATTACAGAAATAAAAATTCCAAAACAATCCCTTACATTAGAGTAACCATAAAATCCAGATAAAATGCGTGCATTAGTAATAGATGACGAGAGACTAGCCAGAAAAGAACTTATCGGCCTAATGGCTGACAATGAAGATGTAGAAGTGGTGGGCGAGGCCCAAAATGTGGATGATGCGAAAGAAAAAATCGAAAAGCTCCAACCGGATGTGATTTTTTTGGACATACAGATGCCAGAAAAGACAGGCTTTGACCTTTTGGAGGAACTTGACCACGTGCCCCATGTGATTTTCACCACAGCTTACGATGAGTATGCCCTACAGGCTTTTCAGGTCAATGCATTGGATTATCTGTTGAAACCCATCCAGCCAGAAAGGCTGACCGAAGCCATCAAAAAGCTCAAAACCAAGATTTCTGAGGCTGCCAAAGAGGAAGCCAATGCTTCTCCAAGTACCCAGAATGACAAAAAACTCAGCTTGGAAGACCAAGTTTTTGTGAAAGACGGCGACAGATGCTGGTTTGTAAAACTGGAAAACGTTCGACTTTTCGAATCTGACGGCAATTATATCAAAGTTTATTTTGACACCAACAAGCCGATGATCCACAAATCGCTCAATGCGTTGGATGAAAGGCTGGATGAAAAATCCTTCTTCCGTGCAAGCCGAAAGCATATCATCAATTTGAGTTGGGTAGAAAGCATCGAGCCATGGTTCAATGGCGGCCTGGTGGTGACGCTGAAAGGCGGCGACAGAATTGAGGTGAGCCGTAGACAGGCTGCCCGATTTAAGGACATGATGAGCCTTTAAAGCCGCATAAAAATTTTCACAAACTTTCTACAATTTCAACAATAAGATTTCCTTTTGAAGGATAAAATTTTAATTTAGTGCTATATTTAATAATTAACTTATTAAATAAACGGTTTTTTACGAATTAATTTTATAAACATTGGTAATTAAGGTTTGATTGTTGCAGCAAAAATGCTGATCGAAAACAACAAAAATCTTTACATCCCTTTTAACACAATAAACCTATGAAAGAGGAAAGAATCTTAATAGTTGAAGATGATCCAAGTATCGCGGAAAATATCGAAGAGATATTGGAACTTTTAGATTACACCAATATTGACATTGCCAACTCCGCCAATCAGGCCATCAAGGTGATCAAAAAATATCGCCCGGATTTGATTTTCATGGACATCAAACTTAAAGGAGACAAAGACGGAATTGAGCTAGGTGAGATCATCAAACAGATGATCGACGTGCCAATAGTTTATGTAACCTCCTACAGTGATCCGACCATCATAGAAAGAGCGAAAAGAATCCATCCTGCCGGTTTCATTGTGAAGCCATTTAACACCAATGATATCCATGCCATGGTAGAAATTGTTCTTTACAACAAAAGAACAAGACCAGCCGGAAGCGACGGAGCAGCTGCCAAGCCATTTGAAAGCCCATATTTGGTAAACGACGCGGTTTACATCAAGGCTGATAATGCGTTTGAAAGGGTTGATTACAATGACATCTATTACGTAGAGGCCAACGGCAACATGGTGACTATTTTCACCAAAAACAGAAATTATACCATCAGAAAATCCATGAAGGACATGGAGGAAAAACTTCCTTCACACCTGTTCCTAAGGGTTCAGAAATCCTTCATTGTCCAGCTGGGACAGATAGAAAATTTCAGCACCAAGGAAATAAACCTCCGCAACGGTGCCACTGTGCAAGTGGGCAGGCAGTATTACAACAGCTTCCTCGCCAAATTGAACACCATCACAGAAAGTTAACGAAAAAAGGGTAGGCCATCAGCCTACCCTTTTCCAATTGTTAACAACTAAACCAAACACCTTTATTTTTTTATGAGATATACTTCATGGATTCCTGAAGTGGTCAGGTGATAGCTCTTCGAAAAACGGTCCTTGTAAGTTTCCTCCAACACGGATTTGTTTCCATATAGCACTGCCACCACATCACCTTCTTTATTGATAAAAGTCACACTTGGCAATTCTTCCTCCAACTCAAGCTCTAGATCTTCTACGATCAGCTCATCTCTCAGCTCCTTCTTGATGTAGCGAGGTCCCTCTTCAGTGGTCCCCAACTCAGCTACTCTCAGGTCTGCTCCCTGTGCGTTTGCACTCCACACGATCATCAATGCCATTACCACCCCTAGTAGAGCACAGATATTTTTCTGGTTAAAAATTGACTTTTTCATGGTTCTTAGATTTTGAATGTTTTCAATCAACACATTTACCATAAGCCAATAAACCTACCAAAACGAAAAAACGGCCCGTAGGCCGTTTAAAGGATGTTTGCCAAAAATAGCATGTTCAGTAGTGGACACTAAACTGTTTGAAATCAAACAGTTTTTCACCGACTAGAGCAACTCGTTAGCCAGGTTTGCCAACTCCGACCTCTCCCCTTTCTCTAGTTTAACGTGGGCATATAGCGGATGATCCTTGGCCCTGTCTATAAGATAGGACATGCCGTTACTCTGGCTGTCCAGATATGGGGTATCAATCTGGTACACATCACCGGTGAAGATAATCTTGGTATTCTCCCCTGCCCGGCTAATGATCGTTTTGATTTCATGGGGCGTGAGGTTTTGCGCCTCGTCCACTATGAAGAAAATATTCGATATTGACCGCCCTCGGATATACGCCAGGGGCTGAATAACCAGTTTCTCCTGATTGACCAGCTCGGTGATTTTCTGAAACTCTTTTTCGGATTCTTTGTATTGGTTTTGGATAAATTTCAGGTTGTCCCACAGCGGTTCCATATATGGATTCAGTTTGGATTTAATGTCCCCAGGGAGGTAGCCTATATCTTTGTTGCTTAGTGGCACTATTGGCCGGGCAATGTAGATTTGCTTGTATTCCCTGCGTTGCTCCAAAGCCCCTGCAAGAGCGAGCAAGGTCTTACCTGTGCCAGCCACACCCTGGATACTCACAAGCTTCACCTTGGGGTTTAAAATGGCATGCAGGGCAAAAGCCTGTTCCGCATTGCGCGGCTTGATGTTGTAGGCAGTCTTCTTATCTACCCGCTCCATGGTGCCCTCCTCTTTGTTGAAGTAAGCCAATACGGAGTTTTTGTTGCTTTTTAAAATATAATAGGCGTTTCCCTTCGCCATATTCTTACCCAGCACATCTTGGGCAGGCACATTATAGGCTTCGTAAAGCGAGTTGATCACATCCGGGTTTACATCCTCGAGCACGACCTTGTTGGTGTTTTCGATTTCGGTAATATTCTTAATCTTGCCCGTTTCATAATCCTCTGCATAAATCTCGAGAGATTTTGCCTTCAGGCGCAAGTTGATATCCTTAGTCACCAAGATTACCTTTCTGCCCTTTTCGGATTGCTTCAGGCTCAAAGCCGCATTGAGGATTTTGTGGTCGTTCTTTTCTTCCCCAAAAATCTCATTGGCGTTCAACTTATTGTGATTGTTCATCATCACCTTAAAATGCCCCTTGGTTTTACCATTCAACGGTGTCCAGTTGTGCAGCATGTTGTCTTGGGAAATGGTATCCAATAGCCGGATAAACTCCCGGGCTTCGAAGTTTTTACTGTCATTCCCCTTTTTAAACTGGTCCAGCTCCTCCAACACCGTAATAGGAATTACCACATCATGCTCTGCAAAGGTCATAATAGAATTATGCGCATAAAGGATAACCGAGGTGTCAAGAACGAAGATCTTACGGTCTGAATCTGATTTTTTGGCTCTGGGCATACGCGTGGTCTTTAGATTGTTAGTCCTAATAATTTAGAAAAATATTAGCGCGAATACCATTTTATGAGGTGTATAAATGGTTAAATAAATCGACAAACAGGCTAACCATCTGAACCACACCCATATAAAAATCAAAGCCTGCCAAAATTAATTGACAGGCTATCCTTGATTAGGCCTTAGCCTTTAATTCCGCGTCCAAATCCATGAGGAAGGAGTCCAAAGTCCCTTGCCTTACATGGGGCATCACGACGATTTTGTACCATTTAGGCTCAAATTCATAACTATCGGCCACCAGATGGTATTTATTGGCGATTTTCGGGGATATGTATTTGGCTTTCATGGTGATGATATTTAGGAAAGGATCCCTGAAATATTCCACTCCCATATATTCCAGTTTTTTGCAGATCCGCTCCGTTCTGTCTAAAAGCGAGGCCATTTTATATTTCCACCCCTCAGAACCATGGATCTTGAGGATCATCCACATCGAAACTGCATTGGCCCCCGAGCGACTGCCGCTGAGGGTATAATCTTTTCCAGGGATGTACTGGGCCTCATTGGTACACACATAATGCATGAAACCTTTACGAATAAGGAACAGACCCGTACCGTAAGGAGTCTGAAGCATTTTGTGCCCATCTGCTGTGATGGAGTTGATGTAGGGGTTTTGAAAGGAAAACCTACTTTGATCATTTGTAAACGGATAAATGAAACCACCATATGCGGCATCTACGTGAATTTTGAAGAGCACATTCTCATTGGTGAAAAAATCCCCCAGTCTATCGACATCATCCACCGAGCCAAACATGGTCGTGGAAAGGTTGGCAATCACTATAAAATATTTGACTCCGTTTTTCCTAGCCTCCGCTATCTTGGTGTTGAGCGATTCATCCGTGATCTGGCGGGTGTTTTCATCCACTTGGAGGATGATGCTCTGCAGGCTAAGCAGGTTGCCGCCCTTTGGCATGCTGTAATGGGAGTCTTCAGAATACACCAAGGCGATTTCATGCAGTTTTGCACCGTAGGCCTCTTGAAAATAATTCCTGTAAATCCACATCGCCTCAATATTGGCCTCCGTCCCGCCGGTGGCTACGTAGCCGTCCTGCTCACCCGGATTGCCGTTGAAAATCTCCTCTGCCACCAGTTTGATCAGGTCACGCTCAATTTTTTGGGTGCCTTGAAAAACCTCCAAAACCGATTCCTCGGAAAGTGTATGGCAACCAATGTGGTTCGGGTTGCGGATCATGGCCGACATGAATGGGGCGTCCTTTAAGAAAGGTGCATCTGGGTAAAACTCGGTGGTATCCAGATAGGTGCCCGGGATTCCCAAAATCGGGTGGTCTCCGCGGTAATCCAGATTTTCATCCAGGGCTTTGAAGATATGTTCTTTTATTTCTTCGTGGGATAGTTTTTTCCAAAACATAATAGCAAAATGAAAGGGTTAAGATTGGTTCCAAATTTTCCAGGCAGCTTCTGCCTGGAGTTGCAGCATTTCCAAACCATTCTTGGAGAGCCCTCCGCGGGCCTCCACACTTCTCATTAGGAATGTTTTTTCGGGATTATACACCAAATCGTATACCTTGTGCTTGGCGGTGACCGCATCCAGGGGGATGGGCGGCATCACCTCGGTATTGGGATGGGTACCCAAAGGGGTGGTGTTTATGATTAACCTATATTGTTCCAAAATTTCGGGCTTCCTGTTCAATTCATCATACGAATATCCGAGCAAATCGTTACCCGTATTCCTGCTGACAAATTTATAACTCATCCCCAGTTTTTTCAAGGCAAACTCCACAGCTTTGGAAGCCCCGCCGGTTCCCAAAATCAGAGCTGCGGGCCTTTCAACTCCTAGCCAGTTTACTAAAGATTGCTGGAAACCTAAATGGTCAGTATTGTGCCCGATAAGCCTACCATTCTTTTTGTGGATCACATTTACCGCTCCGATTACGGAAGCCTCATCGCTTAACTCCTCCAGAAAGGTCATAACCTTTTCCTTATAAGGGATGGTCACATTTAATCCCTCCAGATTTGGATGGGAATGGATCAGAGGGGCAAATTCGGAAAGGCTTTCCAGCTCGAAAAGCTCATAGGTGGTTTCGGCAATTCCCTCTCGGATGAATTTTTCCTGAAAGTATTTCTTGGAAAAAGAATGTGACAAAGGATAACCTATTAACCCGAATTCCCTCATTTTTTGATCATTTTGGCTGCCTGCTCAAGACCGACAACGATAAAAATCCCAATTAAAAAAGCCACTACGGCTAATCCTACTTCAGGATTGTCACCGGTTTGCTCCAAATATTGTTGCGGCCAAATGTTTTTGGTATCCAAGGGCTTTTCAACCCCAGAACTGCTCATCCTGTAGCTTAATACCAACTTCCAAGGCCAGATTTTGTTAATCGACCCCAGCATAAAGCCGGAAAGAAGCGCCAGAGTCAGGGCGTGGTAGTGCTTAAGCAACCAGCTGACCAACCTGCTGAAGCTCAACAAACCGATCACGCAGCCCACGGCAAACAAACCCAGCTTTATAACGTCCCGCTGGTTTACCGCCTCCAGTATGGCTTCGTATTGTCCTAGAATCAAAAGGATAAAACTTCCGGAGATTCCAGGCAGTATCATGGCACAAATGGCAATAGAACCTGCTATCAAAGTAAAGATCGCTGAATCCGGGCTGCTAATTGGAGGCAACGAGGTAATAAAATAGGCGATGATTATTCCTAAGATCAATGCGATGATCACCGCAATACTCCACCTATTGATTTCCTTTAGAATCCAGATTGCTGAAATCAAAATCAATCCCGTGAAGAAAGACCAGAGCGGAATGGGGTGATTGTCTATCAAATACGTGAGCAATTTGCTCAGCGTGAATATACTGGTGAAAATACCCAGAAAAAGGGCCAATAAAAACGGGCCATTCACATGACGCCACAGCGCCTTCAGGTCAAAACTGAATAGGAGTTTAGCGGCCGTGGCGTCCACGGATTTTATACTGTCGAGCAGTTCCTCATAAATTCCGGTAATTAGGGCAATCGACCCCCCAGATACGCCTGGTACAATATCGGCCCCACCCATGCCCATACCTTTCAAATAGGTCAGCAGGTATTTTTTAAAATAATTCATGAAAGATGCTAGGATTAAAAAAGCTGTGCAGGAATTGCACAGCTTAGTTTTTTTGATTAATTATTTTTCCAGAAAATGGTCAAAAGTGTCCCCTCTCAAGCCCAACCGGATAGTTTCCAGTGGAATGATCTCATTGGGTGCGATATTTCCCAAATTTACATTGGAACCTATAAGTTTGATAAACCAAACCTGTTGGGCTTTTTGTGGAGCTTCCCAAATGATCTTATCTTCAGGAATCTGGGTCAGGATTTCTTCCACTAGGCCTTGTCTTACTTCCCCGCTGTCGCGGAAAAGCCCGACATTCCCACCTTCACGTGCTTCACCGATTACTTTCCAGGCACCCGCATCCAACTCCTTCCGCATCTGCTCAATCCATTTGTAAGGAGGAATGATCTTGGCAGCATCCTTGGATCCCACTTCTGAAAGGACCGTTACGTCTTGGGCCAGGGTTTTGATATACTCACATTTTTTTTTGTGATCCAAAACAATTGACCCATCAGAAACCTCTGCGAATGAAAGCTCATATTTTTCCAACACCTTTCGGTAATCGTCAAACTGGTCTCTGATCACAAAAGCTTCAAACAAAGTACCACCAAAATAAACGGGAATATTGGCCTGCTTGTACAGCCTTAGTTTTTCATCAAGTTGCTTGGTCACATATGAGGTAGCCCAACCAAGTTTTACAATATCTACAAAATCGCCTGCTGTCTCGATAAGATCGCTTACCTCACGCAAGCTTAGGCCTTTGTCCATGGCCATAGTAAATCCCGTGGTACGAGGCTTTTCAGTACGCACAGGAATGTTTTTTAGGACATAATTCATTCTACAAAATTTAAGGTAATAGTTTAATAGGCTATTATTCTTTTGCCGACCCGTCCTTATATTGAGCAATAATCTTGTAAATGGAGGTCTGATGCCTAATTTCGGGCATCAACTCATACAGGAGCTCATGTCGTTCAAAATTCAAAGTTAACGCATTTTCCAAAAATGAAAAGGCTTCTTTGTATTTACCCGTCTTAATGAAATAAACTACTAACCTATAATATAACTCGGCTTCCTCAGGCAGCTCCTCAATTCCCTCCTTTAATACATCCACAGCTTCCTCAAACCTGTTTTGATCAAAATAAATGATCGAAAGGTTTACATAGGCCTCCATGATGCCCGGTTCCAAATTAATAGCCTCCTCGTAGGCCTCGGAACTGGCGTGCAGGTTACCTAAATTGTACTCGGCATCTGCAAGACCTACCCAGTAATTCGCATTTTCAACACCAAGATTGATGGCTTTTTTGAAATAATGGATGGCTTCAAAGAACTTGTCCTTTTTGAGCATACACATGCCCAACCCAAACCAGGCATCGTCGTATTCCGGATCCAGTTTGGCTGATTTTTTAAAATATTTGAATGCCTGGTCTATTTGGTCGAGCTTTTCATAAGCCGCGGCCAAATAACAGCAGTTTTCCGCATTGGCACCCTCACAATTGATGGTGTTTTGATAAGCCTCCAACGCCAGATCAAACTGTTTGGTGTTCATGTAGGCATTGCCCAAGTTGAAATAGGCCGAGGCAAAAGTGTCGTCTATCAACAGGGCGTAATCATAGGCATGAATGGCCTCTTCAAATCTTCCCAGCCGGTTGTACACCACGCCCAAATTGTACCAGGCGCCCGCACTATAGGGATCCTGATCGATAAACTCTTTATAAAAATCGAGAATTTCGTCAAAGGAACCTTCTTCTTCGGTAATCATGGCCAGTTGGAACAGGGCGTCCTCATGGTTGATCCGAAGCTTTACGGCCTCTTTGTAGGCTTGGATGGCATTTTTCACCTGCCCATCGGCACGGTAAAAGTTCCCCAGGCTATAGTACACCTCAGCTTTATCATCTGCCAAGGGCAGGAAGTTTTCCAGCAATTGGATGGCCTCTTTTGGGCTGCCACTTAGAAGATACCCGTTGCTCAGGGCGAGCACGATCTCCTCATTGTTGGGTGAAATGTTGTTAATTTGTTCGAGTATTTCCATGCCCTCCTCCAATTCGTCATTGAAGATCAGGCTTTGAGCCTTTAACAGCTTGATTTCTATTGAAAACGGAAATTTCTCCAGAGCAAGGTCGCTGGCCTTTAAGGCCCTCTTGTATTTGCTCGCGTCAAAGTAATAGCGGATGATGTCTTCCAGCTGCTCCTCGTCGAAGAACAGATCTAGGTTAGCCTTGAGAGAATCTTCAAATTTCTGCACAAGCGCTTTTTCCTCATCCCTATTGTGATCAAAATCTCCAGTCATCGAAAGTAATTTAGAATATAGTCATTAAGATACCAATAAAATTGATACCCCCTAACAAGCCATGGTTAATTTTTACCTGGGCCTATTAATCCAAATCACAAAACCTCAGCCAAGTTGTTTTCGTTCACTTCGGGCCCACTCCAAGGTCTCCTTTAGGGGCGTATATCGAAAGTTGAGGAGCTTCCCGACTTTTGCATTGTTAAAAACTATGGGAAACTGGGCTGCTCTGACCGCTTTTTTGCTGAAGCTGGGGGCATTTTGGGTGAACAGGCCTTTAATTTTGAAGAAGTAATCGGCAAACCTTATCAACCTGCTCGGAACCGGCCACTTGGGGGCTTTCCTATCCAACACCTCAGCGGTGGATTTAAAAAATTCAGCGTAAGAAATGCCTTCCTTGTTAAGAATAAACCTTTCTCCCCAGACGTTCTTCTGAAACAGCTCTGCGGTAATCTTAGCCGCATCTCTTACATCTATATAGTTCACATTTCCCTTAGGAAAGAATTTCTTTTCCTGGAGCACATATTCATAAATGGCCGAGCTGCTTCTGTTATCATCGACTTTGCCCAAAAGAACGGATGGGTTTACCACTATAACTTCAAGCCCCTCCTGGGCGCCTCGCCAGGCCTCAAGCTCTCCCAGGTATTTTGAAATGGCATATGGGGTATTTAGGTCAGAGGTGACCCATTTTTCCCGCTCGTCCATCAGCATCTTCTCGGGATTGCGCCCAATAGCGGCAACTGAACTCACATGAATCAACTTTTTGATCCCTTGGCCCAGCATCACATTGACCACATTGGCAGTACCCTCCACGTTGACTTTCAAAAGCTTCTCCTCGTCACCGTTGCGGAACGACACCATCCCCGCAGAATGGATGACCACATCCATGCCCTCAAATGCCTCTTCCATTGACTGGTAATCGTTGATATCGCCTTCATGCCAATGAATTTGTTCATTGATTTCAGCGAGTAGATCAAGTTTGCTTTCTGCACGCTTTAATCCATGGATTTCACCTAAAGGCAGAAACGTCTTGGCTAGGTAACTTCCAAACAGACCCGTGATGCCAGTAATCAATATTTTCATAGGGAGCTGTTCAGCAGCGGAAGGGCTCTGAGTTTGTGATAATATTTGTGCATGGTGAGGTCCTCTAGCGCATCCAGGTATTTGATGTTATGGGCATCGGTTCCCAGCAGCATCACCTGCTTGGCATCTACGAGCCTTTCTGCAAATTTTTTGACGGCTTTTCCGTAATACCCTGTGTAGGATAGCAAATTGGCCTGAAAGAGAATACCACGATCCATTAGGGATTTGAGGAGCTTTTCGTCATTGTGAAGGTAAAGATATCTCTCTGGATGGGCAAAGATGGGGGTGTATCCTTGAAGCTCCAGGGCAAAAAAGCTTTCCAAAAGCATCTGAGGCTTGCTCATAAAGCCGGTTTCCACCAGCACGTATTGGCCACCCATGGTTAGGAGCTTTTCCCCGGCCTCCACTTTTTGCATGAAAATCTCATCCAAATAGTACTCGGCAGCGGCCTCGATCTCCACATCCACATCGTATGCTTTGAGCGCGGCCCGAAGGTCATCCAGACCGGTAAGAATGGTACCTGGAGAGTTTTTGTAAAACTCGGTCATGATATGGGGAGTAGTGATGATCTTCTTGATGCCCAGCTTCACCAGCCGGCCGATCATGGTAATCGATTCATCCATACTCTGGGAACCATCGTCGATTCCTGGGATCAGATGGGAATGCATATCCACCCCCAACCAGCTTAAATCAAGCGCTTCACGTTGTTTTGTTCCCGATCCTAATAATAAGTCTAATAATGACATCAAAGTCCTCCTCCACTATCTTTTACAAATTCCTTTAAACTTGGCAACAAGATATCCTTATCAGAAAGAATAGGGTTTTCCACCTGCCAATCTATTGCCAGATCAGCATCGTCCCAAATGACTCCCCCTTCTGATTCCTTGTTGTAATGATTGCTGCAGCGGTAACTAAAGACGGTGTCTTCCAAAGCAGCAAAGCCGTGGGCAAATCCGGCCGGCAAATAAAGCATGTTATGCTGTTGATCATCCAGGACAACCGCATGATGCATGCCAAAAGTAGGTGAGTTTTTTCGCAAATCCACACATACTTCCCAAACTTTGCCTACGATCACCCGGGCCAACTTGGCCTGGGCGAAAGGCTCTTTCTGGAAATGCAGCCCCCTGATGGTGCCTTTCTTGGAAAAAGACTGGTTTTCCTGCACCCAGGTTTCCGCGATTCCATTTTTCCGGAGCAGATCCTCGCGGAAAACCTCCAAAAAATACCCCCGCTCATCCGAAAAAGCCCTAGGGTAGATTTCATAAACTCCTTGTATGAAGACTTGTTTTATTTCCATGCTGAACAAAAATGCGAAAAAGAGCCTTAACTTTATGTACACAAAGCTAACATTCTACCGAAGATTTGCAACCAAGGGGAATGTAAGTGGTATTTTTATTGTTATCCTTACCATGTGGGCACAAGCCCAATTTAATAGACTGTAAATATAGTAAATGAGTAAATATTCTCGAAAATTAAAAAAACTCTATGATACCGCCCCCGTAGAGGAAACGGCGGTATTGGTAGGATTGATCCATCAAAACCAAAGCGAGCAGCAGGCCCAAGAATATCTGGACGAGCTGGCCTTCCTGACCGAAACGCTCGGTGCCCGTGCCGTTTATAGGTTTACCCAAAGAATGGAAAGGCCGGATGTACGCACTTTTGTGGGCTCCGGTAAGCTTGAGGAAATCCAGGCCTACGTCAAGCATTTTGAGGTGGACATGGTGATCTTTGATGACGATCTTTCGGCCTCCCAGATGAGAAACTTGGAAAATGAGCTGAAAGTGAAGGTTTACGACCGTTCACTTTTGATCTTGGATATCTTTCTGAAAAGAGCGCAAACGGCCCAGGCAAAGACCCAAGTGGAACTGGCCCGGTATCAATACCTTTTGCCAAGACTGACCCGGATGTGGACCCACTTGGAAAGGCAGCGAGGCGGTACGGCCACTAGGGGTGGTGCCGGTGAAAAGGAAATCGAAACAGATAAAAGGGATATCCGAAACCAGATCACCCTGCTCAAAGACAAGCTAAAGAAAATCGAAAAGCAGGGGGAAACCCAGCGTAAAGGACGGAAAGGTATAGTTAGGGTCGCCTTGGTAGGATATACCAACGTGGGTAAAAGCACCCTGATGCGCCTGATGACCAAGGCTGATGTATTGGCTGAGGATAAACTTTTCGCTACGGTGGATGCGACAGTAAGAAAGGTGGTTTTGGAAAACATTCCATTTTTGCTTTCCGATACGGTAGGTTTTATCAGAAAACTCCCCACCCACCTGATCGAATCCTTCAAATCCACATTGGATGAGATCCGGGAGGCCGATATTCTGGTGCATGTGGTGGACATTTCCCATCCCAACTTTGAGGATCATATCAATGTGGTAAACCAAACCTTGACTGAGATAGGCGTTTCCAACAAGCCTACCATTTTGGTGTTCAATAAAATCGACTTGGTGCCCAAAATGCCTTCCGAGGAAGAACTTCTTCATATGACGGAGCACGAAATCGAGGAAGCCAATTTCTTGGACTTCGATAAGCTTGAGGAGAGTTACACTAAGAAAATGGGGATTCCGCCGGTATTTATGGCCGCTGAAGACGGTACAAATATTGAAAAACTGAGATATAGCTTGGTGGATGAAGTTAAAAAGCATCACATAAAAATCTACCCTAACTACCTCGAAGACGAGACTATTGACCTTTCACAATTCAGGGACATGGAATAGAATTGACAAAACGGGAAGCCAATCGGTTTCCCATTTTTATTTAATATAATCCGCAGATTTCTTCGGTCTTCCGTCCCGCCAATCAAAAGAAATTGGCTAATGGCATTATCGCGGATAATTAAATTTTATATCATTTCATCCGGATTCGCCAGTCCTTCGGGTAATAATTGTTGACACGGTTCCCGATATTTTTTATCCAGCCCAGCGGAAGTGTTTCAAATGTAACCAGATGCCAGCCTTCTTCCGAAGTAGGCAGCTCAAAATCCTCCTTGCGCAGATAGCTGAGGGCTTGCTCCCTAGTCAGCTCCAATTTTGAAAAACCTTTCTTCTCAATTAGGCTAAGGGCAAATTCATGGGTAGGCAGAAACTGTTCGCCGCTGACTTTTCCCAACTCCACTCCGAAGTATTTCACATTCAGGCTTTTTGTCAATTGCTCAAAATGTGGGGCATACCAACTGTCCATTAGAAAAAGGCTTCCTTTGAGTTCGTAAAACTCAAATTCATTCTCCAATCCCAATAACTCCTTGACTTTCTCCTTTTGTCCGCTGCGCGAAAGAAAAGGGTGTTTGAAATCTTTCTGCTTTTTGACTGGCAAAACATAGGCATCATCCGGCCGCCTGAGGACGGTGATAAAAAAGCCTTCCCCCTGCACTTTGTGGGGATAGAATCTATATCCAAAATATGTCTGACCCTCAACCTCCACTTCAGTTTCCACTATCCCCCATTCTGGCTGAATAGAAATCCTTACCGGCTCAAAGGCAAATTCTTCGGTGAGGTATCGGAGGTTTTCCTCGTTTTCCTTTTCGTTGAAAGTACAGGTGCTGAAAAGAAGATAACCGCCTGCTGCCACCAGCGCACCTGTGGCATTAAGAATGCGTTCCTGCCTGGCTGCGCAGATTTCCACATGCTCAGGAGACCATTCGTTTCTTGCCTGCGCATCCTTGCGAAACATTCCCTCCCCAGAGCAGGGGGCGTCAATCACCAAAAGATCGAAAAAGCCCTCCAAGTCTTCAAAGTGGGAAGGGTCATTATTGGTAACCACCGTATTGCCCAGGCCCCACTTGATCACGTTTTCTTTGAGAATGTTAGCCCGGGACTTGATGACCTCATTGGCTACCAACAGGCCGTCGTTGCCCAAATAGCTGCTAAGCAAGGTCGATTTGCCCCCGGGTGCGGCACAGAGATCCAGGTAAATGCCTTTGGGGGCGTTTACGCTTTCCAAAATATGGGAAATGAACATGGAGGAAGACTCCTGAACATAATATGCCCCGGCGTGGAATAGCGGGTCAAGGGTAAATGAGGGCCTACTTTTGAGAAAGTATCCATGGGTGGCCCACGGAACTGGCAGACCGGGGGGATTATCCGCATTCCATTTGTAGGGGTTGGTCCTGATGGAAGTTTGGGGATTGCCTTCCAAGGCCTGGAAAAACTCCTGGCTTTCCTCAGCCCCGAGTTGCTCTTGAATGGTACGCTTAAATGCTGAGGGAAGCTTATTGGAGGCTTCTGACATTATGGATTAGGCTGATTTTAACTTGAGTTCGCCTTTTCTCTTGACGATCTTTAGGGCAAAATATTCGTTGATGAAGCTCTTGCAGCGGTTTTCAGAGAATTCAGCCCTGCTTTCCGTATCGAATAGCAATGTCATCCTCAACATGGTCTTCACATAGGATTCATGCTGGCCAAGTTCTCTCAACCACATGACAAATTGAGCAGCCCAGTCGTCCTGATATTTCTCCAAATGGGAACGGCCATCGAACAACAATTCAAGCTGGTTGTCTCCAAACTTGTAGCGGTAAATACCGGCAAGCTGGTTGTAAATCACCTGAATGCGGTCTTTTGGAAATTCCGCCGTTTCCATAATCTGGCGGTAAGTATTGTCCATCAATCCTAATGGATTAAAAAGTCGGGTATAGGAAGCCTTCAGCTCCGTTACCATCACATCAAGCAGCTGGGGCTCCAAACTCGCTTGGGCCTGACGCAGAATGTAATTTTTATCTAAGGGGAATAATTTCTGGATCATTTTACGGACAAATTCGATGCAAATTAAACCTTTTATTACAAAAATGAAAAAGAACCTCCATCAATCCGGTTTTTGAAAGTATAATTAGCCTCCACCCCGGTTGAAAGAAAAGAGCATTGAAACTTTCGCTCCAATGCTCTTTTATCCAAAATAGTGCTAGAATTATCGGGCTGACTGCGGGCTGATGGTCTGCCCGAAGAAAATCGAGTTCATAAACAGTTTGTTGGTTCCAAACCAAAATGCTCTGAAGTTTGGATTATCAACAAATCCGACCACACGGCCCCTTCCCACGGAGGCTACCCTAACCCCACCAGTGTTCTTCATTTTTTCCAAGTTGGCAGGAAAAACATATCCAGAAGCTAAAGGCTCATCCGTGTAGACAACCGGGTTGGCATACGGGTTGTCAGAAAGCTCCATGAATTGGTTACTGCTTCTGAAGGTGTACATTTCAGGCTTGTAGTAACCATAGTTTACCGGGTGGGTAGTGTCCAATTTTACATTGAAAATAGCTCCACCTGTAACTTGAGCTCCCGTGGTGTTTCTCATATCTGCATAACTGAGTTGCTCCGCCGGCTTCTCTTCTTTTTCATCCTTGAAGGAAAATTTTGCCACATCCTGCTGGTTTAACCAAGTCAAAGCATTCCCTCTGGCGATCACGGTATTGCCAGCCGAAGCCCAGTCCTTAAGTTTTTCCGCGCCGTTTTTTCCCAAGCTACTGTAGTTTCCGTTGGCCATTACAATTACATTGTAGCGGTTAAGGTCAGTACGGTTAAAGTTTTTCATCGGCAGCAGCGTGATCGGCATTTCAAAACGCTGGTCGAGTAAGTGCCAGATCTCACCGGCCTCGTTGCTGTACACTCCGCCATCAACCAACAGTGCAATGGAAGGTTTTTCTAACACATCAATGCTTGGGGAACCTAAGTTAGCTCCTTGGGTATACCCAGAACCAATGGCGTAAAAATCCACGCCAGTTTCCTCGGCTATTTTCTGAATCGTCTGGTGCATATTGGGATCAGCTTCTGCCCCATGGCCTTGGCTGACCAAGATAGTCCCCCTTCTGAAGGATTTCCCCTCTTCAACATTAAACTCAGTATGACTCACGCGAAGCATGTAGCCTTTCTCCATTAATTTATAAGCTGCTTTTGGCGCATAATATTCACTCCACTCAAAAGCATAAGCATATGCCCCAGAATCTCCAATCACCTCACCTTTAGGCATCTCAAAATCCGCTTTAGTCACTTCCTCCACTTCAGCGAGATTCATAATCCTGCTGTTCAATTTCATGTAATCCAGGTTGAAGGCCATGGGCAGGGTCCAGGCGGAAACATCGTAGAACAAGCTGTCCTCAAATTCAGTCCTCTCCTCAAACATCCCCTTGATCAGCTTGTACTGAGGCTGGTTCAACGGTACCACAAAAGCTTTTTCGGCTTGAAATTCTTTTCCGTTTACAGTAATATCCTGCTTTAGTTTATAAAGATCAATTTCATGATGCAAAATCATGTCGGCAAGGTGGTGGGACCGGGACTTATCATCCAAATCGCCAAAAATGATGGCTTTGTTCGGGTCATTGCCAAATTCACTCGCTGCATCTTTGTAAAAGTCCCTCATATAGGTATTCATCTCCTGGCGCATTTCCTTGGCCGCCTCAAAAGAGGAAAGCGAGGTGGTAAACTGGTTGCGGATAGTGAACGGGAAGGATAGAGGTCCAAAAACGCTCTCCTGCAGGTGGCCTCTAGAGGAAGCCTGCTCAAATAGAATCCCTACTGCCCCTTGTACGTCTGGGTAAGTAGAACCCTTGCCGTAATAAAAATCGTCAAAACTTTCCTGGGTATAATAAAGCGAGCCGATTTTATCCAAATGTTTGGCATGATACTGGGCAATTTTTTCGGTCAGTTCAAAATTCCTTTTTGGTGTAAGCGGGTGGTTTCTACTAGGTATTCCCGGCTGAAAGAAATAAGTGCTGTTGGTGCCCATCTCGTGGAAATCCAATACGATATTTGGCTTCCAATCCTGGATTTTTTCGATTCTCCCTCTGGATTCAGGGTGCTGAACCGGCATCCAGTCACGGTTAAGGTCAAACCAATAATGATTCGTTCTCCCTCTCGGCCAAGCTTCATCAAACTCCCTGGAATTGGGGTCGCCGTTCATGTTGTAACTTTTGTGGGAATTGACCCAAGAAGCAAACCTGTTAATACCATCTGGGTTAATAGCCGGGTCAAGCAGGATGATCATATCCTTGAGGTCTTCCTCAATTTCCTGAGCCGCGGCAAAGTGATACAAAGCCAATAAGGAGGCGTTCACCCCACTTGGCTCATTTCCGTGGACAGAATAGCCCATCCACATCACAATCGGCATGTTATCTATATCCACATTGCCCGATTGCCTAGAGTCACGAAGCCGCTTTCGGTCGGCTTTGATATCGGGGATGCGGGAAAAGTTATCCGGATGGGTAATCGTCAGGACCAACAGCGGGCGCTGCTCATACGATCTAGCGTATTCTTCGAGTTGAACTCTTTCTGAAGCATCAGCGACAGCTTTCATGTACATCACCACTTGGTCGTGGCTCACATGCCAGTCTCCCACCTGAAAGCCCAAAACATCCTTGGGCGTGGGGACCTCTTCTTTGTAAGTGAAATTTCCTTGTAAATAATAATCCAAATCCACCTGTGCATTTGCTTGAACAAACACTAGGCAGAACAATAGACTGAAAATTTTTCTCATTATAAAATTTTTAGGTTTTTTTATTCCCGTAATTTTCCTAATATTATAATCCTTTCGATTTAATAAATAGGAACGGGACTTCAAGCTGCTAAATTATAATCCTTGAAAGAAGAATTTTATTTTGGATGGCTATAATACTTGATTACTAACTTTTAACTGCTTTGAAATGGAAACATTTTTTCACTCCTTGTCTGCAGTAGTGGTTCTTGGAATTCTGTATGTGCTATTTTGGATAATCACCATCGTGCATGCTGCCCGGGCAAATTATAGAGATGAGATATCGCGAGTGGTTTGGATTGTCATCATCGTGATCTTTCAGGTGGTGGGACCTATTTTGTATTGGGTGTTGAGCAAAGAAAACAAAATATCTGAAAACTAATGTTTAGAATCGGACCGGATGGTTTTCCGTTTTTATGGGGCATACTTGGGGTGTTGTATCTTGTATTCTGGATAATGACACTTGTGGACGCGGTACGCTCAAATTTCCGCGACCCTACCATGAAAATTATCTGGATTCTGATAATTCTCCTGGCACAGGTCTTCGGGCCAATTCTATATTGGCTGCTTTCCCCAAAGCAGAAAGTTTAGCAAGCTTATTCCTTATATTGATAAAATAGCTGGCCCAAGGCATCATCGATATCATTGTACCTGAATTTGTAGCCGGCCGATTGTATCTTGAGGCTTGACACTTTGTTACCGCCCAGCACCATTTGTGCCATCTCCCCCAGCACCACTCTCAGCACCGCTTTGGGCACACCTACATTTACAAATGGCTTGCCTTTGGCTTTGGCAGCTTTTTCTGTCAACTCCCGGTTGGTTACAGGCTTTGGCCCAACGGCGTTGTAAACCCCATGGACGGAATCATTGAATAAAGCATGGCGGAACATCCGGGCAAGATCGCTCAAGTGGATCCAGCTCATAAACTGTTCTCCCGTTCCAAGCGGGGCAGCCACGGGTGGCCTCAAGATTTCGGAAAGCGCCCCACCTTCACTGGCCAAAACGATTCCAATTCTCAACATCACGGTGCGTATGTGTAGGGATTCAAAATGCTTCACCTCCTTTTCCCACTTTTTAACCACTTCTGCCAAAAAATCATCTCCAGGCTTGTCTTCCTCATTTAACAAGGTGTCACCCGTGTCCATCCCATAATACCCCACAGCACTTGCCGATACGATTACCTTTGGTTTTTCTTCCTCGGTGCGGGCAGCTTCAAACAGCAAACGGGTGGACTCAACCCGGCTGTCGAGGATTTCCCGTTTCCGTTTTTCAGTCCAGCGCTTATCGGCTACCCCGGCCCCGGCGAGGTGTATAATGGCGTCAGCCCAGCGCATGGCGTAGGGGTCTATTTCCTGTTTCTCCACATCCCAGATGAAGGTTTTTCGGCCTTCCTTTGGACTGCGGCTCAGCCAGGCGACTTCATAATCTTCCCTTTCCAGTTGCTCGGTGATTTTTTTGCCGACAAGACCGGAACCTCCGGTAATTAAAATCTTTTTCATATAGCCAAGTTTAGGTGATAGTTAAACATAGGAAAAAATGCAAGGATTAGCAAAAGCTTAATACTGGTATTTAATCCTTGCTTGTTTTTTACTATTTTACCTAGATTTATTAATCTAAATTGAATTTAAATCTTATAAGTGAAAATTTTTATTCCGTTAATGCACAATGGCAAAGCTTTTGATATATTTCCCAATGAAGTTTTGAACCGGAGGATCAATCTGGAAAATGAATAAAAAAAGTTTTTTTTGACATCTGTGTAAAACTTCTTACAGGCACAAATGTTGAAGCATTTAACCAAATAGTTCACTTAAATAACTAACACTATGTACACAAAAAGAAAATTATTCACCTTTGGAATTGCCGCTTCCCTATTTGCTATGGTGGCTTGTGATGCTGACAACAGGCACGATCAAGTAGAAAACTTCCGTGACGATTACAGAGACTGGGAGCAAGATTATCAGGAAAAAGATAGGGACATCGAAGAAAAGAGAAGAGAAATCGATGCTTGGTACAACGATAACAGAGACAGAGCTAACGATGCTGGGATCGGAACTGACACCAACCGTGACGATGACAGAGAAGTAGTGACTGATGCCAACACTTATCAGCAGCTAATGTCCAGAAGAGATGAGATGAACCAGAAGCATCAAGCCATGAAAGAGGAGCACAAAGCTCTAATGGACAAGCATAAGTCTTTCATGAACAGAAATGACTTGACTACCATGAGCGATGACGAGTGGGATAACCAGAAAGACCTAATCAGAAGCGATCAGGACAGAATGGAAAATGATCAAGACAGAATGAAGGATGAGATTGGTACTTTGAAAGACGAAGTAGATAACGTAACCGACACTAGAGATAGAGATGATGCCGGTACGAGAGATACAAGAACCAACACTCAAACTCAACAACAACCACGTAACTAATTAGCCTAAAAGTCTAATACAAGAAGCTGTGTATATGATAATACACAGCTTTTTTTCACTTCAAGATTTCAATTTTTCACTTAAACTATATAAACGTATGTTTACAAAATCACAATTGTTTGCCGCTAGTTTAGCTGCATCCGTATTTGCTTTGGCCTCCTGTGAGGGAGACAACAGGACTGATGAAATCAACGATAAAAGAGAAAGCCATGCAGAATGGATCGAGGATTACCAGGAGCGGGACAGGGAAATTACTGAAAAAAGAGCTGAAATAGATCAGTGGTACACCGGCCGTGAAACCCAAGCCCAAGGCGCAGCTACACAAGGTCAGCAAGGAACTGCCGCTCGTCAAGGCACAACTCAACAGAATCAGCAAGACCAGGTGGTCTCCGACCCTAACACCATGGAGCAGCTGATGTCCAGAAGAAACGAGATGTATCAGAAGCATGATGCCATGAAAACGGAGCATAAGGCGATTATTGATAAGCATAATTCCTTTTTCAACCGTGAAGATCTGACCACCATGAGTGATGATGAGTGGAACAACCAGAGAGATCTATTGGAAAGTGACCACGATCGCATCGAGGAGGATCAGAAGCACATGAAGGATGAGCTTGATGAATTGAAAAGCGAATTGGATAACCTAACAGAAAACCGGGACGCTCCAGCTAACCAGCAAAATCAACAGCAAAGACCTAGAAACTAAGATCATGCAGTCCGCAACCATTCAGGAGCTGCGGACTGTCTTCTTTTTATCAAAAAACAGGTAAATTTGCGATCCGAATTTCAGCGCTTGGCCCAAGCAGCTAATCGCGAGATGATTTCTACATTTAACTAGCTTTGATGAAATATTTAATTTTTACTCTTTTATTAATCACCCTCCACTCACCCCTTATAGCCCAAGAAAGGGATACCGTACCTGAAGACAGAGGGGCAGTAGAAAGACTGAAATACAAACAGGCGCCTGGCCTGGCTCTGGCCGCCTCCAAAATATACTTCTCAGACAAAAGATATAGTATTTCCGGTTTTGGCGAGGCTTCTTTCGTCAATTACCAGGGTCCAAAGGACACCCAAGCTGGAGACCTTGAGTTATATTACACCAACTTGTATAGGTTCGCCACTTTTTTTGGATATAGGCTGCGAGACAATTTAATCTGGAATTCAGAAATTCAAATTGAATACCTCCATGATGGCACCAACGAATCCCACACGGAATTTGTTTTTGAGGCATTTGTAGATTACCTGTGGCAGGATTATCTCAATGTGAGATTTGGTTTTTTGCCCCTGCCCATTGGCTATGTCAACAATAATGATGAGCCTGTGATGTTTTACTCGGTCAACCGTTCGGAGGTGGAACGACTGATAAACCCAACCACCTGGATCGAATTGGGTGCCATGTTTTATGGTTCCTTGGGTGCAGACTGGAGTTATGCGCTGGGGGTATCCCAAGGCTTAAATGCCTCCCAGTATCTGAGTGGCACCTGGATCCGTCAGGGCAGGGAAATCACCTTCAACATTCCCCGACGCTTATCTTTTACTCCCCAAATCACCTACACAGGCATCCCTGATTTGGAAATGAGCGCCTCCGGTTTTATTGGCAATTCGGGTAAAGACCATACTGTAATGGCAAATGGAGTCGAAAGAAATATCGATGCTCCGGTTAGAATATTGACTGGATTTGTTAAATACGACTGGGGCAATTGGAGATTTGTATCGGTGGGTTCTACTGGCAGTCTTGGCCAGACTGAGGAGATATTTGAGCTTACACGTCAAAGCGAGGGCATCCCACAAGTAATGGGGACCAGCACGTATGGATACCTTTTTGAACTAGGATACAACATCCTCCCCCATTTTGGTAAAAGAAAATTACCAAGTGAAGGATTTTTGCACAACACCGGGGAATTCAAGCTTCCCATATTTGTCAGGTTTGAAAGACTGAATACCCACAGACGCTTTAACCAGGATTTGGCCAGGGGGATTAACCCGATTTTCCCAACTAATTTAACTCCTAACCCGGGAGAACAAATCGGGTTTACTCCCAGTAATTTGAGAATATGGACAGTAGGGGCAAATTTCAACCCAAAGGAAAACATTGTTTTAAAAGGTAATTACCAGTTTAGAAACAACATCACCGACAATCCTGAAGCATTGCAGGAAGGAAACAGGATAGAGTTTGGGTTTGGATTTATTTTCTAGATTTCTCCAATTCCAGTCTCAGATTTTCTTTAATCAATTTCTCTCACATTCAAGGGAATACGAGATTTGTTTATTGATTTTTAAATATTATTAAACATTTTTCCTTCAAAAGACATTATCAATGAGCTGATGAAATCGTCAGCTCATTCTGTTTTATAGCATGTTTAGAAATACACTTCTGCTTTTCTCCATCCTCTGGATGATGCCACTTTTTATTTTTGCCCAAGGTGGCGAAATAAAGGGTAGAGTTTATAATCCTGCCAACAACCAACCGGTACCATTTGCCAATGTTATCGTATTGGGCACCGATCAGGGCACCGTCACGGATGAGGAGGGGCGGTACTTGATCCAAAATATTGAACCGGGGCTTTATAATGTAAGGGCTTCTTTTGTGGGCTTCCGCTCCAAAACCATCTTTGAGGTCCAGGTTACGCGGGCTAGGGCACTTCAACTGGATTTTGAGCTGACCGAAGATGCCTCGGATTTAGATGAAGTGGTTGTAAGCTCGGAATTCACACGATCAGACGACACTCCGATTTCAGCTCGGCGACTCAACACCAATGAAATAGAACGCTATCCGGGCGGGAACAGGGATATTAGCCGGGTGATCCAGGCCTTGCCAGGTGTGGCCAGTACGGCTAGCTTCAGAAATGACATCATTATTAGGGGCGGGGCACCCAATGAAAACAAGTTTTTTGTAGACGAAATTGAATTCCCGGTCATCAACCATTTTGCCACACAGGGATCAAGCGGTGGGCCTGTGGGCATACTAAATGTAAACCTGATTAAGAATGTGGATGTGATCAGCGGCGGCTTCCCGGCTGACCGGATGAACGCGTTGAGTTCCTTTTTTGAATTTGAGCTGAAAGAAGGCCGAAGGGACAAGATGTTTACCCAACTTACCGTAGGAGCAAGTGAGTTGACACTGTCCAACGAGGGACCCTTGACAGAAAAAACCACTTACAACGTTTCCATCAGAAGGTCTTATTTGCAGGGACTTTTCCGCTTGCTAGGCTTGCCGTTTTTGCCCACCTTCAATGATTTTTTGGTCAAAACCAAAACCAAGTTTGACGACAAAACCGAGCTTACTTTGATAGGTTTGGGTGCCATTGACAATTTCAGGCTGAATTTTGATGTGCCCTCGGATGAAACAGATGAAGAAAGGGAAAACAGGTTGTACCTATTAGACAACCTCCCCATTCAGAGTCAGTGGAATTACGCCACCGGGGCAAAGCTGCGCAGGTATAGGGATAATGGCTATTGGACTTTTATCCTGAGCCGAAATATGCTTAACAACCGGGCTTTCAAGTATGCGAATAACGACGAAAGCCGCCCTGAAAACCTATTGACGGATTATCTTTCCCAGGAAAGCGAAAATAAGTTTAGGGTGGAAAACAGCATTTTTGGCAAAGGCAGCACTTTGAAATATGGACTTAATTATGAATTCAGCCGCTATTTCATCCGAAACTTTGACCGAGCAAGCCTTTCCCAGCAGCAGCAGGTTATAAATATCAATGCCACTTCGTTTTTCAACAGCTATGGAGCATTTATCCAAGGCTCGAAAAATTACCTCTACGATCGTCTTCTGATTAGCGGGGGGGTGAGAATGGACGGAAGTGATTTTGGTGCAACGGCCCAAAATCCGTTAAACCAGATCAGCCCGAGAGCTTCCATCTCTTATCAGCTAAAGCCAAATTTCTTCTGGACGGCCAATGCGGGGATATACTACCAAAAACCACCTTACACGATTTTGGGCTTTCGAAACAACGAAGGCGAGCTGGTAAATCAGCAGAATGACGTTAGGTTCATCAGAGCCACCCATGCCATCACAGGATTGGAGTGGCAAGTCCCCGACAAAAACAGGAGATTTACCGCAGAGGCCTTTTATAAATTTTACCAAAACTACCCCACCTCAATCAGAAACGGCATCGCTTTAGCCAACCTGGGAGCAGACTTTGGGGTGATCGGAAATGAGCCGGTCAATTCTGATGCGGAAGGAAGAGCTTACGGCTTGGAGCTTTTGGCCCAGCAAAGGCTATTCAACGGTTTTTATGGAATTGCAGCCCTCACCTTGGTGAGAAGCGAGTTTACAAACCCCAACACAGAAGGCTTCCTGCCATCTGCTTGGGACAACCGCTACATTGTGTCCCTGACAGGGGGAAAGCGCCTGAAAAATGATTGGGAAATAGGAGCCCGCTGGAGATTCTTAGGAGGCACCCCATTCACGCCTTTTGACCTTGAGGCGTCTGCATTGCGATCAAACTGGGACGTAAGAGGAGTAGGCTTGTTGAATTTCAACCAGATCAATGCTTTCAGATTGAACAGTTTTCACCAACTTGATCTAAGAATCGACAAGAAATATTTCTTTGACAAATGGAACCTCAACTGGTACGTGGACATTCAAAACGCTTACAACTTCCGCGCTGAACAACCTGATATCCTTGTTCCTGAAAGGGATGCAACTGGGGCCTTGGTGATCAACCCTGAAAACCCAGATCAGTATGTACTGAGGTCGGTAGCCAACCCAGCTGGCACCATATTGCCTACGATAGGGATAATTGTGGAGTTCTAAAGGGCAAACAATAACCTAAGTAAGAAAAAGGCAATTAGGAAAAGTTGACGCATAAATTAACTATTTAAAGCAAGACGTCTCTTTCCGTTTAAATGAGACAGCCTTAGGTCAGCTTTTTAATCACCTCCCCGTATTCTGGGTAGGATTGGATCAATTCGTCATAAGTATAGAGCTTGAAATCCTCAAAATCAAACCCAGGGGCCACCACACAGGAAACCAAGGCATACCCCTCCTCCACGGTTGAACCGAAAATAGTGCCAGCGGGCACCATCTGATAAGGTTTAAAACCTTCATCATCCACAGGTCCAAGGTGCAACTGGGAATATTCCCCATCATGCAGCAGGTGTACCGTCAGTGGGTTTCCTTCGTGAAAAAACCACATCTCATCGCTTTTGATTTTATGAAACTTGGACACATTTTCGGCTGTAAGGAGGAAAAATATAGAGGTGGCCAGATTTCTTTTGCCATTGGCGCTTTCCATCTCCTCCCCACTCCGGTAAGTTTCCGCATAAAATCCCCCTTCAGGATGGGGCTGGAGGTTTAGGCTCTTGATCAATTCTATTATTCTTTCATTCATAACCCTAAAAATAACAAAACCCATTTAAATCGAGCAGGAAGTATGGGATTAGTTCCCTTACTGTCCTCTCACACCAAACTGCGTGGCTTTTTACAAACTTATATGAGAATTTTAGAAAATATGTCCAAATCCAAAGAAGAACTGCCCTCCATCACGGCTATTGGCATAATCCAGTCTAAGTACCGTGGATTGGTTCCATGCGATACGGCCACCAATTCCCGGGGCGCCTCTCCACCTTCTGAAGTTGATATCAGATAAGCTATCCCACACAGAGCCCATGTCATAAAAGGGCGTCAATCCTAAGGCAAAATGCTGATTTAAGGCATTGAAATCATATAACCGGGCCCGCATTTCCAAATTGACCAGACCGACTGTTGGTGCCAAAAATCTCGCCTCACGGTAACCTCTAAGCGACCTTTCCCCACCTAGCACCAAGATGCCTCCTGCCTCAGCCTGACTGGAAAGATCCCACATTTCAATAAAGTTGATGTTGGACCCAAAGATGTGTCCCAAAGCCCCCAATCCTGCAAAGGTAATCCTGCTTCGACCATCTCTCCACCGGCCAAGGGTTTTGATATATTGGCCTTGAACCATAAACTTGTTGAAGCTGAAATCGGAGCCCAACCAAGGTGCGGACATTTCGTGGCTGTATTCCAAGAATACCCCATCAGATGGATCCGGCTCAAGGTCCCGCGTATCGTAAATCAAAGCACCTGCAAGCATACTGGTGAAGGCATAAGCCTCCTGAAATCCGGCCATGTTAAACCTGTCCCAAGTTCCGTCCATTTGCTGTCTGTTCAGCAATGTCTGATTATTGATAGCCGTAACCTCCTCGCCACCGGGTAAAAAGGCTTCCTCAGCTTCTCTTCCCGTATAATCGGTAAATGAGGTGAATAGCGCCTCATAGCCAAACATAAACCTGAATCGGCCCCCCAGCCCTACTCTTTCAAAAAGCAAATTATAGAGCTGCTCCCTTTGGATAAATTGGTTGTAGTGGGTATCAGTAGTCAATCTGCCGTCTGCACCGGGTACAGCCAAGGCCAGATTGCTCTCATACTCGTTCACCCGGTTAAATTGCCGGGTGGCCCCATACTGTCCCCCTGATTTATCAGAAAAAGTCAGGTTATCCAGGGAGTTTCGCCCCACACCCCAATATTGGGCATTGGGATCCTCCCACACGACCGCATCGGCCCGCAACCTCCACTGGGTACCGAAAATGTAAGGCACATCCAACTGTACCGCACCCCTCACCCGGCCGTTTTCAAAGACAAAGAATTCTGTATTGACTCTGTAGCGGTATGGCGTGATATAAAAGAAGGGGTCAAATTTGTCCCTATTTTGGTATAGGAAAACATTTCCCCCGACCCCAAAGCCCCGAATGGGGTCAAATTCAAATCTTGGAAGGCCGGTTACAAAGAAGCCTTCTTTTTTATTGAGCACATCCTCTGGCGAAAGATACTTTTCCTCTGCCACCGTAAATGGCATTTGTATCGTATCACGGATGGTGAGTCGGTCGGCATTCAGGTGGCGCAAGTGGCGCTCTCTGGCTGGAGCGACCTCATCTTGGGCAAAAATCAAATTGCTAGTAGATAGCAGCAATAGCAGTAAAAGCAACTTTTTCATAAGCGTAAAATTTTGCAGGTAAACCTGATTAATAGTTGGTTTGACATCTTCTAAAAGATTGTCCTGCAAAATTACTTTGTTATGGCTCTGGGTGCTTTTAGAGGGTATTTAGAAAAATATTAGAATACCATTAGAATTATAAATTGGGCAGCCTCACAATAAAGGTAGACCCAATGTCTGGCGTGGAATCCACATTTATATTGCCATTATGGATTTCTACTATCCGCTTGCAGAGGGAGAGGCCCACACCAGTCCCCTCGGCCATTTCAGCATTGTCACCTCGGAAAAAAGGCTCAAAAATACGGACCACATCCTCTTGGGGGATGCCGGGCCCCTTATCATGAAAGGAAATGACCACGTTTTTCCCGTCATTGCCCACTTGGACCTTGCAGCTTTGGTCAGTGGAAAACTTACATGCATTCTCCATTAAATTTTTGAAAGTCACCAAAAGCAAATAGGAATTGCCATAAACCTCCATTTCCAAGTCCTCAGTCTCATCAAATATCAATTGAATATGATAATCCTGGAAGGATCGCTTCAATTCAATGTGGCTTTCCATCAGCAATTCATCCACTCTCAAGGCCGACATGGTGATTTCGGACGTCTCATAGCTTGCCTTGGCCAAATCCAGCAAATCCTGGGTGAGATCACGCATGCGCCTGGCATCGTCCAGACTGTTTTTGACTGCCTGCAGCAATTCTTCTTTGCCCTTCCTCTTCAACGTGGCAATCTCCAATTCGGCCAT
The DNA here is from genome assembly GCF_018500185.1 of Litoribacter ruber. Lineage (GTDB taxonomy): Bacteria > Bacteroidota > Bacteroidia > Cytophagales > Cyclobacteriaceae > Litoribacter > Litoribacter ruber. The sequence goes on along the minus strand of NZ_JAHBGI010000001.1, from coordinate 69,326 downwards.
CAGGGCCGCAAGGGGCGTCCTTAATTCATGGGCAATATTGGAAACAAAATTCTTCTGGGCATTAAAGGATTTTTCCAGCCTATCCAGCATGTGGTTGAAGCTTTCCGAAATCTCTGTAATCTCATCGCTTTCCTTTCTGGATAGGCGAAGATCCAAATTGGAGGCAGTAATTTTTCCAATATCCTGATTGAGATCAATAAGAGGCTTAAGGGCTTTCCTGGCAAAAAAATGACTGGTAAAATAGATCACCAAAAGCATGATGGCCAGAATCACGAAAAGACTGTATTTGAGGTTTTCCAGCTTTTGAAAACCATACGCGTCATAAGCAGCGGCTGTGATCAAATAGGTCTGGCCTTCATACTCATACCGTATCCCGGCCACCTGCCAGTCATCTTGCTTGAAGAAGATTTCACCCTCCCTCTTGATTCTCTCAAGCATTTTAGGTGTTTCCTTGACAATATCAATTTCAACCGCATCATGGTAAAGCAATTCAAAATCAGTATTGTAAATGGCTACCTCCTCTTGAAAAAGGACATTGTAGCTGCTCTGATAAATGGTCTGTAAAGTCGCCGCCTCCACTTTGGCCTCCAACAGCAAATCAGCCTTTGTAACGGCCTGCAATTGAATCTTTTTGTAAAATTCCTCCTCACGGTTGTGCAGGTAGGTGAGGTAGATCGCATAGGTGAACCCACCCAGCAAAACTGCCGAAAACAAAGTAAAGAGAAAAGACAGCCGACTTTTTATCTTCATAACTCCTTAGTCAAGATAAAGCCCATGCCAGGGCGGGTATGGATAAGCTTGGGCTCGAATGTCTTGTCGATTTTCTTCCGGAGGTAATTGATGTAAACGTCAATAAAATTTGTGCCCGTGTCAAAGTCCATACCCCAAACCTCCCTTGCAATCTCCTCCCTGCTCAATACCTTTTCGGCATTCCGGACTAGATATTCCAAAAGTTTATACTCTTTTGGGGTAAGCTTCACCTCTTGCTCTGCACGGTAAACTTTTTTGACTTGGGTGTCAATTCTGATATCCTCAAATTCAAGAATCACATTATCCCCATTCAGATCACCGCTGTAGTCGGCACGCTTGAGTAAGGATTTTATACGCGCAAAAAGTTCTCGGATATCAAAAGGCTTCACCAAATAATCGTCAGCTCCGGCATCAAAACCTTCAAGTTTATCATCCGTGGTTCCCAAAGCCGTAAGCATGATGATAGGGGTTGAAGCTTTGGTCCTGCGGATGGATTTGCAAAGCTCCAATCCGTTCATCCCGGGCAAAATCAGGTCTACGATCAGGATGTCAAAGGCTTTGTTTTCAAACAGCCGCATGCCCATGGTGCCATCGTATGCCACCTCCACCTCCATGCCCTTTTCTTCCAGTCCTTTCTTTAACACCGAGGCCAACCGCTTGTCATCTTCGACCAGTAATAGTTTGATTTTGCCCATAAGGTTAAAATTAAACGAATCATTCCATACATACTATTAGAAAACCTTTAGAATGCGGGGATATAACTCAGAAAAGTAACCGCAGAACTGTACACATGTCGCAAAACGGTTCGAGAAGGAGAGAAATAGACTCGATTAAATTAACCGCCGAGGACGCAAAGGCGCGCAAAGAAATAGGCGGATATCACTTTTAATTTTTAGTAAAATTTGATTTAAAAGCCAGAATCCCTTTGCGCCACTTCCCCTTCTTTGCGGTTTATATTTTTTTTCTGTGACCTTTGCCTCTGTGGTTTATTAAATCCCTACACTATTTTCTCTGAGCCCTCAGTGTCTCCGTGGTTGGTTTTTACTGCATTTTTTCAAAAAATAAATCCAAATCCAAACTCAAACCTGTTTCCTTCATCTTCCCCGGTAGAAAGGGGCTGCCTGTTCCAGCGGAATTGGTAATTGGTCTTCAGGACCACATTTCTTCTTGGATTAAAATTGGCCCCAACGGTCAATACCCTCAAATCAGAATGGAAGCGCTCAAAATCAATAAGATCGGGATGCACGCTTGCGTGGGTGTTTAAATGTTCATATCTAAAAAACAAGGGCAGCATCACCTCCTGTGGCTTGTAGTAGAAAGTTGACTTACCTTTGAGCATATCCCTGTTTCTGAAAAAAGGCATCAAGTCATACCCCACCTCAAGATAATAACCGAAAACCTCCTTACCCAAAACCTGACCTCCAAAAGGATCCATTTGCTCAGCTGCTGTAAGCCGATAAATCCCATCAGTGTTGTTCATCCGGCCATAGGTACCCAACAACATGAAAGTAAAATTTTCCCACTCATTTCTCACAAAGGAAGAGAGCAAATAAGTTGGGGCATTGATCCTCTCGGGCATGCCGACCATAGGGGTCAATTCTTCATTGTTACCCGCATCGGTATAGAGTCCCGATACGTTAATCAGCGTATTTTGAAAACCGCTGTAAGAAATCTGGCTATTGAGCAGCATGGAATTGAAATTGAACCTCAGCTCGTCATCCCGGCCTCGGCGGATCCAGGTCCCGCCGTTGTAGCTTCTGGCATTCAGACCCTGATAAGCCGAGAGTGACCAAGACCAGTCTTCTCCAATAGCACCATAAGTCATAATCCCCAAATCGATCCACTGGCTCGGGATGATGATCCTTTCCACGTCGGGCCGGTTTACGGAGAAAAACTGGATGGGCTCGTCATGGTTGTTCACATAGCCGATCTGCACCTGGTGCGTACCCACCCTCACGTTGAATCTGGGGTCAAGCAAAAAATCTGCGAATACTTCGACAAAAAGTTCTGTATCCGATTCTATATCTTGATCCCGGAAATACTCAAAAAACAGCTCCCCATAGAGGACCAGCCAAGGTTTAGGCTTATAGGCAAGATAACTCACAAACCTGTACAGACTGGTCATGTAAAGTTCTATATCCTCGCTTCCCCGGTCTTTGGGGCCATCATAGTTGATGAAAGCGGCCTCCCCAAAACCTGAGAAGGCAAATTTTCTGTCAGTGAAATAAATCTTCGAGGCGGCTATGGGCAGGCCCGTCTGGGTCTGGTAAGTCAGGGAATCTATCACCCGCCAATCCTTCCGTCGCAGGGTATCCTCATGGGCAGGATGGGTTTGGGCTTCTGAAACTGTAGAAACCAACATTACAGTAAAAAATATCCAGTAGAGCTTTCTATTCATGGTGATTGCTTTATCTGTTGAAATTCCAAAAAACAGGGCTTTTTCCCTGTTGCAAAAATCTTTACCGGTTTAGCACAAACCTGTTAAACTTCAGCAAATCCTGTTTCATTAACGTAATCTGCGCCCCTAATTGATCCAAGAGGTCTGCTCGGGATTGGAGCATTTCCGCATTATATTCACCGCCTAGACCAAATAGCACTTCAAATTCATCTTCAGGCAAATCATTGTATTCCTGCCAACGGTAGAGAAGCTTATCCCGGAAGGCCTCGCCATCCTGGGTGGGGGTAGTTTGAAAATAATGCCAAACAGAAGCGGGAAACACCCCTTGGCTATTATCTTCTTCTTCAATCATTTTTAGCACATTTACGGGATGCTCGATTTTCACCCTCTTTTCCAAGCTAAGAATTTTTAACCCCAAATAGACTTCCACCAAGCCCCCGGTAATTCCTGCCACCTCAAGCCAAGTATCGCTACCGGATGCCAGGAGTATAGTGCCCATAATGATGGAGGAAGATGCCCCAGTGATAATAGATGCTACGGTAAGATTCCGCTCACGTCTTCTCTCCTTTTTCTCCAAAAACTGACCCAACTGCTCTGCCTTTTCCTCCTCACAATCCAGACCTCCCGCAATGGCTGAAACTTCCAGGCTGGTCACATTCACCTTGTTGAGAAGCCGCTGGACTGTGCGGTCAAATTCCTGATCCTTTTCCTTTCCTTCGAAGGAAAGCAGCGTTTGCAGATCCTCCTTCCCATTAATGACCAAAGCCATCCTAAAAATGCCTTCATCCAAGCCCTCTGCCCAGTCCGGCATTTCAGCGTCTTTGTCATTTAATTCGTAATCGGTTTTATTGTCGTCAATTAATATTTCAAGGCACTCTTCCTGAAAAGGAACATCCGATTCAATCAGCCTTGGCCCTGATACACATCCGGAAAGCAAAAGCTGAAGAATTAATACACCTGAAATGAGTCTAAACATATAGACTAAATTCAATTCCTATAGAAATGTTATAATAGCAATGATACCAACTACCACTAAGTAGGCAGAGAAATAGATAAGCTTCCCTCTCTTTACAATGTTGATCATCCACACACAGGAAATCCAGCCCGATATGAAGGCTGCCACAAAGCCGGTGATGATTGCCGCTCCGGAGATGTTACCGGTGATGGTTGGGTCTTGAAGGTATTTCAAAAACTTCAAAAGGGAGGCCCCTACAAGCGGCATCAGGATCATTAAAAACGAAAACCTGGTCGCCTTATATTTATCCACACCTACCAGCAAAGCTGTCGCAATGGTAGTACCCGATCTCGAGATCCCCGGAAGCAAAGCAATCGCCTGGGCGCAACCTATCAGCATGGCCTTGCCATAGGTAACATCAGTGCCCTTGCCTTTGCTAAAGTGCGTCATAGCCAAAAGAAGCGCAGTAAGCAGAAACATGAAGCCGATAAAAAACACCCTTCCCGCAAAAACTTCCTCAATGTAATCTTCCAAGGTAAACCCTATAATTGCCAATGGTATGGCAGAAAGCACCAATTTGGACACGTAGGTTTTGCTCTCAGACCATTCGGTTGTAAACACCCCTTTGAACAGGTCTGCAATATCCTTTCGAAATACAATGATGGTACTCAAGGTAGTGGCCGCATGGACGATAAGTTGAAAAATCAGGTTATCCTCCGGCTCCACATTCAGAATGTAAGTTCCAATCTCAATATGACCACTGCTGCTGATAGGTAAAAATTCGGTAAACCCCTGGATCAGACCCAGGATCAAAGCTTCTATTATTCCCATTGATGATGTATAAATTGAATTTGTAAAAATAGGGCGGCAAGATAAAAAACTCTGCCTTCAAAGCCATTCCCCTTTTCAAAAAACCTGCCAAATCACGCAAAAACCTGCCAGGTTTAAATTTACCTCACGAAAACCTGGGGAGGTTTAATTTATCTCAGAACCCATGCAAAAACCTCATCATATGCATAATGTCCTGCTTCATGATGTTGACCTGCGCGGTGATGTTTTCCAAAAGGTCTGAACGGGTATGGAGCTGTTCGGCATTGTAAGTCCCCTTTTCACCCATAAAAAGATCAAATTCCTTGTCCGCATACTTAGTGTAGGCCTCCCACCTCTCCATCATCTGGGTCCGGAGGGACTTCTCCATCACCTCGCTGGTTTCATTGAGGTAAAACCACACCGCAGGCGAAAAAATCCCGTCAGAATTGTCCTTTTCGATCACCATCTCTATGATATTCACCGGATGTTCCACTTCCATTTTGCGGGTAAGCAATAAAATTTTCACCGCCAAGTAAACCTCCACCAAGGCTCCTGCAAGGATCACCCCTTCCACGGCCGGGCTCTGCCAATCGCCCAAGTTGGTCACCCCACGGGCGGTGGCCATGCCGGCACCTATGGTAATGGCAGCCACGGTGAGTTTTCTTTCCTGGGAACCGACCTTGCGATCCAAATAATTGGCCAGCTGAGTACTGTTTTCCTCTTCGCATATCAAGCCGCTGGCAATCGCCGACACTTCCATTTCGGCCAAGTCCACCACTCGGATGAGCTGGTCGCGTAGCCTTTTGATATCCTCCTCCGGCTCATCATCCATTTTCATCTGCACCAGCCGCTGCAGGTCCTCCTCCATTTCCAGTGCCAGACTCAAAAAATGCTGCCTCCGGTCAATCTCGTCCTCATATTCCTCTGGTAGGCTTTTGAATTCAATATCTGTAGGGGTAAAATGCTTGTCCACCAAGGTGGCAAAGCATTCGGCCTGTATGGGCAGCTCGGTGGAGACCACCTTCTTCTGACCCAGACATCCGGTGAGAAACAGGGCAAGGATTATATAGTAAAAGTTACTTTTCAGCATAATTTAGGCACAAAATTCAGCTTATTAACTTAAAAAGGGGGCGTTTGTTATGAAAAGTCGGGGTACTAAGTACTATGTACTAGGTACTAAGTTACCAGTCCCTTAACCATGAGCGAAGCGAATGAAACGAAATCTATACTTAGTACATAGTACCTAGTACCTAGTACAATTCGTCACTTCCTCTTCGCCCTAAAGGTCCCATTCGGCTGCACAAAGACCGCTTCCTGAATCTTTTCATCCTCATTGCGTTCAAATCGGATCGTGAATCCTTCTACTATTTTTAGGGTAAAAGTATCCTCATCTATGGCCAATAAATCATACTCCGGTTGCCCAGGGACGAAGAGGTAGAGGGTGGAATCATCATTTTCCTTGAGATAGAAACGGATCCTTTGCCCCCCGAGCTCGTATTCTCCTTCATATTCCTTCAGCTTTTCTGTATCCACTTCCACCTCTTTGGGCTTTCTTCTAAATTCCAATGCATCAACAGTGGGCTCCAACTTTACAGTCAAGGCAGAAATATCTCCGCTGTCACCAATCCTGAAATTCAGCCTTAAAGGCGACATTTCCAGTGTATCTGGTAGGCCATTTTCCACAGGGTAAGGCATAAAGACATTATAATGTACATGCTTCAGCCACATGGCTTGTGTGGGTGCATTGGCAAAAAGAGAATCATTTTTCAACTCCACCGTAAACTTACCATAACCTGGGTTGGTATAATCCCCCTCAAACTCCCGCAGATTATGGGTTGGCCGTGTGCCTTTCTTCTGGCTTGAACTCATGGAAACTTGGGCTGAGTCCTGTTCAGCCTTTGCTTTGTCTGCTCTTTCCTTTATTAGTTGGTTCCAGTCCGTTGCTTCCACTCCCAGCATTTTGTCTGAAATGATGTTTCTAACGATATTCGGTACTGAGGAGCCGTTTTGATTGACCAATACCGCTATCCCCACACTGTCAGTGGGAAAAAAAGCCACGTTGGCAGAAAAGCCATCAATGTTTCCTCCATGCTCCACTCGGTAATGACCCTTGTAGGAACTCACCATCCAGCCATAGCCATAAGAACTTAAATGCAGATCAGGGCTCTCGGCCGTGGGAGGCGCGGAGCTCATCACCATATGTGGGCTGATGGCCTCTTGTATATAGCCGGGAGAAAGAATCTGCTCCCCGTTATACTTACCTCCAGCAATCCACATCTGCAGCCATTTGGCCATATCTTCCACGTTACTGTTGATACTTCCCGCCGGACCCATAGCGGCAATATCATAATAATCCATTTTGGTGATAATGGAATCGCTTTTAAGCTTGTACCCAAAAGCCGCTTCATTACCATTTTTCAGTCCATCTATTTTGGCCGTAGAGCTGGACATGCCCAGGGGCTCAAAAAACTGCTCCGCAATATTATCCTCCCAGCTTTTACCATATAGCTTTTCAGAAATCACCCCCTGAAGCAAATACATGAAATTGTTGTAATACCAGGTTTCCCGCACCTTGGCGAAAGGCTCATGATGGGCAATTCGCTGAACCAAGCTGTCACGGGAATCAGTTGAAAAAAGGTACCAGCTGATGTCATGACGCGGAAGCCCCGTCCTATGCGTGATCAGATCCCGGATGGTGACCATATTATTCAGCTCATTGTTTTTGAACTTCAGGTCAGGAATATACTGAATGGGGCTGTCCTCAAACTTGAGTTGGCCATCGTCACGGAGTTTGCCAAGCAAGGCCGCCGTGAAGGCCTTGGTGCTGGACCCGATCGCATACAGCGTCTGGGGAGTGGCCGGCAATTCGTTTTCGTAATCCCTATAGCCAAATCCCTTGCTATATACCACCTGGTCCTTTTCGACCACCACTACCGAAAAGCCCGGCGCATTCCAGGTGTCCAACACTTTTTCCAACTCCGCCTCAATCCCTTCCAGCCTTGAATCCTGTTGCTGGGCAAAGCCTGAAATACCCAGCCCTGCCACTAACGCTAAAACAATCCCTAATTTTTTCATAAAACCAAAAACTTATGTTATCCACGCTGAATTTAGGTAAAAATTTTAAATCTCCGGTTCTCTTAACCCCTCTGGTTAATTATTAATTTTACCCCTTGAATCCCAATCCCATGCCTTCCCAATTCAAATACACATTAATAGCACTAGGGACAGTAATATTAGCCTCATATATAGGGGTTCAAAACCCCTCTGTAATTTCCCCTGAGGGGTATGAATTGGTATGGAATGAGGAATTTGATTACAAGGGGATCCTCAATCCGGAATATTGGACATTTGAGGAAGGATTTATCAGAAACATGGAGATGCAATATTATCAGTCGGAAAACGCCAAAGTCCGAAATGGCAAACTGGTAATTAGAGCTAAGCGGGAGCGGGTCAAAAATCCCGCATTTGATCCGGAAAGCGAGAATTGGCGGAAAAACAGGCCTATGGCGGATTACACATCTGCCAGCATCACCACCAAGGGAAAGAAAGAATTTACATATGGAATCTTTGAGTTCAGGGCCAGGTTCGATCCCCAGGAAGGCCTTTGGCCGGCCATCTGGACCCTAGGCACAGAAAGACCTTGGCCCGAAAACGGGGAAATAGATATCCTCGAGTTTTTCCGCATCGAAGACGTTCCCACCATGGTTACCAATGTGGTCTGGCTGGATGAAAACGGCGAGCAGAACCTTCATGACAGTAAAACCCCTCTTCATCATTTCCTGACCCAGGATCCCGATTGGGCTAAAAAGTTTCACATCTGGAAACTGGAATGGACGGAGGAACACATCAAAATCTATATTGATGATGAATTATTCAACGAAGTAGCCCTGACTGACACCTACCAGCCCGACGGATTCAACCCCTTCCAAGCCCCCCACTATATTCTGATTAACCTCGCCATCGGCGCCGGCGGAGGAGACCCGAGCAACACCCGCTTCCCGAGGAAATTCGAAGTGGATTACGTAAGGGTGTTTCAGAAAGTGAGATGAGGCTGTTTAGGAGGTTATTTCTGAATTGGCGCTGCGCGCATTCAGAGGTTTAGGGGTTTAGCGCAAAGACGCAACCTTCATCTCTAAACTCCTAACCAATCCCGCACCACATAGCTACGCAATATGCGGTGCGGGATGACTAAACTCCTAAACTGCGTATATAATTAAGTCTCCAGTAAAACCACTCCCCCACCCATACCATACTCCCAAACCGCCTCCTCTTCGCCTCCCCTTCGGGTCCTCGTCGGGTCCTCGATGGGTTCCGGCATAGGGGAGACAGGGGTGAACTATGTGGTGAAAATAGCATACTAAAAATAAATATCGCAAAAAGCTTGCATGTAAAACTTATATTAATTACTTTTATCAGCTTTTTAATTTAATTACCTCTATCAAAGGTATTAGTTACCACCCGATAGCTCTTAGATCCAGCAGAATGGGTCCTACTTTTTATGTTCCTTAAGCAGTTTATCCTTAGGGTATCATCTCGTTCAGATGATGGATTTCAGTTTCTTTATTGGCGTACCTACTCAGCGGTGATTAATGCTGGGTTCTCTACTGAAAGCCTTGGGTTTGTTGGCTGCAGTAGATATTGGTGTTGACACTTATATTTTCAACTAACATTCATAAAACAATGGGAAGATTAAATTCAAACAACGGAATGAGTGGCAGGATCGGAAAGATCGTGTACTATCAGGTAGATGGGCAAACGATGGCCAGGGCCCATGTAGTCCCCGACCAATCAAACCCATCCCCACTTCAATTGGCATCCAGACGACGGTTTACCGAAGCCACCGCTTTTACCAAATACATCAAACCGGTATTGGAGCTTGGCTTTGCCAATCACCAGAAAGGAAAGCGCCATGCACTAAACGCTGCTTTCAGCAATATAAGGATGAGAGGATTTATCGGGGAGTCCACTACCCTTGACCCTTCTTTGGTAGCAATAAGCGATGGAACATTGACAGGCATGAGGGGCGGCAAGGTTTACTGGAAAAACAACGAGACCGCAGTGGTGGAATGGGAAGACAACACTGGGTTTGGCACCGCTTCCGCCAGGGACAAAGTGGCTGTGCTACTCTACGACACAGTAAAAAGAAGGGCATTCTACATCTTGGAAGGCAATCCCAGATCGGCAAAGCGGCAGGAAATAAAAGTGGAGGATTTTGAATACCATGAGGGCAACCTCCACGTCTATGCCTTTTTCACCAACAAGGCTGGCCGGACCCCACTTATCTCTGAGTCTACCTATCTGGATCTCATTTAATTTAACCCGGGGCGGCTGCGGTCGCCCCCCTCACTTGACCACAGAAACCAAATGGCAAAACAAAGCAATATACTAGAGTTAACTGGCTCTATCGGCAACATTTCCTTTTACAAAACCAAGGAAGGCTATAGAGCCAGGCAAAAAGGAGGCGTGACCAAAAAACGAATCCTGACGGACCCCCATTATGAGCGGACGCGGGAAAACAACGCCGAATTTGGAAGGGCTACCTCAGCCGCCAAGCACATCCGCCATGCCCTGGCCTTTTCGCTTGCCAAAGCAGGGGACAACACTTTTCACAACCGCCTAAAATCACTCATGGTAAAGGTAGTGCAAAGTGACCCCATTAGTGACAGAGGGGAACGGACCGTCCAGATCGGCGATCTGGATATCCTTCAGGGGTTGCGGCTAAATAAAAAGCGATCACTTGACGGGAGTTTGGGCCAGTATGTCAGAATTGAAAAGGAGAGCGGACAATTGAAATTTACCTTGAAAAACTGTAATCCGGAATTGTTTCAAGCCCCTTCCAGCACTACCCATTTCCGTTTATTTGCCCAAGGCCTTCGTATGAATTTTGAGCCTTTTGAGTTTGTCAAAAGCTTATATGAAACTCCTCTCTTACCCATCGAAAACAACGGTATCGACCTTTCCTTTGATTTGAAAATTGAGGGTGATTTGCCCGGCAAAGAACTGTTTGCGGTGGGTCTGGAATTTTTCCAAAAGCTAGGCGACACACCGTACCCAGTGGCCAAGAAGGATTTTAATGTCGGGGAAGTGGTTTAGAGGAGGCAGTTTATAAGTTTACTTCCCGGCGCTATCGCGCAGCTGGGGGTTAGCGTAAAGCGATGCAACCTTCAACCCTAACCTCCTAACCAATCCCGCACCGCATATAGCGCAGCTATGCGGTGCGGGATGACTAAACCATTAAACTTCGAAATTAACAAACTACCTATCAGACATTTACCCTGCTATTTTGTATTTTTAAGATATGAAAACCGAAGAGGACATATCCAAAGCAGAAGAGCCTTTAGCCACATATCCAGGCAAGTATTCCTATGCCGACTACCTGAGTTGGGACATGGAAGAAATGGTGGAAATAATTAAAGGCAAGGTGTACAAATGGACAGCGGCTCCGAGCAGCAAACATCAACTGGTGATTGGTGAGCTGATCTACGTGTTCAAAAAGTTTCTTAAGAACAAAAAATGCAAGCTATTTCCGGCTCCCTTTGATGTGCGCCTCCCAAAGAAATCCTTAAAGAATGAAGATATATTCACCGTAGTCCAACCCGACATTTGTGTCATCTGCGACAAAAGCAAGTTGGATGAGGCCGGATGTGTGGGGGCACCCGACCTAATAGTAGAAGTCCTTTCCCCAAGCAACAACAAAAAAGACCTGAAAATCAAATATAAACTCTATCAGGAACACGGAGTAAAAGAATACTGGATACTTCACCCCATTGCCCAAACCTTAATCATTTACACACTTGAAAACGGAAAGTACCTAGCCTCCCGACTTTTTGGTGCGGGAGATACGGTAGCCTCGAAGGTATTGGTGGGCTTTGAACTGGATTTGGAGGAGTTTTTTAAAGATATGGATTAGAGATAGTACCATGTACCAGGTACCAAGTACCAGGTATTTCCTGCTTCATAAGGTTGGTTAGCGGCCCTCTTAACGCTGTCTCTGCAACTCTATTTAGACGTAGAGATATCAGGCCTCCCATCTGAACTTTCATCCCTAAACTCCTAAACAATCCCGCACCGCATATAGCGCAGCTATGCGGTGCGGGATGACTAACCTACTAAACTGCGAAAACAACAACCTACTTATCAGATATTTACCCTACTATTTTGTATTTTTAAGATATGAAAACCGAAGAGGATATATCCAAAGCAGAAGAGCCTTTAGCCGCATATCCAGGCAAGTATTCCTATGCCGACTACCTGAGTTGGGACATGGAAGAAATGGTGGAAATCATCAAGGGGAAGGTATATAAATGGACGGCTGCGCCTAGCAGAATTCATCAACAGGCCTTAGGAGATTTGTTTGTACTCTTCAACGTTTTTTTGAAAGGACAACCCTGCAAAGTTTATATCGCCCCTTTTGACGTCCGATTACCAAAAGATTCTCTCCAAGATAAAGACATCTTTACCGTTGTCCAGCCCGACATCAGCGTAATATGCGACAAGAGCAAGCTTGACGACGCAGGCTGCATTGGAGCCCCAGATCTGATCGTGGAAATTCAATCGCCCAGCAACAACAAAAAAGACCTGAAAATCAAGTACGAGCTCTATCAGGAGCATGGAGTAAAAGAATACTGGATACTTCACCCAATAGCCAAAACCCTAATCATTTACACGCTTGAGAACGGAAAGTACCTAGCTTCCCGGCTTTTTGGTGCTGGGGATACGGTTGCATCAAAGGTTTTGAAGGGGTTTGAACTGGATTTGGAGGAGTTTTTTAAGGATATGGATTAGAGGTAGTACCACGTACCAGGTACCAGGTACCATGTATTTCCAGCTTCAGAGGTTGGTTAGTGGCTCTCTTAACGCTGTCTCCGCATCTCTGTTCACGCAGTTTAGGAGGTTATTTCCCGGCGCTATCGCGCAGCGGGAGGTTTAGGGGTTTAGGCGCAAAGCAACGCACTCCAAATCCCTAAACTCCTAAACAATCCCGCACCGCATATAGCGCAGCTATGCGGTGCGGGATGGCTAAACTCCTAAACAGCCAGGTCCCTCACAGGTTTATAAGGAATGATCACAAAACGATACCTGATATTCACCCTGTTATCCTTTACCTGCTTTCAGCTACTTGCTGAACAGGATAAATACACGATCTATGTCAGTAGCATTAGCTGGCATACCGGGTTGGTGATTCCAGGGGAAGTTTTGCCTGACAGCATTTGGAGGGAGGGGCATGAGTATGGCGAGGCGGAGTATTTGGAAATTGGTTGGGGGGATGCGGATTTTTACCCCAGTGAAGGTTTTAATCTTTGGTATGCATTTAAAGCCGTGTTTTGGCCCACCAGGTCGGTCCTGCACATTAAACCTATTGCCCGAAATCCTGAAAACCACTACTACAACACCAATGTTGTCAAAATAGAATTAAATAAAGAACAGATGGAGACGCTGGTTCAATTTTTGGTCAGGGAGCTTAACCTGGATGAAAGCGGCCAAATTATCCCTTCCACACAGGGGCTTTATTCGGACAGTCACTTTTACGAGGGAAGCAGCAGGTATTATTTCCCAAACAACTCCAACGTCTGGGTAGCCCGAGCCATCCGCCACGCCGGCTTCCCCCTGCGCCCCCTCTGGCTGCAAACCACCGGAATGGTACTGAATAAAGTAGAGGATTTCGGTACCTTGGTGGTGGAAAAAGATTAGATGTGTGGGTTAGGAGGTTATTTCTGAATTGGCGCTGCGCGCATTCAGAAGTTTAGAGGTTTAGCGCAAAGCGACGCAACCATACAACCTTCCAGGTCTTCCTGATTTTTCATTTGACCTGGAAGATTTTTTTACCGTGTTTTCACTTCATAACTTCATTATTCATCATTCAGCGTTCATCATTCATTATTTCCGATAACGTGGCTGCACCGTGAATCACTTTGTACTTAAAAACTAAACTCCTAAACAATGCCGTACCGCATATAGCGCAGCTATGCGGTACGGGATGACTAAACCCCTATACCAATCCATCAATTTTCTTACCTTTGCCCCAGTAATTACCCAAAACTATCATGATTAATAAGTATTTCCCCCTTTCCCTTCTGAGCATTTTCATCTTTTCCTGCGAGCAAGAGCAGGAGCATACAAATGAAATCCCACAGGGAAGATACAGGGCGGCTATTGAGCTTCAGGGGCAGGAAGTGCCTTTTTTTATAGAGTTTGATGGAGATGAAAACAACCTTCAGGCCTACATCCTCAACAGCAACGAGCGGCTGGAAACCGACGCCAGCATCAAGGGGGATTCCGTGATTATGGAAATGAACGTTTTTGATGCCAGCCTGAGAGGAAAGTTCGAAAATGGAAAGATAAACGGTGAATGGGTGAAGCACTACGTTAATAACTACCGGGCACCCTTTACCGCTAATCAGTCTGATAGCAATCCCCGGTTCAGCACTGACGGGGAAGCTGAGCATGATTTTTCCGGCAGGTGGGAAACTTATTTCAACTTGGGTAACGGCGACCCAAGACCGGCGGTCGGAAAATTCACCCAAGAGGGAAGCAGCCTTCAGGGAAGTTTTGCTCTGCCTTCTGGCGACTTCCGCTACCTGGAAGGCAACGTGGACGGGAACACTTTTTACCTAAGCACTTTTAACGGCGAGGAAGCCAAGCTATTTATCGGTGAGCTAGATGAAAACGGCAAGGTTACTGGCAAGTACTTCAATGGCCTTACAGGCAACTATTCTTTTACTGCTACTAGAAATGAAGGTTTCGAACTCCCTGATAAGGACCAGGAGGTTGCCAGTGAAACGATTGATTTCACTTATCCTGACCTGGATGGCAATGATGTGTCCCTCAGCGACTATAGAGGTAAGCCTGTGCTGGTACAGATCTTCGGCAGTTGGTGTCCAAACTGTATGGATGAAACCAAATATATGGGTGAGTGGTATGAGGAAAACAAGGATAAAGTTGAAATTGTGGCTCTTGCCTTTGAGAAAAAAGACGACTTCGATTATGCCAAAAACAGGGTTCAAAAATCCAGTGAGAGGCTGGGAGCCAATTATCCCTTCCTAATCGCCGGCCAGGAAAAGGATTTAAAAGCAGCCTTCCCCCAAGTTGAAGGCCCCTTATACTTCCCCTCCATGCTCTACATCGATAGCGAGGGCAGGCTGGTAGACGTACACACAGGTTTCAACGGCCCCAGTACGGGAGAGCTTTTTGAAGAATGGAAAAAAGAGCATGATGAAAAGGTAGAAAAATTGGTGAAAAGATAGTTTGGCAATTGAACTCAACAGTTTGAAAGGCAGTTGCTTTTAAGACATGAATTATTTATTTTCAATTATGGAAACCACGTCATATACAAACTTCAAACAGCATCTCAAGTCTTTCTTGGATAAGGTGTTTAATACGAATTCCCCTTTGTATATTAATCGCAACAATGGTGAAGATGTAGTAGTGATTTCGAAAGCCGAATATGAAAGTATGCAGGAAACCTTTCACTTGTTAAAAAGCCCAGAAAATGCCAAAAGATTATTGGAAGGTATTGAAGAGTATAAAAAAGGAGGAGGAACAGAACGAAATCTACTGGAATAGTGAGAGTGATTTTTTTGACTAGGGTGGAACGATTATTTATATTGGCAGAAAACCGATAATAAGACGCTCAAAAAAAATCAATCTTTAAATTAAAGAAATCATGAGGCAACCTTTCGAAGGAACTGGCAAGCCCGAACCTTTGAAACACGATTTAAGTGGTTGGTGGTCGAGAAGGATTAATTTAGAGGATAGGCTGGTATATAAGGTTGATCCCGATTCAGTTGTAATTCTTCAATGCAGATATCATTACTAAAAAAGCCCTCCAGTTTAACACTGAAGGGCTTTTTTAAAATTTATACCTGCGCGGTCTGATAGCTTTTACAAGCTTCCACACATTCGCGGCAGGCCTTGGCGCATTGCTTGCAATGGTCATGGTCATGCTTATCACATTCCGCAGCACACTCGTTGCAGATCTCAATGCATTCTTTTATTAAGTGCTGGGCATGCCTGGATCCGGAGGCTACAAAGCTTGCCGTTAGTTGACAGATCTTGGCACAATCCCTATCGGTCTTGATGCAGGCTACCATATGCTGTACATTGTCCTCACTCAGGCAACTGTCCATACAATGCTCGCACGCAGCAGCACAGACAGCTAATTTTTGGATTAAATCTTGGTGGTTCATGGTAAAGTTTATTAAGGGTTTAACATACCTTATAAACCTTTCCAACAACCATATGTTTTTATGACATTTTGGCTTAGATTTATAAATCCTGATAGCCTTTGCGGTTGGCCGAACCTCCACTTCTATAAGCACTTGGACTCAAACCTGTCAGTTTTTTAAACTGAGTTGAGAGATACTGTACACTGCTATACTGCAATCGGTCTGATATCTCCGATAGCGTCAACTCTTTATCTTCAAGCAATTCTTTCACTTTTTCAATTTTCAAAGCCAAGTAATAAGATTCTATCGATCGCCCCTCAATTTGGCTAAACAACTTACTTAGCTGGAAGTAATTTTTATGTAGTTTAAAGGCGATAAACTCAGAAAGATTTTCGGTAACCACTCGTTGGCCCACCAGGGAATCAAAATATTGCAAGACAGTATGCTTAATGGTTTCAACCGTTTTACCATCTTGGTCAGGAATAAGCTCAAACCCCTCCTCTTCCAGCAATCTACTGACTTCTCCGAGATTTATGTCTGGAGAGGAAATTTTAGCATACCCTAACTCAACCTCCTGCACTACCAGCCCATACTGCTCTAATTTCTGCCGAACCACCTTAATACATCTAGGGCAAACCATATTTTTGATCTGAATCTGAAAAGACTTCATAAGTTTAATGTTCATGCATTTCCAAGAATTCACCTTTGGGGCCGACTCCTTCAATATGTACCAAGTGGGCACCATAATGCCCCGCCATACTAACTGCATAGGAGGTAAGCAAGAGCACCAGCGCCACGGCTGTCATTGCAATCCTGTTTCTTTTAAATAGAATTAGATTACCCATCATTAGCACAGCGCCTATTGTACCGATAGTGAGGGTATTATACGCCCAAAAATCATGCAAATACATTATTTCTTGAGCGGCCTCGGTCAACCCAGCTGTATGTGGATGCAAGGGGTAACTGGCCAAATATGCCGCCCCAAGCCCTAGGATATATAGAATCAAGGCTGTCCAATATAAGGATGGCTTTCTAAAATAAACATTGACACCATAGAGTATGGCACCAACTATTAATAACACAATTACGAAATGTACAATGAGCGGATGGCTAGAAGGGAAGGCATCCAGGTCCCTCCAAGGAAAATCGAAATAGGACGCCTTAGGCGAATTGTGCTCTACTGGGTCGTGAGCAAAGGCTACTCCTGTGAATACTATAAATAATGGCAATATAAATTTAAGTACTTTCATTTTTAGCAATAGTTTTTAAGCCCCAGTCTATGGGGTTTTCAAATTTTAAAATAGATCAGATTACAGTTACGTCTTCTATTCTATTGCTAAATGATAAATACTTGATGTAGCAGATGAAGATCTCGAATTGATAAATTCGGATGAAAGTAGTATTCAGCAAAGGATTCCGTGAAAACCCCAACACCCACAGGTTCAAAGGGTGTTGGCAGAGCAAAATCCAAGCTCTTTTCTAAGGAGAGTTGGGGTATAAAATTATCCTCTAAATAAGTAAGTTCCGCAACATTTATACAACAATGCTCGTGGTCTCCCTCAGAAGAATGGGATTGGACTTCACTTCTTACATCAACATGACAGAGTTGAAGGCCACACACCAGTTCCATAGAGCCCAAAAGAGCAATCCACAGAACAACAAATAAGTTTAGTGACCTAAATTTCCCCATCTTTCAAATTGATTAGCAAATATAATAATCTGTAAACTCCAAATAGTTCCAACGTGAAAGCTCAACAGAAATTTTCAACAGTGCTTTGTAAAAACTCCCAATTAACTTTGTGACCATTTCTTTTTCTCCTTTCCATCCAACACACCTTTGCGCCTTCGAGTCTTCGTGGCCAATCCAAAACTTTAATCCCTTAGTGCGACTTCATTGGAACTTTCCCGATTCGCTACGCTACTCGGGACAGGCGGTGAAACTTTTTGACTTTCCTCCCACCACAACTTTGCGCCTTCGAGTACTTAGTGGCTAAAACTTTACCTAAGCCTTCTTCAACAATACCACTCCAACCGTACCTGACACCACTGAGGCCAGCAGAATACCATATTTAGATTGGTCGATGAGTTCATTGCTGTCAAAGGCAAGGGCCGTGATGAACAGGGACATGGTGAAGCCTACTCCGGCCAACCCTGCGATACCGGCAATGTGCATCCAGTTCATTCCCCGTGGAAGCTGGGCAACTTTGGCCTTGACCAGTACCCATACAAAGGACAGCACCCCTACCAATTTCCCCAGGGTAAGTCCAAAGAACACACCTATACTTACCGGGTTCATCAATTCGGCAAAGAAGTTTTCTCCAACCTCAACCCCGGCGTTGGAAAGGGCAAACAAGGGGATCACCACGAAGGTGACTATGGGATGCAGGGCGCTTTCGATTTTCTGCAAAGGAGTCTGCGCATCCCTTGAGATCACTTTTATCTTTTCAATGATCCTATGCTGCTTAGGGGTCATTAGTGGCCCTCGGATAGGAATCTGCTTATCAAACTTGTAGAGCAGGTAATTAATGGATCTGGAGTAAAGGGACTCGTTCACCCTGGTTCTGGCAGGAATGGCAAAAGCCACCAACACCCCGGCAATCGTGGCATGCACCCCAGAAAGCAGGAAGGCCAACCAAACCCCTCCTATACCTATCACGGCATAGAAAATGGTGTTCCTCACCCCCATGAGATTGGCCCCCACCAGAATGGAAAGCAATCCCAAGCCGCTGAAAAGGCTGAAAAAAGAAAGGTCGGAACTATAGAAAAAGGCAATTACCAATACAGCTCCCAAATCATCCACGGTAGCCAATGCCACTAGAAAGACCTTTGCGGTCAATGGCACCTTCTTACCGGCAAGCGACATCAAAGCCAGGGCAAAGACAATATCGGTGGCCATAGGGATACCCCATCCACTCATGGTGGGCTCACCTTGGTTGATAAATACGTAAATCAATGCAGGAAAAACCATCCCCCCAGCTGCGGCAGCCATGGGAAGAACGGCCTTTTTTATGGTCGAGAGCTCTCCGGCGATTATTTCCCGCTTGAGCTCCAGTCCCACCACAAAAAAGAACATGGCCATCAAGCCGTCATTCACCCAGTGGTGAAGGGAATAGGAAAGAATATTGTCGGCAAAGCCAATACTAAAATAGGTATGCCAGATATGATGATAAGAATCCCTCCACGGTGAATTGGCCCAAATCAAAGCCAGAATGACCGCCAGAAAGAGGGCAATCCCCCCGGAATTGTCATAGTGGATAAATCTATTTATGGGCCTGATCGTCTTGTCGAGTAGGGTCTTCTTCATAGCACGTCCTTATTTTCTCACAGGCAAAAATATAAAAATAAGGGCGGTTTCAAGGGAAACTAAAAATATATTGAAACATGATTAATGTCATAGGAAAGCTATTTATCGCACCATTTCGGCTAATTCCTCCAGTCCCTGCATTTTAGCATGTACATAAGCAGTGTTGCCCCTGCCGTCTACCACATGTTTGTCGGCCCCATGGGCAAGAAGCAACTTTATCAGAGCTTCATGGCCAAAAGTTGCCGCATAGATCAAGGCTGTGGCTCCCTGGTAATTCTGTGCATTGACATCCGCCCCAGCTTTTATGAGCATTTCACCCATTTCGGTGTAACCTTTAAAGCAGACTCCCATCAAGGCCGTATTGCCAGCCACATCCCTGGCCTCCACATCAGCCCCCAGCTCCACAAGCAGTTTTGCCGTGCCAGCCTGCCCATTATATGTAGCCAAAATCAAAGGGGGAAACCCTTTCTCATTAGGCTTTTCCAAAAAGGAAGGGTCATTTTTTATAATGTCCTTTATTTGCTCATCTTTTCCTTGTCTGATCAAATCGAAAAAATCCATGTTGCTTGTCTTTAGTAATGTGCTTGCTATTAAATCCTATTTATAATCTTTTTGAGACGGAAGATTGAACACCGAAGACTGAAAACTCCGAGAATTTTCTCTAGCCCGTTCTGACATGGGTATAACCATCTTATGGGCGGTTTGTTGATTTTTTTAAAAAATCCGTACATTTACTAACCTAAATGAAATCCTTCGCCTACATAGTCCTGCTCAGCCTGATTTCGGTCAAAGCCTTTTTGCCGAACATGGATCTGTGCTGCGATCTCCATCGAATTCCCGCCTTTTTCGACCACTACCAGGTCCACAAGGTGGAGTATGGGGATACCCTCTGGGAATTTGTCGAAGGCCATTATTTCTACAATGACGACGATTACGAATTTGTCGCCGAAGATCCCGACCATGCCAACCTTCCTTTCCGGGAAAGCCACCAAAGCATGAACAACTGGGTTTTCTATGCCCCATCCGAATCCATAGCACTTGCAGAACCAGCTTTTCCGCCTGCGGCAAAACTGGGCTTCCATAGGCCCGGACTCCTGGCAAAAGCCGACATTTCCCGCTTCCAGCCTCCCCGGATTTCCTGATTTAATGTTCAGGCCAAGTTCCCTTTGGCCCAAATCTTCTTATCAGTAAATCTATTCCCATGATTCATCAAATCATCGCTTTTTCCGTCAGGAACAAGCTCCTCATTGGTTTGTTGACCGTCGCATGGATCATAGCCGGTGTCTATAGCCTTACCCAGGTGCCTATGGATGCCGTCCCCGATGTGACCAACAACCAGGTACAGATCATCACTCAGGCGCCCAATCTAGGCACCGAGGATATCGAACAGTTCATTACGTACCCCATCGAAATCGCCCTGTCCAACCTCCCGGACGTGGTGGAGATAAGGTCCATTTCCCGTTTTGGCCTTTCGCTGGTCACCGTGGTTTTTGAAGACCGCATGGGTACCTATCTGCCCCGGCAGCTCATCAGCGAGAAGCTCGAGGAGGTCCGTCGGCAGATTCCCGAAGGCTTCGGCGACATGGAAATGGGGCCCATTTCCACCGGACTGGGCGAAATCTACCAGTACAGCCTGGAGGTGGACCCTGAATACCGCGACCGCTACGATCTCACCGAACTGCGGACCATACAGGACTGGATCATCACCCGGCAGATGGCCATGGTGCCCGGTGTGATCGAGGTCAATTCCTTTGGGGGCAACATCAAGCAATACGAAGTGGCCATTGACCCCGACGATCTCAGGAGCCACGGCGTGACCATTGCAGACGTATTTTCGGCCTTGGAAGCCAACAACCAAAATACCGGGGGGGCCTACATCGAGAAAAACCACATGGCCAACTTCATCCGGGGCGAGGGACTCATCCGCTCCATGGAGGATATCGAAGACATCTGGCTCCCTACCGAACGCGACATTCCGTTGCAGATCAAAGATGTGGCTGAGGTGCGTTTTGGATCGGCGGTACGCTATGGAGCCTTCACCCAAAACGGCCAGGGAGAAGCCGTAGGTGGTATCATCTTCATGCTCAAGGGAGCCAACTCCAACCAGGTGATCGGGGATGTAAAAGAGCGCATGGCACAGATTCAGCAAAGCCTGCCTCCTGGGGTCCACATCAGCCCTTTCCTGGACCGTAGCCAGCTGATCCAAGAAACTACCGGCACCATCAAAACCAACCTGACCGAAGGCGCCCTGATTGTCGTTTTTGTGCTGGTATTCCTACTGGGCAATTGGCGTGGCGGACTCATTGTGGCCTCCACCATCCCCCTTTCCCTGCTCTTTGCTTTCATCCTGATGAACGTATTTGATGTCTGGGCCAACCTGATGAGCTTGGGCGCCATTGACTTCGGAATCATCGTGGACGGAGCGGTGATCATCGTGGAAGGCTCGGTCTTTTTCATGCACCAGCGCATCGGCCAAGGACAGGTATTGAACCAGGCCAGCCGTGACCGTACCGTTTTGAAGGCTTCCAGCAAGATGATGAATGCAGCCTTTTTTGGACAGCTGATCATCCTGATTGTTTTCTTGCCCATCCTGTTTTTGGAAGGCATTGAAGGCAAAATGTTCCAGCCCATGGCCCTCACGTTCATGTTTGCCATGCTGGGAGCCATGATCCTCTGCCTGACCTATGTGCCCATGGTGTCTGCCCTTTTTCTGAAGGTCAAAGAAAAAGAGGGGCACACCTGGGGGGACAAAGTGGTTTATTGGACCGAACGTAACTATGGTCAATTGCTGGATAAGGTCTTGACAAAGGGCAATGTTGTATTGGCCTCAGCAACTTTACTTTTGGGCTTGGCAGTTTTTACCTTCACCCGGATGGGCGGGGAATTCATCCCCCAGCTCGACGAGGGGGATATTGCCTTTCACATCCTGATGCGGCCTGGCAGTACACTGGAAGAAGGCATTGCCAAAAGCACCGAAATTGAGCAATTGCTACTGGACAATTTTCCTGAAATCGAAAAAGTCCTCTCCCGCTTTGGCGTAGCCGAAGTACCCACCGACCCCATGCCTATGGACATGGCGGATTGTTTCATTATCCTCAAACCCAAAAGCGATTGGGTATCTGCCTCCAACAAGGAAGAACTCATCGAAAAGATCGAGGAGGTGCTAGAAGAGGTCACTGGGGTCAACCTGGAATTTTCCCAACCCATAGAGATGCGATTCAACGAGCTGATTTCCGGTGTCCGCGAGGATGTGGCCATCAAGCTATACGGGGAAGATCTGGAAATCCTGGCTGCCAAATCCGCTGAAATCGGCAGGCTAGTGGAGAACATCCCCGGGGTCGCCGATCTCAAAGTGGAAGCCACCTCCGGCCTCCCCCAGATCAGCGTGCAGTACGACCGCGGCCAGCTCGCCCGCTATGGCGTAAACGTGCGGGAGATCAACCAGGCCATCTCCTCGGCCTTTGCAGGAGGAAAAGCAGGGGTGGTTTTCGAGGGGGAAAGACGCTTCGACCTTGTCCTGAGACTGGATGCCGCCAAAAGACAAGAACTGGCCGACATTGAGGATCTTTTTATACCTACCGCCTCAGGAGGCCAAGTACCACTCACCCAACTGGCGTCCATCTCCTATCAGGACGGTCCCATGCAGATCAGCCGCGACGATACCCAGCGGAGGACCTACGTGGGCATCAATGTCCGGGGCCGTGATATCCAGTCGCTGGTACAGGAAATCGACGAAAGGCTCAAGCAGCGCCTGGAACTGCCTCCCGGATATTTTATCCGATATGGAGGGGCTTTTGAAAACCTCGAGCGCGCCACCGCAAGGCTAAAATTGGTCGTGCCGATAGCCTTGGCCCTGATCTTTTTCCTCATCTATCTGGCTTTGGGCTCCTTCAAGCAGACGGCCGTGATCTATGTGGCTATCCCGATGGCAGCCATTGGCGGGGTCTTTTCCCTCTGGCTACGGGACATGCCCTTCAGCATTTCAGCGGGCGTGGGCTTTATTGTGCTTTTCGGCGTGGCGGTGTTAAACGGACTTGTACTCATCAGTTCCTGGAATGAGTTGAAAAAAGAGAGCGACCTAGATCTGGAAAACCGGATCCGAATAGGCGCCAAACGCAGAATCCGACCCATCATGTTGACAGCTTTGACCGATATTCTGGGCTTTCTGCCCATGGCACTTTCCCGCTCTGCTGGGGCCGAGGTGCAGCAGCCCCTGGCCACCGTGGTGATCGGCGGGATGGTGACCGCCACCTTGCTTACCCTGTTTATCCTGCCTATTCTTTATAGGTGGACAGAATCCAGTGCAGCCCTTCCGGGAAAAAGAACGGCCCTAGGATGTGTATTGGCCCTTTTGGCATTTAGCCTGCCGGCCAAGGCACAGCAGGTAAACCCGATTTCAATGGAGCAGGCCATCCAACGGGCCTTGGAGAATTATCCCCAACTGGAAGCGGCCAAGATGCAGGTGCAACAGGAAGAGGCGCTCAAAAAGACCGCCTGGGACTTGGGTACCACCACCCTGTTTACCGCCGGCGATGAGGTGAGCCGTCCTGATGAAAACGTAGGGGTAATCACCCCGATCGGAATCAGCCAACAGGACATCAACATCTTCGGCATCAGCCCTACCCTCAATGCCCAAAAGCAGCGGATCGCCCTTTCGGAAATTGAGCTCAACCTCACCGAACTGGAGATCCGGAGGGAAGTGCAACTGGCCTATGCCGATGCATTGGTCAAGCAGGGATATCTGCAGCTATTTACCGAATTGGATTCCCTTTATGAAGGCTTTGAAAAGGCCGCAAAGGTCCGTTTGGAAGTCCAGGACATTTCCCGATTGGCTTACCTTGCAGCGCAAAACCAGTACAAACAGATGAAGCTGAAAAAGGAAAACGCCCGCTTTGACTATGCGGAATCCCTGATCAGACTGAATCTCTGGCTTTTTGGTGAAAACTTGTTCACGCCTCACGGCAGCGATGGTTTTTATGAAAAGCCATTGCATTTGGAAGAGGACCTTTCCGGGCACCCTTTGCTCCGGCGCGCTGAGGGATCGGTAATGCTGGCCGAGGCCGAAAGGCGAAGGGCCCAGTCGGCGTATTTGCCCAAGCTGCAGGCCCTCTATGGCCCCCAAACGGTGGGCGGACAGCCATCCTTTTACCAATATCAGTTTGGCTTGACCATGCCGCTTTTCTTCCTGCCCCAAAAAGGCCGGGTGGAAGCAGCCCGCCTGGAAAGCAGAATTGCCCAGCAAAGCAGCCTGCAGACCCAACTGGAAATCAGCAACCAGGTGGCCCGGCTGGAGCAGCAGTACCGAAAGTGGCTTTCCTCTTGGCTTTTCTTCAAAAATGAAACCCTGCCACTGGCCCGGGAACAGCGCCGCGGGGCCCTATTAGCGTTCCGAGAAGGTGAAATTGATTATGTCTTTATGATCCAATCGCTTAACGAATCACTGCAAACAGAGCTTCAAGCCCAAGAGGCCTTGAGCAACCTGATGCAGGCCCGCTACGAATTGGAATACTTTATTAACCCGGATTTGAAATGAAAAAATACACCTATATACTATTGGCTCTCAGCTTTTGTCTGGCCTGCGAAAACCGCTCCGCTGATATAGACCACCATGACGATGACATGGAGGAAATTACGGAAGTGACCTTTACTGCAAGGCAGGTCGAAAGGATGCAGATCGAAACAGGTCCCATGGAAAAAAGGCCAATCAGTTCCAGCATATCGGTAAATGGCATCCTGGAAGTCCCGCCCCAGCATGAGGCCATCATCACCAGCATCGTCAACGCCCACGTCAGCGGCATCACCCTAATCGAGGGGGACAGGGTCAAAAAAGGACAGGTACTGGCCTACCTCAGCCATCCGGACATCATCCGCCTGCAGAGCGATTACCTGGACACCTACCACAGACTTGCCTTAGCTGAGCAGGAACTCAACCGCCAACAGCGCCTGATGGAGGAAGAAGTCGGTGCCGGCAAAACCCTGCAGCAAACCCAGGCCAATTATAGGGGTCTACAGGCTACTTTGAGCAGCAAGGAAGGGCAGTTGCGGCTTTTGGATATCTCTACCAAGCAGGTTCAGGAAGGCAATCTGGCAGACAGAGTCGCCATCCGAAGTCCCCTGGACGGTTCCATCACGGCCGTACACGTGAAAAATGGCCAGTCCGTACAACCGGAAACAGCCCTCATGGAACTCATTAATACCGATCACATTCATATCAAATTATTGGTTTATGAAAAGGACATTTCCCGCATACAGATCGGCCAAGAGGTAAGCTTCCGCCTGCGCAATGGGGATCGGGACCGCAAAGCGGAAGTCTTCAGCATCAGCCAGAAATTTGAGCAGGACAGCAGGGCCCTGCAGGTGCACGCCGAGATTGAAGGAGAACATGAGGGGCTGGTGCCAGGCATGTACGTGAAGGCCCAGATCATTGCCGCCGGGGACTCGGCCCTGGCCCTACCCGATGCGGCCTTAGTAAGGGAAGGCGAGATGCATTACATCTTCGAAAAACTGGAAGACGCGGGCGGCTCACTCAGTTTCAAGGCTGTGCCGGTGGAAACCTTAGGCAGTTTTGGCGGATGGACTGGTGTTCGGCTAGAGGAAGCAGATGCTGCCCCCAACCGCCATTTTGCCCTAAACAACGGCTACCACATCTGGTCGGAAATGAAAAAGGGAGAAGTGGAGGATGATCATTAACGGTTAATTTACATTAATAGGCCTATTTTTGCTTATCGGTAAAATAAGCTGTAAATTCATGGCTTCTTGACAGCTACCCTCTTGGGAAACCTGTCACAAGCCTATTAACCTTTATATATTTTAAACTTAACCAAACTATGACAAAAATTAAAGTCGGTATCAACGGATTTGGCCGTATTGGTCGCTTAGTGTTCAGAGCTGCCCAGCAGCGTGATGATATCCAGATCGTAGGAATCAATGACCTTATCGATGTGGACTATATAGCTTATATGCTTAAATACGACTCCACCCACGGTCAATTTGACGGTGAAATCGAAGTCAAAGACGGTAAGTTGGTAGTCAACGGAAACGAAATCCGCGTAACTGCTGAGAAAAACCCGGCCGACCTCAAATGGGGCGATGTTGGTGCTGAATACATTGTGGAATCAACTGGTTTGTTCCTTACTAAAGATTCCGCAAAAGGCCACATCGAAGCCGGTGCCAAAAAAGTAATCATGTCGGCCCCATCAAAGGATGACACGCCGATGTTTGTAATGGGTGTAAACGAAAGTTCTTATACCCCCGATATGCAATTTGTATCAAACGCTTCCTGTACCACAAACTGTCTTGCTCCGATCGCCAAGGTATTGCACGACACTTGGGGCATTGAAGAAGGATTGATGACCACTGTTCATGCTACTACTGCTACGCAGAAAACCGTTGACGGACCTTCTGCCAAAGACTGGAGAGGCGGACGTGGTGCCGGACAAAACATCATCCCTTCCTCCACTGGTGCTGCCAAGGCCGTTGGTAAAGTTATCCCTGACCTTAACGGTAAACTAACCGGTATGGCCTTCAGAGTTCCTACTCCAAACGTTTCTGTAGTGGATTTGACCGTTAGACTATCCAAGCCTGCTTCTTACGAGGAAATCTGTGCAAAAATGAAGGAAATGTCTGAAGGTGAACTGAAGGGAATCCTGGGTTACACGGAAGACCAGGTGGTATCCAACGACTTCATCGGTGATGCAAGAACTTCCATCTTTGACGCTGGTGCCGGAATTCAACTTTCCGACAAATTTGTCAAAGTAGTGAGCTGGTATGACAACGAGTGGGGCTATTCAAGCAAAGTTGTTGACTTGCTAGCCTACATCGCCAACAAGTAATAAAGCAGGGAAAAGGAAAGGGTTAAACCTCTAACCTTTTCCCTTTTACTTCTAACTTCAAACCACTTCGTACTTCCAAAGGTGATGGGGTACCACCTTTAACCGCCCAATTAATTGGTGCTGATGACTCCTACTTCAACTTAAATTAACCTAAGCATTTTCTCCAATGTTGAAGAGGATCATTGAACAACTGCGTCTAAAGCAGTTTTTGCAGCTTGAATTTCTGCCGAGTTTACTTTTTACTTCCAAATGGCTAATCATTGCCACAGCAGTCGGTTTGTTGGCAGGCGCTGCATCTGCAATCTTTCTTATTTCACTCAAATGGGCTACCAATTACAGAGAAGCCAATATTTGGCTGATTGCCTTGTTACCTTTAGGGGGATTAATAATTGGCTGGGTTTACCATAAATTTGGAGAATCCGTGGTCAAGGGCAACAACCAACTACTGGAAGAATTCTACAATCCCTTGAAGGTAATCCCGCTCCGAATGGCCCCATTGGTACTTTTCGGAACTGTGGCTACCCACCTCTTTGGAGGCTCCGCTGGCCGAGAGGGCACAGCAGTGCAGATGGGAGGCGCCATAGCCGACCAGTTTACCAAATGGTTTAAACTTACCGCCCAGGACCGAAAAACTTTAATCACTATTGGTGTGGCCGCGGGATTTGCCTCAGTATTCGGCACCCCACTTGCGGGGGCCATATTTGCTCTGGAATGGTTGGTGATAGGCAGGATTCGATATGAGTCCATACTCCCCGCTTTTTTGGGAGCCTATGTGGCCGATTATACCTGTGCGCAGCTTTTTGAAGTACATCATACAGCTTATATCATTCCCTACATTCCGGAAATCAACCTCATCAACACCCTTTGGATCATTCCGGCGGGCATCTGTTTTGGATTGGCAGGGAGGCTTTTTGCCAAGGCCACCCATTTTTGGAGCCAGCTTTTCGGCAAATTTATCGACTACCCACCCTTACGTCCTGTTATCGGCGGGGTGCTGGTAGCAGCCACAGTCTTCGCCATCGGCACCACCAAATATATAGGGTTGGGAATCCCCACCATTGTGGATGCCTTCAATGAAAACCTGCCTTGGTATGATTTCCTGGCCAAAATTGGTTTCACATCCCTCACTCTAGGGGCAGGCTTCAAAGGCGGAGAAGTAACGCCGCTTTTTTACACTGGTGCCACTTTGGGGAATGCCTTATCGGGCATAATCCCGCTTCCGATGGCTTTATTGGCTGGAATGGGTTTCGTGGGGGTCTTCAGCGGAGCCACCAATACACCGTTGGCCTGTACCCTAATGGGCATAGAATTATTCGGTGCACAATCTGGCGTATATGTGGGATTAGCATGTGTGGTTGCCTATATTTTCAGCGGACATGCGGGGATCTACAACAGCCAGATCATCGGCTCACCCAAGCATAGGCGGTTTGAAGGGTTTAAGGGAAAGAATCTAGGGAAAATTAAGTAGATCTAGGAAGAAACGCGCTTCTTCAAAAGCTTTGCGGTTCCAAATACCGACCATTAACTACAATTTAGTCCCACAATACTTGCAGTGATAAGCGTCTCTGTCGTGGTTATGGGCATGGCAGTTTTGGCATTCGACCAGCTCCTCGCCTTTTCTCTTATACATTTGGGCCGACATTTCGGCGGTCACAATACCAGTGGGCACGGCTATGATCCCATAGCCAAGTAGCATGATAAAGGATGACATGAATTTACCTAATGGAGTGAGGGGAATTATATCTCCATAACCCACAGTAGTTAAGGTCACAATAGCCCAATACATAGATGTGGGAATGCTCGTATAACCAGCCTCCGGGCCTTCGACCAGATACATGACAGTTCCCATGACCAATACAATGGTCACCACTGAACCTATGAAAATCTGGATCTTTCTTCTGCTGGCCCATAAGGCCTCCTGAAGCAGGGATGCCTCCATCATATAGCGCCCAAGCTTGAGCACCCTCAAAACCCGTAGCAAACGAAGCGCCCTTACCACCACCAAGAACTGAGTATCCACAATCACCAAACTTAAAAAGGCAGGTAGAATGGCCAAGAAGTCAACAATGCCATAAAAACTGAACACATACCCAGCTATCCTACGGGTGAGATAGAGCCTAAGCAAGTACTCAATGGTGAAAAGCACTGTAAAAACCCACTCCAGAGTATAAAAAAGGTCTCCGTAGACCAGCCTATAACTCGCCACCGAATCCAGCAAAGCCACCGCCACACTTCCCAAAATCAAGATCAGCAACACCACATCAAAAGCCTTGGAGGCAGCATCATCCGATTCAAAAACTATGTGGGCAAGTCTGGATTTGGTCAGTTTCATTTAAAAAAGGCGGTTTGAAACTGAAATATATAAATTTTAGCTGGTTTTATTTTTCCATATGGAGGCAGAAATAGCTTTTGGTGAAATAAGAGCCCACTTTATTTGAAATCAACACCTTTCCCACCTTGCCAAGCCGGTTAATCGACGACCAGGTGATTTTGGGGTTTTTGAAACCCGCAAACCCCATCAGTTGGGCCCAGATATTGGGCGACTGATGCTTTTCCCATTCGATTTTAGGAACAAAGGGGTTCCTAATATTTAAGAGATGAAAGAAATTATGGTTGGAACAATCACAGGCGATGACCTTACCTCCCGGGTTAGTCAAGGCATATATCTGTTCAAAGATCTTCAGGTATTTTTTCTGGCTTTCCTCATTTTCAAGCAAATCCACGCAAGCAGGTTCATCAAGGTGGTTAATTGAATTATGCATCAAGATGATATCAAATTTCTCCTTGGCACCCAAGTCCTGAAGCATCAATTGTCTCAACTCAACATTTTCATACCCAAGCTTTACCTTCAATTCATTGAATTTTGTGACCACATTCGAAGAGCTTCCATCACTCTCCGGCTCAAGGCAAACCACTTTTGAAGCCCCCTTATGAGCGGCATAGAAGCTATACAAACCTTTTCCCCCACCAATGTCCAATACCGATTTACCTTTTAAATCAATCCCATCAAAAACAAAATTCAAATGGAACTTCAGCCGGGATTCACTTGCAAAGAGTTTTTCTTCCACAGCCAACTCAAAAAAGCCTACTTTTTCTGCTGCCTCATTCATAACCACAATTTTTAAAATGAAAAACAATCAAAACCGACTACAGAACACCCCCTGTTAATCAGATAATTAAGTTAACAAATTGAGCAAACAATTAAAAATCCACCTTGCTATACTTGTATTTAATTGTACTTTTGCCATCCTATTATGAAAAATCCAATTCTTTACAAACCCACCCCCACTCCACCCTGAGTTAATCAGGAGCCACTTTTTCATTTCCCTTTGATTTCTATCCTTGGGCATAACTTGTATTTCCATTACTTATAAATAAAAATAATTCTGTCATGACACAGATGTTAATCAATCTTTTTCGTCCCAAGCAGGCGAATCTCAAAGATGAAGTTTTATCGGGACTCACCGTAGCCCTAGCCTTAGTGCCCGAAGCGGTGGCATTTTCTCTTATAGCCGGAGTAAGCCCCTTAATTGGACTTTACACTGCCTTTATCATCGGGCTTATAACCTCCATTTTGGGAGGGCGACCAGGCATGATTTCAGGTGCCACAGGTGCCATCGCCGTAGTAGTAGTTGCATTGGTTGCCACCCATGGGGTGGAGTACCTTTTTGCAGCTGTGGTGTTGATGGGACTGATCCAAGTTTTGGTCGGGGTGTTGAAGCTAGGCAAGCTTATCCGTCTAGTACCTCACCCTGTGATGTTCGGGTTTGTCAATGGCTTGGCCATCGTGATATTCATGGCTCAATTTGACCAATTTAAAGTGGAAGTGGCCCCGGGAATGACAGAGTGGATGAGGGGAACACAGCTGCATTTAACCCTTGGCCTTGTTATTTTGACAATGATAATTATCAAATTTCTCCCAAAGCTGACAAAAGCCATTCCTTCCGCTCTTGCCGCAATTATAATAGTATCGCTGCTGGTCATTTTTGGGGGAATAAATGTAAGAACTGTCGGGGATATCGCCTCTATTTCGGGTGGGCTGCCAGAGTTTCACCTTCCCTTGGTCCCTCTTAATTGGGATACTTTTATGATCATCCTTCCCTATTCAGCAATTATGGCAGGTGTAGGTTTGATTGAAAGTCTTTTGACTCTGTCCTTGATAGACGAAATCACCGAAACCCGGGGTAGCGGAAATAGGGAATGCATTGGCCAGGGTGTGGCCAATATTACCACTGGCTTTTTTGGGGGAATGGGTGGCTGCGCCATGATTGGACAGTCCCTCATCAACGTGAATGCGGGAGGCAGAAATAGAATTTCCGGGATTGTGGCTTCCGTCGGTCTTTTGATGTTCATCCTGTTTCTTTCCACCTATATAGAAATGATGCCCATGCCCGCTTTGGTGGGGCTGATGTTTATGGTGGCTATCGGCACCTTTGAGTGGGCTTCCCTGAAAGTGTTCCGCAAAGTGCCTTTCCACGATGTGTTGGTCATGATCGTAGTGACGCTGGTAACAGTGTTTTTGCACAATTTAGCCCTTGCCGTATTGGTCGGAGTGATCATTTCCGCATTAGTCTTTGCCTGGCAAAATGCGAAGATGATCCGAGCAAGAAAACGTGTCGATGAAAAAGGGGTGAAGCATTACGAGATTTTTGGACCGCTGTTTTTCGCATCTGCACTCAAGTTTGGAGAAAAATTTGACCCCGTCAATGATCCAGAAGAGATCATCATAGATTTCCAGGAAAGCCGAATCGTGGACCACTCTGGAATAGATGCCATCAACAAAATAACGGAACGTTATGAAAAGCTGGGCAAGACGGTTTACATCCGCCATCTGGACACCAGCAGCAGAACCTTGCTGGCCAAGGCAGACAAAATAATAAACGTCAATTTCACCGATGATGACCCCAGCTACAAGATAGTGGAGCGGGAAAGGGAGAAAATTGAGGATTAATTATTATGAAAACCACTGGA
Organism: Litoribacter ruber; assembly: GCF_018500185.1. GTDB lineage: Bacteria > Bacteroidota > Bacteroidia > Cytophagales > Cyclobacteriaceae > Litoribacter > Litoribacter ruber. The sequence continues at coordinate 37,141 of NZ_JAHBGI010000001.1, read as the reverse complement.
GGAGACCCAGTGGTTTTTTTGTGTGAAAGAAAACAAAAATCCTACACAGCCGCTTTTCTTAAAAAACCACATGCCCCAAACCCTCCGACTTATTTTAGGCGACCAGCTCAACCACAAGCATTCCTGGTTTGCCAAAACCGACGACAGCATCCTTTATGTGATGATGGAAATGAAGCAGGAAACCGGCTATGTGATGCATCATGTCCAAAAAATTACGGCCTTCTTTCTGGCCATGCGGGAATTTGCTGGGTGGCTTGAGGAACGGGGACATCAGGTCCTGTACCTCAAACTGGATGATTCAAAAAACAAGCAAAGCTTACCGGAAAACCTTTCAGGCCTTATAGATGTAAATGAAATTCAGAAGTTCCAGTACCTGCTCCCTGACGAGTATAGGTTAGATAAGCAGCTTAAATCTTTTTGCAAGGATTTGAAAATCGAATCACAAGCCTATGACACCGAGCATTTTTTTACCCAAAGGGAGGAAATGGCTGATTTCTTTAAGGGGAAAAAGAGTTTCCTCATGGAGACTTTTTATCGCCATATGCGCAAAAAGCATGAAGTCTTGATGGATGGAGGTGAGCCCGAGGGCGGAAAATGGAATTATGACCAGCTCAACAGAAAAAAGCTTACCGACCCATCTCTGCTTCAGCCTCCGAAGCGTTTCCGCAAAAACATACAGGATGTTTTAGATATGCTGGAAAAAATGGAGGTCAAGCATTTTGGGGAAATTGATCCCGAAAACTTTGCCTGGGCTATTAGCAGGGCAGAAGGGCTTAAAGTGTTGAATTATTTTTGTGAGGAGTTGCTTCCCAAATTTGGAACTTTCCAGGATGCCATGCACACCGAGCACGCTTTTCTTTTCCATTCCAGATTAAGTTTTTTGATGAATTCTAAATTGCTTAGCCCCAAGGAGGTGATCGATAAGGTAATCGAAGCCTATCATCAGGCAAAGGGTAAAATCGAAATCAGTCAGGTAGAGGGCTTTATCCGCCAGATTCTGGGTTGGCGGGAATTTATGCGGGGCGTCTATTGGGCCAAGATGCCCGATTACGCCAAACTGAACAAACTCAACCACCGACGCAGCCTTCCCAAGTGGTACTGGAGCGGGGACACCAAGATGAACTGTCTCAGGCATGCCATAAGCCAAAGCCTCACCCATGCCTATGCCCATCATATACAGCGCCTGATGATCACGGGCAATTTTGCCCTATTGGCCAATGTCCATCCCGATGAGGTGGATGAATGGTATCTGGGCATATATATTGACGCAATCGAATGGGTGGAAATCACCAACACCCGCGGCATGAGCCAGTTTGCCGACGGCGGCATCGTGGGCACCAAACCCTACGTCTCCAGCGCCAATTACATCGCCAAGATGAGCAACTACTGCAAAGGCTGCCATTACTCCAAAAGCAAAAAGGTAGGGGAAAAAGCATGTCCTTTCAACAGCCTTTACTGGAATTTCTATGATAGGCATAGGGCGCTGTTCGAAAACAACCAACGAGTCAACATGATGTACAGGATCTGGGACAAAAAACCTGCAGAGGAGAGAACGGCCATTTTGGAGCAGGCGGAGGAGTATTTAACGGATTTGGATAAACTTTAATAGCTTATTTCTTCAACAGTTTTCCTTCCATTATTTCGCGATAAGTAGCCGCTACGGGAACCGCATCCCTTCCTATCCAAACTTGATGCCTTTCAATTTTTTCAATGGCTGAAAGGTTGGCAATGTAAGATTTGTGAACCCTCATGTATTGGTCTTTTGGCAGGACTTCAAGGATCTCGGTAATGGTCATCCGTGTGCTAAAGGTCTCCTTATCAAGGTGGATAAACAACAGGTTGCTGTCTGATTTGATAAACCGGATTTCATTGAGCTTTATCCGTATCCAGTCATAACTATCTTTGATGAAAATGCTGGTTTCTTCACCTTTCTTGCGTATGATTTCTTGGTAGGCACGATTCAGTGCGGTAAGGAATCTTTCAAAAGAAAAAGGCTTCAATAAATAATCGAGCGCCTGAAGTTCATAACTGTCTAATGCATATTCTCGGTAAGCAGTAGTGAAAATAAAGGATTTGCCCAAAGGCTGAATTACTTTTGCCAGCTCAATCCCGTTAATTTGGGGCATGTGGATATCAAGGAAAATTAGGTCAGGCTGCTGATCAAAAATGTATTGAAGCCCCTCCTTGGGGTTGTTAAAGGTTTTTTCCAAATGGATAAAAGGCACTTTTTTCACAAAGCTTTCCACTATTTCAAGCCCTGGGGTTTCATCATCTATAGCAACGGCCTTAATCAACATTTCGCTTCAATTTAAATTGATATGTAATTTTACTTTGAATAAATCCTGCCCTTCCAGGATTTCAAATTTATGTTTTTCAGGGTAGAGATTCTTTAATCTTTGAGCCACCAGCTCCATTCCTTTTCCGGTTCCCTTATTCCGCTTCACGTGTTGGGATATGTAGTAATTCTCGCAGGTAAATTTAAAATCATTTTCCTCCACCTTTAAAACCATCCTAATAAGCGTCGATGTGGAGTTGGCTGAGAAGTCAGAGAATTTAAACCCATTTTCAATTAAAGGCTGAATGAGCATAGGGCAGATTTCACCCGGGTACCCGTCCCAGTCTTGGTTCCATTCAACTTTAAATTGCTGTTCCGGTGACAATCTGTTCAAGTAGATCTGTATGTATTGGTTCAGAAATTCCAATTCCTCCTGCAGGCTGACCTTGGATTGGTTTGCTTTTTCAATTGCAAAGCGCATAAGAACAGCCAAACCTTGGATCTGCTCCGCGGTATTCTCACTGCCTTCTTTAATTGCCTTGCTGTAAATGCTATTTAAAGCATTAAATAGAAAATGGGGATTGAGCTGGGATTGCAGCAAAAGTAATTCCGCACGTTCCTTTTGCTGCAGCAGTAATTTTTCCCTCTTTTTTCCCCTCAGTCCTTCTGCTATCCAGATAAAGGCTACAAAATAAGCAGCCAGGAATATCAAAACCAGAAAATTCTCCCCCATCAACCCCACATCGTAGGATGTCCTCCAAAGCAAAAACTCATAGAACGCAGCAAAAATCAATAATTCCAGCGTCCAAAAACTGAGTACTGGCATTTTATTTTGCTTCCACTTGGAATACAAAAAGTTAAAATTCAGCCAGGCCATTACATTAGCCACTCCAAATATAAAAATCCAGCTCAAAAGAAATAGGCCTAGGCTTCCTATATAGGTTTCCTCTTCATCAAAACCTATTAAAGCGGAAAGTCTAAAGCCCCAATATACCAGAATGACACACAAGCCAACTGACAAAAAGAAACTAAAAACCCTTTCTTGTGGAGATTTCAAACTAAACTTCATCATTTCACCTGTTCACTTTTCATATTTTTTATTGCCTCTTTAGCTGTCTTTTCACTTTTTCTAACTAGGTGCATAGTAGTAGTGAAAGCCTGATATTCAATGACAGCCTCCAGATAATATGTTTGGCCTGCCTCCAAAGTAAGACTATATTGCTTAAGTTCCGTAAAAATATCTCCCTTTGTTTCTAACAAAACTTTTCCCGGATCCAACCTATGTTCATAATAGGTATTGGTCTTAAGACTGGGAATTACCTGTTTGCCGTCAATTCGCAACCCGATTTTTTTGGGCATTCCACTTCTTTTTCGGTAAATAATCACAGTAGCCACTTGGTCGGATTGGATTACATCCCCCCAATTTTCCCCAAGAAGAAAAGGCAATAGTATGAGCATTAATAATTTTACCATGCTGATTAATTTTCTTTATTAATCACTATCAAAGCCCTAAGATAAAAGGTAGAAACCCTGTCTCGGATCGGGTTCACCAAGGTCGTTTCTTGGGATTTCCATTGGGGTGAGCCAAGCCCATATTTATAACCAAGCTGCGCACTCTGGAGCACAGACACTTTCCGCATGGCTTTTGGCATCATTTCAAATGCTATATCCCAAGTAATGCTTTGATGTTCAAGCTGCGGCCAAGAAGTTCCAACCGGATTTCTGAAATCCTCCAAATCAAAAGGAGTGCTGCTCACTTCTTTCAAGTTCATTTCCCTAAAATGATAGCCGAGCCCACTCCTAATAATCCAGTAAAACCTTTCACTTGGAAGTAGGGCATATCCAATGGTGAAATCCAAATTACCATCCCGGACTTCAACACTTCTTGTCATTGAACCAGCCGAGATCTCCTTTCTTTGGGAAAAAATCGGAAAACTTGCATTCAAGTTATAAAACAGATTTTTCCTCCTCCATCCCACTCCGAAACTTACATGTTCAAATAATTTCGGCTGTTCCAACCCGCCGATACTATTTAGTCTCGACTGCATGTTCTCATATCCAGTTTGGTAAGAAAAGGTGGAAAGCGGAAAAGTGAGTATCATAAAACTTTTATCTGAAGGAATATAAATTTCCTCCTCCTGAAGTTCATCGAGAGAGATGGTCTGTGCAGAAAGCGAAGTGGCGCAAAATAGAAACAATGTTAAAACGAGTGCAAAACTACTGTAGGGTCGGTTCATAAATAAGTTTAGGTTAAATGCTCCACAAATAAACTTTCTAAAAACAGTTTCTCAAAGGGATCGGGGTGAACACCACTTTTTAAATGCTCAAATAACCGATTTATGTTCTCTAACAGAATGAAGGAAATTATTTTGAAAAAAACTGAAACGGTTTTGACACTTTTTCCGGTCATTAATCGTAATATTGCAATATAAACATACGCACCATGGGAATCACTAAAACAGACCTTTTCTCAACTGATCAAAACGAACTGGCGGCAGTGGCCAAGGTCTTCGCCCACCCCGCACGGATTGCCATCATCCAGCACCTGCTCAAGGCCAACTCCTGTATCAACGGGGACTTGGTGCAGGAACTTGGACTCGCACAGGCCACCATCAGCCAGCACCTGCGGGAATTAAAAAATTGCGGCATCATCCAAGGCACCATAGAGGGCGTCTCGGTCAGCTACTGCATCAACCCCATCCGCTGGACCGAGATCCAAAACCTGTTCAACGGACTATTCGATCAATTTGAAAATAAAGAAAATCAATGTTGCTAAACAAAGGGACACAGAGTTGCACCGAGTTTGAAAAAGAGTTTCTCAGAGTAGAAAAGTTCGCATAATCCGCCGCGATGAAGCCTCTGTGAAACTCCGTGTTAAACTCCGCGAAACCCTGCCTGCGCAGGAAGGTCTGTGTCCCCTTTAAACCCTCAACCCTTAGATCCATGAAAACCTCACAATTCACACACCTCCTCGAGTCCAATCCAGAGACTCCACTTTATTTTGAATACTTGCCCGGCCAATACGCCAGACCGGATTTCCACATCACCGAAATCAAAAACGTCATCTTCGACACGGTGGACTGCGGCGGGAAAAGAAACCAGTGGGAAGAAACGCACGTGCAGCTTTGGGAAAATGAAATCCCAGAGCCCAATCACCGGGTGGACACCACAAAGGCGCTAAAAATCTTCCAGTTGGTAGACTCCGTGAGGCCTACCTTCCAGGACACCGAAATCAAAATCGAATATGGTAACAGCCAGTTTCCGGCTACTACCCTCCCCATTAGTGACGTATTGGTATTAAAGGACAAAATCATCGTACAGTTGATCACCCAAAACACCACCTGCAAGGCAAAGGACAGGGCCACCACCCCAGAGGAAAAAGCCGCCGCCTGCTGTGGCCCAGCCAACGTAAAACCAAAAATCAGACTCTCCCAACTCCAGGACAACACCTGCGAACCTGGAGGAGGATGCTGCTAATCAAACGCTCGTCATTTCGAGGCTCTATATTTTGCAAACACACCAAGTGCTATGACGTTTTGATTTCTCGCGGCGGCGCTGCGAAAATCGCTGCGAGAACTTTTACACGTCATTAGTACCGACCGTAGGGAGTGAAGAAATCTCTTAGGAATTAGAGCCGTATTCAGACCACTACTAATAACGGGGAATAAAATAACCACAGAACTTGTCCCGAGAGCAGAGCGAATCGGGACAGGCTGAGGTGACGATTAATTACATCCGACATCTGACATTCGACATTTCGACATCAAACATACTTATGAACCTATACCCAAAACTCCAATCCTTCATCAACCAACTCCCCTCCCAAACCATCCCATCGGAGCGCAAAGAGTATCTTCAGGCTTTAATTGACTATATCCAAACCAAACTGGATGCTGGCAAGCCCATACGGCTTAATTTTATCTGTACCCACAACTCCAGAAGAAGCCAGTTTTCCCAAATATGGGCACAGTTGGCCGCTGACCTTCACGGCATCGACGCAGACTGCTTTTCCGGTGGAGTCGAGGTTACCGCCTTCAATGAAAGAGCTGTGGAATCCATGAAAAGAACGGGCTTCAAGGTTACCAAAAACGGGGATAGCAACCCAAAATACTACCTTTTCTACTCCGATGATGCCAATCCAATCGTGGCCTTTTCAAAGCTCTATGATGAAATAGGTAGCGATCCCTACGCTGCAGTAATGACATGTTCCCATGCAGATGAGAACTGTCCTTTCATCCCTGCAGCAGAAGTCAGGATACCGGTAAGGTATGAGGATCCCAAGGCTTTTGATGACACAGCCCAAGAAGCGGAAAAATACGATGAGCGATCCCTTCAGATTGCTTCCGAGATGTTCCATGTTTTCTCCCAAGTAAAAGTTAAAGCCTAATGCCTCAAGTAAAGAAAATTGCCTTTTTCGAAAAATACCTGACCGTATGGGTGGCCCTGTGTATCATTGGGGGAATAGCCATCGGACACTTTGCCGGCGAAAGTATGGAGGTTATGAGTCGCTGGGAAATTTACAATGTTAACATCCCCATCGCCATCCTGATCTGGATGATGATCTATCCCATGATGCTGCAGGTGGATTTTCGCAGTATCCAAAAGGTAGGCAAAGCACCAAAGGGACTGATCTGGACGGTAATCATCAACTGGCTGATCAAACCTTTTACAATGGCCTTCTTTGCCTGGCTGTTTTTCACCAACCTGTATGAAGCCTACATTCAGCCCGAGGTGGCAAGTGAGTATATTGCCGGTGCTATCCTGCTGGGTGCGGCTCCCTGTACAGCCATGGTGTTTGTATGGTCCTACCTGAGTGATGGGGACCCAAATTACACCTTAGTACAAGTTTCCGTTAATGACCTGATCCTGCTAATTGCATTTGTACCCTTGGTAGGCTTGCTACTGGGTATCACAGATGTGGAGATCCCTTACGGCACACTGGCTACATCAGTGGTAGTGTTTGTAGTGATACCGCTTATAGCCGGGGTGCTGACTCAGAAAACCATGATTGAGAAAAAAGGAGAAGCATGGTTCAAAAATCAATTTATGCCTAAGCTGAGACCAATCAGTATAGCAGCATTGTTGTTTACCTTGGTCCTGATTTTTGCCTTCCAAGGACCAAATATCTTGGACAACCCCATCGTAATCTTGCTGATTGCAGTTCCCCTGACTATTCAGACTTATTTTATATTCTTCCTGGCCTGGTATGGCGGCAAGTGGCTAAAACTACCTTATGCGGTTTGCTCCCCATCGGCCATGATTGGGGCTTCCAACTTCTTTGAGTTGGCCGTAGCCGTAGCCATTGCCCTCTTTGGCCTCAACAGCCCGGCTGCCTTGGTGACTGTGGTAGGGGTACTGGTTGAAGTCCCGGTAATGCTCTCTTTGGTGGCCTTTGCCAACAGCAACCGCTTTGGCATACAAGTCGGGCAGAAGGCTTAATAAGTAACCCATAACCGTTCCGCCCCAGCGGAACAATAAACCATAACCTATAAACAAGAAGCAGGCTCGCATCACTGCGAGCCTGCCAAACCTTATACAAAAAGTAAACTGCAATTATCAAAAAAATATCTTTGATACCGTTTACAATCTTTATTCCTTTTATGACTTGTCACCGTTAAACCATTGGAACAAAACAGTACAATTCTGAGAAAGAGTTGTTAATACAGATGAAAGGTAGAAAAAAAATTAAACAACCAAAAATAGACATGAACTTTTCCTCTTTTGAAATGAACGTTATAGTAATAAAATTAGCCCCATAAAACTTTTTTTATGGGGCTAAATACAAAATCTTGGGGAAATAAAAATTTAAGAAATTTTTTAATCTTTTGAACTCAACTGTGATTTCATTTTCCAAATCCTATCATCCACATCATAAGCGACATACAGGTCTGGAAACTCAATATATTCTTCTTTTCCGGAATTCTGTGGAAAATAAGGGGCCAGGTCCTTTTCGCGGATCATCATGGAAAACAGCATCAGGCTTTTGTTACGCAATTCTTCTTCCTCAAACTTCCAGGTTCTAAAAACCTCCTCATAATATTCCAATTCGCCAATTTGATTTCTTTTCATTTTCACCCCAGTGGCCACTTTCTTTACCTTTAGCGATGGGGCAACGCGGCTGGCCATAAAATACTCATAGCCATCGGCATCCTTATGATAAGCATCTAGGGTAAAGTCTTTTGCCAATTGGGAATAATATTGGTCAAACCTTTCTTCAAACTTATTTTCGTGAGAACCCTTTTTAGGCAAATGCCCAATGTACCGGATGGTTGTCAAAATGATATCATCCTGCTCCTTGGGAGTCAGTTGATACTTGGCCTCATAGCGGGAGGACTTGGCGCATCCGGCCAGCATGATCACTATGAAAATAAACACTGAAATTCGCATGGAATATAGGTTTTGAAAGTTGAAAGAAAACCATGCCCCGGCTAACCCGGAGGCATGGTAGATTGATTATTTATTAAGGTAATCGATATTCAATGGGTTAAACTCAGCCCATCCGTCAGTCCAGTCAGTAGCACCGAATGCTCCTACAAACTCCACATTCTCAAAGAATGAAGACCTGTTGGCTTCGTTGAACTTAGCGTTGCTGAAATCAGCTCCAGCAGCCAATGATCCACCTGAAAGCAAGGAGAAGTCAGGATTGTTTGGATAAGTTTGGAAGGTATATCTGGCAAAGAAGTTTTCAGGTCGCAAGCCATAGCCTCTGTAGAAATCCTCTTCGGCACCCGCTTCAGGTAAGGTCACGGTAGTATTGGCAGCCTCCCAAATTCTCTGTACATCCGCCACATCAGCACCACCACCCGCAGCATAGTTTGCGTTCGGGTTGATTAGAATATTGTTAGCCAAAACACCGTTGCCTGCATCGTATTGCTGGGTTACAGAAGCAGTGTTGAATCTAAGACCTGTTGGGAAACCTGTCAAAACAGTATTGAAAATACTCACTGCAGTTCTTCTTCTCATATCCATAGCGTGGAAGTTGTTTCCGGAAATAGATCTGCCGACTCTGTCTCTAGGACCGTAAACTGTCACGTTAGAGAAAGTACCCGTAGTGTAAGGCTGCACGTCGTTGTCATTTGGACCGTTGTCGGTTTCAAAGGCGTTTGACTGAGACTGATCAGCAAAGAATGGGTTTCTCACCACCAAAGCATACTGTACGTTTCCAGAGTAACCATAATCAACGTCCAAATCATCATCCCAAGTAGAGTGTGAAATGAAATAACGGCCATTTACCGTACCGCCAAACCACTCAAAACCATCATCTCCACCAAAGGAAACCATCAAGTGCTCCATGAAAGTACCACGGCCCACACCACCCATGGTGATGGAGTTGGTCTCGTTGTTGGGAGTAAGTTCGATACCCGCATATTCCACTCGCAGGTACTCGTACTCTCCAGAATTGTCATCATCCTCGTTACCGCCAAAAACAACAGCAGGATCAATACCTTCAATCTCCGGATCCACCTGGTTGGTGCTGGCACGGCCCAAAATCACCAAGCCACCCCAGTCACCTCTATCACGCTCACCCACTTCCTGCGCAGAAGTCATGACGATAGGAGCCTGCGCAGTACCCCTGGCGATCAATTTGCCTCCACGGTCTACGATCAACGTCGCTCTAGATCTTTTCTCACCATAGATGATTGTTCCAGGCTCGATAGTTACCGTTTGGCCATCCCTCACGAAAACTTGTCCTTTCAGCAAGTACTGCTGATCGGCTGTCAACGTACGGGTAGTCAAATCTCCTTCCAGAGCAACCAAGTTGTTTTCTGGATCAACGACATTGACTGGGTCAACATCTTCGGAGCAGGCAGCGGCAAAACCCATCAGGGCAGCCATTGCGGCAATTCTAAAATTTGCTTTCATTTTTAGATAGTTTTAATAAAGGTGTTTTTATTTCAGTTTATAATTGAATGAAGCGGTAAGCATTCTACCTCTTCTCCATCTGTACATGGGTTCATCCACATCAAAAGTGATCTGTCCATCGTAATTGGTGTCCTGGTAAAATCTGTATTGGAAATTCAACAGGTCCTGTACGCCCAATTTTAAAGTAGTTCGTTCACTCACCATTTTCGAGATGGTCAGGTCAATGGCATGTCTGGGCATTTCATAGATATCCGGGAAGTTCACGTTTCCAGCAATAAAAATCCTTGGGCCCGAAACATTGTATGCTGCGTTTACAGACAGGTTTCTTTTCTCATTGTGGTAGGAAAGGGAGGTGTTGAACACATACGGGGACTGGCCCTGCAGCGCCCTTCTGTTTTCCTGGAAGGCTACGTCATCTCCCAAAAACACCTCACTCCATATCAGAGATGCATTGGCGTTGATGGAAAGGTCTCTAAGGAATGGCAGGTTGGTGACCGTGCTCAGGGCTTTTCTGGCTTCCACTTCCACCCCGTACACATAGGCATCCACAGCATTGCGGTAGCTGAACTGCATTTCCTCATTCACGTTTCTTCCCACAGCCTCTATCGGACGGTCAAAGCTCTTGTAAAAACCACCTATACTAAAGGTCTCCCCTTCATTCGGGTAGTATTCGTATCGAAGGTCCAAGTTGTCAATTCTGGCCATCTGGAGGTCAGGATTCCCTGAAAAGCCCGCCAAATATTCAAAGCTGTAATAAAGGAATGGGGCAAACTCCCGGAATTCTGGACGGTTGACAGTTCTGCCGTAACCAGCCCGCATCAAGGATTTTTCGCTGAAATTATAGTCCACGTTCACCGCCGGAAGGGCGATCAGCTCCCGGTTGTCCACATTCACCGGCCCGCCAAAAGTGGCACTGGTCAATTGCTGAATTGAATATTCAGTTCTCACACCACCGGAAAGGTTAAATTTCCCAATCGGATAAACGGCGCCCAAATAACCGGCCCCCACAAAGGTGGAAGCATCATACTGGTCAGTTGGCCTGGTACCCTCTTGCACCAACCATCCATCCTGTACATTGAAGTTTTCAGGTGCAAAAGCCTGATCTATCGGCTGGCGGATCAATTCCTCTTTTGCAGCACCACTGGATGAACCTGGATAATAATAGGTGATGTATCGGGCATCAAAGCTTCTTTGTTTATAGTCAGCCAGATAACCTGCGCGAAGAATCCTTGGCCGGTCCTTTTCCACACCTTTGAATTTCTTCTCAAAATTCAACCCCTGGCTAAGCCCCCATTCATTCATGTAGCCAAAGTATCTACCCAAATCCTGGGGACTACTTGCTGGTGGATCAATGATCACATACTGACCTTCTCCCACACCGTTTTGGTAAAAAGTTCTGAACCTTCTAAAGTCCGGCTCCTCATGAGCCATGTAATTCCCTCCAACTACCCAGTTGATTTTGTTCTGCTCGTCATTCCAGAAATGATTCCCCTCGATTTGCCCTGTGTATATGGTTTTGGATTCATACCTGAAAGCATAATCCCTAGCCCCATCGGGACGCTGAATGAAATCCCTGCCCTGTCTAAGGATGGTTTCGTTGATACCCGTTTGGTTGAAAAGATTACGGAAAGCAATCGTATTGTCCTTATTAAGCCTCAAAAGCCAGTTGGACATAATGCCTGCATTATTTTCTTTAGCATAATAGCTGTCAAAATACTCATCACGTTTTGCCGTAGGCTGACCAGGGTTAAAGAAAAAGTAGCGGTTACGCTCAGCGGTAAAGGCCTGGAAGCTCTGGCCCATAGAAATGTCGGTATGCGTTGAAAGCCTCATGCCACCCAAATACCAGTTTTTCCCAAATGAAAACCCTCCGCCCAAATCGGGCATTGCCTTGGTAGTATTGATACCATAATTATTGTTCATCAACCTACCGGCCTCGGCTCTGATCGGGCTGGCACCGGAAGCGTCAATCAACCTGTCACTGCTTGGAAACCCTTGAGGCAAATCCCTGAAGCCATTGTCAAATCCCAAAAAGTCAGTCTTGGACCCCTCAGTTTGCTTATAATCCTGGAAGGTCGTTCCCTGACGGAAACCTATTCCCATCCCAAAATTGATGAAATCTTCATCTGGCGCATTTCTGGTAAAAACTTTCACCAAACCACCAGCAAAATCCCCAGGAACCTCCGGAGAAAATGATTTGTAGATCATCATTCTGTCCAGATTTTCGCTTGGGATAAGGTCAAAGGAGAAAGTCCTTTTGTCCACCTGCGTGCTTGGTGCGTTGGCATTATTGATCATCACCACATTGTAGCGGTCATCCACGCCCCTTACCCGCACGAATTTGTTGTCGGTAATGGTCACCCCCGACACACGCTTCATCACCTGGGCGGCATTTCCATCTTGGGACAACCTGATCTGCTCAGAGGAAATGCCGGATACCACCTGCAGGGATTTTCTGATTTCTGAGACAATGGCCATGTTGGATCCCGTCTCGCGGCTGGCCATCACCGTGACCTCACCCAATTCACCCAAGTCCTCCTCAAGATTTACATCCAGCACCGTGGCTTTCTCTGCCACTACCTGCACTTCTTGAAGTTTGAGGGTTTTATAGGAAATGAAGGAGACTACTAAAGTGTGCTTGCCAGGATCTACCCGGTTGATTTCAAAAGAACCGTCGATATCGGTGGCTACCCCCTGCCCGGTGCCTTCAATTCTGACGTTAGCGCCGATGATGGTTTCCCCCGATTGGGAATCGGCCACCACCCCTTTTATTGTCCCTGTCTGGGAAATAGCTGCTCCTATAAAAAGGAAATAGGCCGCTAGGATTGATAAAACATTTTTCATTTGTAGCATACGTTGAACGAACACCACAAAGGTCAGTTAGCAATTTAAACTGGAGAGGTACAAAAAGTTAATTAATAATTAATTAGAGGGCCTAAAAAAGAACAAGACCACCATCGGAATTAACACGAAGGTGGTCTATTTACCTATTTTCAAAGAAAATGGGGCCTGTAAGCCTATTTGAATGTTACGCTTTTATTAAGCGGGATTTTTTCCAGAATAATGTTGACCAGGTCTCGAGGACTGATGTTGTCGGCTTCCGCTTCATAATTAAGGATGATCCGGTGATTCAACACATCCTCGGCAACAGCTTTGATGTCCTCAGGCAGCACGTAGTCGCGCCCTTCCATCATGGCATTGGCTCTTGCAGCAAGATTCAAATTGATACTGGCCCGTGGAGAAACCCCAAATTGAATGTATTTGGCTTCCTCGTGCAGTCCATATTTTTGAGGGAATCTAGTGGCAAAAACCAGCTCAATAATGTATTCCTCTAATGGCTCGGCGATTTTCACCTCATTGATCTTATTCCTGATTTCAAAAATATCCTCTTTGGTCAAAATTGGATTTACATCGGAAACATAGGACATATTTGACATCCTCCGCATTACCTCAAGCTCATCCGATTTGGAAGGGTAGTCAATATGCACCTTCATCATAAATCTATCCACCTGCGCCTCTGGAAGCGGATACGTTCCTTCCTGATCCACCGGGTTTTGGGTAGCTAGCACCAAAAAAGGCCTATCCAAGCTATAGGTGGTTTCACCGATAGTTACCTGCTTTTCCTGCATCGCCTCCAGCAAAGCAGATTGGACTTTTGCTGGGGAACGGTTGACCTCATCGGCAAGGATGATGTTGGAAAAGATCGGTCCCTTCTTCACTTCAAAATCCCCGGCATGCTGATTATATATCATGGTACCGATCAGATCTGAAGGCAGAAGATCGGGTGTAAACTGGATTCTTTTAAAGCCAAGGTGAAGAACCCTCGCCAAGGTGTTAACGGTTAGGGTTTTTGCCAATCCCGGCACCCCTTCCAAAAGTATATGTCCATTGGTGAAAAGCCCGATCATAAGTCTATGAACCATCCGGTCCTGACCTACCACCACTTTCTTTACCTCATTGATGACTGCCTGTATCTTTTCCTGATGCATGTTTTACGTTTTGTATAAGATTGAAGACGTTGGTTGTCGGATGTCAGATGTCGGAAGTCGGATGTGATATCCTCTGGATCCTTTGCGCCTCTGTGGTTTTTCGTTTTCGAAATTAAAACTTTTACGCCTTTATCCCAATTTAACGTCGATTCTTATTTCTATTGTGGGATTTATTCATATTGCTACCCTTCGGGAAAAGCTTTTCAGGCTGAATTTTCAGCAAACGATAAATTTCCTGCTGTTCAAATTCCTTCACCTCTCCCACTTCAAAGCCTTCAATAGTCAGATTTTCCATGGACCACCTGACCAGTCTAAGCGTGGGGAAACCCACTGCAGCAGTCATTTTCCTTACCTGCCTGTTTTTACCCTCTATCAGGGTCAACTGGATCCAGGAATCGGGGACGTTTTTCCTATAGCGGATGGGAGGATCGCGATCAGGTAGGGTTGGTGATAAAGAGAGCAGCGTGGCGGTTGCTTTTTTGGTGAAATGCATTTTTCCATCCACCTTGATTTCCACCCCCGACTGCAAATCGGAGATGGCCTCATCCGTAGGCACACCTTCCACCTGAGCTAAGTAAGTCCTTTTATGCCCAAATCTGGGGTTGAGTAGGTAGTGGTTGAGCGGCTTATCATCAGTAATGAGCAATAATCCCTCGCTGTCCTTATCCAATCTCCCCACGGGATACACATCACCGGGAAAATCCCCCAACTCCCCCAGAGTCCTATCCTCCCCCGAAAACTGGCTCATCACCCCAAAAGGCTTATAAATCACAAAATATCTAGGCATAAAACGGTTTAATTTCCTAATGACCTTAACCAACGAAATGGTCACTAAGTCGCGGAAGTCCTAAAGAAGTTTCACAAAGTTAAAAAAATCCCCCCGTGCGAACATACATAAAACTTTATGTTCCCTAGTAACCAATCTCGCCACGAAGAAGCCTTGGTGTGACTTCTTTTTAAACTTTGTGCCCTTCGTGACCCATTTCTCACTTTTGCTTAACCTACTAAGACCCGCAGCCTATGCAATCGAAGTGGCTGTCCATGGGTTTGGTGCCGTTGAGTTGCATTTCCAGGTTGTGGATCTGGTCGCGGATATCCATGTCGGTAAACATATTCCCCGTAAGGGATTTCTTCAATTGCTCGATTTCCTGCTCAATGGCAGCTTTTTGCTCAGTGTTCATATCGGTAAAGGTTGTTTAATGATTCTTTGAATATAAAGGATAGGACACCACAACTCCAAACCAGGAAATTCGGTTCGCTCCGGGTTTCCTCCCTGAAAACAAACTACATTTTTACACTTATTAACTACAAAAGGAAAAATAATTAATTCAAAACTTTCTTTTTATAATTTTTTTTATTTTATTTATGAATAACCACAGCAAACTAAACCTACACTTGTTATGAAAAATTTTTGCACACTTCTACTAGGGCTGTTCCTTTTATCAGCCGTCCCCATGACGGGGCTTGCTCAAACCGATACCAACTCCAAGGTGAATGAAAACATGGTGAGCGAAAACCGTTATGATAAGCGATATGAAAAAGCCCTAAAGAAAGAAGAAAAGGAAAGAAAGGCCTACGAAAAGGATCAAAAAAGGCTGGAAAAGGCATCTGCCAAACTAGAACGATACAAGCGCAAGTTTGAAAGCGAAAACAAAAAAGGCAAGCTTTCGCCCATCGACATCAGCAAGCGTGAATCCAACATCAAAAAACAGGAAAAGCAAATCAAAAAGCTTGAAAAGAGAATTGCCCGATACGACAAAAGGCAGGAAAAATCCAAAAAAGACGACAGCCACGCATCTCTTTAGGCAACTTTCATAGACTTTAGTCGTTACACCCAAAAGCTTAATAACTAGTCTATGAAAAAACTATTTACTATTGCCCTACTGGTATTTTCGCTAGGTAGCCTTCCCGCTATGGCTCAAAATGTCGGTAAAAAAGAGGCCAGGGCCATCGAAAAGGCCGAAAAACAACTGGATAAAGAAATCCAAAAAGAACACAAAGCCACCACAAAGTACCTGGCTAACAAGAAAAAACTCAAGAAGTACAACCGGGATTATACCAAAAGCTCCCGCAAATTCGAGCGCCAAAAAAGAAGAGAAGTGCTCTCTCCCCGAGACATCAGATCCTGGGAAGCTGATTTGGATAAACAAGCAAAGCGAATCGGAAAGCTCGAAGACGAAATCGCCGCCTACCACAGGCAATATGGCAAATCAAATTAATTGAGATAAGTATCAATAAAAAACCGCAGAGACACAGGACGCAGAGAAAAGCTTAATAATTTTTTCTCTGCAACTTTGCGCCTCTGCGGTTAATTTTTTCCCGTCTACCTTCTTCGGTCTTCCAGCTTCAATAAACCCTCATCCTAACCCCCTCCACTTCAGGGTTACGCAGATCCACCAAATAGCCGTTCACTACCGCATAATGCTTCTCACCGTCTTTCTCAAGGAAAAAATTGGCAGTGCTCCCCACCGTGTGGCCGGACTTGTATTCATCATTTTCTAAAAGGATATTGATTGGCAGGTCATGGATCTTGTCGGGGTAAAAATCATAGGTCACCCCCAAAAATCCTTTCTCCAGCATCTCAATGGCCTCCTTTTGAGAAAGCTTCATATCCATCGCCGGAGTCCAAACCTTTCCCTCCGTCATCACATACCCCTCGGCATCAAGCTCCTCGTATCCATAATAAACCGACAGGTCGCCCAAATCCAGAATGGAGCTTTCCGTATAATACGCCGAATCAGCCTCTACTTCCCTTCTTCGGATTCCCAGGTCTACTTTATACTCTAGGTCATCCCGTTTGATGGTCACATTTCGCAACATTAAGTCCACAAGCTTGGTATCATTGTCAGGTATCTCAAAATAATCCTCCACCGCATATTGCCCATATTGCTGGGTCGCTATTTCATAAAGGGCGTTCAAAATGATGATGAAGTTCAGTTCCCGGATATACTGCTTATCAGGGTCACCCGGATAGCCGCCCGACTCGATCAAAATGGTACTCGTCCCCCATTTCTGGAAATTGTCCCCAAATGCTCTCGGCTCAAACCCATCATCATATTTACCTACCTGCCCAGGAATAATCTCCTGCAGCACCTCGTTCATACCCACAATAACCTTCAAAGCCCGCTCTCTTACTTCATTGATATCCTTTTCGAAATTGAAGGCAGGAGCCAAAACTGAAATGGTGGCGGGTTTTGCAGTGTTAACAGCATTATAATAAATCTGCTGGTCGTGCAGATTAAATCCATACTCAGGTTCAAAGTTGTCTCTGGCACCTTTCAAAATCCTGGCCTCAGGACTGGTCAGATGGATGGCATCCCTATTCAAATCTATGTCATAAGCATTTCTTCTTTTGAAAGCCTCTGCACCATCAGGATTCACCATAGGTATAAAACGGAGATCCAGGTTGTCTTCGATGGCTTTTCTGATAGCATCAAATCCATCATTTTTCCCTTCCAGGAAATTAAAAATATCCATCAACGACATGGTCGCAGTACTTTCATTGCCATGCATTTGGGACCAAAGCATCACACGTTTTTGCCCATTTCCATACGCAAGTTGATAAATCTCCCTGCCCTCCACACTTTTTCCTAATTCCTCCACCTGGAAGTCCTTATTCGCACGCCTTTTGATCACCAATGGCATAATATCGATGTGCTTAAACCTACGGTGGGTAATGCTGCTTTCTTTATACTTGTCCGAAGCTTCTTTGAGCTTCCGATGATCAAGTTTGGAATCTTGCGCATGACCTTGGCTGAAAAATAAAATTAAGAGAATTAGGGCGGTTAATTGTTTCTTCATGAATTGTGGGCGTTTGTCCTGACAATAGTCTACTTCGTCAAATTTTACCTTTTTATTTTGCCTCAAATTAATAAACTTCACTTTAAATTCAGGTTACTTTTATATAAAGAGACAAAAATCACCCATGAAATTACAGGTAATAGTTGCAGATCTGCCCCTTAAACACACTTTTACAATCGCCCACCAAAGCCGCGACGTCCAGGAAACCGTAATCGTCAAGCTGGAGGAAGACGGCATCGTGGGATTGGGGGAAGCCACCACCAACCCATTTTATGGAATCACGGTTGAAAACATGAAGGCTTCCTTGGAGGTGGCCAGACCGATCATCGAAAGCTCCCTTTGGGATGGACCCGAGCAACTCTGGAGCATGACCAAATCCATGTTCACTACCAATCCATTTGCCCAGTGCGCACTGGACATGGCAGCTTGGGATTTTTACACCAAAAAACTGGGCGTAAAACTCTATGAATATCTAAAACTCAACCCCGAGGACATCCCTACCACCAATTTCACCATAGGTATTGATACCGTGGAGAAGATGGTGGAGAAAATGAAGGAAGTGGATTGGCCGCTGTATAAAATCAAACTGGGAACCGATGACGACATGGCCATCATCCGTGAACTCAGAAAGCATACGGATTCGGTATTTAGAATCGACGCCAACTGCGCCTGGACTGCTGATCAGGCGATTGAATACTCACAGGAATTGCTTGACCTGAATGTGGAGTTCATGGAGCAGCCTTTGGCAAAAGATGATTTGCAGGGCATGAAGAAAGTTTTCAAGCATAGCAAACTCCCAGTTATTGCCGATGAAAGCTGCATCATCGAAAGTGATGTGCAGAAATGCAGCGGATTATTTCACGGCATCAATGTAAAACTGGTAAAAGCTGGTGGAATTACCCCAGGCTTGAGAATGATCTACGAAGCCAAATCCCTAGGCATGAAAACCATGGTAGGATGCATGACCGAAAGCTCAGTTGGCATCAGTGCCATTGCCCACATCGCCCCCCTGCTGGATTATGTGGACATGGATGGAGCCATGTTGCTTTCCAAAGATATCGCCAAAGGCGTCACCATCACCCCCGAGAAAGTAACTTTCCCCGACCGTCCCGGCATCGGCGCACTCCTACTCTAAATCCGGTCCCCAAACCCCCGAAATCAATGAAACACTACCCCATAGACGCCAAACCTGACAGAAGCATCTCCAGCGGTGAGCAGGACTACCTTTATTTCAGTGGCACAAATTATTTGGGTATAGGCTCTGTAAAGGAATTTGAAGACCTGGTGGTAAACGCCATCCGCAAATACGGCCTCAACCACGGTTCCAGCAGGAGCAGCAATGTGCAGTTGGAAGTCTATGGGAAATTTGAAGAATATTTTGCAGAGCAGGCAGAAGCGGAGGCCGGCCTGCTCTTGAGTAGCGGTTTCCTGGCAGGATCCATTGCTGTGAAAACCCTCAAAAAGTCTGCTGACATTGTGATTGTCTCCCCAGACGCCCACCCGGCCATCCAGCCAAACGATGAAGGATTCATCTCCTCCATGACCATGGAAGAATGGGAAAACCACTGCATCACCATATCCCACGGCTACAAGGGCAAACATATCGCCTTCATCAGCAATGCGGTGGATCCTTTGATGCTGCAAGAGCATAAATTCGGTTGGGTGGAAAAGCTTTCTCCCAAAAACCGATATACCTTATTGATCGACGACAGCCACGCTTTTGGGGTATTGGGAAAAGGAATCTTTGGCACTTACTCCCAACATGCCACTCCCGAAGTCGCCGTTATCACATGCGGCTCATTGGGAAAAGGCTTGGGAATGCCTGGTGGGATAGTTCTTGGACCCGAATATTTCATCAAAAAACTCCAATCTGAAATCAAGTTCCGAACTGCCTCACCTCCCCCTCCAGCCTTTTTTGAGGCCTTTTTGGAAGGGCAAAATTATTTTGGGCAGCAACGGGAAAAGCTTTTGGAAAATATCCGGTATTTCCGATCATTGACACAGGAAAATCCCGCTATCAAATCCTTGGAAGGATACCCCGTTTTCACCTTCGAAAATGAAGCCTGGGTGGAAATATTGGCCCAAAATAGCATCATCATCAGTTCCTTCCCCTACCCCTTTTTAGATGACCCGGCGGTAAACCGCATCGTGCTTTCAGGCTATCACAAGAAGGCCGACCTTGAAAAGCTGGCTGCTATTCTCAACAACCTCTGAGCAACGCTTAACCAAACTCCATACTTACTCAACGAAACCCCTTAATTACTAGACTTTTACACGGATTATTGGTAAGTTTATAGGTATATCCACTACAAAACTTTACCGCCATGAAACTCCGTATATTATCCCCCCTGATTTTAGCATTGTTATTTTGTTCCACTGAAATCTGCCAAGCCCAGTTTATGAACCGCATCAAGAGGACCGCCGAAAGGGCTGCCTCCCGGGTGGTGGAGCGGAAGGTGGAAAAAGAAGTGGAAAAAGCCATGGAACGGCAAGTGGAAAAAACCTGGGTATCCATTTTTGGCGAGCAAACAGACGCCCAAGGCCGGCCTGTGGACTGGAGCAAAGTCATCAACAGCATGAACATGGACGTAACGACTGAGGACATGTATGAATTTGACGGCAGGGCGGTGGTGGAAATCACCGGCAAAGACAACAAAGGCAAGAACATGGACCCGATGGTCATGCACTCCTACCTCAGCAAAAGCAATGAATACACCGCTGTACGCATGGAAAGCCAAGAGGCTGAGCAAATGTTCATGATCTTCGATGTGAAAAATGACGCCACGATTATCCTTATGGAAAAAGATGGAGAACGGCAGAGTATGGCCTATTCCATCAATTGGGAGGAACTGGCAGCAGCCATGCCGGAAGATGCAGAAAACCCCGAAGATGTGGAGGATTTTGAGAATCTTGATTTCAAGAAAACAGGAAACACCAAAACCCTGTTAGGCCACCTTTGCGAGGAATATGAGGTGGAAAATGAGGAATATCGCAGCACCTATTGGGTGACCAAAGAACCAATTGAAGGTGCCGCTGCCTTTTGGGGAAACAGCAGCCCCTATTTCAACCAAAAATTCAAAGGCCAATCCTCTGAAGCTTTCTCCAATCTCCCAAGCGGCAACATCCTGGAGATGAATTACATCAGCAAAACCGATAAAACAGACATGACCTTCCAGATCAAGGAAATCGACGACAACCATTCCATGGCCATCCACATGGCCGAATACCCCAACATTATGCTCGCTGAAAGATAATTGGGTTATGGTTTATTGTCCCGCTGGGCGGGACGATTATGGTTTAAAGGGACGTTAAACTTTAAGCTATAAACTATAAACGGCCGCATCAGCGGCCTAATCCTTGTTCTGCAAATCAAGCATTTTATGGAAGATCTTCTGGGATTTTTTGACTTTTCGGCTGAAATGGTGCCAGGCAAAGGCCATGTTGGCGAGACCGATAAGCAAGCTAATGGTTCCAAATAAGAGGTTGTCTTCCAAAAAAGTAAAATACATGCCCATCAGCATGGTAATGGCAAGCCAGATATAAAGGAAAAATATGGCTCCAGGGAATAGAGAATAGGAAATGAACAAAATGCTACCCTGATGGGTGGATTCTATTTTCCCGGTGATAAGGGGCAGGAAGGTGTCGGCCTTGTCCCCTTTCAGGGAAAGGTGAAATGAATCCAATTTCACCTTTCCGTTGAATTTTTGCTTGTGGTTATACTCCTCATAATCCAGATAGTTCACCTCCCTAGTCATCAGGTCCAGCCTTTTGACTACTTCCCTTTGGGAAAGGCTGGAAACTAAGATCTCGGTATGTACAGGCATGAAGTTCACACCAAAAAAACAATCTGAATGCCTAAAAGTTTACCCTTTCACCGCAATACAGGAAATTTCTACATTTACATTTTTAGGGAGTTTGCTTACCTCCACCGTTTCCCTTGCAGGGGGATTTTGTTTGAAATACTGCCCATAAGCCTCATTGATGGTGGCAAAATCATCCATGCTTTTGATGAAAATGGAACACTTCACCACATCGGCAAAGCTGTAGCCCGCCTCAGTGAGTACGGCATCAAGGTTTTTCATCACCATGTGCGTTTCTTCAGTGATGTTCTCATTCACCAGTTCGCCGCTATCCGCATCCAGCGCAATCTGCCCAGAAATATAAAGGGTTCCATGAGCTTCCACCGCCTGGCTATACGGCCCAATTGGCGCCGGCGCCGCCTTTGAGTTAATTATTCTTTTCGACATCAGGTTCTGTTATTTTTTAGCACTTAAAATTAAATCATAACAGTGGGAAAACATATTTTTTGCGAGAATTCATGAGGGTACCAAGTACCATGTACCAGGTACCAAGATACTTCTGGCCTCAACCGCAGTTTCCGCCCTCAAGCGACTTAGTAGTTTAGAAGGTTAATATCCGCTTTCGGCTGCGCCTCAAGCGAGACGGTCTAAGCGTTTAGGCATGTCGGGAACCGTCCTTGCGAAGGAGGCACGACTGAAGCAATCTAGACCCGCCTGAAACCTTCCAGGTCTCGTGATGTTCCGCAGACCTGGAAGGCGTATTTACGTTATTAGCAACGTGGTTGTCATGGTTGTCCCGCCGTGGGTCGGCCTTCCGAGGTCGGTAAACTTCGCCTTGCCTGCTCGGTTATCATGGTTGTCATTGTTCTACTTCAGGCCAGTCACGGGTGGGGATGAGAGGCGTTTTCCGATCCGTGCCCTTTGTGACCCATTTCCTTCGTCGGTCTCCCGTCTCTCCCCATTTTCATCTCTCCATTTAAAACCGTAATTTCGCACCATATTTACACGAAAAACCAACAAAATGGCAGTAAAACAATATATCCACGACAACCAGGAGAAATTCCTGAACGAACTTTTAGACCTTCTCCGCATTCCTTCAGTCAGCGCCGACCCGAAATTCAAAGGGGATGTGATGGCGGCAGCGGAATTTGTGAAGGATAGTCTTGAAAAAGCAGGCGCAGATAAAGTTGAAGTTTGCCAAACTGCGGGCTACCCGATCGTTTACGGTGAAAAAATCATCGACCCCTCAGCACCAACCGTTTTGGTGTATGGCCATTACGATGTGCAGCCGGCAGATCCGTATGAACTTTGGGATTCCCCACCTTTTGAACCGGTGATCAAAAAAACCGAGATGCACCCCGAAGGCGCCATCTTTGCCCGAGGATCAGCCGATGACAAAGGCCAGTTCTACATGCACGTCAAAGCTTTTGAAGCTATGATGCAGACCAACGAACTTACCTGCAACATTAAATTTATGATCGAGGGTGAAGAAGAAGTTGGCTCCAGCAACTTGGATATCTTTGTAAAGGAAAACAAGGAAAAACTCGCCGCTGATGTCATTTTGATATCCGATACCAGTATGCTTTCACTTGAAAACCCATCTATCACGGTTGGATTGAGAGGACTGGCCTATATGGAGGTAGAAGTAACCGGGCCTAACCGTGACCTTCACAGTGGTACTTACGGAGGAGCTGTGGCCAACCCAATCAACATCCTTTGCAAAATGATTGCCTCCCTGCAGGATGAAAACAACCACATCACCATCCCAGGATTTTACGACAAGGTGGAAGAGCTTTCCGCCGCTTACCGCGAGCAGTTAAACAAAGCTCCATTTGACGAAATCGACTATAGAAAAAAGCTGGACATCAATGCCGTCCATGGAGAGAAAGGCTTTACCACACTTGAACGAACCGGAATTCGCCCAACTTTAGATGTTAACGGCATCTGGGGAGGATATACCGGAGAAGGAGCCAAAACCGTATTGCCATCAAAAGCCTACGCAAAAATCTCCATGAGATTGGTGCCAAACCAGGATCACAAGGAAATTGCCGAACTATTCCAAAAGCACTTTGAATCCATCGCACCTGATGCTGTAAAAGTAAAGGTAACCCCACATCACGGTGGCCATCCAGCAGTGGTACCTACAGATAGCCCAGGCTACAAAGCTGCCGAATCAGCGATCATGGAAGCCTTTGGCAAAAAAGCCATCCCAACAAGAGAGGGCGGTTCGATTCCAATCACCTCCCTTTTCCAAAAGGAACTAGGTTTGGATCCCATTCTTTTAGGCTTCGGTTTGGATACAGATGCAATCCACTCACCAAACGAGCACTATGGCGTCAAGAACTACTTCATGGGCATCGAGACCATCGCCATGTTCTTCAAATACTTCAGAGAAAGTGCGAAGTAAAGGCTTGATAACAAAGAAGAGGCTGTCCTATGAGTTGGGACAGCCTCTTTTTTGTTGTACTAAGTATTATGTACTAAGTTAATAAAAATGCTTTCCAATTTCTTCCCTCCATGAGGACTCTGTGAAATCCGAATAATCTGTGTTTTTTTTGCCACAAAGGCCCGAAGACACTAAGTTTTTTTCTTTGTGCCCTTCGTGGCCATTTTCTTCCCTCCATGAGGACTCTGTGAAATCCGAATAATCTGTTTTTTTTTGCCACAAAGGCTCGAAGACACTAAGTTTTTTCTTTGTGCCCTTCGTTTCCAATTTCTTCCCTCCATGAGGACTCTGTGAAATCCGAATAATCTGTGTTTTTTTGCTACAAAGGCCCGAAGACACTAAGTTTTTTCTTTGTGCCCTTCGTGGCCTATTTCTTCCCTCCATGAGGACTCTGTGAAATCCGAATAATCTGTGTTTTTTTTGCCACAAAGGCTCGAAGACACTAACTTTTTTCTTTGTGCCCTTCGTGGCCAATTTCTACCCTCCATGAGGACTCTGTGAAAACCGAAAAATCAGTGATTTTTTTTGCCACAAAGGCTCGAAGACACTAACTTTTTTCTTTGTGCCCTTCGGGGCCTATTTCTTCCCTCCATGAGGACTCGGTGAAATCCGAATAATCAGTGTTTTTTTGCTACAAAGGCCCGAAGACACTAAGTTTTTTCCTTGCGCCCCTCGCGGCCAATTTCTACCTACCAAGAGGCCTCTGTGAAATCCGAATAATCTGTGTTTTTTTGCTACAAAGGCCCGAAGACACTAAGTTTTTTCCTTGCGCCCCTCGCGGCCAATTTCTACCTACGAAAAGGCCTCTGTGAAATCCGAATAATCTGTGTTTTTTTTGCCACAAAGGCCCGAAGACACTAAGTTTTTTCTTTGTGCCCTTCGTGGCCTATTTCTTCCCTCCATGAGGACTCTGTGAAATCCGAATAATATGTGTTTTTTTTTGCCACAAAGGCCCGTAGACACATAGTTTTTTTCTTTGTGCCCTTCATGGCCAATTTCTTCCCTCCATGAGGACTCTGTGAACTCCGAATAATCTGTGTTTTTTTTTGCCACAAAGGCCCGAAGACACATAGTTTTTTTCTTTGTGCCCTTCGTGGCCAATTTCTTCCCTCCAGGAGGACTCTGTGAAATCCGAATAATCTGTGTTTTTTTTGCCACAAAGGCCCGAAGACACATAGTTTTTTTCTTTGTGCCCTTCATGGCCAATTTCTTCCCACCAAGAGGACTCGGTGAAATCCGAATAATCTGTGTTTTTTTTGCCACAAAGGCCCGAAGACACTAAGTTTTTTCATTGCGCCCCTCGTGGCCAATTTCTACCTACGAAAAGGCCTCAGTGAAATCCGAATAATCTGTGTTTTTTTGCTACAAAGGCCCGAAGACACTAAGTTTTTTCCTTTGTGCCCTTCGTGGCCAATTTCTTCCCACGAAGAGACCTCCCGATTCGCTCTGCTCTCGGGACAAGTTCTGTGAACCTCGGTGCCTAACTCTAATTTAACTCTGTGACCAATTTGTCTCCGCGAAGGAGCTTAGTGCGACTTCTATTATACTTTGAGCGACTTGGTGACCAATTTTGTCCGCAAAGTGCCATTCGTGACTGCTTAGTACCTAGCACATTACTTATACCCCCTACTAATATACCTTACAATCATCATCTGAAATTGTACAAATACATCTATCGGCACGGTGGTCCTGTTGATATTGAGTCCATCTAGGTCAGAACTCAAGGCATTGAGAGCGGAAAGCTCGAATGATACATCCCACTTGCTTTCAAGGTTGGTACTCATACCGATTCTTACGGGTATATAAACAGAGCCGTTTTCAGCATTGCGCTCACGAATTGTATAATCCGGACGCATAGTACGCTGTAGTCTTTCCACATAAGTATAGCCCACACCTACGCCCAAATAATAGTTAACAACCTTTCCTATTCTACCTTCTGTGTTTGGGTTAAAGTTGATCACCGGAGTGATATCTCCGAAATATGCGTTTCCACGGAAGAAGAAGGCCTGGCCCTGTTCGCCCCAAGAAACCCAGGTTTCCCGGTTTTCTCCGGTAAAATCCCCACTATCCAGCCATTGTGTACCGATGGTGGCGCGCAAATCCAGGTGTCGGGTAAGCTGTGCGTTGATGGCCGCGGAAACGGCCGGCTTGACATTAAATCGAAAACGGTTGAAATTACCCGTATTATCGGCATACATCATGCCTCCCCCTGCCCCAAAGGATATATAACTCCTATTAATATAATCCTGGGCATTGGCGGTTGAACATACGGAAAGAACTACTGCGGAAAAGAGCAATAAAAATTTTTTCATGACTTGGGTTAAAAATTAATAATCAGGTTGGTTTCAAAAAGTATTCCAGTTTTGGAATTACGGTACGATATCCTGAGCAACTCCCCCTTTGAAGCGTCAGTCCCGATAAGTGAAGCGCTTCGGGAGGGGGCAGGGGGGGGATGTCTAACGCATTATTTTTCATTCAATTAACGCTAAAAACCACCCGTGACATCCGTATAACATCCCAATAACCCTCCCGTTTCCTTCCAGTCACGGGACAGGCTCTTCAAAGGGGGAATTGAACACGTCAATCCGCTAAAGCTTCATCCAGCACTTCCCTCAACGGCACCCTTTCCCCATCCCTATACGGCACAATCCAGGCATCACGGATGCCCGTCTTGCGGAGATGCTTCTTGAGTTCATCGGCTTCCTTGTAGGAGCGGAAATTGCCCATGATGTATTTGTGCCAATCATCCGTCTTTTCATATTGCAGCTGGGGGCTGCTGCCAGTGGCGTGGCTGTAGTCGTAATCGGAAAAAGCACCTATCTGAACCCTAAAAACCACCCCTTCATTCCACTGCTCTTCTTTTTGGCGCAATGCCATAAGCTCTTCCTTCCTTTGGTCAAGCTCCTTTTGAAGCCTTGAAAGCTCATTTTTAAGTTCACTGATCTGCTTTTCCTTGCCCTGCACATCCTCTTGGAGCTGGCTGGTCTGTCTGCTGAGCTCCTCTACCTTCTGCTGCAATTCAGCCTGCCTGTTTTTCATGGAATCAAATTCTTCCGGAGAAAGCTTACGCAGCTCTCTACGCAGCTCGCGCTGTTGCTGTCTGGTTTGGGCTGCTGCTTGTTGGGTGATAAGGGCTGAGGGGGCGAGCAGGCATATTATAAGAAGGAGGTTTCGAAAAGCCATATGATGTTTTAAACCTAAAGTGTAAAAATTACCGTTAGTCTTGCCTAAAATACGGATTATTTGTGATTAGAGCAAAATTAGCGCCAAATCATGGTTGTCATGGTTGTCCCACCGCAAGTCGGCTTCGCCTCCTCGGCTCGGTTGTCGGGGTTGTCATTGTTATATCTTCGCGCCCAGCAGGTCCTTGCTCTAACCTCACGTCCCAACACCTGTGCACCCACGGCCTAGCTCCGCTGTTTAGGAGTTTATGTCCGCTTTCGGCTGCGCCTCAAGCGAGACGGTTTAGAAGTTTAGCGCAAAGCGGCGACGAGGATTGAAGGTGAATGAAGGTGGTTCACGGTGCCCGCTTCAACTGCCCGCAACTGTCTGTGGAAGCCATAAGCTATGAGTGCCAAGAAGAGCCAGTGGAGCACCGCCCGGTAGGCCCTCAATAACTAAACTCCTAAACCGTCCCGATGCGCGCAGCGCCTCTCGGGACATAACCTCCTAACCGCCGGCACCAACACTTGTGCTTCCACTGCCTAGCAACGCTGTTTAGAAGTTTATGTCCGCTTTCGGCTGCGCCTCAAGCGAGACGGTTTAGGGGTATAGGCGCGAAGCGATGAAAAGAACTGAAGGTGGTGAACGGTGCACTCCCCCACATATTTTCACCCCAAATTGCCCAAATAGCAGCAATCTTTAGTAATTTAGGAGCTATGGAGTTTAGGTGGAAAATAAAGGCGCCGGCGGAGGGCGAGAGTGTGGACAAGCTCGGGAGAGAAATCAACGTTAATCCCGTGCTGGCCAACATGTTGGTCAATAGAGGTGTAGACACCTTCCAAAAAGCCAAGGATTTTTTTAGGCCCGACCTGGACAAACTACACGACCCCTTCCTCATGCAGGATATGGATCGCGCCGTGGACAGAATCCAAAAAGCCATCCTGGCCCAAGAAAAAATCATGGTCTATGGAGACTATGACGTGGACGGCACCACCTCGGTGGCCCTCATGTACGGCTTTCTTAGGGAATTTTACCCCCATGTGGACTTCTACATTCCCGACCGCTACAAGGAAGGCTATGGCATTTCTGAAAAAGGAGTGAGACACGCTGCCGAAAACGGCTTCAAGCTCATCATCTCCCTAGATTGTGGCATCAAGGCATTGGAAAAAGTAGACCTAGCCAACGAACTGGGCGTGGATTTCATCATCTGCGACCACCACACCCCAGGGGAGGTCATCCCCGATGCGGTGGCAGTTTTGGACCCCAAACGCCTCGACTGTAATTATCCCTACAAGGAATTGAGCGGTTGCGGGGTAGGCTTCAAACTCATCCAGGCCTTCTCCATCAAAACTGGCCGCGACCCGGCAAACCTCAATAGTTTCATGGACCTCGTGGCCGTCAGCATTGCCGCCGATATTGTGCCCATCACGGGTGAAAACAGGGTTTTGGCCTTTTACGGTTTGGAAAGGTTAAACAACAACCCACGTCCAGGCCTCAAAGCCCTCATGTTGAAAAACAAGATGGAAAAAGAGGTCGACATCACTGATATAGTTTTCAAAATCGGCCCCCGCATCAATGCCTCCGGCAGACTCGAGCATGCCAAGGCATCCGTTGAACTGCTGATCAGCAAAGACCTGACGGACGCATTGCGAAGAGCCGAACTGGTGGAGGAAGTCAATGCCTCTAGAAAGAATTTTGATGAAAACATCACCCGGGAAGCCATCCAGATGATCGTGGAGCGGGAAGAAGTACAGGCTTTCAAAAGCACGGTTCTTTTTAAGGAAGACTGGCACAAAGGGGTGATCGGAATCGTGGCATCCAGGTGTATTGAAAAGTATTACCGCCCCACCATCATCCTCACAGAATCCAACAACAAGGCCACAGGCAGTGCCCGATCGGTTTTCGATTTTGACATCTATGAAGCCATAAGCGAATGTAGCGACCTGCTCGAGCAGTTTGGCGGGCACAAATACGCCGCAGGATTGACCATGTCGGTGGATAAGGTGGCGGCATTTCAGGAAAAATTTGAAAAAGTGGTTAGCGAAAGGCTTACCGATATTCACATGAAACCGGTGTTGGAAATCGACGATGAACTCCTTTTGGACCAAATCAATTATAAGTTTTACAACATCCTCAAACAGATGGCACCTTTCGGCCCCGGCAATCCGGAACCGATTTTCTGCTCCAACCAAGTGCATGTGGAAAATATCCGGGTGCTGAAAGACAAACATTTGAAGTTTGACATCGTTCAGGACGGACAGGTCACCCGACCAACCTGTATCGCATTCGGCTTTGCGGATTATTACCAATTGCTCAACAGCAAGATGCGCTTCAACGTGGCCTATGAGGTGCGGGAAAACACATTTAGAAACACCAGCTCACTGCAATTGTACGTGAAGGATATAAAATTCGATTGAATATGATTTTAAAGGCGGACAACCTTGTTAAGATATATAAAGGCAGAAGGGTAGTAAATGACATCTCCGTAGAGGTAGCCCAAGGCGAAATTGTGGGTCTTCTTGGCCCCAACGGAGCGGGAAAAACCACTTCCTTCTACATGATTGTAGGGTTGATCCAGCCCAATTCGGGCAGCATTTACCTGGATGACCGCAACATCACCCCCCTGCCCATGTACCGCCGGGCCAAACTCGGCATCGGTTACCTCGCCCAAGAAGCCTCCGTATTCCGTAAACTATCCGTTGAGGAAAACATCATGGCCGTATTGGAGATGACCAATTTGCCGAAGGCAGAACAGAAAGAACGGGTGGAAATGCTGCTCGAGGAATTCAGTTTGACCCATGTCCGCAAAAATCTGGGCATGGTGCTTTCCGGAGGGGAAAGAAGAAGGACCGAGATCGCCCGCGCCTTGGCCGTAGATCCTAAATTTGTGCTTTTGGATGAGCCGTTTGCCGGGGTGGATCCCATTGCAGTGGAGGAAATTCAGACCATCGTAGCGCAGCTTAAGAATAAAAATATTGGTATATTGATTACCGATCATAATGTGAACGAAACCCTGAGCATCACCGATAGGGCTTATCTGATGTTTGAAGGGAAATTGCTTAAAGCGGGAACCGCAGAAGAGCTGGCTGCCGATGAGCAGGTAAGAAAAGTGTATTTGGGTAAGCATTTTACCCTAAAACGCAAAATCTGATAGAATGGAAGTACTGAATACTTTTATGACCTGGATCTTCCGAAACCGGCTGGGCCAGATCGAAAACTTCATGGAGCATCCCATAGATGTTCAGAGGGAGATTTTTTTTGAATTAATCAAGACAGCCAAAAAAACGGATTTTGGCAAGAAATTTCACTTTCAGGAAATCAGGAGTTATGCGGATTTTGCGCGACAGGTGCCCATACATGATTATGAGCAGATGAAGCCCTACATCGACCGCTGCATGAGCGGCGAGCAGAATGTCATCTGGCCCACTGAAATCACCTGGTTTTCCAAATCCAGCGGCACTACCGGAAACAGGAGCAAATTCATTCCGGTAAGCCCCGAAACACTGGAAGAATGCCACTTCAAAGGCGGCAAGGACATGCTTTCCCTTTATGTACGCAATTATCCCGACACCAAGCTTTTCAGCGGAAAAAGCCTCACCATCGGCGGCAGTTATCAGGTAAATCCTCTTGATGGCACCAAAAACAGCTTTTACGGTGACGTTTCCGCAGTCATCATGCAAAATCTCCCCATGTGGGTCCAATTTGCACGCACCCCATCTCTAGAGGTCGCCCTCATGAGTGAATGGGAATCCAAAATTGAGCGCATGGCCATCGAGACCATGCAGGAAAACGTGAGCAGCATCGCCGGTGTACCCACTTGGGCCATTGTGCTGATCAAACGCATCATGGAAATCAAAGGTGCTGACAATATTCTTCAGGTTTGGCCAAATCTGGAGGTATTCTTCCACGGGGCAGTGGCTTTTGGGCCATACAGACAGCTTTTCGAAGAGCTGATCCCCTCCCCTCGCATGCATTATATGGAAACCTACAATGCCTCGGAAGGCTTTTTTGGCATTCAGGATCAAGCCGATTCGGAAGATCTCCTGCTCATGCTCGATTACGGGATATTTTATGAATTTATCCCCATGGAGGAATGGGAGAGCGATGACCCTAAAGTATTGCCCCTACAAGAGATCGAACTCGGAAAAAATTACGCCATGTTGATCTCCACAAATGCGGGCTTGTGGCGGTATAAGATCGGTGACACGGTCAAATTTACCAGCATACGTCCCTACCGCTTCCGCATTAGTGGGCGAACCAAGCATTTCATCAATGCCTTTGGCGAAGAGGTGATCGTGGAAAATGCAGAAAAGGCCATCGAACTGGCCTGCGCAGCTACCAACTCCACCATTGTCAACTTCACTGCCGCCCCAGTTTACTTTGAGGGGGTGAGCGGTAAAGGTGCCCACGAATGGATCATCGAATTTGAAACCGCACCGGAGGACAGGGAGGAATTTATAAGCCTCTTGGACAACAACCTCCGTGACCTCAACTCCGACTATGACGCCAAGCGCTACAAAGACATGGCCCTAAGCGCCCCCCGTGTCCACTTTGCCGAATCGGGCCTCTTCGAAAGCTGGCTCCGAAGCAAAGGCAAACTCGGCGGCCAAAATAAAATCCCCCGCCTATCCAACAACCGCGACTTTGTCGAGGAGTTGTTGAAAATGAGAAACTGATGTGATTACTCCGTAGTTGTCATTGTTGTCCGCCCCGCGGGTCGCCTGCGGCTCCCCGGGGCTGTTGTCCCGCCATTGGTCGGCTCCGCCTCCCTGGCTAAGTTGTCATTGTTCTACATAATTACAGCCACGGGTGGGATGAGAGCCGCTAACGGGAATAGCTGCAGGTGGGGCTTCGGCGCGTACCTTCGGCTGGAACTTTCCGCTCGTACCTTCAGCTCGACTTTCGGCCATCTTTCAAAGGCCTTGCCTTTGAAAGGACCCTCGGTAAATATTACGGAGATAATGTCCTGCTGGGCGCGCTCTCGAACCATGACAACAATGACAACCCAGTCCGCCCTGGCGGACGAGACAACCAGTCCCGGTGAGCAGAGTTTACCTCCCGGGGGAGGAGAACACGGGACGGACAACAACGTCGCACTTACGTAAGTTACCTCCTGCTGAACGCGGACCCCTAACGAAAAAAACCTTCCAGGTCCCGTGAAAAAACACCAGACCTGGAAGGTTTCCAATTCGCTAAACTTAGTACATAGTACTTTGTACCTAGTACAACAAATCACCCATATATCTCATTCAACAAGCCCGCAAGCCTCAAGCCCGCTGCCAAAAGCCGCTCCTCCACGTGGTGATAGTACTTATAATTATACTGATAGCTCAAACGCTTGTTATCCGGTAGATCATAAACCATTGGACGAAGCTCCATCGCCTCAGTTAACCAATCCTCCAAACTCGCTTTCTGGTACTTCTTCACCGTTTCCGCATCAGCCCGTTTGTTGAGATGCGTAGCGATTTCAGTAAAGCTTAGGTTTTGGCCCTCTATCATTTTGGTGTCCCAAACGCTGTGAAGGTTCGTTTCCTGGTTGAAATAAAAGACGCGGACATCATTGCCCCCCTTATCATCACCCCTGCCCACGTGAAGTGGCTGGTGAAGGTCGCCCACGATGTGGATCAACATTTTCAGGTATTCCCTTTCCTCTTTTTCAGAAAGTTCCCCGCCTTTAAGCTTGGCGATGATGTTGTTCAGCATCTGAAAAGCATCACCGGCAGCTTCCTGCATTTCCCGGTCATAACTTTCCCCATCGGGGATAGTCACCCAGTGCCAGGTAGCAGTATGGTCATAAGCATTGTCCGAACGGATTTCATCCATCCAATTGGCCACCATCGGAATGCTTTCATGACGGAGGATAGCCTCTATATTTTTTCTGGCCTTTTTATTCAAATGCCACTCTGCCAGCTGGCCCACCACCCGGTGCCCATTCTGTCCCCACCCAAAACTCTGTGTTACAAAGCAAACGAGCAGGAATAGGGAGGTTATTGTTTTTTTCATAATTCGTGGTAATGTTTGGCTCTAAGTTATACCCCCTTTGAAGGAGGTTAGGGGGATGTTTTTTAAGCAAATACCACATCCCCCCTGCCCCCTTCAAAGGGGGAGTTGTTCACGTTACTTGCACGCAATCTTATCCACTCTGTTCTGATGTCTGCCACCTTCAAATTCAGTGGTCAGAAAGATATTGGCCATCTTCTCAGCCAATTCATAAGTGACAAATCGAGCTGGAATGGCTAGTACGTTGGCGTTGTTATGCTGACGGGAAAGCTCGGCAAGCTCCTCGTCCCAGCAAAGGGCCGCACGGATGCCTTGGTGCTTATTGGCTGTGATGGCCACACCGTTGCCGCTTCCGCAGATTACAATTCCCAAGTCATGTTCACCATTTTCCACGGCAGTGGACAAGGGGTGCACATAATCAGGATAATCCACAGAGGCATTGGAATCCGGACCGTAATCCTTCACTTCGTAACCTGCCTTGGTCAGCGCTTTGACCATCTTTTCTTTATAATCATATCCGGCGTGATCACCGCCTATGCCTATCTTTTTCATGATAATGGGAGTTTTATGAGTTTAATGCTTCTTCTTTTCGCTGTCTTTCCAATCGCTTGGCAATTACTATACCCGCCTCGTACAATACCAAGATAGGCATCGCTATGAGCACCTGGCTGATCACATCCGGAGGAGTAATCACCGCTGCAATCACCAAAATCCCCACAATGGCATGTCTTCTATAGCCTTTCAGCATCTCTGAAGTCACCAAACCGGAACGGGAAAGGAAATAGATCACCACCGGCAACTGGAACATGATGGCCGAAGCCAGCACCAGCATGATGAGGGTGGATACGTAGGAGGTGATGTCAAATTCATTGAGAATGGTCGGATCCAACTGGTAATTGGAAAGGAAATTAATGGAAAGCGGGGCCAGGATGAAATAGCCGAAAGCCGCACCGGAGAAAAACAGCAAGCTCACAAAGAACACTGCCCCTCTGGCTGCCTGTCTTTCCTGACTGTAAAGGCCTGGAGCTATGAATTTCCATACCTCCCAAAATATATAGGGAAAGGCTACGATGATCCCCACCACAAAACTGGAGGTCACGTGCATGGAAAACTGCCCCGTCATCTGTCTGCTTTGTATGATGAAGGGAAGTTCATCTATACACAAGGCTGAGAGGTTGAGCATGCCTGCCAGTTCGCAGAGCATCCTATAGGTGAAGAAATCAGTTTTGGAAGGGCCAAGTATGATGGTTCCGAAAACTATACTTTTGGAGAGGAAGGCTATTATGGTGAAAACCAATATCGCCGCAATAGACCGGAGCAGGTGCCAACGCAGCTGCTCCAAATGGTCCAAAAACGACATATTGGCATCCTCTTCCTCATGCAATTGATCAAGTGCCATTTTGAAGTACGGAGTACGAAGTTAGAAGTGTGATTAAGTCCGGAGACCGAAGACCGGAGATGGGGACCGTGGTCTTATTCCGTCTCCCGTCTTCCCTGCCTACCGGCAGGCAGGCGTCTTCGGTCTCTATTAATATAACGGGAACTGAATCATCCAGTCATTTACTTCTTGTTTTATTTTTGAAAGCTCGGATTCGTTGTCATGGTTCATCAGGGCACGGTCGATAAGATCTACAG
The DNA here is from genome assembly GCF_018500185.1 of Litoribacter ruber. Lineage (GTDB taxonomy): Bacteria > Bacteroidota > Bacteroidia > Cytophagales > Cyclobacteriaceae > Litoribacter > Litoribacter ruber. The sequence goes on along the minus strand of NZ_JAHBGI010000001.1, from coordinate 2,170 downwards.
TCTTGATCATGTCATCCTTGCCAAGTCCCCTGGTGGTCACCGCTGCGGAACCGATTCTCATTCCGGAAGTCACAAATGGGGATTTATCGTCAAACGGCACCATGTTTTTGTTGATAGTGATGTCCACTTTGCCCAACGTTTCCTCTGCCTGCTTTCCAGTAAGGTTTTTATTTCTCAAATCGATCAACATCATGTGGTTGTCTGTCCCCCCGGAAATGATCTCGTATCCTTTTCCAACAAATGCATCAGCCATGGTCGCCGCATTTTTCTTCACATTGACTACATAGTCCATGTATTCGTCAGTCAGTGCTTCGCCAAATGCCACGGCTTTGGCAGCTATGATATGCTCCAAAGGTCCGCCTTGCGTACCTGGGAAAACGCCTGAATCCAAAAGGGCCGACATTTTTCTCAACTCCCCCTTAGGCGTTTTGATGCCAAACGGGTTGTCAAAATCCTCTCTCATCAGGATCATCCCGCCTCTCGGACCTCTTAAAGTCTTGTGCGTGGTAGTAGTCACGATATGGCAATGGTCCAAAGGATCATTAAGCAAGCCTCTGGCGATAAGTCCGGAAGGATGGGAAATATCGGCAAGCAAGATGGCACCCACCTCGTCGGCGATAGCTCTCATACTCTCATAATCCCAATCGCGGCTATAGGCAGAGGCCCCACAGATAATCAATTTAGGCTTCACCTCACGGGCTTTTGCCTCCACCATGTCATAATCAATCAAGCCGGTCTCCTTATCTACCCCATAGAAATGCGGCACATAAAGTTTCCCCGAAAAGTTCACCGGGCTACCGTGCGTAAGGTGACCGCCATGCGAAAGGTCAAAACCCAGAATAGGATCGCCAGCTTTCAGACAGGCCAAAAACACGGCCGCGTTGGCCTGCGCACCGGAGTGCGGCTGCACATTGGCCCAGGTGGCGCCGAAAAGTTCCTTGGCACGGTCGATGGCCAGCTGCTCCACTTCATCCACTACCTCACAGCCTCCGTAATATCTTTTCTTGGGAAGCCCCTCTGCATATTTATTGGTCAAAACACTCCCGGCAGCCTCCATCACCTGCTTGCTGGTGAAGTTTTCCGAAGCAATTAGCTCTATGCCGGTTTTCTGACGGTTTTCCTCTTTGTCAATTAGGTCAAATATCGCTTGATCTCTCTGCATGATCTGTATTTTTGGTTGAGATGAATACGCCCCCATCGGGCCCTGCCCTGGGCGAGACCAAAATTAGCGCTAAAGTATGTATTATCCAATTGAATAGGACATTGGTTAGGAATGCAGAATTTTTTTTCGTAAACTTTGTATCATACCTCAATATCAGTCGGTTAATCCGGCGACTTTATACGATTCCAAGATTGTTTTTTGTACTTTTTTGTTAACTTGCGGCAATCCCTTATTGAAAAATGAAAAAGAAAACATCTTTTGCGATCCTCTTGTTGCTCATTTCCCTCTGGAGCTGCACCCAGTCGGGTGTGGAAGGCAACCGTCAACTTGACACCAGGGCCTTTGTCTTTGACCATTTCGACATCCTGGAAATTGATGATAATTTTATCGTTGAACTCTACCAGGCAGATGACTATTATGTGGAAATCGAGGCAGAGGAAAATCTCATGGAACACATCCGACTAAGGGTAGATGGACAAACCCTGAAGTTGGCCTACAAACAAAAAATTCTGCCAAACCACCCCATCCGCATAAACATTGCCACCCCCGAGCTCAAAGAAATCAACGTGCGCGGAGCTTGCAGAATACGTACCGTGGAGCCATTTGTCACCCCTTATTTGGCCATACACGCACAGGGAGCCTCTCATGTATTAATGGAACTAGTAGCCGACGAAGTGCACAGCCATAGCCAAGGCGCCGCCAAAATTGAACTTTCCGGCAGCACCAACCTCCTGGTCAAGCAAATGGAAGGCGCCGGAGTCTTCAACGGCCTGGCCCTTGGAGCCAACAACGCCCGGGTCAACCTGCAGGGCGTGGGAAAAATCTCGGTAAACGTCTCCGGTAACCTTGATGTCAACATTGAAGGCATCGGCAAAGTAGAATACGCCGGCTCCCCACCCACCCTCTCCAAAAACATCAACGGCCTCGGCAAAATCGTTGCTGTTGGTAGTTGAGTGCGGTTAGAAGTTTATGTCCCGAGGAGCGCTGCGCGCTTCGGGACGGTTTAGA